>CAVTEM010000001.1:0-183199 GCA_963733845.1 uncultured Actinomycetes bacterium
CCGCCTGAAGCTTCCTTGTGTCAGTGTGCGAACCGGCGGCGGTTGTGAGTCGATCGCGCGCTTCAGCTGGTTCGCAAGCCGGGAGCGATCGGCGACCGAACATTTGAGATCATCTTCGGCGTTCCAGCCACCTGTCTCATAGAGTGGACGGCGATGGACGAAGACCGAGCACGCGAGCTCCTCCGCCGCGAGCGCGAACGGATCGAGACCGCACTGGCCGGCCAGGTCCATCCCCCTCACAGCGAGCTGGCGACCGACGACCAGCATCTGGGCGACGAGGCGGCAGAGCTTTACGACGACGAGATCGCAGCCGCTCTTCGCGAGCAGCTCACGGGCGAGCTCGCCGCCCTCGAGCGAGCCGAGGAGCGTCTGGAGCAGGGGACGTACGGCGTGTCGGTCGAGAGCGGCGAGCCGATCCCCGACGAGCGGCTCGAAGCGCACCCGACCGCCGAACGAACCACCGACGAGCAAGCCCGGCTCGACCGGTAGCCACCTTTTACTTCATGTAGTTGTGGACAGGCCAGAACTGCGGCTGCGGGCTCGGACCGGCGAACCCCACGGCCTCGAGGGCCGGGCCGAACCGCTCCTTCAGGAATCGGCTCGCGTCTTCCTCTGACTCGAACACTTCGATGACACGCCAACCCCCGTTCGGACTCGGCCCGGCGACGTGGAGGATGCCGCCCACAGGCGCCTCCAGGTCAAGCTGCTTGCGAAGCCGTTCGTAGAGCTCCTGCGAGCCCCCGGGGTTGTCCACCAACATCGCGATCGCCACAGTTGCCTCCTCTCGTTCCTAGCTCGCGTCGGCCAGGCGCCGACCCGGCAGACGATAGGAGCAGCCGGAGAGTGTGCGCATCAGCGGAGGTACCCAACTTTCGTGGCAGGCGGCCTGGGTATTTCCACCCACAAGTGCCTCAGACGAAGAGGCCTGGCTACGGACATGAGCCCCGCACGTTCCGGCCTGTTCTGCGGCAAGAACCGAAGCTCCGAACCGTGCGTACTGACGGACCGGGAGATGTCCGCCACGAGTTCGAGGAGGCACGTCATGAGTGCTCGAAGGTCCGTACGCATCGCCGTCTGTGTCCTGACGACCGTCGCACTCTCCATCGCCGCCGGCGCGCCCGCGTCGGCAAAGCCCCGACCGCCCGCCCCCGACCGCACGCCGCCCTCGCAACCGACCAATCTGCGCGTGACCGCCGTCACCCAGACCAGCGTGACCCTGGCGTGGAATCCGTCCACCGACAACGTCGGAGTGCGCTCGTATTCGCTCTGGCATGACGGGCTCAACGGGGTGGTGTCCGTCGCCCACCCACAAACCACCGCCACGTGGTCCGGGCTCCGCTCCGGCCAGACCTTGACGTTCAGGGTGACGGCGTTCGACGCCATGTACAACGCGTCGACCCCCAGCGACCCGGTCACCGCGACGACCGTGGCCGACACGACCGCGCCGTCTGCTCCGAGTGGGCTCACGGTAGGCACGGTGACGGCCTCGAATGTCCTCCTGACCTGGAACAGCGGCACAGATCAGTTCAATCCGGTACGGCACGAGATCCTCGTCAACGGCGCGCCGACCGCCAATGCCTTCTCGACCGTGCCCGCGGGCACGAACCCACGGCCGCCGATCCAGAGTGCCTGGGTGCGGCAGCTCGACCCGGCGACCACCTACGAGTTCAGCGTGAGGGCCGTCGACCCGTCCGGCAACGTGTCGGTGCCAAGCACGCCCGTGAGCGCCAGGACGCAGGCGAGCACCGACACGGCCGCGCCCACCAGCCCGACCCTCCTCAGCGCCTTCGATGGAGGCAACTCGTCCTGCCCCGAGGAGCTTTGGCTGACGTGGACCGCGTCGACCGACGGCGCCGAGCCGGCGTCGGCCATCGAGTACGAGGTCCGAGTCAACGGCACGATCATCGACGTGATCCCAGGCGGTACCCAGACGGTGAGCTACACCGAGGTCCTCGGCGCCAACACGGTCACCATCGTGGCCGTCGATCGAGCCGGCAACGCATCGGCCCCGAGCAACGCCCTCACGGTGTTCACGAACTGGGCTCCCGGCGGCTGCGGTCTCTGACCCGAGACCTTCGGCCATCGGGCCGGCGGACCTCTACCGTCGGCTCGATGGCCAGCAGGCGACCGTGTTCCCGAGCCACCACGGCGGCTTCCTCGGCGGCGAGTTCGGCTACGCCGGCCAGCCCGAAGCCTTCGCCCGCAAGCTGCGCGAGGTGCTGGACCAGGACTGACCGGGGATCCCGGGGTTCCGCGGCCCGCTCGACACGGCGAAGAGCGGGGTGCACGATTGCCGGAATGTGACGGAGCCCCGTCCGCTGCTGGAGAGAGACGACGCCCTCGGCGTGCTGGGCGCGCTCGCCGGCGAGGCGGCGGCCGGGCGCGGGCGGCTCGTCTTCGTCGGAGGCGAGGCGGGCGTGGGCAAGACCGCGCTCCTGCGGCGCTTCGCCGACGGCGCCGACGGACGCGTTCTCTGGGGTGCTTGCGTGGCGCTCGACACGCCGCGCCCGTTCGGCCCGCTGGTGGAGATCGTGCGCTTGCCAGGCCGGGTGTACGACGTCGCGGACGCACTCCTCGCGGACCTCCGCGACGGAGAGCCGGCGGTGCTCGTCGTCGAGGACGCCCACTGGGCCGACGACGCCACGCTCGACCTGCTGCGGCTCGTCGGGAGGCGCATGGAGGGCTGCCAGGCGCTCGTGGTGGTGAGCTACCGGGACGACGAGGTGCGCGGGGCGCACCCGCTGGTGCGGGTGCTGGGCGAGCTGACGGGGACGCCGCACGTCTCGCGGCTGCGGCTGGAGCCGCTCTCCCGCTCGGCGGTGGGGCTGCTTTGCGCACCCTCGGGCGCCGATCCGGACGACGTCTTCGCGAAGACCCACGGGAACCCGTTCTTCGTCACCGAGGTGCTTGCCGCGGGCGGCGAGCGTGTTCCCGCGACGGTGCGGGAGGCGGTGCTCGCCCGCGCGGCGCGGCTCGTGCCGGAGGCGCGCGACATGCTGGAGACGATCGCGGCGGTGCCCACCGAGACCGATTTGTGGGTGCTGGAGGCGATGCGCAAGGGCGACCTCACCGGGCTCGACGAGTGCATCGAGTCGGGAATCGTCCTCTCCCGGCCGGGACGCGTCGCCTTCCGCCACGAACTCGCGCGCGAGGCCGTCGAGGACGCGACGCCTCCGCACCGCCGACTGCTTCTGCACCGGGCGGCCCTGGCGGCGCTCGCCCGGCCGCCGATGGGCGTGCACGAGGCGGCGCGTCTCGCCCATCACGCCGAAGCTGCGGGGGACGTCGCCGCGCACGTCCGTTACGCGCGGCAGGCGGGCGCCGAGGCGGCGGCGCTCGGCGCACACCGTGAGGCCGCCTCCCACTTCGCGGCCGTCGCCCGCCACGCGGAGGCTCTCCCCAACGCCGAGCGGGAGGAGGCGCTGCGCAGGCTCGCGTACGAGAGCTTCCTCGTGAACGACATCGACGTCGCGCGGACCGCCGTCGAGCGCCTGCTCGCCGACCTCCGCGCGAACGGCGACCGCATCGGGGAGGCAGCGGCTCTCAGGGAGCTCTCGCGCCTGCTCCGCTTCCAGGGCGAGGTCGCCGCGGCGGAGCGCGCCGCCCTCGACGCCGTCGCGCTGCTCGAGAGCGAGGGTGAGGAACGCGAGCTGGCGCTGGCCTACGACCATCTCGCCTGGCTGCGGTTGCTCGTAAACGACAACGAGGGCGCCGTCGAGCTGGCGCGGAAGGCGCTTGCGCTCGCCGGCGACGACATCGCGATCGCCGCCGACGCGCTGCTGACGCGCGGCTCGGCCGAGTTCTCACTGGGCCGCCCGGGGTGGAGGCCCACCCTCGAGGAGGGCGAGCGCCTCGCCCGCCTCGTCGGCGAGGGCGCGCCGCGGGAGCGCAGCATCGCCCGTGACGAGCTGCTCGCCCGCGCGCTGGACAAGCTCGCGTACGCGGTGCTCCACGTGGGCGACCTCGCCGCCGCCGCGCGCTCGATCGACGAGGGCCTGCGCTACACGGACACGCGCGATCTCGCGCGGTGGCACTCGAACCTCTTGATGGCCCGCGCCAGCCTGGAACTAGCCCGGGGCGAGTGGGACCGCGCCCTCGCGTCGGCGGGGGAGGCCGTCGCCGCGCCGGTGCTACCGCACATCCGGCTGATGGCCCTCGTCGTCGTCGGCCGGATCCGCGCGCGCCGGGGCGACAGCGGCGTCTGGCACGTGCTCGACGAGGCGCGAGCGACCGTCTCGCACGCGGACGACCTCGACCAGATCGGGCCCGTGGCGGTCGCCCGCGCGGAGGCGCTCTGGCTCGAGGGGCGTGGCGAGGAGGTCGCGGCCGAGACGGCGCAGGCGGTCGCCGCTGCCGACGCACGGCACGACGGGTGGTGGCTCGGCGAGCTGGCGTGGCTTCGCCGCCTGGCCGACCCGGACGATCGGGCCGAGGTACGGGCCGCGGGGCCGTACGCGCTCGCGCTGGAGGGAAGGTGGCAGGAGTCCGCGGCCGAGTGGGAGCGCGCGGGCCGGCCCTACGAGGCGGCCCTCGCACCGACGTTCGGCGATTCCGGGGAGGCGATCGTGCACGCGGTCGAGGAGCTCCAGCGCCTCGGCGCCCATGCCTCGGCCCGCGCCGTCGCCGGGCGGCTCCGGGCCCTCGGCGTCCGCGTCACCGTGCGCCGCCCCCGGGCCGCCACGCGCGAGAACCCCGCGGACCTCACCGCGCGGGAGCTGGAAGTGCTGTCGCTCGTCGCCGGCGGGCTCCAGAACCGGGAGATCGCCGCGCGCCTCTTCCTCTCGCCGAAGACCGTCGAGCACCACGTCTCAGCAATCCTCCGGAAGCTCCGCGTCCCGACCCGGCGGGAGGCGGCGCAGGAGGCGCTGCGACGGGGCCTTGACCGGCCGTCGTAGGGGCCCGTCGAACAAAGATAGGGGACGGCCCCCGATGCGCCCGGCGGGGTCGCCGCCTACCGTCGAGCCGACCACGAACAGGAGGCACCGATGGCACTACAGCTGGGCGACACCGCACCGGACTTCGAGGCGGAGACCACGGAGGGCCCGATCCACTTCCACGACTGGATCGGCGACTCGTGGGCCGTGCTCTTCTCCCACCCGAAGGACTTCACGCCGATCTGCACAACCGAGCTGGGCTACATGGCGAAGGTCAAGCCCGAGTTCGACCGCCGCGGCGTGAAGGTGATCGGCCTCTCGGTCGACCCGCTCGACCGGCACGCCGAGTGGGCGGGCGACATCGAGGAGACCCAGGGCGCAGCCCCGAACTTCCCCGTCATCGGCGACGACGACTTCGCCATCGCGAAGCTCTACGGGATGCTCCCGGCGAGCACATCAGGCGACCCGCTTGCCCGCACCCCGGCCGACAACCAGACCGTCCGCAACGTCTTCGTGATCGACCCGGACAAGACGATCAAGCTGATCCTCGTCTACCCGATGACGACCGGCCGCAACTTCGACGAGGTGCTCCGCGTCCTCGACTCGCTACAGCTCACGGCGAACCACAAGGTGGCGACGCCGGCGAACTGGCGCCAGGGCGATGACGTGATCATCGCGGGCTCGGTGTCCGACGAGGTAGCGCGGGAGCTGTGGCCCGGCGGGTGGGAGGCGCCGAAGCCGTACATCCGCATCGTTCCGCAGCCTGCCTGAGCGGACGTCCACCGACGGCGACGGCCCGCAACAGCGGGCGTGGGGTGCACTAACTCGGCCGCCTGCGAATCCGATCGCGATTTGCAGGGAGATCGAATGAGTGCACCCCACGGTGGTCTCGGGCTCGAGTCCGCAAGAGGGCTTTACCTAAAGCGTCTGCGCGACCGCTGGGTCTATTCCGTGGGGCTCGGAGTCCGCTCCGAACCGTCGTCGGGGCCGCGACCGACGAAGCCCGCCTTGTTGCCGAGCGCGAAATCGAATGGCAAGGCCGCCCGGAAGACGATCGCGTCGGCGGACGCCGGCTGTGTCGTGACGGAGACGAATTGCGTAGCGACGCCGATCCATGCCTCCTGCCAGTCGGCAGCGAAGTAGATGTTGGGCTCGGCACCTGCGGACAGGACGAACGGGAAGCCCAGGAACACGCCGCCGTCGATCCCGTCGAGTTGCAGGAGCTCGTAGCTGTCGAGAGTCCGCGCTCCAGCTCCCTCTTCGACCGCGCTCAGCCCGTCTGCCGTGACGAGCCTCGTCAGCTCGTCGAGCGTGTTCGGGCCGAGGATCCACCCGGGGTTTCGGAACGCCTGAGTCGCGTTCCGAACAACGTTGAGCATGCCGCGCGCGGTCGTCAGGTGGTCCTCGCGAGACGGGGTTGCTCTGACGAGGCCGCCCTTTTTCTCGCCGTCCATTCCCTCCTCGCCGTCGGCTCGCTCCTCACGGTGGACTCCCTGAAGGACGGTCTTGTCGACTCCGCGTGCGAGCGCGTCGGCGAGTTGAGCCTTGAGCGCGTACGCGAGGTCGGGACTGGAAGCGACGGCCGCTCGAACTCTCTGCGACACGGCGATCCCGGCGGAGAGGTCCCACTCGCCGGGACGTAACGGATCGTCCTCGTCCCCAACTGCCTCGCCCGGGTCGGGCTCAGGTTTCCCGGGAGACCTGAAGCCCTCCTTGACCTGGAAGTCCACGACAGGCAGGGCTGCGCCCTGCTCGCCGGCGACGAGCGTCGCACCGAGCCGGATCACGGCCGAGCGCCCGCAGACGAGGTCGGCGATCTCGGCGTTCCATTCATCGAGGTCGAGGAAGCCGCCGTCAGCCTCGTCGGCCCCGCCCGCCTTGGGGCCGAACGGCTTGGGGCCGAACGGCTTCGGCCCGAAGGGCCTCGTACCGAACTGCTTGGGGCCGAACGGCTTCGGGCCGAATGGCTTGGGGCCGAACGGCTTCGGGCCGAATGGCTTGGGGCCGAACGGCTTCGGGCCGAAGGGTCGCCCCGGGAACTCTTCCTCGTCCTCCCAGTCCATTCCGTCGTCGGACAACCTGCTCTCCCTGTTCGCCAGGGCTTCGGCCTCGCCGAGTCTATGACTTAGAGGCGTTGGCTACAAGCTCACGGCTATGCCACGGTCATGCGCTCAGCCTCGCTCAGGCGAGCGTGCGCCCCGACGCCGCGGTAGAAGCCGAGAGCGAGCTCGACCTCCGAACGTGCCTTCGGGGCGCGGCCGGCTTCGACCAGGACTCGAGCCGTCCGTAGGTGGGCCAGAGCCTCGTCCGGACGAGAGCCGATCCTCGCAAAGACGTCAGCCGCGTCGCTGTATTGGGCGGAGGTCAAGGCGGTTGCGGCGTCGAGCCAGGCGGTCTTGGCGCGAACACCGTCTGCCACCTCCTGAAGCTCGTCGGAGCGACCGAGTGCCTCCAGCGCACAGGCGAGGTCGACGACCCAGGAGGAGGCCGCCACGACGTTCAGCTTCGATCTCCAAAGCGTCAGCAACTCGTCAACACACTGCGTCGCCTCGGGGACGGCCTCTGCTTCGGCGAGAGCCCAGGCGCGAACGGCCAGGGCGGGGCAAAGTCTTTGGGGCTCGTTCGAGGCGCGGGCCCGTTGCACTGCCTTGGCTGTGTCGTCCAGGGCCCCTTCGAGATCACCCCTGGCCAGGCGAATCCGCCCCCGCATGTCGCGACAATACGCCTCCATGAAATGGCCGTGGCCAGCCTCGGTCCGGGCGAGGAACTCATCCGCCAGGCCCAGTGCTTCGTCCCAGTTTCCGGTCCAGTAACCCTCGGCCACGCCTTCCGCCTTGAGCCACTCGATATGGGCGGCGTGGCCGAAGCGCTCCGCGTGTTCGCGAGCCCTCGCCTGCAGCTCGAAGCACCGCTGGAGGTTGCCGAGGTTGCACTCGAGATCGGCGAGCATGCCGCAGTGGTGGGAGCTGGACGGAGAATCGATCTCCTCAGCGATCGCGATGCTCCGCTCGAGGTCGGTGCGCCCATCGGGGTCACCGGACAAGCCGCGTGACGCCCCGATGATCGCGAGCGCTCGTGCCTGGAATTCTTGGAGCTCCAACGCCTCCGCATCGCGAAGCGCCCTTCTCGCTAGGTCGATCGCCTGCTCGTGCTCCGCCACCAGGGTGAGCAGGACGGCGAGGTCGAGCAGGACGTCGACTTTCGAAGGTGACGGCCCGCGGCTCTCGACGAGAGTCAATGCGCGATACGCCGCCTCGAACACCCGCTCGTGCGATTCGCTGTGCACGTACGCGAGATCCGCGAGATGCATCGCCGCCTCGGCCGCCGAGTCCGGATCGCCGGCTGCCAGCAGCGACTGCTCGGCGTCGGCCAGCACGTCGGCGCCGCCCATGTCCGCGTAGTAGAGCGACTTGCCCAGCCGCAGGAGTAGCCCCGGCCGCTCGGCATCCTGCTCTTCCAAGAGCGCAAGCGCGGCGCGGAAATAGCGCGAGGCTGCGGGAAACGCGTACAGAGACAATGCTCGGTCGCCTGCCTCTCGCAGGGAAACTCGGGCGCGTTCGCTCAGTGAGGCGGTGTCCGCCCCGCTGGCTAGCGCGAGCTCGTACGCGTGCAGGTAGTGGTGCGCGAGCATCTCGGCGCGATCGGCTGCGCGGTCCGGGCTCAGCGACTCGAGCCACTCGGCCGTGCGGCGGTGAGACTCCCCGCGCCGCAGGCGCGGAATCTGCCCGTAGGCGACGTCGCGCACGAGAACATGCCGAAACCTGTACTCGGCCTCACCTGCGACCGACGACGGCCGGGCGCGGACGAGAAACTCCTTTCGTTCCAGCGCCTCGAGGTGCCGATCCGGGCGTCGTGGTCGCAGACGCGACGACCGCGGAGCGCGTCCGCTAGGCCGCGGCGACGAGCCGCGCACCGACTGGCCGCCGACGCGGGCGAGCGCTCCCTGCCAGACAACCCTTCCGATCACAGATGCGTCCTGAAGGAGGGCCTTTTCGGCAACCGGGAGTGCGTCCAGGCGGGCCGTGATGATCGCGTGGACCGACTCGGGGACGGCAAGCGTTTGCCCCGGTCGATCCTCGAGCATCCGTACGAACTCGACTGCGTAGAGGGGATTGCCGGAAGCGGCGGTGACGATCTTCTCCGTTGCCTCGCTCGGAAGAGCACCCGGAGCCAGCTCCGCCACCAATTCGCGCGTCTCGTTCTCCGAGAGCGGGTCCAGGACGACCGTCGTCGCAGAAGTCCTCTCCTCTCCCCACCCCGGTCGCGCGTCGGCGAGCTCGGGCCGGGCGGTGCAGACGACGAGAATCCGCACGTCTCGAGCCCAGTCGAGCAGGTCCTCGATGAAGTCGAGGAGTCCCTTGTCCGCCCAGTGGATGTCCTCGAAAACGAGGACGAGCGGGTATCGCTCGGCGACCGCCTCGAAAAAGTGACGCCAGGCGGCGAATGCCGCTTGCCGCTGGTCGCCCGTCTTGGCCGCGGCGCCAACTCCGACGAGAGGCTGCAGGTGACCCTCGAGCCGGGCCGCGTCGGTCGTCGCAGGGACGAGGTCGCGCACAGTTCGATGGAGTTTGTCCGAGGCGACCGAGGCCGTATCGGTCTCGAGGATCCCGGCGTGGGCCTTCACGATCTCGCCGAGCGCCCAGAAGGCGAAGCCGTCGCCGTAAGGGGAAGAGCGCGCCTGCCGCCAAGCCCTCAGCTCCTGAGCGAGCTCGACTTCGCGAAAGAGCTCGAAGACCAGTCGGCTCTTGCCGATCCCGGCGTCGCCGACCAGCGTGACGAGCTCAGGAGACCGTTGTCGTTCGACCCGTTCCAGGCTCTCCAACAACAGCGAGAGCTCCTTGGAGCGGCCAACCAGAGGCCCACGACTGGCCTGGGAAAGGTCAATTCCCCTGCGGGCTCGCGGCGACGACGGGAGCCAGACGCGGATCGGCCTGGCTTTTCCCTTCGCGCGGACCGGCTCCGCACGTGAGTATTCGATCGCGTCACGTGTCGCGCGGTACGACGTCTCGTCGACGAGAATCGAGTCCACCGGCGCCGCACCCTGCAGCCTGGAGGCGGTGTTGACGACGTCTCCCCAGGCTATGGCCTCGCCGGATTGGGCCGTGAGCGCGACCACCGCCTCGCCCGTCGCCACGCCGAGCCTGACGTGGAGATCGAGGTCCGGATTCGTTTCGTTGAGGTAGGCGATCCAGTCGCGGACCGCGAGCGCGGCGCGAACGGCCCGCTCGACGTCGTCCCCATGCGAAAGAGGCGCGCCGAAGACGCCACAAACTGCATCGCCGATGAATTTCTCCACCTTTCCGCCGAAGCGCTCGATCTCGCCGCGGACGCCGTTGTAATAGGGGGTAAGCAAGCGATGGACGTCCTCGGGGTCGAGGCGCTCGGCACGTTCGGTCGAGCCGGCCACGTCGCAGAAGAGCGCGGAGATGATCTTGCGCTCGTGATCCGAGGAACTCTCCCCGGTGCTTCCGAGTCGAGCTCCACAGAAACCGCAGAACCGGAAGCCGGCGGGATTGTCGAAGCCACACCGCTCGCACGCCATGTGTCGATGGAAGACCTGTCCGCCGCGCCTGTCAAGCAGTGAAGGCTTCCGTTGACGTCCCCGGGCGGAGATGGGACAGTTCCTTTGTCCGCGAGCGAGAGGAGCGCCGTGGCCCGGATCAGGTTCGTCTTAGTCGGGGTCGACAGGTACGAGCGCTCGGATGTCCCGTCTCTGAGCGGCTGCGTGAACGACGTCGCTCTCGTGCGGCAGATCCTGAAGCAGTGCTTCGGAGTCCCGAACGAGGACATCCGGGTGCTCGTGAATGAGCGGGCCACGAAGGCGAATATCCTTCAGAGGCTCCGGCGGGTCGTCAGCGACGCGGAAGACGGTGACGTCATCGGCTTCTACTTCTCGGGCCATGGATCGCAGATTCGCGATCGAGACGGGGACGAGCTGACCGACTCACTGGACGAGCTCATCTGTCCGCACGACATGGACTGGGATCGCGGCACCTACATTCTCGACGACGATCTCGATGCAATCTTCGCCGAGATTTCCCCCGGCGTTCTGCTGGAAGCGTTCTTCGACTGCTGCTTCTGGGGCGCCGGTCCGCGTCAGCTCGAGGCGGCACCTCGACCTCAAGCGCTACGTGCGGATGTGCGCTATCTCCGACCGCCGTTGGACATCGCCTTTCGCGCTGAAGGCGAGCTAGAGGAGCTGCATTACCACAGGTTCCACCAATGCGACTGTTTCGCGGGGCGGAACGTGCTGTGGGCGGCCTCGCGGGAAGGGCAGGCGGCAGCCGAGGATTACGTCGGAGGGCGCGGCCACGGAATCTTCACGTACGCCGGCTGCCGATTCATCGAGGCCAATGCACAGAGAATTCGGGCGCGCGCATACAGTCGTGAGGAGCTTCTCGAGGATCTTCGCGCGTACATGCGCTCGCTCGGATTCGTGCAGTCGGCCGAGCTCACTGCTCCACGGCCTCTGCGAAAAGTGGGACTGTTCATGCGCGACGATGGACCGGAAACGCCGGTCGGGGCGCGCCTCGCCCGGGCGCCATGGACACGTCGCGCCCAGCCCGGCTAATCCGTTCGGCTGTCGAGACGGAGCGTCCAGGTCATCACGCCGCCGGGAACTCCTCGAACTCGTCGGCCGGCCGGCTCGGGAAGTCGGCGACGATCCCGACCCGCTCCGGCGCCAGGTGCGCGAGAGCACGGGACCACATCGAGATCAACACGAGGTGGCCCGCCTGGGGATCGACCTCGAGGCGCGCGTTCGGCAAGCGCTCGTTCCACCAGCGCCCGTGGCGCGTCCCCGCGAGCGGGTCCCGCGAGCCGTAGAGCAGGAGCGTCTCCGCCTCGACCGCCTCGGGCTGGAATCCCCACGGCTGCAGGCAGTAACCGGCGATGTCGGCGGCCAGGCCCGTCGCTCCCTGGGCGAACGCGGCGCGGAGCATCTCGCCCAGACGATTCCTCACGCCCGGGCTCCGGAGGGCCGCCCGGTCCGACGTCCCCTCCGCGGCCAGGAACCAGAGCGCCTCGTCCGAGAACGGGTCCGAGGGAACGAGCGACTCCAGGCTCGCGGCGAGATCGGCGTGTGCCTCCTCCGGCGCCAGGTTGACGAGCCGCTCGAGCTCGGCTCGCTGTTCGGGATCGATCCACGGAACCTCGTCGTCAGGCGCGGGCGTTGCGACGACGGCGACCCGGTCGACGAGATCGGGGCGGGCGGCCGCGAGAGCGAGCGCTACGCGCCCACCCGCCGACCAGCCCGCGACGCCGACCTGCTCGACGCCCAGCGTGTCCAGGACCGACGCGATGTCAGCGGCGGCGGAGTCGACCGTCGCCCACCGGCCCGACGTGATGAGATCCGAGCGCCCGTATCCCGGCCGGTCGACCGACAACAGGGTCACGTTGCTCGCCTTCGTGAGCGCCGGGTCGGGGTCGAAGCTGCCTCCGCCCGGCGCGCTGTGGCAGAACACCACCAGCCGCTCTTCGGCCGCGGGCCAGAGCGCACGGGTGTTCGTGACGTGGACTGAGACGCGGCGGCCGGACTCGCGGACGAAACGCATGCTGGCACGCTATCGAGCATTCCCGCCACCTTCTGTCGTGTTAATCGACTACGCTCGAGATCGTGCGCGCAAAGCGCCTCGTCTCGTTCCTGCTGCTCCTGCAGACACGGGGTCAGCTGACCGCGGTCGAGCTGGCCGCGGGGCTCGAGGTCTCGGAGCGGACGGTGCAGCGCGACGCGCAGGCGCTCGCCGAGGCCGGGGTGCCGATCGTGTCGGTGCGCGGGCCGGCCGGCGGCTACCGGCTCGAGCGCGGCTACCGAACGAAGCTCACCGGGCTCGACACCGCCGAGGCAGAGGCGCTCTTCGTCGGCCCGGCGGCGGAGCTCGGGCTCGGCCGGGAGCTCGCAGCGGCGCGCCTGAAGCTGCTCGCGTCGCTGCCCGCCGAGCTGCAGGAGCGTGCCGGCCGGGCTGCACAGCTCTTCCACGTCGACACGCGGGGCTGGTTCCGCGAGGAGGATCGCGTCCCGCATCTCCCGGTGCTCGCGGGGGCGCTCTGGCGCGGGCGTCGCCTCGATATGCGCTACCGCGAGGGGGCCAAGGTCGTATCGCGCCGCCTCGACCCGCTCGGCCTCGTGCTCAAAGCCGGCGTCTGGTACCTGCTCGCTCGGCGGCGTGGGGAGGAGCGCGTGTACCGCGTATCGAGGATCGTCTCCGCACGGGAACGCGCCGAGCCGAGCACCCGTGCTCCGGACTTCGACCTCGCTGCCATCTGGGCGCGCCACTCGGAGGCGTTCGAGCGGAGCCTCCCTCGGATCGAGGTCACTGTGCGCGTCCCGCGCAACCAGGTTCGCTATCTCCGTGCGGCCCGGGTCGTCGAGGACGGAGAGCGCCCGACCGTTGTCGCCCAGTACGAGGGTCTCGCCAACGCCTTCCGCGGTCTGCTGGCGTACGGGCCCCAGGTCGAGGTGCTAGCCCCGCAAGAGCTCCGCGAGCGGATCGCGGCCGCGGCGTCCGAGACGGCAGCTCTCTACGTCAGTCCACGAGCGTAGGTCACGGCCCCTCGTGCGAGGGCACGCGCTCGCGGAGCGCGCGCAGCGCCTCGCCCGGGAGTGGGAACCACCGCACGGCTTCGAACGCCTCCGAGACGGCCACCTCCTCGGCCGCCACCTGCGGCGGATCGGCCTCGATCCTGGCGACGATGTGACGCGCCTCGTCGAGGTAGCCCGGCAGCGCGTCCTCCCCCTCGCTGATGCGCGGCGCCCGAACCTCGAGCGTCCCCGAGTCGTACGAGAGCGCGTGGAGCGTGAGCCCGGGCCGCGGCCGGCCGCGGACGTGGTGCCAGAGGCCACCGTAAGGGTCGAACCGGTACAGCGGCAGAAGCTTCCAGCCATGGTCGGCGATGAAGTGGACGGCGTCCACGAGATACGCGAAGACCGTTTCGCTGATGAAGTAGTTGAACCCGACCCGGAAGAAGGCGAGCTTCGCCCCTTCGTGCCCGAGCGCAATCTCGGATTGGAACGCGCTCGACCTCTTGCGGTCGATCCGGTAGAGCCGGTGAAGGTACGGACCGGCGCAGAAGCATCCGCTGCGTGCCTGGATCCCGAACAGGTCGTTCAGGAGCGCGACGACGTAGTTCGAATGGAGCAGGCCGGTCTCGTGACGAAGGCCGAGCGAGACGATCGCCAGTCGTTCGGCCTCGAGGCTGCCGAGCAGCTCTATTCGCGGGTTGGCGTGCCAGGAGTCGAGCGCGCGGCGGACGAAGGCGTGTTCGAGCGCTTGGATGCGATCGGTGCCGACCGCCTCCTTGAGCTGGAACACGAGGCCCGCTCGGATCGACTCGACGATCGCTGGTGTGCCGCCCTCCTCGCGATGAACCGGATCCTCGTGGTACGAGTGCCGCGTCGGCGACACGAAGGAGACCGTGCCGCCGCCCGGGACGGCGGGCACGGCGTTCCGGAAGAGCGCGCGCTTCGCGACGAGGACGCCGGGCGTGCCCGGGCCGCCAACGAATTTGTGCGGTGAGATGAAGATCGCGTCCTTGTAGGCGAGGTGGCCGTCGTGAACGTCGGGGGCCGCATTCATGTCGATCGGCAGGTAGGGGCCCGCGGCCGCATAGTCCCAGCAGGCGTACGCGCCGTGCTGGTGAAGGAGGATCGATACGGCGTCGACGTCCGTGACGATTCCGGTCACGTTCGACGCGGCCGAGAAGCTTCCGATCTTCAGCGGCCGGGTGCGGTACCGCGCCAGCTCGTCGGCAAGATGGCTCAGATCGACACGACCGTCGGGGTCTTCGCGGATCACCACTAGGTCTGCGACTGACTCCCGCCACGGGAGCTCGTTCGAGTGGTGTTCGAATGGTCCGATGAAGACGACGGGTCGTTCGTCGCGCGGAATCGCATGCGTCAGCCGCAAGCGCCCGTCGAGCGCGCTCGGCATCCGAAGACCGAGAACCTGTACGAGCTTGTCGATCGCCGCGGTCGCCCCTGAGCCGGTGAAGACGACGACGTCCTCGTCGGTTCCGCCGACGGCGCGGTGAATGATCCGGCGCGCGTCCTCGCGCAGGCGTGTCGTCTGCAACCCCGTCCCCGACGCTTCTGTGTGCGTATTCGCGTACAGCGGGAGAGCTTCGCGGCGGATGAAGTCCTCGAGGAACGAGAGCGCGCGTCCTGAGGCGGTGTAGTCGGCGTAGACGATGCGGCGCGGCCCGAACGGGCCCTCGAGAACCGCGTCGTCGCCGATGACCGACGCGCGGATCGTGCGCAAGAGAGCATTGCCGGGGTCCACGTGCACGGACTCGGAGGAGGCGGCGACTGCCGCCGCGGCCGCGTCGACGCGGCGCCTGTGGGTGCGGCTCATAGCGGTCAGGAGGTTCCCGTCTACCGCCTCGAGAAGCCGCAGCGTCAGCCGCGACTCGCCCTCGAGTAGCTGTTCGAATTGCCGCGAGGGCAACTCGAGCACGACCGCGTCTTGATAGGCCCTACAGGTCGCTGTGCGCGGGCCGTCGTCGAGCAGCGCCAACTCGCCGAAGAGACGGCCTGGTCCGAGCGTCAGGAGCCGGATCGTCCTGCCGCGGCGCTCGACCGAGAGCTCGACGGCGCCCTCCGCGACGATCATGCACGCGTCTCCACGGTCTCCTTCGCGGAAGAGCAAAGTGCCGCGTAGTACCTGCCGCTCGTAGAGGTGGCCGACCAGCTCGGCGAGCTCGTCGTCCCCGAACGGCGCGAAGAAGCGCAGATCGCGCAGGAGTGCAGCACGCGCCGGATTCGCGGGGACGGCGTCGCCGCGCCGGCGCCGAGCGTGACCGCGTGCCGGCGCGGCGACGAAGGCGCCGGTCGCCGCCCGTACGCGCCCCGCCAGCACCCGCCCGAGCTCGCGCAGAACGGCGAACGCGACGGGAGCGGACTGGTTGCGGAGCAGGGCAAAATCCGCCGCTTCGAGCGTGTAGCCGACCACTGGTGCCAGCGCGCATACCGTCGCGTCGTAGGTCGTTCCCGCAAGCAGTGCGGCCTCGCCTACGAGCTCACCCTCGCCGACGACGCCGAGGACCGTCTCCTGCCGCCGAATCTCGGCGTCGCCGCTCGCGACCAGCACGAGCCGCTCGGCCGGAGCGCCCTCGCGAACGAGAAACGCGCCGCGCTCGAACTCGGCCGGCCGCAGCAGCGCGGCGAGCTGCTCCTTGTGGTCAGCTGCGAGAACGGCGAACAGGTCGGCGCGGCGCAGAGCGTCGAGCGGTTGCTCGGTTACAGCTCGGTTTGTCAACGCATTGCCACCGATCGTACGACGTATCAAGCCTGCGACCAAGTATTGATTGGGCGACGTAAGCTCGGGAGCCATGTGCCGCGTCCTCGCCTACCTCGGCCTGCCGACGTCTCTCGAGACATTGCTGTATGAGACCGACTTGTCGCTGGCTCGGCAGGCGTACAGCCCGCGGATGATGGCGAGCTTCGTCAACCTTGCCGGCTTCGGTTTCGCGGCGTGGGACGACGCGACGGCGCACCCGGACGAGCCGTTCGTGTATCGCGTCACGGCAGTGCCGACGCACGACGAGAACCTGCGCGCGCTGGCGCACAAACTGGCTCCCTCCTGCGTTCTCGCACACGTCCGCGGTGTCGTCGATGGACAGCCCGCAGCCGTGTCGCAACAGAACACGCACCCGTTCCGCTTCGCCCGCGCGCACGTCGCCCTGGCGCACAACGGCCATCTGCGCGAGTTCGACCGGATGCGTAACGACGTGCAGGCGCATGTCCGTCCCGAGCTCGCGCGCTGGGTCGAGGGCAATACCGATTCCGAGTGGATCTACGCGCTGCTCCTCTCGCAGCTGCGTGAACCACTCGGGAGGCCCGACGTCGAGGAGCTCGCGGCGGCGGCGACCCGCACCCTCGAGATAGTGCGCGATCTCCGCGCCCGCCACCGGATCGCGACGGCGTCGCCCGCGAACCTGTTCGTGACGACCGGCACGTCTCTCGTGGCGACACGGTTCAGCTTCGACTACGGCTGGTATCCGACCGACGACCCGCTGCTCGAGCTCGACCTTGCTTACGTGACGCTCTGGTACACCGTCGGCGGGCAATACGCCGAGCGAAGCGGAGCCTGGGCGATGCGCGGCACCGACGTCACCAGCTCGGTGCTCGTCGCCTCGGAGCCGATCACGGCCGACACGTCGACGTGGCTCGAAGTGCCGGAGTACTCGCTCGTGGTCGCGTCGCGAGACGGCGACACCGTAAAGACGGAGCTGCATGATCTCGAAATCTGAGCCAGCCGCGGCGCTCGCCGCGGCGCCGCTGTTTGCCGACCTCCCGTCCGACATTGTGTCCTCGCTCGCGCTGGAACTGCTGCGGATCGAATTGGCCCCGGGCGAGCTCCTCTGGCGGCAGGGAGAAGCCAGCGGCGCATTGCACCTCGTCGAGACGGGGTGCCTGACGGTCACGGCGAACGGGCCCGGAGAGCGCGAGATCGAGCTCGCCGAGGTGGGGCCCGGCGACGTCCTCGGGGAGCTGCCGCTGCTCGCGGGCGGCGAGCACGCCGCGAACGTCCGTGCAGTCGAGTTCGCGTCGGTGCTCGCGCTCGACCGCGGTCGTTTCCGCGCGCTCCTCGCCTCGCTCGATCCTAGTGCGGAGGCGCTGCGACGACGGCTCCTGAACATCGTCTGCGAGAGACTCCGTGGGCGGCATGCAGATCTCTCCACGATGCTCGGCGGCGGTCCGGCGCCCGACGCCGCCGGCGACCTCGTGAGTGAACCGGCCCCTGCTCCACCACACTCCTACCTCGCCCGGCTCGCGCTGTTCCGCGAGCTCGGAGACCAGGAGCTGGACGAGCTACTCGCGGTGTCGGACGTGGTCGACATCGGGCGCGGCATGGAGGTGTGCGCGGAAGGCGCGACGCCTGCGTTTTGTGCTGTCACTCTGTGCGGAGCGCTCGAGGAGCTCGTCCGGCGCAGGGACCGAGGCGTCCGCGTCCGGCTCGCGGGCCCGGGCTTGGCGACGTGCTACGTCGGCTTGCTCGACGGGTTTCCGTCGAGCGTTAGCGTCAGCGCGCGCGAGCGCACGCGCCTGGCGCTGGTGCCGCGCGCCGCGTTCGACGATCTCGTCGCGGCGCGAACGCAGGCAGGGCGGTCATTCCTCGAAGCGCTCCAACGCGATCTGGTTGGCGCGCTGCGCGTCGCACAGCGTCCCTTGGCGCGGCTCAGCTTCGGCTAGCCGCTGAGGAACGCGCGTCCATATGAGCAAAAGCCGCCGGCGTCGCCACTCAGCCTCAACATTCCCGCAACATTCCGCTGAGAGAGGATGGTGTCTCGGGGCCGCGTCCCCACCCCAACCCCACTCTCCCGCGCTTGAGGCCCAGGAGGAGTTGAACCACCCTGCGACCTGACGCAGGATAAGAACGTGGCCGTCAGGGCCCGGCAGCTTGTCGGCAGGGATGAGGAACTCGGAGCGATCGTCCGGTTCCTCGACGACCGCGAAGATCTTTCGGGCGCCCTCGTGCTGTCGGGCGAGGCCGGGATCGGCAAGACGACCGTGTGGCTGGCCGGCATCGACGCAGCCGCCGCCCGCGGTTATCTGATTCTGTCGTCCCGACCCTCGGAGGCCGAGACCAAGTTCTCGTTCGCCGGGCTGACCGACCTCCTGGGCACGGCCGCCGACGATGTCTTGCCCGAGCTGCCGCCGATCCAGCGGCGGGCGCTCAAGGCCGCATTGCTGCTCGGGGAGTCCGAAATCCAGCCCGATGACCGCGCGGTCGCCGCCGCCTTCCTCGGAGCATTGCGACTACTCGCTGGCGCTAGTCCCCTCTGCCTCGCGGTGGACGACGTCCAGTGGCTGGACGCGGCGTCGCTCGCAACGCTTGCCTACGCGCTCGCCCGCCTCGACCGTGAGCCGGTCGCCGCCTTGCTGGCGGTCCGTGGCGACGTGCCGGCCTGGGTGCGCCGCGCCGTTCCCGAGGGGCGGGTCCGAACGGTCGAGGTCGGCGGCTTGAGCGTGGGCGCGATCCACGAGCTGCTCCGCGCCCGCCTCGACGCGAGGTTCCCGCGGCCGACGCTGCTTAGACTCTGGGAGACCTCGGGTGGAAACCCCTTCTTCGCGCTCGAGCTCGCAACGGCGCTAGAGCGCAAAGGCGGCACGCTCGCTCCCGGGGAGGAGCTCCCGATTCCTGCGGACCTCGACGAGCTCTTGCACGCGCGCCTCGCCGGCCTCAGCGTTGCGGCGCTCGAGGTCGCGAACGGTGTGGCAGCGCTCGCCGATCCGACCGTGCCTCTGGTGGAGTCCGCTTTCGGTCGCCGTTCCGATGCCGGTCTGGCCGAGGCGCTCGCTGCACGGATCCTCGAGCTGGATGGGCAACGCCTGCGGTTCACCCATCCGCTGCTCGGAGCTGCGGTGACTGCACGCCAGACGCCTTCGCGCCGGCAGTCGCTGCACGCTCAGCTCGCGAAGATCGTCCCGACCGCCGAGGAACGAGCTCGCCACCTCGCGCTCGCCGCGGCCGAGCCGAGTCACGAGATCGCCTCGATCCTCGAGGACGCAGCGCGGTCGGCAGACGCTCGTGGCGCGCCGACGACGGCCGCCGACCTCGCCGAGGAGGCGCTTCGGCTCACGCCTGCCGCGAGTCCGTACGATGCCCGTCGGCGCGTGTTCATCGCAGCCGACATGCACCACCGCGCCGGAGACACGACGCGAGCGACCGCTTTACTCGACGAGGCTCGCGCAGCCGCCGCGCCCGGAACCGAGCGCGCAACCGTCGTGGTGCATCTGGCACGCGTCCAGGCACGCCCGAAAGCGGCGGTGGCGCTCTACCACGAAGCGCTCTTGGAGGCCCGGGACGACGATGCGCTGCAGGCGACTATCCATCTCGGCCTCGCCGGATGGATGGAGTGGAGCGACGGAGCCGAGCGCGGCCTCGAGCACGGCGAACTCGCCGTCCGCGCCGCCTCGCGCGTGGCCGACGACGAGCTGTGCTGCCGCGCACTGGCGGTGCACGGCTCCATGCGGTTCAGCACGGGTCGTGGCATACCGACCGCGATGATGGAAGAGGCGATCTCACTCGAACGGTCGCTGGCCGAGTGGCCGCTCGACGAGGGTCCAACGTGGTCATATGGATGGCAGCTTGTCTGGTCCGCGGACGTCGACCGCGGGCGCGACCTCTTTCAGGAGCTCCTGAGTGTGGCAAAGGTGCGGAACGACCCCGCGGCAGAAGCGGGTGTGCTGCACGCCCTGAGTCTGCTCGAGTTGCGGGCAGGGAACTGGGAGGAGGCCGACCAATATGCAACTCGCGAGGTGGATCTGCTGACGCAGCTCGGCCGCCTCATGCCGCCCATCGAGTTTCCCGCTGCCGTCGTCGCTGCTCACCGCGGCCGGATCGCCGAGGCACGTGCGAGAGCGCAAGGAGCGATCGCCCGGGCGAAAGCGGAAGGAATCGGGATCGCGCAATCGGGCCACGGGTGGGTGCTCGGCTTCGTCGAGCTCTCGCTGGGAGACCCCAACGCGGCGCTCGTGCATCTACGGCGTTCCTACCGGGTTCGCACCGCCTTCATGCTCGAACCGGCACAGCGCCTGGAGCTGGGGGATTTTCTCGAGGCCTTGATCGCCGTCGGCGACTTCGAGGAGGCCGACGAGGTTCTCGCGACGTGGCAGGAGCGCTCCGACGCGCTCGACCGGGCTTGGGCATTGGCGATCCTCGCGCGGTGCCGCGGGCTCCTGCTCGCCTCGCGGGGCGATCTCGAGGGCTCCCTCGCTAGCTTCGAACAGGCGCTCGCCGAGCACGCTCGAAGCACGGATCCGTTTCACCACGCGCGGACGCTGCTCGCCCTCGGCAGGACGCAGCGGCGCGCGAAGAAACGCGGCGCCGCCCGCACGACGCTCGAGGACGCACTGACGCGCTTCTCGCGTCTCGGCGCGCCGCTGTGGGCCGAGCAGGCGCGGGCCGAACTGGCACGCATCGGGGGACGCGCGCCCTCGCGCGGCGAGCTCACCGAGGCCGAGAGACGGATTGCAGCCCTCGTCGCCGAAGGCAAGACCAACCGCGAGGTTGCGGCGGCACTCTTCATCACGGAGCACTCGGTCGAGGCCGCACTCACCCGTGTCTACCGCAAGCTCGGCGTCCGCTCGCGCTCCGAGCTTGCGCACCTTCGCGCTGCAAACATCTGAGGTTCGCCGCTTTCGCCGCGGCGCACGGGACGTGACCCTGTGGTCGAGACGAGTTAGACCTCGAGCAGGGAGGGAGTATGCGAAGGCGAAGCCGACGACGACACCTCCTTCCATCTCGTCGAGGCGCCGTCCCCCGCGGCGGTCAGCGAGCTCTGTCACCGTGTGGGTCTCGGACGCGTCCGCATCGTCCGCGCCGTCGAGACGTGAGGCGCTGCGTGCTCTTGTCACGATCGAGCGCGGACCGGGTCAGATCTTGCATTCCCGCAAGTCGCCGCCGATGCCGGCTTGGCCGGCGTCGGCTCACCGGCATTCTCGGACGGCAGAGATCGATCCGACGCGAATCATCGTGGCCTCGCGCAGCGAGGCCGGATGCGAGGCGGAAGTGGAGCTAGTCGGACTCGAACCGACGACCTCCTGGGTGCGATAGAAGCGCCGCAGTCCCCGCTAGTGCCTGCTCGTGTCAACCAAGCGGGTTAACGCGGAGCGCGCATCGTGCGGTTTGCCCATGCGTGCCCGTCCGTTCTTACCAATCTCCAACCAATCCGACCAACGAGAAACGCCCCTCGCGGGGCGCTCTCGAACCGGACGGGTGGTAAGGGCGGGGGCTAGCCGCCCCCCATCGCCACGCGGAACGCGTCCTCGGCCTGCTCACGGCCGTACAGGTGCAGATACACCCGCTGTGTTACCCCGACGTTCGAGTGGCCCATGATGACGCTGAGCACGTTGACGGGGACGCCACGCTGCGCGGCGATGCTCGCGAACGCGTGCCGCAGAAAGTGGAACGTGATGTTCGGGTTGAGCGGCCACTGAGCCCCACGCCTTGACCGATTCCCCGCGACCCTCTTAGATAACCGGCGAGGGGATCGCGTCTCGTCCACGCGCTGCGGCAACTCCGCTGAGCGGACGTTCTCACCTCGATCCACGATCCCGAGGCGCAGTGGGGGCTGCTTCCTCAACCGCGTCGAAGAAGGGAACGAAGTGAGACGATTGTTCGCATCAAGGCGGCGCATGCTCGCCGTCGCTGCGCTGGCGGCCGTCGCGGTCGCTGTCGCATCGGGTTACGGGTACGCGGCGGTCACTGACACCAACAACACCTACTCCGGCTGTCTGCAGAACGGCGACTTGACCAGCGTCGCGATCGGCACGACGCCGTTCAAGGCTTGCCCGAAGAACGCGACCCCGATCAGTTGGAGCCAGACCGGCCCACAAGGCGACCAGGGGATCCCGGGTCTGAAGGGCGACAAGGGCGACCAGGGGATCCCGGGTCTGAAGGGCGACAAGGGTGACCAGGGGATCCAGGGTATTCAGGGTCTGAAGGGCGACAAGGGCGACCAGGGTATTCAGGGTCTGAAGGGCGACAAGGGCGACCAGGGGATCCAGGGTATTCAGGGTCTGAAGGGCGACAAGGGCGACAAGGGCGACAAGGGCGATCCCGGCTCCGGCTCCGCCGACCTGGCTGCGCTACAAGGCTCACCCTGCACCGTCGACGGCGTCGCCTCTACGCTCAAAGTCAGCGTCGACTCGAACACCGGGGCGGTCAGCATGACCTGCGTCCGCCCGCTGGTCGAGGTCAGCGCCACCTTTACGGGCGAAGGGACGAATACTGTGATTTTCCGCGACCTAACAAGGGGCGAGGATCACGTCTTCAGCGACGTCGGCACCGTCTCGGTGCCCATGACGAAGGGACACGAGGCCTCGGTGGAACTCCAGAGCGGCAGCCGGATCGTCGGACAAGGCTCACCCTTCACCTTCACCTGCAACGGCGGTCCGCCTACTAACGCGGCGCCCATTCCGGCCGCCCTCCCTGGCTCCACCGCGACTTGGTATTCGGGAACGTGCGCGACACCCTCGCTGAGCGGCAACTTCTCCGCCATCGCACGCTATGCCAGCTTCGCCACCGTTGAGGGCGGAACGATGACTGGCGTGGTTCTCCGCGACCTAACAACGGACGAGGATCACGTCTTCAACGAAGTTAGCGGCACCGTCTCGGCGTCCATACCGCAGGGACACGAGGCCTCGGTGTATTTCGAGAGCGGCAGCCGGATGGTCGGACAAGGCTCACCCTTCACCTTCACCTGCAACGGCGGTCCGCCTTCTAACGCGGTGCCCGGTGCGTCCGCCCTCCCTGGCTCCACCGCGACTTGGTATTCGGGAACGTGCGCGACACCCTCGCTGAGCGGCACCTTCTCCGCCATCGCAACCTTCGGCAGCTAACCACCCTTATAACCACACACGAACACGGGGGCCGGTCACCACGACGGCCCCCGTCTTACCATTTGTCCCACCATCAACCGTTTCGAGGCCTGGCGCGGTTCGGCTCTACAATGCAGAAAAGCCCCGTTTCCAGGGCCTTTCTTTGGTGGAGCTAGTCGGACTCGAACCGACGACCTCCTGGGTGCGATCCAGGCGCTCTCCCAGCTGAGCTATAGCCCCGGGAGAGCCGAAGTGTAGCCGCGCTCTACGAGGACGACGAGCCGCGCCGGATCCGCGCCGCGGAACCGCAACCGGACACCTCGTCCGGATTGATCGGCTCCAAATCGGGAAGCGTCGGAGGCGTGACCCGCGTTGTGCTCGCGCTCTCGGTGTTCGCGGCTCTCGCCGCCTCAGCCGGCGCCGCGCCATTGGCCCAGAACGGCGACCTGCTCTACTTGCGGCCGCTCGGCGGAAACGCACCTCCGTACGGTCGGCTCTTCGTGTCGGCGCCCGACGGCAGCCGGGCCCGCGACGTCACGCCGGCGGGCATCGTCGACGTCCAGGCTGCAGCCTGGTCGCCGGACGGCCGGCGCATCGCCATCTCGGCGATCGCAGAGGGCGACCACGATCCCGAGATCTTCGTAGCCGCGCCCGATGGCACAGGGTTGCGCCGGCTGACCGACAACCACCTCGCCGACCGGCAGTTGACGTGGGCGCCAGACGGGCGTCAGCTCGCCTTTGCGAGCGCCCGCACCGGCCTCTTCCAGATCTACTCGATGCGGGCGGACGGAACGCGACAGCGACGGCTCTCCCATCAGGCCGAGGATTGCGAGACGCCGGCGTGGTCGCCCAACGGCCGGTGGATCGTGTTCAGCTGTCAGCTCGGATACTGGAAGCTGGTACGGATGCGCCCCGACGGCTCCGCCGAGCGGCGGCTGCTGCCGGGCTACCCGCTGACCGAGACCTCACCGAGCTGGACGCCGGACGGGCTGATCATCTTCTCGCGCGGCGCGAAACGTGCGCAGGGGCGTGGGATCTTCACCGTCCGCGCGGACGGCACCGGGCTCCGCCGGCTGAGGCCGGCGGGCGGCGACCCCGCCGTTTCGCCCGACGGCCGCTTCGTGGCGTTCTCTTGGATGCCCGACGGTGCGAATCAGGAGCTCTTCGTGATGCGCAGAGGAGGCAACGCGGCCAGCCAGATCACGGCCACGAACGGCGTGATGGAATGGAGTCCTGACTGGCAGCGCCGCTGACGCGGGCAGAGACTCAGCGCCCGTAGGCCGCCTGGCGCCGCCGCAGGACGGTGTCGAGCGTCACAGCGGCGAGCAGGATCAGACCCGTGGTGATCAGCTTGATCGAATCGGTGTAGCCGACCAGGTCGATGCCGTTCGAGACCATGGCGATGATCAGGCCGCCGAAGAGCGCGCCGCTCACACGGCCGCGGCCGCCGAAGAGGCTCACTCCGCCGATCACGGCCGCCGCGATCGCGTCCAGGAGGATCGTGCCGCTGCCGGCCGTCAGGTCGACCGAGTTCAGCCGCGACGCGAAGATCACGCCGCCCATGGCCGCCATCCCGCCCGAGATCATGAAGACGAGGATCTTGATCAGCTTGACGTTGATCCCCGCCCGCCGGGCCGCCTCCGCGTTGCCGCCGACCGCGTAGACGTGCCTGCCGAAGGTCGTGCGGGCGGCGACGTAGGCCGCGGCGGCGACGAGCACGAGCACGATCAGCCCGACAAGGGGAACGCCGCGCGCGCGGTTGCAGACCGCGACCGCCACGAACAAGAGCCCGCCGTAGAACAGCACGCGGACAAGGGACAGGACGATGCTCCCCGTCCGCAAACCGGCGCGGCGCCGGCTGATGTACGTGCCCAACGTGGCTGCCGCGTACACGACGGTGAACCCGATCGCCATCGCCCACCCCTGTTTCTCCGACAGCACGTAGTTGGCGACGTTGTTGATGTAGGCGTCCTGGATCCCGATCACGCCCTCGGTTCCGAGCCGGTCGAGAATCACTCCCTGCCAGATCAGGAGCCCGGCGAGGGTGACGACGAACGACGGCACGCCGATGAACGCGATGAACGAACCCTGCAGGGCTCCGATGCCCACGCCGACGGCGAGCGCGATCCCGATCGCGATGAGCCCGGGATAGTCGTGTCCGGACTCGGGCACCTGCATCTCGGCGACGACGACGCCCGCCAGGCCGCTGACGTAGCCGATCGAGAGGTCGATCTCGCCGATCAGCAGGACGAAGACGACGCCGATGGCGATCACGGTGACCCCGGCCATCTGGCCGATCAGGTTCGTGAAGTTGACGGCGCTGAAGAAGATGTCCGTCTTCGAGGTGAAGTACAGGGTGATGCCGATCAGGCCGAGGACGACGGGCAGGCTGCCGACATCGCCACCCTTGAGCGCGTCCCAGCGAGCCCGCAGGATCGCGCCGATGCTGTCCCCCGCGGCGGCCGCCTGGACTTCAGCCGGGGCGGCCGTGCTCACGAGGCGACCTCCGCGTCGCCTGCTCGGCGCGCCCGGACGTGATCGCCTGCACGATCTCCTGCTCGTTGGTCTTCGCCTTCTCGTACACGCCGACGTTGCGCCCGAGGCGCAGGACGGTGATGCGGTCGGCGACCTCGAAGACGTCGACGAGGTTGTGCGAGACGAGGACGACCGCGAGACCCTGCTCGGCGAGTCGCCTGACGAGGGCGAGCACCTGCCGGGTCTGGGCGACCCCGAGCGCCGCGGTCGGCTCGTCGAGGAAGACGACGCGGTTGTTCCACATGACGGCGCGAGCGACCGCAACCGACTGGCGCTGCCCGCCCGAGAGCGTCGCGACCGGCTGCCGAACCGATCGGATCGTCGTGACCGCCAAGCGACGAGAGCGTCTCGCTCGTGCGCTGCTCCATCGCAGCCTCCTTGAGGCGGAACAGCCAGTCGCGCTCCTCGCGGCCGAGGTACATGTTCTGGACGACGTCGAGGTTGTCGCAGAGCGCGAGGTCCTGGTAGACGACCTCGAATCCCAGCTTGGCCGCGTCCTTCGGCCCGTGGATCGTCACGCGCTTGCCGTCGAAGAAGATCTCGCCGTTGTCGATGGAGTAGATCCCCGCGACGCACTTGATCAGCGTGGACTTCCCGGCGCCGTTGTCTCCGACGAGAGCCATCACCTCGCCGTCGCGCACCTCGAAGTCGACGTCGTCGAGAGCCTGCACCGAGCCGAAGCTCTTCGAGATGCCTTGCAGCTCGAGCGTCGGGGGCTGTTGGGCGCTCACCGGCGGTTTCTACCATGGGTGAGGGCGCGCGCTGGGCGCGCCCTCACCGCGAAGGCTGCTACGAGCAGTACTTCTTGTACTCCCCGACACAGACCTGGCTCTTCTTCAAGAACCCCGCCTTGAAGAGCAGCGTGTAGTTCTTCTTCGTCACCCAGACGGGCGTCAGGAGGATCGACGGCGTGCCGCTGACCTTGGCGTTCACGCCCGTCACCTTCCGGCCCTTCACGAGCGCGACCGCGACCGCTGCTGCGGCGTTCGCCTCAGCCCGCACGGACTTGTAGACCGTGCCGCTCTGCCAGCCGGCGAGGATGAACTGGACACCCGTCGGCGTCGCGTCCTGTCCGGTGAGCGGGATCGGATCGAGACCGTGCGCCTTCAGCGACGCGATGGCGGCCCCGGCGAGACCGTCGTTCGCCGCGATCGAGGCGTCGACCTTGTTGCCGTTTCTCGCGAGAATCTGGTCGAAGATCCGCCGGCCCTTGATCGGATCCCAGTCGGTCCACTGGTCACCGCCGGTCGCCTTCTTGAACGTGCCGTTCTTGAAGAGCGGGTTCAGGACCGAGTCGTAGCCCTGCTTGAACTGCTTGGCGTTGTTGTCCTTGACGTCGCCGTTGAGCTCGGAGACGACTGGATCCTTTGAGTACTTGCCGTTCGCCTTGAGGGCGGCTATGAGGCCCTGTGTCATGAGCCTGCCTACCTTCACGTTGTCGAACGAGACGTAGTAGGACGCCTTGCTGCCGACGACGAGGCGGTCGTAGTCGACCACCTTCGCGCCTCGGCTCACGGCGAGGTTGGTGATGGCGATGCCCGAAGCCGGGGTCAGCTGGTCGAGCAGGATCACCTTCGCCCCCTGGGCGAGGCACTGCTCGGCCTGCGAGCGCTGCTTCTGCGGGCTCGCGAGCGCGTTCAGGACCGAGGCGGAGACGCCGGCCTTCTTGAACGCCGCCTTCAGGTACGGCGCGTCGAACAGCGTGTAGCGCGTGGACGACTTCGTGTCCGGAAGCAGCGCGCACACCTGGATCGATCCCTGGGCCGGGCCGGTCGAGCGAGCCGCCGCGCCTGCGGCCATCAGGCCGACGAGGGCGACAGCCGCCGCAGCGACCGCCCAGTGCTTGGGCTTTCTCACACTCTCACTCTCCTCACGACGAAGTTGCACTCGCCTCGGTCGAGGCGGCGTAATACTACTCCTCTAGTTCTTTAGTGCAAGGGTGCTGACAGCGGCTACGACACGGGGTACTTGCGCAGCCGGGAGCTGCCCTCGTAGCGCGTCTTCGTCGTCAGGTACGGCTTCACGTTCTCGCGCGTGACGAAGTGCAGGCCGGTGTTCGTGTCGGCCGGCGCGACGAGGCCGCCGCTGTACTTGGCCAGGAAGAGCTGGAGGATCGGCAGGAAGCCCTGAAGGTAGGGCTGCTGGTCGATCGTGAAGTCCAGGTGCCGGTTCGCGATCGCACGCAGCGTCTTCGGCAGCAGGTCGTAGCCGCCGGCGCGCACGCCCCGCTCGTGCAGGCGGTGCTTGCGCATCACCTCGGCGACGCCCTGCGTCGAGCCGCCGTCGACGGCGAACATCCCGCGCAGCTTGCGGTGCTCCCGGTAGGTGGCGTCGATGCGCGCCTCCTCCTTGCGGACGTCCGGCCCGGTGGCGACCACGCGCGCGCGGATCGGCATGCCCGAGTCGCGGATCGCGTCGAGCGCGCCGTCGATCCGCGGCTGCATGTTCAGCTGCCCCGGCGTCGCGATGAACAGGAACACATCACCCGAGCCGACGAGCTCCGTCACCCGCGAGCCGAACTTCAGGCCCGACTGGTAGAGGTCCTGGCCGACGTACGAGAGCCGCCGGTTCGCGCGGGCGCCGTCGGCGTTGTACGAGACGACCGGGATCCCGAGCTTCAGCGCCTGCGCGGTCGGACCGTTGAACGCCCGCGGGTCGATCACCGAGACCGCGATGCCGTCCACCCGGTCGCGGATCGCCCGGCGCATCGCGGCGAGCATCTCCCCCACGTGGCTGCGCGTCGAGCCGGTCCAGCGGTGCTGCACGTGGAGCAGCGCGCAGGCGTCCTCGATCCCGTACCGCGTCGGCACGAAGAACGGGTTCGTGGTCGCGTGGTTCACGAAGACGAAGCGCCAGTCCGGGTGCGGGCGGAGGAACCCGGCCGCCTCGGCACTCGACGGCAGCGCCACCCCCGCCGCCGCGGCGCCCGCCCAGCGCAGCAGCTCCGAGCGGTCGAGTAGCTCGGTCACGCGGGGGTTCTCTGCACGAGGCGAAGCGTCACGAGGATCATCGCGACGGCCAGGGCCAGGAAGATCCCCGCCTCGACGGCCTGGAACGTCCAGAAGCGGTCGGAGGGCTGGAACGAGACCGCGCGTCGCCAGCCGAGCGAGAGCAGGTACTCCTGCGCGTCGACCCGCGCCTGCTGGGCGTGGACGATGGCGAGGTTCTCGCGGGCGGCGGTGATCTGCCGTCCGACGGCGTCCACGAGCGAGTCGTTCAGCACCCAGTCGTGCGCGTGCCTGCTCGGGGTCAAGCCCGTGGCGGTGTCGTTCTCGGCGGCGACGAAGTGCGGCCGCACGAACTGGCTCACGGCCAGCCTCGCAGCGACGAACGCGAGCAGGGCGGCCGACATCGCCGCGACGGTGCGCTTGAGCAGTGCGCCCGCGAGCACGCCCACGGCGAGCGCGAAGACCGCGTAGGCAGGCACCACCAGCCCCTCGATCTCGAACCTGCTAGGAGCCATCCGGCCCTCGAGTGCGTCGAACGGGTGCCGCCACCACATCACGATCGCGCTCAGCGCGAGGGCGGCGAGCGCGGTCGCGACGGCGAGCAGGAGCGTCTGCGAGAGCAGCCAGCGCCGTCGCGTCACGCCCTGCGTCCAGGCCAGGCGGTAGGTGCCGTGCTCGAGCTCGCGGGCGAGCAGCGGCGCGCCGACGAAGAGCGCGATCAGGACGGGCAGGAAGACCAGGGAGCGGGCCACGAGCACCTCGTCCGCGTACTCGCTCTGGAAGTGGCGGACGATGATGTCGCAGCCGGAGCGGGTCGCCGGAGGCAGGCACGAGGCGAGGTCCTGGCGCTCGTACGCGTTACGGATGCCGAAGCCGGTCGCAGCTGCGACCAGGCCGATCACGGCCAGCAACCCGGCCCCGATGAACAGCTGCATCCGGTGCTGCCGCCAGGTCACCCATGCCATCGCAGCCGCCTCTTCTCGTGCGGGGTCGGCCGCGGCAGCCGCTCGGGCGCCATGTAGGCGAGCAGCAGCTCCTCCAGGCCGATCTCGTCCACCGACCACGACGGGTCGACCACCGGGCGCTCGATCCGCGCGAGCAGCGTCATCTGCCTGCCGCTGTGGCGCTCCCGGACGATCTCGTGCACGCCTCCGATCCGGCCGAGCGGGCGACGGCCGCCGGTTAGCAGCCGGTGCGAGGCCAGCAGCTCCTCGACCTTGCCCTGCAGGCGGACGCGGCCGTCGCTGAGGAGGACGATGTGGTCGGAGACGCGCTCGATGTCTGCGATCACGTGCGAGGCGATCACGACGGTGGCGTCGGTCTCGGCGACGCCGTGCATCAGCAGCTGCAGGAACTCGCGGCCGGCCAGCGGGTCGAGGCGCGCGAACGGCTCGTCGAGGAGCAGCAGCGCCGGGCGCTTGCCGAGCGCGAGCGCGAGGGCGAGTCGCGCGCGGTCGCCCGCCGAGAGCGACGAGACCCGTCGGTCGCTGCTCAGGCGCGAGAGGAAGTCGCTCGAGAGCTCGGGGTCCCAGCGCGAGTTGGTCGCGCGCGCGAACTGGAGCGTGTCACCGACCGTGAAGTGGCGGTAGAGGGGTGCGTCCTGGGCGAGGTAGCCGACGTCCGCGAGGATTCCGGGCCCGCCCAGCGGATCGCGGCCGAGCACATGGATCTCGCCCTCGGTCGGCTTCAGCAGCGCGACGGCGAGGCCGAGCAGCGTCGACTTGCCCGCGCTGTTGGGCCCGGCGAGCCCGACGATCGCCCCCTCGGGGATCGTCAGCGTGCAGTCGCGCAGAGCCCACCCTCGCCGAAACCGCTTCCCCAGAGCCCAGGTCTCCAGCGCGGCGGTCATGCCACTCGGCGAACGAGCGCCTCCCGGAGCGTGGTGGAGATCAGCGCGCGGATGCTCTCCTCGTCGAGCCCGGCCTGGCGCGCGTTGGCGATCCACTCCTCCAGCTCGCGGCGCAGCCCGTCGTGGTGCTCGAGCGAGGGTGCTGCGAGCGTGCTGGCGATGAAGGTCCCCCGGCCCGGCCGCGCGACCACCAGGCCCTCGCGCTCGAGGTCGCGGTAGGCCTTGGCCACCGTGTTGGGGTTGATCGCGAGGTCGGCCACGACCTCTCGCACCGTCGGCAGCTGGTCGCCGACGTCGAGCAGACCGAGCCGTAGCGCCTCCTTCACCTGCTGGACGATTTGCAGGTAGGTGGCCACCCCGGAGCTCGCGTCGAGGTGGAACTCGATCATCAGGCGGTCATTGTACGGCGCTCGTAGTGGAATCTCGACCTCGACTACGTTCGCGGCCTGTGGAGCGCGTCCTCACGCAGCTTGAGCTGAACAGAGCCTTGCTCGCGCGGCAGCTGTTGCTCGAGCGCGGTCGGACGCCGATCCCACGAGCGCTCGAGCGGATCGGCGGCATCCAGGCGCAGTACGCGCCGTCGATGTACGTCGGCCTCTGGAGCCGGCTGGACGGGCTCGAGCGGGCGGCGCTGACGCGTGCTCTCGAGCGGCGCACGGTCGTCCAGGCGACGTTGCTCCGCGCCACGATCCACCTCGTGTCGAAGGCCGACTACTGGCCGTTCGCCGTGGCGATCCGCGAGCCGCGGCGCGCGTGGTGGCTCCGCGTGAACAGGATCGCCGACCCGCGCCCGCTGCAGGCCGCTGCACGGAAGCTCAGGCGGGCGCTCGCCGAGGGTCCGCTCCGCTGGAAGGAGATCCAGGAGCTGCTCGGCGAGCGGGCGCGCGGTGTCGGTTTCTTCGTCGACCTCGTGCGCGTGCCGCCGTCCGGGACGTGGGAGCGCCGCCGAGCCGATCTGTACGCCGCGGCCGAGGACTGGGTCGGCCCGGAGGACGTCGGGGAGCCGGACGCCCGCGACCTCGTCGTCCGCCGCTACCTGAGCGGGTTCGGGCCCGCACGCGCGACCGAGATCGCCGACTGGGCCGGCCTCGACATGAAGGACGTGGCGCCCTCCGCTCGACCGGCTCGAGCTGCGCCGGTTCCGCGACGAGGAGGGCAAGGAGCTGCTCGACCTCCCGCGGGCACCGCTCCCCGACGCGGACACGCCCGCCCCGCCGCGGTTCCTGCCGACCTGGGACGCGACGCTGCTCGTCCATGCGCGCCGCACGCAGATCCTCCCCGAGCAGTACCGCCCGAGGATCTTCAGCACGAAGACGCCGAACTCGTTCAACACGTTTCTGGTCGACGGCGCGGTCGCCGGGACGTGGCGCTTCGAGGACGACCGGATCGTGCTCGACCCGTTCCACCGGCTCGACGCCCGCCGGCGGCGGGAGCTCGAGGAGGAGGCGGAGCGGCTAGCCGCCTTCTACAGGCGCTAGGAGGTCCGCACGACGACGAGCTTGTCCGTGCCGGACTCGGCGCCCCAGACCTCGCCGCTGCGTCCGTGGAGCTGGCGCACGTTGGCGTTCAGCGAGGGGATGCTCACCTGCGTGAACCGCGCCGTGCGCGGGTCGAAGCGCACGAGAGCATTGCCGCCGAAGTCGCTGAGCCAGACGATGTCCTCGGAATCCACGAAGACGGCGTACGGCATCGGCTCGGGGCCGGGCAGGCGCCACTCGCGCCAGCGCTTCGTCGCCGGGTTGTACATGCCGACGCGCGCCGCGTCCCACTCGCTGATCCAGACGCGGCCGCGCGAGTCGGACCAGGCACGGCGGGCGCCCTGGGCGGCGGTCGGCGGGCCGCAGCACCGTGGCCTTGCCGGTGCGCACGTCGATCCGGCCGAGGTAGCTGCCCGCCAGCGAGGCGTAGTAGACGACGCCAGACGGCGTCGTGGTGATCCCGTACGGACCGGGGCCACGCGGCGCGCGGAAGACGCGCATTCGACCGCTCTTCGGGTCGAGCCGTCCGTAGATGCCGCTCTGCCCCGTGAACCAGAGCACGCCGCGCCGGTCGAACGTGGCGGTGTTGAGGTTGGCGTAGCCGGCGCTCGCTGGCAGCGGGAAGCGCCGGACACGGCGCGTGCGAGGATCGACGCGGACGATCGCGTTCAGGCCCCCGTCCGTGAGCCACGGCGCACCGTCCGGCCCGACGATCACGCCGTGAGGCGCCGAGCCCGCGCCCAGCGCGACCTGGCGGGTGCGGCCCGTCTTCGGGTCGAGCCAGCCCAGGTGGCCCGAGCCCTGAGCCGTGTACCAGACGCCTCCGTCCCGCGCAGGGGCGACGTCGTGCGGGCGCGACCCGGCCGGGACCGGGTACTCCTGGAGACGCAGAGCGGTGCCCGAGCCGACCGCGGCCGAGCCCGACAGGAGCGCGGCCGTCAAGGCCACGAGACAGGCAGAACGGGCAGGCTGCGTCGCATCAGCCGACCCAAGTTGTAGCGGAGAGCGGCGGCTAGCCGCGCTCGACCCGGGAGCCGCCGACGATCGACTCGCGGCCATCGGCGAAGCGGACGAGCGCCTTGCCCTTGCCGTCGTAGTCGGGCGACCAGACCACGAGCGTCGCCTCGTCTCCCGCCACGCGGCAGGGCTCGTCGAGCGACTCTCCGCGCAGCCAGTAGTGCATGAACGGGTTCTCCTCGCGCTCGCGGCCGACCGTCGTCTCGTCGGTGTGTCCGGGCAGCACACGCGTCTCGTCGGGCAGCTCGAGCAGCTTCATGGCGGAGGCCCGGATCACCTCGGCGTCAGGCCCGCCGCCGACTGCGTCCTTGAACAGCAGGTCGCCCGAGAAGCAGATGCCGTTCACGACGAAGGCGACGTGGTCGTCGGCGTGACCCGGTGTGGCGATCGCCTGCGCCCAGGGCACGGACTGCGTCCCGCGCACGCCGTACCGGCGCTCGAGCTCGGAGTCGCCGGCGATGTGGTCGCCGTGCGTGTGCGTCGTCAGCAGGGCGGTCACGTTCAGGCTCTCGCGCTCCGCGACCTCGACCAGCGGCTCGAGCGGCGCGCCGCTGTCGACGAAGAACGCCTCGCGGGTCGCCCTCGTCCCACGCGAGATACGCGTTGGAGAGCCAGCCCGGGTCCATGCTCCGCTCGACTTTCACCGCTCGTTAGGCTAACCGCGAAACCGCGAACCGGGAGGAACCAATGGCCGGCTTGATGTCGCGAGCCGCGATGGTGATCAAGGCGAAGTTCTCGAAGCTGCTCGACCGGGCCGAGGATCCGGGCGAGACCCTGGACTACTCATACGAGCGTCAGCTCCAGCTGCTGCAGAACGTCAAGCGCGGCGTGGCCGACGTCGTGACGGCGAAGAAGCGGCTGCAGCTGCAGTCCGACAAGCTCGAGAAGAGCCTCGTCAAGCTCGACACTCAGGCGCGGCAGGCGCTCGCGGCCGGGCGCGAGGACCTCGCGCGGGCCGCGCTCGAGCGCAAGGCCGCCGCGCAGACGCAGCTGCAGGATCTCGACTCCCAGCTCCAAGCGCTCGAGGAGCAGCAGCAGAAGCTGGTCGCGAGCGAGCGGCAGCTGTCGGCCAAGGTCGAGGCCTTCCGGACGCAGAAGGAGACGATCAAGGCCCAGTACTCCGCGGCGGAGGCGCAGGTGCGGATCGGCGAGGCGGCGACGGGCATCGGCGAGCAGATGGCCGACACCGGCCTGGCCATCCAGCGCGCCAAGGACAAGACCGAGGCAATGCAGGCCCGCGCCGGCGCCATCGACGAGCTGGTCGAGTCGGGCGCGCTCGAGGACTTCACCAGCGACCAGACGCAGCTCGACCGCGAACTGGCGCAGATCTCATCCCAGAGCCAGGTCGATTCGGAGCTGGAGAAGATGAAGGCCGAGCTCGGGTCCGGCGAGAAGCAGAAGGAGCTGGAGTCGTGATCGTCCGGATCATGGGCGGAGGCGGGCAGTACCGGGTGGACGACTCGCTGCTCGAGCGGCTGAACGAGCTCGACGACCAGGCGTCCGCGGCGCTCGAGCGGAACGATGAGGCCGAGCTCGACGCGCGCCTCGACGAGATGGCCGAGCTCGTCCGCTCTCAGGGCGAACAGCTGCCCGAGGACGACCTGTCCGCGTCGGACGTCGTGATCCCGCCGAGCGACCTCACGCTCGAAGAGACGCGCCGCCTGCTCTCCGACGACGGGCTGATCCCCGACCTGCCCGCAGCCAACTGAGAGATCCGCGCATCGAGGCGTACGCGCGGCTGCTCGTCGAGCGTTGTATCGACCCGCAGCCGGGCTGGCAGGTCGCGATCGCGGGCGGCTACCTCGCGCGCCCGCTGCTTATCGAGCTGCTGCGGCTGGTCGCGGAGCGCGGCGCGTACGCGCTGCCCCGCATCACCATCACGGAGTCGCTCTTGTCCCGCGAGCCGGCCTGGGCTGCCGCCGCGCCCGAGGAGCTCGTGGGCGAGCTGGCGCCGCTCGACCGGACGTTCTGGGAGACGATCGACGCCGACATCGTCGTGTACGCGCCCGAGAACGCCAGGGACGGCACGGAGGTCTCGCCCGAGCGGCAGGCGCTGCTACGCGAGGCGATGCGGCCGGTGCTGCCGCGGATCCTGAACGACGAGATCAGGTGGGTGGCGTGCATGTACCCCACGCCGGCGCTCGCGCAGGACGCGGGAATGACGACCGCCGCGTTCGCGGACTTCCTCTTCGGCGCGTGCCTGCGCGACTGGGACGCCGAGGGCGAGCGGATGCAGCGCATCGCCGACCGCTTCGACGCGGCGGACGAGGTGCGCATCGTCGGAGTCGAGACGGACCTCACCTTCTCGCTCGCCGGCCGGCAGGGTCAGGTCGACGCCGGCGACTCGAACATCCCGGCCGGCGAGGTCTTCTACAGCCCGGTCGAGGATTCGGCCGACGGCGTGGTCACGTTCGGGGAGTACCCGGGGTGGTACGGCGGCCACCAGGTGCGCGGGATCCGCTTCCGCTTCGAGGGCGGCGTCATCGTCGAGGCGTCCTCCGAGACCGACGAGGACTTCCTGCTGGCGACGATCGACGTGGACGAGGGCGCGCGCCGGCTGGGCGAGTTCGGCATCGGCTGCAACGAGGGCATCGACCGCGCGTACGGGAACGCGCTCTTCGACGAGAAGATCTACGGCACGATCCACCTCGCGATCGGCGCCGGCTTCCCGAACCTCGGCGGGACGAACGAGAGCGCCGTCCACTGGGACATCGTCAAGGAGCTACGGAACGGCGGCGAGATCTGGCTGGACGGCGAGCTCGTCCAGAAGAACGGCGCCTGGCAGTTCTAGACGTGTCCCAGCGGGCCGTGTCAAGGGGTCAGACCCCTGGACATGCCGAAAAGGGACAGGAGGCCGCTTCGTCAGCGCGCTGGCGGCGACCTGCGGCCATGTCCAGGGGTCTGACCCCGGGACACGTCCAGGGTCTGACCCCGGACATGGCTCAAAGAGGCGCGCCGAACATCCCGAACCAGCGCGAGATGTCCTGCTCGATCGGGAGCTCCTTCTCCAGCTTCGCCTTCAGCTCGAGCTCCTCGGCGTTGTCGCGCTCCTGATCCTTGCCCGTCGGGACGAACGGCCAGAACGCGCCGCGCTTGTAGCCGTAGATCCAGTACACCGGGTGCTTCGCGCCGTCGAAGCGGAAGATCGCCGCGAGCAGCTGCGGGCCGAAGCCCCGCGACTGGAGCTCGTCGCCGACGAGGTGGACAGCGTTGACCAGATCCTCGAAGTCCGGGTCGTCGAACACGAGCCACTCGTAGCCGTACGTGTCCTCGGAGCGCTTCACCCGCGCCCCCGTGCTCTCGGCGACGATGCCGAGCAGCTCGTCGAGCTCGTTCTCGGCGCGCACAAACTCGCCGGCCGAGAGTGGCTTGAACACGACCGCCGCCTTCCCGGCCGGCTTCAGCTCGAGCTCGAGCTCGAGCGTGACGACCGCGGTCGAGAGCGCGAAGAGCTGTTCCCGCGAGGCCTCCTTCAGGCGCTTGCGCCCGAGGACGACGTCGAGGAAGCCCAACTAGATGCGGCCCATCTCGCGCGAGATGCGCTCGAGAGCGGCCAGCCGCTTCTCGAGCGGCGGGTGGGTCGCGAACAGCTCACCGAAGGACGACTTGACGTTCGTCGGGATGATGAAGAACGCGTTCATCGACTCGACCTCGCGCAGGTCGCGCTGCGGGATCTGGGTCATCCGCGACGCGATCTTCTGCAGCGCGCTCATCAGGTTCTCGGGCGCCCCCGTCATCAGAGCCGCGCCCCGGTCGGCGGTGTACTCGCGGTAGCGCGAAAGCGTCCGGATCAGGATGTAGCTGAGCACGTAGGTCACGATCGAGACGACGACCACGATCAGCCAGACGGGCACGCCGCGGTCGCGGTCGCCGCCACCGCCGAAGAAGGCGCCCCAGCGAGCCAGCAGCCCGGCCACCATGGCGAAGAAGCCGGCGAGCGTCATGATCAGCACGTCGCGGTTGGCGATGTGGGAGAGCTCGTGCGCGAGCACGCCCTCGACCTCCTGAGGCTCGAGCCGGTTCCAGAGCCCCGTGGTGACGGCGACCGCCGAGTTCTTGGGATTGCGGCCGGTCGCGAAGGCGTTCGGCACCTCGGTGTCGATCACGGCGATCTTCGGCTTCGGCAGGTCGGCCAGCCCGCAGAGCCGCTCGACCATGTCGTGCAGCTCGGGCGCCTGGTCGCGCTCGACGACCTTCGCGCCTGACGCGAGCAGGGCCAGCTTGGCCGAGCTGTAGTACTGGAAGATGGCGATCCCGGCGATGATGAGGAGCATCGGAACGAGACCGACGTTCAGGAAGCTGATCAGGACTGCCCCGAAGACGACGTACAGCAGTCCCAGCAAGCCGCCCGTGAGCAGCAAGCGGAACGTCAGTCCGCGGTCGCGACCGTAGGCCTTGCGTTTCATCGAAAATCGCGCTCCTTTGAGGGCGAAGGGGTTCGCGGCCAGTGTAGCCGCGGCCCTCGTGCTGGCCGCTCCGGCACACGCCGTCGACACGGCCGTGCTCGTGGTCGACCCGGTCGATCTCGACCGGTACGCGGAGCAGGGCGCCGTGGGGCTGATGGTGCCCGGCGCCGGCTCGGAGGTGTCCGCGCGTGGCGCCCGCGCAGCGCTCGTCCGCGGGCAGGTCGAGTCGGCGCTGACGGGCGGCGTTCCCGACGGCGAGCCGCTGATCGAGGTGGGCGGGGAGCCGGCCGAGGTGACCTTCTACGTCGCCCTGCCTCCCCCGGGCACGCATCCAAACGACCGCCGCTATCCGATCGCGGTCGTCGGCGGCGGCTATCGCGGACTGCTCGAATCGACGTCCACCCGGATCCCGGGCCTCGTCTCGGTCGCCGACGTGGCACCGAGCGCCGTCGCTCTCGCGGAGGGAGAGGAGCCGCGGATCACCTCGAGCGCCGCGGACGACCCGGTAGGCGAGCTCGACGACCTCGATCGGCGCCTCGACGACGCTCGCGACGCGCGCTTCGGGGCCGACCTGGTGCTGATCGCGACCCTGCTCCTGGCGAGCGTCGGCGCCCTTCGGTTCCGGTCCCCTCTCCTGGGGCGGGCGGCGGTGCTCGCGGCGCCCGCCCAACTGACGCTGGCGCTCGTCCTGAGCGCCCTCGAAGTGTCGCGGCCGGCCGCCGTCATCCCCGCGCTCGCGGTCGGGGTGCCCCTCTTCGCGCTCGGCGCGGCGGCGCTCGCCTCGACGCGCGCTCGCCTGCTGGCACTGCTCGTCGCCTTCCTCGCCGGCTATGCGCTCGCGCTCTGGCTCTGGCCCGACGTCAACTCGCTCGCGGCGATCGGCCCGCATCCCTACGGCGGCGGCCGCTACTTCGGGCTGACCAACCAGACCGCGACCCTGCTGCTGGTGCCGGCGCTCACAGCCGGCGCGCTGGCAGGGCTGCCGGGTCTCGCCGCTGTCGCGTTGCTCTCGCTGGCGCTCGTCGGCCTCAGCGCGACCGGCGCCGACGGCGGCGGCGTCCTCGTCGTGCTCGCCGGCTTCGGAGTGCTCGCGCTCCGGCTCGCCCGCATGCGGCTGACCCTGGGACGACTGGCGGCGCTGGGTACCGCCGTCGTCGTTGCGGGCCTGCTCGTCGTCGGGCTGGACGCTGCGGCCGGCGGCGAGAGTCACGTCACGCGCTCACTCGGGTCGGGACCGGGCTCGTTCGCGGAGGACATCGCCCACCGCGCAGAGGTCTCGTTACGGGGCCCGACGTCGTCGCCGCTGCCATTTCTGATCACTGTGGGGGGCCTGCTCGTGCTCGCGTGGGTCGCGACTCGCCGTCCGCGCGACGCTCTCGTCGACGCGATGCTCGCCGCCGTCGCCGTCTCGCTGGTGGTCAACGACACCCCGCAGGACGTCGCGACCTTCGGCGCGCTCGGAGCGCTCGCATTGCTCTCGTTTCGCCGCACCGCGAGCGGGTAGACTCGCGCCCGTGCGTCGTCTCGCTCTGATCCTCGCCGCGCTGGTGCTCGCCTTTCCTGTGGCCGGCTGCGGCGGCGGCGAGGACACCAACACGGGCCCGGAGGGCGTCGAGACCACCGACACCGGCACGGGCGGCGAGGACACCACCACCGAGGAGACCACCACCACCGAGGAGACGACGACCGAGGCTGAGGAGGAGGCCGGAGAGGGCGATCCCGCCGCCGGCAAGGAGGTCTTCGCGAGCGCCGGCTGCGGCAGCTGCCACACGCTGTCGGACGCAGGCACGAGCGGCACCGTGGGGCCGAATCTCGACGAAGCCCAGCCCTACTACGAACGGGTGGTCGAGCAGGTCACGAACGGGGCGGGCGTGATGCCGTCCTTCAAGGATCAGCTCTCCGAGAAGCAGATCATGGACGTCGCCGCCTACGTCTCCTCGACGGCCGGCTCCTAGACTCTCGGCGAAATGATCGACCTCAGGGCTGCGCGCAGCGAGCCGGAGCGATTCCGCGAAGCCCTCGCGCGCAAGGGCGCGGCGGAAGCGTTCGACGAGCTGCTCGTAGCCGACCGCTCGTGGCTCGAGCTCGTTCCCAAGGTGGACGAGCTGCGCGGCCGCACCAAGCTGAAAGGCAGGCCGACCGAGGAGCAGCTCGAGGAGCTGCGCGGCATCAAGGACGAGCTCAGGGCCACCGAGGAGGCGCTGGCCGAGGCGGAGGCGAAGCGCGACGAGCTGCTCGCACGCGTGCCGAATCCGCCTTACCCGGACGCGCCCGAAGGCACGAGCGAGGAGGACGCGGCCGAGCTGCGCCGCTGGGGCGAGACCGCCGGCCAGGACGAGGCGCGCGAGCACATCGAGATCGGCCGCTTCGACATGGAGCGCGCCGCCCGCGTCTCCGGGGCCCGCTTCGGCTACATCGTCGGCGACGCCGCCCGCGTGGCTGTCGCCCTCTACAGCTTCGCGCTCGACCACCTCGTCCAGAACGGCTTCACGCCCGTGATCCCGCCCGTGCTCGTGCGCGAGGAGGCGATGTACGGCACCGGCTTCTTCCCATCCGAGAAGGGCGACTACTACGAGATCCCCGCCGACGGGCTGTTCCTGACGGGCACCTCCGAGGTGGCACTCGCCTCGCTGCACATGGGCGAGGTGCTCGAGGAGCTCCCGCTGCGCTACGCCGGCTTCTCGACGAACTTCCGGCGCGAGGCCGGCGCGGCGGGCAAGGACACCCGCGGGATGTTCCGCGTGCACCAGTTCAACAAGGTCGAGATGTTCGTCTTCGTCGAGCCGGAGACGTCGTGGGACGAGCACGAGCGCCTGCTCGACCTCGAGGAGCGCTTCGTGCAGGCGCTCGGCCTGCCCTACCGCGTCGTCGACACGGCGGCCGGCGACCTCGGCGCGTCGGCCGCGCGCAAGTACGACATCGAGGCCTGGTTCCCCTCGCAGGGCCGCTACCGCGAGCTCACGTCGTGCTCGAACACGACCGACTTCCAGGCCCGTCGGCTGGGGATCCGCTACCGGGCGAACGGCGGCCTCAAGCCGCCCCACACGCTCAACGGCACGATGGTGACCGACCGCGGCCTGCTGGCCGTGCTCGAGAACTTCGACGGCGAGGTACCGGAGGTCCTGCGTCGCTTCGGTGCGCCAGAGCGGGTGGCCGGCTAGTCAGTGTTAGATGCCGCCATGGCGCAGCCGCAGCCGGGTTCAGAGCACACCGACACCGCAGACGAAGCGCGTCCGGTTCCGACGTCGCCGTCCGACCTCGATCAGGTGCGGCGTACGTCGATGGCTGCGGAGCGCACCTGGCTGGCGTGGTGGCGCACCTCGCTGGGCGCCACTGCCGGAGCGCTCGCTGTGGGCCGGTTCGCCCCGGAGCTGCTCGACGTCGCCGCCTGGCCGTACATTCTGCTCGGCTGCGGCTTCGCGTCTCTCGCGGTCGGGCTCTTGATCGTCGGCGCACAACGCCACCGCGAGTTGGAGCATGCGCTGCAAACCGGTGGCCACGTACCACTGCGGTTCCGCACCGTCGGGCTGTTCACCGTCGGCGGCGTCGCGCTTGCCGTCATGACCGTGGTGCTCGTGATCGCGCAGACCTGACTCCGAGCTCCCAGCTCGCGATCGGAGGGGAATGCTGCGCGCTGCAGAGCGTTACGCAAGCGGCCGAGCCCGAGCCCGAGACGGCCCCGGATCGCTCATAGAATGCGGGCTCGGCGGGGTGCCGGAGCGGTCGAACGGGGCGGTCTTGAAAACCGCTGCCCGGGTCAAACCGGGCCGTGGGTTCGAATCCCACCCCCGCCGCTCGGCGCGCCGGAACGCCTGATCGACTTATGAGATTCAGTGGGCGGGCTCCAGAGCGCGGATGCGTGAAAAACACCCCAAATGGGTCATCTCCTCGCCTGCTTCCGGGCGATAGCGTCGCGTAGGGCTCCCACGCATGCGTAGCCGAATCAGCAGAGAGAGGACGGACAACACGTGAACAAGCGCATTCTCGTCGGACTGGTGGCCGTAATCGCGGTCATCGCCACGGCCGCGCCCGCGCAAGCCGCGACCCCGAAGGAGCGGGCACTCACCCGCCAGGTAACGACGCTGAAGGCGCAGGCGGCCAAGCTGAAGCAGGAGCGGAACGCCGCTCGTGCCCAACTCGCCAACGCGCGGGCCAACCTGGTCGCAGTGACGGCAGAGCGGGACGCGGCGCGGACTCTGGTGGCGCACGCGCTCAGGTCGTTCCGGTGATACTCGAACTACCCCGCTGATTCACGCGGCGTTGCGGCCCTTGCCGGCAGCGCTCGAGCGCGAGCTCAGTCCAGGGACACCGCCGAGCAGGCCGTTTCGTATGCGCCGTTCGCGCTCGTCACCGTCCAGCGAATGCCGTGGGTGGCGTTTCGCAACTCCGCTGGAACGTCACTTGGCCTGAAGAAGGCGTTCGCGTTTCCATTTCCGGCTCCGTTGGTGCGCAGTTCCGTGGTCGGGACGGGCACCGGAGCGGTGGAGCAGGACGGGTCGAATGGATACAGCAGCAGCGTCACCTGGTACGTCGTGTTCGGCACCGCTCCGCTCACGTGGTAGATCTCGTGGCCGTAGACGTTCGGGCCGTTCGCGTGGATGTTCTCGACGAAGCCGGAACGAAGTGGCGCATCGCCGACCGGCTGGAGAGCGATGTGCTGCGAGTGGTAGAACCGATCTGCTGTGGCTGCGGGGGCGAAGGCCAACAGCGCCAAGACGGGCAAGATCGCAGCGAGGGTCGCGCGAATCGCGTACCTCTTCATGTCGAGCCTCCATTCAGCTAAGGCCGGGGCCGAAACGTAACGCGAGGTGGACCGGGCGGTCAATCGACGAGAACTGAAGAAGCGGCGTCCCGTCTCAGCGTGCGAACCGGTCGAGAGCCCCGAGGATCGCGTCCTGCATTGCGTCGCTGCCGGTATGCCCCGAGTCGCCGATGACGAGAAGCTCCGCGTCGGGCCAAGCGCGGGCGAGCTCCCAGGCAGGTCCAAGCGGGGAGCCCAGATCCAGGCGGCCGTGGATCAGGACGCCCGGGATGCCGGCCAGCCGGGACGCGTCGCGGAGCAGCGCGCCCTCCTCGAGCCACGCGCCGTGGGAGAAGTAGTGCGCGCAGATGCGGACCAGAGCGAGCCGCGCGGCAGGCGGCCGCGCAGCGTATGCGCCCGGTGTCCCATGCGGTTCCTGCGAGATGACCGCGTCTTCCCAGGCCACCCAGTTGGCGGCTGCCCTGCCACGGACGTCGTCGTCCGGGGACTCCATCAGCCGCGCATACGCCGCGAGCAGGTCGCCGTCGCGCTCGCTCTCCGGAACCCCGGCTCGAAATCGCTCCCACGCCTCGGGAAAGAAGCGCCCAACGCCCCGGTACAGCCAGTCGAGATCGGACCGACGGGTCATGGTCACGCCCGCGATGACGATCTCCGACACGCGCTCCGGATGCCGCTCGGCGTAGGCGAGGATCAGCGTCGATCCCCACGACCACCCGTGCAGGAGCCACTGCTCGATTCCCAGGTGCGCGCGCAGCCGCTCCATGTCCGCGAGCAGGTGCTCGGTCGTGTTCGTGCTCATGTCGGCGGCGGGGTCGCTCGCATGGGGTGTGCTCCTCCCGCAGCCCCGCTGGTCGAAGAGAACGATGCGGTACCGATCGGGATCCAGGTTGCGACGGCTGTCCGGCCCGCATCCGGAGCCAGGGCCGCCGTGAACGACCACCGCAGGCTTGCCGTCCGCGTTACCGCAGACCTCCCAGTAGACGAGGTTGCCGTCGCCGACATCCAGCATCCCGTGGTCGTACGGTTCGATCGGCGGATACAGCTCGGCCATCTCGAGATTCTCGCCCACTCCGAATGACGCGACGACGCGGCTTGACTGCTCACCCACCAGTGGGGTCAGAATGGCTCACTGGCTCAGCGACTCGAGGGGGGACGCGGATGTCGAACGCGCACGAGCGATGACCGTGCTCCGCGTCGCCGCGGTGCAAGCGGCGCCGGTGCTCATGGACAGGGAGGCCACGCTTGCCCGCGCGGCCGAGCTCACCCGGAGCGCCGCGCACGACGGCGCCGAGCTCGTCGTCTTCCCGGAGGCCTTCGTCCCGGGGCCGCCGATGTGGATCGACACGGCGCGGATCTGGGACGGCGACGACGAGTGGTACGGGCTGCTCGCCGATCAGGCAGTCGTCGTGCCGAGCCCGGCGACGGAGAAGCTCGGTGACATGGCCCGCGAAGCCGGTGTTTGGCTCGTCGTCGGCGTCAACGAGCGCGACGGCGGCACGATCTACAACACGCTTCTCTACTTCGCACCGGACGGGAGTCTCGCCGACACCCATCGCAAGCTGATGCCAACCGGGTCGGAGCGGACTGTCTGGGGGATGGGTGACGGCTCGACCCTCCGGACGCTCGCGACGCCCTTCGGCCGGCTCGGGGGGCTGATCTGCTGGGAGAACTACATGCCGCTCGCGCGCTTCTACATGTACGCGCAGGGCGTGGACGTGTGGGTCGCACCGACGCTCGCGACCGGCGATGCCTGGGTGGCGACGATGCAGCACCTGGCTCGGGAGGGGCGGATGTTCGTGATCGGCGTCAACCCGTGCATCCACGCCGACCAGATCCCCGACTCCATTCCTCGCCGCGACGCGTTCTACCCGCCCGAGGACCGCGAGCGAGACGGCGGCTGGCTCATGCCCGGCAACTCGGTCATCGTCGACCCGGCGGGCCGCGTGATGGCGGGGCCGGTGCGCGAGGAGGAGCGCACCGTGATCGCCGAGCTCGACCTGGACCTCGTCCGCACGGCGCATCGCTTCTTCGATCCAGTGGGTCACTACAACCGCCCCGACGTCTTCCGCCTGGCGGTCGACACGGCGCCCCGCCCCGCCGTCGTGGAGCTGGACGCGCTGAACCGCCTGGACCGACAAGCGGGGCCTGCCGGTGATCAACCCGCGGCTGCAAGCAGCTACGTGACCGAAGCCTGACGCCCGGCCGCCGCGCGCTTAGCTCGCGAGTGCGTCAGCGGTCTCGGTCGCGACCACGCTCTCGCTCGTGGCCCCGGTCGCGATCGCGACGCTCGCCCCGGTCCCGATCGTCGCGTCGATCCCTGCGGTCCTCGCCCCTGTCGTCGTGCTCGGGGGGAGGAGGCGGGGCGGGCACGGCAGGCGGCGGCGCGGGCGGGAGCGGCGAAGCGGGCGGTTCGTGCCGCTTCCGCTTCTCCTTCCGCTTCTTCGGCGGCGGGCACTTCGGAGCCTTGCTCTTTCGCTTTCCCCTGCGGCCCTGGGCCGATGAGCCCTCGTCGCCGTCGGGCTCGCCCCGCGGCGGTGCTGCCGGCGGCTCCACGGCCGGAGGCGGAGGCGCGGCTGGAGGCGGAGGCGCGGGCGGAGCAGGGCGGCGGTGGTGCCGGGGGCGCGGGCGGCGGCGCGAGGAGGAGCGGGCGGAGGCGGGCTGGGCGGAGCGGGAGGCGAAGGCGCGGGTGGAGGCGGAGCCGGTGGAGGAGGCGGCTGGGCCGCGGGCGGCGCGGCAGCGGGGGAAGTCACGGGACCACCACGCTGCACCGCCGGGCGCGAGGACGCGCCCTGCGTCGGCCGCTCCGAGGTCGCGGCGGCGCGGCCGGGCGTCCGTCGGGCGACGGCCGTCGTCCTCGCGCGTGCCGCCTGGGTGCCCGGGCGGACGACGACGACCCGTGGGTCGAACGGCACCCGGCCGCGCGGGTCGACCGCAAGCGGCACCTGCACGTCCTCGATCGCGGGCGTCAGCGAGGTGCCGTAGGACGCAGGCAGGCCCGAGTCCGCGGCGCGCACCCACAGCCAGGCGGAGCCGGCCACGGCCACGGCGACGGCGCCGACGTTCGCCCCGAGGGCAAGCGCGAGCCGGACGCGCGTCGTCACCGGCGCCGCGATTCAGCGCACGATCTCGACACGGCCCGGCGCGTCACGGTCCGGTAGGTCCTCCGCGGACTCGCCGGCCGCCGCACGCAGGGCGCAGTCGGCGCTGTGGAACGCCCCACGCGCACCCGCCAAGTACACCTGGAAGCCTCGACTGTCGATCTCCCTCCCGCAGAACTGACAGCGCGCGACGGTAGTCGGCGGGCCGGACGGCATCAGGCCGCCACCGCTCCCTGGGCGACGGCCACGGCGTTCTTGCCGGCCGCCTTCGCGCGGTACAGGGCCCGGTCGGCGGCTCGGAGCAGCGCGGATGCCGTCTTCGCCTCTGGGAAGCCCGCCACCCCGAAGCTGCACGTCACGCGGACGGAGTCGTCGCCGCCCGCGGGGATCGAAAGCTCCTGCAGTGCCGTGCGCAGGCGCTCGGCGAGCTGGCGGCCACCCTCGATCTCTGTGCCCGGCAGGAGCACGGTGAACTCCTCGCCGCCGTACCGGGCCGGCAGGTCGATGTCCCGCACGTTGGCGCGAATCACGTCGGCGAAGCTCTGCAGGACGCGGTCGCCTGCGTCGTGGCCGAAGCGGTCGTTGACCTCCTTGAAGTTGTCCAGGTCCGCGACCACGACCGCGACGGGGTCACCGAAGCGCTCCGCCCGCAGGATCTCCGCCCTTAGCGCCTCGTCGAAGTGGCGGCGGTTCGCGAGCTGCGTCAGCTCGTCGGTGGAGGCGAGGCGCCGCGCGAGCACGTGCAGGTGCGCGTTCTGCAGCGCGATCGAGGCGCGGCCCGCGAGCCACTCGGCGATCTGCACGGACTCCTCGTCGAAGTCGCCGCGGGCCGGCGGCTCGAGCAGGAGCTGTGCGTCCTGGCCCGGGCCGGCGGAGAGCGCGAACACCAGCGGCGGTCGGCCGACGCTCACCTGTCCCGATCGGGCTACCTCCACGCCGTCCGCCACGATCCGCGCTCCGGAGGCGCCGGTCACGGCCACGGCGCTGTCGAGGATCACGGGCAGCAGCGCGTCGCGATCGTGCCCTGCGGCGAGCGCGTTTCCGACCAGGGTCGCCGCCGCCCGCGTCCGGCGGCCGCGCCGGCCAGGCGGCTCGTCCAGCGCCCGGCGCAGCGGCTTCGTGGCCCGGCGCGTCACCTGCGTGACGAGCGTCGCGACGAGCACGAACGCCGCGAAGGAAGCCAGGACAGCCCAGAGGACGCGCTCGCGGCGCTCCGCGATCGCGGCCTCGATGGGCGCGAGCGGCGTCAGGACCGCCAGCCGCAGCGGCCCGGCCGGGCCGGCGAGCGAGCGGTAGCGCTCGCCTTCTCGGATGACCTCTTTCGGCAGGCTCGCCCGGCCCAGATCAGGCGGCTGCCGTCCCCGAGCGGCGCCTGCGCCTCGATCTCCTGGAGCGGTACGCCGACGACGACGCGACCGACCTCGCGCTCGCCGGCGACGACCGCGGCGCTCCCGCGCAGCGGCCCCGTCGGCGCGGCTCCCGTGAGCCGGCGGCCGCGCGTCTCGAAGCTGACACCGGGTTGCGACAGCCGTTCGAGGCGCTGCTCGTCCCCGGCGACGAGCGCGCGCTGAACGGCCGGAGCGCGCGCGAGGGCGCCGGCGCTGGCCATCGCCGTGCCCCGCAACTCCTCGGCCGTCTCGACGGCGCCGGAGAGCTCGGCCGACAGCCGCGCGTCGGCCTTGTCGTACTCACCGCGGGCGACCAGGTGGTCGAGCGCGACGGCCGCTGCCGCCGAGACGACCGCGGCGGTCAGAACCACCGCAGCCAGGAGCTTTCCACGGCGGCCGACGGTCACCGCAAGACGGAATCGGGTACGGCTGAAGGCAGCGCCACCGCAGACGCTGGCCACCCTGCGAGGGGGAGCGGCACAGGGTCGAAGGTTCGCCTGGGCGCCGGACGGCACCGCAGGGCGGCCCTCAGGTCAGCCGCGGACTAGGTCTCGTCCGCCACGGACACGGAGGGCAGCTGAATGCTGCGGTACGAGGCGACGCCCGGCGCGGTCGGCACTCCCGAAGCAGGCAGCCACGCGCCCTCGCGCTCCAGGCGCCGCCGCAGCGCCATGCTGCGCTCGCCGACGCCCTTCTGCACCGTCCGCGTGACCGCGAGCCCGAGCAGGAGCGGCATCGCCCCCTCGCCGAGGCGCCCGCCCTCGACCAGCGAGTGGTGCTCGAGCGAGTCGGCGAAGATCTGCACGAGCCCGCCGTCGTGCGCGGCCTCGCGCAGGAGTGGCAGCGCGGCGGAATCCACGGACACCCAGCCCGCGAGCGCCCACGGCGCAGCGAGCCAGTACTCCTGCCGCAGCGCGGCGACCGGGTCGAACATCGCCGTCCACTCCGCGAGCAGCTCGTCGAAGCCGGCCCTGAACTCGGACAGCGTGTCGCTCTTCTCACAGATCGCGGCCGGGAGTGCGACGCGAAGGCGGGGCCCGCTCATCCGTCTGATTCTGACGCGCGCACCGGCGCCTGGCTAGCGGGGGTGTTAGCCGGTCGCCGCGGCAGCGTCGATCTCACGGTTCATCGCGAGCAGGTTGAGCGCCTCGCGCTCGATCTGGCGGACACGCTCGCGCGTCAGCCCAAGGTGCCTGCCGATCTGCTCGAGCGACTGCGGGTCGGGATCGCCGTCGAGCCCGAACCGGAGCTTCACCACGACGCGCTCACGCTCCGGAAGCTGGTCGATCGCCCGGTGGAGCGCGTCGTGCTCGAGGCTCATGTGCACCTCCTGCTCCGGGCCCTTCGGGTCGACGGCGACGATGTCGCCGAGCGAGGAGTCTCCCTCGGTCCCGAGCGGCTTGTCCAGGCTCGTCACCGCGCGGGCCGCGCTGCGCACCTCCCGCACCTGCTTCACCGGGAGCTTGGACTCGTTCGCGATCTCCTCGTCGGTCGGCGTGCGCTCGAGCTCCGGGAGCAGCTTCCGCTCCGCCCGCGCGATCTTCTGCTCGCGCTCGACGATGTGGACCGGGATCCGGATCGTCCGGGACTTGTTCGCGACGCCCCGCTGCACGGCCTGGCGGATCCACCAGGTCGCGTACGTCGAGAACTTGAAGCCCTTGCGGTGGTCGAACTTCTCGGCCGCGCGGATCAGCCCGATGATCCCCTCCTGGATCAGGTCGAGCAGCGAGAGCCCGTGGCCCTGGTACTTCTTCGCGATCGAGACGACGAGCCGGAGGTTCGAGTTGACCATCAGGTCCTTGGCCTCCTTGTCGCCGCGCTCGATCCGCTTCGCCAGCTCGACCTCCTCGGCCGCGGTCAGCAGGGGATACCGGCCCGCCTCGTTGAGGAACAGCTGCAGCGCGTCGGTGGTCGCGACGTTGAGCTCGCCGTTGACGTACGTGCTCTCGCCCCGCTGCTCCGGGCGGGCACAGTCGTCCCGGATCTCGATCTCGCGCTCGGCGGCCTGCGCGTAGAAGTCCTCGAGCTCCACGTCCTCCGGCTCGAGCTCTGAGACGAGCTCGTTCAGCTCCGAGAGGTTGACGCAACCGGCGTGCTCGCCGCGCTCCAGCAGTGCAGTCAGCTGCTCGGTCATCACTCGCCCTATCCCCGTCGGCACGCCCTGCTAACCCGAGGGAACCGAACCGTACCAACGAACGAATCAGAGATCCCTACATCGTCTCTGGAGGCAGCAGAAATGGGTAACCGCTCACTCGCACAGACCCTCGCCATGGTGTTCGGCATCGCCTTCCTCGGCGCGGGCATCCTCGGCTTCATCCCAGGGATCACGACCAACTACGACGACATGACGTTCGCCGGCAAGGACTCCGGAGCAGAATTGCTCGGGATCTTCCAGGTCAGCATCCTGCACAACATCGTGCACCTGCTCTTCGGCGTCGCCGGGCTCGCGCTCGCACGCACGTGGAGCGGCGCGCGCACCTACCTGCTCGGGTCGGGCGTGATCTACATCGTGCTGTTCGCGTACGGCCTGTTCGTCGGCGCCGGCGACGACGCCAACTTCGTCCCGGCGAACAACGCGGACGACTGGCTGCACCTGGTGCTCGGGGTGGGACTGCTCGCCTCGTGGTGGGCGGCCGCGCGAGAGCGAGCCTCGACGGCCATCTCGACAGCCTGATAAGCGGGCGCTGCGGGGCGTGGCGACACGCCCCGCACAGCACTTGGCTCGTCGGCGGCTTCGTGGAAGATGTAGGCATGGCCGGCGAACCTGCCTCTCTGCTCGCGACAGTGCCCGGGATGGTCTACCGCACACGGCTCGTCGCGCCCTTCGACAGCGACTTCATCAGCGAGGAGATGGGCTCGATCGTGGGCCATCCCGCCGCGGACTTCGTCGGGCCCGATCCCAAGCGGCGCTGGGTCGACTTCATGCACGCGGACGACCGCGAGCGCGTGCGTGAGACGATGCTCTCCGAGACCGCCAACGGGTCGATCGCCGAGGTCGAGTACCGCGTGTGCCGGGCCGACGGCTCGGAGGCCTGGATCCTCAGCCGTGCCCGCCGGATCGTGGACGAGGACGGGACGCCGTGGCTGCACGGCGCGGCGATCGACGTCACGGCACGGCATGAGGCGGAGGAGCTGCAGCGCCGCCTCGACGCCGAACGGGTTCGGAGCGCGGAGATCCGGGCCTCCCGCGCGCGCATCGTCGAGGCCGCCGACGAGGCCCGGCGCAAGCTCGAGCGCGACCTCCACGACGGCGCCCAGCAACGGCTCGTCTCGGCACTGCTCACGCTCAGGCTGGCGGCCACGCACGCCGACGCGGCCCAGACGCGCTCGCTCGTCGCCGAGGCGGCCGAGCAGCTGGAGGCCAGCCTGGCCGAGCTGCGCGAGCTCGCTCAGGGCATCCACCCCGCCGTCCTGACCGAGCGGGGGCTGCGGGTTGCGATCGAGAGCCTCTCTGCGCGGTCCCCGGTGCCGGTCGAGCTGCGCGTCACCGACCGCCGGCCCCCGCCGGCGGTCGAGGCGGCGATCTACTTCACGGTCGGCGAGGCGCTCACCAACATCGCCAAGTACGCGCAGGCGAGCCACGCGCGTGTCAGCGTCGAGATCGAGGGCGCGACCGTGGTCGCGGAGATCGCGGACGACGGCGTCGGCGGCGCCGACACCGCGGCGGGCACCGGGCTACGCGGTCTCGCCGACCGGCTGGACGCCCTCGGCGGAACGCTCGACGTCGAGAGCTCGCGCGGCGCAGGAACCCGCGTGCGCGCGACGGCGCCGCTCGACTAGACCTCTGCGTGGATCCGGCCGGCCGACTCGGAGAGTCGCCCGCCCGAGCGGCCGGCCCGGACCGCGACCGCCTCGGCCAGGATCGACAGCGCCGTCTCGGGCGGCGTCGAGGCCCCGACGTCGAGCCCGCACGGCCCCGAGATGCGGGCCAGGTCGCTCTCCTCGAGCCCGGCCTCGAGCAACCGCTCCCGCCGAGCCGCCTGGGCCCGGCGCGAGCCGAGCGCGCCGATGTAGAAGGCCGGTGAGCGCAGCGCACTGACGAGAGCCGGGGTGTCGAGCTTCTCGTCGTGCGTGAGGATGACGACGGCGGTGTCGGCGTCGAGGCCGATGCGCTCGAACGCCTCGTCGGGCCAGGCCACGACGAGCTCCTCGGCGCTGGGAATCCGCTCGCGGGTGGCCAGGCGGGCGCGGGTGTCGGCGACCGCCGTGCGCCAGCCGAGGTGCCTGGCCAGCACGCAGAGCGACTCGGCCACGTCGACCGCGCCGAGCACGACCAGCTTCGGCGGCGGCCCGTAGGCCTCCACGAACACCTTCCTGCCCTCGAGCTCCACGAGGCCTGTGCGCGCGCCGGTTCGCGAGCTCGGCCAGCTCGTGCGGCGCGTCTCCGAGCGGCTCCTCGCCCTCGACGATCAGGAGCTTCGCGCCCAGGGGCTCGCCTTCGACGACGGTGAGGACGACAGCGCGCTCTTCGCGCTCGATCGCGCCGCGCAGCCGTTCGTACAGGGTCACGCGTCGAGTCGCTCGAGCCAGATGTCGATCTCGCCGCCGCACGGGAGGCCGATCTCGAAGGCCTGGTCGTCGGCGATGCCGTACGTGAGCAGCACCGGCTCGCCGCCGGCGAGGACCTCTTTGGCCCGCTCGGCGACGTCGCCCTCGACGCAGCCGCCCGAGATCGACCCGGCCAGCTCGCCCTGCGCGGAGACGGCCAGCTTGGAGCCGATCGGGCGCGGCGCCGACTTGCGCGTTGCGACCACGGTCGCGATCGCGACGGCCTCACCGCGCGAGCGCCAGCGCTCGACGTCCGCAAGCACGTCTTTCATCGAGCCAATCGTATCGTTGCGGCCATGCGCTCCGTGCTGGGCCAGATCGAGGAGATGCTCGCAGCCGGCGGCGAGGACGAGGGCCTCGTCTCGATCGCCCTGGTCGCCGGCTCCGACCTCGAGCTGCCCGACGAGGAGCTGAACGGCGCTCTGCGACGCGCGCTGCTGCTGCTGGCGGCCGGCGGCGACCCGACGCGCGAGCTCGAGCTTCACGGGCGGGCCGTCAGCGCGCTCGCGTCCGACCTCGACGAGACGGCCCGCCGCGAGCACCTCGCCGCGCGGCTCGCAGAGCTGCGTTCGTCCGCCTCGGGGCTGCCGCTCGTGGAGGGCGCTCTCGCAAACCTCCTGGCGGATCCGGACCTGGCATGGCAGGCTTTTGCCTGTGCCGTCCTGGCCCACGAACTGGGGTCTTGATTATCTGCGCCGGCTGCCGATAGAAGCCGCGACTGTGGCAACCGTCCAGGAGGAGTCCGCTTGCGCTTTCGTCTGCTCGTAATCACGCTCGCCGCCGCCACCCTCGCGCTTCCGGCGTCGGCCTTCGGCTCCGAGCTGATCGACCGGAACGCGAGCAACATCCAGCTGAAGGTTTCGCGCAACGGCAAGCAGGCGCTCCTGCTCTACCGCGCCCGCGGCCGCCAGCAGCACGTGCTGGCCTGGGGCGCCAAGAACGCGATCGCGCCCACCCGCGCTCGCAGGCAGGTGAAGTTCAAGCTCGACTACTCGGGCGGGTGGGGCACCTACCGCAAGAACGTCTGGAAGAGCTTCAGGAATCACTGCCAGCCCTATGACGGCCCGACGATCCAGTGGGTCAAGGAGGTCTGCAAGGCGCCCGACGGGTCGTACTGGGCGGTACAGAAGTGGCAGCGCCAGCTGCCGAACTTCGGGCTCGGCGGTAGGCACATGCATCGGGTCTGGGAGCTCCGCCTCTCGCACTGGTCGGGCGCACTGCCCGAGTTCGTCGTCAAGCTGAACTGGACGCGCTGGGGCCTCAGCCGCATCTACGACCACCTCTACGGCTACCTGCGCTACCAGGGCAAGCCCGTCCACGGCTTCCGCTCCACGCCGGCCGGCGTCCCGCTCGACACCTTCGGGCGGAACATCTACATCGACACCTTCAATTCGAAGTACGGCAAGGGCTGGAAGCGGGAGAACAGCTTCCTCACGCACAAGAGGACCGGTGTCTTCTGCTACGGCTTCTACCCGCACGGCAGGAACCCGGTGGGCAAGGGCGAGAAGTACCGCGCCACGGTGATCGGTCCGGGAGTGACGCCGGACCTGTTCTGGCAGTCGCAGGCGCCCGGCCCGTTCGACCGGGCGCTCGACGAGGCCGCCAACGCCGAGATCGACGCTCTGAACGACCCGCTCTGCAAGAGCAGGTAGTCCAGCCGACATACTGGCCGCCGGTGATCGGCGGCGACGACCTTCGCGACGTGATGCGGCTCATCCCCGCTCCCGTCGCTGTGGTCACGGTCGACCTCGAGGGCGAGCGAGTCGGCCTGACGGTCGCGTCGCTCGTCTCTCTCTCCCTGGACCCCCCACTCGTGGGAGTTGCGGTCAGACGGACGGCGGCGCTCCACGAGCTGCTGCGGCGCGCCGGCGAGTTCGGCGTCAGCGTCCTCGCGGCCGGGCAGGAGCACCTCGCTCAGCATTTCGCCCGCGGAGTTCCTCCGATCGCGCTCTGGAAGGGGATCCCGCTTCGCCCCGGGGACGGGCCGCCGCTGCTCGAGGGCGCGCTGGCCTGGCTGCGCTGCGGCGTCCGAGCGGAGCACCCGACAGGCGACCACACGCTCTTCGTCGGCGAGGTGCTGGAGGCCGAGGCGGGCGGCGCCGGCCCGGCGCTCGTCTACCTCGACCGCCGTTACGTCTCCGCGTGAGCGACGAGCCGCGGGTGCACCACCGGCCTGTCAGCTCGGCGGCCGGTCGCCGATCCAGTAGCGCGGGCCGGGACCGAGAGCGGCGGCGCGGTCACCGGGATTGGCGAGCTGGCAGCGATCGAGCGAGAGGCACCCGCAGCCGATGCACTCGGTGAGCCCGAGCTTGAGGCGCTCGAGCTCGGAGATGCGATCGTCGATACGCGACCTCCACGTCGCAGACAGACGGGACCAGTCATGGCGGGTGGGCGCGTCGTGCGGCGGAAGCTTGGCGAGCTCGGCGCCTATCTCCTCGAGAGTCAGCCCGATGCGTTGCGCGAAGACGATGAAGGCGATCCTGCGTAGCACCGGCCGCGGGTAGCGGCGGTGGCCTGAGCCGGCGCGCTCGGAGCTGATCAGGCCGCGCTCCTCGTAGAAGCGAAGTGCCGAGGAGGCCACGCCGCTGCGGCGTGCGACCTCGCCGATGGGGAGCAAGGTGGGCATGTCAGGCTCGAGGCGGTTTGGCCTTGACTTAAAGCTTACTTTAACTAGTAGCCTGGCCGGAGTCACTACTTCGTCTGCGAGGAGGCAGTCATGGCGAGCGACCACATGGCGACGGAGCGGATTACCGAGGAGGTCACCTCCTGGCCGGGCGTCGCGGCGGGACCGGGAAGGCGCGGCGAGTTCGCGTTCAAGGTAGGCGGCCGGGAGATCGGCCATCTGCACGGCGACCATGTCGCCCACTTCGGCTTTCCGAAGGAGGTCTGGCGAGCCCTTTTCGAGCAGGGGCGTATCGACTATCACCCGGTCTTCCCGGGCAGGCCGGGCTTCGGGGCCCGCCGGATCGAGACCGAGACCGACGTCGAGGACGTCGTCGCGCTGATGCGTCTCAACTACGAGCGCCTGGTCGCACGCCACGGTCTGCCGGCCGGGGCAGCGGCGTAGCGTATGCCCGTCGGCATCGTCACCGGCGCATCGCGCGGCCTCGGCCTCGCTCTCGTCCGAGCCCTCGTCGAGCGCGAATGGCGGCTGGTCGTCGACGCGCGCGGAGCGGATGCGCTCGAGCGCGCCGTGGCGGGTCTCGATGGAGTCGTCGCGATCCCGGGCGACGTCGCCGACGACGCGCACCGCCAAAGGCTCGTCGAGGCGGCCGGCGAACGGATCGACCTGCTCGTCAACAACGCGGGCGTGCTCGGGCCGAGCCCTCAGCCTGCACTCGCCGTCTACCCGCTCTCGGAGCTCGAGCGCGTCTACGAGGTGAACGTCTTCGCGCCGCTGGCGCTCGTGCAGGAAGCGCTCCCGCGGCTCCTGCCCGGCGCGGCGATCCTCGATATCTCCTCGGATGCAGCAATCGAGCCGTACGAGGGCTGGGGCGGCTACGGCTCCTCGAAGGCCGCCCTCGAGCAGTTGACGGCGGTCCTCGCGGCCGAGCAGCCGCAGCTGCGCGTGTACAGCGTCGACCCGGGCGACATGCGCACGCAGACCTATCAGGAGGCGTTCCCGGGCGAGGACATCTCGCACCTACCGCCACCGGAGGACAGCGTGCCGGGGCTGCTCGCGCTGATCGAGGGCTCGCTTGCCAGCGGCCGCTACCGGGCGCACGAGCTCGTCGGTGTTACGCCCGTGAGCGCGCTCGAGCTTCCCGATCGGCTGGAAGCGCACGAGCCGCCGGAAGCGCGTGGGGCCGGCCGCGACGACGTTGCCATGCTCGTCACGACGCGGCACGACCGCGAGCTCGTCCACGCCCGTTTCCACGAGCTGCCGCGCTTCCTGTCGGCCGGCGACCTGCTCGTCGTCAACACGTCGGCGACGCTGCCGGCCGCGCTCGAGGCCCGCCTCGGCGATCGACGAGTCGAGCTCTGGCTCTCGACCCCTGCACGCGACGGCACTGGCTCGTCGAGCTGCGGACGAGCGGCCGAGCGCCGTACCCGCGGCCGCCCGTGGGTCTCGCGCTCGAGCTCTCCGGCGGTGCCCATGTCGAGCTGCTCGCACGATTTGCCCACAGCGAACGACTCTCCGTTGCACGATTCGAGCTCGACGAGCCGCTCGAGGACTACCTGCGCCGGCATGGGCGGCCGATCCGGTACGGCTACGTCCCCGAACAGTGGCCGCTCGACCTGTACCAGACCGTGTTCGCCCTGGAGCCCGGAAGCGCGGAGATGCCCAGCGCCGGCCGGCCCTTTACGGCGGAGCTCGTCACGGAGCTCGTAGCGCGCGGGGTCCTCGTCTCGCCCGTCACCCTGCACACCGGCGTTTCCTCGCCCGACCACGGCGAGCCGCCCTTCCCCGAACGCTTCCGCGTGCCGCCCGCCACCGCTCGTCTGGTCAACGCCGTCCGGGGCTGGAACGGGCGCGTGATCGCGGTCGGCACGAGCGTCGTGCGCGCGCTCGAGACCGTGGCCGCGCCGGACGGCACCGTGTCCGAGGGCAAAGGTTGGACGAGCCTCGTCGTCACGCCGGAGCGCGGGCTACTCGCGATCGACGGCTTGCTCACCGGCTGGCACGAGAGCGAGTCTTCACACGTCCAGCTCCTCGAGGCTGCGGCCGGCGTCGCGCTGCTCGAGCGCTCCAACAGGGCCGCGCTCGAGCACGGCTACTTATGGCACGAGTTTGGCGACGTCCACTTGATCCTCCCGTGAAGTCCCTCGCGTAGCCGCGTCGTCGAGCGCGAGTTCGGCGAATGAGTAGGCCTGGATAGCCGTCCTGAGGGGCAGCCGAGTGGCTGCCCCTCACCGAAGGTCATTAGTCGCAGGCCACCGACGGCTGCGTCGGAGGGAATGGGTCGACACCATCGAGCGCCCACGCGAACACGATCGCGATTCCCGCGAGGTCGCACTCCGACAGCGTCGGCACGATTCCGTTGCTCCAGTGCCAGCCGTAGCCCATCAGGTCCGTCGATTCCTCCAGCGGCTGGGCATGCCCAAGGCCCAGCGCGTGGCCGAGCTCGTGCATGGTCACGTAGTACAGGTACTGCGGTGGGTATGTAAACCCGATGGGTGGCGGCAGATCCGAGCGCACGATGACGTTCGGACACGAGTGCGCCCCGCAGACCGCGTACCCGCCGAACACCGTCCCGCCCGCCGTGGGGTTGTAGTGCAGCACGATGTCGGCCTTGTGCTTGGCCGTGTACTGGTCGGTTACGTCGCTGAGCGTGATCAGCCCGCCGAACTCCTGCCGCAGTGCGTAATCCCAGTCGGCGATCGCCTGATGCACCCCGGCCAACGACTCCTCGTCGACGTTCGGATGCGCCTGCACCGCCACCGTCAGGTCAGTGTGGTCCCACCAGTAGCCGGGGTAGGTGAACGCGCCATGCAGGATCAGGACGCTGTCCGTGTCCGGCGGCGTCGGCGCCGGCCGTAGCGGCGTCACCGCTCTCGCAGCAGCCGCCGCGACCGCGGCCACGAGCAACACGAGCAGAAGCAAGAGCACCTTCTTTTTCATGCGCAACCCTCCACCTCGGGGATATGAATAGCTATATGTCCCCCGAGCCGGAACGTGCCAAACCGCCCGCCAATACCCCAGCCGACCCCGCTAGCCCAGGGTCGGCGCGAGAGGCCGCGGGGTCAGGCCTGAACCACTTACCCAGTGAAGACCAGAAGCGCTGCAAGACCGAGGCCGGCGGAAGCGGGTAGGCCCGCAGTCGAGAACTCAGCGCTTACGGATCAGCGTGATCCCGTCGCGGACGGTCAGCATTACCGTCTCGACGCGCGGGTCGCCGTGCACGTGCTCGTTGAACCGCTTCATCGACGCCGCGGCCCCGTCTGCCGACTCGTCGACCACCCGGCCCGACCAGAGGACGTTGTCGACAGCGAGCAGCCCGCCTTCGGCCAGCATCGGCAGCGTCGCCTCGTAGTAGTCGAAGTAGCCGTCCTTGTCGGCGTCGATGAAGACGAAGTCGAACGGGCCGTCGAGCCCGGCCAGGGTCTCGCTCGCGGGCCCGAGCCGGTACTCGATCCGGTCGACGACGCCGGCCTCGGTCGCGTACCGGCGGGCGATCTCGGTCGTCTCCTCGTTGACGTCGAGCGTCACGAGCCGGCCGTCGGGCGGCAGCGCGGAGGCCATGCAGATGGACGAGTAGCCGGTGAACGTCCCGAGCTCCAGCACGCGCCTCGCCCGCATCGCGCCGACGACGAAGGCGAGGAAGCGGCCCTCGAGCGGGCCGACCATCATCTCCGGCAAGGTCGTCCGTTCCTGAGTCTCGCGGGCCAGTCGCTCGAGCACGTCGTCCGGCGGCTCGGTGTGCGCCAGGGCGTAGGCCTCGACGTCCGGGTCGACGATCACGGTCGCTCGTCCCAGCAGGACACAGCCGTTGTGGCCGCCGAGGCCCATCGCGTTCGAGAGCGCGACGTCGACCTGTGCCTCGCGCGCCTCGTTCGGCACGTAGTCCAGGTCGCACTCGGGGTCGGGGTGCTCGTAGTTGATCGTCGGCGGGATCACGCCGTGGTGGAGCGCGAGCACGCACATCATCGCCTCGACCGCACCTGCGGCCCCGAAGCAGTGGCCGGTCATCGACTTCGTCGACGAGACGGCGAGGTCGTATGCGTGGTCGCCGAACACCTGCTTGATCGCGCGGGTCTCGGCGAGGTCGCCGAGCGGCGTCGACGTGCCGTGGGCGTTGAGGTAGCCGACCCGCTCGGGCTCGACCCCGGCCCGGCGGAGCGCGGCGCGCATCATCTCCGCGACCCCGGTCGCCTCGGGCTCGGGCTGCGCCATGTGGTGCGCGTCGTTCGAGGCGCCGTAGCCCAGGACCTCTGCGTAGACGGTGGCGCCGCGCGCACGTGCGGCCTCGAGTTCCTCGAGCAGGAGCACGCAGGCACCCTCGCCGATCACGAAGCCGGCGCGCGTGGCGTCGAACGGCCTCGAGGCGCGAGGCGGATGCTCGTCCTCGACCGCGAGGCCGCGCATCGCGCAGAAGCCGGCCAGGATCAGCGGGTGCATGCAGGCCTCGGTGCCGCCTGCGAGGACGGCGTCCACGTCGCCGCGCTTGATCAGCTCCGCGGCCTCGCCCACGGCGTGCGAGCCGGTCGCGCACGCGGAGACGACCGCGTAGTTCGGGCCCTTGATGCCGAGTGAGATCGCCAGCTGGCCGCTCGCGGAGTCCACGAGGACGCTGGGGAGGAAGTACGGCGAGACCCGGTCGGGCCCGCGTTCCCGCATGACGTCCGCCTGGCTCATGATCCCCAGGAAGCCGCCGATCGCCGAGCCGAAGACGACGCCGACGCGGTTCGGGTCGAAGCCGTTCAGACCGGCGTCCTCCATCGCCTCCTTGCCGGCCGCCAGCGCGAGCAGGACATTGCGGTCCAGTCGGCGTGCCTCCTTCGGCGAGATGACGTCGCCGGGCGGCTCGAAGTCCTTCACCTCTGCGGCCACCCGCACCGGGAACTCACTTGCGTCGAACGCCCGGATCCAGTCGATCCCGCTGCGTCCCGCGACGGCCGACTCCCAGGTGGAAGGGGCGTCGTTGCCGAGCGGTGTGACGGCCCCCAGGCCCGTGACGGCGACGCGTCTCATGCGGAGAGGTTACGGCCCGCGGCTGACCCGGAGCGAGACCTTCGCGCCGCGCGGCCTGCGGGAGCCTGCCACCGGTCGCTGCCGCAGCACGACGCCCCGCTTCGCGCGCGAGCGCACGCGCGTGACCTTTCCCACCGAGCAGTGGGCGCGTGCGAGCAGCACGCGCGCTCGCGCCAGGGTCCGGCCGCGGACGCGCGGGACGACGCACGCCTGCCTGGCCGCGAGGGGCGGAGGGACCGGCGCGGGGGGAGCGGGCGGCGGGACGAAGCCGCAGGGATACGTCTCGATGCCGGACACGGTCACGACTGCATCCTCGTACGCGATCCGCCCCGCCCCGACGGTGACGCCCTCGCAGTCGGGCAGCTCGATCGTGTCGGCGCCCTCCGCCCCGGTATCGGCAACGCGTACCGTCGAGCCGCCCTCGAACAGGTCGAGCCGGTACGTGTCCGAGCCGGCCTGGCCGTCCAGCAGGTCGTTGCCGTTCGCGGACGCGAGCGTGTCGTCGCCGGCGCCGCCGAGCAGGCTGTCCGAGCCCTGGTCGCCGTCGAGCTCGTCGTCGCCGGCCGCGCCGCGCAGGGTGTCGTCCCCGTCGTCGCCGTCGAGCTCGTCGCCGAGCGGGCTGCCGGCGAGCGTGTCGTTCCCCTCCTCGCCGTGCACGGTGACGTCCTCGATCGCGGGGAACGCTGACGCGGTCAGCCCGGTGAGGTCGATCGCGTTCGGCCCGGGCCCTCCCGTGGCCTCCGCGGACTCGACGGCGCCACAGGGGGCCGGATCGCCCTCGGGGTCGGCGCCGTTGACCTTCGCCATCCCGGCCGCGCACGTGATCGCGATCGCGTCGGAACCGTCGCTCGAGGCGGACAGCGTGCCGAACAGGAACTCGGCCGTGACCGCCGCCGACGCAGCCGTCGCAGTCAGCAGGAAGCCGACGACGGAGGCAGCGACCACGCCTCGCTTGCTCACGCACCGGTTGTAGCACTCGCGCGCACGAGCCGAAAGCGGCCCAGCCGCCGGCCCGCCAGCAGCGCCTCGCCCCGGAAGCCGTCGCCGTCGGGCTCGAGCTCGTCGACGAGCCCCGGCGGGAACCGGTATCGGAGCGACCGGCCCTCGACCTCGAACGGAAACCGCAGCGGACCGAGCGTGGTCACGCCGCGCGCCCCGTCGATGCGCTTGCGCACGCCGGCCATCGGCGGCAGCAGGCCGCTCTCCCGCCTGACCAGCCAGTCGCCGTCGAGTTCCGCCACCGCGGTAGCGTTGCACCTCGTGGTTCCCGCGACGCTCCCCTTCCCGCCGATGGAGGCCGAATCGGTGTCCGAGCTGCCCGTCGGCGACGGGTGGCAGTACGAGCCGAAGTGGGACGGCTTCCGCGGCGTGCTCGAGAACCTCGACGGCGAGCTGCACCTCTGGTCGCGCAAGGAGCGTCCGCTGCTGCGCTACTTCCCCGAGCTGCGCCCGCTCGGCGAGCTGCTGCCGCCGAAGTCGGCGCTGGACGGCGAGATCGTGATCGCCCGCGACGGCGTGCTCGAGTTCGACCTGATGCAGATGCGCCTCCACCCGGCCGAGAGCCGGATCAACAAGCTCTCGGCCGAGATCCCGGCGGAGTTCATCGCGTTCGACGTGCTCGTCTGGGACGGCGAGCCCGTCCACGAGCGACCGCTCGCCGAGCGACGCACGTTCCTGGAGGAGCACGCCGACGGCTTCAGGCTGTCCCCGGCGACCGACGATCCCGAGGCGGCCGGCACGTGGCTCGACGCATTCGAGGCCGCAGGGCTGGACGGCGTGATCGCCAAGCGGACCGACATGTCCTACAAGCCCGGGTCGCGCGAGGCCGTGACCAAGGTGAAGCCGTTCAAGACGGCCGACGCGGTCGTCGTCGGGCTGCGCTGGAAGTCGAGGCCCTCGCACATCGCCACGCTCCTGCTCGGCCTCTATCGCGACGACGGCGGGCTCGACTACGTCGGCTCGGCCGCGGTCGGCGCCAAGCGGCACGCCGAGATCGCCGAGCGCGTGCTGCCGCTGCTCGAGGATGCACCCGAGCGCGGCTTCGCCGAGCCGAACCGTTGGGGCACGGGCGGGCTGGAGGAGGCGGCGGTCCGGCCCGAGCTGGTCGTCGAGGTGCGCTACGACAAGGTGCAGGGCAGCCGCTTCCGCCACGGCACCCGGCTGCTGCGCTTCCGCGAGGACAAGGACCCGGCCGACTGCACCTGGCGCGAGCTGCGCCCGCCGCGCAAGCCGGACGACCCGACCTTCGAGTCGCTGCTCGCCGCCTCGTAAGGCGGGGCCGCGCCTACTCCGGCTTCTTCGCCCGCGAGGGCTGCACCCGGGCCGGCTCGCCCGGCATCTTCGGGAAGTTGGGCGGGTAAGGCGCTTCGCCGAGACCTTCCTGCTCCTCGCGCTCGACCCATTCGAGCAGCGCCCGCAGGTCGCAGACCGTGTCGTCGATGCCGGCCTGGACGTCGCCGAGCTCCGCGAAGCGCTCGCGCATCGTCGGGATCGTGAAGTCCTCGGTCTCCACGTCCGGGAGCTCGTCCCAGGTGACGGGCGCGGACACCGTCGCGTCCCGGCGAGCGCGCACGGAGTAGGCGGAGGCGATCGTCCGGTCGCGGGCGTTCTGGTTGTAGTCGATGAACACACGCTCGCCGCGCTCCTCCTTCCACCACGCCGTCGTGACGAGCTTCGGCGCGCGACGCTCGACCTCGCGCGCGAAGGCGAGCGCGGCGCGGCGCACCTCGGGGAACGTCCAGTTCGGCTCGATCCGGACGGCGATGTGGATCCCGCGGTTGCCGGAGGTCTTGGGCCAGCCCGTGTACCCCAGTTCGCCGAGCACCTCCTGGACGACCGCCGCGACCTGCTTCGCCTCGGCGAAGCCCGTGCCCGGCTGCGGGTCGACGTCGATCCGCAGCTCGTCGGGGTTGTCGACGTGCGCCCTGCGCGACGGCCAGGGGTGGAAGTCGATCGTGCCCAGGCTCGCCGCCCAGGCGACGTGGGCGACCTCGGTCACACAGAGCTCGTCCGCGTGCCGGCCCGAGGGAAAGGTGACGCGCGCGACCTCGATCCAGTCGGGCCGCTTCTCGGGCACGCGCTTCTGGTAGATCGCCTCGCTCTCAGCGCCGCCCGGGTGCCGCTTCAGCTGAGTCGGGCGCTCGTACAGGGCGCGCACGATCCCCTCGGCGACGGCGACGTAGTACTGGACGTGGTCGAGCTTCGTCTCCCCGCGCTCGGCGAAGTAGACCTTGTCGGGGTTGGTCACCTTGACGGTGCGACCGCCGACTTCCAGCTCGACGAACGGAGAGGCCATGCCCTGCGTATATCACCCTTCGGGGGCATGCCCCTGCCGATGAACGGGCTGAGGATGCGTGTGCCGGCTCCCCCTCGAGCACCCCGGCACCTTGCGGCGCCCGTCATGAACTGCGGCCTTCCGATCGCTTTTCTGACGGGCCGTCGCGTTTTCGGGAGCTGGAACCTGGGGTATTCTGGGCCCGCTGGGAGAAGTGGCCGAGTGGCTGAAGGCGGCGCCCTGCTAAGGCGTTAGGTGGGGAAATCCCTGCCTCGAGGGTTCGAATCCCTCCTTCTCCGTTTTTCGAGCGCTAGGCGGCGACCTTCGCGAACTCCGGGATGATCTCGTCGCCGTAGGCCTTGAGCGTCTCCTCCTGGCCGTGGGTCATCAGGTAGATGTTGAACTGGTCGACGCCGACGGACTTCGAGCTCGCGGAGCTTCTCGACGCACTGCGCGACGTTGCCGATCACCGTGAAGCGGTCGCAGATCTCGTCGGTGACGAACTCACCGTGGGCCGCGCCGACGCGGCTGTGATCCTTGTAGTCGTAGAACTTCCGCGCCTTGACGTACTCGGTCAGCGCCTCCGGGATCTCCGAGTCGAACCCGTACTTCTCGATCAGGTCCATGACGTGGTTCGAAACCATCGCCGGGAACCAGCTTGCACCTCCTCCCGCGCCTTCGGGAGGTCGTCGGTCACCTTGCTCGGGGCGCCGACGATGCACTTGAGCGCCGACGGGTCGCGGCCGGCCTCCTCGGCCGACTTGCGGGCCGTGTCCATGATCCACTGGATGATCTGCGGGTCGGCGAGCTGGATGATCACGCCGTCGCCGACGCGGCCCGCCACGGCTAGCGCCTCTCGGCCCGTAACCGGCGATCCACATCTCGATGTCCGGGAGCTCGTCGCGGACCCACGTGAGCTCGAGCTCCTTCTCGTTCCACGCGACCTTCCGGCCGTTCATCAGCTCCTTCATCATCGCGCAGCGGGCCTCGAACTCGGCCACCCTGACGGGCTTCAGCCCGACGACGCGGCGGGACGAGTCCCCGCGCCCGATCCCCATGACCATGCGACCGTTGGAGAGGTCCTGCATGGTCGCGTACCAGCTCGCGGTGACGGTCGCGTCGCGGATGCCCGGGTTGGTGACGAAGTGGCCCAGCTTGATGCGCTCGGTGTGGTCGGCCACGACCGGGAGCGTCGCGTAGGACTCCTGCCAGAGGATGTGCGAGTCGTAGGTCCACGCGTACTCGAAACCGTGCTTCTCCGAGAGCTGGACGAGCTCGAGGAAGCGCGAGAACGGCGGGTCGGGCAGGACCGTGACACCGAACGTGAGCATGTGACCTCCAGGCGAATCGGCAGGGAAACCCGGATTCTCCCTGGAATTGGTGCGGGTGGCAATCTGGGGCTACCTGCTGTTCGCGCTCGCTGCGGGGGCGATGCTGCCGATCCAGTTCGGGATCAACGCACAGCTCGCTACGTGGGTCGGGAGCTCGGTGCGCGCGGCCCTCGTCTCCTTCGTGGTGGGCGCGTTGTCGCTGTTCGTGGTGGCCCTCGCCGTCGCACGTGACTGGCCGGCGGCAGACCGCGTGTCGGGCGCACCGTGGTGGGTCTGGATCGGCGGCGCGCTCGGCGCCTTCTACGTGCTCGGCTCGATCGTGACGGCGCCGCGGCTCGGAGCGGTGACGCTCTTCGCGATGATCCTCGCCGGCCAGGCGCTGGTCTCGCTGGCGGTCGACCACTTCGGCTGGGTCGGATTCGAGGAGCACCCGGTCAGCGCGCTGCGCCTGGCCGGGGTGGCCCTGCTAGCCGCCGGCGTGGCCCTCGTGCGCTTCTCGTAACGCTTTCGTGACGGTGCCTGGCACCACGGGACGTCCGCGTCGGACGCCGGTTTCGTGGACGCGAGACACGTCCCGTCGCCGCGACCGCCGACGGGCACGCGCGGTGCCTGTGGACGTTTCGTGACGCCCTCTTGATCATGCCTGGCACCGGCCGATCGACCCGCGGGGACAAGGTCCTACGCTCGTGTCATGGCTCGGTCGGCTCTCCGGCTCTTCGCGGCGGCCACGCTCGTGGCCGGCGCCGACCTCGCGCGACTAGTCCACGCGTGAGCGGGCGAGCCGCTCGATCGTCCTGGAGGCGAGCCGGTCGAGGGCCTGAACCGAGAGCTCGAGGTGCTCCTCCTTCGTGTCCTCGAGCTTCGTGTGCGAGAGCCCGCGCAGGCTCTGGACGAAGACCATCACGGTCGGGATCCCGGCGCGCGAGACCTCTGCCGCGTCGTGCAACGGCCCGCTCGGCAGCCGGTGGGACTCGCCCGCAACCTCGCGAATCGCCTCGTCCGCGAACCCGATCAGCTCCTCGTCGAAGAGGATCGGCTCGATGTTCCAGATCCGCTCGAAGTCGACCTCGATGTTCTCCTCGCGCGCGAACTCCTCCGAGCGCGACTTCGCGTCGGCGAGCATCGAAGACAGCTTCGACGCGTCCAGGTGCCGCTGGTCGAGCAGCTGCTCGGCGGTCTCGACGACCGACGTCACGATCCCGGGCTTGCAGACGACGTCGCCCGACGTGCACACCGCGCCCCCGCCGACCGAAGCGGCGATCTCGCGCAGCGCAAGAGCGAGCTTCGACGCGCCCGCCAAGGCATCCCGCCGCTGATCCATCGGCGTCGAGCCGGCGTGAGCCGCTTGCCCGCGCCAGACGACGCGATGCCTCTCGACGCCGAAGGTCCCGAGCACCGCGCCGAGGGGCAGCCCCATCGACTCGAGCACCGGCCCCTGCTCGATGTGGAGCTCGAGGTACGCGCCCGCGTTCTCGAGCTGTGAGCGGGCCTCGATCGCCTTGTCGAGGTCGACGCCGTGCGCGCCCACGGCGTCGGGCAGCGACACGCCGTCGCGGTCGACCAGCTGCCGGAGCTCGTCCTGGTCGGCCATCGACCCGGCGGCCGCCGAGGAGCCGAACAGCGAGCGGCCGAACCGCGCGCCCTCCTCGTCGGCCCAGCTGACGAGCCTCACCGTTACGGGCGGCTCGCCCTCCGCGGCGATCCGCCTGAACACCTCCGAGCCGGCAACGACGTTCAAGGAGCCATCGAGCCAGCCGCCGTTCGGCACCGAGTCGAGGTGGCCGCCGATCAGCAGCGCGCGGTCGGAGCGGCCGGGCAGCGTCCACCACTGGTTGCGCGCCTCGTCGAACTCCATGCGCGCGCCCGTGCCCTCGAGCTTCGCGGCCATCCACTCCTGCGCGCGCACCCACGTGTCCGTCCAGGCGACCCGCTGCGCGCCGTCTTCGTCGCCCGTCAGCTCGCGCAGCTCCTTCAGCTCGGCGACCGTGCGGGCGGGATCGAGCGGCATCGCGGGGCGACTCTAACGTGTGGTAGGAACTCCGCCATGGCGTCCGTGGCTGCCGAACGTCCGTCGCGCTCAGGCTTCGCGTGGCGGCCGTTGCTGGGGCGCGCGGCGCAGATGCTGGCCGTCGCCGCCGGCCTCTGGGCGTTCTGGGAGGCGTTCAAGTGGATCGGCGAGACGACCGAGTTCAAGCTCGGCCAGTTCACGGTCAACGACCGCACCCTCCCGCATGTGCACGACATCGTCGGCCAGCTGTTCGAGCCCTCGCGCCGCAACGGGCCACTCCTGATCGAGGTGCTCTGGGACGCGGCGCTCTTCACCGCGAAGGAGGCCGCCGTCGGCTTCTTCCTCGGCGCCTCGCTCGGCTTCGCGCTCGCCGTGATCCTCGCCCACTCGAACGTGCTCCGGCGAGGCCTCTTGCCGTACGTCGTCGCCTCGCAGACGGTCCCGATGATCGCGATCGCACCGATGGTCGTGATCTGGCTCGGCGGCCGCGGCCTGGCCGACTGGCTCAGCGTCTCGGTGATCGCCGCGTACCTGACGTTCTTCCCGGTCACGATCAACACGCTTCGCGGCCTGGGCTCCGCCGATCCGCGCGCGATCGAGCTGATGCGCTCCTACGCCGCGAGCGGCTGGCGGGTCCTCTGGAAGGTGCGCGTGCCCGCCTCGCTGCCGTACCTGTTCGCGGCGCTGAAGGTCTCGGCGACGGCGTGCATCGTCGGCGCGATCATCGGCGAACTGCCCGCCTCGATCCAGAGCGGCCTCGGCGGCGCGATCCTCAACTTCAACCAGTACTACGTGAGCTCGCCGCCGAGCCTGTGGGCGACCAACCTGATCGCGGCGCTGCTCGGAATCACGTTCTTCCTGGCCGTCGTGCTCGCCGAGAAGCTGATCGTCCGCCGTGCGCCGGAGCACGTGGCATGAGCGAGGGCGCCGTCGTCAGCCTGAAGGGCGTCGGCAAGGAGTTCGGCAAGGGCGGTGTCACCGCGCTCGAGCAGATCGACCTCGAGATCGGCGAGCGCGAGTTCGTCTCGCTGATCGGGCCCTCGGGCTGCGGCAAGTCGACGCTGCTGCGGATCGTCGGCGACCTGATCCAGCCCACGACGGGCGAGGTCGTCGTGAACGGGAAGACGGCGCGCCGGGCGCGCGAGGATCGCGACTACGGGATCGTCTTCCAGGACGCCGTCCTGTTCGACTGGCGCACGGTGGCGAAGAACATCGGGCTGCCGCTGGAGATGCTCGGCTGGGATCGCCGCCGACGGCAGGAACGCGTGAAGGAGATGCTGCGCCTCGTCGAGCTCGACGGCTTCGAGAGCCACCACCCGTGGCAGCTCTCGGGCGGAATGCAGCAGCGCGTCTCGATCGCGCGGGCGCTCTCGTTCTCTCCCCCGCTGCTGCTGATGGACGAGCCGTTCGGCGCGCTGGACGAGATGACGCGCGAGCGCCTGAACCTGGAGCTCCTCCGGATCTGGGACGCGCTCGGCAGCACGATCGTCTTCGTCACGCACTCGATCTCCGAGGCCGTGTTCCTGTCCACGCGCGTTGTCGTGATGTCGCCGCGGCCGGGCCGGATCACCGGGATCGTCGACGTCGACCTTCCTCAGCCGCGGACCGCGGACGCGCGCGAGCAGCCGCGCTTCTTCGAGCTCGTCGCCGACGTCCGTCACCGGCTACGCGGCTCGGACGAGCTGGTGAGCGAAGAAGAGCTGATCGCGGCGGAGGAAGGGCTGTGAGCGCGGGCCCGACCGCGGTTCAGCCCGTTCCGCGAGGCATCTTCGCGCGCCGCGTCGGACGCGGGGTCCGCGACTGGATCCCGGCCGTCGTCGTGTTCGCGCTCGGCATCGCCGCCTGGGAGTTCGGAGTCAAGGCCCTCGACGTGCAGAACTTCCTGCTGCCCCCGCTGTCGGACATCCTGAGCACCTTCTGGGACGACCGCAGCGGCCTGCTGAACGCAGCCTGGTTCACGTTCAAGGAAGCGCTCGGCGGCTACGTCATCGGCTGCTCGGCGGGGATCCTCGTCGCGGTGCTGCTCGCGCGGTTCCGCTCGCTGGCCTCCGCGGTCCTGCCCTACGCGATCGCCGCCAACGCGATCCCGATCATCGCGTTCGCCCCGATCACGAACAACTGGTTCGGCCTGCTCTCGCCGGCCTCGAAGATGGCGATCGCCGCGATCCTGTGCTTCTTCCCGGTGTTCGTGAACACGCTCAAGGGCCTGACCTCGGTCCGCCCCGCCTCGATCGAGCTGATGCGCAGCTACGCGGCCGGCGAGCTCGAGATCTTTCGCCGCGTCCGGGCGCCGACCGCGCTGCCCTACGTCTTCTCCGCCTTGAAGGTCGCGACCGTACTCGCGATGATCGGCGCCATCGTGGGCGACTACTTCGGCGGCTCGCAGGATTCGCTGGGAATCGTGATCCGCCGCGACGCGGGGATCTTCGCGTTCGAGCACGCCTGGGCGGCAATCGTCGTCGCGAGCGTGCTCGGGATCCTGTTCTACGCCGCGGTCTCGCTTGCGGAGCGGCTCGCGATGCGGTGGCACCCCTCGGAACGGATCGAATAGTCAGGTTTCAACGGAGGAGGAACGGATGAGAAGAGCTTCAAGGTGGTTCTGGCTCGCCGCGGTGCTCGCTGCGCTCGTATTCGGGCTGGCGGCCTGCGGCGGTGACGACGAGGAGACCGGCGGCTCGGATGACGCGACGGAGGAGACCACCGAGGCGGCCGACAAGGTCACGTTGCAGCTCAAGTGGGTCACACAGGCTCAGTTCGCCGGCTACTACGCGGCCGCCGAGGAGGGCTACTTCGAGGACGAGGGCCTCGACGTGACGATCCGCCCCGGCGGGCCGGACATCGTCCCCGAGCAGGTCGTCCTGGGCGGTCAGGCGGAGTTCGGGATCAACTGGCTGGACAACACGCTCGCCACGCGCGACAAGGGCCAGAACATCGTCAACATCGCGCAGGTCTTCACGCGCAGCGGCATGACCGAGGTCACCTGGAAGGACACCGGCCTCGACTCGATCCCGAAGCTGGAAGGGAAGAAGGTCGGCGTCTGGCTGGGCGGGAACGAGCACAAGCTCTACGCCGCGCTGAACAAGAACGGCCTCGACCCGCAGAAGGACGTGAAGATCGTCGCGCAGCCGTTCGACATGAGCCTGCTGCTGAACCGCGAGGTCGATGCGGCGGCCGCGATGACCTACAACGAGCTCGCACAGGTGCTCGAGCAGAAGAACCCGGACACGGGCGACCTCTACCAGCTCGCGGATCTCAACGTGATGAAGATGTCCGACCTCGGCACGGGTGCGCTCGAGGACGGGATCTTCGTGACCGAGGACTGGATCGCCGACGAGGACAACCAGGACATCGCCAAGCGGCTCCTCAAGGCGAGCTTCCGCGGCTGGGTCTTCTGCCGGGACAACCAGGACGAGTGCCTCCAGCACGTGCTCGACAACGGGCCGACGCTCGGCGAGGGGCACCAGCGCTGGCAGCTGAACGAGATCAACGACCTGATCTGGCCGGCGTCGCTGGGGATCGGCGTGATGGATCCCGAGGGCTTCGACCTCACGGCCCAGATCGCGAAGGACTACAAGATCATCGCCAGCCCGGCGTCGGACGACGCCTATCGCACCGACATCGCCGAGGCCGCGATGCAGGAGCTGAAGGACGACGGCGTCGACGTCAACGGCGAGGACTGGTCGAAGGAGACCGTCGAGGTCACCGCAGGAGGGGAATGAGGCCCTACGGGCCCTAGTTAGACGATGACGAAGGGAGATCCGCTATGTCCGTACTGATCAAGGGAGGCCGCGTGATCACGGCCGCCGACGACTACCTCGGCGACCTGTACGTGGAGGGCGAGCGGATCTCCCTCATCGGGGAGTCGCTCGACATCGAGGCCGACAAGGTCGTCGACGCGACGGGCAAGTACGTGCTGCCGGGCTGCGTCGACCCGCACACCCACCTCGACATGCCGTTCGGCGGCACCGTCACGATCGACGACGTCGAGTCGGGTCAGCGGGCGGCCGCCTACGGCGGCACGACCTGCCACGTCGACTTCGTCATCCAGCCGCAGGGCGAGACCTTCGCGGCCGCCCTCGACGACTGGAAGTCGAAGGCGGAAGGCAAGCAGCTGATCGACATGGGCTACCACATGGCCGTCACCGACCTGCGCGAGGGAGGGTCGCTGGAGGAGCTCGCCTCGCTCCCCGATCAGGGCGTCACCTCGTACAAGCTCTTCATGGCCTACAAGGGCGCGCTCATGGTCGACGACGAGACGCTCTTCCGCACGATGCAGGTCGCCGCCGACACCGGCGCGCTCGTGATGGTCCACGCCGAGAACGGGGACGCGATCGACGTGCTCGTGAAGGAGGCGCTCGCGGCCGGGAACACCGAGCCGAAGTACCACGCCTTGACCCGTCCCCCCGAGACCGAGGGCGAGGCGACCAACCGCGCGATCCAACTCTCTCGCGTGGCGGGCTCGCCGCTGTACGTCGTCCACGTTTCCTGCGCCGAGTCGGTCGAGCCGATCGCGATCGCGCGCGAGAAGGGCTGGGACGTCTGGGGCGAGACGTGTACGCAGTACTTCTTCGTGGACTACACCTTCCTGGAGCGGCCGAACTTCGAGGGCGCGAAGTTCGTCTACACGCCGCCCCCGCGGGACAAGGCGAACCAGGACGTGCTCTGGAACGCGGTGCGGACGGACGTGCTGTCCGCGATCTCGACCGACCACTGCGCGTTCAACTGGGACGGCCAGAAGACGCTCGGGCGCGACGACTTCTCCAAGATCCCGAACGGCGGTCCCGGGCTCGAGAACCGGCTGCACATGATCCACGAGTTCGGCGTGCGCTCCGGGCGGTTGACCCTGAACCGCATGGTCGAGTTGCTGGCGACGAACCCCGCCAAGCTGTTCGGGCTCTATCCGCGCAAGGGCACGATCGCGGTCGGCTCGGACGCCGACATCGTCGTCTTCGATCCGGAGAAGCGCGTGACCATCTCGGCTTCGACGCACCACTCGAACATCGACTACAACCTCTACGAGGGCACCGAGGTGACCGGCTCGCCCGAGCTCGTGCTGCTGCGCGGGAACGTCCTCGTGGAGGGCGACCAGCTCGTGGCCTCGCCCGGGATCGGCCAGTTCGTGAAGCGGGCCCGCTTCGGCGAGGAGCTGAAGCCGGCGGCCGCGGTGGCCTAATTCGACACGTCTGCAAAGGCCATGTCTAGGGGTCAGACCCCTGGACATGGCCGTTAGGGACATCCGGCTCGGAACGAAGCCGAATCGCAGGCATCCTTCGGTCGAGATGACACGCACCAGGTACCTGGCGCTGGCGGCCCTGGCGGTCGCGGCCTTGGCGCTGTCGGGCTCGGCCGCGTCCGCCGGCCCGGACCGGTTCGACGAGGCCCGCGCGTTCGCGCTGCTCAAGGAGCAGGTGCGGCTCGGGCCGCGCCCGGCTGGCTCGGCGGCCTCGCGCAAGCTGGCCCGGCGCCTGAAGAGCCTGCTCCCGAACAGCCGCTTCCAGGCGGTGCCCGGCGGCCTGCGGAATGTGATCGGCACCGTTCCGGGACGCGACCCAAGCCGCACGGTCGTCGTGGGCGCGCACTACGACACGAAGGATCTCCCACGGCTTCGTCGGGGCGAACGACGGGGCTTCGGGCACGGCGACCGCCGTCGAGCTCGCCCGCTCGATCCGACCCCGTCAGCTCCGCCCCACCCTCGTCTTCATCCTCTTCGACGGCGAGGAGACCCCGAAGGGCACGCCCGACGAGGAGTTCGAGCGCTACGGCCTGCGCGGAAGCAAGGTCGCCGCGCGCGCGTACAAGCACGCCGAGGCGATGATCCTGCTCGACTTCGTCGGCGACAAGGAGCTCTCGACCCCGCGCGAGGCGAACTCGAACCGCGCTCTGTGGACGAAGCTCCGGGCGGCGGCGAAGCGCACGGGCAACGCCCGCCACTTCCCGCCCACGACCACCGGCCCGGTCCTGGACGACCACGTCCCGTTCATCCGCGCAGGCGTGCCGGCGATCGACCTGATCGACTTCGACTTCGCGTGCTGGCACCGCACGTGCGACAACCTGAGCGCGGTCTCGCCGCGGAGCCTGGACGCCACCGGCGAGACCGTGCTCGAGCTGTTGCGTTCTCTCTGACCTAGAGCTTCTTCCGCCGCCTCCACTTGGCGTAGATCGCCTTGATCTCGCGGTCCGCGGCCCGGGCCGCCTCCGCCGGGGTCATCTTGTCCTGCGCCACCTCCGCGAACATCTGCGGGATCAGGAACTTGTTGAAGACCTCGTCGATGCCGGCGTTCGAGAAGCCCGGATGGCCGACGTTGGTCGTGTACTTCTCCGCGATCGTGGTCAGGATCGTGTACTTGCCGCTCGGCTTGTGCTTGTCCGCCGCGGTCGCGCGCCGGATCGCCTTGAACCCACCCTTCACGGCGCCGGGCCAGGCGGGGAAGTTGTAGAAGCCGCTGTTCGTGAAGTGCGGCCCGTAGCGGAGCTGCATGTCGACGAGGAACTTCTTCGCCATCCGCTTGTTCCGGGCGAACTTCCAGATCACGTAGACGCCCATCACGTGCTCGAGCCCGAGCCGCTGGTTGGGGCCACGCGGGATCGGGGCGATCCACGTCCGGTCCGAGAGCGGGGAGTTCGAGTTCTCGAGCGTTCGCGCGATCGAGATCGCGTTCAGCGCCATCGACAGACGGCCTGCCACGTAGCTGGTGTTGTTCGACGCCGCCGTCCACGCGAACACCTCGCTGGTCATCCCGTTCTTGTAGATGTCCCGCATCGCAGCGAGCGCGTCGCGCGTGCCCTTGCTGTTGACGACGACGCGGGCCTCCTGGTTCTGGATGTAGCCGCCGTAGCACTGCATCAGGGCGATCATGGCCATGTTCGAGTCGAGCTCCTGGGACATGCCGATCCCGATCGGCCGACCCATCGCCCTCAGCCGGGGCGCGGCCTTGCGCACGTCGTCCCAGCTGTTCGGCGCCATCCCGATCTCGCCCCAGAGGTCGCGCCGGTAGTGAACGGGGTCGGGGACGTAGTTGTCCGGGAAGCCGAAGTACTTCCGCGTGCGCGGGTTGTAGGTCGACTTCAGCCCGACGCGCCCCATCGGGCCGAGCTTGCGACTGACCTCCTGGACGATGTCGTTGACCGCGACCACCTGGTCCTCGTACGCGGCCGGCGGTGAGAGGAACTGGAACAGGTCGTGCCCGCTCTGGGCGGCCACCTCGGAGGCGGCCCGGGTGGGCAGCTCGGCCAGGTTCACGTGGTCGACGAGCACCTCGGTGTCGTTCTTCTCGCCCCACGCCTTCACGTACTGACCGTCGAACCAACGGTCGTAAGCCGGCACGAAATGGCTCCACTGGATGATGCGGAGCGTGCCTGCGAGCTCCTTGCCGCGGTACTTCGGCACGGCCGCCACCGCACCCTTGACGGCCGTGGAGCCATAGACGAGCACCACCGCCCCCAACCCGGCCTTGCGCAACAGGTCGCGCCGGGTGAGCTCGTCCATGTCGGGACTGACGTGGACACGCTGCTTGTCGTCGCTCACGCCTACCTCCCTCGTGTCGATCGGGACAAGATCTTCCTACTTTCGAACGAAGTTCGTCAACGGAATGCGCCGCCCGTGAATCCCGCGATGAACCGGTCGAGGAACGTGTTGTAGAGGAGGGCCAGCGGGATGCTCGGGATCAACGCCGCGGCCATCAGGGCGGACCAGTAGAAGACGTCACCGCGGATCAGCTCCGTCGGAACGCCGGCCGACACCGTCCGGTTCGCCGAGGTGCTGATGAAGGTGATCGCGTACACGAACTCGTTTACGACGAGCGAGAACGAGAAGATCACGACGGTCAGGATCCCCGGCAGGGAGATCGGGAACACCACGCGCACGAGCGCCGAGATCCGTGAGGCCCCGTCGATCAGAGCCGCGTCCTCCAGCTCCCGCGGGATCGTCTTGAAGAACCCCATCAGCAGCCAGGTCGAGAACGGCACGGTGAAGGAGGGATAGACGAGCACGAGCGAGAGCAGCCGGTCCTGCAGCCCGATTTCGCTGACGACCCGCGACAGCGGCAGGAACAGGAGCGTCGGCGGAACGAGGTAGACCAGGAAGATCCCGATCCCCATGGTCTGGCCCCAGCCGCCGGACAGCCGGGCCAGGGCGTAGCCGGCGGGCAGCGAGAGCACGAGCGTGATCACGACGACCGCGAGGCCGACGAGCGCCGTGTTCAGCAGCCACTGGCCGTACTCGGTGTCGGTGAAGAGGAACTTGATGTTCCGAGCCGTCGGCGAGCCGCTGCCGAAGGTGTACGGGTTGCTCTCGACGTTGTAGAGGTCGGCGTCGGTCTTGAGCGCGGTCCAGAGCATCCAGTAGAACGGGAAGGCCAGCACGATCGAGATCGGGCCGACGATCAGGTACGGCGTGATCGCGCTGCGGCGCACCTAGCTCGACCTCCACCCGCTTCGCGAAGAGCAGCATCAGCACGGCGACGAGGACCAGCACGGGCAGCAGGTAGAGCGAGATCGCCGCCCCCTGGCCGAGCGCGGCCGAGTTGATGCCGGTGTCGAAGGCCCAGGTCGTCAGCATGTGCGTGCTGTTGAACGGGCCGCCGTGCGTGAGGATGTAGACGACGGTCATGTCCGTCGCGGTGAAGACGATCCCGAACAGGAGCGCGACCGTCGCGATCGGCAGCTGCAACGGCAGCGTCACGTACCAGAACTTCTTCAGGCCGGTGGCGCCGTCGACCCGCGCCGCGTCCTCGACCTCGGCCGGGATCGACGCCAGGCCGGCCAGGAAGATCACCGTCGCGAAGGGGATGATCCGCCACGTGTGCACGAAGATGATCGCCGCCATCGCGAGCGTGGACTGGCCGAGCCACTGCGGCGGCGCGAAGGGGTCGATGGGGGCGATCTCGAGCCAATCCGGGAGCGCCTCCCGCGCGAGCAGCCAGTTGACCGCGTTGTAGGGCTTGAACTCGAGCGGCCCCGGGAGCACATCGTTCACGAGCGTCCAGTTCACGATGCTGAAGAGCGAATCGAAGATCCACAGGAAGCCGATCGTCCCGAGCGCGATCGGAGCCGCCCAGGGGAGCAGGATGAGGAAGCGGAAGAACCAGCGGCCGCGGAACGGCTTCGCGAGCTGGTGCGCGAGCACGCCGGCGACGAGCAGGACGATCACCTGGGAGATGACCGTGAACAGCACCGTGTTCCGCAGCGCCCGGCGGAAGTTCGGGCTGTCCCAGGCCTCGGTGTAGTTGCGAAACCCGACGAAGTCGCCGCTGAGCGACCCGGCCGTGGCGTCGGTCATGCTCAGGTAGATCGCGAGCAAGAGCGGCCCGCCGACCAGCACCGCGATGAAGAGGACGGCCGGCGCGATCAGCACCCCGGCCAGGAAGCGGCGCTCCTCCAGGAGATCGCGCCAGCGACCTCTCGGCCTGGGCGCCGCAACTTCCACGGCGCGGATCCTAGGGCTTGGTCGCGAGCTACGCGCCGGACCTCCCCGAGGTGGAACACTTCACGCCGCTGTGGCGAACATCAAGCTCGACCGGCTGACGAAGGTGTATCCGGACGGGACGAAAGCGGTGTCCGAGCTCGACCTCGACATCGCCGACGGAGAGTTCGTCGTCTTCGTCGGGCCCTCGGGCTGTGGCAAGACCTCGGCCCTGCGCATGATCGCCGGGCTGGAGCCGATCACCGAGGGCACGGTCAGCATCGGCGGTCGCGTGGTCAACAACCTCCCGCCGAAGAACCGCGACATCGCGATGGTCTTCCAGAACTACGCGCTCTACCCGCACATGTCGGCCTTCAAGAACATGGCCTTCGGGCTGAAGCTGCGCAAGGTGCCGCGGCCGGAGATCAAGACGCGGGTCGGCGACGCGGCCAAGGTGCTCGGGCTCGAGGGCGTGCTGCCGAAGCGTCCCCGCACGCTCTCCGGCGGGCAGCGCCAGCGAGTCGCGATGGGCCGCGCGATCGTGCGCGAGCCTCAGGCGTTCCTGATGGACGAGCCACTCTCGAACCTCGACGCGAAGCTCCGCGTGGAGATGCGCGCCGAGATCGCGCGACTACAGCGCGACCTCGAGGTGACGACGATCTACGTCACGCACGACCAGGTGGAGGCGATCACGCTCGGCGACCGCGTCGCCGTGCTGCGGGACGGCTTCCTGCAGCAGGTCGACTCGCCGCAGGCGCTCTACAACCGGCCGGTCAACCTCTTCGTGGCCGAGTTCATCGGCTCGCCGGCGATGAATCTCGTCGGCGTCGACCTCGCCAGATCGAACGGCCACCTCGTCGCGCGCTTCGGCGCCCACGAGCTCACGGTCGACGGCGAGGCGCTGGCCGCGCGCCCATCGCTACCCGACTACGTTGGCCGTCGCATCATCCTCGGCATCCGTCCCGAGGACATGGAGGACGCCGAGGTCGCGACCGACGCGCCCGAGGGGACCCGCCTCAACGCGTCGGTGGACATCCGCGAGGACATGGGCTCGGAGCTCTTCCTGCACTTCGGGGTGGGCGCCCTGCCGGTCACCGGCGAAGACGTCAAGGCGGCCCTCGGTGAGGACGCGATCGAGGCGACCGGCGAGGCGGCCCGCAAGGGGGGCGGGCTATTCGTGGCCCGCGTCGGTCGCGGGAGCAAGGCCGAGGAAGGCGGCCCGGTCGTCCTCACCGTCGACCCGAGCCGCCTCCACTTCTTCGACCCCGAGACCTCGAGCGCGATCTACTAGGCCCCGGACTCGGCAGGAACCGGGTCCGGCCGCACGATGACGGTGTCCGCGACCTTGATGATCTCCGTTGCGGGCAGGTCCGCTGCCGACGCGTGGCGGCGCAGGGCCTCCGGGCTCTCGGCCTCGTAGATGCAGACGGTGCCGAGCCCGCTGCCCTCCTCGATCACGTAGCTGCGGATCCAGCGGACATCGCCCAGCCGGTCGCCCTCGACCGTCGAGCGCTCGGCGGCTGCCTGGAGCTCCTCGGGTGAGCTCCAACCGTCGCGCCTGAGAATGACGTACAGGTCCATCGCACTTCCTCCTTACCTCGTGTGCTCCATTCTTCGATGCTGCGCCCAGGCGGGCTTGGCGGAGCTTCGCTCGTCGTCGGGATGCGTGGGTCGTTCCGAGACAAGGACGCAGGGAGCGTTCGTATCCGCAGCGATACGGGCGCGACTGAGAACGCCGCTCTCGGGGCGAGCCACGCTTCCCGGCGGCTCAGCGATGCTTCGCCAAGTCCGCCCCTCTAGCCAGCGACGTGGCGGCGCGCGACAATTGCGCGGAGTCCCCGTCCGCCGACCCGAGGAGGGTGCGTGTTCCTCTCGCCTCCCGAGATCAAGCAACAGCAGCTCCGTGAGAAGAAGGGCGCCTACGAGCGCCAGGACGTCGACACCCTGCTCGACAACATCGTCGGCAGCTACCAGCACGTCTGGCTCGAACGCGACCGCCTGACCGCGCGTGTCGACGAGCTCGAGAAGGAGATTGCGAACACCAAGGAGCTCGAGAAGCTGTTGCGGGACGGCCTCGCCGCCGCCCAGCGTGCGGCCGAGCAGGTCAAAGTGGAGGCCGAGGCGGAGGTCTCCGGGCTGGTCGAGGAGGCGCAGGTCAACGCAGACAAGCTGCTCGAGGAGGCCCGGACGGAGGCGGAGCAGATCGTGGCCGGCTCACGGGCCGAGCGCGACCGGCTCGATGAAGAGACCACCCGGCTCCAGCAGGCGAACGCCGACGTCCGCGAACGCTACAAGGCCTTCCTGCTCGAGGCGCTCAGCGTCGTCGAGGCCACCGCGGAGCACCCGGCGGTCATCCCCGAGCCGGCGGCGCCGGTTGCCGACGCGGACGAGAGCGCGCCCGTCCGGGAGTCCGAGACAGTGTTGGAAGAGGCCGGCTGGCTCGCGACCGTGCCGCTGGTCGCCGTGACGGCGGACGAGGTGGCAGACAGCGTCGCCGAGCCCGAACCGGAGCCCGAAGCCGAGGCCGAGCCCGAGGAGCCCGAGCCCATGGCGGAAGAGGACGTGAAGGAGGTGCCGGCAACGGTGCTGCTGTCCGCGGTCCCCGAGCCTGACGACGCTCCCATCGACGAGGATGCGCTACCCGAGCCCGAGGCGGTCGCGGAGCCGGAGCCCCCGCCGGAACCGAAGCTGGAGCCTGAAGCGATCGTCGAGCCCGAGCCCGAGCCGGAACCGGAGCCCGAGGCGGTCGTGGAGCCCGAACCGGAGCCTGAGCCGGTCGCGGAGCCGGAACCCGAGCCCGAAGCAGCCGCCGAGCCGGAGCCCGAACCGGAACCCGAGCCGGAAGAGGACAGCCTGGCCCCGGATGAGGCGTACATGACGTACAAGGGCATCGCGGCGATCACTCCAGAAGAGCCCAAGGCGTCCACCCCCGAGCCCGAAGACGAGCCAGGGGAAGACGCCTACGAAGACTGGTCGCCGAAGAAGACCTGACCGCGGCCCTAGCTCGTCCGCGGACGCAGGAGCTCGAACTCCTCGGCACCGACTGTCACGGCGTCGTGGCGTGAGCGCACGTCGAGCTGCGCCGCCGCGCGGCCCGCTTCAAGTCGTCTAGCGCGTCTGCGACAAGCCGAGGTCGACCTTCGGCATGGGCGGATCCGGCCACCGTGAGGTCACGAACTTCCCGCGCGTGTAGAACTTGATCCCTGCACGAGCCGGAAGAGGAGCCCGGAGAGGACCCCTGCAGGGACTAGTCGCCGAAGAAACGCTAGAGGAGTCAGGCAGGAGTACGGACCACGGCTGGGCTGTCAGCCGCCGAAAGCAGCCGCCTGGGCGAGCCACCGCCGTCCGCACGCACGACCCAGACAGCGTCGTCTCGGCCGTAGAGGACACTAGTGTCGTCGAGCCACTCGGCCTGGTCGTCGACCGACTGCGTCTCGGCAAGAGGACGATCGTCCATGGTCGCAAGCTCGAGAACGTGGAGGCGCCAACGGCCCTCTCCGACACGCTTCTTGAATGCGATGAGCTTCCCGTCGGGTGAGAGCGATGGGCATTCGACACCCTCGCGCAGCACGCGCGCGGTGCGCTCGGAGACCGACCCCTCGACGAGGTAGGTCTTCCCGCGGGAGCTCAACGTCGCATAGAAGCGATCGCTATCCCGAGCGAACGTGATCCCCCAGAAGTTGAAGTCGGGCGAGTCGAACTCCTTGCCGTCCCGCGTGACCTTGAACCGCTCCACATTGACGACCGGCTTGGCCTCGGCCAGATCGATGATCGTGGTGGAGGTCGAGAAGCTTCCGGGCGTCGCATAGGAGTGCCCGTAGACGAAGAACGTCACGGCCCCGTATCTGCCGTCCGGCGAGACTCGCGCCCGGCTCGGGACCCCGTTGAGCGTCAGCTCTCCGCGCGGCTCGAGCCGCGAGCCGAGAACCGTGATCCGTTGCTTGATCAGGGCGCCGGCCGGCTCGAGGCAGAGGCCACGCCCGGCCGCGAAGTAGATCCGCCCGCACACGAGGGGGGTGATCCGACGTTTGCCTCGGGCGTCGAGCTGTGCGGTCGCCGTATAGCCGTACTGTGAGACGTTGCGCCGATCGAGGTTGCGGAAGACGATCGATCCGCGCGTCACGACCGGCTGATTCGACGCGGCGGCTGAACGGACGGGCTTGGGCGCAGCCTCCTGACGAGTGTCGCCGCCCCCGCTCCGCGCGACGAAGACGACGCTCGCGGCAACGCAGGCGACGCAAAGGGCGACGAAGCCGATGACTTTCCGGTTACGCATGGCTGGGACGGCTCCGCCGTTGCGCGAGGACCGGGACGGCGGCCGCCAGCGCCAGCACGAGCGCAGCCACGAACGCGAGCACGGCTGTCTCGTAACCAAAGGCTGTCCAGAGCGCGCCGAACAGCACCGACGCGAACAACCGACCGGTGCTCGTCGCGGTCACGAGCGCAGCGAGGCCGGTGCCGCGGATCGGCTCCGGAAGCAGCGCGCTCGCCATTGCCGCCAGAACGCCGTCGGTAGCGGCGTAGAACGTTCCCAGCAGGACGGTGCAGGCCACGACCCCCGGGATGCCTACGTCCGAGAGGAGCAGGCAGCCGTACACCGGCACCAGTAGGGCGTAGCCCGCCAGGAACACACGCGAACGCCCGATGCGGTCGGCCAACCTGCCGATCGGCATGGCCAGCAGCATGTAGACGGCTGCAGTCGCGACGAAGAGGAGCGGGAAGATGCCCGGCTGGAAGTCAAGCTCGTGCTGCAGCCCGAGGTAGATGAAGGCGTCGCTGATCGTGGCCAGTCCGAGCACGCCGCCCGCCGCGCTCAACGCCAGGAAGCGCCGGTCGAGCAGGAGGCGCAGCCGGGTCTCCCGCCGGAGCTCCGGCTCCTGCCTGGCCGCTCGATCGCTTCGCGGCTGCTCGACGAAGAGCAGCAGCACGCCGAGGCCCACGAGTCCGAAGCAGAAGCTGATGAAGAAGAGACCGTCGAACGCGGTCGGCGCCCACAGCAGCACACCGAACGCGATCAGCGGCCCGAGCATGGCGCCCGTCGTATCGAGGGCGCGATGGATGCCGAATGCCGCTCCAAGCTGGGCCTTCGGCGTGCTCATCGAGATCATCGCGTCGCGCGGCGCCGTCCGGATGCCCTTGCCCGCGCGGTCGAGCAGGATCACAGCCAGGAGGCCCGACCAGGCTGTTCCGACCGCGATCAGCGCGAGCTTGCAGAAGGTCGAGATCCCGTAGCCGAGTGCGGCGACCTCCTTGTGGCGGCGCCAGCGATCGCCGACAAAGCCGCCCGCAATCCGCACGAGGGCGGCTCCAGCCTGGTAGACGCCGTCGATGATGCCGAACTGCAGCGGGCTGAGACCGGCCGCCGACAGGAGGTACAGCGGCATGATCGTCGCGACCATCTCGGCCGAGATGTCGGTGAGCAGGCTGACGATCCCGAGCAGGAGGACCGTGCTGCTGATCCGCGCGCCGGAGGCGCGTCGGCGAAACAGTGATCGGTGGCCCCTTGCGAGGGCAGCAGTGTCCTGGACCTGGTACACGAAACGTCCTCACACCGTAGGAGTCGCGCGCCCCGGAGCGCGACGCTCGGACGAACAGAATCGGCCCGGAACACCTAGCCGACCGGCTAGGTTCAGAGGTTCAGCGTGTCTGCGGAAAGCCCAGGTCGACCTTCGACGTGGCCGGGTCGGGCCAGCGTGAGGTGACGACCTTCCCGCGGGTGTAGAACTCGATCCCCTCGGGGCCGTAGATGTGTCGGTCGCCGAAGAGCGACGCCTTCCAGCCGCCGAACGAGTAGTAGGCCACCGGTACCGGGATCGGCACGTTGATCCCGACCATGCCTGCCTGGACGTCGAACTGGAACTGCCGTGCGACACCGCCGTCGCGCGTGAAGATCGCGGTCCCGTTGCCGTACGGGTTCTCGTTCACCATCCGGAGCGCCTCGTCGTAGGTGCCCACGCGGGAGACGCCGAGCACCGGGCCGAAGATCTCGTCCTTGTACACGTCCATCTCGGTCGTGACGTCGTCGATCAGCGAGACGCCGAGGAAGAAGCCGCCGTTGTCCGGGGCAGTCTCCCGCCCGTCGGCGACCACGGTCGCGCCCTGCTCGCGCCCCTTGTCGAGGTACGAAGCCACCTTGTCGCGGTGCTCGCGGGTGACGAGCGGCCCCATCTCGACGTCGGGCTCGAGCCCGTTGCCGACCTTGATCTTCGGCAGCCGCTCCTTGATCGCCTCAACGAGCGGGTCCGCTGCGTCGCCGACGGCGACCACGTGCGAGACCGCCATGCACCGCTCGCCCGCCGAGCCGTAGGCGGCGCTGACGGCCGCGTCGGCGGCCATGCCGATGTCCGCGTCCGGGAGCACGACCATGTGGTTCTTCGCGCCGCCGAGCGCCTGCACGCGCTTGCCGGCCTTCGTGCCGGTCTCGTAGACGTAGCGGGCGATCGGGGTCGAGCCGACGAAGCTGACCGCGGCGATGTCCTGGTGCTGCAGGACGGCGTCGACGGCGACCTTGTCGCCATGCACGACGTTGAACACGCCGTCGGGAAGCCCGGCCTCCTTCAGCAGCTCGGCCGCCCACAGCGACGCGGACGGGTCCTTCTCGGACGGCTTCAGCACGAACGTGTTCCCGCAGGCGATCGCCGGCGCCCACATCCACATGGGCACCATCGCCGGGAAGTTGAACGGCGTGATCCCGGCCACCACCCCGAGCGGCTGGCGGATCGAGTAGACGTCGATCCCGGTCGAGGCCTGCTCGGAGAAGTCGCCCTTCAGCAGCGTCGGGATCCCACAGGCGTACTCGATCACCTCGAGCCCGCGCGTGACCTCGCCGAGCGCATCGGAGAGCACCTTGCCGTGCTCGGAGGTGAGGATGCGCGCCGCTTCTTCGCGCCGCTCGTGGACGAGCTCGCGGATGTTGAACAGCAGCTCCGCGCGCTTCGCCAGCGAGACCTTGCGCCAGGACTCGAAGGCCTCTTTCGCGGCGGCGACGGCGGCGTCGACCTCCTCGGTCGTCGCCAGGTCGACCTCGCCCGTCTGCTCGCCCGTCGCGGGGTTGTAGACGGGGCCGGTCCGGCCCGACTGTCCCTCCACCATCGCCGCCGATCCAGTGGCTGATCCGGGTGATACCCTCGCGCTTCTCGTCGGCTGATCTGTCGAGTACTTCGGTCATCCCAACCTCCTGAAAGCTTTGGGGCCAGCCTAGCGCCGCGGCGATAGAGTTGCCCCGTGGCGACCGTGGAAGCCAATCCCCAGCTGGGCGAGCAGATCGTCGCCGACGCGAAGGAGTACGTCCTCTACTCCTGGTCGGTGCAGAACGCGATCAATCCGATCGCCGTGGCAGGCGCCGAAGGCCGCTACTTCTGGGACTACGACGGCAACCGGTACCTCGACTTCGCCTCGCAGCTCGTCAACGTCTCGATCGGTCATCAGCACCCGAAGGTCGTAGCAGCGATCAAGGAGCAGGCCGAGCGCCTGTGCACGATCGGGCCGCCCATGGCGAGCGAATCGCGCTCGCGCCTGGGCAGGCTGCTCGCGGAGGTCACGCCCGGCGACCTGGCTATGTCGTTCTTCACGAACGGGGGCGCCGAGGCGAACGAGAACGCGATCAAGCTCGCGCGCTGGTACACGGGCCGGCACAAGATCGTCGCGCGCTATCGCTCCTACCACGGGGCGACGGGCGGCGCGATCACGCTGACCGGCGACCCGCGCCGCTGGGCCGCTGAGCCGGGATTTCCCGGCGTCGTGCGCATGCTCGACCCGTACACGTACCGCTGCCCGGCCGGCCACCCCGATCCGTGCCCGGTCTGCACCGGCGCGCCGCATTTCGAGGAGATCCTTCAGTACGAGGGGCCTGACACTGTCGCCGCCGTGATCCTGGAGACGGTCGTGGGGACGAACGGGATCATCGTCCCGCCCGACGGCTACCTGCAGTCGATCCGCGAGGTCTGCGACCGGCACGGGATCCTGCTGATCTGCGACGAGGTGATGGCCGGCTTCGGCCGCACCGGCAAGTGGTTCGGCGTCGACAACTGGAACGTCGTGCCCGACATCCTCACGGTCGCGAAGGGCATCAACTCCGGCTACGTGCCCCTCGGCGCGATGATCGTCCGCAGGCCGATCGCCGACTGGGTGAAGGACAAGTACTTCGCCGGCGGGCTGACCTACAGCGGCCACCCGCTTGCCTGCGCCTCCGCGGTCGCCTCGATCGAGGCCTTCCAGGAGGAGGGCATCGTCGAGCACGCGGCCGAGCTGGGGCCGGTGTGGCGCGAGGCGCTCGAGGGCCTCGCCGCCAGGCATCCGTCGATCGGCGAGGTGCGCGGGCTCGGCTGCTTCTGGGGCCTCGAGCTGGTCAAGAACCGCGAGACCCGAGAGCCGCTGGTCCCCTTCAACGCGACGGGCGAGGCCTTCGCGCCGGTCGCTCGAATGGCCAAGGCCGCGCTGGATCGCGGCTTGTACCTGATGACGCACTGGAACGTCGTCATGGTCTGCCCGCCGCTGACGATCACGCGCGAAGAGCTGGACGAGGGAATCGCGATCCTCGACGAGGCGCTCGCCGTGGCCGACGAGCACACGGAGTAGCCGTGGCGCTCGGCTGGGTCCGGGACCTCGAGCCGGTCACGCTCGCCAAGCGACGCCGTCCGCCCCTTCCGCCGGCCGAATGACCGCTCAGGGCTGGAGCAGCAGCTTGCCGGTCGTCTTGCGGCTCGCCAGGTCCTCCTGCGCCGCGCGCGCCTGCTCGAGCGGATAGCGGCCGCCGATCCTCACGTCCAGCGAGCCGTCGGCCACGCGGCCGAGCACGTCCTGCGAGCGGGCGAGCAGCTCCTCACGCCGCGCCGTGTAGTGCTTCAGCCCGGGACGCGTCACGAACAGCGACCCGCCGTGCTCCAGCCGCATGGGGTCGAACGGCGGCACCGGTCCGCTCGCGGCGCCGAACAACACCATCGTGCCCCGCGGCCGCAGGGCAGCGAGGCTGCCGTCGAAGGTCGCCTGTCCGACGCCGTCGTACACGGCCGCGACGCCCTCACCGCCCGTCAGCTCGCGGACGCGGTCCGCGAAGCCCTCGTAGCCGATCACGTCGGCTGCGCCCGCTCCGCGCGCGAGCTCTTCCTTCTCGCCTCCGGACGTGGTCGCGATCACCCGGGCGCCGAGCTGGGACGCCAGCTGCGTCAGCAGGAGGCCGACTCCGCCCGCGGCAGCATGGACGAGCACGTCGTCGCCGGCCTGCACGGGATAGACGCTCGTCGCGAGGTACTGCGCGGTCACTCCCTGCAGGAGCACGGCCGCGGCCGTCTCCGTGGAGACGCCCTCGGGGATCGGCACCGAGCGCTCCGCGGGCACGGCCACGCGCTCGGCGTAGCTGCCCGGCACGGCCAGCCAGGCGACGCGCTCGCCCTCCGACGGCCCTGCCACGACGGTGCCGGCCCCCTCGACGCCGGCCACGAGCGGGGTCTCGCCGCCGTAGCGCCCTTCGCGCTCGTAGATGTCCCGGTAGTTGACGCCGATCCACTCCGGCGCCACCAGCAGCTCGTCCGGTCCGGCCCGCGGCTCGGGCTGGTCGCGCACCTCCAGGACCTCCGGGCCTCCGAAGCTCGTGACGACCGCGGCGCGCACTGCGAGAATTCTGTCGCGCCACGAGCGTTAGTGCATCTATGGCCTCAGGAACCTTCGACAGAGCGCGTCGGCGCCGGACCTACCGGCGGCTGAGCAGCCTGCTCGGCCGCGGACGCTCCGCCGAGCTGCTGCCGCTCGAGGAGGCGACGCGCCGCCTCCGGCCGTTCGCACGCCGGCACGTGGGACTGCGCGCGATTCCCGTCGCGCAGATCGTCGGAACCGACAGCCGCGGCGCCGACTTCGACCGCGACTTCCTCCCCCGTCGGCCCGAGATCGGACCGCGCTGGCGGAACGTCGAGGCGGCCTTCCCGGAGGGCGGCTTCCCGCCGATCGCCGTCTACCAGCTCGGGGACGCGTACTTCATCATCGACGGCCACCATCGCGTCGCGATCGCCCGCCAGCGCGGGATCGAGACGATCGACGCCGAGGTGACCGAGCTGACCGCCCGCTGGCACCTGCCCGCGGACGCCGACCTCGTCGAGCTGATCCACGCCGAGCAGGAGCGGATCTTCATGGAGGAGAGCGGGCTGGGCGCGGTGCGGCCCGACGTCAGCATCAGGTTCTGCAAGCCGGTCGGCTACCTGGAGCTGATCGAGAACGTCCAGATCCACGGCTACCACTTGATGCTCGACGCGGGTAGCGCGCTGACGCGCGAGGAGATCGCGCGCGACTGGTACGAGCAGGTCTACCTACCGTCGGTCGAGGCGATCCGCGCCGAGGGACTGCACGAGCTCCACCCCGGCCAGACCGACGCCGACTTCTTCCTCTGTGTCTACTACCGTCGGCGGGAGCTCTACCCGGAGGTCGGCTGCGTTCCCCTCGCGGAGACGGCGGAGCGCATGCGCGAGGACGCGCAACGGGGGCGCGGCCGACTGGGGCGCATGTTCGGCGCCGCAGCATAGGACCTCGCCAGCGATCCCGCGGGTAAGAACCCGGTCCGCCGCGATACGGACTAGCGATGGCCACGTTCCGGGCCTCCGCAGAGAGCCGCCTGCTGCACGGGATCGCGCCGCCGGATTGCGACCGGGCCGCCGAGATCCTCGAGGACTGCTCGATCGTCGAGGTCGGCGCCGGCGAGTCGTACTTCCCGACCACGTTCGCCCGAGCTGCGTTGCTGGTCGTAGAGGACGGGCTGGTCGTCCTCCGCGCCGGCGGCCCCTCACGCTCGATCATCGTCGGAGAGGCGGGGCCGGGGCGGGTTCTGCTTCCGCCCACGGGCGACGAGGTGCTCTCCGGATTGGCGGATTCGCGCCTGACTGCGGTCACGCACGACGCGCGCGACCGCCTCGTCGGCGTTCGCGGGGCCGCCGAGACGCTGCTCGAGGAGTTCGCCCAGACGCTCCTCAACAGTCAGGAGGCGATGGCGAACTTCGCGAATCCGCGGCACGTCGAGCGGGTGCGGCTCAAGCTGCTCCAGCTGGCACGGACGTACGGACGCGTGGCCCGTGACGGGATCCGGATCGACTTCCCCGTCAGCCACACGCTCCTGGCCGAGATGACCGGGTCGACGCGCGAGACCGTCACGCGGTCGCTCGACGAGCTCGAGCGCTCGGGCTTCGCCGAGCGCCGCGGCCACACGTACCGCGTCCTCGTCCCGCCGGAGCTCGTGCTCGAGACGTGGCCCGAAATGTGACAGCGCTCACAGGGTGATCCGGTGCCCGCCTCCTACGATCGGCTCGCGCGAGGAGAGGCGGTTCATGGGCCCGATCACGAAAGCGCTGGGCAGGTTGGCGATCGTCGCCGGGGGTGTCCTGGTCGTCTACGTCGCGCTCGTGGTCGCCACAGGGACGCTCACCGCGGTCACGGAGGCGAGCCACGGCGACGATCCGGACGAGCGGAACAGCCGGCAGGCACAGGAGCTGTTCGAGCAGGGCAAGCAAGTCTTCCGCTTCGACACGTTCGGCGACGAGGCGTTCTGGGGGGACGCGCTTCAGCTGCACACGGCGATCGAGGGGGAGGCGCTCGGCGGGGTCGGGCCGGGAGTGAGCCCGAAGACGGCGCTGGCCGTCGGCCTCAAGGTCGACTCGGAAGCGCTTCCCCGCTCGCTGAAGCGTGATCTCGCGGCCGGCCGAGTCGATCTCGACAATCCGGCCACTACGCTCGCGCTCCTCGACCTGGACGCGGTCGTCGGCCTGCGGGGGTTCTTCGGCCGCGACCGCACACTGCGCTCGATCGGGATCACCTGCGCCTTCTGCCACTCCATGGTCGACGACTCGTTCGCGCCGGGCATCGGGCAACGACTCGACGGCTGGCCGAACCGAGACCTCAACGTGGGCGCGATCGTCGCGCTGGCGCCGAACAAGAAGCCGATCACGGACCTGCTCGGAGTCGACGAGGCGACGGTAAACGCCGTCCTCGCCTCGTGGGGCCCGGGCAAGTACGACGCGGAGTTGTTCCTGGACGGCAAGGCGTTCCGCCCCGACGGGAAGTCCGCCGCCACCCTCCTGCCACCGGCCTTCGGCCTCGCCGGAGTCAACCTGCACACCTACACCGGCTGGGGGTCCGTCACCCACTGGAACGCACTGGTCGCGAACCTGGAGATGCACGGCCAGGGCACGTTCTTCGACCCGCGCCTCAACGATCCCGTGAAGTTCCCGGTCGCCGCGCGCGCCGGCTTCTACAACATCCGGAGCAAGCCCGACCTGGTCACCTCGAAGCTCCCGGCTCTGCACGCCTACCAGCTCGGCCTCAAGGCGCCGAAGCCTCCGGCGAGTAGCTTCAACGCGGCGGCGGCACGGCGCGGCGAGCGGATCTTCGAGGGCAAGGGAAAGTGCGCCGACTGCCACGTGCCGCCGATCTTCACCGAGCCCGGCTGGAACCTCCACGAACCCGAGGAGATCTGCACCGACTCGTTCCAGGCAGACCGGTCGCCCGACGAGAAGTACCGGACGACCCCGCTCAAGGGCCTCTTCGCGCACGCCAAGGGCGGCTTCTGGCACGACGGGCGGTTCCCGAACCTCGACGCGGTCGTCCAGCATTACGACAGCTGCTTCGGGCTCGGACTGACCGCGCGAGAGCGGTCCGACCTGGTCCAGTACCTGCTCTCGAACTAGCCCTCGACCAGCATGGCGCTAGGCTGTGCGCCGGTCCGCGAGGGCCATTCCGGAGGGGTGGCAGAGCGGTCGAATGCGGCGGTCTCGAAAACCGTTTCGGGCCTTTGGGTCCGACGAGGGTTCAAATCCCTCCCCCTCCGCTGACAACCCGAATCCCGTGCGCGATGCGGGATGAGCAAGAGAGTGGCGGGCCTTGAGCCCGCCTCTCCCACCGCTTGAAACCGCCCGGAACCGCTATGAGGTGTCGCGCGACTGTCGCGCAGCGGCGCACGTTTGTCGTGCTCAGCAGATCTCCGTCACCGCGTTGCTCGCCTCCGAGGTGTTCCCCGCCCGATCGACCGCCTTCACCGTGAACGTGTTCGCTCGCTCACCGTGGCATAGACGAAGTCTTCGTCGACTCCGGCCGAGACGGGGAGCGGGCGAGAACGCCGTTGGACGGCAAAGAACGAGGCGCTCCTAGCGCGTCTTCCCCACTAGCCAGGCAGCACGCGGATCGCAACGCAGAAGCTCGAGAACGAGGGTCGGCCCCTGATCGGGGAAGGCGCGCAGGCGACGACCTGGGCACGCCTGCGCGCGTTCCCTAAGACGACACGGCGCTATCGGTCCCGACGACCTCCGTTCCGAGCGCAAGTTCGACGGCTTGTTCGGTTGGCATCGCCTTGCCCTCCGCCCAGGCGGCCGCGAACCTGTCGCTGCCGAGCCGCGTCCGGCTCTGGGGGACCAGTTGCTCATGCAGCGCTAGCTCGGCCGGAGAAAGGATCACGCCAATCGACTCGCAGACCGCCTCCGAGGCGCCCCAGAGCCTGGCCGCTGTCTCGTCCTCTGGCACGCTTGCGGCCACATTTGCAAGCCCCTCGAGCGCGTAGAGCACCACCTCTACCTCGGGCGTCTCGTCGGATGCGCTCTCCGCGAGGGATTCGACAAATGCGGCCCGGGCTTCGCCTGGCCGTCCGCTGCCTAGCAGCGCGAGCCCGAGGTTGAGGAGGACATTCGACGGTCGGTCGGGACCCAGGGCGATGCTCTCCCGCAGCAGGGACTCTGCCGCCGCATAGTTGCCAAACACCAACTCGGCGTAGCCGCGGGTATTGAGAACGCCACTCAGACCGGTGGTATTTCCGAGCTCGCGGTAGATCGCTTCCGCGTCCGCCTCGAGGCGGCGCACCTCATTGCGGTTTCCCTCCATTTCGGCCGCGACCCGCAGCTGGATGAGGCTTGCTGCAAGGCGGAGACGGTCGCCCTCCGAGGCGAAGAGCGCGCAGGCCTCCTCGGCTGCTTGGCGCGTGCCGCTCGCTATCGCCCTGCGGCCAGGCCAGGTTGGCCGAGGCCAGGAGCGCCCTCGACCGTGTCGCGGGGCGCGCCGAGGATCCCTGCTCGAGCGCGGCGTCGAGCCACCGCCGGCCCTCGCTCAGGTTGAAACGCGCGAACCAGTGGAAGCGCAGGGCAGCGGCGAGCCGGAGCGCGAGGTCGGCTTCTCCGGCATCGCGCGTCCAGGCCAGCGCGGCACGAACGTTCTCCTGCTCGGCGTCCTCTTGCTGATACTGCCCGATCAGCCTGCCCTCGAGGCGCTCGTCGTCGCGAGGCTCCAACCACGCCACGAGATACTCAGCGTGGCGGCGCCGCATCTCCCGCCCTTCGCCCAGCTCCTCGAGCCGCTCCGCCGCGTACTCGCGGATCGTCTCGAGCAGCCAAAACCGCGGCTGCCCGTCCCACTGCTGCCCGCGCTGCTGGAGCAGGTTCTCGCCAATCAACGCCTCGAGACCGTCGAGCGACGCGTCGCAGACCGCCTCGGCCGCCTCCAGCGTGCAGCCGCCAGCGAACACCGCCAGGCGCGCGTAGCAGTCGGCGCTGCGTCCTCGTCGAGCAGCTCGTAGCTCCAGGCGATCGCGCCGCGGAGCGTCTGCTGGCGCGTCGGGCAGATCGCGCGCTCCGCCGGTCAGGAGCGGCAGGCCGCTGTCCGAGCCGCGTCAGCATCGCCTGCGGTGTCAGGAGACGTGATCGCGCGCCGCGGCCAGCTCGATCGCCAGCGGCAGCCCATCGAGCCGGCACAGATCTCGGCGATCGCGGCGGCGTTCTCGTCCGATGAGCTCGAAGTCGGGCGCGAACGGCCCGCGCACGCTCGACGAAGAGAGCGCACGGCCTCGTAGCCGAGCGAGCGCTCGCGCAGTTCGGCGGCCGGGCGAGGATCGGGCAGCGACAGCGGCGGCACGGGGTACTCGTGCTCGGCCGTAAGCCGCAGCGCAGCCCGACTGGTCGACGAGAAGCTTCAAGCGCGGAGCAGCAGCGAGGAGATCGCCCAGCGAGCGGTGCCGCCTCGAGCAAGTGCTCGAAGTTGTCGAGCACGAGCAGCATCGTGCTTGTCGCGCAGGAACTCGCGCGAGCGCGTCTGCGAGCGGTCGCGCGCCGGATTCGGTGACGCCGAGGCGTCTGCGCGATCGGTCGGGAGCACGAGCTCGGGTCCCGCCAGCCCGACGAGCCCGACCACGAAAACGCCATGAGCAAACTGCTCGATCGAGCTCCGCGCCGGCCTGGAGCGCGAGCCGGGTCTTGCCAGACCCCGCGGCCCCGGTCAGCGTCACCAGCCGCACTCTCGTCGCGCACAGGCTTCCGCGACCGCCGCCAACTCGCGCTCGCGCCCGATCAAAGGCGTAGACTGAAGGGCAGGTGCGGAGGCTGACTGGCCAGCGTCCGAGCGGCGGGAACACGCCTCTACGCTCGTCGGACGACAAGCTGGTAGAGCCGCTGCGGCTGCGTCAGAGATCCTTGAGCCGGTGCACGCCCGAGGTCCACGGACGTCGAACTCGTCACCGATCGAGCTCCGCTAGTGGTCTGCGAGAGCAGCACCTGACCGCCGTGGCCGGCGGCACAGATGCGGGCGGCGCGCGGAACGTCGAGACCCACGTAGCGCGTCTCGGTAATGCGCGGCTGGCCAGTATGCACGCCGATCCGAACGCCGAACGGGTGCGCCCCGAACGCCCGCTGGACATCCACGGCGGCCGCGACCGCGTCGCTCGCACGCGCGAAGGCGGCGAAGAACGCCTCCCCCTGCGTGTGGACCTCGCATCCACATGGCCATCGAGCTCCCTTCGCACGATTCGGTGATGCTCGACCAGGGCCGCCTCGTAGCCTCGCCCCAGCTCCTGGAGGAGCCGCGTCGATCCCTCCACGTCGGTGAACAACAACGTCACAGTCCCGGACGGCAGCGCGCTCATCCACACAACACTGGCACGTAGCCTCACGGAAACGAAATTCCGAAAATGAGATCGCCCTCGTCCTCGGCACACGCCCCGCTTCGGGGTGACCACGCCCGTTCCCTCGAGGCGCGGAGGAGTCGGCACCCACCAGAAACTGTCGCGCGTTGTGTCGCGCACCGGGCCTCAGCACGCATGGTTGAGCGAAATGGAGGAGGTCTCGAAAGCCGTTAAGAGGTCACTGGCCTCTCGAGTTCCAATCCCTCCCCCTCCGCCCCGCCCATGATCCCTTTATTCAAGGGCGTTTTGTGGGCTGCCTCGGCTCGATGACCACTCACTTCTGCTGTCAGTCTTGTCAACGCTGACGGCGCCCGGGCTACTTTGCGCAGCTGCTGATCGCCGTACAAGGCACAAGGCGAACGGTGACGCCGAGGTCTGGGGCGCGCGCGTCGACGGAAGCGGCAGACGGCGGCTGGTCACCGCTTCGTTGCAGCCCTCCGTTGCAACCGCCCGCGGCTTTAGGCGCTCTCGTGCTCGGCGACGAGTATGCGGCCGGGGGAAGGGTCGGCTTTCCCCCGGCTCAAGATCTACGAACAGCTGACGTCCGGATTCCAGGGCGTGAGCAGTCCACTCGGGTTCGGTTTCCAGATCCACGCGTGGAGCGAATAGAACGGTGGCAGCCCGTACCGGTTCGGCTCGTCGGTGAAGTCGAACTCCCGGCCAAAGAGGGAGGGCTTGGCCATGTTGCCGGCCGCCTCCCAGTCCGCCTCGAAAACGATGTACTCGAGCGCGACGAGCTTGTAGGTGCCGTTGTTTCGCTGCTCGTAGACGACCGCCTCCGGCGTAGTGGCGTCGATGACGCCCTGGTCGAGGAGCAGGTCCGGATTGACGAAGTGATCGCCCATCGCGCCGTCGGCGCCGTGGGCGATGCAGGTCGCGCCGCTGAGCTCGGCGACGTGAACGACGTAGCCGGCGTCCTGTGCCTTCTCGAGGTCGTGGAACGCGGCCGTCGCAGACGCTGCCGAACGGTCACTTGATGCTGCCGCGTAACCGGCGATCCCCAGGAGTGGCACAACGCTCAGAACGATGATGATCAGTCGCTTCATGACGTCCGCTCCCTGATCCCGACGACTGCCGGCTCGGGGTCCGGACGAACGATGACGGTGTCGGCGACGGGAACGATTTCGTCGACCGGCAGGTCGGCGATCTTCGCGTGACGCCGAATCGCGTCCGCATCAGTGGCCTGGTAGATGCAGACGGTTCCCACTGTTCCGCCCTCCTCGGCCAGCGCGTAGCTGCGGATCCAGCGGACGGCGTCGGGCATCTGCTCGTCGCCGACCTGCCTCGAGCGCATCGCGGCCGCCTCGAGTTCCTCCGGCGTCCTCCAGCCGCGGCGGCGCAGGATCGCGTAGGTCTGCATTCGACTACCTCCTCGGTCGGGGTGTTGCCGATCGAGGGTGGACCCTAGGAGCGGTCCTCTGGCCGGGCAATCGGGAGTTCTCCCCATGCCAGCAGCCCGTGCTCCATCGCGAACAGGGTCGCTGCCACGCGGGTCGAGACGCCGATCTTGCGGTAGGCGTTCTGCCAGCCGCCAGTTCGGAACGCCGGCGTCGATCATCGTGCGACCGCTTCACGCCAAGGCTATGGCGCGGCGATGGTCGCCCACGAGCGTGCGGGAGTACGCTCGCGTCGTGTCGACCGGAGCGTCGCAGGGGACAGGTCCGCAGCGCGGAGCTGGTCGCGGCCCTGTGTCTGGCGTCGGACCTCGGCATGGGGTTCCCGTTCGAGCACGGCCTGCACAGCACGCTGATTGCGATGCGGCTCGCCGACCGGCTCGGCGTCGGCGGCGAGAACGTGTCGCAGACCTACTACGCCTGCCTCCTCTCCCATTCAGGCTGCACCACGGATACGCACGTCACGGCGGAGGTCTTCGGCGATTCGCTATTGGCCCGTTTCCACCCCGTCAGGTACGGGTCACCACGGGAGGTTCTGGCCGGGCTCATGCGCGCGCTTCCCGACCCGGAGAGCCGAGGGCTGGTGCGCGCGGGCCAGGTCGCCCGACGGCTGCCCAGGATGGCGCGGGAGATGCGTCCGCATCTCACCGCCACGTGCGAGGTGGCGGGGATGCTTGCCGATGGGTTGGGTCTCTCAGGATCGGTGCAGGGCCTGTTCGCGCACCGGTTCGAGCGCTGGGACGGCCACGGCCCGCTGGGCCGCGCGAAAGGCGACGAGATCGCACTGCCGATGCGGATCGTCCATCTCGCGGTGGATGCCGCCTTCCAGCGCCTGGTCGGAGGTGAGGAACGCGTCGTGCGGCTGGCGCGCGATCGTGCCGGGCACGCCTTCGACCCGGAGATCGCCGCCTGCCTCACCGACCATGCCCGGGAGATCCTCGCCTGGGACGAGCACGCCTCAGTCTGGGAAGAGACGCTCTCCTGCGAGCCACGTCCGCCGCTGTTGCTCGAGGGGGAGGCGCTGGATCGCGCGCTCGCGGCGATGGGCAACTTCGCCGATCTGATCTCGCCGCATCTGGCGGGTCACTCCGCCGCCGTGGCGGAGCTCGCCGCAGCGGCGGCGCTGCGATGCCGGATCGACGAGGCCGGCGCCGCCGCCCTCCGGCATGCGGCGCTCGTCCACGACCTCGGACGAGTCGCGGTCCCCTCGCGGATGTGGCAGAAGCCCGGACCGCTGAACGCGGATGAGTGGGAGCAGGTGAGGCTCCATCCCTATTACACCGGGCGGGTCCTCGCGCGCTCGGAGTTCCTGGCGTCGCTCGTACCCGTTGCCGGAGCCCACCACGAGCGACTCGACGGCTCCGGCTACCACCGCGGAGTTGCCGGTGGGGAGCTCACGCTGCCGGCCCGCGTGCTGGCCGTGGCCGACGCCTATTGCGCGATGACGGCGCCGCGGCCCTATCGCGACCCATTGCCGCCCGAGCAGACGGCGGACGAGCTCGCGCGGGAGGCAAGCGCCGGACGGCTCGACGCCGACGCCGTGACCGCGGTCTTGGATGCCGCCGGGCAGAAGGTGCCGCGACTCGCGAGGCCCGCGGGGCTTACCGAACGCGAGGCCAGGGTCGTCGGCATGCTCGCCCGCGGCCTGCAGACCAAGGAGATCGCGGCCGCTCTCGGGATCTCGGCGAAGACCGCCGACACCCACATCCAGAACGCCTACCGCAAGATCGGCGTGTCGACCCGCGCGGCGGCGACCTTGTTTGCGATGGAACACGGGCTGGTGGCATGGGGAGAACTCCCGATTGCCCGGCCAGCGGCCCACTCGTAGCGTCTCGGTCAGCCGCTACAGCAGAACCCCAGAAGGAGCAGCCATGCCGGGTGACACGACGCATGCCACCAAGGACGCGACGCTGAGCTCGTTCGAGGGTGTCCGGACCGCCCATGTCAACGGGACCGCGCTTGCTTACCGCGAGCAGGGCGAGGGCAAGGCTGTTGTCTTCGTCCACGGCAGCGCCGACGATCTCCGCTCGTGGGGCCAGCAGCTCCCGGCGATCGGCGCCTCCTACCGCGCGATCGCCTACAGCCGCCGCTACGCGCGGCCCAATGAGGACATCGAGCCGGATGCGGACAACCAGACCGTCCCCCATGTGGACGACCTGGTCACCTTCCTGCAGGTGATGGACGCCACCCCCGCCCACCTCGTCGGCCACTCATGGGGCGGGCTCATTTGTTTGCTGGCCGCGATTCGACACCCGCAGGTCGTGCGCAGTCTCGTGCTCCAGGAGCCGCCCGTGCTGTCGCTCTTCATGAGCACGCGGCCGCGACCTACGGAGCTGCTCCGGCTCTTCGTTCTGCGACCGAGGACCGCGCTTACGATCCTCAGCTTCGCCGCGAAGACGGCCTTGCCCGCCGAAAAGGCGTTCCGGCGCGGCGACGACGAGGCGGGGATGCAGGCATATGGCTCTGGTCTGCTCGGAAAGGACGCCTGGGAGCGGCTTCCGCAGGGGCGCAAGCAGCAGGCGCGCGAGAATGTGAACGCACTGCGGGCGCAGGTGCTCGGGGCCGGCTTTCCGCCGTTGAGCGACGACGACGTGCGCAGTGTCCAGGCCCCGACGCTGCTCATGACCGGAGAGCGGAGTCCCGGCTACCTGCCGCGGCTGACCGACCGCCTGCAGCGGCTGCTGCCGAACGTGGAGCGGGTCGAGATCGCGGCCGCGTCGCACCTCATGAACGAGGAGAACCCCGCCGCGGCCAACGAGGCGATCCTCGACTTCCTGTCGCGGGCGGGTCGGCGGAGATAACCGAGATGCGAGTTCTCATCGTCGGAGGTGGCATCGCTGGGCTCGCTGTGGCGCGAACGCTCGCCCGTGCGAGCTTCGCGGCCGAGGTGGTCGAACGGGAGCCAGCGTGGGACGGCGAGGGCACGGGTATCTACCTGCCCGGGAATGCCTCCCGTGCGCTGCGAGGGCTCGGCCTCCACCAGGCCGTCTTGGAGCGAGGAATCGTGATCGCGCGGCAGCGTGTCAGCGACCACCGCGGCCGGCTGCTCGTCGAGGTCGATCTGGCGGAGCTGTGGGACAGCGTCGGCCCCTGCTTGGCACTCCATCGCGCAGATCTCCACGACGTCCTGCTCGACGGGGCTCGCGACGTGCCAATCCGGATGGGAGTTGAGGTCCGCCGGCTCCACGAGCAAGACAGAACTGTCGCAGTCGAGTTCCACGATGGGACCGCCGGCGAGTATGACCTCGTGATCGGTGCGGACGGAATCCGCAGCGCCGTTCGCCAGCTCGCCTTCGGTGACCAAGCGACCGCCCGCCCGGTCGGGCAAATGGGATGGCGGTTCGTCACAGCCTGCCCGCCCGCGATCACGACCTGGTCGGTGATGCTCGGCCACCGCACGGCCTTCCTCATGATCCCGATCGGGAATGGCCGCGTGTACTGCTACTGCGACGTCGCGTCGCGATCCAGCACGGAACGGCACGATGATCTCGGCCAGCTCTTCTCCGGCTTTGCAGAGCCCGCGCCCACCCTCATCGACTCGCTCCCGGACCCGGCACTCGCGCACCGCGCGGCGATCGAGGAGGTTGCGCTCGATGCCTGGGTTCGCGGGCGGGTAGTACTCATTGGCGACGCGGCGCATGCGACCTCGCCCAACATGGCCGAGGGCGCCGCAATGGCGCTCGAAGACGCGCTGGTGCTTGCCGAGTGCCTGCAGCAATCCGACGTGGTTCCAGCCGCCCTGGCGGCGTTCGAGGCGCGACGCCGGCCGCGAACGGACTGGGTTCGTGCGCAGACGCATCGCCGGGACCGAACTCGCTACCTACCGACGGCGATCCGAAACGCGCTCCTACGCGCCGTCGGCCAAAGGATCTTCCGATCGAACTACCGACCTCTGCTCGACGAAGCCTGAGGAGGCAACGTGGACGAGGAACAGATCCATGTGGCGGTTTCGAACGACGGCACGAAGATCGCGGGACGTGTTCAGGGACAAGGGGCACCGATCGTCCTCGTTCACGGCGGGTTGGGTGATGGCGAGGCCTCGTGGTTCTTCATGCTCCCATTCCTGGTCGAGCACTTCACGTGCTACCTGATGAGCACGAGAGGTCGCGGGTTGAGCGGCGATAACGCCGACCACTCGCGTGAACGCCAGTTCGAGGACGTCGCCGCGTTCGTGGAGAGCATCGGCGAACCGGTAGGCGTGTTCGGCCATTCGAGCGGGGCCGTCTGGGCGCTCGGCGGGGCCGCTCTCTCGTCGGCTCGCGTCCGCGCTCTTGCGCTCTACGAGCCCCCCTTCCCGGCGCTGGAGCCGCCGATGAGTGACGAGCAGTATGCGCGGGTCAAGTCCGCAATCGCAGCAGGTAGACCCGCCGATGCCGTGCAGGTCACAACCGGCGAGATCATCGGCCTCGGGGCGGACGAGCAGGCGCTCTTCTCGGCGCCGGGCGTTGCAGAACGCGCCCAAGCCGCCCTTCCCGTGGTCGTCCAGGAGGCTCCGGAGATGAACCGGCCGTTCGAGGACGCGCTGCTCGAGAAGCTCTCGATGCGGGTGCTCGTTCTCCACGGGGAGCGTTCGCGCATCGAGTTCAAGCATGCTGCGCGCAAGCTCAGCGAGCGGCTCGCCGACGTCCGCCTCGCCGAGATCGCCGGCGCCGGCCACGTTGGTCCGCTCACGGCCCCCGAACCCGTCGCCCACGAGTTGGTCGCGTTCTTCAGCAGCTGAGCACGTCGACGCTCGAGGTCGAGTGTGGAGCGGATCGAGTGCTTCGGCGAGAGCATTGGCTGAGCTGCGCCGCGACGATCGAATTGGTGTGGGCCGGAGCATTACCTGAGGCCGAGCCAGACGCGGTAGCCGATCCACCACGGCACCGGCTCGCGCATCTCGGCGGCGGCCGCACGCAGTCGATCGAGGCCGACCTCCTCTTCGCTCACGCCTGCCTCGAGCAGCGTCGTCATGCTGCCCTCGCTGAGGGCGAGGCCGACGAGGCGCTCGCCGTCACCGCTCTCGACGCTGTGCAGCGACATTTCCTGCGCGTACCGGAAGACTCCGCTCTCCTCCAGCCGCGCACGCGTGATCGGCCAGCGCCGGCGGTCTGCGTCGAGGCCCAGCTGGCTTCGGAGCTCTCGCTTGCGTCGCATCACGCGCTCCCACTCGGCTTCGGGTCGCCACAGCGGGGTCTGCAGCGCGTCGTACTGGTACGCGCAGAAGACACCGCCCGGGCGAAGGATGCGGGCGATCTCGGGGAAGACCCGTTCGGGCTGCATCCACTGGAGCGATTGCGCGGCGGTGACGAGATCCGCGCAGGCGTCAGGGAGGCCGGTCTCGTAAGCGGATGCGGCGACGTAGCGGACGCCGCGTTCGCTGGTCGCCTGCTCCGCCCATGCTCTCATCGCGTCGTTCGGCTCGACTCCGACGACCTCGTCGGCATGGCCGGCCCACGCGCGGGTCGAGAGGCCCGTTCCGCTGCCAAGATCGACGACGAGGCGGGGCCTTTCGACGTGTGCCAGCCGTGGCAGCAGCTCCAGCAGCGCGGCGGGCGGGCGCGGCCTGTGCCGGTCGTAGTGCTCGGCGAAGCCCGGCCGTTGGTAGCCGGATCGCTCGAGCTGCCGGCGGAGCTCGCTGTCCATCCCGCCTAGGCTACGCGCCTCCTATCGCGGGCGAAACGGAGTGCTGAGGCACTACATGGATGACGTCGAAAAGCTATGGCGCCGTACCGGATGCCGCGAGTTTGCGCAGCGAGCGGGCGAAACTAACCAACCACCGGGATACCAACGCCTGCGTGCTTGCCGTGTGATGAATTCCCGGGGTGAGATTGCTGACGCATCCACCAAGAACTGTCGCGCATTGTGTCGCGCACCGGGTCTCAGCACGCATGGTTGAGCGAAATACAAGAAGTCTCGAAAATCGCTAGGGGCCGTTTTGGTCCCTCGAGGGTTCGAATCCCTCCCCCTCCGTCTCCGCCCAGAAGCCGTTTGACTCAAGCGGCTTCTGGGCTTGCTTGGTCTCTGCCAGACCTACCGCCTTCTGTCGGACTGTCAACGCTGACGCTACGGCCTGTTAACTAGCAAGGTGAACTGTGCGGCGACGAGGGGGTCATCGGGCGCGTGGTCATGCCGTCTGCGAAAGCCACACCGTTTATGCGCGCGGCAACGGCTGAAAGCGGCTCCGCGTCAAGCTGCTTCGTCGCCGATGTCGGCGATCGCGTTCGGGTAGACGGCGACGCGCGATCCGGCGTCGGCGACGGCGCGGGCGTTCTGGCCGATGCATTCGAGCCGGAAGCGCTCGACGCGCACAGTGGTGAAGTCGGAGTCGCTGACGACGATGATCTTGGCGCGGGCGCGGTTTCCGTTCGGATTTGCGAGGACGTCGTTGAGCACGAAGATGCGCTCGTGGTCGACGCTGACCTCAACGCCATGGCCGACGTAGCCCGAGCTCGTGGTGATCGTGCGCGTCGCGTGGTAGGTGTTGCCGTTCGCGTGATGGTGGCGGAAGAACGTGCCGGTGATCTCGACGGTGTGGTCGAGCGCCGTGCACGGGTCTACGTCGACGAACAGGTCATGCAAAGGGAGCTCGGCGGGCGCGTCCGCGGCGGCGGGAGCCGCGAGTGCGAGGGTGAACGCGAGTGCGACAAGAAGCGATTTCATGATCGGACCTTTCTTCGTCAGCGACGGAACGGACCCCCGGGTCGGTCAAGAAGGAGGCCGTGAGCACTGTCTTCGCGCCGTCGTCCCGGCGGCGCCGTCGGCGCCGCCGGGGCAGGTTCGGTCAGTCCGGCGATGGAGAGCCGCAAGTGCGAGCGTGGGCGAGGTGGCGCTCAACTCAGGGCCGCCACGATCGTGTCGCAGCCGGGAGGCCGCTGACCTTTCTCCCTGAGCACCTCGAAGGAGAGGAACTCGCCGGTCGCGGAGTCGAAGGTGATCCGGAACTCGATGAGACCGACGTCCATCACCAGCACTGGGCCGTTGGGAAGCTTGAACTTCGGCGAGGGACCGGTGTTCTGCAGGATGATCGAGTAGGTGCCGTCGCGGTTGTCGATCGGCGCGCTGGCTTTGCGAGCTCCGGCCTGGTGGATCTGCATCGACTTCCCGCTCGCCATGGCCGTGAATAGCGTCTTTACGTTGATCCGCTCGATCGACGCCCCGCTCGCGTCTTCGGAGTACTGCACGACCACGCGGTCGACCGATACGCCTGCGATCCCGCACCAGCCGTCGTCGTAGGAATCGCTCGTGAAGTTGAAGTGCTCCTGGACGACGGGTGGGCCGGCGAAACCCAGGGCGGGGACTAGGGCCGCGAAGGCGACGGCGATGACCATCACCACGGGCGATCTGAACTTACGCATCTCGGCTCCTCTCCTTTGTCGGTTGCAGCGGCTCGGCGTTGTGTTCATGGCTTCTCTTGTCCGCATGCGACTGCATCGACGACGCAGAACGGGTCTTTCCGGTGAGTACTTCCGTGGCCTCGACGCCGGCCACGATGTGGGCGACCTGCAGATCGCGGAAGGTCGCCTCCGGTCGCGCCGGCCCTCCAAGGGCCGCGATCGCCGGCGCGACGCGCTCTGCCTGAAACCGCTCCCAGGCCGCCTTACTCTGCCACACGCCGATGATTCGAAAGCCTTCGTCAGTCGGCCCGGCGAGGTGCAGAATCAATCCGGCTGGAGCGGGTTGCACGGTGTCGGCGTTGACGCGTTGATAGTCATGCCAACTCGCCGCTATGTCGTGGACGAAGGCGTACATCATGCGTCCAGGCTCGCGGATGCCGGTTTCATCTCGGTATCGCCGTGAACGAGAATGAGGCCGAGAGGAGGACCCGGTGGAGGTACGGGTGTTGGGTCCGGTGGAGGTTCTCGCCGACGACGGCCAAGTCGTCCCGCTGCCGGCGAGGCAGCTGCGGCTCCTCGCGGCGCTGACGGTGCGCGAGGGTGAGGCGTGCTCTGCGGACACGCTGATCGAGGCGCTGTGGGACGCGTCGCCTCCCGCACGCGGGAGGAAGGCGCTGCAGCTCTACGTTTCCCGCCTGCGCAAGGCACTGCCCGAAGCTCGCATCACGACAAACGGATCGGCCTACACCCTCGCGCTGGACGAGGAGTCGCTCGATTCGGCGAGGTTCGAGGAACTGCTGGCGGAGGCGAGGACGAGCGCGGCCGAGGGAAACGACAGGCTGGCGCTGGAGCTGCTCGATCAGGGGCTTTCGCTCTGGCGCGGCGGCGCCTACGGCGAGCTCGCCTACGAGGACTTCGCCCGCGCGGAGGCCGAGCGTCTCGAGGAGTTACAAGTGCTCGCTGCCGAGGACCGTGGTGAGGCAGCTCTCCGGCTCGGTCGCAATGCCGAGGTCCTGCCAGACCTGCGTTTGCTGGCGGGTGCTCAGCCGCTGAGGGAACGGCCGCACGCGCTGTTGATGCTGGCGCTGTACCGGTGCGGACGCCAAGCGGAGGCGCTCGAGGTCTTCACTTCTCTTCGGTCGACGCTTCGTGAGCAGCTTGGGCTCGATCCGGCGGCCGAACTGGGAACGCTCCAGCGACGGATCCTAGAGCACGACCCGATCCTCTCGGTCGCGGTCTCGACCGAGGGCGAGCCGGTCGTGTTGCCCTCGGCGCCGAATCAACTGCTCGGCCGTGAGCGGGAGTTGCGCGAACTGGCGGAGCTGATCGGGCGGGACACGCGCTTGCTCGTGCTCACCGGAGCCGGGGGCAGCGGCAAGACGCGACTGGCGCTCGAGGTGGCCCGCGCACGCGCAAGCTCGTTCGCGAACGGCGCCGTGCTCGTCGAGCTGGCGCCGCTGCGCGACCCGGAGCTCGTGCTCACCACGATCGCGCGGGCGCTCGGCCTCCGTGAGCAGCCGGGCGACCCACTGGAGATGCTGAGCGCGAAGCTGCGCACGCGTGAGCTGCTACTCGTACTCGACAACGCCGAGCACCTCCGTGAGGCTTCGCCGTCGTACGTGGCCCTGCTCGGAGCCGCGCCGCGCCTGAAGCTGCTCATCACCAGCAGGGCAGTGCTCCATCTGACCGGCGAGCGCGTCTACCCGGTGGAGCCGCTCGCCGAGGAAGCGGCCAGAGCGCTCTTCCGCCAGCGCGCGCAGGAGGCGGAGCCGCGCTTCCGCGTGGATGCGGCGAATGAAGCGGCGATCCGACGGATCTGCGAACGCCTCGACGGGCTGCCGCTCGCGATCGAGCTCGCCGCCAGCCGCACGCGGACGTTGACGCCCGTCGAACTGCTCGCCCGGCTTGACCCGCGCCTTCCCCTCTTGACCGGTGGCCCGCGCGATCTCCCCGCACGCCAACAAACTCTGCGGGCAACGCTCGACTGGGGCTATCAGCTGCTCGACAATGGCTCACGACGGGACCTCGCCGGTCTCGCAGTCTTCGCCGGTGGCTTCACACTGGAGGCAGCCGAGACCGTCACCGGCACAACGCCTGAACGGCTCGCAACGCTGCTGGACCACGCTCTGATCCAGCGGAGAGCAGACGCCGGCGGGTCCCGCTACAGCATGCTCGAGACGATTCGCGAATACGCGCTCGAGCAGATTCAGCAAGAACGACGAGATTCGCTGATGCGGCGACTTTCGGAATACCTCGTTGCGCTGTCGGAGTCGGTCCCTGACGATGCGTTGCCGTCCCGAGCCGCGCCATCCCAGCTCCTAGCGGCCGAGTTCGACAACATGCGTGTCGCGGTTAGCTGGGCGCTGGCAGTCTCCGAACCAGAGCTCGCCCTGCGACTGGCGATCGAGTTCCGCTGGTTCGGTTTCGCGCGTCCCGGCACGTTCGCCGAACGAAGCCGCTGGCTGGACGAGGGCCTTCGCGCCACTGGAATCGTGTCGCCGCGCACGCGCGCTCGTGCTCTCGAGACTGCGGCCCGGATCGCGCTCATTCTCGGAGACTTTCCGAAGTCCGCGGCATTGGCGGAAGAAAGCATGCACCTGTACCGCGAACTCGGGGATGACCGCGCCGCGTTCGAGCCACTGCACCTGCTCGGTAACGCGACCTCGGCGACGGGCAATCTCGACCAGGCGAAGGCCCTCCACGAGGAAACCCTCACGTTGGCCCATCGTCTCTCCGATCGAAGGCGAGTCCACCGGTCGCTGCACGCTCTTGGCGAGATCGAGCTGGAGCTCGGAAATCTGCGACAGGCCTCGACCCTGCTCGAGCAGTGTGTGGCCTTCGCACGCGATGCCGGCGAGCCCGCCCATTTGAGCAGCCTGCTTTGCGGCTTGGGCGACGTTGCTCTGGCCTCCATGAACCTACCCAAAGCCAGCGCCCTCTATCGCGAGTCCATCACATGCGTGCGGGACGCGCAGCTGTGGCCGACGCCGACCATCGTCTGCGGCGTGGGCGGTCTTGCGGCCGTCGCCACGCTCACCGGTCAAACGGAACGAGCCGCCAGCCTGTGGAAGGGCGTGGAGACGATCGAAGAAGAGTGGGGGACGCCCCTGACCAACCCCGAGCGCCGGCGCTACAGCTGCATCGTCTCAGCGTCCACACCAGCGACCCGGACCCTCGGCGGAGCCGAAGAGCGATCGTCGGCCGATGACGTTGTCCGCGACGCGCTTGGTGAAGATTGACAGCGCTTTCCATGCGTCCAGAGGTATGAGCAAGCACACGGTCCAGCGGACCGGGCTCGCGGCGCTAGAGGCGCTCGCCGAACCGCCGAATCGCCGAGCGCCCGCCTGTTGCTCCCAGCCAGCCCGCCACGTCTTCGACGCGCGCGCAGAGGCAAACCCCGCGTAGCGCAAGGTTTGCCCTGAGTTCCCGCCCAAGCGAACCTGATCCATTGGGGCATCCGCCCGATCTGTTTGTGCAGTGGCTCCGGCCCGGGGACGAGCTCGACCACAAGGCGGCGTAAAACTGTCGCGCGTTGTGTCGCGCACCGGGCCTCAGCACGCATGGTTGAGCGAAATGCTTGAGGTCTCGAAAACCGTTTCGGGCCTTTGGGTCCGACGAGGGTTCAAATCTCTCCCCCTCCGCTCCCCGAGAAACCGCATGGAATGCGGTTTCTCGGCCTTGCATGTAGCCAGGTTGGGCTACGGACGTAGCCACCTTTGGCGACGCGCCGACTGCCGTCGACTACTGGCTGGGTTGGGTCAGCGCACGGTCGAACGCGCGCTGCGTCAGCCCGCGAACTCGCGGGCCGGGTGCCCGGCGACGACGACCTCGGCGCACGGACTTCCTTGACGTGTCTTCGCCCTGAGGTTGACTAAATCCGTTCGTCCAGCGACGATCCTGTTCCAGGCTCGCACGAGGCCCCGACCCGGAAGGACAGCATGCACGGACGGCTGCTGCTCTCGCTCGCCATGCTGGCGACTGGGGCGAGCCTCCTCGCAGCGACGGCCCGCGCAGGCTCGTCGGGCTCGGAGGGGTCGGCAGCAGTGAGTGGGCCGGCGCAGACGGGCGGTACCTTCCGCTACAGCCTCGACGCGGACATCGCGTACGTCGATCCCGCGCTCGCGTACAACCCGATCTCCTGGCAGATCGAGTACGCCACGACCGCGATGTTGATGAGCTATCCGGACGCGCCGGCGCCACGCGGTTCGCGGCTCGTTCCGGAGGTCTCGCAGGGCATGCCGGTCATCTCGAAGGACGGCAAGACCTATACCTTCAAGCTGAAGAGGACGTATCGCTTCAGTAACGGCGCAAGAGTCACGGCCGCGAATTACGAGGCTGCGATCAACCGCAACCTGAGCCCGAAGATGCCCTCGCCGGCGCAGTCGTTCATCGAGGACATCGTCGGCGCCAAGGCGGTCATCGACGGCAAGGCGACGAGGGTTTCCGGTGTCAAGACGATTGGCACGTGGAAGCTGCAGATCAAGCTGACGAAGCGGGCCCCTGACCTGCTCTCGCGGCTGGCGATGCCGTTCTTTTCCCCGATCCCGGTCAACCTTCCGCTGAACGCCGATGGCATTGCGGCCCCGGTGGTGGGGTCGGGTCCGTACGCGATTGCGAGGTGGGAGCGAAATCGCTCGATCTCGCTGGTGCGGAACAAGTTCTACAAGGGCCCGCGCCCCCATAATGTCAACCGGATCGAGTTCGACATCGGTCAGTCGCTGGCGACGATCCGCCTGAACATCGAGTCGAACGCGACGGACTTCGGCCCACTACCGCCGGCGGCGCACGCCGAGCTGGGTCAGAAGTACGGCGTCCGGAAGGGTTCGCCGGGTCAGTACTTCGTCAACCCGAGAGCGTCGTTTCACTACCTGGCAATGAATCATGACCGGCCGCTGTTCGGTGGCAGTGCTCTGGGCAACGTCGGTCTCAAGAAGGCCGTCAATTACGCGATCGACCGCATCGCGATGATCAACCAGCGCGGTGCGTATGGGGGTGTGATCAACGACCAGTACATGCCGCCGACCATGCGGGGGTTCCAGAACCGGGCCCTCTACCCGTCCCGGCCGGACGTGGCCCGGGCCCGGTCGCATGCGAGCGGCAACCTGCGCGGCGGTAAAGGCGTCTTCTACACCTGCAACACGGGCGCCTGCATTCCGACGGCCCTGCTCGTGCAGCACAACCTGAAGGCGATCGGTCTCGACATGGAGATCAAACCCTTCCCGCGTGCTGTGCAGCAGGCCAAGGCAAGTACCCGTGGTGAGCCCTTCGACATGGTTCTCGCGAGCTGGTCGATGGATTACTTCGACCCTTACGACTTCCTGTTCTTGCTCGATGGGACGACGATCCACGCGGCGGCCAACGTGAATGTCTCGTACTTCAATTCGCCGGCCTTCAACAGGAGGATCGCGGCCGCGTCGAGCCTCGTCGGACAGGCCCGCTATCGCACTTTCGGAAACCTCGACGTCGACCTGGCCACGAACGCGGCGCCGCTGGCGTCTTTCCTCACCGACAACAGTCGGCACTTCGTCTCGAGGACGACGGGCTGCTACCACTACCAGCCGGTCTACGAGCTCGACCTCGCGGCGATCTGCAAGAAGTAGCGATGCGCAACCTGCCGCTGTCCGCATGACCACCGTAGAGGCAGGCGTGGCCGGCCGCGTTCCATATCTCGTCGGGAGGGAGGAGCAGCTTGCACCTCTCCTCGATCTCCTCGAAGCACCCGACGAGCTGCCTGCAGCCGCCGTCGTCGTCGGCGAGGCTGGCATCGGCAAGACGGCGCTCTGGCTCGCCGCCGCCGACGCGGCGAAGGAGCGCGGCTATCTGGTGCTCTCCTGTCGCCCGACCGAGGCAGAGGCGGGGTTCTCGTTCGTCGGGCTGGCCGACCTGATCGGAGGCGAGCTTCCCGATCTGCTGCCGCAGCTGCCGCGACCACAGCGGAGGGCGCTGGAAGCTGCGCTTGCGCTCTCGGAATCCGATGGCGCACCTGCCGAGCAGGGCGTTGTTGCATTTGCCTTTCTCAGCACCTTGCGAAGCCTTGCCGTCGGGAACCGGCTGCTGCTCGCAATCGACGACCTCCAGTGGCTCGATGCACCGTCGCTGGTGATCCTCCGGTTCGCTCTTGCCCGCCTCGACAGGGAGTCGGTCGCGGTAATCGCGACCGCTCGCAACGAGGTGCCCGCCTGGCTACGGCGCGGGTTCTCGGAGGGACGTCTCCTGAGCGTCGAGCTCGGGCCTCTCAGCGTAGGCGCACTGCACGAGCTGCTGCGAACGCGCGTCGGCGCTGTCTTTCCTCGACCGACTCTCCTGCGCATCTGGGAATCGTCGGCCGGAAATCCGTTCTTCGCTCTCGAGCTCGCGAGCGCGCTTCGGCGACGAGGCGACAGGTTGGATCCGGGGGAGGAGCTTCCGATTCCCGCGAACCTGGAAGAGCTCCTTCACGAGCGTGTCGATCTCCTCGGGGCTCCTGCGCTCGAGGTGGTGCGAGTCGTTGCCGCGCTCGCCGACCCGACGGCCCGCCTCGTTGAGACGGCCGCCGGCCGACGGGCCGAGACCGGCCTTGGCGGCGCGATCGACGCCCGGATCCTGGAGGTCGACGGGGAGCGGCTGCGCTTCACGCACCCGCTGCTCCGCTCGGCGGTCTGGGCGCGCGCCACACCCGCCCAGCGGCGGTCGGTTCACGCGCGGCTCGCGGAGGTCGCTCCGAGCACGGAGGAACGAGTACGGCATCTCGCGCTCGCCACCTCCCAGCCGAGCGCTGAGATCGCCGCCCTGGTCGAGGAGGCGGCAGAGAGCGTGCACGCACGAGGTGCAGCCGCCGGCTCCGCCGAGCTGGCCGAGCTGGCAGTCCGACTCACGCCTGCCGAAGACGTCGAGGACGTGCAACGGCGCGTCCTCGATTGCGCCGATCGCATGCGCGAGGCAGGCGACGGCGGTCGCGCGATCACCCTGCTCGAGCAGGCCCGTGAAGCCGCTCCTCCGGGCCCGGCGCGGGCAGCGGTTCTGGTGCGCTTGGCCGGGACGGTGGCGCATCTCGACGACCCGCGCAAAGCGGTCAACCTCTACCGCGACGCGCTCACCGAGGCCGAAGGCGACCCGGTCCTCGAGGCAGAGATACACCTCAACCTGGCTGACCACGGGCGGGACGACAGTCGCGCCCTGGGACATGCCGAACTGGCCGTTGAGGCTGCCGCACGTGCCGGCGACGACGCGCTTCGTTGCAGGGCGCTGGCGACGTTCGGCTTCGTTCACTTCCGCGTCGGGCGAGGCATTCCGCGCGAGCTGATGGAGGAGGCGATGGTGCTCGAGCGGTCGCTGCCGCAGGCGCCGCTCGCGGGCGAGGCGACGTCGATTTTCGCATTCCAGCTCGTCATGTCGGGTGAGCTCGAGCCCGCTCGGCGACTGCTCGAAGGACGGCGTGAAGCCCTCCACGCGCGGGATGACGCCGACGAGGTAGGACCTCTGTGGCTATTGAGCGTCCTGGAGTGGCGGGCCGGGAACTGGGAGCTGGGCGCCCGCCACGCGGCCGACTTGCTCGCATTGCGGGCCCAGTTCGGCCGCGAGGCAGAGCGGCCGATCGCGGAGCTGCCTGCCGCGATGATCGCGGCGCACCAGGGTCGAACCGAGGAGGCATGCGATCGCTCGGAGCGTGCGCTCGCGCTCGCGGAGACGGAGGGCCTCCGCATCGCGCAGTCCGGCCATCTGTGGGTGCTCGGCTTCATCGAGCTCTCGCGCGGCGATGCCGCGAGAGCGCTCGGATACCTCGAACGTTCATGGACGATCCGCGACAGCGTCCGTGTGCTCGAGCCGGGTCACCGCTTTGACCTCGCGGACACCCTGGAAGCGTTGATCGCGGTCGGCGAGCTCGAGGAGGCCGAGTGCAAGCTCGAAGTGTGGGAGAAGCGCGCCCGTGCGCTCGACCGCTCGTGGGCGCTGGCGATCACCGCCCGTTGCCGCGCGCTCCTCCTCGCCGCGCGTGGCGATCCGGCGGGTGCCCAGGCGGGCTTCGAACGCGCGCTGGTCGAGCACGCGCGGACTCAGGATCCCTTCCAGCACGGGCGTACCCTGCTCGCGCAGGGGGCCACGCAGCGGCGAGCGAAGCAGCGCGGCGCCGCCCGGCTGACGCTCGAGCAGGCGCTCGCCATCTTCGAGCGGCTCGGCGCCCCGCTCTGGGCTCAGAAGGCACGGAGTGAGCTGGCGCGGATCGCGGGGCGCGCGCCGGCGCGCGGTGAACTGACTGAGGCCGAGCGCCGGATCGCGGCGCTCGTCGCGGAGGGGCGCACCAACCGCGAGGTCGCCGCGGCCCTCTTCGTCACCGAGCACACGGTCGAGGGCGCGCTAACGCGCGCCTATCGCAAGCTCGGCGTGCGGTCCCGAACAGAACTTGCACACCGGCTCGGGCACGAGAGCTAAGCGGCGCCCGGGCAAAACTGTAGGGACTTCCAGCTTTCGAAGTGGATCGCTCGAAGCCAGCCTTCCCTCTATGCCATCAGCGAACAGGAGGAGGAGGCAATGAATCTCCATCGGAGACTCGTCATCGCCGCGGCCGGGACCGTCGTTTTCGCCGCAGCGGCCGCAGCGATTGCGCTCGGGAGTCCGGATTCCGTCGCGAGGGTTTCGCACGCGTCGGAACCGCGTCCGAACCAGGTTCTGGAATGGAATCAGATCTTCGTCGAGACGCTCATTGCGACGAACACGCCGAATTCGTCGAGTCAGCGCCTCGGAGCGATCGTCCACACGGCCATCTTCGATGCCTACAACGGGATCAAGCGCCGCTACACGCCGATTTACGTTCAGAACGTCGACGGCAACGGAAAGCGCCTGGTTCCTCACGGTGCGTCACGCCGAGCAGCGGTCATCGCTGCCGCGTATACGGCGCTTGTGGCCTTGTTTCCCTCACGGGAGCAACAGCTGAGCGACAGTTACGCGGCTTCGCTCGCGGCGCTCGGCGGAGAAGGCGGACAGTCACGGGAGCGCGGCATTGCGTGGGGCGCACACGTCGCGCTGGCCGTACTCGCGTGGCGCGCGGCAGATGGCTTCAGCGCGAGCTACCCGCCATTCACCGGAGGAACAGCGGTTGGCCAGTGGCGCCCGATAGCGCCCGCCTCGGCGATGAGCGCGCAAGGGTTGGCATTCACCACGCCGTTCGTCGTCGGAAGCAACACCCAATTCCGGCCGGGACCCCCGCGGGCTCTGGCGAGCGCCGCGTACACGCAGGACTTCAACGCGGTCAAGGCGCTGGGTCGCCGAACCGGATCGACGCGTACCGATGCTCAGACGGAGCTCGCGCCTTTCTGGGAGGGCAACGCCAGCGTCCACTGGAATCAAGCGGCCAACCAGATCGCGCGCTCCAACCGTCTGTCGATGTCCCGCAGCAATCGGCTTCTCGCCGTTCTGAACATCGCCATGGCCGACACGGCGTTCACCATCTGGAGCGCGAAGCGACACTATGGCGCCGATCCGGCGGACGTGACCTGGCGGCCGCTGACGGCGATCACGCTCGCGGACACCGACGGCATTGCGGAGACAGCGCCGGATCCCGACTGGCTCCCGCTCGTCGCCACGCCGTCGCATCCGGAATACCCTGCGGGCCACCCCGCCCTGAATGGCGCAGCTGCAACCGTGCTGTCGCGTCGCTTTGCCGGCATCCAGACATTCACGCTGACGACGTCCGGACAACCCAGTCAGACGTACACCGACATCGCGCAAGCGCGCACCGATGGAAACAACGCCCGGATCTGGGGCGGGATGCACTACCCCAGTACCGTTGCAGTCAGCGACGCCGTCGGCGGAGCGATTGCCTCATACGTCAATACGAACTCGATGCAGTTGCTCCGAGATCGACACTAACGCCACGCCGGGAACTGCACAACGCCAAAGAGCACGGGGCCTCGCCGAGGCCCCGTGCTCGGCTCTCACAGGATGGAGTTCCGAATGCCGCGGTACCTAGTCGAGGCCTATGTCCCCCGATCCCGCGCGGGGCAAGCTCGCACAGCAGGCCGGCATGCTCGCACGGCTGCCGAGGAACTCATGCGCGAAGGCACGCCGGTCCGCTACGTGCGCATGACCTACCTCCCGAACGACGAGACGTGCTTCCACATCTTCGAGGCAGCATCGGAGGAGGCTGTCAGCGAGGCCTGCCGGCGCGCGGGGATTGGCTCGGGACGGATTGTCCCGGCCGTGGAGTGAGGCGAGCAGGAAGACGCCACGCGGGGTCTGTTGCGGCAACCGCTGAGGGCGATCTCGGCGCGTACGACGTTGCGTAGAGCACGACTGTCGCGCGTTGTGTCGCGCACCCGGCCTCAGGGCGCATGGTTGAGCCACATGCGTGCGGTCTCGAAAACCGTTTCGGGCCTTTGGGTCCGACGAGGGTTCAAATCCCTCCCCTCCGCTGACAACCCAAATCCCCCGCGACGATACGGGATCGAGCAAGAAAGAGGCGGGCCTTGAGCCCGCCTCTCCCACCGCTTGAAACCGCTCGGAACCGCTATGGGGTGTCGCGCGACTGTCGCGCAGCGGCGGCCCGTTCCGAGCTACGGCGGAGCATGTCTGCGCGTGGAGATGCGCAAGGTCCACGGCCTGGCCGTCTATTCGTCCGCGCCGACCTTCGTCGAGAACTCCGGACCCGACTCGCCCGCGTGACACGATGGGATTAAGGACGAGGGGATGAATATCGACCTGACTGACCGACCGATCGGAGCCGCTGCTCCCGGAGGTGGCCGTCTCGCCTGGGACGACGTTCCACCCCTGACCTCCGCGGAAGGGTTCAATCGCGCGTGGGTGGGTAGGCCAGCTAGTGACGAGGAGTACTAGTCTCTCGCGCGGTTCTTGGTTTGCCCGAAGTCCGAAGCTAGGGGGTTCGACGTGGCAACCGAACAGCATTTCTGCAAGCGTCATGGGCGGCCGGCGGTCGCCTCGAGGGTGCGGATCAATCCCGACGGAACGCGGGAGGTGGAGTACCTCTGCGACGTCGACCTCGCTGAAGAGCGCATGTCAGGTGGCGGCGGTTTCGGCGGCCGCAGCTTCTTCGACGACTTCTTCTCCGACTTCTTCGGCGACGGTCCGGCGGGCGGCGGTCGCAGGGCCGCGCCGGCACAGCGACAGGCGGAACGGGTCGACGTGACCCAGTACTTCAGCGACGCCACGCGCGAGCTCCTGCAGCGGGCGGCGCGGACCGCCGTCGAGTGGGGCAGCCTCGACCTCGACACCGACCACCTGCTCCACGCCGCGCTCCAGGACAACGTCGTCCGGCACGTGCTCGACCAGGTGGATGCCGATCCGGAGGCGATCGCCGCCCAGGTCGAGGAGGAAGCCGAGAAGGGCGGGCAGACCGACGTCTCGCCCTCGCTCTCCCCGGACGCGAAGGCGACCCTGATCGCTGCGTACGAGGAGTCGCGCGACCTCGGCGCCTCGTACGTCGGTCCCGAGCACGTCCTGCTTGCGATGGCCCGCGACGAGGAGACCGCGGCAGGCGAACTCCTGCAGCGCTTCGGCCTCTCGCACACGAAGCTCCGCGGCGCCGTGATCCGCGGCGTCGACAGCGGGACCCCGCGCGAGACCTCCGAGACGCCGAAGCTGGACGAGTTCGGCCGCGACCTGACCGCCGAGGCACGGGAGGGCAAGCTCGACCCCGTGATCGGCCGCGCCGACGAGATCGACCAGACGATCGAGATCCTGTCCCGCCGCACGAAGAACAACCCCGCGCTCCTCGGCGAGCCGGGCGTCGGGAAGACGGCAATCGTGGAGGGGATCGCCCAGCGGATCGTCAACGACGAGGTCCCCGAGACGCTCGCGAACAACCGCGTGGTCGCGATCGACCTCGCCGGGATGATCGCCGGCACGAAGTACCGCGGCGAGTTCGAGGAGCGGCTGAAGACGGTCATCGACGAGATCAGCGCGACCGAGAACCTGATCGTCTTCATCGACGAGATGCACACGGTGGTCGGCGCCGGGGCGGCCGAGGGCTCGATGGACGCGTCGAACATGCTCAAGCCGAAGCTGGCACGCGGCGAGCTTCACGTGATCGGCGCGACGACCCTCGACGAGTACCGCAAGAACATCGAGAAGGATCCCGCTCTGGAGCGTCGTTTCCAGCCGGTGTTCGTCCGCGAGCCGACGGTCGACGAGACGATCCAGATCCTCCACGGCCTCAAGGACCGCTATGAGGCCTTCCACCGGGTCCGGATCTCGGACGAGGCGATCGTCGCCGCCGCCGAGCTCTCCGACCGCTACATCCGGGACCGCTTCCTCCCGGACAAGGCGATCGACCTGATCGACCAGGCGAGCGCGCGCGTCCGCCTGCGAACGAAGACGAAGGACGTCGACACACGGTCGCTCGAGGAGGACCTGCGCCGCCTCGCGCGGGAGCGCGACCAGGCGAAAGCCGCGGAGGACTACGACCGCGCCGGCGACCTCAAGGACAAGATCGACACACGCCAGGGCGAGCTCGACAACCGCCAGAAAGCCCGCCAGCGGGCGCCGGAGGTGACTGCAGAGGACATCGCGGAGATCGTCTCCCGCGCGACCGGCATCCCGGTCTCCCAGCTGACGACCGAGGAGCGCGAGCGGCTAATGCGGCTCGAGGAAGAGCTCCACGGGCGGATCGTCGGGCAGGACGAGGCGGTGGCCGCCGTGGCCGAGGCTGTCAGGCGCTCCCGCGCCGGCCTCTCCGACCCGAACCGGCCCGACGGCAGCTTCCTCTTCCTGGGGCCGACGGGCGTCGGGAAGACCGAGCTCGCCCGGGCTCTCGCCGAAGCGCTGTTCGGCGACGAGAGCCTGATGGTCCGGTTCGACATGAGCGAGTTCCAGGAGCGGCACACGGTCTCCCGGCTCGTGGGCGCACCGCCCGGCTACGTCGGCTACGAAGAGGCGGGCCAGCTCAGCGAGGCTGTCCGTCGGCGCCCCTACGCGGTGCTCCTCTTCGACGAGATCGAGAAGGCGCACCCCGACGTGTTCAACATCCTGCTCCAGATCCTCGACGATGGCCGCCTGACCGACTCCCAGGGGCGGGCGGTCGACTTCAAGAACACGATCGTGATCATGACCTCGAACCTGGGGGCCGACCGGATCCAGCAGTACGCGCGGACCGGCGGGGACTTCGAGCAGCTCAAGGAAGACCTCATGCAGATGCTGACGCAGAGCTTCCGGCCGGAGTTCATCAACCGGATCGACGAGATCATCGTCTTCCGGGCTCTGACCGACGAGCAGCTGGCCGAGATCACGAAGCTGCTCGTCGACCAGGTGGCGAGGCGGCTGCGCGCGCAGCGGATCGAGGTCGAGTTCAGCGACGAGGCGGTCAAGCTGATCGCTCGAGAGGGCTTCGACCCGGAGTTCGGCGCCCGGCCGATGAGGCGGACGATCCAGCGGCTGGTCGAGAACGAACTCTCGCGGATGGTGCTCGGCGGCAGGCTCGAGCCCGGCGACAAGGTCGCGGTCGACGTGGACGGCGACGAGCTCGAGTTCGAGATCGAGACGGGCGCGGCGCAGTTCGCCGACGAAAGCAGCGACGGAGAGCGCGTGGACACGGAGGCCGCGCAGCCCGCAGCGACGCAAACGTGACCGCGGCTTGGTAGCCGACGAGCCGGAGAAGGCGGCTGCCGTCCTGGGCATCGTGGTCGCGCCCGGGCTCGCGTACGACGTCACCTCCCGGGTCGCGGACGAGCTCGTCGAGGACCTCCGCGAGCGGCACGGGGCGATCGACTGGCGGACGGAGCTCCTGGTCGATCGGCTCGTCGTCCCTCCGGCTCCGACCACCGAGATCCTCGACGCCGCTCGGCGGCGGCTGCTTGACGGTGACTGGGACCTCGGCCTCGTCGTCACCGATCTCCCGCTGCGGATCGGACGGCGGCCCGTCTCACGCCACGTCAGCCCGACCCACGGCGTGGCGGTCGTCTCGCTGCCGGCCCTGGGAGCGAATCTTCGACCCCGGCTGCGGCGCACCTTACGCGAGCTCGTGGGCGAGCTCGTCGGGGACCGGGAGAGCGACAAGGGGGTGTTGCGGGAGCTGGCGTCCGACGCCCGCGCCCGGCCTGCGGGCCTCTTCGTCCTGTCCGTCCTGCGCGGCCACCTTCGCCTGCTGCTCGGAATGGTGCGCGCGAACCGGCCCTGGCGGCTGGCCGCTGGTCTCTATCGGAGTCTCGTGGCCGCGATCGCCGTGGCCGGAGTCGGCCTCGTCACCGCCGACGTCTGGCGCCTCGCCGACGCAGCGGGATGGGGGCGGCTGCTGGCGCTCTCATCCGTGTCGATCCTCGCGACGGTCGTCTCGGTGATCGCGGCCCACGGGCTGTGGGAGCGCGTCCCCGATCCGCGTGTCCGAGACCAGGTGATCCTGTTCAACTTCGCCACCACTGCGACGGTCGTGATCGGGATCCTGTCGCTCTACCTGGCCCTCTTCGCGCTCGCGGGCTCGGGTGCCGGCCTCGTGATTAGCCGGGACGTGCTCGCAGGCGCGGTCGGCCACGACGTCGGACTGAGCGAGTACGTCTCGCTGGCCTGGTTCGTCGCCTCGTTCGCAACGATTGGTGGAGCACTCGGCGCCGCGCTCGAATCGGGCGATGCGGTCCGGCAGGCCGCCTACGCGGCCACAGCCGGAGAAGACGACGAAGAGCCGGTCGAGACGACGAGGACTACTCCTCGTCGAACTTCAGAGCCCGTGGGGCACAAACCCGGATCATGCTGTGAGTTCGTACTCGTGGAGTAGCCCGCCAAGAAGGTCGCACCGCCGGACTTGAGGCGTGCGAGCCGTCGCGATGGGTGGAGGATTGAGTCCTCGCGGCTATCTGGCGGTCGGAGCTCGAGACCTCGGTGTGGCCGCTGGTTGAAGTGGCGGACGTAGGCGCAGAGGACACGCTCGAGGTGGTGGCGACCGAAGATCAGGAGGCGATCGAGGCACTCGCTACGTACGTTGCCGACCCAGCGTTCCGCGTAGGCATTCGCGTTCGGCGCGCGGATCGGTGTGCGGCGGACCGCGATGTCTTCGCTCTGGAAGATGCCGTCGAAGGCGCAGCTGAACTTCGCGTCCCGATCATGGATCAGGAAGCGCGGCCGCTGGCTGCGGTCGCCGAGATCCATCAGCAGGTTGCGTGCCTGCTGGCCCATCCACACCGCGTTGGGGTTGCTCGTACACGCGAGGTACTCGACCCTGCTTCTCGCGCGCGAGCCGCAGGATTAGCTCGCGCACCTCCGTGTCGAGCGGCGGTCAGCCTGGCCCGCCGGTGCGGGTATGTGGCGCCTGATGAGCAGTCGGTGCCAGCGCAACAGCGTTTCCGGTCTGACGGGAAACGCCTGCCACGACCGACGAGGCAGCACCCGACTCAGCGCCGCCAGTACCAGCCGATCGCGTACGGTCAGTTGCGGCCGCCGCATCTGCCGCCGCAGGATCGCCATCTCATGCCGCAGCAAGACGATCTCGAGTTCCTTCGAGCCGTCACTACGCCCGAGTAACAGCACGAGTCTGAACAGGCAACAGGCGACGACATAGACAAACGACGCGAGCACAGGCGGCCTCCGAAGACGGGGCCGCCGACGCTAACGAGCGACGCGACGCGCCCGCCTGCACGCCCCCGCGCCCGCGCCAAGCCCGCGTCAAAGCCAGTCAGGCATTTTTTTGCACGCGGCTGTCCCCGACAGAAGACGGATGCGACAGTACGGATGTGAACAAGAAGGAACGAAGGCGTCAAGCCGGCGGGACGCCGACCCGAAGCGAGACACTAGAGGTCGATGCGCTCCTCGCCGACCTCGACCGCGCGCGCGAACTGTTCGAGGCGGCCGAGCGACGCGCACGCACATATCTCGTTCGTCGCGGCGTAATCGATCAGACGTACCGCGATCTCACGTCACTCCTGCGCGAATGCCTTCCTCCGCACGATGCCGATCCCGCACAGCGAGGGTCCCGCGGTCGATCGTGAGTTCAAGCAGCTAGCCGTTGCAACTCCGAGGGCCGGCCAGCCACGGCCGGCCCTCACGACCACAGCGACGAGGGTCCGCAGCTCAAGTCAGTTATTGCCCGCTGCAATGAGATCTGCTGACCCGAGGCTCTGCGCGGCATTCGGCAGCCGGCCCGCGGCTTGCGCTCGGAGCCCGCGAACCCGAATTCAACGCGGGCACGACGACGGCAACCGACGGCTCCACGCCACGATCAGGCGCCGGCTGGTACACAACGCTCAGCGCGACGCGACTGAAGGCCCTGCCCGCCTGCCGATCCGGGTCGACGTCTGGCCGATGCGACGAGGCGTCCGGCAGCTGGGCCGACCTGACGCGGACCTTCGGCGGCGTAGTCGTGGGCGTGGTGTCGGCTAGCGGGGAAAGGCCTTGGGCCGGCTAGAGGCCCGTTCGACGCGAACTGTCGCGCGTTGTGTCGCGCACCAGACCTCAACCCGCATGGTTGAGCCAAATGCGTGCGGTCTCGAAAATCGCTAGGGGCCGTTTGGTCCCTCGAGGGTTCGAATCCCTCCCCTCCGCTGACAACCCAAATCCCCAGCGACGATGCGGGATCGAGCAAGAGAGAGGCGGGCCTTGAGCCCGCCTCTCCCACCGCCTGAAGCCGCCCGGAACCGCTATGAGGTGTCGCGCGACTGTCGCGCAGCGGCGTCCCGCTCCGAGCGATGCCGGAGAATGTGCGGCACCGGGGCCCAGAGGGCGCCGGGTCGGACTTGAACGCCTCGATTGAGGCGAGCTCACACCTTTGCCCGGCCGAGTGCGTCGAGCTGCACACGAACACGGGCAACGCAGGGCAGGCAGCCCTTCCGCTCCCAGAGCACAAGAAGTCGCTCGAGTGCTTCACGCGCCTCTCCGATCCGACCTGCGCGAACGAGGACGGTGACGAGGTCTTCGTAGGCCCACCCCTGGAACCGCGAGCTCGAGCGGATCGGGTTGTCCGCGCTCGGTCGCGACAGGACCGCGCAGCGCCTTAGCGCCGTCACGTCTCGATGGCGCGGACGATGCGGACGCGTCCGAGAACCGCACGGCGACAGAGCTCGTCGATCGCCGTGGGGGACGGCGCCTCGAAGAGATAGAAGGACGTGTCGTCGTCGGCCAGGAAGGTCGTGCGGCGGTGCTCGACGCGGATTCCCTCGCGTCCGAGCGCGGCAGCGGCACGGGCGATGCGGTCCGCTCTGTCCGCGTGGTTCGCTCGGGATGGCGGCGTGTAGGCCTCGACCAGGTAGGTCGGCATGGAGCTCCTGTCCGCGGAGGGTGAGCCGGGGCCCACCCTCCGCTCCTCCTTCGGCTCGACGAGACCGGCTACGTGCAGGTGACCTCGGGGCTCCAGTGGGCGAAGATCCCTGCTGGGTTCGTGCTCCAGACCCAGAAATGCCGGGTGTACCAGCCCACCGCGGGGACAAGAATCACCATCTCCTGACCGAGCACGGTCGGCGGCTCGGACACCCCGGGCGGGTTCGAGTCGGCACCCGGGACGACGTACTCGACGGCGACGAGCTTGAGCTCGCCGTCCCGAGCTGGCGCGTAGACCAGTCCCTCCGGCTTCGAGACGTCCACGACCAGATCGTCGATCAGCTCCTTGTTGAAGTAGTGGTAGCCCATCGCTCCGGCCGTGGGGTGCGCGATGCAGCCGGTGATGATCCTGTTCCCCGCACCGTTTACGTACCCGAGCTCGTAGCCGGCCGCCTTCGCCGCGTCGACGTTGTGGAACTTGGCCGTCACACGACGTACCTCGGCCAGCTCGGACTGACCACCGCTCGCGGCTGCGTAGCCGACGATCGCCAGCAGCGGCAGCGCCGCGGTGATGGCGATGACGATTTGCTTGCGCATGTTCCCTCCCTGCTCGACTCGTAATTCGTCTCGAGCACAGGCTCGGGTACCGCGCGCCGCGGCGAAAGCGGGGAACCTCAGGTGTTTGCAGCGCCAAGGTGCGCAAGCTCGGAGCGCGAGCGGACGCCGAGCTTGCGGTAGACACGGGTGAGCGCTGTCTCGACCGAGCGCTCCGTAATGAACAGGGCCGCCGCAACCTCCCGGTTGGTCTTGCCTTCGGCGACGAGGGCTGCGATCCGCCGCTCGGCCTCGGTGAGCTCGTCGCGCGAGGGCGCGCGGCCGCCGATGCGGGCGAGCTCGGCGCGGGTCTGGTCGGCCCAGAGCGGTGCGTCGAGGCGCTCGAACTCGGCCAATGCGCTCTCCAGGGTAGCCCGGGCGGCGCCGCGTTTCTTCGCACGCCGCTGCGTGCGTCCCTGGGCGAGCAGCGTGCGCGCATGTGAGAACGGGTCGACGTCGCGGGCATGCTCGGCGATCGAGCGTTCAAAGCAGGCGAGGGCGCCGTCGAGGTCGCCACGGGCCGCGACTAGCAGCGCGCGACAGCGTGCGAGGATGGCGAGTGCCCAGGCGCGGTCGAGCGCTCCCGCGCGGGCCTCCCAGGTCGCGAGGATCGCGTCCGCCTCCTGGAGCTCGCCGGTGGCGACGAGCGCCTCGATCAGGTCGCCGAGCTCGACGCGCATCCCCGGCTCGTGCATGAACGCGTTGCGTAGGTCAAACGACCGTCGCAGATGCGGGAGCGCTGCCCTGGCATCGCCGAGCGAGAGCTCGACGAAGCCGAGCACCCACTCGTGCCCCGACTGCGCGATCCGGATCCCCGCGGCCTCCGCCCGCGCGGAGGCGCCCTGCGAGCGGGTGCGCGCCTCGTCGATCCGACCTAGGTGGGCGGCGATGATGGCGAGTGGAAACTCGTCGTGCGGCATCACGCGACCAAGCTGCGCCCTGATCTCCAACGAGCTGGCCGCATATCGCTGTCCCTCGCCCCAGTGGCCCGCCCGCCATTCGAGGAGCCCCAGCTCCCAGAGCGCAAACGACTCGGCCCACGCGTCGGCTCGGGCCCCGAAAGCCCCCTGTAGCTCCAGGGCGAGCGTCCGGGCCGCGTCGAGCTCGACCGCCCACACGAGCTGATGACAGTAGACCCAGGTCGGCCCTTCCCTGAGCGGAGCGTCCGGAAGTGTTCGCTCGAGTGCGACGGCCTCGTCCATCTCGGCGCGCGCGATGCCGCGACCGGCCCGCAGCTGCCAGTCACCGTAGACCGCAAGCGCGCAGCACCGGAGTGCGACGTCATCGGTTCTCGAGGCGGCGATGGCGGCTTGCTCGCTGTGGTCGAGGCCGCGCTCGACCCCGTCACCCCACTGCATCAGCGCGGCGAGCCGGAGGTGCGTCGCTGCCTCCAGGGCGTCGTCCTCGTCCGACTCGGCAAGCGCCTCCTGGTACAGCGCTTCCGCATCGTGGGGATCCGCCTGCACGGCGGCAAGCTGGACGAGGACCGAGGCGCGCTCCACACCCGGCGCGGCCTCTGCTCTCGCGCCCGCGAGCAGGACGATCGCGCGGTCGGAGTCGCCCGCGACGTGGTGACTTGCGGCGGCGAGGAAGAGACGTCGTCGCGCGCCGCTGACGTCAGTCTCCGGTGTCAGCCTGAACGCGTGCTCCGCCAACTCGGCGGCGGTCGCCGGCGCGCCGCGAGCTTGGGCGGACCGTGCGGCATCCTCGAGAGTCGCGGCGATCTCGCTGTCGGGCTCGGTCGTCGCGAGCGCGATGTGCCGCGCCCGTTCTTCGGCGGTCGGAACGACCGTCGCGAGCCGCCTGTGCAGCGACCGGCGGTGCGCGGAGAGCTCGCGTGCTGCGACCGCGGAGCCGAGCAGCGGATGCGTGAACCGCAGGTGCGTACCGTCGCGCTCCAGGATCTTCGCGTCGAGCGCTTCGGCCAGCGCGGCCTCGCACCGCTCGCCGAGCACGCCCTCGACGACGTCGACGGTCGCCTCGCCGACCGCGGCCACGACGCGCGCGACCTCAATCGCTGACGTCCCGAGGCCCCTGAGTCGCTCGCGGAGGAGATCGTCCACCGTCGAGGGAATCGGTAGGGCCTCGCCCGGAGCGAGCGCGCTGCCTCGTCGCCGCAACGCGTCGGCCAGCTCGAGCGCGAAGAACGGGTTTCCACCGGACGTCTCCGAGAGCCTGACCAGCGTCGGCCGCGGGAAGCTCACGTCGAGGCGCGAGCGGAACAGCTCATGCAGGGCGCCGATGGTGAGACCGTCGAGCTCGACCGTCACAAGCCTCGTCTCCGGCAGATTCCGCCGGAGCCAGGCCGGCGGCGCGCCTCGCACCGTCAGAAGCGTTGCGATCGGCTCGTGATCGAGACGCGACAGCGCGAAACGAACGGCAGCGAGCGACGCAGCGTCAAGCCACTGGACGTCGTCGACGGCAAGGCAGAGCGTTCCGTCCGCAGCAAGGAGTCGCAGGGCCGCGAGGAACGCGGCCGCCACCGCACGCTCCTCAACATGCGTCGCGGACTCACCGAGGAGCAGCGCGGTCTCGAGCGCGCGTCGCTGGATCGGAGGCAGCTCGGAAAGGACATCGTCAGCGACGGCGCCGAGGAGGTCTGCCAACCCGGCATAGGAGAAGGTCGTCTCGGACTCGAATGTGCGGCAAAACAGCGTTCTGGAGCAGCGTGAGGACGCCGCGTCGATCCCAGCGAGCCACAGCGAGGTCTTGCCGATTCCCGCCTGGCCGTGCAAGACGACCGTGCCCGGAAGCAGGTCGCGCCGGTCCAGGAGTTGGACGACCGCGTCGAGCTCCTCCTCCCTCCCGATGAGCTGTTGGGGCATGGCAGCTATCGTGCGCCGCCCCGGCCTTCGAGTTCAAGCGCATTGATGACCGTGGAAAGGCCGTAGGGTTTGCAAACTCGCCCGGCCCTCCGACGCTTGCGTCTGGCTAGGTTCAGGCTCTCACCACCGGGCCCACACGAGCTGAGACCTTGGCATCGACTTCAAGGTGATTACGGTCGTTCCCTCGAGGCGCGGACGGGCCGGCACCCACCAGAACTGTCGCGCGTCGTGTCGCGCACCAGGCGTCAGCAGGCATGGTTGAGCGAAATGCGTGCAGTCTCGAAAATCGCTAGGGGCCGTTAGGTCCCTCGAGGGTTCGAATCCCTCCCCCTCCGCTAACAACCCGAATCCGCCCTCACAATGCGGGATCGAACGAGAAAGAGGCGGGCGTTGAGCCCGCCTCTCTCACCGCTTGAAACCGCTAGGAACCGCGATCGGGTGTCGCGCGAGTGTCGCGCAGCGGCCGATCACCGATCAGCCGTGTCCACAAAACGTCCCGAGGCAGGACACCTAACGCCGAGCCAGCCGTCCCGTAGGTTCCGAACGGGGCCGGGCACGCGCGCCCATGTGCCTTCAAGATCATGCGTCGCCCTCGAGGGTGCTGCTGAGTGGACGCATCGTGACTCGTAGTAGAGGTTGACGCCGTTACGTCGGCCTCGGGAGTGACTTCTCCTCCTTACGGCAGATCTCGCAGGGGCGCGTAGTTGGATTTGAAGATGCGCTCGGCCGCCAGGCGCAGAGTGAGGTTGCGGATCGGCGCAGGAAGGTTTCTCGTTCGGTCGCGGCGATGGGTCTGTTCCTGCACCCACGCCACGCGATCCTTGCGCCGCTGCTCGTAGCCGGCCAGTGCCTCCTCGACGAGTTGGTCGGCGGTGAGCATCTCAGCGAGTACGAGCGCGTCCTCAACCGCCATCGCCGCTCCCTGCGCCATGTTCGGTGAGGTGGCGTGGGCGGCGTCGCCGACGAGCACGACGCGGCGCGCTGTCGAGGCCGGCGGAGCAACCTCCTCGATAGGTGAGAAATACGCTTCGATGGCCTGGTCGAGCAGGCGCGGGACCGGTTCGGCGAAGTCGGCGAACGAGTGGCGCCAGTCCTCGCCCGCAGCAGCGGCCGGATCACTCGTGTTGAGGTCTGCGTAGCAGTAGACGATCCCCTGGCCGAGCGCGACGGTGAGGAAGCTGCGGCCTCGGCCCAGCATGGCCGTCCAGTCGGTGATGCCGGGGAAGCCGTCGAGGACGAACCGCCACGACGCCTGTCCCACGTAGCCGGCTGTGGGTCCGCCCAGCGCAAGGCTGCGGATCGTCGAATGGATGCCGTCGGCCCCAACGACGAGGTCGTAGCTGTCGGTCGAGCCGTCGGCGAACGTCACCCGCGGCGCCTCGCCGTCCTCGAGGCCCGTCACCGACACACCGAGCCGGACGGGTACGTCGGCGATGGCCTCGAGTAGCGCCTCGTGCAGCGTCGCTCGTTGGATCGCCACGCAGCCGCCGACACCATCCCACAACCGGTCGACGTCGATCTCGGCGAGAGGCCGGCCGCGGTGGTCGAGGAGGCGCTGGCGCCCGATCGGGTTCGCACGGGCTTTGAGAACGGGCCCGAGCTCGAGCTCACCCAGAGCCCGTACCGCGTTGCCCGGCAGGTACAAGGCCGAACCCGCCGGCTCCCACTCGCTCACCCGCTCGACGACCTCAGCAGCGATGCCGCGTTGATGCAGGGCCCGGGCCAGTGCAAGGCCGGCGATACCGGCACCGACGATCAGGATACGCAGGGCATTCACACCTCTCAGCTTCGCACCCGAGGACGGATGTTCCGGTTTGCCCGGAACAGGTTGTCCGGGTCGTACGTCTCCTTGACCTCGACGAGCCGGTCCCAGTTCGCGCCGTACGTCGCCCGGACGCGCTCCTCGTCCTCTTCGGCGGTCTGGAAGTTGATGTACGTGCGACCGGTCGAGAACGGTCGGACACGCGCCCAGCCGTCACGAACCCACTGTCTGAAGGCGTCCGCGCTCGGCGCGTCGGCCTCCCACATGCCGTTCACGCCCATGACGAAACGCGCATCGCGGTTCCCGACGGCTCCGTCGGCCTCATCGAGCTCGTTGAGGGCGCCGCCGAGCTGGAGGAAACCCACCTGGGCCTCGGGGATCTGGCACTCGGCGAACACGTCCCGTACCGCATCCAGCAGGCCGTCGCTCAGCTCCGAGACGTACTCCGTCTTCCAGTAGTAGTGGGCGCCCTTGGGCTCGCCGTCGTCGAGAAACGACTGCTGCTGCGTATAGGGCCACTCCTGCAGCACTTCGACGACGGGATCGCCGATCGCCCGGATCGGCGCGAGCACCTCGTCGGTGTTGGCGAGGTCACCGCTGTAGCAGAGGACCATGGTGCAGGTCTTGCGGCCGTGCCACTCCGGGGGGACGAAGGGCAGGGGAGGCGCATGGAGGAGGACCATCCAAACGGCAAGCTCTCTGGGCGACTCTGCGGTGATCGTCCGGTACGCGCGAAGGATCTCGTCGGCTCGCTCGAAAGGCCACGCGATCAAACCGCCGAAGACGGTCGGGCCTACCTCGTGGAGCCGGAGCGAAAACCGGGTGACGACCCCGAAGTTGCCACCGCCGCCCCGGATCGCCCAGAAGAGATCGGCGTGCTCGTCGCGGCTGGCGGTGCGGATCCCGCCGTCCGCGGTCACGATCTCGACTTCCTCGAGGTTGTCGGCCGTCCAGCCGAAGCGACGCGCCAGGTAGCCGAGGCCGCCTCCGAGCGTGAGCCCGGCGACGCCGACCTCGGAGATGAAACCGAGCACCGTGGCGAGCCCGTGCTCCTGCGTTGCGCGGTCGACGTCCTTGAGGAGGCACCCAGGCCCGACGTGCGCGATTCTGGCCTCGGGGTCGACCGCGATGTCGCGCATCTGCGACATGTCGAGCGTCAGGCCGTCTTCGGCGATGGAGGTTCCGGCGATGTTGTGACCACCCCCCTTGATGCTGAGCCGCAGCCGGTGGTCGCGCGCGAACCCGATGGCGGCTGCGACGTCGCGAGCGGAGACCGGCTGGACGACGACCGCTGGCACCGCGGCGACCATGCCGTTCCAGACCAGGACTGCCTCGTCCCAGCCTTGGTCGCCCTCCTGTAGCAGCGAGCCCTTGATCTGCGAGTTCAGGCCATCGAGTTGGTCCGGCGTCAGGTTGACCCGTCCGCCTTCGAGCGCGGCGATGTCGATCGTGCTCGTGTTCATGCTGCGCGTCTCCTTTGGTCGAGATGGAGACAGGCTGCGCAGAGCCGAGACGTCGCGCATCGGGACAACTGCCCAACTTCGGCCCTCGACGACGTGGGTAATTTCCGCCTACAGGAGGGGCTCAGCTCAGACGAGCCTCTGCTCGTACGCGTAGGCCGTGGCCGCAGCGCGCGAGGAAACACCGAGTTTGGTGAAGATGTTGCTGATGTGCCTGTCCACTGTCCTCTGGCTCAGGAACAGCTCGACGGCGATCGCCTTGTTCGTCTTCCCGGCGGCAACCTGACGCAACACCTCTAGCTCACGGGCTGTCAGCCCGTGAGCATCGAAGGACGCGCCGAGGGCGAGAGAGTTCATGCGGACGAGATCCGGCCCTGCTCCCAGCTGTGCGAAGACGGCGCGCGCAGTCTCCAGCTCCAGCGCCGCAGTGTCGTCGTCGCCGAGAGCGCGGCAGGCAAGCCCAACGAGCACGCGCGCGCGGGCAACCTCGTAGGGTGCCTCGAGGTCGAGCCACAGCTGCCATGCACGACGCAGAGGCACCAGAGCCGACCGTGGGTCGCCGGCCGCGAGTTCGACTGCTCCGCGAGCCTGCTCGACCATCGCTGTCAGCATGCCGCTCTCGTAGCTCTCGGCGATGTCGCCGAGCTCGCGGCAGGCCTCGCGCGCGTCCTCGGCGTCGCCGGCGACGAGCACGATCTCGACGTAAGCCGCCAGCAGCCCCGCACGCTTCAGCGGCCCGGATACCTCGCCGGCCGCCCTCCGGATCGCCGCCAGCGCTACGCCGGTCCGGCCCTGTGCCAGCCGCAACTGGGCGAGCCCTGGCTGAGGCTCCCAGCCCCAGCGACTCGCCTCGCGGTACGCGTCTTCAGCTGCTTCGAAGTCCCCCTGCAGGCGAAGCAGCTCTCCCTCGCGATAGTGAGCGAGCCCCGCTGCCGAATTCATCGTCTCCACCAGTCGGCGGCTTGCGCGCCGCGCCTCTTCCAGCGCGTCGGACCACGCACCGTCGAGCTGCATGATCTCGGCGCGATGCACCAGACACCTGCCGGTGAAGGCCACCAGGTCGGGCTGGTCTGCGCACCACCGCGTCAGAGCAGCCGTCCACTCCCGAGCCCGGCGCACCTCGTACACCTCTTGACAAGCAAGAATCACCGCGCAATAGACCAGCCCGGCCAGGATCGGCGACAGCTCTCCGGTCGTGACCGCGACCATCGCCTCGTCCAGAAGCCTGAGACCTTCTTCGACCCGCCCCTGCTTGACGAGCATGGCGCCCTGCGAGTGCACAGAGAGGGCGAACAGGTCCGCGTCGCCAAACCGCTGGCCGATCTCCGCAGCGGCAGCCGCAGCTTCAGCCGCAGCCACATGGTCGCCCGCGGCCTCGTGCTGGAACACCAGGGGCATCAACATCCAGCCGCGCTCCACACAGTCCCGCCCGTGGCTCTCGACCATCCTTTGCGCACGGCCGAACCAACCCGTCGCAACGCCCGTCTCTCCTCGGAGAGCCCGGGTCATGCCGACCCAACCCGCGCAACGCGCGGCGCGGAGAGGCTCTCCCGCGTCGACATACGCGTGGTGAGCGCGCTCGAGCGTACTCAGGTACTCGTCGTCGCGGCCGAGCATGTAAGCCGACGTCGCCAGCAGCTCGAGGTCCGCCGCTCCTAGCGGGCTCGCGTCGTCGGCGCGTAGGAACGTCTCGTATGCGTCCAGCCATGCCCGCGCTGCGTAGGACCCGCGGGCGCGCTCGAGTTCGCCCGAGCGCTGCTCCGTTCCTGCTACTTCCGCTCCGCTGTCCCGGAGAGGAGACATGAGAGGCACTGTAGGCCAGACGGTCGCTCTGTAACGTCGGCTATTCGAGCATCGCGCTCCTGAATCACGAGACAATGGCGCAGCCGAGCGACTCAGTCTCGATCGCCTCCGCACTGGAGGCCAATAGATCTCGACCGCACACTGCAGATCGCCGCCTCGTCACCCTCCCGTCGTGGTCCGTTCCTGCGGCCATTTGCTTTCCAGATTGAGCGCGTGCCGAGCAGCCTGGCCGCCCGGCTCTGACCTTCGGTGCGTAGCGCACGACTGTCGCGCGTTGTGTCGCGCACCGGGCCTCAGCACGCATGGTTGAGCGAAATACAACAAGTCTCGAAAACCGTTTCGGGCCTTTGGGTCCGACGAGGGTTCAAATCCCTCCCCCTCCGCTGACAACCCGAGTCGGCTGCAACGATGCGGGATCAAGCAAGAGAGAGGCGGGCGTTCAGGCCCGCCTCTCCCACCGCCTGAAACCGCTCGCAACCGCCATGGAGTGTCGCGCGACTGTCGCGCAGCGGCGTCCCGTTCCGTGCGATGCCGGAGCATGTGTGCGCGAGGTCCACGTGGACGCGCGGCGAGGGCGGCTGCGCGGTGTTCGTGCTCGTCGACCACGCCTCCAACGAGGTCTGGTGCGACGCGGCCCGCCGCATGGACCGCTACGCCGCCACCGACCTGCTCCGCGAGGTCTGCGCCGAGCGCTTCGGCTCGGTCGAGCCAGCGGTCGCCTCCGGGCTCGCGCTCCTCTACGACGGCGGCTCCTGCTTCCGCTCCGGACCACTACCAGGCCGAGATCGACCACCTCGGCATGGCCCGCTCGCCCGCCTTCCACTACGAACCCGAGACCAACGGCTGCGCCGAGAAAGCGATCCAGACGCTCAAGGAGCAGATCCTTGGCTCGAGCGCTTCGACACGCTCGACGAGCTGCGAACCGCCGTCCGCGCTTTCGGCCGGAGATACAACCAGCAATGGCTGGGCCAGAACGCTGGCGTGCGCGAGCCACCCGGATCAGGGCGAACCAAGCTGCTGACGGCCCACACGGATCACACCGAAAACCTTTAGAGGTTGATCGCCCCGACAACGTGACCATCGCGGGCGGGACAGGGGCAGACTCGGGCGCTTACGGCCGGCGAACGATGCTAGGCGATCTCGGTGATCTCGAGGTCGGGGTAGACCTCGGCGTCGATGCGAACGGGCTCGCCGTCGCGCTCGAGCAGCGCGATCCAGTCGCGGAACCAGGCCGGGGGCACCAGCGCGGTCAGTCAAGGGACGCGAGGGCCAGCTCCACCGCCTCCTCCACCGTCATGGCAGCGTCTGCGGCCGGGCCGCCCTCGACCGCCGCCACTCGGTCGTGCAGCCGCTTCTCGTGAACGCCGAGTATGAAACCCGTGTCGGCGCACGACGCATTGGCGGCCCGGATGATGACGTCGGCGCGCTCGGGCATATCCTCGGCGACCAGCGCTGAGATGCCCACGAGGCACAACACCTGGACATCAGGGAGCCCGCTGCCGACTGCTACCTGAAGCGCTGAGCGAAGGTGCTGTGAAGCGACGTCCCGATGCCCGAGCTCGAGCTCGGCGAAGCCGAGGAGCACTTCGCATTCGGCGACAATGGCGACGTCGCCGAGTTCCCTGTTGAGCGCGAGTGCCTCCCGCGCTCGATCCGCCGCTTGCTCGTACTCCTCCTCGATCAGTGTGATCTCCGCGAGATTCGCGAGCGATGCGGCGACGTACCAGCGTTCGTCGACGCGGCGTGCCGTATCGAGGCACTCCTCGTAGTAAGGACGCGCCGAGTCCACGTCGCCGACGTGTCCCGCAGCTGCGCCCCGATTCAGGAGGGCGCGCAGCAGCGCGGCTGGCTCACCCTGCTCTCGCCGGAGCTCGAGTGCCCTGTCGGCGTGCACGAATGCCGAGGCCGCGTCGCCGCTGAGCGTCATCAAGGGGCTTAGGCCTTCGTGGAGTGCCGCCTGCGCCGCGATCGATGGAGATCGCTCCAGTGCCGAGCCGAGCCGTCGCAGCCCTTCCTGCAAGTTTCCCCGGCGCATCCAGAAGTACCAACAAGCTGCGCACAGGCGGCTTTCCAGCTCAGCGTCCCCTACGCGCGTCGCCGTTTCGATCGCAACCCGGAGATTCGGTTGCTCGCTCTCGAAGGCGGCGAGTGCCTCCAGCTGCCCGCTCGTTCGAAGCTCGGGCTCGTGTCGTTCAGCGAGCTCCGTGAAGTACCGGGCATGACGCAGCCTGGTGTCCTCCGCCTCGGCATCTCGGTCGAGTTGCTCGGTCGCGTATTCCCGAATCGTCTCCACCACGAAGAACCGGCTCTCTTCGGCTTTGCGCAGCAGGTTCTTGTCGATGAGCGAGGCAAGCGTGTCGAGGTCGGCATCGCAGACAGCCTCGGCCGCTTCGAGGTTGAAGCTCCCGGCGAAGACCGCGAGACGGGCGAAGAGCCGTTTCTCGCCCTCGCCGAGCAGGTCGTGACTCCACTCGATCGTCGCCCGCAGGGCCCGGTGCCGCTTAGGCGCGTCACGCGCTCCGGTCGTGAGTAGGTCGAGGCTGTTCCCCAGGCGCTCGAGGACCTGCTCGGGGCGCAGGATCTTGATGCGCGCAGCTGCAAGCTCGATCGCAAGGGGAAGCCCGTCGAGCCGGCGGCAGACCTCGCTGACTGCATCGTCGGGCTGGAAGTCGGGCTGGAACTGTCGCGCCCTGGCAGTGAACAAGGCGACCGCTTCGGCGGGCACGAGCGTCGGCACGGGGTACTCGTGCTCAGCGGCAAGGCCGAGGCGCTCCCGGCTCGTTGCGAGAATGCGGAGGTCGGGCGCCTCGGATAGCAGGCCGCCGACGTTTGGCGCTGCCTCCAGGAGATGTTCGAAGTTGTCGAGCAGGAGGAGCGCCTTGCGGCCGCGCAGGTGCTCGGCGAGGCCATCCTTGGCGCCCACGACCTGGCAAATCGTCGACTCGACGAGCGCCGGGTCCCGCAATGCCGCGAGCGAGACCCACCAGACGCCCTCCGGGTAGACCTCGACGAGCTCGGCCGCCGCCTGCAAGGCGAGCCGCGTCTTGCCTGAGCCACCTGCGCCCGTGAGCGTCACCAGCCGTGCCTCGGAGAGCAGCTCCAGGATCTGATCGAGCTCGTGTCTCCGTCCGACGAGCGGCGTCGGCTGTACCGGCAGATTCACCTGGTGCAACGTCTTCAGCGGCGGGAACTGCTCGTCGCCGAGCTGATAGAGCCGCTGCGCCGCAGTCAGGTCCTTGAGTCGATGCTCGCCGAGGTCGCGAAGTTCGACGGGCGAGTCGAGGAGCGCCCGCGCCGCCTCCGAGAGCAGCACCTGGCCGCCGTGGCCAGCGCTCATTACACGCGCGCCCTGATGCACGTCGATGCCCACATACCCCTCGGCGGTCAGGAGCGGGTTGCCGGAGTGGATGCCCATCCGGACGCGGATCGGCCCGTCTGCGAGCGCGCGCTGAGCCTGGCCTGCAGCCGCGAGAGCGCCCGCGGTCTCGGGAAAAGCAACGAAGAAGGCATCGCCCTGGGTGTCAACCTCGACCCCACCGTGCGCCGCGAACACTTCGCGCATTCGCCCACGATGCTCAGCGAGCACCGCGGCGTAGCCCTCGGGACCGAGGTCGTGCAGCAGCCGGGTCGACCCCTCGATGTCGCTGAAGAGAAACGTCACGGTGCCGGTCGGTAGGTCCGTCCGCACGGGAACTCCTTACCACCCGGCGCGCGATCGTGACAAGCGTGCCAGCCCGTTCACTGGACAGGATTTCCGAACCCTTACAAACCTGCCATGAAGCTCGAGCATGTTGTCACGGTGGTAGCCGCGCCGAGCAGCGAGCGATAGACCAGAAGTAGACCGGGTCCGCCGGCGAGCCCGCTGCTCCTGCATGGCCAGATCCTGCGCAGGCGAGCAGTATGCGAGCTGCCGATCGTGGCTGTTTGTGCAGTGGCTTCGGCTCAGGGACGAGCTTGACCCGAGGCGGCGTCAAGACTGTCGCGCGTTGTGTCGCGCACCCGGCCTCAGGGCGCATGGTTGAGCCAGATACTTGAGGTCTCGAAAACCGTTCGGGGCGGTTTCGTCCCGCGAGGGTTCGAATCCCTGCCGGTCCGCTACGTGCGCATGACCTACCTCCCGGACGGCGAGACGTGCTTCCACATCTTCGAGGCAGCATCGGAGGAGACTGTCAGCGAGGCCTGCCGGCGCGCGGGGATAGGCTCGGGACGGATTGTCCCGGCCGTGGAGTGAGGCGAGCAGGAAGACGCCATGCGGGGTCTGTTGCGGCAACCGCTGCGGGCGATCTCGGCGCGTACGACGTTGCGTGGAGCACGACTGTCGCGCGTTGTGTCGCGCACCCGGCCTCAGGGCGCATGGTTGACGCGCCACGTCGCGTGACCCCGGTCTCGAAAACCGTTTCGGGCCTTTCGGTCCGACGAGGGCTCGTCAGATCCCACTTCCCCCTCCGCTCCATAGGCCGAATTCCGGTGCGACCATCCGCATCGACTTCCCGGCCGCTACGCGGTCCGCATCATCGGCCGAACGCGCAGCGGTCGCGTCGTGCGGGTCAAGCGCGCGTTGCGCATCTGCGCGAACCGTCGCTCTACTTGATGAACTCGCCCGGGTCGTACCAGATCTCGGCACGGTAGGCGTCGAGCGATCGCGGACGGAAGACCTCGAGCCACTCGAGCGCCTCGCCGTCGGTCGAGGCGGCAACGCCGCGGTCCGGCCACACGAGCAGCTCGGACTCGCTGCCCGCGCGCGAGGCGAGGTGCCCGGCCGGCTCGCCGAGCTCGGAGACGAGCGCGCTCGGGACGACGTCGGCGAGCCCGTTCTGCGGCACGTACAGCATCTCCTGCTGGTCGCCGCGGAAGAAGAAGTGCGCCGGCAGATCCTCGGGGTCGAGGCGGTCGACGTTGTCGATGTCGTTGTAGGCAACGTCCTCGGCGACGTTGCCGATCGTGAGGCGCTCGCTGACGGCCTCGCGGTCGAGGTCGCGCAGTGCGATCAGCTCGTCGAGCGAGAGCCCGGCGACGACCGTCACTTGGCGGCCGCCTCCGTCTTCGGCGGCTCGGCGGTCGTCTCGACCTTCGGCGGGTCGGGCGGCTTCGGCGTCCAGTCGCCGACGAGCTTGGCGATGAATTCGGCCCGCTTGGGCGCGGCATTGCCGGGCTCGCCCGCCGTGGCGCCGTTGCCGTTCTTGAGCCGCTCAAGGTCGATGAAGTAGAGCATCACCGACTCGGCGAGGTCCTCCTTGGCGTTGGTCTTGCCGTAGCTGGTCGGCGGCGCCTCGACGTCATTGGCGCCGGACGGCTGGGTGATGTTCAGCCAGTAGCCGAACTCCTTGACCCAGGCGTCGTAGGAGGTCTGGAAGATGCCGTGGGCCATCTCGTGGATGGCGGTGGCCTCGAGCTGCTTGTCGACGTCCGAGAAGTCCACCGTCGCGTCCTCACCGTGCTTGTACATGCTGAACGCGCGCAGGTCGGTCTCCGAGAAGTACTCGCCGATAACCGCGTCGGAGAACTTCCACTTGCCTTCGATCTTCTTCAGCTTCTGCTCCATCTTGCCGATCGAGACGACCTCCTGGTCGATGTCCTTGCGCGTTGACGACTTGCGCGTGCCGCCCAGGATCGGCGCGTAATGCTTGATCGCCTTCTCGCACGCGCGCAGCTCCTTGTAGAGCCACGGCCACGTGCGCATCTTCTTGCGCAGCTTCGCCGGAGCGTCGCCGGTGCGCGACTCGAGCGCCTTCATGCTCTTCGCCGAGGAGACCTCGATGCCGTACTTCTCCGGCACCTCCTTGATGATGCGCGCGGCGTCGTCGGCCTCGGTCTGCGAGTTGACGACGACCTGCTCGGCGCCGATGTCGATCGTCTTCGGCCACTCGGACTTGGGCGTCTTGCCGGTCTTGCCCTTCTTGCCCTTGCCGCCGAGCCATGACGGCCAGCGGGCGAGCTCGCCCGCGACGGCACGGTTGCCGGCGGCCTGCTGAAGGGCCAGGATCTGCTCCGCTGGGGAGGCGGTGCGAACGGGAGCCCGGGGGTTGGCGCCGGCCTCGGGGCGCCGCTCGGCGCGTTCATGCACGATCGCGAGTCTCCTGCGTCGAGCGTGGCGTGTCAACAGGTCGTTGGACGCGCAAGCGACATCGCTACGCTGCCTCTCTAAGGCGGCTTGTGGGCTGCTGGTCTCTGGCGGACCTACGACCTTGCCGTCGGTTCTGTCAACGCAGGCGCTGGGCGATGGCGGACCAGGTGCTCGACCGCTTCCGAGAGGTCGGTGGGCAGGTAGCGCAGCACACGCTTCTCGCTCTCGGTGAGCGGCTCGCCGTCAGCTGGTCGCTCCATGGCGCGACCCTCTACGCGCTCGCCGATGTGATCGACACGAACTCACTTGTCGACTGGCATGACGAGCTGTCGCGAAGCCAAGACGACGTGACGGCGGTGCTCTCGGCTGCGGCCGAGCACTTTTGGCCCTGGCAGGCGGACGCCTCTGTCGAACTCCGGCTAGCACCGGCGTAAGCCCTGATGGCGGTGGGAAGGGCCGACCGGCCGCCGCCCGTCTCGTGGTTAGCGAGAGAGATACCTTCTACAGCGCCGTCGCCCTGGGAGCAAGACGTGACCATCTGCCCGAGCTGTGGACAACACAATCCTGCCGGCGCCCGGTTCTGCCTGGCCTGCGGAACGCACCTGGCCGTGGAAGAAGGGGCGCCGCGCGAGCTGCGAAAGATGGTGACGGTCGTCTTCTCGGACGTCGTGAGCTCCACCGCGCTGGGCGAGCGCCTCGATCCCGAGTCCCTTCGTCGCGCCATGGGGCGCTATTTCGACGAGATGAGCGCGGTGATCCATCGGCACGGCGGCACCGTGGAGAAGTTCATCGGCGACGCCATCATGGCCGTGTTCGGAATTCCGATCGTGCACGAAGACGATGCCCTTCGTGCGGTCGCGGCGACTGTGGAGATGCGAGACCAGTTGGAGCACCTGAACACCGAGCTCGAGCGGGACCTCGCCGTCCGGATCGAAATGCGACTCGGCGCTAATACCGGCGAGGTCGTCGCGGGCGATCCAGTGGCCGGTCAAAGGCTCGTGACCGGCGACGCAGTAAATGTCGCGAAGCGGCTCGAGCAGGCTGCGGGCTCAGGCGAGATCCTGATCGGGCGAGAGACGCAGCGACTCGTGCGCGACGCCGTTCGTGTCGAGGAGGTCGCCGCGCTCAAGGTCAAGGGCAAGAAGAAGCAGGTGCCCGCGTTCCGCGTGGTCGAAATCGTCTCGGGAGCGCCGGGGCACATGCGACGGCTGGACTCGCCGATGATCGGTCGCGAGGACGAGCGCACCCTGCTCGATCGCGCTTTCGAGCGCGCGGTGCGTGAGCGGTCGTGCCACCTCTTCACGATTTTCGGAGCGGCCGGAGTCGGAAAATCGCGTCTCGTCGCCGAGGTAGTGGCGACTTTCTCCCACCGCGCGACGATCGTCTCCGGCCACTGCCGCTCATATGGCGAGGGAATCACCTTCTGGCCGATCGCGGAGGTTCTGAGACAGTTGGTGGACGTGCAATCCGCTCGGGACATCGAGCGGCTTGTCGAAGACGATCCGGACGCAAAGCTGATTGCGGAGCGAGTCGCGGACGCCGTCGGGCTGGCCGACGGCGTCGGAAGCGCGGAGGAAACCTTCTGGGCGGTGCGAAAGCTGTTCGAGCGGTGCGCTCGGATGCGCCCGCTCGTTGTCATCTTCGACGACGTGCACTGGGCGGAACCCACCTTCCTCGACCTTGTCGAGCACATCGCCGACTGGTCGCGCGACGCTCCGCTGCTGCTCGTTTGCGGCGCCCGGGCTGAGCTCCTCGACCACCGCTCCAACTGGGGCGGTGGCAAGCTGAACGCGACGAGCATCCTGCTCGAGCCGCTCACCGACGCAGAGTCGGAGCGGCTTATCGAGAACCTGCTCGGTCATTCGTTCCTGGCCGAGGAGGCCCGTGCGCGGGTCAAAGAGACGGCCGAAGGCAATCCGCTCTTCGTCGAGGAGATACTTTCGATGCTTATCGACGACGGGCTGCTCCGCCAAGAAAACGGACGGTGGGGCTCGACAGCCGACCTCGCCCAGATCTCGATGCCGTCCACTATTCAGGCGCTCCTCGCCGCCAGGCTCGACCGACTCGAGCACGACGAGCGGGTGATCATCGAGCGGGCGGCCGTCGAGGGGAAGGTCTTTCACGTGGGCGCGGTGAGCGCGCTTGCGCCTCATCGCCTCCGCGGCGCCGTCGACGCGCACCTGATGACGCTCGTTCGCAAGGACCTCGTTCGCCCCGCCCGGCCCGAGCTTCCCGGTGAGAATGCGTTCGGTTTCCGACACCTCCTCCTCCGCGACGTCGCTTACGACGCGCTTCCGAAGCAGGTCCGCGCGGAGCTCCACGAGCGGTTCGCCGATTGGTTCGCCCGCGTCGTCCGCGAGCACGCACCCGAGTACGAGGAGATCCTCGGCTACCACCTCGAGCAAGCGCACCGCTCTCGTGCTGAACTCGGCCCACTAGACGAGCACACCGAAGGCGTTGGGCGACGCGCGGCGGAGTGCCTCGCCACGGCCGGTCGACGCGCGCTCGCCCGCGGCGATGCCCACGCTGCGACGAATCTGCTCGAGCGCGCCCTCGCTCTTGTGCCACCGGCCGACCCATTTGGTCTCGAGCTTGCCCCCGACCTGACGGACGCGCTCATCCTCGCAGGGAACTTCGAGCGGGCTGACCAGGTGGCCACGTCGGCGATCGAAGCTGCAGAAGATTCGCGCCAGGGCCTCCTCGCCTTGCTCTTGCGTTCGGACGTCCGCACGTTCACGCAACCGGAAGGCAGCCTCGAGCGCCTGCGAAGCGTCGCCGAGAGCGCGTTGCCCGAGCTGGAGAAAGCGCATGACGACAAGGGCCTCGCACGGGCATGGGCGGCGATCGCCTGGACGCATCACATCGCAATGCGCTTCCAACCTGCGATCGACGCCTTCGAGCGCGCGTTCGCGCATGCGCGGCGCGCGGGCGACGAGCGGCAGGCGAATCAGGCGCTGATCCAGATCGGGATCGAGCTCATCTATGGACCGACGCCGGCGGAAGAGGCGATCAGACGGTGCGAGGAGGTTCTCGAAGATACGTCTATCTCCCGCTGGGGCGGGATGGGTTTCATGGACGCGCTTGCCGTTCACGAAGCGATGCTCGGCGACTTCGACGCGGCGCGCGAGCTCGTCGAGCGCGTCCGTGCGATGACCGAGGATCTTGGCCTTGCGCGCGGGCTGCCGTTCGTCCTTCAGGCCGAGCACGGTTGGATCGTCGAGACCCTCGCCGGCGACCCTGACGCCGCCGAGCGGGAAATCCGCGTTGCCTACGAGGCGCTCGAACAGATGGGCGAGAAGGGCCTGCTGTCGACCCAAGCGGCGCGGCTCGCGCAGTCGCTCTACGCCCAACAACGCTACGTGGAGGCCGAGGACTATGCGAAAATCAGTGAGCAAGCGGGCGCGAGCGACGACATCGTGACGCAGATGCTCTGGCGGCAGGTGCGCGCGAAGACGCAAGCGCGGCGCGGCGACGTCGAGGACGCCGAACGACTCGCCCGCGATGCCGTCGCGCTCGCCGAGCCGACTGACGCGCTCGACATGCGGGCGGACGGGCTCGTCGACCTGGCCGAGGTCTTGCGCCTCATTGGCCGTACCGATGAAACGACCGGCGTCCTGGAAGGCGCCGTACGGCTCTACGAACAGAAGGGGGACGTCGTCTCGGCCGCTCGCGCGCGCCGCGTCCTGGCGAACCCGGTTCAGACCTGACAAACTTGCCGCCATGAAACGAGTAGCTGTATTGGTCTCGATCCTGGGTGCGCTCGTGCTGATCGGAAGCGGTTCGGCCTCCTTCGTGGGAAGGACCGACCCCACAGCGACGATCAGCAAGAACGGCCACGTCATTCGGGCGACCGGCCCGCTCACGTGCCCCATTGGCGAGCGGTTCTCGCTCCGCCTGACGATTACGCAGGCTCAAACTGCCGCGTACGCGGAGGGACGCACGCGAGCACGGTGCACGGGAGCGGAGCTGCAGTGGAAGGTGCGGGCAATCAGCCTGCTCGGGACGCACTTTGCCCAAGGCACCGCCCAGGCGTGCGCGCTCGGGATCACGCGACGCAACGGTCGTCCGACCGACGCGCACCAATGGTGCGTCGACGTCACGCTCGTGCCCTCGAGCTGACCGAAGTCATAGGCTCGACAACGGCGCCGGTGGCGCTACAGCACCGCGGCGCCGCGAAGTTCAGTTCACCGCCGGCCCTACTCCGAGGGCCTCGCCGCGGCTAGCGTGCGCCGACCGAGGCGAGAGCGGCGAGCGTCGCGACGTCGAGCTCCGCTGCCTTGTCGAGCGCCTTCCCGGTCTTGCCGCGCGTGTCGCGGCCGAGCGCCCCACTCACGATCCAGCGCCGCGCAAGCCGCACGAGCGGCAGGCGACGATCCGAGACGTCGGGCGTCTTGCGCGGGGAGAGGTAGAGCTCGAGCGTCAACTTCTGGAGCACCGCGGGCTCCGGCAACGCTCCCGTCTCCTGCTCGAACCGAAAAGCGAGAAACGCTGCGAGCACCTGCAGCTCGCGTACACCCGCCCGCACGGTCACGCCGACCGACATCGTCGACGAGGCGACGAGCACCCACGGCACGCGCGTGAAGCGCGCTCCGCGTGCCACCACCCGTACGATCGGCGTCGCGACGCCGACGAACCGCTGGATCGTGTCCGCGAGCTCCTCGGAGCGGTCGTCTTCCGCGAGAAGCCGCCTTCCCTCCGCCGGCGTCGTGACGCGCAGATCCGACGAGAGCACGCGCTCGAACACCTGAGTGACGACCCGCCCAGCGCTCCGAACGACGGTCTCGGGAATCGCGAGCAGACCGTTATCGTCGTGATCCAAACCGCACGTCATCGCTCCAAGCATGCCCCGCCAGTGGCTGCGCCAATCCGCGTCAGGCGGTCACCTTAAGGCGAGCCGCCCACGGGCGAGGACGCCTGGGAGTCGGAAGCAGGCGTGCGGGTTACCCCGCCCGCCTCAAACTGCGATTATCTCGGCGAAAGTGGGCGGGCTGATCACGATCGGCACCTATGGGACGCGAGACGAGGCGGAGGTCGTTCAGGGTCTGCTCGCTTCGGCAGGGATCGAGGCATCGATCAGAGCCGACGATGCGGGCGGCGCCTTTCCCTTTGTGCTTTCTGGAGGGGCGCAGGTCCTGGTCGAGGAGAGCGATGCCGCTGCGGCTTCGGAACTCCTCGCGAACAGAGCCGACTAGACCTGACCAAGGCTTCCACGGTTCGTCATTGACGTTCGGCGGTGGAGCTTCTGTGTCGGTCTGATGTCGCGGGTTGTTCGACTCGACCGACAGGAGTAGGGTCGTTCGGGCCCCGAGCCGGAGAGGAGGGTCAGCCGAAGCCCACCACACGGACACGGAGGTCCTCATGAGTAGCACCGTCGAGACCGCTGTCGAGATCCGTCCCTTCCACGTCGACATTCCGGACGAAGCCCTAGATGAGCTCCGTCGACGCATCGCGGCCACGCAGTGGCCCGAGAAGGAGACCGTTGCGGATGAGTCGCAGGGTGTGCAGCTCGCTGCGATGCAGAAACTCGCGCGCTATTGGGGAACGGAGTACGACTGGCGCACGTGCGAGGCGAAGCTCAACGCCCTACCGCAATTCGTAACCGAGATCGACGGCCTCGACATCCACTTCATTCACGTTCGTTCGCAACATGACGACGCGTTGCCGCTCATCGTCAATCACGGCTGGCCGGGCTCGATCATCGAGCAGCTGAAGATCATCGAGCCGCTCACCGATCCGACGGCGCACGGCGCGAGTGCAGCGGACGCCTTCGACGTCGTGATTCCGTCGATGCCGGGTTACGGGTTCTCGGGGAAGCCGACGAGCAGCGGTTGGGGCCCCGAGCGCATGGGTCGAGCCTGGGCAGAGCTGATGCAGCGCCTCGGCTACAGCCGCTACGTCGCCCAGGGAGGCGACTGGGGTGCGTTCGTCGTCGACCAGATGGGCCTGCAGGCACCTGCGGGACTGCTCGGCGTCCACACCAACATGCCCGCCACCGTTCCAGCCGACGTCGACAAGGCTTCCCTAGCCGGCGACCCGCCGCCGGCCGGTCTCTCAGCCGAGGAGCGACGCGCATACGAGCAGCTGATCAGAACGTACGAGCAGGTCGAGTACGCAAGGATGATGGCGACGCGCCCGCAAACCCTGTACGGCATCGCGGACTCGCCCGTCGGCCTGGCCGCCTGGCTCCTCGACCACAACGATGCCGACGGGCAGCCGGCCGCCGCGGTCGCCTCCGCTCTCGACCGGACGACGAGCGACACGGGCGAACTGACGCGTGACGAGATCCTCGACAACATCACGCTCTACTGGCTGACGAACACGGGGGTCTCGGCGTCTCGTCTCTATTGGGAATACAAGGGTGGCTTCTTCAACGTGAAGGGCGTGTCCATCCCGGTTGCCGTGACCGTCTTTCCCGGCGAGCAGTATCAGGCGCCGCGCAGCTGGGCCGAGCAGGCCTACCCCAACCTCATCTACTTCAACGAGGTCGACAAGGGCGGCCACTTCGCCGCGTGGGAAGAGCCGGAGCTCTTTGCCACAGAGATAAGGGCCGCGTTCGCGTCGCTGCGTTGATCGACGCGTGTGGGCGGCGCGCACGAAAAGTGCGCGCCGCTCGCAGCCGTCGGTGTTGCCGAAAAACGAGTGAGCATCCGCGGGTAACCACGGGAGCGAAGGGACTCGAACCCGCGATCAGCGGCGTGACAGACCGACGTTGACGCGGCCCTTCAGGTCGCCCGTCCGTGGCGGTGTGGCGAGCCGCCGTCTGAAATCGCTAGGGGCCGTTAGGTCCCTCGAGGGTTCGAATCCCTCCCCCTCCGTTGATTCTGGCGGGTCTGGGCGAGATGGCTCGCCCAGACCCTGGGCAGCCGCCGCGCCACGCGGGCACAGGTTTATCGTCCCGACCACGTGACTATCGTGCAGGGCGAAGGCACACGCCAGGGCGACAGGCAGAAGGAGCTTGAACCCCGTCGAGAAGGTTTGTACAGCGAAATACAGTCAGCGCCCGGCCGTTGAGGGCTCGGGCGCTGACGCCTCGGTCTTTGGAGAACGGGTGGTCGCTAGCTCACTCGGACTTGTCCCTGGGGCGCATCGAACAGTTCATAAGGAGCATGTGCGGTACAAGGTGTCGGGTCACCAAGGAACGAGAACGTGATCTGATCCGCTGGGTCGTTCGCAGATGTGCCGTTATCCCGAACCCTTGTGGCGACGGGCAGGCCGGCCAAATCAAAGACCTCCCCGGTGTCCGGATCAGTAAAGATCCCAGAAGTAATTACACCACTCACCCATGCGTCGATGCCGACGACGCTGACGCAGTTAACCACAGCGTGAAAGCCATCCCCCTGCGCGAAACGATCGCTGTATTGGCCCGACACGCTGCCATCAGCGTAAGCATTCGCCACCAGGGAGAAATTCCCGTCGCATCCGGGGTGCGCGAAGCCGAAGAATACGCACGCATCCGGACCTCCCGCGGTCACGTGGTGAACCACTGGGCCTCCAGCGAATGCCGCCGGACCCAGCACTAGGACTAGCGCGATCGTGAAAGCCGATGAAATGACTGCCAAACGGCTCCGTGTAATGCTAAGCATGAATCTACCTCCGTGTGGGAAACCTGAAGATTGTCCCTAACCGCCCGAGGGCGTAACCAGGAAGAGGACGGCGAGCGCCATCCCGCACGCGCAGTCAGTTTTCCGAGCGACTTTCCCATCGCTCACCTCCTAGAGAAACCCGCGACGTTGGCAACTGAGCGTCGAGCGCCCCATGAGGGCAACTGACAGGCTCGCGGCGTCGAACCTGCCATCTGGTTACCGCAGTCTCGCGCTCGACCGCGCGGCCGCTCACTATCCACTCCCGGCTGGTTGCTCGGATGGTCTCACACCTCGTGCGACGACGGAAGCCCCCGTGAGCGGGTCTGCGCAACGCGGCTAGCACGCACACGCCGTCCCGGCCTCCGCACGGGTAGAAGGGACCCGGCCGGGGATCACCCGAGCCTCCCGGGCTCCTCAGGGATTCCGCGACCACGCGAGTCACACACGCGCTGGCGTGAGCCTGTTAACTAGCAAGGCGAACCGTGCGGCGACGAGGGTCAGGAAGGGCGGGCCAAGCCCGCCATGCTAGTCCCGCGCTCCCGGAAAGTACCTGCCAATCGGCGCCTTTTGCTGCACGCCCTCGCGCTAACGACCGCCGGTTTGTCCGCATTCCCGCGCGGGAATGGCGACGAAAGCGGGTCATAACCCCGTCCGCAGGCCGAAATCCTAGTGCGGTTTGCCGCAAATTCTACGATGTTCAAGCAGAGATTATGAGAAACACTAAGGGGTTTCTCCTTAATGTTGGGCTGGGTTTGGCTTTTCAGCCCGAACGTAGTAAAAGGAACGTTGTCGTCTGTGGCTCTGCGGCGGGCCCCGTCGATCCGGCGCCGCCTCTGTCGAGGAGGGATGCGGCATGCAAACGCCGGGAAGCTCGGCTCGCACCTTTGTAGTAATCGCCTCGACCGCGCTGGGATCGTTGGTCGTCACAGCCGCGGCGGGCGCGGCGGCATTCCAGTTTCAGTTCGGCTTCCTCGCCGCGGGCCCGCGGTCGGTCCCGCCGCCGGTGGCCGCGGCGGTCATCTGCGGCGACCCCGGCACGAGAACGTTCGACGGCGGTCCGACCGGCACCGCAACCTCTTGGCAGACCCCGGCGAACTGGAGCGGCGACGCGCTTCCGCTTCCGACTGAGCACGTCTGCATCCCTCAGGGGAAAGCCGTCGAGCACAACAGCCTTGGGCACCACCTCGATCTTGAGCTTGCAGAGCGCTGGGAGCCTCCTGCTCTCCTTCGGCACCCTGACGCTCACCGACACGACCGTCGGCAACGAATCGAACGCGACGAACTTCACGCAGTCCGCCGGGACGCTCGACGGCGCGGCCGTGTTGGTCATCTCCGGCAGCTACACGTGGACGGGCGGCGCGCAGCAGGGCTCGGGAACGACGCGGATCGCCGCCGGGGGGACGTTGACCAAGAGTGGCTCCGCCGGGGTCAGCCTGAACACGCGGACGCTGCGCGTCGAGGGCAGCGTCGTCGTGGACGGGACGGTCGGGATGAACCGTGAACGGGGCGACGATCGAGACGATCGCCGGCGCGACCTTCGACCTGAAGACGGACGCCGACCTGAACGCCACCGCCGGGGCACGGCGGAGCGCTTCCTGAACGCCGGCACGCTGACCAAGAGCGGCGGGACGGCCGAGTCGATCGATCGCGGTCGAGTTGGTCAACACAAAGGCACGGTGACGGCGAGCGCCGGGCACACTGCTGCTGGCCGGCGGCGACGGCGCCGGTTCGCAGACAGGCAGCTTCACCGGCACCAGGCACCGGGCACGGTCGAGTTCGGCGGCGGCATCTTCGACGTGGCGGTCGCGACGACTGCGACCCTCAACGACGGGGTCGAGCATTCGTTCGGGACGCTCGAGGGCGCGGGCACGTGGCGGGTGAACGGCGCGGTCACCTGGACGGGCGGCACGCTGGGCAGGGCACGGGCCAGACGCTGGTCGTCGCGGGAGCAGACGCTAACCAAAAGCGGCTCAACGGCGGAGCCAGCACTGAACACGCGGACGCTTGCGCGTCGAGGGCAGCGTCGTCGTGGACGGGACCGGCGGATTCACCCTGAACGGGGCGACGATCGAGACGATCGCCGGGGGCGATCTTCGACCTGAGGACCGACGCCGACCTGAACGCTGACGGCGGGGCGCCGTGCGGAGCGGTTCTTGAACGGCGGCACCCTGACCAAGAGCGGCGGGACGGCCGACTCGATCGTCGCGGTCGAGTTAGTCAACACAAATGCCGTGACGGCGAGCACGGGCACATTGCTGCTGACCGGCGGCGACGGCGCCGGCTACGCAGACGGGCAACTTCACCGGCACCGGCGCCGGCTAGGGTCGAGTTCGGCGGCGGCACGTTCGACGTGGCCACGGAGCGCGGTCGCAACGCTGAACAACGGCGTCGAGCATTCGGTCGGGACGCTCGAGGGCGCCGGCACGTGGCGGGTGAACGGCGCGGTCACCTGGACGGGCGGCACCTGGGCAGGGCACAGGACAGACGCTGGTCGTCGCCGGGAAGCCACGCTGACCAAGAGCGGCTCCGGCGGGGCCAACTTGAACACGCGGACACTGCGGGTCGAGGGCAACGCGAGTCGTGGACGACACCGGTCGGGATCACCCTCAACGGCGCGACGATCGAGACGATCGCCGGCGCGACCTTCGATCTGAAGACGGACGCCGATCTGAACGCAACGTTGGGCGGGGCGCCGTCGGAGCGGTTCCTGAACGGCGGCACGCTGACCAAGAGCGCCGGGACGGCCGACTCGATCGATCGCGGTCGAGCTGGTCAACACCAATGCGGTGACGGCAAGTGCCGGGACGCTGTTGCTGACAGGAGGCGACGGGGCCGGCTACGCAGACGGGCAGCTTTACCGGCGCGGGCACGGGCAGGGTCGAGTTCGGGGGCGGCGTCTTCGACGTGGCGGCAGCGACCACGGCGACCCTCAACGACGGCGTCGAGCATTCGTTCGGGACGCTCGAGGGCGCAGGCACGTGGCGCGTCAACGGCGCGGTCACCTGGACGGGCGGCACCTGGGCAGGGCACGGGACAGACGCTTGTCGTCGCGGGAGAGACGCTGACCAAGAGCGGCTCCGGCGGAGCCAGCTTGAACACGCGGACGCTGCGGGTCGAGGGCAACGCGGTCGTGGACGACACCGGCGGACTGACCCTGCTGAACGGGGCGACGATCGAGACGATCGCCGGGGGCGATCTTCGACCTGAAGACGGACGCCGATCTGAACGCTGTCGGGCGGGGCGCCGTCGGAGCGGTTCCTGAACGCCGGCACGCTGACCAAGAGCGCCGGGACGGCCGACTCGATCGTGGCGGTCGAGCTGGTCAACACCAAGGCACGGTGACGGCGAGCACGGGCACACTGCTGCTGACCGGCGGCGACGGGGCCGGCTCGCAGACCGGCAACTTCACCGGCACGCGGCGCGGGCAACGTTGAGTTCGGCGGCGGCGTCTTCGACGTGGCGGCCCGACGTTGGCGACGCTCGAACGACGGGGTCGAGCATTCGTTCGGGACGCTCGAGGGCGCAGGCACATGGCGCGTGAACGGCGCGGTCACCTGGACGGGCGGCACTTGGGCGGGCACGGGACAGACGCTGGTCGCGGCGGGCGAAGACGCTGACCAAGAGCGGCTCCGGCGGGGTCGAGCGTGATCAGCGCGGACGCTTGCGGGTCGAGGGCAGCGTGGTCGTGGACGGGAGCGGTCGGGATCGACTCTGCGAACGGGGCGACGATCGAAACCGATCGCCGGCGCGACTTTCGACCTGCAGACCGACGCCGACCTGACCGCCGTCTCCGGGCTGCCGGTTGAGCGATTCCTGAACGCCGGCACGTTGGAGCAAGACCGCCGGCACGGCGGATTCGTCGATCGGCGCCGAAGTGGACAACAGCGGTGTGATCGAGGCGGCCTCCGGAAACCTGGCGATCGACGGCACGCCGGGCCTCCTCAACTACTCGAGCGCAACGAAGACGCTCACCGGCGGCACGTACATCGTCTCGGCAACGCTGCAATTCACCAACGCAGACGTCGTGACGAACGCGGCGACGATCGTGCTCGACGGTCCGGCAGCGGAAGTTCAGGACGCAAAGAGCGCCGCAACTCGCGACGAACGCCGCGGCGGGCTCGCGACCGTCAGAGGCGGGAAGACACGACCGCACCCGGCGCGTCGAACGCGGCCCCGTGACGGTCGAGAGCGCGAGTACCGGCCGGTCGGCGGCGACGAACACCGGCACCGGCAGGACAGAGGCACCGGCACCGTCGCGGCGACGCACAGCAACGGGACGGTCGAGCCGGGCGCGCCGGGGACCACCACAGCGCCCTACCCGCCGCGGGCACACCGAAACGAGACGGCGGCCACGCCGGGCACCGGCAGACCGCGCAGGCACCGGGGCCGCGCGCCGGCGGCACGCCGCGCCACCGGCGGGGCGGGAACGCGGCGACACGGACGACCGCGGGACGGGCACGAACGCACGGGACGGACGCAGGCGGCGGAACAGCGGGCGAACACGACCAGGTGACGCGCGTCGGCCAGGGAGGCGCAGAAAACGACGCGGAGGTGGAGGGAACAAATAAGGAGGAAAAACGGAAGGGGGAAGTGAGATCAGGAAGGGGGGGAGTGACGCGGCTGAGGTCCACCTTACGCACTGTCAGCTCATCGGCGATCAGCGGCGCCGACACGCGCGTTGGAGTTCGGGGGACGGTGCAACCAGCTTGAGCAACGCGCGACGGTCACGGCCAGCACGACCGACCCGAACACGGCGAACAACAGCGCGACCGCGACGACCGTCGTGAGCCGGCCGCAACCTCGCCTGACGAAGACCGACGCCCCAACCAGGCGCTGCTCGGAGAGGAGCTCTTCTACTCCCTGAGCGTGACAACGACGGCCGGATGCGGCTTCGGGTGTGCGATCGCGGACACGCTCCCGGGCGGTGTACATTCGTCTCCGCGAGCGGCTGCACCAACGTCTCCGGCACCGTGACTGCGCATCGGGGCGCTCGCAACGGCGCGAATGCGCAGCGGACGATCGTGGTGCGCCGACCGTGGTAACCCGACCTGAGCACACCGCTCGGTGTCGCGAGCGCGGTTGCCGGTGGGGAACAACCAGCTCCCCCACCACCGTCGACCGGCGCTGAGAAGACCGACTCGCCGACCCGGTGCTGGCCGGACGGGCCTCACCTACACGCTTACGGTGACGAACAACGGCCTCGGACGCTGCGGTAGCGGTCGCGGATCGCTTCCGAGCGGCGTCACCTCATCTCCGCGAGCGCGGGCTGCACGAAACGTTCGGCAATCGCGATGGGGCCTGGTCACGCGGCGGCGCACGATGTCGTGGGAACGGCGCATCACAATGTCAGCAACACGGCACTGCTCGGCGACACGGGCGACCGAACCTGAGCAACAACACCGCGACGGCGACGACGTTGGTGAATGCGGCCGCAACCTGGCTTTGACGAAGACGGACGCGCCGACCGGTGCCGGCCGGCAGCGAACTCACCTACACGCTGACGGTGACGAACAACGGTCCCGACTGGGCCGGCAGCGTGACGATCACGGATCCGCTTCCGAGCGGCGTCACTTCGTCTCCGCGAGCGGCTGCGCGAACACTCCGGGACGGTTACGTGCGTGATCGGGACGCTCGCGAACGGCGCAACGCCAGCGAACGATCGTGGTGCGTCCGACGGTCGCAACCCAGCTTGAGCAACACCGCTCGGTGTCGTCGAGCACGGCCGACCGGTGCCGCAACAACAGCGCTACCGCACACGGTGGTGGGGCCGAGCGCCGACTGGCGCTGACGATGACCGATGCTCGACCGGTGCTGGTCGGGAGCAACTGACCTACACGCTGACAGTGACCAACAACGGCTCCTCCGACGCGGCTGGGGTGACGCTCACGGACACATTGCTCAGCGGGGTTTGCTTTGTCTCCGCGGGCGCTGGCTGCAACAACGTCTCCGGCACCGTCACCTGCACGATCGGGGCGCTCGCCAACGGCACGAACCAGGTGCGCACCATCGTGGTCAGCCCGACGGTTACGAACCCGTCCCTGAGCAATACCGCCACCGCATCGGCGACGACGGTCGATCCGGTGCAGGCATCAACAGCGCGACCGTGACCACGGTGGTGACCGCGGCGGCCGATCTGGCCCTGACGAAGACCGACTGGCCCGACCCGGTGCTGGCCGGCGGTGAGCTCACCTACACACTGACGGTGACGAACAACGGTCCCTCCGAAGCCACAGGCGTCACGATCACAGACACGGTTCCGGCCGGGGTCAGCGTCATCTCCGCCACCGGCTGCACCAACCCGTCCGGCACCGTCACGTGCCTGATCGGGACGCTTGCCAACGGCGCCTCGCAGACACGGACGATCGTGGTACGGCCGGCGGTCGCGAATCCGAGCCTGAGCAACACCGCTTCGGTGTCGGCGAGCTCGATCGATCCGAACATGGCGAACAACAGCGCAACCGCGACTACGGTGGTGAACCCGGCTGCCGACCTCGCGCTGACGAAGACCGACGTCCTGATCCCGTCACAGTCGGGAGCAACCTGACCTACACGCTGACGGTGACGAACAACGGACCTTCGGAAGCGGCCTGGGTGACGATGACGGACACGCTGCCGAGCGGCGTCAGCATTTGTCTCCGCGGGTGCGGGTTGCAACAACGTCACGGGCACGGTCACCTGCACGATCGGTGCGCTCGCCAACGGCGCCAGCCAGGTGCGCACGATCGTCGTCACCCCAACGGTTACGAACCCGTCCGCTGACCAACACGGCGACCGCCTCGGCCACGACCGCTGACCCGGTGCCCGGCAACAACAGCGCCACGACCACGACGACGGTCGACCCCGCCCCCGCCGCCTCGGCGAATCTTGCGCTGACGAAGACCGACACGCCCGACCCGGTGCTGGCCGGCGGCGAGCTCACCTACACACTGACAGTGGCCAACAGCGGTCCCGACGCGGCCGCCGGCGTGACGATCACCGACACGCTGCCGACCGGAGTCAGCTTCGTCTCGGCGAGCGCGGGCTGCAACAACGTTTCGGGCACGGTGACGTGCACCATCGGCGGGCTCGCGAACGGCGCCAATGCGCAGCGGACAGTTGTGGTGCGCCCGACGGTCGCCAACCCGAGCCTCAGAACACCGCGACCGCGTCGGCGACGACAGCGGATCCGGTGCCGGGGAACAACTGCGCGAGACGACCACGGTGGTGAACCCGGCTGCCGACCTAGCGCTGACGAAGACGGACGCGCCCGACCCGGTCCTCGTGGGCGGCAACCTCACCTACACGCTTACGGTCACGAACAACGGCCCCTCCGACGCGGCCGGGGTGACGCTCGCGGACACGCTGCCGAGCGGGGTGAGCTTCGTCTCCGCGGGCGCGGGCTGCACCGACGTTTTTGGCACGGTGACGTGCACGATCGGTGCGCTTGCCAACGGAGCCAACCAGGTGCGCACGATCGTGGTCAGCCCGACTGTCGCCAACCCAACTCTCAGCAACACCGCGACCGCGACGGCGACGACAGCGCGACCCGGTGCCGCGGGAACAACAGCGCGACGGCGACGACGGTGGTGAACCCGTCTGCCGACCTGGCATTGACGAAGACGGACGCGCCGATCCGGTCACGGTCGGGAGCGACCTGACCTACACGCTGACGGTGACGAACAACGGCCCCTCGGACGCGGCCGGGGTGACACTCGCGGACACATTCCCGGCCGGGGTGAGCTTCGTCTCAGCGAGCGCGGGCTGCAACAACGTCTCCGGCACGGTCACCTGCACGATCGGGGCGCTCGCCAACGGCGCCAGCCAGGTGCGCACGATCGTCGTCAGCGCCGACGGTTACGAACCCGTGCCTGAGCAACACGGCGACCGCCTCGGCCACGACAGCCGACCCGGTGCCAGGCGACAACAGCGCCACGACCACGACGACGGTCAACCCCGCCTCCGCCGCCTCGGCGAATCTGTCGCTGACGAAGACGGACGCGCCCGACCCTGTCACGGTCGGGAGCAACCTCACCTACACGCTGACGGTGACGAACAACGGTCCCGATGCGGCTGCCGGCGTGGCCATGACCGACACGCTGCCGGCCGGAGTTACGTTCGTCTCTGCGGGCGCAGGCTGCACCAACGCCTCGGGGACGGTGACCTGCACGATCGGCGGACTTGCCAACGGCGCCAACGCGGCGCGCACGATCGTCGTCACGCCGACCGTCGCGAACCCCAGCCTCAGCAACACCGCGACCGCGACGGCGACGACAACCGATCCGGTGCCGGCGAACAACAGCGCGACCGCAAGCACGGTCGTGAATGCGGCCAACCGGGCACCCGGTGCGGGCAACGACGGCTACGCGGTCGACGAGGACACCGTGCTCAGCGTCGGCGCGCCGGGCATCCTCGGCAACGACAGCGACCTCGACGGCAACCTTCTGACTGCGCTCCTCGTCGGAGGGCCCGCGCACGGTTCGGTGGTGCTGAACCCCAACGGCTCGTTCAGCTATACGCCGGGCGCGAACTTCAACGGCAGCGACTCGTTCACCTACAAAGCGAACGACGGTGCGCTCGACTCCAACGTGGCCACCGTCTCGATCGCGGTGAGCCCCGTCAACGACGCCCCCGTTGCGGGCGACGATGCTTACGGCGTCGCCGAGAGCACCTCGCTCGCGGTCGCCGCGCCGGGCGTCCTCACGAACGACACCGACGTCGAGGGCGGGGCGCTGGGCGCAGTCCTCGTGGCCGGCCCGGCACAGGGAACTTTGGCCCTGAATGCGAACGGCTCGTTCGCCTATACCCCGGCGGCGGGATCCGCGCCTGGCTCTGTCTCATTCACGTACAAGGCGAACGACGGGTCGCTCGACTCGAACGTGGCAACCGTTCGGATCGCGATCTCGCCGGCCGAGGAACCGGACCCCGAGGGTCCGTGCACGATCACGGGGACACCGCAGGCGGACACGCTCAACGGTACGTCGAGGAACGAGGTGATCTGCGGCCTTGGCGGCAACGACACGATCGACGGCGGCCGCGGCAACGATGTGATCCGAGGCGGCGCCGGTAACGACCGTGTGCAGGGGGGCGACGGCAACGACCGAGTGGATGCCGGCGAGGGCGACGATGTGATCGACGGCGGCGACGGCAACGATCGCGTGGAAGCCGGCGACGGCGACGACCGACTCAGCGGCAGCGAGGGCAACGACGATCTCGACGGCGGCGCCGGGCAGGATCTGCTCGACGGCGGCGTCGGCAACGACCGGCTGTTCGGCCTGGGCGGCAACGACCGCTTGCTCGGCGGCCCCGGCAACGACTTCCTCCGGGGCGGCGCGGGCTTCAACATCCTCGACGGCGCGGCCGGGTCGACGATTGCATCAACGACGGCGGGAGCGGCGAGATCATCAACTGCGAGCGCGGCCGGACGAGCGCCGGCGCGCCGCCGATCGCTGCGGGCACGTTTTCCACGGCGTTCACGAGGCCGAACCAGGCGGCGTCGAAGAGCTTCTCGGTTCCCGCCGGCACGCCCGGCGTCGGCATCGTGCTCACGTGGGGCGATGGGGCGGCGACCTTCGGCGTCACCGTGGAGCTCGTGAGCGGCAAGCAGGTGGTCGCGCGCGGGCTGGCGATGGCGGGCAAGCTGCGGCTGGGCAAGCCGGCGAAGCTGCGGCTGAAGAAGCGAGAGGGAGCGGGCTTCATGTCCGTAGAGGTGCAGACGCCGTCCAAGCTTCGGCTGGTGAAAAAGCCGCTCAAGCTACGGCTGAAGATTCGAGCGAAGAAGATCACGGGGCGAACTGCGGTGACGACGCGCGTGGTGCGCCTGCGACCGCGGTCCCGCTAGCGGGCGCGTCGGCCTTGGTTTTTCCCTGCATTCCGCTCAGAATCGATCCGTGCTCGCCTGTCTGAGCTGCGGCCGCGAGAATCCCGACGACGCCCGCTTCTGCGCCGGGTGCGGTACGCCCGTCGAAGCCACGCCCGCGCGGAAGCGCGAGACGCGCAAGACGGTCACCGTGATCTTCTCGGACGTCACGGGCTCGACGGCGATGGGCGAGCGGCTCGACCCGGAGACCACGCGCCGCGTGATGGGCGCGCTACTTCGAGAGCGATGCGCGCGGTGATCGAGCGCCACGGCGGCACGTCGAGAAGTTCATCGGCGACGCGGTGATGGCCGTGTTCGGCATCCCGACGCTGCACGAGGACGACGCACTGCGGGCCGTGAGGGCGGCCGCCGAGATGCGCGACGGCGCTGGCGCGCGCTCAACGAGGAGCTCGACACCGATGGGCGACGTCGCGATCCAGATGCGGACGGGCATCAACACGGGTGAGGTCGTCGCGGGCACCTGTAACTGGGAGGCAGTAGCGTCTCGTCGACCGGCGACACCGTCAACGTGGCCGCCCGTCTGGAGCAAGCAGCCGCTCCGGGCGAGATCCTGCTCGGCGACGACCACGTACGCGCTCGTCCGGCGACGCTGTCAGAGCCGAGGCGGCTCGAGCCGCTCGAGCTGAAAGGCAAGAGCGAGAGCCGTGCCCGGCGCTAGCGGCTGCTCGATGTCGTTCGCCGACACGCCCGGGCGACGAGCGCCGGCTCGACTCGCCGCTCGTCGGCCGCGAGCGCGAGCTGCGCGCTGCTCGAGGAGGCGTTCGAGCGGGCGGTGGACGATCGCGCGTGCGCAGCTCGTACGGTCCTGGGCTCCGCAGGCGATGGGCAAGTCGAGGCTCGTGCGACGAGTTCGTGCCAGCGTCGAGACGAACGCATCGTCCTGCGCGGCCGCTGCCTCCCGTACGGCGAGGGAATCACGTTCTGGCCGCTCGCCGAGGTCGTCAGCGAGCGCCGCCGGGCTCGAGCGACGGCGATCGCGCCGAGCAGACGCGGGCCGCGCTCGAGGCGCTCGTGGAGGTCGCAGGGGGAGGCCGACGTCGATCGCCGAGCGGATCGCGCCGCTCGCTCGGGCTCGTCGACGCGGGCGTCGGCCGGGCAGGAGGAGACGTTCTGGGCGGTGCGACGGCTGCTCGAGACGCTCGCGACGGCGCCGGCCACTCGTCGTCGTCTTCGACGACATCCAGTGGGCGGAGCCGACGTTCCTCGACCTGATCGAGCACCTGGCCGACTGGTCGACGGGACGCGCCGATCCTGCTTGCTCTGCCTGGCCGCGGCCCGAGCTCCTCGAGCCTGCGGCCGACTGGGTCGGCGGGCAAGCTCAATGCCGCGCTCGGTCTCGCTCGAGCCGCTCGACGCCGCCGAGACGGCGCGAGCTGATCGACAACCTGCTCGGCCGGGCCGACGCTGGTCGCACGAGGCCCGCGAGCGCATCCTCGGCGGCCGCCGAGGGCAACCCGCTGTTCATCGAGGAGACTGCTCGCGGATGCTGGTCGACGACGGCCTGATGCGCGGAGAACGGAACGCTGGAAGTCACGGCGAGCTGTCGCGCTCCGGTCCCGCCGACGATCCACGCACTCGTGGCGGCGCGGCTCGACCGGCTCGGCGGGGTACGAGCGCGCGGTGATCGAGCGCGCCTCGGTCGATCGGCAAGGTGTTCTAGCGCGGGCGCCGTCGCGAGCTGCTCGCCGACGACGGCGCGTCCCGCGAGCGTCGAGCGGCATCTGAATGACGCTGGTCGCGCAAGGAGCTGATCCGGCCCGACCGCTCGACGTTCGGCGGCGAGGACGCGTTCCGCTTCCGGCACCTCCTGATCCGCGACGCCGCCTACGGGGGGCTGCCCAAGGAAGGGCGCGCCGAGCTCCACGAGCGCTTCGCCGGGTGGCTCGAGCAGCGACGACCGGTGCGCGCGCCGTCGAGTACGACGAGATCATCGGCTACCACCTCGAACAGGCCTTCCGCTACCGCGAGGAGCTCGCTCCCGCAGGGAGCGCCGCGCAGACGTTGGCCACGCAGGCGGGCACGCGCCTCGCCGCGGCCGGGCGCAAAGCGCTCACCCGAGGCGACGTCTCGGCGGCGGCCAACCTGCTCGCACGTGCAGTGTCGCTCCTGCCCACCGAGGACCAGGAGCGGCTGCCGCTCATGCTCGAGCTCGGGGAGGCGCTCTACACGAGCGGGGACCTCGTCGGGTGCCCGCACGGTGCTGAGCGACGCGCTGCGCGCCGCGCTGGACGCGGGCGATTCCCGTCTCGAGGCGCATGCGCTCATCGACGGCCTGCTGCTGCAGACGCTCACCGACCCCGACGTCAAGGCCGATGAGCTGCTCGGCGCCGCCCAGGGCGCGATCGAGCTGCTCGAAGGTTTCGGCGACGATGTCGGGCTGGCGAAGGCCTGGCGGGCGATTGCGGAGGTCGAGCTGACCCGCTGCCGCTGGGGCGCCAGCGCCGCTGCGCTCGAGCAGGCGCTCGCCCACGGGCGCGAGTCGGGTCGAGGAGCGGCCGAGGCGTACACCAACCTCGCCACCTCCCTCTACTACGGACCGACTCCAGTCGAGGAGGGGGTGCGCCGCTGCCGTGAGATCCGCGAGTACGCGGACGGGCGCCGAATCGTCGAGGCCGGCGTCACCTGCTACCTGGCCGGATTCCAGGCGATGCTCGGTGACCTGGACGGCGCCCGGCGGCTCTTCGACGAGAGCCGGCGTCAGTACCGCGAGCTGGGCCACAAGTTCGGCGTCGCCGGCTGCACCGTGGTCGCCGGCGCGGCCGAGCTCGGTGCGGGGGACGCCGCGGCTGCCGAGCGCGAGCTGCGCGTCGGACTCGAGCTCTTCGAGGCGATGGGGGAGACCGGTGTTCTCTCCACGCTGGCGGCCTTCCTCGCCGAGTCGCTGTACCGCCAGGGCCGCGACGACGAGGCCGAGGACCTCGCGTTGCTGAGCGAGCGGGTCGCTTCCGACGACGACGCCGCCTCGCAGATTGCCTGGCGCTCGACGCTCGGGAAGGTGTTCGCGCGCCGCGGCGACATCGGACGCGGAGAGAGCCTCGCGCGCCAAGCCGTCCACCTCGCTGAAGAGACCGATTTCCTCACCATGAGGGCCGACGCCCGTCTGGCCCTGGCCGAGGTGCTCGCGCTCGCGGGCCGCCCGGCCCAGGAGGCCGAGGCCGCCGTGGGCGAGGCGCTCGAGCTCTACCGGCGCAAGGGCAACCTCGCGGGTACCGCGCGAGCCAAGGACGTTGTTGGGCAAGCGAGGGAGCGTCGGGGCAATTGCCGGCCTCGACGGCCCTGGCGAAGCGCGCTGAGAGCACTCACCGTCACCCGGGGATCCAGGGCAGCGCTCCGGTAACTCTTTGGTTCAGGGACGCGCGAGCGCCGGGCGGCACACGTACGACGCGGTCGACGACCGCGCCGCCGAAGACCTTCGGAAGCTCCGGGGCGCGCGTCCGCTGGCCGGTGACGCGGAAGACGGTGAACGAGGCGGGCGTGATGTCTCCGTTGCGGTCGAATCGGAACGTCCCGAGGATGCCGTTCTCCAGCTCGAGGCCGCGGAGCTCTTCGGTGACCGACGCCCGCGTGCCGTCGGAGCGGACAATCGCGGCCAGCAGCGCCTCCGCAGCCTGCACCGTCTCCGACGCGAGGCCGCCGAGAGCGCGACGGCGCTAACGGCTGCGATCCGGCCGAAGCTATGTAGGAACAGCTTTCCGGCCGTGCCAAAGAAGCCCGTGCTAATCGGGTTCCTCCGAGTCGTTAGAGAGAGAACCCTCGCCTGGGCCAGCCGAGAATGACAGTGAGTTCGGGAATGTCACCCGAGCTTTGCGGCAGTTAGCGTTAACGGCCGTGCAGGAGGGATCGGGACAGCTTGTCCTTCGCGAGATCGAAGATCGTGATCTCGACGTGCTGTTCGAGCACTCGACGGATCGCGACGCTATACGGATGGCCGCGTTCACCTCGCCGGATTCCGATGATCGAACGAGCTTCGAGCGACGGTGGGCGCGGCTGAGGAGCGACCCCTCTACGACGAATAGGGTCATCGAGATCGACGGTCGAGTCGTGGGTCACATTGCGAGCTTCGACTTGGAGGGTCGCCGCGAGGTCACCTATTGGATCGGCCGTGAGGATTGGGGCCGCGGCATTGCCACGCGTGCCCTACAGGAGTTCTTGCAGCTGGAGGCAACCCGTCCGCTTTACGCTGGCGCTGCGAGCGACAACGCGGCGTCGATTCGTGTGTTGGCGAAGTGCGGTTTCCTGATCGTGGGCGAGGGGCGCGGATTCGCTCATGGGCGCAACGAGGAAACGGACGAGGTCGTGCTCCGACTCGATGCATGACCCCAACTGCCCTCGACCGGACGAGCGTGCTGTCGCTAGAGCGCAGTCGGGGGTAAACGCAACTCTGTAGTAACGCGGAGGACTCTCGCCTGCCAGCAGATCGAGGCCGGCTAGCTCGGCTTGGCCGGGACGAACCGCTTGACGAAGTCGAGCGCGGTCTGCGCGACCTCCTGCCAGCCGTGGTCGATGGTCAGCGAGTGGCCGCGGTTGGGCATCTTCTTGATCTCGGTGACGCCCGGGTTGCGCTTCTGCCGCTTGTAGGAGGCGTTGGCGATCGCCCAGGGAACCGTGTGATCCTTCTCCCCGTCGAGGATCAGCAGCGGGCCCCGATCGGGGTTCTTCGTGTCGACCTTCGACTCGGTCCAGGGGTTGAGGTTGGAGTTGGCCATCTGGGCCAGGGCGATCCCCGACCCGGCCACGTGGTAGGTGTCGTAAAGGCGCTTCGCCTCGTCCTCATCGAGGGCGTTCGTCCAGCCGTATTTGAACTGGTCGAAGGTGAGCGTGATGGCGCGGCCTCGATACCGGGGGTTCGATCAGGAAAGGTCCACTCGCCTTGAGCGTGGAGAAGCGGCAGCGGCAGAACGCCGCGAAACACGCCCGGGTCGATGGCAACCGTGGCTGCCGAGAGCCCACGGCCGGCGAGCATCTGGGCGAACAATCCGCCGGTCGAGTGCCCCATCACGGCGGGCTTCTTCTCGAGCTTGCCGATCACGTCGGCCGTGTGGTCGACGACCTGCTTCAGCGTCTTCTTGGCGAGGACGTCCGGGTTCGCCCGCGCCTCTTCAACCGTTTCAGGATCGTCTGGCCAGTCCGGCGTCAGCGGCGCGTAACCGGCCTGCTCGAAGAAGTCCGCCCAGTTGGCCCAGCTGCTCGGCAGCAGCCAGAGGCCGTGGATGAAGACGACCGGAGTGGCGCCGGAGGCGTTTGCCGCCTCGATCTCCCTGCTCTCCCGCTCCGAAATGGACGCCATGCCGAACTCCTCTCGGTCGCAGTGGTCATCCTACTTCGTTCCTACGGTTTGATCTGGAACTTCAGGACTTCGCGGTCGTTCATCAAGCGGTAGCCGTCCGGCACGTCTTCGATCGATCCGGTGCGGTCGAAGACACGTCCGGGCTCGATCCGACCTTCGAGCACGTCGGGCAGCAGCGCCTCGATATAGGCGCGGACGGGTGCAGGGCCGCCGCCGATTGAAGCGTTCTTCCAGAACGCAACGCCGGTAGGTGTGGTGTCGCGCTCGGGGACGCCGACGCGACCGATCGCGCCGCCGGGACGGGCGATCGCGAGCGCCGTCTCGACGGCCCGTTCGAGGCCGACACACTCGAGCACCGAGTGAGCGCCGTGCTGCGTCAGCTCGCGGACGCGCTCGACTGCTTCCTCGCCGCGCTCGCGCACGACGTCGGTGGCGCCGAGCTCCTGCCCCAGCGCGGTCCGCTCGGGGTTGCTGCCGAGCAGCAGGATCCGCTCCGCGCCGAGACGCTTCGACGCGATCACACCGCACAGCCCGACGGCGCCGTCGCCCACCACCGCGACCGTCTTGCCGGGACCAACCTGCGCCGTCAGCGCCGCGTGGTGGCCGGTTCCCATCACGTCGGTGAGCGTGAGCAACGAAGGCATGAGCGCGTCGTCCGCACCGACCGGCAGAACCACGAGCGTCCCCTCCGCCTGCGGAACCCGCACCGCTTCGCCCTGGCCGCCGTCGACGTCGACGTCCCCGTACCGGCCGCCATGCAGACACGAACTCTGCAGCCCTTCGCGGCAGAAGACACAGGAGCCGTCCGACCAGAGAAACGGCGAAACAACCACGTCGCCGACCTTGACGGTCTCGACATCGGAGCCGACGGCCTCGACGACGCCGATGAACTCATGCCCCATCCGCCGGCCGCCATCGTCGTGCGGCATCGACTTGTACGGCCACAGATCGCTGCCGCAGATCGCGGCGCGCGTGACCCGAACGAGCGCATCAGTCGGGTCGATCAACCGGGCGTCCGCAACATCCTCGACCCGGACATCGCCGGCCCCATACATGACAGTTGCACGCATACGCAGTGACCTCCAATCGTCAATGATGATGTGACCTGGTGTTCGGCACGCCTGGGACTAAGCCGGTCCCCCGCGGCCTCTCGAGGTGATAGCGCGGAAACCGACTGGACTACTCTCTTCGAGATGAGCAGCAGCGGCGTGAGCGCCGACAGTCCGGCCACTCCCGAACGAAGCGATTTCATCCGCGAGATCGTCGCCGCCGACGTGCGGGAGGGGAGGGTCTCGGAGGTCGTGACGCGCTTCCCGCCCGAGCCGAACGGCTACCTCCACATCGGCCACCCCAAGTCGATCGCGCTCAACTTCGGGGTCGCCCAGGAGTTCGGCGGGCGCTGCCACCTGCGCTTCGACGACACGAACCCGATCAAGGAAGAGCAGGAGTACATCGACGCGATCCAGCAGGACATCCGCTGGCTCGGCTTCGACTGGGGCGAGCATCTCTACTACGCCTCCGACTACTTCCATCAGCTCTACGACTGGGCTGTCCACCTGATCAAGGCCGGCAAGGCCTACGTCGACGACCTCTCTGCCGAGGAGATCCGCGAGTACCGCGGCACCTTCACGGAGCCTGGCAGGAACAGCCCGTGGCGCGACCGTTCGATCGACGAGAATCTCGATCTGTTCGAGCGCATGCGCGCGGGCGAGTTTCGGGACGGCGCGAGAGTGCTCAGGGCCAGGATCGACATGGCCTCGCCCAACCTCAACATGCGCGACGCGGTGCTCTACCGCATCCTGCACGCGACGCACCCGCGGACCGGCGACGAGTGGTGCATCTATCCGCTGTACGACTTCGCCCACGGCCAGTCGGACGCGATCGAGGGCGTGACCCACTCGATCTGCACACTCGAGTTCGAGGATCACCGGCCGCTCTACGACTGGCTGCTCGAGAACCTGCCGGTGCCGTCGCGCCCGCGCCAGTACGAGTTCGCCCGGCTCAACCTCACGTACACCGTGCTCTCGAAGCGCTTCCTGGCCCGGCTCGTGAGCGAGGGCTCTGTGCGAGGCTGGGACGATCCGCGCATGCCCACAGTCTCGGCCCTGCGCCGGCGCGGTTTCCCGCCCGAAGGTGTGCGCAACTTCCTGGACAGGGTCGGGGTGGGTGGCAAGGGCCATAGTGCCGTCGAGATCGAGATGCTCGAGCACGAGGTCAGGGACGTGCTGAACAGGACGGCGCCGCGCCGCTTCGCGGTTCTGCGGCCGATCAAGGTGGTGATCGAGAACTACCCCGAGGGGCAGGTCGAGGAGCTGGAGGCCGTCAACAACCCGGAGGATCCCTCGGCCGGGACGCGCAAGGTGCCCTTCGCGCGCGAGCTCTGGATCGAGCGTGACGATTTCATGGAGGACCCGCCGAGCAAGTTCTTTCGCCTCGCCCCGGGCCGCGAGGTGCGTCTCCGCTACGCCTACTTCGTGACCTGCACCGACGTTGTCAAGGACGCAAGCGGCGAGATCGTCGAGCTCCGCTGCACCTACGATCCGGAGACGCGCGGCGGCGACGCCCCGGACGGGCGTCGGCCCAAGGCGACTCTGCACTGGCTCTCGTCCGAGCACGCCGTGCCCGCCGACGTACGACTCTATGACCGACTCTTCACCCGCCCCGATCCCGACGCCGACGGCGACCCCTTCGCTGACATCAACCCCGACTCGGAGACGGTGCTCGAGGAATCCATGGTCGAGCCTTCGCTCGCGGAGCTGCCGGTTGGTGAGACCGTGCAGTTCGAGCGCCTCGGCTATTTCTGCCCGGATCCCGACTCGACGCCTGGGCGGCTCGTCTTCAACCGCACGCTCGGCCTCAAGGACACCTGGGCCAAGCTCCGGGCGTAGGGCGGCGGGTTCCTTCGACTGGCGCCCGCTCCTCGGCTACGGGGAAGGACGAGACTGCACGTGCGGGGTAGGCTCGGCGCGTGAGCCGGTTGCTCGTTTTCGGTGACCTGCACTGCGATCGACCTCACCTGCGCGGCCTGGTCGAGCGCGCCGTCGAAGAGGGCTGCGACGCGCTCCTGTCGCTCGGCGACCTCTACTACCTGCCGCGCGACCCGGAAGGACGCCGCTTCCTCCGCTCCGCCGCTGCCCTGCTCGGCCGCACGGGCCTCGAGCTTCTGCTCGTCGACGGAAACCACGACGACGGCGAGGCGCTCGCCGACGCCCGCGCACGCACTCCCGCGCCCGGGCCGGTGCCGCTCGGCTACCGCCTGCACCACCTGCCTGCCGGAACACGCTTCCGTCTCGGCCGCCTGCGCTGCCTCGCCTACGGCGGCGCGTTTCCCGTCCGGTCGCCTCGAGCCGGTCGCGACTGGTACCGGGCGGCCGCGCGCGAGCGGGCCGCCATGAAGCGCCTCGCCGGCGGCACCGAGATCGACCTCCTCTTCTGCCACGACCCGCGCACGCTCGAACAAGGCGCACAGGCGCGCGGCTCCTTCGCCGCGCTCGCCGCCAAGCTACGCCCCGCCCTCGTCCTCTACGCGCACCAGCACCGCCCACACGTAAGCGCCGTCGGACAGCCCGCGCTCGTCGGCCTCGGCTCCTTCCAGGACGGCCACTCCTCGGCCGTCGTGCTCGACAGCGCCGAGACCGGCCGGCTCGTCAGCGCGCTCCGCCGCCGGCAGAGCGCTGCTCAACTCGAAGCCGACGGACCTCGCCCGCCAGCACTCCCCACCCGTTAGAGCGTCTTGAGAGTGCGCTCGAGCCAGCCTGAGAGAGGCCGTGCTCGATGACCTCCCGCACCCCGGCCTCTGTCGGCTGCGGGCCGAAGTCGGTGAGGACCCAGGTCGCTCCTGCCTCGTGCCAGGGGTCAAGCTCAGCGCCGGGTTCGAGATCGATCACGAGCTCGAAAGGCCCCTGATCGGCGCCTCGCTGCTCCGCGACCTCGCCGGCAAGCTCGGCCAGCGCCTCTGGACCCGGTAGTTCGATCGGGAAGAGTCCGTCCCAGCGCACGGCGCGGCGGACGGGCCGTCGGTGGGGCCAGCGGGCCGCGACCCAGATCGGGATCCTCGGCGTCTGCACCGGGCGGGGCTCGAATTCGCCGGCCCAGAACTCGATGAGGCGAGTGAGCCCGTGGTCGAGTCGCTGCGCACGCTCGCGAGGGTCGACGACCTCGCCGAACCGTTCGAGCTCGTCGTTCCTGCCGCTGCCGAGCCCGACACCGAGAATCAGGCGTCCTTGGCTCAAGTGATCGAGGGTGACCGTCTCGCGCGCGACCTTGTGCACGCGCCGCCGGGTGAGTGGCGTGACGAGGGGTCCGAGCCGGACGCGCTCGGTGTGCGCGGCGATCGCGCTCAGCGCCACCCACGGGTCGGCGACGGCGCGGACCGGCGGTCGGTAGAGGATGTGATCCCACAAGAACACGCCGTCCCAGCCGTGCTCCTCGGCGTGCACCGCCAATCCGAGGAGCACTTTCGGATCGGCCAGCTCGTCGAACGGCGCCAGGTAGAGCCCGCGCCGAAGGCCGCGATCGTCCGAAGGCACTTATCTCGGCCCGAGAGTCGACACCTGTCGCCACGCTACCGACGACCTAGTTGGCCGCGCGGTGGTGCAACAAACGTCTGCGGGCTCGTGAGCGCAGCGGCTTCTGGTTAACCGCCGGACTCCTGCAAGAGTTCCGGAAGGCGGCGCTCTCCTCGTCAGGTTCTATCCCGCCGAACTCTTTTGCCCCAGCAGACCCTGCACACCGAGCGGCTCACCCTCGTGCCACTCGCCGACGAGCATCTCGAGTGGGAGATCGAGCTCGACTCGCATCCCGAGGTGATGCGCTATCTCAGCGGCCGGGCGAGCACACGGGAGGAGGTCGAGGCCGGCCACGCGCGGCGGATGGCAGCCGCGCAAAAGGTGGATGGACTCGGCTTCTGGGTCGGCCTCGCCGACGACGAGTTCGTCGGCTGGTGGACCCTTCAGCCCGCCCACGGCCCCGACCAGCCCGACGACCCGGGCGTGGCCGATCTGGGCTACCGGCTGCTACAGCGTCACTGGCGCAAGGGGCTCGCGTCGGAGGGGGCGCGAGAGTTGGTGCGCTACGGCTTCGACGACGTCGGGCTCGACAGGATCATCGCCCAGACGATCACTGTCAACGCGGCCTCGCGGGCAGTGATGGAGAGGGTCGGTCTCACCTACGTGCGGAGCTTTCCCACCTCCATGACCGGGCCCGTGGAGGGCCTCGAGGAGGGGGAAGTCGAGTACGAGATGACGCGCGAGCAGTGGGAGCACGGTACGACCTAGATGGGGAAGCTCATGCCGGATGCGGAAGATCGGCGATCGAAGTTCGGGGCCGGCACGGATGCGCCAGATGCGTTCGCGCTGAAGGTTGGCTCGATGTATGCGCGAGCAGTCGACGAAGCGGAGTTGCGCCTCCGCGAGCTGCGTCACGAGCAGTGGCTCGACCTCGCACTCGCGCCGTCGCGTTCGGGCTCGCTCTCGCTGCCACGCAGATTCGTCCGTCGCTCGCGATGCCGCTCTTCCTCGGCGGTGTCTTCGCCTGGGTGCTTGGCATCCGGGCGCTCTATCGGCACTGGGATCTCCTCGACCGCCTCGCCGACGAGCGTGATGCTTTCGTCATTCCGAGGTCGCGTTCTAGCCTCGCGGCATGCCACGGCGAGAGGCGGCGCGTCACTCCGCGTCGCTGACCACGGAACGCGATCCGCCGGAAATGCGCTCGGCGGACTCGTCGTTGATCGAAGACGAGCCGACGACTGGAATGCGAGGAGGTAGTCATGGCAAACGGGCAGAGGGCGAGCGAGCGGATCACCGAGGAGGTCACCTCCTGGCCAGGTGTGCTGGCAGGACCTGGCAGCCGCGGTGAGTTCGCATTCAAGGTGGGAGGACGGGAGATCGGTCACCTGCACGGCGATCACAGCGCCCACTTCGGCTTTCCCAAGGGCGTGTGGACGCGCCTCTTCGACGCAGGGACGCATCGACTACCACCCGGTCTTTCCCGGCAAGCCTGGCTTCGGCGCGCGTCGGCTCGAGACCGAGGACGACGTCCGCGACGTGATCGAGCTCATGCGCTCAACTACGAGCGTGTCGTCGCCCGCCACGGCGTCCGACGATGGCGGCCGCCTGAGACGACGGCGCTCTGGGAGGAAGCGCTCGCGAGCGCGAAGCTGACGGCGTCTAGGCTGACCGCTCGTCACTGTTATGCGCGCGGCTGCGGCTCGACGGGCAGCCGGACACAGTTCGGCTCCCTAGTTCACAGCGGATATCCCCTACGTTAGGAGGCCTGATGGAAGATCCGCAGATCCATGGAACGATCGAGCAGCTCGTCGCGGAGGAGCACGAGCTCTGGAAGCGCGAGTCGGAAGGGAACGCGAGCGAGGCCGACCGGTGACGCTTGCAGGAGCTGAAGGTCTCGCTCGACCAGTGCTGGGACCTGCTGCGCCAACGCCGCTCCCTCCGGGAAGCTGGTCGCGACGCGGAAGCGGCCGACGTCAGGCAGGCAGAGGTGGTCGAGCGCTACCAGCAGTAGCTCCGCTCGACGAAGCCGGTGGCCAGCGAGACGCAGGCATCGCCGTTCTCCGGGCGGACGGCATGGGCGCGAAGCGTCCAAACGCCGCTGCGCGAGTTTCTGCGCACGGAGACGGGTGGGCGGCGGTCTGCTGGGCGCGGCCGTCGCGGCACTCGCGTGGGTGAACGTCGACGCGTCGTCGTACGACTCGCTGTGGGGGACGACGCTCTCGATCGAGATCGGCGGGACGGGAGTGTCGCTCGAGCTGCGCGAGTGGGTGAACAGCGGTCTGATGACGTTCTTCTTCTTCGTCCTCGGGCTCGAGGCGCGGCGCGAGTTCGATCTCGGCGAGCTGCGCGAGAGACGACGATTCGCTCTGCGCTAGCTCGCCGGGATCGGCGGTATGGCGGTGGCCGTCGCCATCTATCTCGTCTTCAACGCCGGTCGGTCCTCGGCGCACGGCTGGGGTATCGCGATGTCGACCGACACCGCCTTCGCACTCGGACTGCTCGCGCTCGTCGGGCCGCGGTTTCCCGACCGGCTGCGGGCGTTCATGCTCACGGTCGTCGTCGTCGACGACATCCTCGCGCTCGTCGTCATCGCGCTCGTATACACGGACGAGGTCACTGTTTCCGCGCTGCTCGTGGCGGCCGGGCTGTTTGGTGTCGTCCTCGTTGCGAAGGCGCTCCGGGTGCGGGTCGGGCTCATCTACTTCGCGCTCGGGGCGGCGATCTGGGTCGCGCTCCTCGAGTCGGGCGTGGAACCGATCGTCGTCGGACTCGCGATGGGCCTTCTGCCTACGCCTATCCGGTCGCGCGGTCCGATCTCGAGCGTACGACGGAGCGCTTCCGCGAATTCCGCGAGCAGCCGACCCCGGAGCTCGCCCGCTCCGTCGGAATCGGGCTCAGGTCCGCTGTCTCGCCGAACGAGCGGTTGCAGCTGCTCTACCACCCGTGGACGAGCTACCTGATCGTGCCCTGTTCGCGCTTGCGAACGCCGGCATCGCGATCGACGGCGCCTTCCTCGGGCGAGCCTTCACCTCGCCGATCACGCTCGGGATCGTCGTCGGCTACGTCGTCGGCAAGCCCGTGGGCATCTTCGGGAGCGCGTGGCTGCTCACGCGACTGAGCCGCGGAAGGCTCCGGCCCCGGTTGGCTGGGCGGCGGTGGCAGGCGGCGGCACGATCGCCGGAATCGGTTTCACCGTCGCGCTGCTCGTGGCGACGCTCGCGTTCCAGGGATCGGAGCTCGAGGAGGCGAAGCTCGGCATCCTGAGCGCCGCCCTCGGCGCGGCGCTCCTCACCTGGCTGCTCTTCCGTGCGACGGCGCTGCTCCCGCGCAGCCTCCGGATTCGCGCGCTGCTGGGCACGGCTGAGCCGCTCGTCGATCTCTATATCGACGTCGACCCGGAGCGCGACCACATCCGTGGGCCGCTTGCGGCGCCGGTCACGGTGGTCGAGTACGGCGACTTCGAGTGCCCGTACTGCGGACAGGCGGAGCCGGTCGTGCGGGAGCTCCTGCGTGACTTCGGCGACGTCCGCTACGTCTGGCGGCACCTGCCGCTCAACGACGTCCACCCCAATACCCAGCTCGCCGCCGAGGCCGCCGAGGCCGCTGCCGATCAGGGCGCCTTCTGGGAGATGCACGACCTCCTCTTGGCTCATCAGGACGCACTCCGACCGCGTGACCTGATCAGCTACGCCGAGCAGCTGGGGCTCGACGTCGAGCGCTTCACAAACGATCTTCGAGAGCAAAGCCGGCGCCGCCCGTGTGGCCGAGGATGTCGACAGCGCTGACCTGAGCGGGGTGTCCGGCACGCCCACGTTCTTCATCAACGGCCGACGCCACTACGGCGCCTATGACATCGGCACACTTTCGGCGGCTGTACGCGCAGCCGGAGCGCGGGCGACCCTGACGACCACGACCAACGGCTGAGCGCTCACCGCGGCTGAGCTCCTCGTCCCGGCCGCAGAGCAGCGAGCGCGACAGCCTGAGCTGCGGTCAGAAGACCAGACCCTGCCAGTAACGCTGAAACCGGAGGCCCGCCGCCCCACGGCGGCGGGCCTGACCGGACAAGTCCTCACGTTCCTTCTGGCAAGCGGGGCCGAAGCGTGTAGCTGAACGAGATCAGGAAGTCGACGACGAGCACCAGCGTCCAGAGCGCTGCGACGTTGACGAGCGCCTGCGTCCGCTCGAGGTCACCGACGACCAGCACCCCGAGGCCGAGGAGCGCCGAGCCGACGGCCCAGGCCTTCAGGTGACGAACCCATTCGCGCCGTTCGCGTGCCGCGTGTCCGCGCCCCGTCCTCGGAGGGCGCTCGGGCGGCGGTCCGCCGGCGAACCGTTGCGCGAAGCGAACGTCCGCCCAGCTGACGATCTGCCGGCCCCAGGCGACCGAGACACCGATGTAGACGGCCGCCAGGCCATGAGGTAGCGCGGCCTCTCCCCCGCGACGCAGGTCGATGGTCGTCGCGACGAGCAAGGCGAGGTCGACCACGGGCGTCGCCGCGAGCAGGGCCATGCCCAGGCGCGGGCGCCGAAGGCCATACCGCACTGCGAGGCCCGACACGAGCGTGAGCCAAAAGGCGATCTCGGCTCCGATGATGAGAGCGATCAGCATTGCCACCTCCTTCCGAGAGCACTGGAAGGCCACTGGTGCGCCTGCGCCCGATGGATCGCTGAGGAGGGCGCCCACCCACTCGAGTGGCTCCGATCCGTTTGAAGCTCGGGATTCATGCGTTCCTCCTAGGTCTAGTACGGGTGTACTAGAACGATCGCAGAGACCCGAGGTCGAACCGGTGCGGGCAGCGCCCGTTTCGCGGTACGGCTAGTACGAGTGTACTAGGATGGCCCGCGTGGCCCGTCTGGACAGTGACGCTCGCCGCCGCGAGCTGGGCGAGGCGCTCTGGCGCGTGGTGTTGCGGGACGGGATCGAGTCAGCTTCGGTTCGCAAGGTCGCGGCCGAGGCGGGCATCTCCAAGGGCTCGCTTCGCCACGCCTTTCCCAGCCAGTCGGAGCTGCTCGCCTTCGCCATGCAGCTCATCGTCGACGAGGTCGCTCGGCGAGTGGCGGCGGTCGACGCCACGGGCGAGATCCGCGAGGTCGTCGAGCAGCGGCTGCACACGCTGCTCGTCCTCGACGCGGACACCCGCGCGATCTTCGACGTCTGGCTCGCCTTCGCCACTCGCGCTCGTGTCGACGAGAGTCTGCGGCCATTGCGAGACGAGACGCACGCCTCTGTGCGGGGCCTGTGCCGTGACTCCCTGGAGACGCTCCGGTCGCAGGGAAAGGCACGATCGGGGCTGGACGTCGAGCGCGAGGCCGAACGCCTGCACGCCCTGATCGACGGGCTCGCCCTGCATGCCACTCTCGAGCCCGAGCTCACCACGCCGGCGCGCCAGGTAGAGCTCCTGTCGGCACATCTGGACAGCCTCGCCTGACCGGGGTCGCGCACCAGCTATAGATCGGCCGCGCCGACACGGCCGGCCGTCTTGCGGTGAGAATCGCTCGCGCCATGATGATCACCGAGCGCTCCAAGCGCGTCATCCCCTTTCGTCCGCACGACGCCAAGGCGGTCGGCGACGGCTGCTTCTACCTCGACCTGATCGTCTGGCTGAACGGCGACCGGATCGAATTGGGTGAGCGCGTCGGCTTCAACTACGGCTGCTACGTCAACGGCTACGGCGGACTACGGATCGGCGACCGCTCGATCATCGGGCCTTACTCGATGATCCACACCGCCAACCACGAGATGTCCACCCAACGCCCGATCGTCGAGCAGGGCTGGACCGAACGCCCGGTCGAGATCGGCTCCGACTGCTGGATCGGGATGGGCACGAGCATCCTCCCCGGTGCGCGCATCGGGGACGGATGTGTGATCGGAGCGGGCAGCGTGGTCGTCGCAGGCGAGCTCGAGCCGAACTCCGTCGCGGTCGGCAACCCCGCGCGCGTCATCAAGCGGCGCTGATGCGGGTCCTCTTCCTGCAGCAGCAGCCCTGCATGCGGGCGCTCAAGTACGCCGCCGCGCTCCGCGCGGAGTTCCCGAAGACGCGGCTCGCCTTCGCCTATCAGGGAAAGACGCTGGCCGGCTTGTACGGGTCGGGCGACGAGCTCTTCGAGCGCTGGTGGAACCTAGGCTCGGAGCCGAGAAAGGCCTTGGAGGCGGCTGCACGGCAGTTTCGCGCCGACGTCATCCACAGCCACAACCTCCCGGACTCGCTGACCGCGCTGGCGCTCGAGCTCTTCGCCGGCCGGGTTCCGATCGTCCACGACGTACACGACCTCCAGAGCCTCAGAAAGACGCCGTACGAGCACGGGTTCCCGGAACCGCGCGATCCGCTCGTGCTGGAGCGGATCGCAGTGGAACAGTCCTCTGCGCTCGTCACGGTCTCGAGGGAGCTCCTGGACGAGATCCGCTCCCGCCACCACCTGAGAGCGCCGACGCTCGTCCTCCCGAACTACGCGCTGCGGCGCGACCTGCCGGCGGTCCTGCCGCCCGCTGACCGCAGGAACGGCCATAGGCCGCGGATCGTCTACCAGGGGACGCTCTCGACCAACGGCGGCCACTACGACCTGCGCGAGATCTTCTCGGCGATCCGCAGCGAGGGCTTGTCCATCGACGTGTATCCCTCGCGCCCAGTCTCGGGTTACGGGGCGCGGGTGCACGCGACGCTCCCGCCGGCGCAGTTGCTCGCCGAGCTACCGCAGTACGACTTCGGCTGGGCCGGCTTCAACTCGACCTTGAACGGCGACCACCTCGACACCTGCCTCCCCAACAAGGCCTACGAGTACATCGGCTGCGGCCTGCCCGTCCTGACCCTGAAGCACCGCGCGCTCACGCGGCTCGTCGAGGGCGGACGGCTCGGCCTGAGCCTGGAGACCCTCGACGACCTGGGTGGTCAGCTCGCGGCCGTCGACGTCGTCGAGCTCCGCCGCAGGGTCGCAGAGTCAAGGCACGAGCTGACCGTCGAAGAGCACATCCACCACCTCTCCGGGCTCTACGAGACAGTAACCACGTAGCGAATCCGGCGGTACCATCGAAGCAGGATGCGCTCTCCGGGCCGTCATGCTCTCGCTGTTCGCCGTGGTCCTCGTCTGTGGGGTCTCCGCTCAGGCGCAGACTCCGCCTGCCGCCACGGCCACGCTCAAGACCGCCACGCTCAAGTCGAAGTGGAAGGAGAGCTGGCTCACCGGAACCGTCAAGTTCTCCGGGAACGTGACCGCACCGTCGACGCTGCGCGTGTCGATGCGTCCGAAGGGTGGCGGCAAAGTCGCCGCCTCGGTGGATCTCCCGGACGTGCAGCCGGGGCTGTTCGGCGGCACGCTGATACTGCCCAACCGGCTGCTGCCGAATACCTACCGCGTCACGGTCTCCGGAACGAGCAACGGCGCCCAACTGACGCCGACCCACCGCGACGTGAAGCTCTCGGCGCCGCCCGAGGGCGTCGTCGACAAGGCGTTCGTCAGCGCGGTCCAGGGCGGAAAGCCGGCGCTGACCCTGCGCGGTCGCCGCATCAAGATGTTCGCCCGTTTCCACTTCGTCGCGCCGCCGAAGACGCGCAAGCTCTGGGCGTACTGGATCAGGCCCGACTTCAAGAAGGTCTTCGAGGCCAAGAACAAGCCGTACAAGGTCAATACCGACACGTTCGTGGTGGACACGACCCGCGCCGGGCTGACCAAGGGCGTCTGGTTCTGCTACATGCGCTCGTCGAGCGGCACGATCATCAAGAAAGTCCGCGTTCGCATCGCCTAGCGCGCGCCGTCCGCTCTCCTAACCCGCGGTGGTCCCGCCCGGCGGCGGGGGTGGCGGGGGCGGTGGCGGCGGCGGCTGTGGGCTCGGCGGCTGCGGCGGGGCTGCGGGTCGGTGGCGGCGGCTGAGGCGTGGGCGGAGGCGGCGGCACGACGACCGTGCGCGTCGCCCGCAGAACAAGGACGCGGCGGCTGCCGTCGAACCGCGGGTCGACGGTCGTGAACGCTCCGGGCTCGGCTGTCAGCGCGAAGACGAGCCTGTTCGGCCGCTCCGTCGTGCGCACGATCAGACCGCCCGACCGGCCCACCCCGAGCTCCGAGGTGATCCCCTGCTGCCTCACCTCGATGGTCGCGCGGCCGTCCGAGAGGTTCTTGTCCGTCGGAACGAGGCTGTTCCTGCCGATCGACGCGTCCGTGAACGTGATCGTCGCCAGCACGGCCTGATCGGTCGGCGCGCTCATCCGAATGCGGCTCGCGGTGGGCTGCGGGAACGGGGTCGGGGCGGTCGTCGTCGCCGGCGCGGTGGTCTGCTGCACGGTCGTGCCCTGGGTCGTCTGCGGCCCGTCCGAGGCCTCCTCGGAGCCTCCGAATCCGATCACCGCCACCGCGAACCCGACGACGCCCAGGAGGACGATCCCGGCGACGCCCAGCAGGATGCGGCGGTTCGGCAGCCCGCGGCCCGCCTGCTCGGGCCACTGGAAGGTCTCGTCGGGAGCGGCGGGCGGCGCGGTCGGCGGGACCGCCGGCGGCAGCGTCGCGGCGGCCAGCGCGGGATCGGGCTCGACCGCGGCGGGCTCGGGGATCGGCTCGGGCGGCGGCTCGGGAACGGGCTCCGGAGTGGGCTCGGGAATCGGCTCCGGTGTGGGTTCCGGAATGGGCTCGGGCGTTGGCTCGGGTGCCGGCTCCTCCGCCACCGCAGCGGTCTCGGCCGCCGGCGTGACGTGGCTTCTCGCCTGCTCCTCGGCCGCTGCCGGCTCCGGCTGAGGCGTCGCGGCCACGGCGGCTGCCACAGCGGCCGCGGAGGGAAGCTGCGCCTGCCGCCGCCAGACGGGCCCGATCGCGGACAGGAGGATGTCCTCGAGCGCGTGCGAGGCCTCGCGCGCGTCGGTCGGTCGGTCCGCGGGCTCCTTGGCCAGCAGGCCTTCGACCCACGCCGCCAGCGCCGGGTCGATGTCGGGGTCGTGCGTGCGCAGCGGGGGCGGCGGATCGTAGATGTGCGCGTGCAGGACGGCCCAGGGCGTGTCCGTGTTCGTGAACGGGACCCGGTTCGCGAGCAGCTCGTAGGCCATCACCCCGGTCGAATAGAGGTCCGTGTGCGGCCCGATCTCCTTGGCCATCGCCTGTTCGGGCGCCATGTAGGTGGGCGTCCCGACCGTCATCCCGCTCTGCGTGAGCGTCATGACCGTCTGAGGAGCGAACAGCGCTTTGGCGATGCCGAAGTCGGCGATCTTGATTCCGCCGTCGGCCGTCACCATCAGGTTCTCCGGCTTGAGGTCGCGGTGGACGATCCCGCGCTCGTGCGCGTGTGCGAGCCCGGCCAGCAGGCCCTCGAGCACGCCTCCGATCTGGGCCAGCGAGAGCTTGCCGACGAACGGCCGCAGGGAGCCCTGCTCCATGTACTCCATCGCGATGTAGGGGGTGCCCTCGTGCTCGAAGTAGTCGTGCACCGTGACGATGTTCGGATGCCCCATCGAGCCGGCGATCCTCGACTCGGAGACGAAGCGCCGGGCCCAGGACGGATCCGCGGCATGGAACGCGGAGAGTTCCTTCAGCGCGACGCGGCGCCCGAGGTCGGGCTGCTCGGCCAGGTAGACGACGGCCATCCCACCGCGCCCGAGGACGCCGTGAATCTCGAAGCGCCCGACCCTCCGTGCAGCCTTCTTCCACGCGAGCCTCAGTTTGCGCGCCGCGCCGGACCGCGGCAAGTCGTCAAATCGACCTCGAGCGCAAGCGGTCGGCGTCTTCGACCTCGATCCGCGAGCGGCCCAGGACGACCGCGCCCCGCTCCTGGAGCTGCCGCAGGACGCGGTTCACCGTTGCCCGGGAGGTGCCCGCGAGCTCGGCCAGCGCCTCCTGCGGCAGCGGAACCGACCCGTCGTAGAGCGCGGCCAGGTCGGCCAGCCGGCGGACGACCCGCTCGTCTGCAGACAGGTAGTACGCCTCGGTCAGGAGCTCCGAGAGCTGGCGCACGCGCTCGCCCAGGATCGCGACGAGGATCGCGTCGACCCCCGGATAGTCGTGGCGGAGCCGCTCGAAGTCGTCGCGGAGAATCGAGCGCGTCTCGCCCGCCTCGAGCGCCTGGATCGTCGCGGAGCGCTCCTGGGTGCCCGAGACCAGCGCGAGCTCGCCGAAAGCGTCTCCACGGCCGCGGACCGCGAGCGTCGCGGTGTCGCCGAGGGGAGTGGTGATCCGGACCGCGAAGCGCCCGGACGCGATCAGGTGCAGCGCGTTGGCCGGGTCGCCCCGGTGGAAGACGATCTCGCCGCGACCGAACGTCCGCCGCCGCGCAATCGAGAGCACCGCACGGACGTCGTCCTGAGGAACCTGGGAGAAGAGCGTCCACTCCACGGTATGTCGCGAGTTTGACACTTCTTCGGTCGCGGGCGCGAACGACACCGCGCTCGGGTCGACCTAGCTTGGGGACATGGCAGCGCCTCATGTGGAAGAAGCCGGCATCACTCGCAGCAAGCGCCACAGCCTTCGCCGCATCGCCCTGGGGCTCGCGGTCGCGGCCCTGATCTCGCCGGCGGCCGCGCAGGCCCGTCCACTGGATGTCGACGGACTCGATGCCCGCACGATCCACCAGCTGTCGCTCCCGGTCCGCGACGCGGAGGAGCTCGCGTTCACGCGGCATCCGGCGAAGCCGAAGCCTGCGACCGTCAACCGCTCGAAGGAGGCCAAGGGCTACGAGGCGGGGGTCGGAAGCCTCGTCGGGCTCGTCCTCATCCTGGCGGCGACCGGTGGGGCAGTCGCCGTCCACCACGGCAGGAAGACGAAGCTCTCGCCGGCGTAGAGAAATCGCTCCGGAACCTGCGGCGCGCAAGAGGGTCGGCCCGGGGAGGCTGACCCTCTTAAACGTGGCGCGCTCAGAAATATGTCATAGTACATAACTATCTTTTCACTAGCACACACTCTGAAACCCGGCGCCGGAGCCGCCGCGATCGCCGCGACGATCGAGTCCGCGATCGCCGAGGACCGCCTCGCGCCTGCCGCACGCCTGCCCGCGGTCCGCGACCTCGCGGGCGAGCTCGAGGTGAGCCCGGCGACGGTCGCCGCCGCCTACCGCACGCTGAAGCAGCGCGGCCTCGTCAACGCCAACCGTCGCCGCGGCACCGTCGTCGCCTCTCAGCCGCCGCTGCGCGTGCCGGGCGAGTCGCTGCTCCCCCCGAACGCCCGCGACCTCGCGAGCGGCAACCCCGATCCGGCCCTGCTGCCGCCGCTCGGCCCGGCGCTCGCCCGCCTCGACCCGCAACACAAGCTCTACGGTGGGCCGAACAAGCTGGCGGCGCTGGTCGAGCTGGCCGAAGCCGACTTCGCCGCCGACGGGATCGCCGGCGACGTGGCCGTCGTCGGCGGGGCTCTCGACGGCCTGGAGCGCGTCCTCCAGACGCAGCTCAGGCCCGGAGACCGCGTGGTCGTCGAGGATCCGAGCTGGCCGCGGATCGCCGACCTGCTCCAGGCGCTCGGACTCGAGCCGGAGCCGGCGGCGGTCGACCAGCGCGGGCTCGTCCCCGACGCCCTCGAGCGCGCGCTCCGGCGCGGCGCGCGCGCGGTGATCGCGACGCCGCGGGGGCAGAATCCGACGGGAGCAGCGCTCGACGAAGAGCGGGCGATCCTCCTGCGTGACGCGCTGGGCCGGCATCCCGACGTCCTCGTGGTCGAGGACGACTACGTCGCGCCCGTCGCGGGAGCCCCGTATTTCGGCCTGCACGGCGCGAACGCACGCTGGGCGGTGATCCGCTCCGTCTCGAAGGTGCTCGGTCCCGATCTGCGCGTGGCGCCGATGGCGGGCGACCCGCTCACGATCAGCCGCGTCGAGGGCCGACAGCTGCTCGGGTCCGGGTGGGTGAGCCACCTGCTCCAGCAGACCGCCGCCCGGCTGTGGGGGAGCGCGGCGACGAGGAAGCTGCTCGCGCGCGCGGAGCGCACCTACGCCGAGCGCCGTGCCGCGCTCGTCGAGGCGCTCGCCGGATACGGAATCGCCGCCCAGGGCGGTTCCGGCCTCGGCGTGTGGGTCCCGCTCGCCGACGAGGCGGCGACCGTGCAGCGGCTGCTCACCCGTGGCTGGGCCGTAAGCCCGGGCGAGCGCTTCCGCTTCGACTCGCCCCCGGGAATCCGGATCACGACGACCGACCTCGAGCCGAGCGAGGCCGCGCAGCTGGCCGCCGCTCTCGCCACGAGTTCGGGCGGCGGCACGTCCACCTACGCCGGGTAGCGGCCGTGGACCTCCGGCGGCTGGGCTTCGGCCTCTCGCGTCAGCTGTGGATCGTGGAGATCGGCGTCTTCCTGAACATGCTCGGCTACGGGGCCGTCTTCCCGTTCGAGGTCATCTATCTCCACGAGGAACGTGGTTTCGACCTCGGCGTCGCCGGCCTCGTGGTCGGCCTCGTCACCGGTTTCGCCGTCGTCACCGCTCCGATCGCCGGCGCGGTCATCGACCGGATCGGCGCTCGGGCGACCGCCGCCGCGGCGGGCCTGTCGCTCGCCGCCGGCTACGCCGGCCTGGCCTTCGCCGAGTCGCTGCCGACCGCCCTGGCCTCGGCCGCGCTCGCCGGGATCGGCAACGGCGCGATCTCTTCGAGTCAGTCCACACTCATGACCGTGCTCGCACCGCGCGAGCTCCGCCAGCGGGCGAGCGCGGTCTCGCGCGTCGCGGTCAACGTCGGCATCGGACTCGGCAGCGCGATCGGCGGCCTCGTCGCCGGCTTCGGGCTGAGGGGGTTCATGGCGCTGTTCCTGGTGAACGCAGCCACGTACGTCGTCTACGTCGCGATCCTGGTCGCGATGGTGCGAGAGCACGCCCCGCCCCCGGTCCGCGCGTCCGGTGGCTACCGGCGCCTGCTGCGCGACCGGGCCTTCGTCCACTTCGCCCTCACCAACATCGTGCTGATCGCCGTGGGCTGGGGCGTCCTGGCCTGGATCGTGCCGCCCTACGCCCGGGAGCTCGGCATCGCGCCCGGCCTGATCGGCGTGCTCCTGCTGGCGAACGCCGCCACGGTCGTCGTCGCCCAGGTGCCGATCGTGAAGGCCGCCGAAGGGCGGAGCCGAGTGACGGCGCTGGTGCTCGGCGCGCTCGCGTGGGTCGCCGCGTGCCTCCTGGCAATCGGGGCGCAGGACGCCACGCCGACCGTGGCATACCTCTGCCTGCTCGCGGCCGCAGTGGCGTTCGCGATCGGCGAGTGCCTGCACGCGACGGTGTTCCTGCCGCTGGTCGCCGACCTCGCGCCGCCGGAGCTCCGCGGGCGCTACATGGCCGCGATCGGCTTGACGTGGTGGCTGGGGCTGGCGCTCGCGCCGACGCTCGGCGCGCAGGCGCTCGCGGTCTCGCCGACGCTGGCGCTCCTGTCGGCCGCCGGACTCAGCATCGCGACGATCGTCTCGCTGCTCGCGCTGGAGGCACGGCTTCCGCTCGCCGCGCGCGTGATCCCTCGCCCGCAGGCGACGGCACCACGCTAGGGAACGGAGAGGGCGGGATTCGAACCCGCGACCCACGTTTCCGCAGGTACGCGATTTCCAGTCGCGCTCCTTAGGCCAACTCGGACACCTCTCCGGGCCGCGTAAGGGTAGCGCTGCTAGGGAGCGCGGACTACGAGCGCCTCGGGCGTCTCCGGGTGCTCCTCTTCGTCCTCGACGGCGAAGATCTCGACCGCGGCGAGCATCGCGATCGTGAGCACGACGGTGGCCCCGATGAAGAGGCCGAGCCGGCGGCCCGGGTAGTCGGGCCACCGGCGCGGCAAGAGGAAGGACGAGGCGAGAGCGAAGGCGATGAAGACGATCGCCGTCCCCGCCAGGCCGATCTTGTTCGTCGTCGTCAGCCCGAGCAGCACGGGCGCGACTATAACCAGCGACCTACGGCCGGATGTTGCGGAAGACGGACAGAGCCGGCTTTGCCTTGCGGCCGTGCGTATAGAAGCCCGACTGCCAGTAGCGGACCGCCTGCTGGTCGCGGAGCAGGAACCAGAGCATCATGTCGATGCGCGGGTGCTTGCGTGCGATCGCGAAGGCCTGCTTCATGTACGCAGCCTGCTTCTTGTAGGTGACGCCGAAGTACTTGTCCTGAGGCGACGTCTGGTACCCGTACTCGGTGATCCACAGGCGCTTGCGCCCGTAGAGCCGGGTCAGCTCGCTCACCAGGTCGTTGATGTTGCCCAGCGTGACCGCAGTGGTCGACTTGGGGCGCGTGGCGGGCGTCTCGCTACGGCTGCCGTAGTACGGATGGTGCGCGTAGGCGTCGAAGCCCTTTGCGCCGTGCCGCTTCATCGCCCTCAGGAAGGCGAGCGGCGAGACGGACGCGCGCGAGCTCCGGGGCGAGTTGTTGCCGCGGGGCGCCGGTGACGCCGCAGGCGATCTTCTCGCCGTTCAGTGAGGTGGACCGGATACCGGAGATGATCGCGTTGCAGATGCGCGCGTACTGGTACGCGCTCTCGACGCGCCAGCCGCCCTTGACCCGCTTGTACTGCGGGCGCAGGAAGACCGGGTTGTTCGGCTCGTTCCAGGCGAGCCAGTGGCGCACGGCCGGGAGCGGCTTCGCATCCGGATCCTCGGACTCGGTGTAGAAGCCGCTGTAGCGCTCCGCGGCGGCGTAGGCGAAGTTCCGGAGGTCGAGCGAGCGCTTCGGGGCGTACGTGCGGGCCTTGCCGCCGTTCGCCCAGCGAGGCGTGCCGACGATGGCCATGACGACCTTGATCCTGTAGCGGGCGGCGTACTCGACCATGCGGTCGTAGCCCGTCCAGTTGTAGGCCTTGTCGCCCGGATTGGACGGCGTGAGCGGCTTCCTCTTCGCGACGTCGCTCCAGTAGAGGTTCACGCGCACGGCCTCCGTACGCAGGTTCCGGAGCAGCGGGAAAGTCTTGTCGGGGCGGCCGATCGTCTCGGCCTCGTCGAAGATCCCCTTGAGCAGCGCGCGCGAGCCCTGTGCGGGCTGTGCAGCGGCAAGCGCCAGAGCAGCCGCAGCGCCGACGACGATCGTGAGCAACGTGAGACGAGCGATTGTCTTCTTCATAGGGCCCCCTTATTGCCGACAATTCGGAAAGGCGAAACATCAGAGTGCCCGAAAGCCGCCCGCCTCAAAGCACGGTTTACAGAACGCGTACAGAGGTTTAGGAAACGCTGAAAAGGTTTAGGTGCCCAGGCCGGGGATGGCCAGAAAAGCCACAGCCGCAACCGAAACCCATTGCGCCGAACGTGAGTAGCATGCGCGTGAGGGCGCATAGCTCAGCGGGAGAGCGCTCGCTTCACACGCGAGAGGTCCCTGGTTCGATCCCAGGTGCGCCCATCTGAGAACCCGCTGGTAACGGCGAGTTTCCTCTTGGCCGGGGAACCCGGTTCGACCGGGCGGGGAACAGGATGGGGAACACGGACAGCGCGCGAGCGGGAGACTATGGCGGCAGGCGCGGCTACGACCGCAGCGACCGCCAGAAAGCGGCCACAGTTCGAAGCCCCGGAGCGAGTCGTAGAGTAGGGGTACGGCAATGTCCGTCCCCACTTCCAGACGCTGATGCGCCCCCTGCTTGAGGAGTACGCGGACGGCGGCGAACGCCGCATCGCCGACGCCGGGAGTAATCCGGCAGTGCCGCGATTGTGCGGGATGGACGACGCACTCGGGCATGGCCCCGCGCGCTGGCTCGAGCCTCCGAACGCCTCAAGTGGGAGGCCGAGCAGTTTGTCGATCTGGGCCTACGCCGACGCTTCCGCTCCAACTTGAAGCTCCCACAATCTGCTCACAAGTCAGTGCGACACTGATTTCTGCGGTAGACCTCGTGGGGCGCGACGGACTAAGACCCTTTCGTTTCCACCCGAGCTCTGGTGTGGGGAGAGGGACGCTTCCCTCTCTCTCAATAAGTTGAGATCGGGAGGAACAAATGAGGAAGTTTCGATTTAGGCTGGTCGTCGGCGCGCTACGTCATCCGATGCGGCGATTGTCACCGGTGACCACCGTGCTCGCGTGTATTGCGCTGTTCGTGGCGCTCACCGGCACCGCCACAGCGGGAGCCGTCGCCCTGATTACTGGCAAGCAGATCAAGAACGGCTCGATCGGGCTCGTCGACCTGTCCGCCAACACCAAGTCGGCGCTGAAGGGCAACCGCGGCCCGGCTGGTCGTGCTGGACTGCCAGGGCCTGCTGGCCCCCAGGGCTCCCAGGGAGCCAAGGGTGATCCCGGCTCCAAGGGCGACAAGGGCGACAAGGGCGACAAGGGTGACAAGGGTGACTCGACTCTGCTCAGGCTGAGCGGCGAGTTCGAGGGAACGATGCCAGCGTCGCCACCTCCCTCGACGGCGTGCAGTTCGGGCCGTACCCGGACGGCGGCGACTGGGGCGGCTCGGTCTGCTACAGCGGGGCGAACGACCTGGAGCTGGGCGACATCACCCAGCTGCACTACGTCGCCATGTACTCGACGGCGAATGACACGACGGTGGGAGTCCCGTACCTGCGGATCTTCCTCGCAGGCGGGCACGACGTGATCTTCTCGCCGAACACGCAGCCGACGCCGGATGTCGAAGAGGACGTGTTCCACGACTGGAACGTCGTCACCGGCACCGTCCGCTACGACGATGATCCGGGCAACGGACCGGACTCGCCGTGGGCGGTCGTGCAGGCGGCGCACGCGACCGAAGACATCGAGTCGATCTGCGTCTCGGCTGGCTTCTCGGCAGGCGTGCCGCTGGCGGCAATCCTGCGCACGCTGGGCGTGAACAGGGAAGAGTTCAAGTTCGGCGCGGAATAACTGAAGCCTGTACCTGGAACCTGGGAGCGGGGCGACCCTGGCGCCCCGCTCCAGGTCACGATGCCCCGGGAAGCCCGAGCAGTCCTACCGTCTGATTTCGTGGGCTCGGGCACGATCGAGGACTGCTAGCACGGACCACCGGGGGGCCGAATGGCCCCCCATCCCTTTCCACAATGCCCCAGCCCAACAGGAGCTGTACTGGAAGACACCCGAGGCCGTTGGGGGACAGACAACCGGAACGTGCGTTACGTGCGCAGCGCCGAGAACCGCAGCGCGGGCTCGGTCATGAGCCGCCAACTGGCTCGGTGTACTGCGACAGGCAGCGGTTCATCATCGAGCGCTGGCCCAATCGGTGGCCGTGATCCAGCTCAGCGCAGCTGAGCATCAGGCGGGTTCGATGTTCCTGCCACCCGGTGCGCGGCCGTCCTTGCGGTCCTGGGTCGCCCAAGCCTCTTTGTGCGATGGGCCCGCATCGACCAGACATTGTTCGTGCAAGAGATCGACGTGCAGGCGAAGCCGGGCGGGCCGTGGGTGATCCGGCTGGGTGTGTCGCCGCTCTAGGAGAGATTGGCGATATCGGCGTCTCCGACGGGGTCCCTACGCCGTGACCTCACTTCGGCATTCCGTAAACACGCACTACTTCCCCGCCGTCGCCGTCGAACTCGACCGTAATCTCCGACTCGTCGCCGATGTTCTCTCCGCGAGCTTCGTGGACGGCGCACGTCACCGTGGTTCCTTGGTCGTCAAAGAGGCCGTCCGCCTCACAAGCGAGGACGTTGTATTCGGGGCCGTATTCCCGGTAGATGTACTCCTGGGCGCGCTCTTCGTTGGTGCTGGGCAAGCAGCCGGCGAGGCTCGACGCGACGGCAACAACCGCCAGCATCTTGAGTCCGCCGCGCACAAGCGGAGGTTACGCCGCGAGCGGTACAGCCCGCGCTCGATTGAGCGCCTGCCCGAGTCGGGCGAGCATGGTGTTGTCCTTGTCTTCTTCGTACGAGATCCGACTCCGTCGGGTTAGGGGAGCCCGTAAGCCACTTGGTCGACGCCGACGGCAACGTCGTGGTGGAGAGCGAGAACACCGTCGTGACCGGGCGTGACTGCACCGGCCACGCCGAGGCCAACGCCATGCGCGTCGCGAGCGGACGCTTCGACTCCGAGTTCTTGCAGGGCTGCACGCTGTACACGAGCACGGAGCCGTGCGCGATGTGCGCAGGAGCGATCTTCTGGGGGAATGTGCGCCGGGTCGTGTTCGCGTTGAGCGAGCAGGACTGGCGCGGCATCGCCGGCGACAATCCGGAGAACGTCACCCTGGATCTCCCTTGTCGGGAGGTATTCGCTCGCGGTGACCGCGAGGTCGAGGTCAGCGGTCCCCACCTTCAGGAGCAGGCACGGGCGGTGCACGAAGGTTTCTGGGCCTGAGCCAGAGCCGACAGCGGCCTAACCGAGGAACGCAAGGACGCGCCGCGTGAGCAGCGCGGCCGCTTCGTCGTCGTGCTCGGCGAAGTAGTGCTCCGTACCTGGGTAGACGAAGAGCTCGGCTCCGGGCACGGTCGCGGCGAGCCCCTGCGCGAACTCGAAGTCCTCGTCGCCGTCGAGGATGTGCAGCTGCAACCGCACGGCGTCCGGCCACGTCGCCGGCCAGTTGTCGCCCCACTGCCCGAGCGGCAGGGCCGAGTAGCAGAGCACGGCGCCGGATGCGCCCGGCCGCGTCTGGGCGAGCGACTGCGCCGACATCGCGCCGAGCGAGAAGCCCACGTAGACGACCTCGCTCGGCAGAGCCGCAACGGCCGAGCGGGCACGATCGACGACCGCCATCGGGAAGCCGATCTCCTCGGCGTAGCCCATCCCGTCCTCGATCGACTCGAACGTCCGGCCGTCGAAGAGGTCCGGCGTGTGCACGGTATGGCCGGCAGCGCGCAACGCGGCGGCGAAACCCTCGATGGCGTCGGTCAGCCCGAGCGCGTGGTGGAAGACGACGACCTCAGCCAACGCCTCGGAGCATATGCATTCACCCGTCGCCGGCCTTCAGGTTCGCGCCCATGCGCGTCGATGCCTGTCGGGATGCCCTCCCCCACGTCGACACAACGCTTCGGCAGCGCGGCACGAACCGGCGTCATCGGCACGGTCGTCGCCGCCGTCGCGTTCTTCGACGGCGTCTTCCTCGGAGCGCCGATCGCGCTGCTCGCCGCCTCGTTCGGATCGTTGCTCGTCTCCGGCGTCGCGACGGTCGCGGTCGTCCTCCTCGTCATCGCCTGCTGTGCCTGGATCGACCGGCGCTGGGACGACTGGTTCTCCGGCAACGGCAAGCGAATCGAAGCGAGGCTCGAGACGATGCGAGCGAGCCGGCTGATGAAGCATCCCGTGGCGTGGATCCAGCGCGGCTCGGACCGCTGGTACGCGTGTGCTGCAGCAGCTCGCCAACCCGATTCTCGTCGGCGCCTTCGCGCGGGTCGGCGGCGGCAGGCCGATCGGGGAGCGCAGGATCCTGCTGGGGGCGGTCGCCTACGCCGTCCCGTACGTGGCGATGTGGTCGCTCGTCGGGCTCGCCCTGGGCGACACCATCCGCGCCGCTTAGGTGGAGGACCGTCGACACCCTCATCGAGCATCGCCGCTGAGTAGGCTGGCGATCGAGCAGGTGGAATCGGTCGGGGATCAGCTCGACGCCGTCGTCGCGACGGTGTTCCGGGGGCAGTCGCGATCGCCGCCGGCCGGACAGGCGAGTCGAGGCAGCGGTGGGGTTCGCAGACCTACGAACGCGCGGGCGCTCACAGCGAGCACGGCTTCCGCATCGGAAGCGTGACGAAGATCTTCGTGGCAGCGCTTGTCCTCCAACTCGTCGAAGACGGGCTGCTCGACCTCGACGGAGACGCCGCACCCTTTGCTGAGGGCATCACCATCCGCCAGCTCCTGAACCACACAAGCGGCCTGCGAGATATCGTCGACGATGTCGTGTCGTTCTTCGAGCCTTACCGCCGGAATCTTGACCACCGCTGGGAGCTCGAGCCCCGCGATGAGCTCCGACTGGTCATGGAGCGGCCGCGCTTGTTCCCGCCGGGCGAGGGGTGGTCGTATCACGGCAGTAACTACCTCGTGCTGAGGCTGATCGTCGAGGAGACGACGGGCATGACGCTGCGCGACGCGCTGCGGGAACGCATCCTCGCCCCGCTCGGTCTGAAGAGAACGGATCTAGTCGAAAGTCCTCTCCGTGGCGACTGCGCGCGAGGATATCTCCCGCCCGACAACCCGGTACTGCCGGGCGGGCATGAGCCCGTGGACGTCACGGAGATCGACGTCCCCTTCCATCGAGCCGGGGGCGGCGTCGTTTCGACCGCCGGCGAGATCGCAACCATGCTTCGGGCCCAGCTTGGAGGCGAGGTGCTTCCCGACCGCCTTCGAACGGAGATGCTCCAGGCCGTGGACTCGGATTGGGAGGAGACCGACCGGTACGGACTCGGCATCGGCGAGATCACGTCGTTAATGGGGCGGCAGCGATCGCCGTGCGGGGCTGCCTGGGGCCACCTGGGCTTCTCGGTCGGCTACACGGGGATCGCCCTCTCGAGCGAGGACGGCGAACGCCAAGTTGTGATCTGTGCAAACGGCGTTCCTAGTACCGTCTCAACCTCCGAAGCGTTCTGGGACGCCGCCGGGCGGCTTGCGTGGCACCTGTACGCAGGTGACGTCCGCCGCATGAGCGGGAGCTCGCGCTAGTACTCCTCTGACTGCGGCAAGCCGTCGGTGATCTCGAACCAGGGGGCCTTCGAGCCGACGAAGATGTGCTCGGTCGGGCGGATGGTGGGATCGTCGGCGAGCGAGCCAAGCGCGACGTGGACGTAGTCGCCGTCGCGCACGACCGAATACAGGAGCGAGCCGCAGATCCCGCACCGCGTGTGGTTGTTGAGGTCATCGCCGCAGACGAGCAGGACGTCGGCACCCTGGCTGAGCTGGAGCTTGTCGCGCTCGATGCCGGCGAACGCCTTGAAGGCCGAGCCCGTCGCTGCGCGGCAGTTCGAACAGTGGCAGTTGCCGGCGTAGAGAAACGCATCGGCCACGCGGTAGCGAACCGCGCCGCATTCGCACGTGGGGGATCAGCCCCGGGGTCGGCCCGCCTACCTCCGCACCCGGTACGTCAGCCGGGCGAACTGCTTGTCGCGGGCGACGTCCACGAGCTCGAGCTGCGAGGCGGTCAGACGACTCGGCAGCAGCGGTGCTCCTCGCCCGAGCGTCACGGGTGCGATGCCGACGAGGAGCTCGTCCAGCAGGTCGCGGTCGGCGAACTGGCCGACCAGGTCGCCGCCGCCGACGAGCCAGATGTTCCTGTCACCCGCGGCTCGGGACATCTGCTCGTGCACCGGCGCGACGTCGCCTTCGACGAACAGGATCTCGACTCCCGGGATCGGTGGGAGCGTCCTGTGCGTGAACACCCAGCACGGCGTGTCTCCGTAGTAGCCGCGCCACTTCTCGGGCTCCTCGAGCAAACGGTCGTGCTCGAGCACCCACTCATAGGTCGTCGAGCCCATCGCCATCGCCCCGATCTGGGCGAAGAACGCCTCGAACGAGTGCTCACCGCCTTCCGTCGCGCGGTCGACCTCGAACAGCCAGTCGAGCGAGTTGTTCTCGTCGGCGATGTACCCGTCGAGCGTCGTCGCCGTGTAGTACTGCGTCTTCGCCACCGGATCAGGCGCCTACCAGCTCTTTGAAGGCGGGCTCGTCGCGGATCGGGTCGAAGTCCGAATCCTCCTTCGCGAGGGTGCGGAGCCGCTCCGACCGCTCGACCGCCTGCCGGAGATGCTCGATCGCGTCGGTCGTCCGCCCGGCGAGGCTCTCGCAGCAGGCGAGGTTGTACACGAGCTCTGGGTATTGGGGATTGGCCTCGATCGGCTCGCGGCCGCGGTCCGCGACCTCGGCGTACTCACCTGCCTCGTAGAGCTGTCGGAGCGGGGCCCAGATCTCCCAGCCGTCAGGCTCGTACGCCTCTCCCGGGACGCCGCCGACCGCGATGATCGTCGTGCCGGGCTCGTCGGCGAAGGCCGTTCGCCTGATGCCCGGCGGGACGGAGACGAACGTGCCGGCGGGAGCATCCACGCGCTCGTCGTCGAGCTCGAAGACCGCGCGACCCTGCATGACGAGGTAGAGCTCCTCGTTCCCGTCGTCCGACTCGTCGTGCTCGTTGATGATCCGATCCCCCGCCTCGCGTGCGGTCCAGGCGTTGATGCCGAACGCGGTGAGCCCGAAGTGGTGCCGCACGGGCCGCCAAGGCTCGCGGCCGTCGCTGATCTCTTCGATCTCGTCGAGGTGCGCGACCCCGTACTCGCTCATGAGACCTCCTCCAGGTCGTCGTGCGCGTCGTCATCCGCGCGATCCTAGAGAGGCGTCTGCCGCGTCTGCGGGTTTGGACGAGTCCTGACCCAACGTTAACCCGGGTTTGCCCGCGCTTTGCCCGGCCCCTCGTAGCGTGGTCGAGCAAGCAGACGAAAGGGGAACTGACATGCGCAAGGTGCTGCTGTTCGGGCTGATCGCGACCGCTGCGCTGCTGGCAATCGCCTCGCCGCAGCGGGCGTCCGCGGCCAAGGATCCGGGCGTGCTCCGGACCGGCAAGTGTTCGGGAGCCACGACCTGGAAGCTGAAGGCGAAGCGTGAGGACGCCGGTTTCGAGACCGAGTTCGAGGTCGACCAGAACCGCGTCGGCCGGCGCTGGAACGTCGTGCTGCGCCGCAACGGCGTGGTCGTCTTCCGCGGTGTGCGGCGGACCGTCGCGCCGAGCGGGTCGTTCGAGGTGCGGAGGATCCTGCGTGGCGGCGGCCGGATCGTCGCGACCGCGAAGGCGCTCTCGACCGGCGAGACGTGCAGGGCCTCGCTGTCGATCTGACCGCCTGGCTGCGGCCGGGCACGCGGTTGGCTACCATCGCCCGTGCCCGGTCGCGCTAGGCGGGGAGCTAGCGGTTCCCTGAACCCGCAATCCGCTTTAGCGGGGCTGAATCCCCTCTCGAGGGGGCGGCGTCCGAGACACGGGCTTCGGACGTGAGCGTTGACGGCCAGGTTCCGCGCACTGGGAGCCTGCGAACCGCGTCAGGTCCGGGAGGAAGCAGCGCTAAGCAGTCTTCTCCCAGGTGCCGCGGGGCAACCTGGCTCGAGCGAGCGTCTGGAGGCACCGGCTGGGACACGGCCTCGAAGGAGGGTGCGCGACCGGGCAATCTTCTCTCCGTAGAATCGATCCGGTGACCGCGCTCTACCGGAAGTACCGCCCGCAGGACTTCGACGAGGTCGTGGGCCAGGAGGCCGTGGTGCGGACGCTGCGGAACGCGGTCGAGGCGGGCCAGGTTCGGCAGGCGTATCTCTTCGCCGGCCCGCGCGGCACCGGGAAGACCTCGCTCGCTCGGATCCTCGCGAAGGCGCTCAACTGCCAGCACGGCCCCACCGCCACGCCGGACAAGACCTGTCACGCGTGCGTGGCGATCGCGAACGGCACGTCGCTGGACGTGGTGGAGATGGACGCCGCCTCCCAGCGCGGAATCGACGACATCCGCGAGATCCGCGAGCGCGTCGTGCTGCAGCCGGTCGAGGGCCGGCACAAGGTCTACATCCTCGACGAGGCGCACCAGCTGACCGACGCCGCCTTCAACGCGTTGCTGAAGCTGATCGAGGAGCCGCCGCCGCACCTCGTCTTCGTCTTCTGCACGACCGAGCTCGGGAAGATGCTTCCGACCGTCCGCTCGCGCTGCCAGACGTTCGTGCTCTCCAGGCCGCGCCTGCCCGACCTCGTGCGCGTGCTGCGCCGGGTCGCCGACGGCGAGGGGATCGAGGCGCCCGACGCAGCGCTCTCCCTGATCGCGCGCGGCGCGCGCGGGAGCTACCGCGACGCGGTCTCCACGCTCGACCAGCTCTCCGCGGCTACCGAAGGCAAGGTCAGCGTCCAGGCCGTCCTCCAGCTGCTCGGAGCGGTCGAGGAGGAGGCGCTCTTCCGCCTCTGCGACCTCCTGGTCGACCGCGACACGGCCGGGGCGCTCGCGCTGGTCGAGGAGCTCGCGGAGCAAGGACAGGATCTCGGGCGGCTCGTCACCGACCTGCTCGAGCACCTCCGCCACCTGATGCTGGTGCAGCACCTGGGCGAGGTGCCGGACTCGCTGCCCGTGACCGAGGAGACGCGCGAGCGCCTGCGCGAGCAGGCGAACCAGCTCGGCGAGGCCGCCGTCCTGCGGCTGTGCGACCTGCTCGCCGTCGCGGTGGACGACATGCGCCAGGGCGGCGACCCGCGCTTGCCGCTCGAGCTGGCGATCGTGAAGGTGACACGCCCGGCCGCCGACCTCGAGCGCGAATCGCTCGCCTTCCGGGTCGAGCAGCTCGAGAGCCGGACGCACGCGCCGGCGCCGGCCCCGGTGGCCGAACCCGTCGCTGCCGCCGACGAGCCCGCGGCCGCCATTGCCGAGGAACCGGCCGCTCCCGCGGAGGCGCCGCCGGTCGAGCTCGAGCAGCTGCAGGACGCGTGGCAGCGCACGGTCCTGCCCGCGGTCGAGCAGAAGGGCGGGATCCCGACCGCCTCGCTGCTGCGGGAGGCCCATCCGAGCGGGATCGCCGGGGACACGCTCACGGTCGAGTTCCCCGCCGCAGCCGACTTCCACCGCAAGCTCGCCGAGGAGCCGAAGAACGCGACGCTGCTCGCCGAGGCGCTCTACGAGGTCACCGGCCGCCGCTTCGCGCTCGCGTTTGCGCTGGGCGAGAACGGCGAAGAGCACATCGACGACGAGACCCCGGCCGGCGAGGACGAAATCATGGCCCTGATGAAGAAGACCTTCGACGCCCGCGAGCTCAGCGAGGAGAGCCCATGAAAGGCATGGACGTAAGCAAGATGCTCCAGCAGGTCCAGCAGATGCAGGCCGAGATGGCGAAGGCTCAGGAGGAGCTCGCCAAGGAGACGGTCGAGGCGTCGGCGGGCGGTGGGATGGTCACCGTCAAGGCCACCGGCGGCCTGGAGATCACCGAGGTGCGGATCTCGCCCGAGGCGATCGATCCCGATGACCCCGAGCTGCTCGCGGACATGGTCGTCGCGGCCGTGAACGAGGCGATCCGCTCCGCGCAGAGCCTCGCCGAGACGCGCCTCGGCGGCGCGATGGGCGGGATGGAA
>CAVTEM010000002.1:0-322592 GCA_963733845.1 uncultured Actinomycetes bacterium
CGCGAAGCCTTAATCCGAATTTGACCTGAGCGCGTCCGAGGACGCGCCGCGACGCTCAGTTAGCACCCACACAAGCATCCGTCTCTGCGACGTTGGATCAACGCGACGCCACGACTGCGTCGGAGGAGGAGCTCGTCGAAGTACAGCCGGTGGTCCCAAGGAGGTGTCTTCTCGAGGACGGCCTCGAGTGTGTCCCAGTGATCGAGGCCATCCCCAACCTCGATCAAATGTCGTTCACGAATTGCGCCGGCCAGATGACCAGCTTGTCCTTTGGTGAGGTTCTGAAGGCAGAAGTCGAGGAAGGATTCGTCGCGCGGGGCGACCCGTGTGTCAGAAGGCGTAGCCGGACGCCTACCGGTCTTCTGCCCACCCTGTTCCTCGTTGGCGTGATCGAAGTCGCGCCAGTGCAACCGCAATGGCACCGACCATTCATGTGCGCCATGGTTGGATGTCCACAACGGCGGCAGGTCGCCTGCCGGCGATTCCTTCCGTAGCCCGTCATGCCGTTCCGACGGCGGGTCAGGCGGTGGGTGCAAGGGCTTCGGCCTGACGGAAGCAGCGCTCGCCCTCTTCTTGCATGAGAACCCAGCCCGTCTCGGTGTAAAGCCCGATGTACGCACGACCGAGAGAACGAAGGAGCTGCGCGTCTGACCTCCAGCGTCTCCTCGCGGACTCGCCGACCTTGCGGGCGGTCTCATAGTCCTCGGCATCGCAGTGAACTGCCACCGCGCAGGTGTGAGCTGCGATTCGGACGTGGTGTGCTGCGTCCATCGACATCACGGCGTCCAGCGCCTTCAAGGCCTCCTGTCGTCGGTTCATCGCGCGCAGCAGAGCGCCTAGCTCAGTAAGCGCCCAGGCTCGGTCGTCAACTCGCGGCCCGATCGCCGAACGTATGGCGAGGCCCACGAGCTGTTCGACTGAGTCGCCCTTGCGCCGGTTCGTTTCATGAATCCGGCGGAGGAGGTCGGCCGAGATGTCCGGTGTTCCCATCGGGTACATGCTTGTCGCACTTCCCAGTCGGGACTATCCCTCGTTCGAGTGATGAGTTCCTCGCTCGACCAGCGCGCACAGCGCGTTCGCGAGCCGCATCTGCTCCACGGTGCGGCAGTTGGCGTCGAGCAACCGCGGGCTCGCTACCAGGTACGCCAGGCACTTCGCCCGTGAGATCGCCACGTTCAGGCGGTTGCGCGAGAAGAGAAAGTCCAGCCCGCGCGGGACGTCGTCCGCACTCGAGCTCGCCATCGAGTAGAAGACGACCGGAGCCTGCTGACCCTGGAACTTGTCGACTGTGCCGATCTTGATCCGCTGGTCGGGGATGTGCTGGCGCAAGCAGCGGACGTGCGCGTTGTAGGGCGCGACCACGACGAAGTCTTCCGGCGCGAGCGTGCGGGCTCCGTGCTCGTCGGTGTACGGCGTGTCGAGCAGCCTCGCAATCTCGTCGCGCACCGCCGCAGCCTCCTCTGGCGCCTGCTGCCGCTGACCCGAGTGCTCGACCGGCAGGAAGCGGATTCCGTTTCCGTCCTCGATCGACCGCGCGAGGCAGACCTCCGCCGGCTCGAGCCGGCCCTCGTAGAACGTCTCGGAGATGTAGCCGTTCACCTCCGGCCTCATGCGCCAGGTGTGCTCGAGGAAGAGGCCCATCTCCGGCCGCACCGTCTCGTCCTCGCCGAGCAGGTGCGAGAGGACGGACGCGCTCGCCCCGGGGGGGTGCGCACCCTGTGAGACCTGTGCCAGCTGGTTGGGGTCACCGAGCAGGACGAGGTTGCGCGCCGCCGTCCCGACCGCAAGCGCGTCGGCAAGCGCGAACTGCCCGCCCTCGTCGATGAAGAACGTGTCCACGGCGCCGTCGAGCTCCTCCCGCGAGAACAGGAAGGACGTCCCCGCGAGCAGCTGCAACTCGGGGTCGAGCATGTCCGCGTTGTCGTCCGTGCTGTCGACCCACCGGCCCTCGAACTCGTCTCGGGATCGCTGCCCGACTTCTTGCGCCCCTTGAACGGGACGCCGACCGCCTCGACATCCTCGAGGAACTTGTGGATCGCCTTGTGGCTGAGCGCCGTCACGCCGACCTGCGGCCGGCCTGCATCAGCGCGACGGCCATGCGTGCGCCGTTGTACGTCTTGCCGGAGCCCGGCGGCCCCTGCACGAACAGGTAGCTGCCGTCGAGGCTGAGCGCGGCCTCGACCGGCGTCGCGTCCAGCCGGCCCCCGGCGGCCGCCGTTCGAGAACCTCGACCAGCGCGGGCCAGCGCTCGCGCCCCTTGGCGAAGCGGAGAACCGCATTACGCTGCTCCGTCGTCTGGAGCGGCTTCGGCGGGATCAGCGCGCTCGGAAGCGGCTCCTCGTGCCTTTTTGCGCTGCGCCGAAGGGTGACCGTGCCGAGCTCGTCGTCCACGCGCACGGAGTACGGGGTCTCGGTGGCGGGATCGACCGCCTTGCTGCCGATCTTGTGCTCCTGCGCCGGGAAGCGGAACGTGTACTCGAGCGACTGTTTGACGACCACGGGCTCGCCCTCGAGCTCGAGCCCGGCGATCGTGGTGCCGCTCTCGAACAGCTCCTCCTCGTCGAGCGAGAGGTTGTTGAAGTACTCCCACCACTGCGGCCGCGACTCCCGCCGGTGGTACTCGAGCAGGTGTGCGAGCAGCTCGTCCCCGGCTGCGAACAGCCGGTCGCGCACCTCCTCGCGCTCGCCGAGCGCCTCGGCCGCCTCCTCGCTGACAGGCCGCTTCTCGGGCGGGAGGCGCCACGCCAACCCGGGCGGCCGCCGCCGGAGCAGCCACAGGTGCAGCTCGTAGAGCGAGCGGCAGTCCTCCTCGTTGTAGTCGCGGACGCCCTCGAGCACCGAGTCGTCGCCAGTCTCGAGCCAGGTCTCGAAGGCGACGACGGACTCGCTCCCGCCGGACACGTCTGCGGTGCGCTCGAACTCGTACAGCGCCTCGACCTCCTTGATCGAGTAGCTCGGCACCGAAGCCCGCAGCGCCTGACGGACGACGCGGTAGAGGTCGACGAGCACCTCGCCGCGGAGCAGGTCGTCGAGCTCGTCCTCGCGCGTGCCGTGCTCGCCCATCAGGCGCTTGAGCGCGGTCGCCTCGTAGGCCGCGTAGTGGTAGACGTGCATGCCCGGGTGGCGCGCGCGCCGCTCGACGATCAGGTCGAGCAGGCGCTCGAACGAGGCGCGCTCCTCGTCGCGGTCGCGCGCCCAGAGCGCGTCGTACTGCGGCTCGCCGGCCTCGTCGAGGTAGACCCAGCCGAACAGGTACTCGAGCCCGCGCGCCGGCTCGTACCAGGGGTGCCCCTCGAGGTCGAGCCAGATGTCGCCCGGGTTCGGCTCCGGCAGGAGCGCGTAGCCGCGGTCGGGCTCCTCCGGGAGGTCCTCGACGCGGTGCTCGCCCGTGCGCCGGCGGTGGAGCTGGAGCTCGGCCTGGTGGCGGATCTTGTCGAAGGTCGTCGGCCGCATCTTCCTGACCCGCGTGCCCCGAGCCGCCTCGCCGAGCGCCGTCAGGGTCCCGATCTGTGCAGCGGTCAGCCGCTCGGTGTGAAAGCGCGAGACGCCGGCGACCAGCGTGAGGTGATCGTCCTGCTCCCATCGCTGCTTGCAGTGGAAGAGGAACTCGCACAGCCCGCAGTGCGCGACCGGGAATGGGTAGGTCTCGGCCGGATTGTTCGCGACGTGGACGAAGCGGTTCCGCAGCCGCCGGTAGTAGGCGAGGAAATCCTCGGGCCGGAACGTCTCCTGCTCGCCGGTGCCGGCGACGACGTGCATGGCCTTCGGCATTGAGCCCTGAATGCGAGCGATCTGTTCGGTGTAGAAGCAGAGCTGGAGCACGTGCTCAGGCTTCGCGTGGCGTGCGAGCTTGGTGTCGACGGCCTCATAGCCGCCATCGGGCCGACGGATGACGAAATCCGCGAGCCCCCTCCAGCTGTCGTGCGACGAGCGCGGCCTGGTAGATGACGGGCGCGCCGTCGCGTATGGCTGCTTCGGTCGCGCGGGCAGCAACGTCCCAGCCGATCTCCCACGGCTTGCCGATCGTCACAACGCCATCGCCGAGCGACGCGAGGTAGGCAGCCTCATGCTCGTCGCCCTTTCTCCGAATGAGGTCGGCGTGCGGGTTGTGCCGAAACGGCTTCGCCAGCTCGCCGAGCGCGACAGCGACCTGCAGCCAGGTCAGATGAGGGCAGGCGAGAAACGCCGTCAGATCGGAGGGCGAGAACGTCAGGCGACCATCGCGAAGTTGCACCCAAAGGAGTATCGCGGCCGGCCTCGATTCTTACCGCGCGAGCATCCGGTCGAGCGCCGGCGAGCCGAGCTCGATGAAGCGCAATGACCGGATGGCGCCGAACTCGCGGTCGGCGGAGACGAGTGCTTCGGCGCTGTTCGCCGCGGCCGTCTGATTGCCGCTCAGATCGACACGCTGACCGCGCTCGCGCAGGCGCCTAGGCGGCGGCTGCTGCGCGACCGCTTCGTCCACGTTCGCCAATAACCGGACCATGACCCATCTGTATCCGGTCGAGCACTTGCCGGCTAGCGGGTTCCTCGCCCTCTGCAAGCAGCGTACGCCGCGGGCGTAGGTCAAGGCGTAGCTCTTCGACGAGGCTTCGAGCCATCGTCTCGGGCATGTTCTCCATGAGGACGGAGACGAGTTCGTCGGGGTCGGGCTGCCGAGCACCATTCGGTAGTAGACGCGCGCTCGTCTGACTTGCTGAAGCGAACACTGTCGCGGCTGTAGGGCGGGGTTGGGACGTGGCGTTCGATGTCGAATGGACCTGGAAAGACCCATTCGGGCACGAAGTCGCTTATGTCCGAACTCGGGTGTTCGGCTTCGCCAAGACGGAGGAGCTGCGTCCACGGGTTGCTCTCTTACAGCCAGTGCCGTGCTTCGCGGCCAGGTTGCGTCGTACCGCGTGGCTCTTGTATCGCTGCACGCGGCCTTCTCGTTGCTCGAGTTCGACCGGTGTGGCTGGGATGTTCCAGTGGACGACCGAGTGGCAGTAGCGGTGGAAGTCCAGACCTTCTTGGCCGACTGACGTGGTTACAAGCACCCACGGCCAGAAGGGGCTGTTGAATGTTCGCCGGACAACCTCCGGGTGTTTCCCGCTGCTTCCTCGGTCATGGTCGCGCCAAAGGCGGCTGCGAATCGAGATGACAACCTCTTCCGCATGAAGGGCTGGCCGGCTCGCCGCTTGGTGGCGGGGTTGAGCACATCGACCTCGACCCGGAGCGCTCTGAGTTCCGCGGTTCTGCGGACTGATCGGCCTATGCGTTCAGGTAGGGCGTGGGGGACTGTCCCTGGTTCCTCGGCTGTTCGAGGAGCAAGAGCATGTACTCGTCGAGGACGCCTTGCAGGGACGGGTGCGCCGCTCAACGTGGGCAAGCATCAGGACAGCGGACGCCAGGACAGAGGATCGCGTGAATGCCGCGTAGCGCGACGCTCATCCCTTCGGCCGCGCGGTTGATGACGTCCCTGCGAGACATCGGATACGACACGCCGAGCGCGGTCGCGGACCTTGTCGATAACAGCGTTGACGCTGGCGCCAGACGGTACGAATCAGCATGTGTAATAAGGGTCAGGCGCGTCATCCGTGTCGCTGACGATGGCCGTGGGATGACCGGTCGAGCGCTCGACGAGGCGATGCGCTACGGAAGCCGGCGTAGCTACAGCGGCCGCGATCTCGGCAAGTTCGGTCTCGGCTTGAAGACCGCCTCGCTGAGTCAGTGCCGTCGCCTCAGCGTCGCGACGCGAACATCGGCGAAAGGACGCATACAGATCCGACGATGGGACCTTGACGATGTCGATCGACGGGACTCCTGGGAAATTGCCTGCCCACTGCCATCCGAATCCCCTCGCTATCTTCTCGAGCCGATCCGGCAGACGGTGGGGACGGTGGTTCTGTGGGAGAAGCTCGACCGCATCCTCGGGCTACGCACAGCCAGATGGCGCACATGCCGAGCGCGGTCTCGAGGCGATGAGCGGTGCCATCGCCGAGCACCTTGCGATGGTCTTCCACCGGTTCCTTTCGGGAGAGACGAGCGATCGTCGGAAACTCACGATCGTCTTCAACGGCGATCCGCTCAAGCCATGGGATCCCTTTGCCTGTCGGGAACCTGCGACGCGTCAGCTCACCGAGCAAGAGCTTAATCGAAGACGGCACCGCAACACACGTTGTGCGAGTCCGCTCATACGTGCTTCCGAGTCAGATTCAGTTCACCAGCGTCGAGGAGCATGCTCGCGCGGCCGGTCCAAGAAGTGGAACCGACAGCAAGGTTTCTACATCTATCGCAGCGATCGTTTGATCCAGAGCGGCGGTGAAACTGACTTCGTACCATGGATAAACACAGCAAGCTGGCGCGCATAGCAGTCGACGTCCCAGCCCAAGCGGAGCATCTATTCCAGATCAACGTGGCGAAGATGCGAGTGGTATTGCCGGACGGTATTCGTCCGCAGCTTCGTGCTCTGGCCGCCGGTGTCGTGACGACGGCGCAGGACGCTTACCGACGCCGCCTGCACCTCGTGTCGCGCCTCAGGCTGCCGACGAGACAGCTCTCGGTCACGTTCCGAGCGACACCGTGCAGCGCTCAATCGGTGACGTCTGGCCCCTGATCATCGGCGTCTTGGCGAAGAACTTGAGCGAATCCCGAATCCTCGACCGCGTGCTTCTCGCGCTTGCGAATGCACAGCAGACCGCGGAGCTCTGAGGCTCTCGGCCCGCGTAGCTGGAAGAAGTGGTAGTGGCCCGCCGAGCCGATGCCGAGGCTCGGTGCGGCAATCGCCCGCCCGAGAGCGACGCGATCCGACTACGGCGGCGGAGACAGCTCGTCCAGCCGCGGGATGACGCCGCCGTCGAGAGGCGGGAGGTCAGGTTCGAATGGGAGAGGCCCTAGTCGGTCTGGAAGACCTGCATCGGGCCGCTCGGCGCCGCGTGCGACCAGAGGCGCCGGCCCCGCGGACTCGCTCGGCGCCGCGATCTCACCGCCGGCCGCCGTGGCTCACGCCGCGGCACCGTCGGCTCACATCAGCGGGAGCAGGAGCCCGGGCCGGCGCGTGTAAGCGGCCGGTCAGGATCGTGAGCCGGGCGTAAGGCTTCTCGAAAGCTTCCGGTCTGCCGTCTAGTAGCGCGCCGAGCAGCGTCGTACGTTCGGCGACATGCCTAGCATCAGACCGCACATACGAGCCCTCGCCATCGGCCTGGCGTTGGTCGGCGCGCTTCTCGCGTCGGCGGATCCGGCCTCGGCGGCTAGTGGCAGCATCACGGACGGGCGCGACGCGAAGGGCAAGCTCGACGTCGCCTCTGTCAGTTACTCGCGGGCGGCCGACCGGTCGCTCACGCACACCATCCGGTTCCGCTCCCCCGTCGAGTCGCGCTTGCTGAAGGGGAACAACCTGCTCGCCTTCGCGTTCGACACCGACGGGAACAAGAAGGCCGACCGCATCGGGGTCGTGCTCTGGGCAGACGGCGCCCTCCGCGGGGCCGTCCTCGACACCAAGGGCCGGCTCCTCGCGCTCGCGCGGGTCCGCAGGCCCAACTCCCGCACGATCGCCGTGACGATCCCGGGCCGCGCCCTCGACCTGAACGGCGGCTACCGCTGGATCCTGCTGACGGAGTACAAGGACCGCGGCCTGTGCAAGAAGGGCTGCATGGACGCCGTGCCCAACGGCGGGCCCGCGCTGTTCGACTTCACGGCGCCGATGGTCGACATCCGCATGCCCGACCCCTACATCGAGCCTTGCTCTCGACCACGTTCAACGTCCGCCTCAGCTCCCGCGACCCCGGCTTCTCGGGCCTGCGCAGCTGGACGCTCGAGTCGCGCACCCTCGGCCAGGCGACCTGGACGACGATTGCCCAAGGCGGATCCGCGCGCCGGCCGACGTCCCGCAGACGGGAGTCCAGGGCACGAGCTACGAGTACCGGCTCACCGCTGTCGACAAGAAGGGGAACCGGCGCTCGACGACGCGGCTCTTCACGATGCCGATCGACGACGCCAACCCGCTGCTCGCCGGGGCCTACGGGGGCGACGGCCGTTGGGAGGCCTACCTCGACTCGACCCACACGGTGTTCATGAAGACGGCGCATCGGGCCCTCGGCCCGGGAGCGACGTTCACGTACAAGTTCACCGGCACGTACGTCGCCTGGCTCTCCGTGCCGGCGACTGCCACCTTCGTGCAGGTGAGCCTCGACGGCGGCCCGACGTATGCGGTCTCGGTCAGTTCCGAGCGGAAGCCGTTCGAGCGCAGCGACCTCCTCCCCGGTCCGCACACGTTGACGATCACGGCCATCCCGGGCTACTCGGGCTTCTGGGTCGACGGCGTGATCTCGCGCTGAGCGGATCACGCCGTGCTCGGAGCGGGCGGCGTCGGCGCCTTCCTCGGCGCCGCGCTCGCCCGCGCCGGGCGCGACGACTGATCAGGCCTTCCGGGACTGCGCGAGCTCGTCGCGCTCGCTCGTCCGCTCGAACACGCGCTTCGCCTTTCCGAGCTCCTGGCGCGGGATCGAGCCCGGCGCGCCCACGACGACCTCGGCCCGAACGTGCAGGCGCACCTCGAGCCGCTCCCGCAGCCGGACGGCGACGGCCTCCCCGTCGAGGCCGTGCTCGACGAGCTCCGCGTGCACCTCCAGCTGGGTGAGCGCCTCGCGGCGGTCGACCACGATCGCGTACTGGCCGCCGAGCGCCGGGTCGTCGAGCAGCGCCGCCTCGACCGCGCTCGGGAACACGTTCACGCCGCGGATCACGAGCATGTCGTCCACGCGGCCGCTGAAGCGCGCGATCCGCCGGTGCGTGCGGCCGCACGGACACTCCCCGTCCACGAACCGCGTCACGTCGCCGGTGCGGTAGCGGAGCACCGGCAGCGCCTCCTTCGTCAGCGTCGTCAGCACGAGCTCGCCGAGGCCGTCGGTCGGCTCGCCGGTCTCGGGATCGACGACCTCGGGCAGGAAGTGGTCGTCGAAGACGTGGAGCCCGCCCTTCGCCTCGCGGCACTCCGCGGCGACGCCCGGGCCGATCACCTCGGACAGGCCGTAGATGTCGCAGGCGTCGAAGCCCCCTCCCCACGCCGCCTCGAGCTTCACGCGCAGCGCCTCCGACCAGGGCTCGGCGCCAAGCACGCCGTAGCGCAGCCGGATGTGGCCCAGCAGCCCGTCGGCGAGCGCGCGCTCGGCGAGCAGCAGGCAGAACGACGGCGTGCAACAGAGCCCGCGCGCGCCGAGGTCGGCCAGGAGCTGCACCTGCAGGGCGCTGTTGCCGCCCGAGGCCGGGACGACGGTGGCCCCGAGCCGCTCGCCGCCGTAGTGGAGACCGAGCCCGCCCGTGAACAGGCCGTAGCCGTACGCGTTGTGCAGGACGTCCTCGGGCGTCCCGCCCGCGCAGGCGATCGCGCGCGCGTTGACCTCGGCGAAGATCTCGATGTCGCGCGGGGTGTACGCCACGATCGTCGGCTTGTGCCGCGTCCCCGAGGACGCGTGCACGCGCACCGTCTGCTCGAGGGGCACGGCGAGCGACCCGAAGGGGTACTGCCCGAGCAGGTCGTCCTTCGTCGTGAACGGCAACTCGGCGAGCTCGGCGTCGTCGCGGACGCCGGCCAGCTGCTTGCTCCAGAACGGCGACCCCGAGCCGAGCAGCCGCCCGAGCAGCTCACGGAGGCGCGTCCGCTGCAGCGCCGACCGCTCCTCGACTGGCATCGACTCGAGCTCGGGCTGGAAGATCACCTGCGAGCCGATCCTACGACGCGACTCGTGCGGCGGCGCCGAGTGCGATCGTGCTCTTCGACGGATCCCAGCTACCGCGTCAGCCTTCGGCCGGGATCAGCCGCGGTGGCTCGCCGCCGTAGAGGACGAGCACCCGCCCGGCGAGCGAGTCGTCCTGGACGAGCCGCACGACGGCGTCGGCGACTTCCACCGGCTCGAGCAGGGTCGCCTGCAGCGGCGGCGGGAGCTCCCGCCCGTGGGCGACCGACTCGGCAATTGTGCGGCGCACGGCTTCGGTTCCCACCGTGTACGGGCAGACGCAGTTGACGCGGACGCCGCGCTCGGCGAGGGGCGCGAGACAGGCGGTCAGCCGCATGAGACCGGCCTTCGTGGCCGCGTACTCCGGGCTCGGGTGCGGAGCGAAGCCGAGACCCGCCACGGAGGCAACGTTGACGATCGCCCCGCCTCCACGCCGGTCCATCGTCCTGAGCGCGAAGTGGATGCCGAGCATCGCCGCGCGCAGATTGAGATCGAGCGCGCCGCTCCAGTGCTCGAGCGGAGCGTCGGGAAACACCGGGTCGTCGTAGCCGCCGGCGTTGTTGACGAGGATGTCGACGTCGGCAACAAGTGCCTCGACATCTGCCTCGACGGTGACGTCGGCGGCGACGAACGCTCCGCCCACCTCCTCGGCCGTGCGCCGTCCGGCCTCCTCGTCGACATCCGCGACGACGACGTTCGCACCTTCACGGGCAAGGCGGACGGCGACGGCGCGGCCGATGCCGGCGCCGCCGCCGGTGACGACCGCGTTCTTGCCGGTGATCTCCAGCTGGGTCTCCTAGCAGTGCATCATCCCGCTTGAACCCCGGTCGATCGGGTAGACCCCTCGGCGACTCTCAAAGCGATCGCCGGGGGTGGCGAACATGTTGAAGCGATCCTGGCGCGCCCTGTTGCTCGCAGGCGCGGCCTTCCTGCTCATGACCGGCGCGGCCCACGCCGTCGACTTCACTCCCGGGGCGTCCGGCCTCGGCGACCCCTTCTTCCCCAACGCCGGCAACGGCGGCTACGACGTCTCGCACTACGACCTCACGCTCGACTACACGCCGAGCGGCAACCAGCTCGCCGGTACGGCCGTGATCACGGCGACAGCGACCCAGAACCTGTCGAGCTTCAACCTCGATCTGCGCGGCTTCGACATCTCGAGGCTGCTCGTCAACGGCACGGCCGCCTCGTTCACGCGCGACGGCGTGCACGAGCTGGTGATCACGCCGACGACGGGCATCCGATCGGGCCGAACGTTCACGGTCACCATCGACTACGCCGGTACGCCCGCCGTGGTCACCGACCCGGACGGGTCGATCGAGGGCTGGGTACCAACGGACGACGGCGCCTTCGTCGTCAACGAGCCGCAGGGCTCGCCCGCGTGGTACCCCGTCAACGACAACCCGCGCGACAAGGCGACCTACGACTTCAGCGTCACCGTGCCGGCCGGGCTGACGGTGATGGCCAACGGCGTCCTGCGCTCGAACGCGACCGCCAACGGCAAGACGACCTGGGTCTGGAGCGAGACCGACCCGATGGCGCCGTACCTCTCGACGGCAACCCTCGGCCGCTTCGACCTCGAGATCTCGAGCGTCGACGGCATTCCCTCGTACGTGGCGGTCGACCCGACGCTCCCGACGGGCAACGTCCTGCGCAAGCTGCCGGAGATCGTCCGCTTCTACGTGTCGATCTACGGGGCGTACCCGTTCAACGCGGTCGGCAGCGTCGTCGACGACGCCAAGGTCGTCGGTTACTCGCTCGAGACGCAGACGAAGCCGATGTACGACCGGATGCCCAGCGAGCTGACGCTCGCGCACGAGCTCTCCCACATGTGGTTCGGCGACTCGGTCACGCTCACCCAGTGGCCGGACATCTGGTTGCACGAGGGGTTCGCTACCTGGTCGGAGTGGATCTGGAGCGAGTACTCCGGAAACAAGACGGCGCAGAAGTACTTCGACAACCTCTACAACACGCCCGCACAGGACACCGCGTTCTGGACACCGCCGCCCGCGGTGCCCGGCTCGCCCGTCTTCCTGTTCAACGGGACGATCTACTACCGCGGCGGAATGACGCTCCAGGCGCTCAGGCAAAAAGTGGGCGACTTGGAGTTCTTCGCGATCATGCGCGCCTGGGCGGACCAGCACCGCTACGGCAACGTCTCGACTCCGCAGTTCATCGCGCTCGCCGAGCAGGTGACGGGGCAGGACCTGGACACACTTCTTCGACGTCTGGCTCTACCGGCCGGAGAAGCCCGTCAGCTGGTGAGGGCTATGACTGGGTAGTCGCCAGGAGCCGGCATCGCCGACGGGAATCGATGATCATGGCTGTCGGCCATGCGTGAGCTTCCCTCGGGCACGATCACGCTGCTGTTCGCCGACATCGAGCAGTCGACGGCCCTGGTACAGCGGCTCGGGGCCGAGCGGTACGGGGAGGTGCTGGCGCGCTACCGCGGGCTGATGCGCGAGGCGGTCTCCGCGCGCGACGGCGTCGAGGTCGGCACTGAGGGCGACGGGTACTACGCCGTCTTCGGAAGCGCTCGGCAGGCGGTCGCGGCGGCGAGTGCGGCGCAGGACGCCCTGGCCGGCGAGGGCCCGAGCGTGCGGATGGGTCTGCACACGGGCGAGCCGACTGTCCTCGCGGGGCAGTACACGGGCATCGACGTGCACCGGGCGGCGCGGATCGCCGCGGCGGGGAACGGCGGGCAGGTCCTGCTCTCGCAGTCGACGCGCGAGCTGCTCGGAGCGTCGGCGGACGTCCGCGACGTCGGCCGGCACCGGCTCAAGGATCTCGGGGAGCCCGTGCGTCTCTACCAGCTCGGCCACGCGGAGTTTCCGCCGCTGCGGAGCCTCGACGCGACGAACCTCCCCGTCCAGCCGACGCCGCTGGTGGGACGAGAAAGGGAGCTCCGGGAGGCCGGCCGGCTCCTACGCGCGCATCGCGTGATCACGCTCACCGGGCCCGGCGGCTCCGGGAAGACCCGGCTCGCGCTTCAGCTCGCGGCCGAGGCGGCCGACGACTTCCCCGACCGCGTCGCGTGGGTGCCGCTCCAGGCCGATCCGCGACCCGGAGCTGGTCTCGCCGGTGATCTCGCGGGCGCTGCCCTCGGGCGACGTGGAGACGCTGCTGCGTGGTCGACAACTTCGAGCAGGTGCTCGACGGCGGCGCCCAGGGTCGCCGACCTGCTCGAGCAGCGCCCGCTGCTGAAGCTGCTCGTGACCAGCCGCGAGCCGCTCCATATCGCCGGCGAGCGCGAGTATCAGGTCTCCGCCGCTGCCCGAGCGGCGAGGCGGTGACGCTCTTCATGGAGCGGGCGACCGGCGGTTAAGCCCGACTTCGCCGAGGACGACGCAGTCGTCGAGATCTGCAGGCGGCTCGACGGCCTGCCGCTCGCGCTCGAGCTCGCGGCCGCGCGCGTCAAGGTCCTCTCGGCTGACGAGCTGCTCAGACGGCTCGACCGACGGCTGCCGCTCCTGACCGGCGGGCCGCGCGACGCGCCCGAGCGACAGCGGACGCTGCGCGCGACCATCGCCTGGAGCTACGACCTGCTCGCGCCCGAGCGACCAGCGGACGTTCGCACGCCTCGCCGTCTTCGCCGGCGGCTGCACGCTCGAGGCGGCCGAGGCCGTGTCGGGGGCCGACCTCGACACCGTCGCCGCGCTGATCGACAAGAGCCTGCTCTACCGCGAAGGCGACCGCTACCTGATGCTCGAGACGATCGGCGAGTACGCACAGGAACGGCTCGACGAGAGCGGCGAGCTGGAGGAGTTGCGCCGCAGGCACGCGGACCACTACTTCGCGCAGGCCCGCGCGGTGGAGGACCTCGTCCGCAGCCCGCAGGCAGCCCGCGCGCTCGACGAGCTGGAGCGCGACCACGAGAACCTCCGCGCGGCGCTGCAGTGGCTGTCGGGCGGAGAACGCGACCGGCCGTTGCGGCTCGCGGTCTGGGGCCTGGCCGCGCGGCTGCACGGGTTCGCTGACCTCGCGCTCGACCGGCAGGATGCGGGCGAGGCCGCGCGCTTGTACCGCGAGAGCCTCGAGATCGGGCTGCAGCTCAGGGACGAGCTGCAGATCGCCTACTGCCTCGCGGGCCTCGCCGCCGTCGATGCGCAGGAGGGCCGCGTCGGTCAGGCGGCGCGGCTCTGGGGGAGCGTGGTCGGCTTCGAGCGAACGTCCGGCACGCCGCTCAACGATTCCGAGCGGCAGCGGTACACGCGCGCTCTCGTCGACGTCGAGCGCAGACCGGAGACGTCTGCGGAGTTCGCGGAGGGCTCGGCGATGACGCTGGACGAGGCGGTGCGGTACGCGCTCACGAGTGCCGAGTGAAACGAGGGGCGAGCGTGCGCTAGAGATCGATCTCGACAACGCCGAGCTGTCGCAACACGCCCAGCACGTCGTCGTGACCGGCGAGCTCGGCTGCAGTCGTCGTGCTGCGAGATCGACTTGCTCCAAGGCGTTCAGGTGCCGCGAGGCGATCACATGCGGTGGCGCCTGGCTGTGGGCTCGACGGCTACTGGAGGCCGTGGCGTTTAACCCGCGCCCAACAAAGGGCGTGCAACGATGCTCGAAAGACGGCACGGAGCGGCATTGGCGGCACACGCGAGGTCGGGCGGACGGGCGACTTCCGGTCGCTCTCGCCGCCGTCCGATCATTCGGTGTGCGTGGTGCGGGCGGTACGCGATCGGCGCGCGCTGGTATGAGCCGGCGATCTGGCGGCTGCTGCTCCACGTGAGGAAGCGCCGGCGACTGGTGAGCCACGGCATCTGCCCAGAGTGCTGGAACGAGGTCGCCGACGACATTCCCTACCCGGGCGGCTGATCCACGCGCTGGACGCTCGAAGCACGCTCGGTCGTAGTGACCTGGGCGACGATCGGCTGCATGCCGCGATTGACGTTCCGCGGACACGACCAGACCGGCTTTGGATCGTCGGGAACGTCGCGGAGAAAGCCGTCGTAGATGTAGCCTCGCCGCCGGCTCAATCGCGCCAGCGGCGTGCGGCCGCCCGGGTCGCCGCGCGCGTGAACTCGCGCTCCTCCGCGCTGCGCTCCTCCGCCTCGCTCGCGTACGCGTCGCCGAGCTCCTGATCGCGCTGAACCTTCTCGACGGCCAGCACGAGCAACTCGGTCGCTGCTCGCATCAAGTCGGATTGGTTTCGCGCTCCCGCGAGCCTTTCGGGCTGCCGCAACGCCGCAAGCTCGAATTCGTGGAGGACCTGCTCGCCGTCGGGTCCGGACAGGTCGATCTCTTGCAGCGTGCGGCGCGCGCGGTCAGCCGTCTGATCGCGGGAAGGCTCGCGCGTTCTACGTCGAGTGTCGTTCCGCGGTCGACGTACATGAGCACGTCTTAGGGTCGCCGGTGCCCGAGTACTCCCAGCCACAGACACCGAGCCAGCCTCGACACAGCCGGCTTAGCGGCGCAAGTCACGACTCCTCCCCTGTAGTCTCCGCGCCCGCGATGCCCGGCGACTCATCGTCGCGCGTGGGCTCGTGCGGCGCCGCCCGCAAATGTTCGCTCGGGGGGCCGAGCGCCGTTTCGCCCTGCAACCGCTATCGAGGAGGACTCGCATGCGCAGGAGACGCCTGAGAACGGCGCTTGTCTTCGCGGTCCTGGCCGCCGCGCTCCAGGTCGCGCCGGCGGCGGGAGATCCGCAGAGCAAGCCCAACGGTCCTTGGGAGGTTCCAAACCAGGAGGAGACCCTCAAGGCGATCCGCGACTACGACCAGCTGATCGCCACGCTCGAAAGCATCGTCCACGCGCGGCCGGCGGCCGCGGAGCTGACGTATTCACCCTTCCGCGCGAAGGGCAGCGGCCGCGCGATCCCGATCGTGACCATTGGGCACGGGCCGCGCGGGATCATGATCATCGCCAACCAGCACGGCGACGAGTACGTGGTCAGCAACTCGGCCGTCGAGATCGTCCGCGCGCTGACGGCCGGCTCGGCCTGGGCCCGCTCGGTTCGGGACGAGCTGACGGTCACGATCATGCCGCGCGTCAACATCGACGGCTTCGACGCCAACCCGTCGGGGAGCCCGTGGCGCGTGAACGTCGACCCGAATGTCTGCCCGACCGGGCCCTGTCCAGCCTTCTACACCCGCAACCAGGGCTACGACATCAACCGGTACCACTCGTACCTGCTCAGCGACCCGCGGGACGATCCGAATACCGGGCCCGTGGGGATCGGACAGGGGGACAACCCGGTGCCGGAGGCGCTCGCCGCCCGGGCCGCCTACGACGCCGCGGGCGGGCCCGCGGTCGTGGAGGTGGCGATCGACCTGCATCACCAGGGCACGCCGCTCGACGCGAACGGCGACCTGGTCACCGGCTCGACGCTGTGGCCGAACGCCACGGCAACCGCGGCCCAGCTCGGCATCTCGGCGCAGTTCGCGGAGGTGATCTTCCGCTCGAAGCAGGTGGTCTCGACGCTGCTCACCGAGGTCGGGCGGTACGGGTATGCGAACTTCTCCCGCTACCCGGGGACGACGCCGCCGGGGATCTCGCGCAACGCCTACGGGCTGCTCGGGTCGGCCTCCGTGCTGATCGAGCTGCGCGGCGTCGGCCAGAAGGCGAACGGCTACATCGCCAAGACCGGCTTCGTGGCGGCGATGTCGGTGGTCGAGGCGCTCGCCGACGGGAGCCTGTACACGACCGATATCGCACCCGCGGACGCGCTGATGCTGGCACCGGACAACGCATCGCTGTTCGGCAAGTGCCTGGCGCCGCGGGAGTACACGCTCGAGAACTACAACTTCTGCCGCGAGAAGCTCGGTCTCAACCCGGTGACGACGCTGCCGCCGCAGGAGGAGGCGACGCCCGACTCCGACGAGGCGGCGCTCGTCGGGGACGAGTGGGTGGACTGGAGCACGGAGTAAGGGACACGTTCCGTGGCGGGGCGACCCTCGGGCCGCCCCGCCACCTCCCACCTCAACCCGGCGCTCGACCAACCGCGCCAGCGCTCGACGCGAACGGCGATCACGGCGCCGGTCGGCGGCTCCAGGCGGTACTGCTCGTACTTTGACCGCAGCAGCGCGAGCGCGTGGTCGCGCTCGGCGCCGCTCTCGAGGACGCGAGCCGTCCCGTCCAGCCGCACCCACCAGAGCCGCTCCCAGTCCTCGTCGTAGTGGTCGACGAGCACGGCGACATCGGGACGGTTGCGGATGTTCTCGAGCCGCTGCAGGCGCTTCGACCGCTTGGGCTTCTCGTCGACCGCCGAGTAGAGGACGTCTCCCTCGAGCGCGAAGCAGATCGGGACGAGGTGCGGGCGGCCGTCGGCGCGGATCGTGGCGAGCCGGCCGACCCTCGCCTCGCGGACGCGCTCGCGCATCTTCGCGGTGTCCATGCGGGAAGTGTGGAGTAGCCTCGCGGGATGCGACACGCGGTGCTCGGCGCGGGGGGCGTCGGCGCCTTTCTCGGCGCCGCGCTCGCGCGCGTTGGGCGCGACGTTCTGCTGCTGATGCGCGAGGAGTCGCTGGCGGCCTACGACGGTGTCGTGCACGTCGAGAGCGCCCTCCTGGGCGACTTCGACGCCGAGGTGCCGGCCGCGGCGACGCTCGACCGCGACGTCGACGCCCTCTGGGTGACGACCAAGGCGACCCAGCTCGCGGGCGCGCTCGAACGCGTGCCGGCCACCGACGCCGTCGTCGTGCCGCTGCTGAACGGGCTCGAGCACGTGGAGCTCCTGCGCGAGCGCTTCGACACCGTGCTGCCGGCCTCGATCGCGGTCGAGTCGGAGCGGGTCGCGCCGGGCGTCGTCCGGCAGCTCAGCGGGTTCGCCATCGCGCAGCTGTCGCCGGGGCCGGCCGCGGAGACGCTACGCCGGGAGCTCGACGACGCAGGGCTCGACGTCTCGATCGGCCGGAGCGAGGCCGACGTCCTCTGGCGGAAGCTGTCGTTCCTCGCGCCGATCGCGCTCACGACGACGCTCCGCGGTTCGGCGCTCGGCGGGGTCGTCGCCGACCCGGCCTGGCGCGAGCGGCTCGAGCGCTGCGTCCGCGAGGTCGCTGCAACCGCCAACGCCGAGAGCGTCGCGATCGACGCCGACGCGCTCGTCGCCCGCATCGAGGGCATGCCGTCGGAGCTACGGTCGTCGATGCAGAAGGACCGGGAGGCGGGCAGGCCGACCGAGGTCGACGCGATCGGCGGCGCGATCCTCCGGGCCGCCGCCCGTCACGGCCTCGACACGCCCGTGACGCACGCGCTCGTCGACGGCATCACGGCGGAAACAGCTCGTCCAGCCGCAGGATGACGCCGCGGTCGACGGGCCGCTCGCCAGGAATTGCGCGGGAGCCGCTGAGGCTCCTAGGCTCCCTCCGAGCGCTGTCGATTTCCTTCCCCAGCGATGGCGCTCTCGCCGAGACAGCCGGCGGAGCCTAGCCGCCGGCTGTCTCCTTCCGGGCGGTGCGAGCCTCGGTGTTCGTCGCCGTAGCCTCTGAGTGGAATCACGACCTCGAATCGAGCGCCGTGCGGAGCCGCGGGCTCGTAGACGATCTCTCCTCCGTGAGCCCGGGCGTACTCCTGGGCGATCGTGAGCCCGAGGCCGGAGCCGTCGCCTCGTCCACGTGCCTCGCGGCTGCGGGCGAAGCGGTCGAAGAGGCGTGGGACGAACTCTTGCGGAACGCCGTCGCCGCGATCCTCGACGACGAGCCGCAGATGCGTGTCCTGCCGCTTCGCGGTGATCGTGACCGGCGGCGCGCCGTGCCGTAGTGCGTTCGCGATCAGGTTGGAAAGCATGCGATCGAGCGCCGCCGGATCCACGACGGCTTCGAGGTCCGGCGGAACTGCCAGCGTCACCCCGTTCGGCCGGGCATAGGCGAGCGGACGGATCAGCTCCTCGATCTTCGGGCGCAGCCGAACGCGCTCAGGGCGGATGTGGATCGCCGCGAAGTCGAAGCGGGAGAGATCGAGTACCTGTTCGGCCAGGTTTCGCATCCGCAAGGCCTGCTCCCCCAGCGCAGTCTGAAGAGTCGAGCGGTCCGATTCGCTCAATCCGTCTTCTCGCTCGGCCAGCGTGACCGAGATGCCGTAAATGCCCGACAAGGGGCCCCGCAGCTCGTGCACGGCGAGGGCGAGGAACTCGCTCTTCAGCAGGTCGCGCTGACGCATCTCCTCGTGAGCGAGCGCGCTCTCCAGGAGCGACGCGGCGACGATGCCGATGGTCGTGAGCTCGTTGCCGTCGGTCGCGACGCGTGAGAGCGTGGCTTCGCGTGTCCCGACGAGAAAGCCGAGGCATCGATCTTCGGCAATCAGGGGGAGGACGAACGCGGCGGTGACATCGCCGGCCAGGACAAGGACGAGGTCGCGGCTGTCCCGCGCCTCGACGAGGGTCGGGAGGTCCGCGATCGGTTGGCGGTCCGCACGATCGGCCGGTGCGGCGCCGGCGAACGCGATCTCCGTGACCTCTTCGGCTTCCACGTCGTACCGCTCGGCCGCAACGGAGTCGAAATCGAACGCCTCCGCAACCGTGCCGCACACGCCCTCGAGAAAATCCTCTGCCGAGACGCCGCCCCGGCCGGCGAGCGCAACGCGCTCGACGACGTCGAGCGTCGTCCGGCAATCGGACGCGAGCGGGATCAACGGGTCACTCCGAACGGCGTCGCCGCGACCAGCGTGTGGGACTGATCGCCGATCGACAACGTTGCCGACTCGGCGCCATCCTCCTCGAGCCAGGCAACGACGAGCTCGACGACGGACATCACCGAGCGGGATTCCCACTCGGACTCGACACGAACCTCGTTGCGTGACCAGTCGAACCGGATGGACCCCTGGTCGAAGAGCTTCGCAAGACGCCGGATGAGGGCTGGAGCGCCGGCGGCGTCTGCGACCGAGACTCGGATGTCCACCATCGGTCCTCCCAGCTTCTTCGCCGACCGGGCGCTTGAGGTCGGCAAGTACTGCTCCAACCTGTCTGCTGAGGATGGACCTTCGGCGGAATCGGTTGCTTTGATCCGCCTTGGTGTGCCGCGCCGAAGGTTGTGGCGCAGCCGCGGGACGATAGCAGGTCGGCCGAAAATCGGGTCTTCGCGTCCGAGGAACCTGCGTTACAATCGCGTGTCGCTCACCGAGGTGCAGCAGACGATCCTGATCCTTCTGAGATGGACGAGAGCGAGCTTCATCTCCGCGTCCTGATTGCAAACGAGAGGCGCGACCGGCTCGAGCTCCTCGCGCAGGTCGTGACAGCGCTCGGACACGAAGTAATCGCCCGCGAGATCTACGTCAGGGAAGTCGGCGCGGCGACCGAAAGGGAACGGCCCGACGTGGCGCTCGTCGGCCTCGGGCTGAGCTCGGAGCACGCCCTCGATCTGATCGCGGAGATCGTCCGCGAAGCCTCCTGCCCCGTCATCGCGTTGCTGACCGCGAAGGATCCCGGATACGTTCGCGAAGCGGCGAAGCGCGGCGTCTTCGCCTACATCGTCGACGGGGATCCCGACGAGCTCCAAAGCGCCATCGACATCACCCTGCAGCGGTTCGCGGAGTATCAAAGCCTCCAGGGGGCCTTCGGCCGGCGGGCGCTGATCGAGCAGGCGAAGGGGATCCTCATGGCTCGGCACTCGATCGACGCCGGGCGCGGCCTTCGAGATGCTGCGAGATCACTCACAACACAACGGCCGGAAAGTGGTCGACGTCGCGCAGGCGATCGTCGACAGCCATCTCCTGCTGCTGACTCCCGTGCCCGGAAGGGAATCCCGAGCCGGGATCGTGAGGCGCGTCTCTAGCGCTCCGCCGGTCGGGTAGGTGACGCCTCCCGCCCGGCGCGAGAGCCTGCCGCCGCGACCGGGAGCGTCACGAGGAAGGTCGACCCCTTGCCGGGCTCGGACTCGACCGAGATGGATCCTCCCATCCGGTGCACGAGCTCCCGCGTGATGTAGAGGCCCAGACCGCTGCCGCTGACGCCGCGCGTCATGTTCGCGTCGGCGCGATAGAACTTCTCGAAGATCCGGCCCTGCTCGGACGGCGCGATCCCGAGGCCCTGGTCGCGAACGACGATGCGCACGTGTTCGTCATCGTCCCACGCCTCGACCTCGATTCGACCGCCGGCCGGCGAGTACTTGACGGCGTTTGCGACCAGGTTCACGAGTACCTGCCGCAGCTTGTCGCGGTCGGCCGCGACCGGCGACAGCGACGGCGTCACGTTCAGCTCGAGCGCCAGCCGCTCGTCCGCCTGCACTCTGACACCCGCGATCGCCTCCGCGGCGAGCTCGCCGACGTCGACGTGCTCCGTCGCCAGCTCGAGCTCCGGGGACTCGAGCCTTGACGCAAGCAGGATGTCCTCGACCATCCGCGCCAGCCGATCCGACTGCTCGGAGACGAGATCGAGCAGCTGCCGGGAGACCTCGTGGCCGAGGTCGACGTCGTCGCGGAGGAGCGTCTTCGCAGCGCCGTGCACCGCGGCGAGCGGGGTACGGAGCTCGTGCGAGACGGTCGCGATGAAGTCGGCCTTCAGCTGCTCCAGCCGGCGCTCCTCGGTGAGGTCGTGGAACGCGTAGACGGTTCCTTCGGCGAAGCCAACCGCTCGGATCGACAGCCAGACCTCGCGTCCGGCGACCTCGATCGGCACGGTCGTCGCCCGCGCGCTCGACGAGGCGGGGTCGCTCGCGGCGCCGAGCGAGTCGGCGACAGCCGACCACCCCGGGATCGCCTCGCGGAGCGGGCGACCGACCACGGCGTCGCACTCCAGTCCGGTGATCGCCGCCGCGGCCGGGTTCCAGAGCTGGACGATTCCGGCATCGTCGACGAGGACGACTCCGTCGGCGATCGACCCGATCACGCGCGCGGCCTGAGCCTGCTCGTGCGCCTGGCGATAGAGCCGGTCGCGTTCCTCGGCCAGGCGGAGCCGCTCGAGCGCGTGCGCGATGCTCGCGGCGACCGCCTCGAGCAGCGCGGCCTCCGCCTCGTCGAAACGCTCGTCGTGCAGCCGGGCGACGCCGACCACGCCGCGAACGGTCGCAGCCGAAAACGGAGCGAGGACGAGCGCTCTCGCCCCGACCGTCAGCAGGTTGGGCCCGGCGGAAAGCTGCGGGACCTCTCCTCCCCGGTCGAGCACACCCTGGGCCGGCAGGCGCTCCGCCTCGCCGGGCCGGAGCCCGTAGGCCCCGACGATGCCCGGACGGCGACCGTCCTCCGGAGCGAGCACGAAGGCGATCTCCGCCTCGAACGCCTCGCACAGCTCGGCCGTCACGAGGTCGCCGAGCTCCGCCTCCGTCCGGGCGCGGTTCACGAGCGTGACGATCTGCGCGCGCCGCGCCGCCTCCACGAAGCGGCGCCGCAGTTCCCCTCGGCCGTCAGTCCGGGGTGCCGAAGGCAGCGACGACAACACTGTGGTTTCGATCCCCCTTCGCCCCACGCACCCTGCCGATCTCACCGCGTGTAAACGCCCCTGCGAGGCACGGGGCGGGATCGCCGAAGGCAGCGGTGAGGGCCTCGAGCTCACGCTCCGCGAGCGCGCTGCCGAACCACGCGCTGCGGGCCGCGCAGTCGAAGACGAGCGCGGCGTCGGCCGGCCCCGCCAGCTGCGAGACGGCGTCTTCGACGGCCGCCCGCGCGCTCACGACGATCGTCGCGGCGCTCTGCTCGCAGATCTCGACGGCCGCGTTGCGCTCGATGCGCGTCGCGCAGACGAGTGCCCCGTCACCGCGGCGAGCGCGGAGATACCGCGGGCGAATAGCGCCGCTGAGCTCCGGCTCGGCGAGCGGGTGCACCATCGCGAGCGCCTGGAACTCGTCGTCGCCGACGTCGGCGCCGTCGACCCCTAGCCTCTCGAAATACACCTCCTGCGCGGGCCGGCCGTCGAGCTGGATGACGTTGGGGCCGTCCGAGCGGGTCACGATCGACGGTGCTCCGCGCGGAACGCAGCCGTGCGCGATCCCGACGCCGATCGGCGTGTTGCTGCTGATCGCGACGGCGACGACCCCATCCGACAGCGCGCGGCCGTCGGCGAAGCGGGCCCGCGCTTCACCTCCCGCCGCTCCGCCTGCGAGAGGAATCGTTCCGCCGGCGACCGCGTACGCGCCGGCGACGATCTCCGCCTGGTCGCCGGCCTCCGAGTCGACGAACAGCAGCACGATCCCATGCGGAGCTTCGTCGATCGACGCCAGGGCCTTCGCGGTCGCCTCGCGCCCGGCGGCGCGTGGGTCGCCGCTCTCCGAACTGCCGACTCCCGTTTGCAGGGACGCCGAGAATGCGATCGCCGAGCAGCCGGTGTCGACCAGGCCGTTGGAGCCGATGGCTGCCGTCCCCGTCATGCCCGCGACAGAGGCGCCGGCTGCGCTCTCCTGCGCCTCGGCTGCGACGGCGTCGGGATCTGCGTCCCCGGCCGGGAAGACCAGCACGAGCCCGGGCTCGCGGCCGAGTTCCGCTATCGCGCGCTCGACGGCCTCGGCACAGGGCCGCGAGCCGACAGCTGACGCCGAGCCGGCCACACGCTCACGGATGTCGGTTCTGGCTGCTGGGGACATGCCGCAGGCTCCGGAGAGGGGGAACGTACCTAGAAGCTATCGCCACTTTCGCGCAGACCGAAACCACACACCCGCCTGCGTCGTTACTCCCATATGCGGCCCAGACGACTCGGAGTGCTCGCGGCGCTGGCAGTCGCGCTCGCGTTTCCTGTTGCGGCGACGGCGGACGACGCGCCGTTCGTCGGTTGGAGCGCGCTCCTGCCGGGGCTCTCGCTGTCGTACGACCCATCCAGCCCAGACGACTGCAGCGCCGGCCGCGTCCAATGTGTCGACAAGACGGTTCGCGAGATGACGCGCCGCTTCGACGCGCTCGCGTCCTCGTGCGACCACAACGCGATCTTCGCGCTCACCTACCTGCGCGTCACGGAGGAGTACCGGCGCACGGTCGAGGGGCCGTTCTTCGACGACACGCGGTTCGTCAACTACGAGGACACGCTGTTCGCGCACTACTACTTCGCGGCCTTCGACGCGTGGGCGGCAGGGCGGATCGAGCAGGTCCCGCCGGCGTGGCGGGTCGCGTTCGACGCTGCGAGGGCACGCGCAGTCTCGGCCATCGGGGACCTGCTGCTCGGGATCAACGCGCACGTGCAGCGCGATCTGCCGCTCGTCCTCTATGCCGCGGGGATCGTCCGCCCGGACGGCACCAGCCGGAAGCTCGACCACGACCGGGTCAACATCATCCTCAACCGCGTCCAGGACGACATCCTGGCGGAGATCGCGCGCCGCTTCGACCCGACCGTCGACGACACCGACCTGCCGACGACCCTCGACGGCTTTGCGCTGTTCCAGTTGCTCGCGGGGTGGCGAGAGAAGGCGTGGCGGAACGCCGAGCTCCTCGCGGCCGCGCCGACGCCCGCGGCGAGGGAGCTGGTCGTCGCGGCGATCGAGCAGGACGCGGCGCTGGAGGCTCGTGCGATCGTGGCGGCGACGGGCTATTTGCCGCTCCTGGGCGGCGGTGCTGCGCGCGGCGCGTTCTGCGCCGTCCACCACGACGACCCGTAGTCGTGGCCTGACTGATTAGCGATTCAGCGATTCGAATCGGTCGCCGCAATCCGGCGGTAGAGCGCGCGCGGTAGGTCCGGGTGCTTTCGCAGACCGCGCGCTGAAGGGGAGGTAGCCGCATGAAAGTCTTCGCCCGCACATTGGCTCTCGGCGGGGTCGTCGCCCTGCTCGCCGCGCTCTCGGCCACACCGGCCGGCGCGCGCTTTCAGGAGCCGCCCACGGTCGACATCCACTCGGCCGCGCTGCTCGCGCCCGACGGGCGGTCGATCAACGTCAACGTTCTCGCCTCGTGCCCGGAGCGCTGGACCGTCGTCCAGGCCGTCGTCCGCGTGTCGCAGCCGAGCGGCTCCGGGCAGGCGTCGTTCCCGCTGACCTGCATCAAGTCCGTGCGCTCGTTCTGGATCAGCGTCCCGGCCAGCATCGGCTCGTTCCAGCTCGGCAGCGCCCAGGTGACCGCGTCTGTCGTGATCCAGCGCGGGAAGACCGCCCGCGCCGACGACTCGCAGATCGTGACCGTGGATCCGACCGTTCTCGTCGAGCTCGGGGAGAGCGCGCAAATCCTGGACGGCGGTGCCGCTGTGCTCCTGGACGTCACCGTCGCATGCCCGGTCGGGACGACCGGTCGCGAGTCCGGGCTCGTCGTCTCGCAGGCGGGTCGCGTGATGGGAACCGGTCGGTACACGCCTATCTGCGACGGCTCGCGCCACACCTTCACGGTGCGCGTCCAGGCTTCCCAGGGCGTCTACGAGCTGGGGATCGCGCAGGCGCTCACGTTCGCCGACGTCGAGTTCGGCGGTCAGGTGTTCTCGGGCGTGGACGACGACGGGGCGCTCGACCTCGTGACGTAGCGAGGCGCCCTGGCCGCGAGCGCGCCGGTCTTCCCTCGTTCGGGGGATGTGCGCCGTCCGATCCGGATGGATAGTTGGCTGCATCCCCTTCGCCGCATACCCACAGTCCCGCTTCCAGCCGTGCCCCAGGTGCGGGGCTTCGGTCGAGTCGGCGCGGACGGCGGCACACAAGTGCGACGACGAGCGTCTGATCGCCCTGGCGATCGACCGCGAGATCGTCCGGTTCGGCCCACAGTTCGCGGCCTGGCTCGCCTCCCCGACGGGACGCTTCGCGGTGTGGCTCGCCGAGCGCACACGCTAGGCGCTTCCAGCGTTTACGGCACGGGGTCGACGGCTAGGATCGGGGCGAAGGGACAACGACCCCCGGAAGGAGGAATCATGGCTGTCCAGCCGATTCCGGAGGGCTACCAGACCCTCGCCCCCTCGCTGATCGTCGACGGAGCGACCGAGGCGATCGACTTCTACAAGCGCGCCTTCGGCGCCACCGACCGCGGCGTGATGAACGGGCCGGACGGGAAGGTCGCGCACGCCGAGCTGCAGATCGGCGACTCGGTGCTGATGCTCGCCGACCCGTTCCCGATGCAGAACGCCAAGGCGCCGACCGAGCTCGGCGGGACCACCGTCTCGATCTTCATGTACGTCGAGGACGTGGACGCCGTCTTCAAGCAGGCGATCGACGCGGGCGCAACCTCGACGATGGAGCCCGACGACATGTTCTGGGGCGACCGCTTCGGCGCGCTGATGGACCCGTTCGGGCACGCGTGGGCGATCGCGACGCACGTCGAGGACCTCTCCGAGGAGGAGATGCGCGAACGCGGTGAGAAGGCGATGGCCGAGATGGCCTCGCAGACCTAGGTTCGACGAACTCGAGCTCTTCGCCAGGCGAGGCAGTAGCCTCGCCTGGTGGAGCTCTCCGCAAGCCTCGGGATCGCGCTCGAGCCGGGGGCGGCCTTCGACGTCGTCGTGGACGAGGTGCGGCTCGGACTCGAGCGGATCGGCCTGGAGCTCGACGAGGACCGAGTCACCGAGGCGGGCATCGAGGTCGGGCAGGTCGTCGCTTGGGAGCGCGGCACGAGAATCGCGCTGCGCTGGTGGCCGGCGCCCTGGCAGCCGGACACCGTCACGGACGTCGAGCTGCGGTTCGAGGCGGACCGGCGCGGAACGCAGGTCACGCTCGCGCACACGGGCTGGGCCGAAGCCGTCGGTGACGAGACCACGGAGCTCGCCGGCTGGTTCGCGGGCGAGGTGCTCGCGCCGCTGCTCCGCTCCACCGCGCCGGCCGCGTTCGGCGACTGGCTCACCGACCGAGTCGCCCGGCGGCCCGCGGGCGCGCAGGCTCGCGAGACCTACCGCAATCCGCTCTACCACCTGCCGAACTTCGCCGTGCTGCTCGAGGAGCTCGCGCTCGGGCCTGAAGACTTCCTGCTCGAGGTCGGCTGCGGCGGCGGCGCCTTCCTGCACCGGGCGCTCGAGAGCGGCTGCCGCGCCGCGGCCGTCGACCACAGCCCCGAGATGGTGCGGCTCGCCCGCGAGGTGAACGAGGAGGCGGTCGCGGCCGGGCGGCTCGAGGTCGTCCGGGCCAGCGCGGACGACCTGCCGTTCGACGCCGACCGCTTCACGGCCGCCGCGATGACCGGCGTGCTCGGCTTCCTGCCCGACCCGGTGGCAGCGCTCCGCGAGATCCGCCGCACGCTCGCTCCCGGCGGCCGGCTCGCCGTGCTCGGCTGCGACCCCGAGCTGCGCGGCACGCCGGGCGCGCCCGAGCCGATGGCCTCGCGCCTGCGCTTCTACGACACGGCGCAGCTGCGCCGGCTCGGGGAGGACGCAGGCTTCGACGACGTCCGCGTCGAGCTGCGTACGCTCGGCCGCGAGGCCGAGGAGGCAGGGCATTCCCGGAGGAGCACCTGGAGCTGTTCAGCAGCGGGCCGGGCGCGCGCTTCCTGTTCGCGCGGAAGGGCCCGTGACGGAGGCGCCGCCGGGCGCGTACTGGGTGCGGCCGGGCCGGCTGCTCGCAGGCGCGTACCCCCGCGAGCTCGAGCGCATTCGCGAAGCGGGCGTCACGCTCTTCCTCGACCTCACCGAGGAGGGCGAATACGGCCTCCCGCCCTACGCCACGCTCCTCGACGGAGCGACCCGCGCAGTCCGGCAGGCGGTTCCGGACTTCTCCTGCCCGGCGCCGGAGCGGATGACCGAGATCCTCGACCTGCTCGACGCGGAGCTCGCGGCCGGGAGCGTCGTCTACGTCCACTGCTACGGCGGGGTCGGCCGAACCGGGACGGTCGTGGGGTGCTGGCTCGTGCGCCACGGGGCGACGGGCGAGGGGGCGCTCGAGGAGATCGCCCGGCTCCGCGGCGGGCCGGCGCCCGAGACCGCCGAGCAGCGCGAGCTGATCCGGTCCTGGGCGGAAGTCGGCCGGTGAGTCCCTCGATCGAGGGATGCGCCTCCGTGGTGCGTCGGACGCCGCACGCCGCGGCACAGGTCGACATCCCTGCAAATCGTAGGAATACTGTGAAGAAGTAGCTCCGGGAGCGGCCCCGCGGGTCTTCGAAGAAAGGGGCCACTCCTGCTTCAAGCGCAGACCAAGGCAACCTCCGGTTTGTGGAGGGTGTTGCCCGTGGTCGCGCCCGTCGTCGCGGCGGGTACCGCCATGGCTGTGGCGGCGGCCTACGGGCTCGCGGTCGAGCGGCCCGACCTGGGCGTCGTGCTGGGGATCGCCGCCCTGCTGCTCGCGGCTGCGATCGCCGAGGCGTTTCCGCTCCCGATCCAGGGGATCCCGATCGGGGCGACCTCGCTCGCGAGCCTGTTCGTCGTCGGCACGGGAGCGCTGTACGGCTGGGAGGCCGCGACCGTCGTCGCCTTCGCCGTGCAGCTGCTGGTGGAGCCGATTCGCAGGCAGCCGCTGCTCCGCCTCGCCTACAACGCCTCCGTCTACTCGCTCGCCGGAGCGGCGGCGGGCGGGACGGCGGTCGCGCTCGACGAGAGCGTCGTCGGCATCCAGGTGCCCGCAGCCACCGCCGCGTTCTACGCCGTCGATCTGTTCCTGATCGCGCTCGTCGTCTCACGGGCCGAGGAGGAGCGGTTCCTGCCGCTGCTCTTCAAGACGATCCGCGCCACGTCCCTGGTGCTGGTGATCATGGCCTCGCTCGCGCTGATCCTGGTCGTGCTGTGGGAGACCGAGCCGCTGCTGTCGCTGCTCCTGTTCGCGCCGCTCGTGGCCTACGACCTGCACCAGCGTTCGATGCTGCGCGCGCTCGAGGCGATGCGCTCGGCCACGACCGACCCGCTCACCGGGCTGGGCAACCGGCGCCGGTTCGAGCAGCGGCTGGAGGGAGAGCTCAGGCGCGGCCGCCGGCTCAGCGTCTGCCTGCTCGACCTCGACGGCCTCAAGCAGCTGAACGACACGCTCGGCCACCAGGAGGGCGACCGGGCGCTGAGGACGGTCGCCGAGCGGCTGGACGCGGGCGGCGAGGCCTTCCGCATCGGCGGCGACGAGTTCGCGCTGCTGCTCGTGGGCGCCGAGGCCGAGGAGGCGCGCGCGCTCGTGGAGGCCTTGCTCGTCGACCTCACCCTCGACGACACGGCCCTGCGCGTCTCGGGCGGGATCGCGTCCGACCGCGACGGCGACACCGTCCACGATCTGGTCGGGATGGCCGACGAGGCGCTCTACGCGCGCAAGCGCAAGTCGCCGGGGCGGGTCGGGATCGCCGAGCCGCGCCGCACGCAGGTGCGCGTCGTCGATGCAGGCGAGGAGCGTGCGATCAGCATCCAGGCGGCGACCAACCTCGCGCGCGCCGTCGAGGCCGACGGGCACCACAGCGAGGGCGTCGAGTCGCTCTCGCACCGGCTCGCGTCCCGGCTCGGGTTGCCGGCCGACGAAGTCGCGCTCGTGGCGCTCGCAGGACGCGTCCACGACCTCGGCAAGCTCGCGATCCCCGAGGAGATCCGCGACAAGCCGGGCCCGCTCAGCAGCGACGAGCAGCGCGTCCTCGCCCGCCACCCGGTCGTGGGCGCCCACATGCTGGTCTCGCTCGGCCTCGAGCGGATCGCGGACTGGGTCCGCCACCACCACGAGCGCTGGGACGGCCAGGGCTATCCGGATCGGCTGCGCGGCGAGGAGATCCCGCTGCCAGCGCGGATCATCGCTGTCGCCGGGGCGTACGACACGATGACGAGCCAGCGCTCCTACAACGGTCACGCGCGCACGCGCGAGGAGGCGATCGCCGAGCTCCAGCGCTGCTCCGGGCATGCATTCGAGCCGCGGATCGTCGAGGCCTGCGTGGCCGAGCTGACGCGACTTTAGCCTCCGTCCGAGCGATCACGTGTGGGCCCGGGACAGCCGATCCTTCGAGTCGTCCTCGTCCCCACGAAGGAGTCCTCGATGCTTCGCCTTCTCCTCCTCCAGGCTGCCGCCGTTGCAGGCTCGCTCCTCTGCGCCGGCTGGTCCTGGGGCCTGAGCTAAAGAGCACGGAAGAACTCGGCGGGACCGCGCGTCCTGAGGTCAGGATGAAGCGCGGTCTCGCCGTGATCGGGCTCTGCATCAGCATCTTCGGAGCTGCGTACCTGCTCGTCGGGCGCACTCCCGAGGATCGCTACGTGCCCACGCAGAGGCGCGAGGCGGCCCCGCCCGAGCGCCGGCCGCAGGGTGTCAAGGGCGCGCGCCATACGCTGCCCGCTCCGAGCCGGGAGACCGCGCCGGCGACGAAGATCGCCGCCCCGACCGGGAAGCCTGGGCTGCCTCGGTTCGTGGGCGAGTACTTCTCGATCCACTATCCGCGCGGCTGGCGCGTCGAGACAGCGGAGAGCTCGACGGGCGCCTACCTCGACACGACCATCCGCCACCCGAGTAGTCCCACGACCTACCTGCGCGTGGACGTCACCCCGGGTGGGGGCACGGACCCCGCCGTCCACGCGAAGGAGGTCGAGGGCTACCTGCTCCGGCAGGACACGTACGAACGGCTCGGGCTCACACGCGAGAAGCTCGGCGGCTTCGAGGCGCTCCGCTGGGACTTCCACGTGGTCGAGTCGGGCGTCCGGCTGCGCAAGGTGGACGTGTTCCTCACGGACGGCGGGAAGAATCGGATCGCGGTGCTGACGCAGGCGCCACACAGCGACTTCGAGCGCTTCGCGCCGCTGTTCTCACGGCTCCGCGCCTCGCTCGTCCTGCGCGCGTAGCGGGGCGAGCAGCGGCGGGTCGAGCGCGTCGAGCAGCGTCCCCGCCTGAGCCTCGCCGAGGTCGAGCACCCGTCGCGAGCCGGCTCCCTGGCCCAGGTGGATCCGGAGCGTGCAGAGGCCCGCACGGCGCTGGCCGGGCGAGCTGCGCAGGTCGTAGGCGACAGCCGCGGACGGGTCGAACTCGGACCAGCGGCGCTGGACGCTCCCACCGCGAACCGACAGGCGACGGCCGTCGAAGGCGTGGCCGAGCTGGCGGTACCGGTCCAGCGCGACCGCCACGCCGACGGCTACGAACAGCAGGGCGGCGACGATCGCCCACGGCTCGGTCACGGCGAGCGCCGCCACAAGGAGCACGAGCGGCAGGGGCAGAGCACGCACGAACCTGCGGCTGCGCGCAGCGGGAGGATGCGGAGCGAGCGGCGCCGTGAGCTCGGGGGAGGCGGGATCCACCGCGCTGAGCAGCGCCGGAGCGTCCGCGGTCCGCAGCACGGGAGCGAGCGTCGTCCCGCCCGATCTCCCTCGCAGGCCCGCGGCGATCGCCGTCACGGAAACGAGCCCGAACGGGCGGCGGAGCAGCGTGTCGCGCACGTCGATGCCACGGATCCGCTCCCGCTCCAGCACTACGAGCCGGTGCGTGAGCAGGCCGCGGGCCGTGGTCAGGCGCTCGCCGTCGTCCGCGAGCGTGAAGTCCCAGTCGACGAGCAGCGAGCCCGCAGCAGCAAAGACGAGGACGATCGCGACGACCACAGCGGCGGCGACGACGGCCCCGACGACGTCGTGCGGAGCGAGGTCGACCACCGACTCGCCGGCGCGCTCGACCAGGTTCCCGGGCAGGTCGTCGGCGAGGTTGAGCGCGACCCCGACCACGGCTGCCGGCGCCAGCAGGTGGGTCAGGCTGGTGACCCCGCCGAGGGCGAGCAGGGCAGCCTTCGTACGATGGAGGGTCCGCGCCACGGGCTCCTTCGCGTCGGCCGCGGGAGTCGAGCCCAGCAGCACGGCTCGGAGCGCCTCGGCCTGCGCCGCCGATACTGCGGGCAGGGACAGCTCCGCCTTGTCGCCGCCTCCGGCCGCCGCCTCGACCTCGACGCGGACGAGCCCGAGCAGCCGGTGCAGGAACGGCGCGGTCGCGACGACGCCCCGCACGCGGTCGAGCGGGATCGTGCGCACGGAGCGGCGCAGCACGCCCGAGTGCAGCTCGAGCCGGCCGGCGGCGACGCGGTAACGGAAGCGCGACCAGGCCAGCACGCCGTAGCCGATCGCGAGCAGCAGGCCAAGCGTGAGGACCGCGATCGCCCTGGCTCCCGCCGAGATCACGATCACCAGCATCGGGAGCAGGCCCGCGCCCACGGCGCGGCGGGTCAGGACGAGGATCCCGAGCGGGTGCAGCCGCCCTTCGAGCGTGCTCACGTCCCTTCCTCGATCCCCGCGTGACGCGCGAGCTCGGTGACGAGCGCGTCTGCGACCGGCGGGCGCAAGCCCGGAATCGACGTGCTCCCTGCTGCCGACGCAGTGGACACCTCGACCGACACGAGCCCGAAGGCGCGCAACAGCGGACCTGCCGTCGTGTCCACGGTCTGCACGCGGGCGTGCGGGACCACCTGCCAGCGGCGCCAGAGCCAGCCGCTGGCGACGTAGAGGCCGAGCTCGGTCACCTCGTAGCCGAAGTTGCGGTAGTCGAGGCGTGGCGTCACGAACGAGGAGGCACCGAGGCCGACGACGATCACGCCTCCCACCAGGCCTACGATCCACGCCGCCGTCTCCGCCCCGGCGAGGGCGGTGACGACCGTGGCGACGATGGTGATCACGGCGGCGGCCGCCGTCGCGAGCAGGCTCTCGACGAGCCAGTAGGTGTGCATGCGCGGGTCGAGCCGGTTGGCCGGCGGGCGCAGGATCACCGCGCTTCGGGGTGCAGGTACCGGACCATCCGGTAGGCGGTCGGGCTGAAGCCCCGCCTGGGCCAGAAGCGGGAGGCGAGCAGGTTCGCGATCCTCCAGTCCGCCTTCATCCGGTCGTAGCCTTGCCCGCGCGCCCAGCGGAAGGCGTGCTCGGTGAGCGCCACGCCGACCCCGAGGCCGCGCGCCTCCGGGAAGGTCATGGCGACATCGAGGGAGATCGGCTCGCCCGGGTCGGCCCAGAGCAGGAGGCCACCGAGCGCCTCGCCGTCGCGCTCCGCGAGGAACCACGTCGATTCGGGATCGGCAAGGGCCTCGCGCCAGCTCTCCCGAAACTGCTCGTCGCTCTGCCGCTCCAGGCCGGACCAGACAGGCGCCTCGGTCTGGTGGTCGGTGATGATCGGCGCCAGGCGGGCACCCGCGTCGAGGTCGTCCAGGCCGCCTTGCCGGATCGTGAAGCCCTCGAGCGGCCGCGGCTCGGGCACGTCGTCGAGCGGCCGCTCCGCATGCACCTGCTGGATCGCAAACGAGACGCCGAGCCAGGCCCGCAGGACGTCGTCGTCGGCGGGCACGACGACGTAGTGGCTCCTGGCGCCCTGCTCGAGCCAGATCGGGCCTGCGACCGCGTACAGGTCGCGGTAGAGCTCGGGCTCGGCGGCGTGGTGATCGCCGAGCGCCGACCAGACGTGGCGGCCGCGGAAGTCCTCCTCGCGCAGCTCCCCAACGAGCCGTCCGACGACCTCGCCGTCGCGCCTTGCCTCCGCCCCGCCCTCGACTGCGACCACTTGCACGGTGGCTAGTGTCGCCGAACATGGCCCGGCGGCGGAAGCTCTTCATCGCGCTCCAGGTGACGGCACTCGTCGTCCTCCTGGGCTTTCTCGGCTACGCGTTCAAGGACTCGTGGAGCGAGGCGGCGCCGCTGATCCGCGATGCGAACTGGACCGACCTCGCAATCGCGTTGGTGCTACTCGCCGCCTACTACCTGCTGTTCGTGCTCGGCTGGCTCTGGATCCTGCGCGCGCTGCACGTCCACGTCGGCTACCGGATCGCGCTGCAAGCGGAGATGTTCTCGATGCTGGCGAAGTACGTGCCGGGCGGAGTGTGGACGCCGGCGGCACGCGTCGCGGCCATGCGCAGGTACGGGATCACCGCGACGCCGACCGTGCTCGGCTCGATCGCGCTCGAGGCGGGATTGTCGGCAGTGGCCGGCGTCCTGGTCTTCATCGTCTCGCTGCCGACCGTGGAGGACTCGGAAGCGCCCCTGCGCCCCCTGATCGCGTTCGGGGCGATCGTCGCCGTGCTCGTCCACCCGCGGATCTTTCGACCCCTGGCGCGCCGCCTGCTGAAGCCGTTCGGGGCCTCGGAGTTGCCGCCGATCCCCTATCTGACCCTGCTCGGCCTGATCACCTACTACGCGGTCACCTGGGTCTTCGGCGGCCTGGCCATCCTCTACCTGATCCGCTCGCTCGGCGGCGACGTCGGCCTCGACGTGGTGCCCTACCTCGGCGGGGTCGGCGCCGTGGGGGCGATCGTCGCCGTGCTCAGCGTGTTCGCCCCGTCAGGCCTGGGCGTGCGCGAGGCCTCCATGTACGGATTGATGCTTGCCGTCACGACCAGCCCGATCGCCCTCGGTGCCACAGTGCTGAACCGGCTTGCGATCACGCTCGTGGAGGCAGCCCTGCTGCTCTTCGGCGCCTTGGTCGGAGCTTTCAAGAAACGGTAAAGACTTCACGAGGATCGAAACTTCGGGCTTCTGTGCGCGTTTCAACCTAGGAGAAGCCACTCATCAAGAGGGGGTCTTACCTAGTGAAGAAACTAACGATCGCACTTGGCCTCGTCGCGGTCCTCGTCGCCACCGGAGTCGCGTACGCGGCCGTCTCGGCGGTCACCGACCGGCCGACGGCGAAGGCTCTCCCGAGCATCAGCGGAGCTGCCCGCCAGGGCGACACGCTCACGGCCCAGGAGGGGACGTGGGAGCGAGGCGACGGTCTCACCTACTCGTACCAGTGGCAGCGCTGTGACGCGGCGGGCGCGAGCTGCGCCAACATCGCGTCCGCAGCAGCGAAGACGTACGTGGCCCAGGCTGCGGACGTCGGCCGGACGCTGCGGGTGGAGGTCGCGGCGACGGACGCCGACGGCTCGAGCCAGGCGGTCTCCGCCGTCACCCGCGATGTCGTCGCTCCGGGCGCCGACCCGACGGTTCGCCCGGCGGGGGCACAGCGTCTGCAGGACGGGACGTACTCGATTCCGGTCACGAGCGTGGACCTGCCCGAGCGGCTGAACATCGCCCGGGTCGAGTTCCAGCCGTCGGTGCTGCGCTCGCGGGCGCCGTTCACCGGTCGCTTCCGGATCATGGACACCCGCGGCTACGCCGTCCGCGACGCGCTCGTCTATGTCGTCGGCGTGCCCTTCTCCCGGGTGAACACTCCGCCCGAGGCGAAGACCGACGTCAACGGCTGGGCGACGATCCAGTTCACGCCGACGTCGCGGCTGACGCTGCGGAACGGCTACTTCCTGACGATGTTCGTCCGCGCTCGCAAGGAGGGCGGCGATCTGCTCGCCGGCGTCTCGACCCGGCGGCTCGTCTCGCTCCGGACGGGCAACGCGTCGTAGCGAGCACCTGAGCGGCGGGGGCGTACCATGCGGCGGTGCGTCCCCGCCCCGCTCGCCTCGAGCGGCTCCCCGAGCAGTACTTCACCTGGTTGCTGTCGCGCGTGACCGCGGCCCGCGCGCTCGAGGGTGACCCTCTGCTCGATCTCGGCCGTGGGAACCCGGAGGTCGGCCCTCCGCCCCATGTAGTCGAGACGCTCTCGGAGGCTGCTCGCGACCCACTCGCGCACGGGTACGCACCCTTTCGCGGGCTGAGCCGGCTGCGCGAGGCGGTCGCCGCGCGCTACGCATCCGAGTACGGCGTCGAGCTCGACCCCGAGCGCGAGGTGGCGGTCCTCCCCGGCACCAAGACGGCGATCGTCGAGCTCTGCCTCGCTCTCGCCGAGCGGGGCTCCACCGTGGTGCTCCCCGATCCCGGTTACCCCGACTACCCCTCCGGTGTCGCGATGGCGGCCGCGGAGCTGGGGACGCTGCCGCTCGACGGCGCCCGGCCCAGGTGGGACGACGCACCGCGCGACGACGTGGCCGCCGTCTTCCTCAACTACCCGGCCAACCCCTCGGCGGTGTGCGTGCCCGAAGGCGTCTTCGCCGAGGCGGTCTCTTTCGCGCACGAGACGGGCTGCGCGATCGTGCACGACTTCGCGTACGGCGACCTCGTCTTCGACGGCCGCCGGCGGGAGAGCTTCCTCGCCGAGCCGGGCGCGAGGGAGGTCGGCGTGGAGATGTTCTCGCTCTCGAAGACGTACGGCATGGCCGGGTGGCGGCTCGGGTTCGTCGTCGGCAACGCGGAGATCGTCGCGCGGATGGACCTGCTCTCCAATCACGCGCGGGCGGGAATCTTCGCGCCGCTGCAGGAGGCCGGGATCGCCGCGCTGACCGGCCCGCAGGACTCGGTCGACGAACGGCGCGACCGGTACGAGGCCCGCCGGAACCGCGTGTTCGACGCACTTCCGCTCGAGGCCGTGTCCGAGGGGACGTTCTACGTCTGGCTGACCCTGCCCCCCGAGCTCACGGTCGAGCGCCTGCTCTCCGAGGCCCGCGTGGCTCTCGCCCCCGGCGAAGGGTTCGGCCGGCTGGGCGTGGGCAAGGCTCGGCTCTCGCTCGCCGTTGACGACGCCACGCTCGACGAAGGGCTCGAGCGGCTAGCCGCGGCCTGCGGAGAGCTCGGCTAGCTTCGCCTCGTCGATCGCCTCCGGCGGGACGACGGCGATGCGCGCGTTCGTCTTGGCCACGAGCGTTGCCGTACGTCGCCCGTCGCCGAGCAGGGCCATCTCGCCGAGGATCGCGCCGGGGCCGACCTCCGCCAGCGGCTCGCCGTCTCGCTCGACCGAGAGCACGCCGTCGAGGATCAGGAACAGCTCGCGGCCCTCGTCGCCCTGGCGGACGAGCGTGTCCCCTTCGGACAGCTTGCGCCGGTCGAGCTTGGCGCCGCTCTTCATCACCGAGGCGGACAGCTCGCGCTCGAGCTCCGACTCGGCCGGCGTCACGAGCGCCTCCCAGTCGCTCTCGCCCCACGGCGTCTTCGCCCCGTAGACCTCGCGGTACCAGGCGTCGAAGTCGATCGAGCCCGACTTCTCCACCAGCGTGCCGGCGTGGTCGTAGATCCAGTGGCGCGGGAAGGGGCTGGCGCCGACGACCGCGGCCTTGGCGGTGCCGTCGGTATAGATCACGAGCTGCAGGGTCGTCCACGCGGAGGCGCTCGCGATCTGGAAGAAGGGCTTGCCGCGCACGCGCCTGGGGGCGGGCAGGCCCATGCGCCCGCCGGCCGTCTGGGTGAAGCGCACCCACCCGTTGCCGACCTCCGGCTCGTTCTGGAGCACCGGATACTTCACGGCCGGGAAGCTGAGCTCCTTGGGGCCCAGCTTGATCCGGGTCACGCCGATCAGCCCGCGGCCGAGGTGGCCGGAGCCCACGACCTTGCCGTCCTCGATCTCGACGTAGGCGCGAAGCTCGTTCGCCTCCCGGAACGCGTCCCGCTCGCGGAGCCCGTCGAGGTCCTCGAGACGGTCCGGCGGTGGCTCGTCGTAGTGGGCGACGCCCAGCTCGAACGGGAGCTTGGTCATCCCGGCGATGGCGTCCGAGGGAATCCACGTGATCGAGGTGACCGACGATTCGATTCGCATGGCTTCCGACCCTACTTCGGCATGGCTACGCCTTACAAGGCGTCCGACCTGTCCCGGACCAGAAGTTCGCCGAGCCGGTTGCGCTTTCGTCCACCGTCTCGACTGGCTTTGGGCTTCCGCCTACGACCACTCGGTACGGCTTCGACCTACTCGCGCTCCGTGCTCGGCGCAAGCGGCAACCTACGGGACCTGGGGGTCACCCGCAAGACCCTCCCGGAAGAACTTCGCGCAAATTGCGCGAAGACGTTAAGGAGTGGTGACGTCGTCGCTCGTGGGCGTGTCGTCGCCGTTCGTGCGTCGCTTGCGCCAGAACCAGACGGCGCCGCCGACTGCCGCCAGACCGGTCGCGATCGCGCCCATGGTCGGACGCCTCGAATCGCCCGAACTGCCGCGCACGGCGTCGCGTGCTTTCTTCTGCGCGGCCCGCTTGCCGACTTGCCAGACGGCCCAGCCGAGGACCGCGTTGCGTCTGTTGATCATGCTCATGGAGGGCGAGCCTACCCGGTCGGGACCCGCGTCTAACTCTCAGCGCTCGAATGCGCGATCCCCGCGCCAAGACTGCGCGAAAAGCGGCGGCCTGGCCGATAGATGCCGCGACTCCTCAGAACTTGCTGGCGGCCCCAGAGTTCAGAGTCGCACTACTTCGAAATCGGAAGGCCAGGAGGAGGCGGCGGCGGGAGCTGAGGCAGCGGCGGGAGCGGGGGCAGCGGCGGAGGCGGCGGGAGCACCGGAAGCTTCGGCAGCTCCAGCGGCGGCGGAGGTGGCAGCGGTGGGAGTGGTGGAAGCTGCGGAAGCGGAGGCAGCTCGACCTTGGGCAGCTCGACCTTCGTCAGCTCGAGCGGCGCAGGCGGCGGGGCTGCCGGCGGCCGGGACACGGGTGAGCCGGCCGGACTCGACGGGGCGGTGGCCGCAGCTTCTGTGGAAGGCGAGCGGGCAGGCTCGGGCGTGGAGGCGTCAGCCTCGGAAGGGTGCAGCGTGCGGCGGTGCGCTGCGGTGCGGCCGGCGGGCTCGAGCTTGGCCCGCTTCGAGCCCGCTTTGGTCCGTCGCGTCGGGAGCGTCTCCGCAGGCACCACGGCCGGCTGGGAGGCGCCGGCGGACTGCGGTCCCGAGCCGTCGGCCACGACGGCGGCCTGGCGGGGCTTCGGCTTGGCGACGACCGCCTGGACGGCCTCGTGGCCAGCTCCGGCTACGAGGGCCCCGGCGGCCACGACGGCCGCAACCTTGCCGGCGAGACCCGAGCCGGCGATCGCGCCACCCACGCTGGCCGCGCCGCCGCCGAAGAAGCTCTGCAGCGACACGGGGAGTGGAACGGCGCCGAGGGTGGTCTTGACGGCGGAGCGGTGAGCCCGCTGACGGCGCTCGAGGGCGGCGCATTCCTTGCACTCGCGCAGATGGGCGCGGAGCGAGCCGAGCTCGGCCTGGGCGATCGTGCCCTCGAGCCGGCGCGCGAGCGTGACCTCGGCCTGGCCACACGTGAGGCTGCCCTCGAGCTGCTCGCGCAGCGCGCGGCGGGCGCGGAAGAGCAAGGTTTCGACGGCGCTGAGCGACGTCTCGAGGACGGTGGCAATCTCGGCGTAGGAGCGACCCTCGAGCTCGCGCATGACCAGCGCGGCGCGCTGGTTGAAGCTCAGCTGCCCCAGCGCTCGGCGGATCTCCTCGGCACTCGGCGCGTCCTCGTCGACTCCGGGCCGCGCGTGGCCGTCGGTCTCCTGGAGCGCGACCTCTTGAGGGCGGCGCGCCGAGGCGCGGAAGCGCTGGCGGCACTCGTTGTGCGCGATCTTGATCAGCCAGTTGTGCGGCTTCACCGGCCGCTCGCCCTTCTTGAACGCGCGGTAGGCGCTCAGGAAGGTGGACTGCGTCACGTCCTCGGCGTCGGCCTCGTTGCGCAGGACCGCGACCGTGTAGCGGTAGACGTCGTGGACGTGCCGCTTGTACAGGCGCTCGAAGGCGCGGTCCGCGCCTTTCGGGCGGTGTGAGAGGAGGGGGGTCATGATCCGTAGATACCCAGAAGCGCGATTTCTTGCGCTCTCGTCGACTCGAGGATCACGCAGGCACAACGAGGAACCGCGACCTGTGGATACTTCGGCGCAGAATCGATCCGGCGCGGGCGCAGACGTGCGCGTCCGCCGGCGGTAGGCTCGACGCCGGGTGGCGGGTGGAAGGAGCGCCTCTCTCCCCACCCCGATGGGGAGGGGAACGGCGGCGCCTTGGCCGTTTCGGCCTAGGCCTGCGCGGCCGCGCGCTTGCGGTTCGGGAGGTGGATGGCGCGGCCGAGCGCGACCAGGCCTGCTTCCTTGATCGCCTCGGACAGCGTCGGGTGCGCGGCCATCCCGTCGGCCACCGTCTCGACCGTCGACTCGGCGTCGAGCGCGACGACCCCGGCTTCGATCAGGTCGGTCACGTGCGGCCCGACCATCACGAGCCCGAGCAGCTCGCCGTAGCGCGTCTCGTGGATCGACTTGACCCACCCGACCGTCTCGTTCTGCATCACGGCGCGCGCGTTCGCGACCCACGGGAACATCCCGGTCGCGACGTCGTCGCCGTACTGCTCGCGCGCCTCCGCCTCGGTCAGGCCCACGCCCGCGATCTCCGGATCGGTGTAGATCGGGCGCGGTACGCCGCGGTTGTCCACGACGGCCTCGTGGCCCGCCGCGTTCTCGGCCGCGACTTCGCCCTCGCGGAAGGCGGTGTGCGCGAGCTGCCAGTAGCCGGCGCAGTCGCCGACCGCGTAGATGTGCCCGACGGTCGTACGCCGGTGCTCGTCGGCGGCGATGCCCTTGCGCGGGTCGAACTCGACCCCGATCGACTCGAGCCCGATCCCCTCGACCAGCGGCCCACGACCCACGGAGACGAGCATCAGGTCGGCCTCGACGCTCTCGCCGTCGCCGAAGTGCACGCGCAGCCCGCTACCGGTGTCCTCGACGCCGGTGCACTGCTTCTCCAGGTGGAGCGCGATCCCGCGCTTCTTGAACTGCTTCGCCAGCTCCTTCGACGCGTCGTCGTCCTCGGCCGGAATCAGCTTCGGCAGCATCTCGATGACCGTCACCTCGGAGCCGAAGCGGCGGAAGATCGAGGCGAACTCGCAGCCGATGATCCCGCCTCCGAGCACGACGAGCCGCGCGGGAACCTCCGTCTGCGCGAGCAGCCCGGTGGAGTCGACGCACCGCGCCGAGTCGAGCCCCGGGATCGGCGGCCGCAGCGGGAACGAGCCGGTCGCGACGATCGCGGACCGGAACGACACGTCCTCCCCACCCTCGACCGCGATCGTGTTCGCGTCCTTGAAACGCCCGGCCCCCTTGACCCACTCGACACCGTTCGCCTTGAAGAGCGAGGCCACGCCGCCGGTCATCTGCTTGACGACGCCGTCCTTCCACTGGTTCGCGGCGCCGAAGTCGAGCTGCGGCTCGCCGACCTGGACGCCCAGCTTTGCGAAGGTCTCCTCGGCCTCCTTGATCGCGAATGCCGTCTGGACCCACGCCTTCGTCGGGATACAGCCGACGCGCAGGCACGTCCCGCCGAGCTCGGGCTCCTTCTCGATGCACACGGCCTTCGCGCCGAGCTGGGCGGCGCGGATCGCGGCGGTGTACCCCCCGGGCCCGCCCCCGAGGACGGCGATGTCACAGTCCATGGGGTCGATCCTAGCGAGGTATCACTGCAGCTCGGCGAGCATGGTCCAGGAGCGCCCGTGCTCCTCGAGCTTGCGGAAGCCGAAGCTCTCGTACAGGCCGATCGCCGGGTTGTCGCGGTCGACCGAGAGGCTCAGCCGCCGGAAGCCGTCACGCCGGGCCGACGCGATCAGCCCTTCGAGCAGCTCCTTGCCCAGCCCGCGGCCGCGGCGGCTCGGCACGATCGCAATCGCCAGCTCGGGAGTCTCCTCGTCGACGAACCCGTAGCCCGGCTCGGCCTCCTTGAACAACCGGTACCAGGCGGCACCGACCGGGAAGCCCTCGTCGAGCGCCAGCACGCCCGCGTCGCCCCTGCGCCCCCAGGCGATCACGTAGCGGTACACCGGCTGCTCGTCCTGACCGGCCGGCACCTCCCGCCGGTAGAACGCGTGGTGGAGCATGTCGCGCAGGAAGCGGATGTCGCGCGGCTCCACTTGGCGGATCATGGGCGTAATTCTTGAACGAGCTGGATCCGATTTCCATCTGGATCGAAGACGTCGAGCAAGCGCACCTCGCCGTGCAGCTCGAGCACCGTGCCGACCTCGACGTCAGCGTCGCGCAGGCGCTGGCTCTCCGCCTTTACGTCGTCCACGTCCACGGTCGCCACACCTCCGTCCTCGCTCGGCTCCCCCTCGGCGAGCGCGATCTGCATCTCGCCGCGATGAAGCTTCGCCCAGCGGTCGTCCTCGTCGACGTAGGTTTCGGTGAAGCCGAGCTTGCCGGTGTAGAAGGAGCGGCCGGCGTCCAGGTCGCGGACGAAGTACCAGACCCTCACAGGGCCAGGCCAGGCTCTTCCAGGAAGTCCTTGACAGTGCGCAGGAACTCGGACGCCGTGGCGCCGTCGAGCGAGCGGTGGTCGCACGTCAACGTCATGTTCAGCAGCGGGCGAACCTCGAGCTCCCCGTCGCGAACGACGACCTTGTCCTCCATGGCCCCGACGGCCAGGATCGCGGCCTGCGGCGGGTTGAGCACGGCGACGAACTGCTCGACGCCGTACATGCCGAGGTTGGAGATCGTGAACGATCCGCCCTCGAGATCCTCCTGGCGGAGCTTCCCCTCGCGCGTGCGCGTGACCAGCTCGCGGCTCTCGGCGGCGATCTGCTCGATCGACTTCACCTCGGCCGCGCGCACGATCGGCACGATCAGACCGTTCGGGACCGCGACAGCCACGCCGATGTCCGCGCTGGGCAAGAGCTCGACCGCGTCGTCCGCGAAGCGCGCGTTGACGTCACGGTGGCGCATCAGCGCGGCCGCACAGACCTTGATCAGGATGTCGTTGTAGCTCGGCCGGACGCCGTCCTTGGCGCGATCGATCAGGCGCTGCCGCAGCTCGACCGCCCGCGTCATGTCGGCGGACATCGAGATCTGGAACGCCGGCGCCTGCCAGGCCTCGGTCATGCGACGGGCGATCGTCTTGCGCAGCGAGGTCAGCGGGACCCGCTCGACATCGCCGGTCCGGTCGGCGACGGCCGTGACCGCGGGCGCGGTGGCCGCGCGCTCGACGTCCTCGGCCACGATCCGGCCTTCGGGACCTGTCCCGCTCAGCGCGGCGAGGTCGATTCCACGTTCCCGCGCGATCCTCCGCGCCAGCGGCGAGGCCTTGACCCTGCCGTCGGCCCGAGCGGGCTGCGGCGCCTCGATCGCGCCCGACTGGTCGGCTCCGTTCGAGGAAGCCTGCCGTCCGCGCTCGCGCTCCTCGTCGCGTGCAGGCGCGCGCGAGCCCTCTTCCTGAGCCTCCTGAGCCGGCTCAGCGGCCTTGGCCTCGGGCTCCGGCTCCGAGACCTGCTCGCCCTCCTCGCCGATCACGGCGATCGTCTGGCCGACCGGGACCTCGCCCTCGGCGACGGCGATCCTCAGCAGGACCCCGGTCGCGTCTGCCTCGACTTCCTGCGTGACCTTGTCGGTGTCGAGCTCATAGAGCGGCTCGCCCTTCTGCACCTGCTCGCCCTCGGACTTGAGCCAGCGGACGATCGTGCCCGCCTCCATGCCCTGTCCCAGGCGCGGGAGCTTGATCTCAGTCGCCACGACCGACCGTGCGGTTGATCGCAGCGAGAACGTCGGCCGCGTGCGGGACGACGAACTCCTCCATCACCGGCGCGAAGGGCAGCGGGGTGAACTTCGCGCCCACGCGCTCGATGGGAGCGTCGAGGTAGTCGAACGCCTGGTACTGGACGACCGCGGCGATCTCCGCGCCGAAGCCCATCTTCGTCACTGCCTCGTGCGCGACCACGCAGCGGTTCGTCTTCTTGACCGAGGTGACGATCGCGTCCTCGTCGAGCGGCTGCAGCGTCCGCGGATCGATCACCTCGACCGAGATCCCGGCGGCTTCGGCCTCCGCGGCGGCGGCGAGTGCCTCGTGCACGAGCCGCCCGATCGCGACCACGGTCACGTCGGTGCCCTGGCGGTGCACGCGCGCCTTCCCGAGCTCGATCGGCTCGAGCTCGTCGGACACCTCCTCCTTGAGCCCGTACAGCGTGCGGTGCTCGAAGAAGAGGACGGGGTTGTCGTCGTAGATCGCCGACCAGAGCAGCCCGCGCACGTCGCTCGGGGTCGAGGCGAAGACCACCTTCAGGCCCGGGATGTGCGCGAACCACGCCTCGAGCTGCTGTGCGTGTTGCGCGCCGGGCGACCAGCCGGCGCCGCCCTGCGTGCGCACGGTGAGCGGGACTTTGACCTGGCCCCCGGACATGTACCGGTGCTTGGCCGCCTGGTTGACGATTTGCTCCGCAGAGAGCGTCAGGAAGTCCTCGTACATCACCTCCGCGACAGGACGCATGCCCTGCATCGCGGCGCCGACCGCGGCTCCGACCAGCGCCATCTCCGAGATCGGCGTGTTGCGGACGCGCTCCGGCCCGAACTCGTCGAGCATCCCCTGCGTGACGCCCATCGACCCGCCCATCTCGGCGATGTCCTCGCCCATGATGAACACGTTCTCGTCCGCGCGCATCGCGCGCGAGAGCGCATCCCGGACGGCCTCGCGGTAGGAGAGCTCAGGCATACACGTTCTTGAGGGCGTCCTCCGGCTTCGGGTCCGTGCCCGACTTCGCGAACTCGACCGACGCCTCGACGAGCTCGTGCGCTTCGCGGTCCAGCTGCTCGAACTCCTCGTCCGAGAGGCCGAGCCGCTCCCGGAGCTTCGTGATCGGGTCCTGCGTCTCACGGAGCCGCGGAAGCTCCTCCTTCTCCCGGTAGACCTGCGGATCGCCGACGTAGTGGCCGGTCAGCCGGTAGGTGATGACGTTGAGGAAGACAGGCCCGTGCCCCTCGCGCGCGTGCGCGAGCGCCTCGATCGTGGCCCGGTAGACCTCCTCGACGTCCTGCCCGTCGACGGTGACGGCACGCATCCCGTAGGCCTCCGCACGCCTGGCGAAGTCCTCGATCGGCGCGTGCTGCTTCGCGGGCGTCGACTCAGCCCAGCCGTTGTTCTCGAGCACGAACAGCGCCGGTACCCGCCAGAGCTGAGCCAGGTTGAGCGACTCGTGGAAGGTGCCGATGTTCGTGGCCCCGTCGCCGAAGAAGGCGACGGCGACGCGCGGCTCGTCGCGCATCTTGAACGCAAGGGCGGCGCCCGTGACGGCCGGCAGACCGCCGCCGACGACGGCGTTCGCGCCCATGTTCCCGCGCTCGACGTCGTACAGGTGCATCGAGCCGCCGTAGCCGTGCGAGCAGCCCTCGAGCTTGCCGTAGAGCTCGGCCATCAGCTCGTTCGGATGCGTTCCCTTCGCGAGCGTGTGGCCGTGCGCCCTGTGCGTGGAGGCGATCACGTCGCCGTCCTCGAGGGCGCGGCAGACGCCGACCGCGACGGCCTCCTGGCCGATCGCCACGTGGAGGAACCCTGGCAGCTCGCCGGCGCGGAAGCGCTCCTCGACCTTCTCCTCGAACCGGCGGATCAGGAGCATCTCGCGGAAGAAGTCTTTCAGCGTCTCCTCCGAGAGGGCGCCCCGCTTTTCGACCTTGGCCATAGCCGGGCCAATGTACCGATAACCTCCCGCGCGTGAGGCTGGGAGACAGCTGGCGCCGGCTCGAGCACGAGCTGCCCGATGACTGGAGCGACGCCCGGCTGCTGCTGCGCGTCGCCGAAGCGGACCAGGCCGAGCGGGCGGCCTCGGTGCTCGCCCCGCTGATGGCCGGCCGCAGCGGCAACGAGATCCGTTTCCAAGTCGCCCGGCACGGAGCCGGGCCGAGCACCGACGGCGCACGCCGCCTGCTGAGGCGGCTAGACGACGAAAAGATCCGCGGGGAGCTCGAGCTCGTGTCGTCCAGCCGTCCCGAGCCGGTCGCGGAGGTGGAGCGTGAGCGCCTCAGCGAGGCCTGGCGGGAGGCGCTCGCGCAGCTGCCGCCCGACTGGAGCGACCTCCACGCGGAGGTCGAGCTGACCTCCAGCGACCATCTGGACCGCACGGCGCTGCTGCTCTCGCCGCTCAACCCGACCCGCTACAGCGCCAGGCCCGTGTTGCGCTTTCGCGTTGCCCGGCGCTTCGGCTACGGCGCCTCGCCCGGGATGGTCGCGCGCTGCCTGGAACGCATGGACGACGAGGAGATCAACGGCCGGCTGCGCATCCTGCGTGTCCTGTCCGACACCGACCCGGTCGCGACCCAGGGTCCCGTCTGGTACGTGGAAGGCCGCGCGGTCTAGGTGCCACCCGATCCGATCTCCTGGCTCGTCCTGGAGCCGGGCCACAAGGTGGTGACCGCCGACGGCGAAGAGCTCGGCCAGGTCCACGAGCTCCTGGGCGACAGCGTGGCCGACATCTTCGATGGGATCACGGTCACGACAGGCCTGCTCGGCAAGCCGCTTTACGTGCCCTCCGAGGTGGTCGGGTCGATCGACACCGAGGCGATTCGCCTGACGCTCTCAGCGACAGAGGTCGACCGGCTGGAGGAGTACACGCCGCCCGGCAGCGTCACACCCTAAGGTTTGCGCCGCCACTGGGGAGGTAATCTCCCCCCGATGTTGAGGAAACTGCTCTGGAGCGCGATCTACGGGCTGCTCGCGGCCGCTGCGACGATGGCGGCGCGCCGCGCGGCGACGCAGCTCTACAGCCTCATCACCGGCGAGCCGCCGCCGCGCAAGAAGTGAACCGGGCCGACCAGCTTGTCGACCAGGCGGCCGACCGTCTGCAGCAGTTCGCTGACCAGGCCGCCTCGGAGGGCGGGTTCAAGGCGAAGCTGGCGGAGCCCCTCGCCGACGACGCCGCGCTGCTCCGCCGCATGAAGCCGAGCCTGATCAGAGCGCGCTTCAGAGGGGAGGCGCCGACCGACCTTCCGCCGAACCATGGCACGGTCGCGCCGTCCGGGCCCCAGCTCGGCGAGCGGCCGAAGCCGCCGGGCGAGGGCGGACTCAACCCGTTCCTGGTCCTCGGCGTGGCCTTCGTCGCCGGCGTCGTGCTGGCCAAGGTGATCGACTGGAGGGGACATGCCCACCCACGCGACTGAGCCCGCCAACGCCAGCCTCGGCAGCGCGGCCAAGGAGGTCGCGGAGCACGCGAGCGCGCTCGTTCGGCTCGAGGTGGAGCTCGCCAAGCTCGAGGTCAATCGCAAGCTCGCGTCCCTGGGCGCCGGCATCGGGCTGGGACTCGGCGCGGCCGTCGTCGCCGTCTACATGGTCGGGTTCCTGTTCGCCACGATCGCGGCCGGGCTTGCGACCTTCCTGGACGTCTGGCTCGCGCTCCTGATCGTCACGCTATTCCTCCTGCTCGTCGCGGGCGTGCTGGGGTTCCTGGCGATGAACCGGATCAAGAAGGGCGCGCCGCCCCTTCCCGAGCAGGCGATCGAGGAGGCCAAGTTGACGAGCGAGGCGTTGAAGAGCGATGGCCGCGGGTAACACGCGCACGCCGGAGGAGCTCCGGCTGCAGATCGAGGCGGAGCGCGACCAGCTCGCAACCGCCGTCGACACGCTGCGCGCGGAGATCGGCGAGGCGACGAACGTCGGCGCGAAGCTGAAGGCGAAGCTCCCGGCGGTCGCCGCGGGCGCGCTGGGTGCGGGCTTCGTGCTCGCGGGCGGGATCGGCGCGACCATGCGCCTGTTCGCGCGCAAGAGCCGCGAGGGCACCGAGAAGGCGCGCTTCGGTCGCTTCCGCCTTGTCGACCGCGACTGACGGAACCGACGTCGACGTCGGACAGGTCCCCGCCGGGCCCCACCGGCTGAGCTTTCGAGACTGGGTCGCCGTCTTCAAGCGGACGATCAAGGGGTTCATGGCGGACGGCTGCATGGGACTGGCCCAGCAGGTTGCCTTCAGCTCACTGCTCGCGTTCTTTCCGTCGATGATCCTGGTGGTCGGGCTGTTGGGATTGGTCGGCGCCTATGACGAGCTCGGCTCGTTCCTCGACGTCGTCGCACCGGGCGCCGTCACAGACGCGATCGACATCGCCAAGGACAGCGCCGCGGGACGGCGCGGTACTGCGTCGCTCGCGTTCGTGTTCGGGCTCTTCGGCGCGCTGTGGGCGGCGAGCGGCGCGATGAGCTCGCTCGTCAAGGCGGTCAACAGGGCGTTCGACAGGCTGGAGACCCGGCCGTTCTGGAAGGTGCGCGCCATCTCCCTGCTGCTCGTGTTCCTCACCGGCCTCGTGCTGGCCGGGATGTTCGTCCTGATCGTCTTCGGCGGCCCGATCGGCGAGGCGATCGCCGAGAAGGCAAGCCTCGGCGATGAGTTCGAGCTCGTGTGGACGCTGCTGCGGTGGCCGATCGCGTTCGTCGCCCTGTTGCTCTTCTTCGCGCTCGTCTACTACCTCGCACCCGACCTGGAGCACCGCAACTGGAAATGGATCAGCCCGGGTTCGCTCGTCGCCTGCGTCCTCTGGCTGGCGCTGTCCGGCCTGTTCGCGCTGTACACGAGCTACTCGCACTCGTACGACAGGACGTACGGCGCGCTCGCGGGCGGAATCGTGCTCCTGCTCTGGCTGTACTACAGCTCGATGGCGATTCTCTTCGGCGCCGAGCTGAACGCCGAGCTGGACCGGCAGGCGGACATTCGCGCGGCGGGCGGACCGCAGGCCGGGCTCGTGAAGCCCGCCCGCCGCACGAGCTCCTAGGTGACCCGGAAGCTGCCCTTCATCAGGCCCTTGTGCGGGTCGCAGACGTACTTGTACGTCCCCTTCCGGAGCAAGAGCGTCCAGGTGAACGTGCCGTGGGCGGCCACGGCCGTCTTCTTGTTCACACGGGGGCCGGTCAGGTGGAAGTTGTGCATGTGCGAGCGGTCGCGCACGACGATCCGGTAGCGGCCCGCCTTCAGGCGCGTCGCCTTCTTCGCCCCGAGCTTGAGCGAGATGGTCGCCCCCGGCCCGACGGTCGCGGTGAGTGTCTTGACCCCCGGCTTGGGTGGAGGCGGCGGCGGCGGCGGCGGTGGCGGCGGCGGCAGGTTTGCGGTTCCGACCGCGAAGCGCCCGGTCATCGTGGTCGCGTGCGGATCGCACTGGAACGTGTAGACGCCGTCGGTGAAGGTCACCGTCCAGATGGGCGTGGCCACCTCCTCGACCTCGGTGCGCACGTCGACCCCAGGCCCGAGGAGATGGAAGTTGTGTTCGATCGCCTGGTCGTTGACCGCGATCTCGTACGTCCCCACCGGCAGATGGGTGACGTTCGCGCCGGTCGCGTCGCGTAGCGAGATGGTGAAGCCCGGACCGACCGTGGCGTTCAGCCTCGTCTGCGCCCACGCGGCGTTGGGCAGCAGCACCGCGACGACGGCGACCGTTGCGATGCAGAGCGCTCGGGTTCGGTGACTCAAGTTGGCGTCCCCCTCGAAGTGTGTTGGAATCGTTCCTAGTACGACGACCGAACGGGGTTGGATTGCAGGCGTCTCCACCGTAGACTCTCCCGGCCGTGCGGCTACACAAGGATGCCAAGATCGAACTGCTCAAGTCCGTCCCGCTCTTCGCGCGCTGCTCGAAGAAGGAACTGGCGGGCATCGCGACGATCGCGGACGAGATCGACCTGCCCGAAGGCAGGCAGCTGACGAAGGAAGGCGGGCGCGGCCGCGAGTTCTTCGTCCTGCTCGAGGGCAACGCCGACGTCAAGCGCAAGCGCCGCAAAGTGAAGACGCTCGGCCCGGGCGACTTCCTCGGCGAGATCGCGCTCGTCACGAAGACCCCGCGGACCGCGACGGTGACGACCACCACGCCCGTGCGGGTGCTCGTGGTCACCGAGCAGAACTTCCGCCGGCTGCTCGAGCGCTCGCCGGACGTTCAGATCAAGGTGCTCGAGGCGCTCGCCGAGCGCGTCGCGGCTACGTCCCTCTGATCTCGGCGTCGAAGCGATCCCGAAGCGCGGCCACGATCCGCTCGCGCATCCCGGCGGCGTCCTCGTCCGAGAGCGTGCGGTCGGGCGCCTGGAACGAGAGCGCGATCGCGACGGACTTGTGCCCCTCCGGCACGGGCTCGCCGCGGTAGACGTCAAAGACGCGCGCCTCGCGAAGCTCGGGCACTGCGGCCCGGGCCGCTTCGACCAGGTCGCCGGCCGGAACGTCCTCCTCGACCACGACCGCCAGGTCCTGCCGCAGCGAGGGATAGGTGATCACGTCCTCGTACTCGATCCGCTCCGGGACGCCGGCGAACAGCGTCTCCAGGTCGAGCTCGAAGGCGCCGAACCCCTCGGCGCCGAGGGCCGGATGCAACTCGCCGGCCCAGCCCGCCTGGACGCGCGCCGACTTGCCCGGATGCAGGAACGGCTCCTCGCCGCGCTCGAACCGCGGCTCCAGCTTGAGCGCGTCATACAGAACCTCGACAGCGCCTTTCGCGGCGAAGAAGCCCCCGCTCGTGATCCCGCCGACGCGCCAGCGCTCCTCCGGAAGCTGCTCGCCGGCTCGGGAGGTAGACGCGCGCGAGCTCGAACAGCGCGATCCGGTCGGCGCCCAGGTCGAGATTGTGGCGCGCCGAGGCGATCAGCCCGTCGAGCAGCGTCGTGCGCAACACGGCCAGCTCTGCCGAGATCGGCTCGGGCACGGTGAGTGCGGCCGGGTCGGGGTCCGACGCCTGCAGGCTCCAGGTGTAGGCCTCGGAGAAGCCGCAGCCGACGAGGACGTCCTCGACGAGCCGGCGCAGCCGCTGCTCGGCCGTGAGCCGACCGAGCATCGTGCGGCGGAGCGGCAGCGTGAACGGCACCGTATCCAAGCGAACCCTGGCGACCTCCTCGACCACGTCGATCTCGCGGGACACGTCGCGTACCCGCCAGGTCGGAACGCGGACCGTCCAGTCGTCGGCGACCTCGAACCCGAGTGACTCGAGGATCCCGCGCTGGTCGGCCTCCTCGACCTCGAGGCCGTTCACCTTGTTCGCCCTCTGTGGTCGGAACCGGATGGGTGCCGGGTCGGCGAGGGTCGCGACCGCCTCTCCCTCCCCGGTCCAGCGGGCACCCGCGGTCTGCAGGATCAGCTCGGTGGCGTAGTTCGCCGCGGGGCGCGCCAGGTGGGGGTCGACTCCCTTCTCCCAGCGGTTCGAGCCCTCCGTCCTGAGCCTCAGCCGCTCCGAGCTGCGCAGGATCCCGACCGGCTCGAAGTTGGCCGCCTCGAGCAGGATGCTGCTGGTCGTCTCCGTGACCTCCGTCTCCTCACCGCCCATGATCGCCGCGAGTGCGATCGGGCGCTCTCCGTCGGTGATCAGGAGGTCGGCCGGGTCGAGCGTGCGCACAACGCCGTCGAGCGTCCGGATCTCCTCGCCCTCGCTCGGCGCGCGCGGACGAGGATCCGGGGGGCGGGCAGCTTGTCCGCGTCGAACGCGTGCAGCGGGCTGCCGAGGGCGAGCATGACGTAGTTGGTCACGTCGACGACGTTCGAGATCGGGCGCTGGCCGGCCGCCGTCAGCCGTGCCTTCAGCCACGCCGGCGAGGGTGCGATCGCCACGTCGCGGAAGAGGCGGCCGATGTACACGGGGCAGCCCTCCGGGGCGTCGACCGCGACCTCGACCGCCTCCTCCTGGGAGGACGTGACGCTCGTCACCGACCCCGGCAGCTCCCTCAGCTCGCCTCCCACGAGTGCGGCGACCTCGCGCGCGATCCCGTACACGGAGAGCAGGTCGGGGCGGTTCGGAGTCGACTCGACCTCGAGCACCTCCTCGCCGAGCGGCAGCACGTCACCGAGGAGCGTCCCCGGCTCGTAGGGCTCTGGGAAGACGAGGATGCCGCTGTGGTCCTGGCCCAGCTCCAGCTCGCGCTCGGAGAGGATCATTCCTTCCGAGACCTCCCCGCGGAGCTTGGCCTTCTCGAGCTTCTGGCCGTCCGGAAGCACGGCCCCCGGGAGCGCGACGGCTACGGTCGCCCCGGAGCCGAAGTTCCACGCGCCGCAGACGATCTGGCGCGGCTCGCCCTCGCCCACGTCGACGCGGCAGAGCTGGAGGCGGTCGGCGTTCGGGTGCTTGCCGGCCTCGACGACGAGTCCGACCCGGTACAGGCCGAGGTTGCCGTCGAGGTCGGGGACGCCTCGGCGCTCGATCCGCTCCACCTCGAGCGTCGAGATGCTCAGGCGCTCCGCGATCTGCTCGATCGACGCCGGGGTCTCGACGTACTCGCGGAGCCAGGAGACGGGAACCTTCACGGCGCTAGAACTGCGCGGAGAGTCGGAGGTCGTTCTGCCAGAGCTCCCTGAGGTCGGGCAGGCCGTGGCGGAGGACGGCGATTCGCTCCAGCCCCCAGCCGAATGCGAAGCCCGTCCACTCCTCGGGGTCGTAGCCCACGAACTCGAAGAGGTTCGGGTCGACCATCCCGGCTCCGCCGACCTCGATCCACCCCGACTGCCGGCAGACGGGACAGCCGGAGCCGTTGCAGAGGAAGCACGAGACGTAGGCCTCGATCGACGGCTCGGTGAACGGGAAGAAGTGGGTCGCGAAGCGCACGTCGCGGTCCTGGCCGAACAGGGCGCGCATGAGGTACGCGAGCGTGCCCTTGAGGTCGGCGAGCGTGATCCCGCGGTCGACCGCGAGGCCCTCGACCTGGTGGAAGATGGGCGTGTGCGTCGCGTCGGGCGTGTCGCGCCGGTAGACCCGCCCGCTCGAGATCATGTAGATCGGCGGCTCGCGTTGTTCCATCGTCTGGATCTGCGAGGGCGACGTCTCGGTGCGCAGGACGACGTCGGGGTCGAGGTAGAGCGTGTGCAGCGGCGAGCGCGTCGGGTGGTTCTCCGGCATGTTGAGCGCGTCGAAGTTGTAGTGCGTGGTCTCAACCTCGCGGCCGTCGACGACCATGTAGCCGAGCCCGAGGAAGATGTCTTCCACCTCGCGGCGGATCTGGGTGATCAGGTGCAGGTGCCCGCGCGGGTAGGCGGTGCCCGGGAGCGTGACGTCGACCCGCTCCTCGCTGAGACTGCGGTCGAGCTCTGCGCGGTCGAGCTCTGTCTGGCGGGCGGTGACGGCCTGCTCGATCGCCTCGCGGGCGGCGTTCAGCGCCTGGCCCGTCTCGCGGTCGCGGACCGCGCGCAGCGCTTGCTTGAGCTCGCTCTTCCGGCCGAGGTAGCGGACGCGAGCCTCGTCGAGCTCGGGCGCGCTCGAAGCACCCGCAATCGCGCTCAAAGCCTCGGTTTCAAGCGCCTTTGCGTCCACGCGCCGACTGTACCAGCGCCGCAGACCGGGCCCATTCGGCCGTGTCCCTTCCCCATGGGGCCGGCCGCTTGCCTCCCTCCGGTTCCAGCCTATTGGCAGAGTTCGCGTGGAAGTGTTGCGGAAGTGAGCCGAATGCGTGCCGAGCCCAGCCCGTACGACACGATCGCCGAGCTCTACGACCCCTGGAGCCGCAGCGTCGTGGAGGACGTCGGCTTCTACGTCGAAGAGGCACGGCGCGCACGGCCCCCGATCGTGGAGCTGGGCGTGGGGACGGGACGCATCGCCGTCCCGATCGCGGCGGAGGGCATCGAGGTGATCGGCGTCGACTCGTCCGAGGGCATGCTCGCCGTCTGCGCGCAGCGGGCGGAGCTGGCAGGCGTGCGCGACCAGCTCGACCTGCGTCTGGGCGACCTGCGCGAGCCGCCGGTCGAGGAGCGCGTCGAGCTCGTCGTCTGCCCGTTCCGGTCGTTCCTGCACCTCGAGAGCGAGCAGGAACGCCGTACAGCACTCGGCGCAGCGCGCGAGCTGCTCGTCCCCGGCGGCCGGCTCGCCTTCGACGTCTTCGCACCGGGCGCCGACGACATCGAGCAGACCCACGGCCGCTGGCTCGAACGCGAGCCGGGCATCTACGAGCGCGCGCTCTGGGATCGCGAGCAGCGGCGACTCGTACTCTCGGTCCGCGGCGCCGAGGCGGAGGCGACGATGTCGCTCGCGTGGGTCTCACCCGACGAGTGGCGCGCTCTCCTACTCGAGACGGGCTTCGAGGTCGAGGCTCACTACGGCTGGTTCGACCGCAGCCGCTACCGCGGCGGCGAGGACAGCGTGTGGATCGCGCGGAGACCCGAATGAGGCTCTGGCGAAAGCGGGCCGAGCGAGGCGTGCGGGAGCTGGACGAGCGCGGCGAGGAGATCTCGCGAGATCTGCTCCAGCGGGGCATGCGCGACCTGGACGAGCGAAGCGGCCTCCTCGGCAGGCTCGAGCGGCGGCTGGTGCCGAAGCGCGAGCGGGACCGCAGCCCCTAGACGAGCTCCACGCGGTCGCCGACCGCGACGTCACCGCCCTCGCGCACGCGCGCGAGCATTCCCCTACGTCCGTCGAGCTCGGCGCGGAGGCCCGGCCGGATTGCGTCCATCCGCTCGCAGGGGTCGCAGACCATCGTGATCTCGAAGAGCGCCTCGCCGACGCGGACGAGCTGGCCGACCGGCCACTCCTGCACATCGGCTCCCTCGACGGTGAAGTTCTCGCGGATGCGGCCGGGCTCGACGCCGACCGCATCGAGGTGCTCACGGGAGGCGAACAGCACCTGACGCTTCCCGCCCGGCCGGGCGTGCGCGCAGCCTTCGAGGCCGTGCTCGGCCACCGCGGTGGCGCGCTGGTGGCCGTCCATGCTGCCGCTGTTCCTGGCCGGCGAGGTCCAGATTCCCGAGATGGTCGGCACGAGATCGAGTCTAGCCGCGGCGTCGGCGCCACTCGTACAGCGCGACCGCGCCGCGTCATCGCCACGTTCAGCGACTCCGCCGCGGCGGCCAGCGGGATCGTGGCCGCTGCGTCGCATGCGGCGACGACATCTTCGGGCAGCCCCTCCCGCTCCGCGCCCAGGACGAAGGTGACGCGCTCGCCGAGGTCGGCCTCGGGAAGCGGTGTCCCGCCGCGCGAGACCAGGGCGATCCGCGGGCCCGGAGCGTCGTCGAAGGGGCCGACCGGAACGCGGAAGACCGCCCCGGCCGAAGCACGGAGGGCCTTCGGCCCGGTCGGATCGGCGCAACCGCTCGAGAGGGCGAGGAACGCCGGGCCCAGTCCGTCCGCAGCCCTCAGTAGTGTGCCGACGTTGCCCGGATCGCCAACATGCCAGAGAGCCAGCCCGACGGCCGGGGCCGTTTCCGCCGCGAGTCGGGGTAGGTCCGCCTTCCTGAAGATCGCGAGGACCCGCGGTGGGTGACCGAGCGCCGAGACCTCGGCGAGCAGGCGCGGCTCGACCGGCTCCGCGTTCGCCAGACCGGGGAGCGCCGGGGGGCGCTCGGCGTCGACGAGCGCCTCGACGGGCTCGAGGCCGGCAGCGAGCGCCGCCTCGACCAGGTCTTCGCCCTCACAACCGAACAGCCCCAGCCGCTCGCGCTGCCGCCGGCCGTGCAGGCGTCGCGCGAGGCGGAGACGTGGATTGTGGGCGGAGGTGATCACGCCGCCTCCCCGCTGGACGCTCCTCGGATCAGCTCTGTTGCTGGAGTGCGGCCTTGGCCTGCTCGGCGATCTTGCCGAACGCGGCCGGGTCGCTGACCGCGAGGTCGGCGAGGACCTTGCGATCGAGCTCGATCTCCGCCTTGCGGCAGCCGGCGATGAACTGGTTGTACGAGAGTCCGTGTCCGCGGGCGGCCGCGTTGATCCGCAGGATCCAGAGGCGCCGGAAGACACGCTTCTTCTGCTTGCGGTCGCGGTAGGCGTAGACGAGCGAGTGCTCGACCTGCTCCTTCGCCTTGCGGTAGCTGATGTGCTTCTGGCCCCAGTAGCCCTTGGCTTCCCCGAGGACCTTGCGCCGTTTCTTGCGGGCGTGGACCGAACGCTTGACGCGCGGCATCTACGATCCCCCTCCCAGCAACCGCTTCACCTCGGGCACGTCGCTCGGGGCGACGGAAACGTCCTTGCGGAAGCTACGCCTGCGCTTGCTGGACTTCTTCTCGAGCAGGTGGGCCTTCGGCGCCCGCCGGCGCAGGATCTTCCCCGCTCCGCTGACCTTGAAGCGCTTCTTCGCTCCGCTGTGTCTCTTCACCTTTGGCATCTCTGGCAACTCCTGCGTTCTTCGTGGGACCCAAGACCATGACCATGTTGCGCCCGTCCAACAGCGGCGGCGACTCGATCTGACCGATCTCCTTGACGTCCTCGGCCAACCTCATCAGCAAGTCGCGACCCCGCTCGGGATGCGTCGTCTCGCGCCCCCGGAACATGATCGTGACCTTGACCTTCGCCCGCTGGTTGAGGAAGCGGACGACATGGCCCTTCTTGGTCTCGTAGTCGTGGACTCCGATCTTGGGCCTGAGCTTGATCTCCTTGACGTGGATCTGGGACTGATGCTTTCGGGCGAGCTTGGCCTTCTGTTCCTGCTCGTACCGGTACTTCCCGTAGTCCATGACCCGGGCGACCGGCGGCTGCGCCTGAGGCGCGATCTCCACGAGGTCGAGGTTCTTGCCGAACGCGTATTCGAGCGCGTCGGGTGTCTGCTTGACTCCGATCTGGGCCCCGTCCTCGTCGATCAATCGCACCTGCGGGACGCGAATGGCGTCGTTGATCCGTACCTGTGGGATCGGCGTGCGATCGGGCTCGATCCTTCGCCGTGGCCTCAAAGGCTTTTCACCAAGCTCGTTCGTTCCTCCCTGGAAGACGACAAAACCGCTGGCAGGCGGCAGCGGTCGAGAACCTCGTCACCCGGTCGGTTGAACCTCGCCTGAGCTGTGCTCGGGAGGTGAGGAACTATCCGCTCCTGCTTGCCAGGCGGACAGCGTAGCAAGCAGTTCGTCGCGTAGCTCGTCGAGTGACTTGGTGGACTGAGCGCCGCCGCGCTCGCGCACCGCGAGGGAATCGCGGGACTCGCGGTCGCCGTAGACGACGACGTAGGGCACCTTCTCGACCTCGGCGTCGCGAATGCGCTTGCCGACGGTCTCGTCGCGGCTGTCGGTCTCGGTGCGGAGGCCCGCCTCGTGCAGCTCGCCGGCGACGTCTGCCGCGCCTTCGCGGTGCGATTCACCGACCGGGATCACGCGCACCTGCACCGGCGCGAGCCAGATCGGGAACGCGCCGCCGAAGTGCTCGACGAGGATCCCGACGAAGCGCTCGAGCGACCCGAGCAGCGCGCGGTGGATCACCACCGGATGGTGCTCCTCGTTGTCCGCGCCCATGAAGGTGAGCCCGAAGCGCATCGGCATCTGGTAGTCGAGCTGGATCGTCCCCATCTGCCAGCTGCGGCCGAGCGCGTCGGTCATGTGCAGGTCGATCTTCGGCCCGTAGAAGGTGCCCTCGCCCGGGCTGACCACGTACTCCATTCCATGACGCTTCAGTGCCTGCTCGAGCGCCGCCTCCGCGCGATCCCATTGCTCGTCGGTGCCGAGGCGTTTCTCGGGCCGCGTCGACAGCTCGGCGCGTGGGGCGACGCCGAAAAGGTCGTAGAGGTCTCGCGCAAACTCGATCATCGCGTCTATCTCGGGCTGGATCTGCTCCTCGGTGACGAACACGTGGGCGTCGTCCTGGGTGATGTGCTTGACGCGGAGCAGTCCGTGCAGCGTGCCGCCGCGCTCGTCGCGGTGGAGCGTCGAGGACTCGGCGTACCGAATCGGGAGATCCCGGTAGGAGCGCAGCCGGCTGCCGAAGAGCAGCATGTGCCCCGGGCAGTTCATCGGCTTCAGTGCCAGCGGCTTCTCATCCTCGTGGCCCTGGACGAAGAACATGTTCTCCTCGTAGTTCTCGTAGTGGCCGGAGGTGACGTACGTCTCGATGTCGTACAGGAGCGGCGTCTTCACCTCGTCGTAGCCGCGGCGCGCGTTCTCGCGCCGGCGCAGGTCCTCGAGCACGTTCCAGATCACCATCCCCCGCGGGTGCCAGAACGGCGACCCCGGCGAGCGCTCCGACAGGTGGAACAGGTCGAGTTGGACGCCGAGGCGCCGGTGGTCGCGGCGGCGCGCCTCCTCGAGCCGCTCGAGGTATGCGTCCAGGTCGTCCTGGTTGAAGAAGGCGGTGCCGTAGATGCGCGTCAGCTGCGTGTTGTGCTCGTCGCCGCGCCAGTAGGCGCCCGCGAGGCTCGTGAGCTTGATCGCCTTGATCGGCCCCGAGTCCTGCAGGTGCGGCCCGCGGCAGAGGTCGGTGAAGTCGCCCTGCGTGTAGAAGGAGATCGGGCCGTCGGCAGTGTCGACCAGCTCGACCTTGTAGTCCTCCCCCTGCTCGGAGAAGAAGCGCTTCGCCTCCTCGGCCGATACCTCGCGACGCTCCCACGTGCGGCCCTCGGAGAGCTCCTTGCGGATCTCCTCCTCGATCCGTGCCAACGCGTCCTCCGAGATCGGCTCCGGGAACTCGAAGTCGTAGTAGAAGCCGTTCTCGACGGGCGGGCCGATCGCGATCTTCGTCCCCGGATAGAGCCGGCGGACCGCCTCGGCAAGCAGGTGCGCGGCAGAGTGGCGCAGGACGTAGAGCGCGTCGGGATCGTCCTTGTCGCGCGTGGTCAGGATCTGGATCTGCTGGCCGTCGGCGAGCGGGGCGCGCAGGTCCTGCACCGCCCCGTTCGAGCGCAGCAGGACAGCCTGCTCGGCGAGCTTGGGCCCGATCGCGCGCGCAGCGTCGAGTCCGGTCGCACCGTCGGGGAGTTCGAGTTCGCTCGAGTCGGGAAGAACGACCTTCATGGAAGCCAAGGATACTGAGCAGTCGAGCGACTCCCACCCCCGCGAGGACGACCGGAACGAGGAGGTCGAAGGGTCGCCGATCCCCGATCCGGAAGAGGAGCGCGGGACCGCAGAGGACGACCCGCAAGCGGACTGATTCACCTGTCCCCTCCGGCCGCGGTCGCGTCGAGCAACGTCGCCGACGCTACCGGTCGAGCGGCGGTACGAGACCCGTCTGTGGACGGATCGTCACACCCTCGGCACACCCAGCCACGGCCGCACGGGACATGTCGAGGGGCCAGACCCCTGGACATGTCCGCAAGGGTCAGTCGTCGGCTTCGACGGCGTGGCGCAGGTGCTCGGGCGCCCGCAGCCAGTAGCTCTCGCGCAACCACTCGAGCGCTGCCTCGAGCGACTCGTCGTCGGAGACGAGCGCGGTGACCCACCCGTAGCGCCCCACGTACTTGGCCTTCTCGACGTAGGGCAGCAGCATCGCGATCTCGCGCTCCTCCCTGGTCAGCTTGACCGTCAGCCGGACGATGCCGTCGACCTCCGACATCGACGCGAACATGCGGTTGTCCGCCACCTTGAAGACGGGATTCCCCCAGGGGCTGTCCTCGTAGGTCTCGGGGAGCTCGAGCGCGAGCTCGCGGATCCGGCGAGTGGCTTCGGAGAGCCTCACACCCCAAGCATGCACAGTCGCGGAGCGCGGCATCGCCGGCTGGGCGGCGCGCGAGCCGCTACCGGATGCCGGCCGAGACCGGCTAGGCTCGTCCTAAAGGGTTCCGGCTGAAGCGCCGAAATGGAGAGCGGCAACGTGCAAGGGGGTTCACGGTGAGGTTGCTGCTCGTCGACGACGATCCCGGCCTGAGGGCTCTCGTCCGTACGACGTGCGAGGTCTTCGACTTCGAGGTCGACGAGGCCGAGAGCGCCGACGCGGCTGTGGAACGGATGGCGGTGCGTCGACCGGAGGTGCTGGTGCTCGACGTGAGCATGCCCGGGATGACCGGCCTCGAGCTCTGCCGCGCGCTGAAGGACGACCCGGCGACCAGTGAGATCGGGGTCGTATTGCTGACCGGCGCCGAGACCGGCACGCAGCTCAAGGCCGACTCGGCCGGCGCCGACGCGCTCCTGCGCAAGCCGTTCAGTCCGCTCGAGCTGCTCTCGGTGGTCGAACGGATCGCGGGGGGCCGCTTCGGCGTCCCCTTCCGGGCGCAGCGCCGCCGCGAGGACGAGCAGATGCTGCTGTACGCGCAGGACCTGCGACACCTGCTCGAGATCGAACGCGGGCAGCGCGTGCTCGTCCAGAAGGCCTACCGCGAGACGGTCGCGGCGCTCGCCAGCGCCCTCGAGTCGAAGGACACAGGCACGCGCGAGCACTCACAAAGGGTGCAGCGCTATGCGGTCGAGCTCGCCGGCGAGGTCGCGCCGGGCCTGCTGGACGACCCGAGCACGGAGTACGGCTTCCTGCTCCACGACGTGGGCAAGATCGGCATTCCCGACGACATCCTGCGCAAGCCCAAGCCGCTCGACGACCGCGAGCAGCGCCTGATGGAGACGCACACTGTCCTCGGCGAGCAGGTGCTCGGCGGGGTCGCGTTCCTGCAGGGACAGGGCATTCGGGTCGTACGCTCGCACCACGAGCGCTGGGACGGCCGCGGCTACCCCGACGGTCTGGCCGGAGCCGAGATCCCGCTCGCCGCCCGCATCTTCGCGGTCGCCGACGCGCTCGATGCGATGACCAGCGACCGCCCGTACCGGGCTGCCGGAACCTGGGAGTCGGCCGGCGAAGAGATCACCGATCAGGCCGAGCGGCAGTTCGACCCCGACGTCGTCCGAGCCTTCGCCGCACGCGAGCCGAAGCTCCGCGCGATCCAGCGCAGCTTCGCGGGCTAGCCGTCGTCCCCGCGGACGGTCCAGTCGACCACGTCGCGGATGCTGACGATGCCGACCGGACGCCCGTCCTCCAGCACCGGCAGGTGGCGGAAGCCGTGCTCGAGCATCGTCCGCGCCGCTTCCTCGAGGTCGGTCGAGGTCGTGGCCGTGATCGGATCCTTGGTCATCCACTCGCGAACGCGCGCCTCGCTCGAATGCACGCGCCCCGCGACTGCCCGCAACAGGTCACGCTCCGTCAGGATCCCGATCAGGCGTCCGAAGTCGCTCACGACCGCGGAGCCCACGCCGCGCTCGACCATCACCTCGGCGGCCATCCCGAGCGTGTCCTCGGGCGCCACCTCGAGCAAATTCCGGGTCATCAGTTCGCCTAGGGTCGCCACGAATGCGCGAGGCTACAGCACGCGCCGCAGGAGCGCTGCCGTCCCCGCCACCCCCACCACGGCGAGAGCAGCGCGGCGGGCCCGGCCGGCCTGCAGCGCGGCGCGTGCCGCTATCGCGCCCGGAGCGCCGTGGACTCCGCCTCCCGGGTGCGCCGACGCCGAGGCGAGGTAGAGACCCGGCACCGGTGTCTCCGGTCGAGCGAGTCCCGGAACCGGCCGGAAGAGCAACTGCTGGTGGAGTTGGGCGGTGCCGCCGTTCACCGCGCCGCCCACCAGATTGCGGTCGGCCGCCTCGAGCGAGCCGGGCGTGTGCACGTGGCGGGCGCGGATCAGGCTTCGGAAGCCAGGTGCAAGCGCCTCGACCCGGTCCTCGATCCGCGCCGCGAACAGGTCCGTCTCGCGCGCGTCCCAGCGGCCCGTGAGGTCGCCGCCCGCGTCGCTTCTCACCTGCTGCGGGACGTGCGTGTACGCCCAGGCCACCTCCTTGCCGGGCGGGGCGCGGTTCGGATCGACGGAGGCGTACTGGCCGAGGACGAGGAACGGTGACGCCGGGATCGCCCTGCGGGCCAGCTGGTTCGCCTGGATGCTCAGCTCGTCCATGCTCTCGCCGACGTGCACGACCCCGGCCCGGGCCGCGTCCGGCGCCGCCCAGGGGATCGGCCCGTCGAGCGCCCAGTCGACCTTGACCGTCGCGTTGTCCCACTGGAAGCGCCGGATGTCCGCCAGGACGCGGGCGGGCACGTGCTCGCGAGCAAGGAGCTCCAGGTAGAGCGCCGGCGCCGACACGTCCGCGAGCACCGCCCGGCCGGCAGAGACCTCCTCCCCGCCTCGGACGACGACCGCGCGTGCGCGTCCACCGCGAACGACGATGCGCTCGACGGGAGCGTCACAGCGCACGCGGCCGCCCTGCGACTCGAACCGCTCGACCAGGGCCCGCGTCAGCTCGCCGGCCCCGCCCTCGGGAGTCGGGAAGCCGACACTCTGGGCGAGACAGGTGAGCAGCCAGCCGTAGAACCCGCCGGGCGGGGCTTCCGGGCTCAGATCCGTGTGCAGGGCATTGCCGGCGAGGAGCCGAGCCCCTCCCTCGCCGCGAAAGTGCTCCTCCGCCAGCCGCCGCACCGGGAGGCACAGCGTGCGCAGGAAGCGGATCCGCTCCCCGCGCCCGAGCCCGGCGGCGACCCGCGCTCCGGCACGAAGGGGCGGGAACGGCGTGACCATCGCGTCGAGCAGCGCGTCGCCGACCTGCTCCCACGTGTCGTAGAGGCGCAACCAGGCCTCGCCGTCGCCCGCCGCGAAGGCGTCGAGGCACGCGGCGGTCTCCCGCGGATCCTCCGAGACGAAGGCGCAGGTCCCGTCGGCGGCGGGATGGGCGAGGGCAAGCGAGCCGCGCCGCCAGGCGAGGCCGAAGCGCTCCAGACGGAGCGCGCGAACGACCGGCGACGCAGCCGCAAGCGGATGGAAGGCGCTGAAGACGTCGTGGCGGAAACCCGGCTCGGTCAGCTCGGCGGTGCGGACTGCGCCACCCGGCTCGCCCTCGGCCTCGAGAACCTCGACCTCCCAGCCGGCGTCGGCAAGCAGGTTCGCGCCGACGAGACCGTTCGGCCCCGAGCCGATGACGACTGCGTCCGGCACACGGCTGACGCTAGCTGCGCGAGGGCAGTGCGAGCAGCGCCAGCGCAAGCGGAACGAGCGTGACGCCAAGCGAGACCGCGTAGACCGCTGCGACCTCGCCCCTGCTCAGGTTCGGGTCGGACACGACGCGCGCGGGAGGCGGCGGCGGATCAGGCAGCGCTGCGCGAGCACGCCCCGCGAGCTCGGGTGGCGAGACGAGGACGAGCTCCGGGCTGATCGGCAGGTCGTCGATCACGGCGGCCGCACGATTGTCTCGCGCCGGGAGCGCGGGGCTCATCACCCTTTCGGGTGACACGCGCGGCCCTACCGGCCGCAGCCGACGAGCGCGACCCGCGAAGCAGAGGCGGGGGCGGTCACCCGCCCATTCTCGTCAGACGACGAGGCGGAAGGTGAGGATGTCGCGCCGCGGCCTGGGACTGACCGTCGTCACGGTCAACGAGCCCTGCACGTTGTTGTACAGGCCCGTCCCGCCCAGAACGGCCAACTCGTAGAACTGGCGGAACACCATCGCCCCGGCGACCACGATCTTGCCCTTGGGCAGGAAGTAGGTGCCGTTGCAGACCCGCGTGCGGCGGCTCGTGAAGGTGCAGACGATCTCCGCATGGCCGATCGCCCTCGGCGTCAAGCCCTTGTTGTAGAGCAGCGAACGCACGAGCTCGACATCGCCCGGGCCGCGGCCGGGCGAGCCGTTGTCCACGATGCGGTGCGCGACCTCGCGGTTGGTAATGCGGATCGTTCCGGGTCGGTCGAGCGCTTGCGACGCCGGCGCGACGGCGCTCATCAAGAGCGCGAGCGCGCCGAGCGTTACTACGAACTGGATGGTGCGCCTCATCGATTCTCCTTCACCTGGTCAGCCGCAGCTGGGAGCTCCAGCCAGAAAGTCGAGCCTTCTCGTTCCTCGCTTGTAAAGCCGATCCTGCCCCCGTGCGCCTCCACGATCTCGCGTGAGACGGCCAGACCGAGCCCCGTGCCGCCGATCCCGCTCGCGGCAGCGTCTCCGCGGAAGAAGCGGGTGAAGATCTGCGACTGCAGGTCGTCGGGGATGCCGACGCCCTCGTCGCGGACAGCGACGCGGACCATGCCGTTGCCGGCTTCGCCGACGAGCTCGACGACACCGCCATCCGGGGAATATTTGATCGCGTTTGAGAGCAGATTTCCGATTACCTGGGCGAGGCGATCGCGGTCGCCGCGGACCGCGAGAGGGACAGAGGGTAGCGCGACTTCGAGCCGATGGCGCTCGCTTTGCCCGTAGAAGAGGTCGGCCTGCTCGCGAAGGAGCGGCCCCAGCTCGATGCGCTCGCGGTCCAGCTCGAGCTTGCCCTGCTCCAGCCGGCGGGCATCGAGGAAGTCGTCGATCAGCGATCCGAGCCGCCGCGCCTGGGCGTCGACGATGCCGAGATAGCGGTCGCGCGTCTCCTCGTCGAAGTCGCGCGTGAGCAGCAGACTCGTGAAACCGAGCACGCTCGCGAGCGGCGTGCGGAGCTCATGGGACACGATGCTGACCAGCTCGGACTTCATGCGCTCGCTCTCGCGCAGCTGCTGATTCTGCGTCTCGAGCTCGTCGCGGTTCAGCTCCAGCTTCTCGGCCATCGAGTTGAACGCCCTGGTGAGCTCGCCGATCTCGCCAGGGCCCCCCTCGCGCAGGCGCTGCTCCAGGTGTCCGTCCGCGAGCCGCGTCGCGGCCTCCGACACCTCGCGCACAGGCCTGGCGATCGAACGGGCCAGGTAGATCCCGAAGGCGACCATGGAGGCGGCGAGCGCGACGAGGCCGCCGATCCCGAGGACGAGCGCCGCCGTCCAGCGCTCGTCGGCGGTCTGTTCGCTGCGCGCCGCGAGCAGCTCTTCGGCCGTGAGCAGGGTCGTGAACTGCTTCCGGATCCCGTCGATCAGGAGCTTGTCCTCCGAAAGCGCCGCCGGCGACTTGGCGGCGGCCGGCGCCGGGCCGCGGGCGATGTTCACGATCGGGATCGCGTAGATGTCGCGGTAGTCGTCGATCGCAATCCCCAGGGCTCGGACCCGGCGGCGCTGCCCGGGACTGTCCGTCACCAGCCGCTCGAGCTCGCTCAGCTGCTGGGGCAGCTCGCTGTCGAGCGGTAGTCAGCGGCGTGAGGAAGCGCTCGTTGCGCGTGTTCACGAAACCGCGGACGCCCGCCTGCATGTCGAGCACGAGCTTCTCCAAACCGAGCGTGGCGACCGAGATGTCCTTCGAGCGCGCCTCGCGACGCTCGGCCTCGCGCACGGCCGACACCGCCAGCAGCATCACGATGAAGACCGACGCGACGAGACCGCCGACCAGCACGGTCGCGAAGAGCGTCCGCGTCGACAGCGAGAGCGAGCGGCCCCTCACGCGACGAGCTCTTCGATCACGGCGCGCAGGTCGTCCGGCAGGAACGGCTTGAGCACGAAGCGGTCGGCGCCGGCCTCGAAGGCCTCGTCGCGCGCGTCGCCCCAGGCGCTGATGACCACCACCGGCGCGCCGTCCCCGTCGCTCTTGAGCTGGGCGAGCACGTCGAAACCGCTAAGCCCGGGCAGCATCAGGTCGAGGACGATCACGTCGGGCCGGTGCTCCTTTGCGAGCTCGAGTGCTTCGTTGCCGTCCGAGGCCTCGAGGAAACCGAAGCCGGCGCCCAGCGACACGCGCACCAGCTCGCGCAGGGCTGCCTCGTCTTCGCAGATCAGGATCATACGCTCGGTGCTCACCGGCTTCGTTTCTCCACGGCTTTCTCCGTCCATGTCCTTGGAGCCGGCGGGGGCGCGGCCGCAAAGCCGGGCACATCCCAGTGTACGCCTGCCTTCCTCAGGAGTCTGTAAATCCCTGCAGGAGCATGCCGGAGTCTCCACAGGAGCGGTATCGGCTGACCTGCACGGTTACGAGAGAGCGGGCTAAAGACAAGTCGCCGCGCTCGCTACGACACCTTGCGCGTGATCTTCGTCCGGTGCACGCCGTCGAAGTCGCCTACCTGCCACGACTCCGTCTTGCCGTCGACGACGTAGCCCTTGATGCGGGCGTTGGTGAACTCGATGGCGAGCGATCCCATGTCGAGCACCTGCCCCTTGTTCGCCGCCGCGACCGTGAGCGTGAGCGACTTGATCCGCGTGCGCTCCTTGGACAAGCGCTCGAGCTCGGCGGAGTGTTTTCCCTTCTGAGAGGTGACGTCCAGCGTTTCGGGAACCTCGTTGGCCGCCCACGCGGCGACGTTGCCGCCGGCGACCTCGATCGTATGTTTGCCGATCCGGATGGTCGGGTTCGTAGACGTCTTGCGGGCGAGCATCTGACCGACCGCCCGGTTGCCGACCGCCTGCTGCAGCGCGAGGACGGGGTTGTTCGCGCGACGACCGGGGCGAGCCGACGTGTCTTGAGAACGATGCCCCGGTGCAAGCTCGCGATCGCGGAACATGTCCGACCGACCGTACCGCAATCAGGCTGGGTGAACCGCCCAATCACACAGTTCCCCGTCCGCGTGCGTCGCCTCCACAGGCACGTTCATCTCGCACTTGATCTCGGCCTCGGTCTCGACCCTGTCCGCGTCTCCATTGGGGCCGGAAAGGCCCTTTCGTTGCTCCTCGAGCAAACAAAAACCCCGCTTCTGCGGGGCTTTCGTGAGGTGGGCGGTACTGGGCTCGAACCAGTGACCCCCAGCTTGTCGAGCTGGTGCTCTCCCAACTGAGCTAACCGCCCTGGCCCACTAACGATAGCCGAGCGCAAGCCCGGCTCGGTGGGCGCATCTACCGAGAAGCGGATGGACGATGACGACAAGCTCCCCCATCGGGCTCCGGACGAGCGCAGGAGGCGGCCCGAAGATGTCACCTCGGACGGCCGGGCGGCCTTCACGGCCGCCGCCGCCCGCGGAGCGCGGCTAGAAGATCTCTGGGCACCAGGGCGCGGACGGCGTTCGGAAGAGCGCATCGGCGCGTTCCAGAGCCCCGTCGGCCCGCTCCTCGACTCGGCCGGCGCCGGCGAGCTGCCGAAAGGTGAAGGCGCCGAGGTATACGGACGCCAAGTCGGCGACGTCGAGCAGGAGCTCTGCGCTGCCCGGATCTGCGCGGGTTACGCGTACGTCGCTCTCGGACGCCTTGAGCCGCCAGGCGCCAGCGTTCTCGGGCCGAAGCGCATCGGTGAGCTCGAACGTCAACTCTGCATTCGCGGCATACGTGCGGCCGGACATCGCTTGCTCGATGTCCATGATGCGCAGCCAGAGCGCGTCGCCGAGGCGGAGTCGGAGCCGGCGCGGCTCGGTGACGAGCAGGAACAGCGGGTGGTCCGGTGGCAGAATCCAGGCTTCGACCCTAGCCACGAGATCGATGCCGAAGAGGAACCGCCACAGCTCGCGGGTGGCGAGCGGTGACGTCGCAAGCGCCTCGATCACACGCAGGCTCGAGGCAGGGATCCCGTCTTTCCAGTCGTCTTTGACCCGGTAGCGGGCATATCCCTCGTCGACGCCGTCGAGCGTGAGGACCGCGAAGAAACGCGGCCCCGCGCCGCGACGGCGGTGCTGCGGGTCGGGCAGCCGATAGTTCGTCCACCACTTCTCGCTGCGCGCGAACATCCCCGGCGTCTCCCGGCGGACTCGGTCGTAGATCGGCGGCAGGACGCTGGCAGCCTCGTCCTCGTCGACGAGTCGGATGCTTCCGACAGGCGGTGGGTCGCCGCGGAAGCGGATGCGGTCTCTGTCCGCGTCGATCGACGCACGGACGGTCGCCATCCCGTAGCCGAACCGCCCGTAGATCGCCTCCTCCGAGGCCCAGAGGATCGCAAGCGGCTCGCCCCTGGCGGCGATCGCGTCGAGCTCAGTTCGCATTAGCTGGGTCATGATTCCGCGGCGCCGATGCGTCGGAAGGACGCCGACGAGCGTGACTCCCGCCGCGCGCAGCTCTCCTCCGGGTACGGTCAGTTTGAGCTCGAAGTCGGCGGCCGTCCCGACGATCGCCTCGCCGTCGTAAGCGGCGTAGAGGCGCTCGGCGTCGAGAACGTTTTCGTCGCGCTCGGCACTCTCGGCGCTTGTCTCCTCTGCGAAGGTCTTTCCACCGACCTCGAGGAAGCGTCTCACCTCCCCTGGAGGCGGTATCCGGATGTCGATGGCCATCGCGTTTCGAGCCTATCGGGCGCGTGGCTCTGCCCGGATCGGCCCGGGCTTTGAGGTTGAGCTTTCTCGTCGTACACTGAACCTTCCGGAGGTTCTCATAGCAAGGTAGGGGTTTGGGGGGCTAACAAACGAATTCGCCGCATTTGCCGCTGCCGCCGCAGCAAAGCACACGTCCTCAGCGAATCGCGCTAATCGTCGCGGGACTCGCGTGCTTGGCCCTGTTCGGGTTCCTGTCCTCGCACGCCCTTGCGCAGGGAACGCCACCTCCACCGGCGCCTCCACCCCCGCCGGCCGATCCCGCGCCGCCGCCGACGAGCACAGGAACCCTCCCGACCCCTGATCCGGCGCCCCCGCCCCCGCCGCGGCGCACGAAGCCGAAGGCCAGGCCAAAGCCGCCCGCTCCGCCCCCGCCCCCGCCTCCTCCAACGCGGCGCGCCACGCCGACTGCCGAGGCGCCGACCGTCGCGAAGAACCGGGCACGGAAGCCCCCGTCCCCGCCGCGGCCGCCCACGGTCACCCGTGCCGCGTCGGCCAAGCCCGCGACGAAGTCAAGACTCAGCCCGAAGCTCGACCGCCGGAAGCAGGTCGCCGTCGCGGCGGCAAAGCGCCGCACGACACCCGCGGTGCGGACGCCGGTGCGGCGGGTGAAGGCACCCGCGCGCGTTTCGAAGCAACCAGCCGCGGCTGCCAGCCGAGAGGTTCCGATCGTTCGCGCGACGTTCGCTCGTGCTGCGGCGAAGACGTCGGACCCCCAACTGTCCCTGTCAGCGGGCCTCACGCGACTCCTTTTCGCCGCCAGCGCGGCATGGCTCCTGTCGATTGGCCTCGTTGCGCTTCCGTTCTCTGCCCTTGGACGGCTCCTGCCCGCACACACGTACCGGCGGACCGAGCGAGCTGCAACTTTTGTCGCCAACCACCGCGGCGACATCGTTTTCGCGACCACCGCGGCGCTTCTGTTCCCCACAGTGATCGTGCTGCTCGCGGCCGTACTGGTGATGGGGTGAGCGTGCAGCCTTCTCGGACCTGGGTCGTTTCGCCGCTCGTGCTCGGAGCGCTGGTGCTGCTCCTGACGACCGCGGCCGCCGGAGCTCCCGGAGACGCTTACACCGCGCTCTCGTCACCCCCGCTGGTCAAGGCGTCGTCGACCCGCGCATTCACGGTGCAGCTGACCAGCGACCCCGGTTCGAGCAGCCGGGCGCAGCGCGCCAAGGTCGGGATTCCGGGCGGATTCTCCATCGCCGAAGCGACGGTGACGGCGACGACGACGGCTGCCGGCTCATGCACCGTTGCGACCTGGGAGCCCGACGGGCCGCTGATTGCCGACGGCAAGATCAACCTCAGAAGCCCGACCGGAGAGGCCAACGAACTCTGCCCGGGAGCGACGCTGACGGTCACGTTCAACGCGCTGGCGCCCGCCGTTGACGGGACGGGAACGTGGACGACCGAGCTGCTCGCTGGCGACGCGTTCCTGCTCATCGGCTCGCAACCAACCGTGACCGTTGACGGGACGGCCCCGGAAACGACGATCGCCACCGGTCCGAGCGGAACGGTGACGGTGAGATCAGCAACTTTCACCTTCTCGAGCGAGCCGGGTGCCGGATTCGAGTGCAGCCTCGATGGCGCGACCTTCGGCTCCTGCACATCGCCGACCGAGTACTCGGGGCTGGGCTTGGGAGCCCATAGCTTCCAAGTCAGGGCCCTTGACGGAGCGGAGAACGCCGATCCTACTCCGGCCGCGCGCAGCTGGGTAGTGGCCAACCCGACAGTCTCGATCGGCGACGCCAACGTCACCGAGGGCGACGCGGGGACGATCAACGCTGTATTCACGGCCACCTTGAGCAGCACGACCGACCAAGCCGTGACCGTCGACTTCACCACCGCCAACGGTTCGGCCACAGCGGGCGCGGACTACGCGTCGACCAGTGGCACCGCCACCTTCTTGGCGGGGGAGAAAACGCGGCAGGTGACCGTGCCGGTGAACGGTGACGCCCTCGACGAACTCGACGAGAGCTACTCCGTCAACCTGAGCAACGCGTCGAACGCCACGATCGCCGACGGCCAGGGCGTGGGCACGATTACCGACAACGACCCGCAGCCGTCGCTCGCGATCAACGACGTCACGGTGGGAGAGGGCGACGCCGGAACCGTCACCGCGACGTTCACCGTCAGCCTCAGCCAGGTCAGCGGACGCGTCGTGACCGTGAGCTACGCCAGTGCGAGTGGCACCGCGACGAGCCCGGGCGACTACCTCACTTCGAGCGGCGTGCTGAGCTTCGCGGCGGGCGAGACCACCAAGACGATCGTCGTCACGATCAACGGCGACTTGCTCGACGAGGCAAACGAGACGTTCACGATCGGCCTCTCGGCCCCGACGGGAGCGGCGCTCGCCAACCCGAGCGGGCTCGGCACGATCACGGACAACGACCCGCCGCCCGCCCTGTCCGTCAATAACACGACAGTCACCGAGGGCGACACGGGGGTCACGAACGCGATCTTCACCGTCTCGCTCTCACGGGCCAGCGGGCTTCCGATCACCGTGAACCATGCGACAGCGAACGGGACGGCGACGGCCCCAGCCGACTACCAGAGCGGAACAGGCGCACTGTCTTTCGCGGCCGGCGAGACGACAAAGCAGGTGATCGTGCCTGTGAACGGCGACACACTCGACGAGCCGAACGAGACGTTCGTGCTGAGCTTGGCGAGCCCCACGAACGCAACGATCGGCGACGGGTCCGGTGCCGGAACGATCAACGACAACGATCCGCCGCCCGCGCTCTCGGTCAGCGACATCACCGTGACCGAAGGGAACGGCAGCTCCGTGAACGCCGTCTTCACTGTCACTCTCGCGCCTGTCAGCGGCCGCGACGTCAAGGTCGACTTTGCCACCACGGCAGGAACGGCAGCCGCGCCCGCCGACTTTACGGCGACCTCAGGATCGCTCACGTTCTCGGCCGGCCAGACGACGAAGAGCGTGACCGTTCCGGTCAACGGCGACCTGCTCGATGAGATCGACGAGAACTTCATTCTCGGCCTCTCCAACCCGGGAAGCGCGACGATCAGCGACGGCATCGGACTAGGCACAATCACGGACAACGACCCGTTGCCCACCCTGTCCGTCAACGACGTAACCGTCACCGAGGGCGACGGCGGCCCGGTCGCTGCCACCTTCACCGTCAACCTGAGCGCCGCCAGCGGACGAGGCGTGACCGTCGACTTCGCGACGGCGAACGGGACTGCGATCGCGCCTGGGGACTATGTCGCCCGCTCAGGCTCACTCACATTCGCCGCGGGCGAAACGACCAAGCTGGTGGCCGTGTCGGTCAAGGGAGACACCCTCGACGAGCCGACCGAGTCGTACTCGCTCGACCTGTTCAACGCCCAGAACGCGACGGCTGCCGACGCTCAGGCCGTGGGCACGATCATCGACAACGACGGCCTGCCGAGCGCCGTCGTCAGCGACGTGATCGTCGCAGAAGGCAACAGCGGCCAGGTGAACGCGGACTTCACCGTCACCCTCTCGGCTACGAGTGGGCAGACGGTCACTGTCACATGGGCGACGGCCGACGACACGGCCACGGCCGGTGAGGACTACGAGGCAGCCGGCGCCGACCTCGTTTTCGCGCCCGGGACGACGAGCCGCACGTTCACGGTCAAAGTGAAGGGCGACCTCCTCGACGAGCTCGAGGAGGCATTCAAGGTCGTCCTGTCAGCGCCTTCCAATGCGGACATCGGCGACGCTCAAGGTCTCGGCTCGATCATCGATGACGACGCGCCGCCGACGATCTCGATCGCCGACGTGACCGTTGCCGAAGGCGCCAGTGGGCCGACGAGCGCGACCTTCACGGTCGCGCTCTCGAGGCCGAGCGGCCGACCGATCGCCGTGAGCTACGCGACCGCGGACGGGACGGCCGGTGCGCCCGACGATTACGCCGTAGGAGGCGAGACGCTCGGCTTCGAGCCGGGCCAGGCCTCGAACGAGGTGATAGTCAGCGTCCACGGAGACACCGCGTTCGAGTCTGACGAGACGTTCCTTGTGAACCTCGCAGGTGCGGTGAACGCCGATCTGCTCGACGCCAAGGCCGTCGGCACGATCACGAACGACGATGCCGCTCCCCAGCCACCGGCGTCGCCGGCGCCACCGCCGCCGCCAACACCACCACTACCCCTCGCCGATGTCGCGAACGTGCGCGTTCAGACCGGCGACCGCACCGTCACGGTCACGTGGGGTAACCCGGCTGCCGCGAACTTCCAGCGAGTCACGGTCACGCGGATTCGAGCCGGCAGGACGGTGCAGAACCGCGCGGTCTACGAAGGCGCCGGAACCTCTTTCACCGACCGCGGCCTGAAGAACGGCGTCGAGTACCGCTACCGGATCAAGACGCACGATGTCACAGGGACGGCGTCGACCGGCGTCGTGGTCAGGGCCACGCCGAAGGCGGTTTTGATCGCGCCCGCGCGGGGCGCGGTCGTGAGCTCGCCGCCCGTCCTGCGCTGGATCACGAGCCCGGGCGCGACGTACTACAACGTGCAACTCCACCTCGTCCGCCGCGGCGGCACGGCCAAGTCGGGCGCGGCCACCAAGGTGCTCAGCGTCTGGCCCTCGAAGCCGAGCTTCAAGCTCAGCGGGTCCTGGCGGTTCGGAGGGAAGCGTTACAGCCTCGTCCCGGGACGCTACCGGTGGTACGTCTGGCCGGGCCGCGGCAAGCGGGTGGCGAAGACGTATGGACCCATGCTCGGCGAGAGCAGCTTCACCATGGTGGAGAAGGCCCCTTTGACGAAGAAGCGCTAGAGCCGCTCGAGTGGCGCGTACTCGAGCGCGAGCTGCCGCTCCGAGCCGTCGGCGAAGCGCACGCTGACGATCCCCGGCTCGATCCGCAGCACGACGCCCTCGCCGAAGGTGCCGTGCCGGACGTTGTCGCCGGTCGAGAGCTCGGGCACGTCGCTTCTCGGCGCGACCGTACGCTGTGCCCCGTAGCCGCTCCACGAGGCCGGTCGCAGCCGCTCACGCTCGACCTCGGGGTCGGGCAGCTCGTCGAGAAAGCGCGAGGGCAGGTTGTAGTTGCGGCCGCCGTAGAGCGAGCGCGCTGAGGCGTGGATCAGCGTCAGGCGCTCCTGCGCGCGCGTCATGCCCACGTACGCCAGGCGCCGCTCCTCCTCGAGCGAGCCCTCCTCGATCGAGCGCGAGTGCGGGAAGATCCCCTCCTCCAGCCCGATCATGAACACGCCTCGGAACTCCAGCCCCTTGGCGTTGTGCAGGGTCATGAGCGTGACGAGGCTCTGCTCCGCGCGCAGCGCGTCCTGGTCGGCGTACAGCGAGATCTCCTGCAGGAAGCTGGAGAGCGACGGCTCTGGCGCGGTCGCCTGGTACTCCTGCGCGACGCCGACGAGCTCCTGGAGGTTCTCGATCCGGCCCGCCGCTTCGATCGTGCGCTCGGCCTCGAGCGTCTCCACGTAGCCGCTCCGCTCCAGCACCCGCTCGACGAGCTCGGCCACCGGGAGCTCGAGGGCGCCCGACTGCAACGAGAGGAGTAGCGTCCTCAGCCCGCTGACCGCCCGGGCCTGCGCGGTGCCGAGCCCGGCCTCCTCGGGAAACTCGAGCGTCTCCCAGAGCGAGATCCCCTGCGCGTTCGCATACGTCTGCAAGCGCGCGAGGCTCGCGTCGCCGATCCCGCGCCGCGGCTTGTTCGCGATCCGCTGCAACGAGACGGCGTCGAAGGGGTTGTCGATCACCTGCAGGTACGCGATCAGGTCCTTGACCTCGGCCCGCTCGTAGAAGCGCGGGCCGCCGATCACCTGGTACGGGACGCCCTGGCGGACGAGCACGTCCTCCAGCACGCGCGACTGCGCGTTCGTCCGGTAGAAGACCGCGATCTCGTCGTTGGAGATGCCCTCCTCGACGTAGGCGGCGATCCTGGCGGCGACGAAGCGCGCCTCGGCGTGCTCGTCCTCGACCTCCACCACCTCGACGGGCTCGCCCTCGCCGAGCTCGGAGAAGAGCTGCTTCTCCTTGCGCTCCCGGTTGTGGGCGATCACGCCGTTGGCGGCCCGCAGGATCCGGTTCGTGGAGCGGTAGTTCTGCTCGAGCGCGATCGTCCGCGCGTCCGGGAAGTCGCGCTCGAACTCCATGATGTTGCGGATGTCCGCGCCGCGGAAGGCGTAGATGGACTGGTCCGGATCGCCCACGACGCAAAGGTTCCTGTCCTTTCCGGCCAGGAGCTGGAGCAGGCGGTACTGCGCGTGGTTCGTGTCCTGGTACTCGTCGACGAGGACGTAGCGGAACGCCTTCTGCCACTTCTCGAGCGCCTCCGGGAAGCGCTCCAGGACGTCGACTGTGAGCATCAGCATGTCGTCGAAGTCGACGGCGTTCGAGGCGAACAGGCGGCGCTGGTACAGCTCGTACGCGTCGGCCACGGTCTGGTCGTAGAAGGACTGCACACGGTTGCGGTACTCGTCAGGGCCGACGAGCTGGTTCTTCGCCGCGGAGATCTGGTGGTGGATCCCGCGGGGCACGAAGCGCTTCGGGTCGCGCTCCAACTCGTCGAGACAGGCCTTCACGAGCCGCACCTGGTCGGCCTGGTCGTAGATGGTGAAGTTGGTCTTGTAGCCGAGGCGCGGCGCCTCGCGGCGCAGGATCCGGCCGCACGCCGCGTGGAAGGTCATCAGCCAGATCCGCCGCGCCACGTCACCGAGCATCCCCTCGACCCGCGAGCGCATCTCGGCCGCGGCCTTGTTGGTGAACGTGATCGCGAGGATCTCGCTCGGCTGCGCGCCCGCCGCAGAGATCAGGTGGGCGACGCGATAGGTCAGAACACGGGTCTTGCCCGAGCCCGCTCCGGCGACGACGAGCAGCGGCCCCTCGGTGTGCAGGACGGCCTCCCGCTGGGCCGGGTTGAGGTCCGCGAGGTAGCGCTCGGGCGCTGCGACAGCCATGCGCTCGATGCTAGCCAGAGCTTCGGTTCAGAACTGTGTCGAGCGCCAGGTGCGCCCGCCGACGCTCCGCGCGATCGGGTTGTAGAGCCGGGCGAACGCGATCTTCGACGCCTGTGCCCTGCGGTTCGTCGCGATCGCCTTCGCGTACTCGGGGCCGGCCCGGACCGGGCAGGCGCCCCCGAAGGAGGCGACCCAGACCGAGTAGTCACGGCCGGCCGCCGCCGACAGCGACAGCGACTGCTCGAGCGACCGGCGCGCATTCCGCAGTTGCGCGGGCGGCCGCAGCCGCCGCACCTGGACGAGCACGGCTCGCCGGCCGGCGACCGTCTGGCCGATCTGCTGCCCGGCCGGGCCGGGCGCGAGCGAGCAGGCGGCGACACGCGTGACCGCGCCCGAGATGCGGGCTCGATCGCGAGCTGACCGGACGAGCAGCGGCTCGAGCCGGTTGACGAACGCCTTCGGCGTGAGCGGCCGAGCAGCGGCGGCGGCGGCCGGAGCAGCACTGTCGTCCTCACGGACGAAGAACCACCAGCCGGCGCCCGCCGCGGCCCCGGCGAACAAGACCAGGAGCAGGAGGAAGAAGACGGTCTTCCCGCGGCCGCTCTTCTGCCCGACGGCGTCCCAGTGCCAGGTCTCGGCGGGCTGCGGCGCGACCGGTCCGTCCGTCACGGCGCCCGAGGCGCCACCGCCCTTGCCGCCGCCACCTCCGCCGGTCGGGAGCTTCTTGAGCGACTTCATCAGCCCTTTCGGCGTCGTGGGGATCTTCGGCTGCTTGAGCTTGGGCGCCTTCGCGCGCGGAGGCGCCACCTTCGGCGCGGAGACCTTCGGCGCTGCCACGTTGACGCCGCCCGGGCCGATGTTCACCCGGGGCGCCTGGATGCGCGGGCCGCGCACCTTGGGGCCGGTGACCCCGCCGCCGGCGACGCCCGGGACCTTCTTCTTGCGCCCCCAGCCTCGCTTCTTCTGCTCGGGCTCGGCCTCCGGCTCTGGAGGCGGCGCAGGCTGCTGCTGAGGCGGGGCGGCCGGCGGTGCCGGCTGCGCCTGCGGCGCAGGCGCAGGCGGCTGCGCTACGGGCGCCGGAGCGGCGGGTGGCGGCGCCTGCGGAGCCGCCGGAGGTGGCTGCTGAGCGGGAGGCGGAGCCTGCTGGGGCGCGGCCGGCGCCGGAGGAGGAGCGGCCGCTGGTGGAGCCGCCTCAGCCTGTGCGGAGCGAGCCGGTGGCGGAGCCGCCTCAGCCGGTGGCGGAGCCGCCTCGGCCGGTGGCGGAGGTGCAGGGGCGGGCGGCTGGACGGCCGGTGCAGCTCGCGTCGGCTCCCAGCGCACGTAGCCGCCGCAGGAAGCGCAGAAGTCGACGTCGTCGGCGTTCTCGTGTCCGCAGCTCGGACAGATGCGGGCCATCCCTTCCGAGTCTGAGCCTTCGGTCGGACGCGCGCAAGAGGCGTCCGCACTACCATCCGCGGGCCGATGGCCGTCCCAGCGCGCGTGCCCGAGGACGAGATCGCGCTCACCTTCCGCGGTCCGCGCGGCCTGCGCGCAGTCCGCTTCCGCTCCGAGCTCGTGAAGCGGGGCGATCCGCCCGAGTTCCGCCGGCGCGGTCGCTCGCTGACGTGGGAGCTGCACCTGCCCAGGCCGGTCGGCGTCGACCGCGTCGAGTACCTGCTGGAGCTCGTCCACACCGACGGAACCGCCGAGCTCAGCGCGGATCCCGCCAACCCGCTCGTCGCCTCCGGGCCGTTCGGCGACAAATCGGTGCTCGAGCTCCCGGGCTACCACCCGCCCGTGTGGCTCGACGAGGAGGCCGACGGCGGCTCGCTCGAGCCGCTCAGCCTCCGAAGCCGCCTCCTGCGCGCGGAGGTCACCGGGCTCCTGTGGAGGTCGGCGGGCTCCAGGGACGACGGCCCGCTGCCGCTCCTGGTCGTGCACGACGGGCCCGAGTACGCCGAGTTCTCTGCGCTCACGCGCATGCTCGATGCAGCAGTCGCGCAGCTGGAGCTGCCGCCGATGCGGGCCGCGCTGCTGCAGCCGGTCCGGCGCAACGAGACCTACTCCGCAGCGAAGCGCTACGCGGACGCCCTGGCCACCGAGCTCGTCCCCGCGCTTCCGCCCACGCAGAGCCGCGTCGGCATGGGCGCGAGCCTGGGCGCCCTGGCGATGCTGCAGGCGCACCGGGTCCATCCCGCGCTCTTCGCCGGGCTCTTCCTGCAGTCAGGGAGCTTCTTCCGCCGCGAGCTCGACGGCTACGAGCGCACCTTCCCGCGCTTCGAGCGGATCGCGCGCTTCGTCGGCGGCGTACGACGCGCGCGCGGCTGGCAGCATCCGGTCCCGGTCACGATGACGTGCGGGCTGGGCGAGGAGAACCTCGGCAACAACCGCGCCATGCGCGACGTGCTCGCCACGCAGAGCTACCCGGTCGAGCTCGTGGAGCACCGCGACGCGCACAACTGGGTTTCCTGGCGCGACGTGCTCGACCCCCACCTCACCCTCCTCCTGGAGCGCTTGTGGCTATGAGAAAAGAGATTCAGCTCGAGGGCGGCGAGCTGATCGCCTACGGCCACTACGGCCGGCCGCTGCTCGCGTTCCCGTCCGAGCAGGGCCCGGCCTGGCAGTACGAGGAGCGCGGGATGATCGAGTCGATCGCACCCCTGCTGAACGACGGCCGCGTGAAGGTCTACTGCGTCCAGAGCTACGACTCGTGGACGTGGCACGACAAGACCGTCCCGCTGGAGGAGCGGGGGCAGCGGCACCGTCACTACGAGGACTGGATCCTGAACCGCGTCGTGCCGTGGATCGCCGAGGACACATCCGGAGGCGGCGAGCTGATGGTGACGGGCTGCAGCTTCGGCGCCTACCACGCCGCCAACTTCTGCCTCAAGCGTGCCGACCTGTTCCCGCTCGCGATCTGCCAGAGCGGCGTGTACGACGTCTCGGTCGTGGGCTGGGGCGACCGCGGCGACAGCGTCTACTTCAACAACCCGGCCGACTACGTCGCCAACCTCGAAGGCGACCACCTAGACTGGCTGCGCAGCCGGGCCAGTCTCCTGCTCGTGTGCGGGCAGGGGCAATGGGAGGACACGACGGGCGCACTGGAGTCGACCAACCGTTTCGCGCAGCTGCTGGGGTCGAAGAGCATCCGCTGCGAGCTCGACCTCTGGGGCCATGACGTCCCGCACGACTGGCAGTCCTGGCGCGCACAGCTCGCGTACCACCTGCCGAGGTTCTGTTAGGTGCCGAGCCATCTGATCGGGCTCTTGCTCGGCACCGAAGAGGACTGGCCGGGCGCGTTCGAGGCGATCGTCGAGCGCGTCGGGCCGTTCACGTACGGCGGCGAGACGCACGAGCTGACCACCGAGCGCGTCCTCAACGAGCCGTTCGACCTGCGCTACACGCCGCGCCACACCCTCGTGATCGACCGGCTGGCCTGGTGGTACCACCTCCCGCGCGAGTGGCTGAAGAAGATCGCGCTGATGGACGACGTCTACCTGCTGAACAACCCGTTCACGTTCCAGGCCATGGAGAAGCACGCGGCCTACTGCGCGATGATCCGGCTCGGGCTGAAGGTGCCGGAGACGTGGCTGCTCCCGCACAAGCTGCCGCCCCGGAGCCTGCGCTTCGAGACGGCGACCGACAAGTTCGAGGAGATGGCGTCGCGCTACAACGCGCCGTTCGACCTCGAAGAGGTCGCCGAGCGGGTCGGCTATCCCCTGTTCATGAAGCCGTTCGACGGCGGCCAGTGGGTCGGGGTCACGCGGATCGCCGGCGCCGACGAGCTCCACGGCGCCTACGACGAGTCGGGCGAGCGGATGATGCACTTCCAGGCCTCGGTCGAGGACTTCGAGATCTTCGCGCGCAGCCTCTCGATCGGCGCGGAGACGATGGTGATGAAGTACGACCCGTCCAAGCCGCTCCACGACCGCTACTCGGTGGCGCACGACTTCCTCACCCCGGAGACCGGCCACGAGGTGGTGACGATCTCGCGGCTCGTCAACGCCTTCTTCCTCTGGGAGTTCAACAGCTGCGAGACCCTGATCAAGGGCGACGAGGTGTATCCGATCGACTACGCGAACGCCTCGCCGGACGTGGCCCTGACGAGTCTGCACTACTACTTCCCCTGGGCGATCAAGGCGCTCGTCCGCTGGTGTGCGTTCTGCGTCGCCACCGAGCGCCCGAATCGGATCGACCAGGACACGCGCCGCTACTTCGAGCTCGGCGACCGCGACGATCTCGCGTACGAGGACAAGCTCGCGGCCTACCGCGAGCTCGCGGACGACTTCTTCGAGGTCGAGCGCTACGAGGAGTTCTGCGCCGAGGCGCTACCGAACCTGGACGAGACGATGCTCGAGTACGTCGAGAGCCCGGACTTCGACCGCCTGCTCGTCGAGACGGTGCAGACCACCTTCCCGGAGCACGAGCACGAGCACTTCGTCGCGCACTACCGCGGTCTGCTCGAGGCCTGGGCCCGCGACCAGCAGGTCACGACCGCGTAGCCTCTTCGAGCGCGTCCTTGATCCAGGCAACCGCGGCGCGTAGGGCCTCCGGGTCGGCGGACTTGAGCACGACGTCGACCTCCGGCCCTCCGGAGCCCAGGCGCGGGTACGAGCCGACCAGCACGCCCGGGTGGAGCTTGGCGGACTCGACGAGGACGCCGACGATGACGCTCTCACGCGTCTGATAGCTGCGCCGCCAGGAGCCGATCGGCTGCTCGGCGGCCAGCTCAGGCTCGATCCGCTCGTACATCGCCTCCATCTCGGCCGGCAGCCCCGGGAGCACGTATACGTTTCCGATCGCAAAGCCGGGGGCGCCGCCGAGCGGGTTCTCGAGCGGGCGGCTGCCGACGGGGAGTTGCGCCCAGCGGGCCGCGTACTCAGGGTCGCTGACGAAACGGGAGCGAAGGTCGTCGGCGAGCTCGGTCACCTCCTCCTGCCCGACGCCGAAGGCGGCCGCGAGCGCCTCGCGGGTGACGTCGTCGGGCGTGCCGCCCAGGCCGCCCGTGACAATGACCGCGTCGGCGTTCGCGCTGCTCGTGCGGACGAAGTCGGCGATCGCGGCGATGTCGTCGGGGAGCACGGCGATGAGGCGGACCGGGACGCCGATCGCCTCGAGCCTGCGCGCGAGCCAGCTGCCGTTCGTGTTCTCGACGTCGCCGGAGAGCAGCTCGTTCCCGATCGTGAGGATCGCAGCGCTTCTCGCCAGCTCCACGCCCGCGAGTATGTCAGCGAAGCGGAAACGGTCTGCCGGCGAGAGCAGGCACAACCTGGGCGGTGACCCAGACCGGGGTGACCGCATAGCGCTTCGAGTAGCGGTAGCTGCCGTCGGGCCGGCGCAGGCTCGCGAGGTAACGGTGGGCGGTCGGGCCGGGCTTGACACCGGCGGCGAGGAGGCCCTGCATCGCCCACGCCGTCGACTGCGCGTCGGGCTCGCGCCCGCGCACGAGCCTGAAGCCGCCGTCCTTCGCCTGCAGACCGCGCAGGAAGCCGACGCCCCGGCTCAGCGGCCGGCCGCGAACACCGGCCGCGCGAAGCGCCTGCATGACGACGGCCGTGTCGTTCGAGTCCGGGGCGCCACGCGGGTGCCAGGGCCAGCCGCCGCTCCTGCGCTGCTGCCCGAGCAGGTAGCGGACGGTCTTCGGGCCGGCGGGGCGTCCCGCCCCGCGCAGGGCGAGCACGCTCCAGGCCGTGGAGTTGACGAGCTGCCCGATGCGGCCGTCGGGCCGGCGGGCCGCCTCCAGCTGGTCGAGCAGCTCGCCGTCACCGAGGGCGAGCGCTCTCAGCGCCGTCTGCGTCACGTCGCCCGGGGGCGCCGTGCGGACGTACTCCCGCGAGGCGCGGCCGGGGTCCCGGCCTGCCGCCCGCAAGGCGAGGATCGTCCATGCGGTCAGGGAGGCGTCCGCTTTGCCGCCGGGCTCCGAGACGCCCCCGTCCGCGGCGCGGCGCGCCTCCAGGTAGTCGGCCGACTGCCCGACCGGGGTGGCGAGGACCAGGCTCGCGAGCGCGACGGCCAGCGCCTTCACGCCCACACCACCTCGGTCCGTAGGCGTCTCCCGTAGCGCTCGAGCAGCCGGCGCAGCTCCGGCCCGGCCGCCAGCGCGATCACGACGTTCCCGATCGCATGTGCGGCGCTGAACCAGACCCCACGCCCGAGCACGACCACGAGCGCCTCCCAGGTGTGCGGGTAGAAGCTCAGCCACAGCCAGATGTCCATCAGCGTCGAGAACGCAAACCCGAGGACGAGGCAGAGCGCGGCGAACGACATGCGGCCCCGCAGGAAGGGCGCGAGCAGGCCGCCCGCGACCCCGCAGCCTCCCCAGGCGAGCATCTGCCAGGGCGTCCACGTGCCCTGGCCGAGGAAGAAGTTGGACACGAGAGCTGCGAGCGCCCCGACCGCGAAACCGGCGCGGGCGCCAAGCGCAGCGCCCGCCGCGACCGCGATCACCGTTACCGGCTGCACGCCGGGCACGGCGGCGAAGAGCACGCGCCCCGCGGCAGCCGCGCCGGCCAGCGTGGCGATCAGCGCGATCTCCTTCGCCGACCCGGGCCCGGTCTCGAGCCACGCGAACCCGGCGACGATCAGCGAGGCCGCGGCGAGCAGAAGCGCGAGCCCGGCCCGGTCGGGCTGTAGGGCAATCCACACCGCCGCCGCGAACGCCGTGGCGGCCGCCCCACCGAGCGCAAGTAACAGACTGTTACTTGCCCGAGCGCGCGCCGGAACCCTAGTTGCCATGCGCGCTCCCCACCCCGCTCGAGCCTAGTAACAGGTTGTTACTTTCATTCGGGTCACGCCCCGAACGGCCCAGTGAGATCGTGCGGTCGGCGACGCTTGCGGCGAACGTTTCGTCGTGCGTGACGACGAGCGTCGCTCGCTCGGCGGCTCCACCGCGGAGGAGCTCCGCCAGCTCGGCTTTGCGCTCCGGGTCGACCCCGCGGGTCGGCTCGTCGAGCACGAGCAGGTCGGGCTCGACGGCGAGGACCGACGCCAGCGCGAGCCGCTCGCGCTCGCCGCTCGAAAGATCGCGCGGGTGACGCGCCTCGAGCCCCGACAGGCCGAGGGCGGCGAGCCAGCGGCGGGCGCGGGCGGTGTCGCCGCCCACTCCGAGCGCAACCTCGGCGTCGACCCGGTCGCGCGTGAGGTAGCGCCCGGGGTCCTGGGAGAGATACGCGGCCCGCCCGGAGAGCCGGACCCTCCCCGACGCGGGGGCGATCAGCCCGGACGCGAGCTTGGCGAGCGTCGTCTTGCCCGAGCCGTTGGGGCCGGTGAGCGCCACGACCTCGCCGCGGCGGAGCTCCAGGTCGACGCCGTCCACCGCGGCGCGCTCGCCGTACGCGAACGACGCCTGTTCGATGGAGACGACGAGCTCGCCCGGCTCGGTCGACAGGGGCGCACCGGCCGGCTCGACCCAGGCCGGCCGCTCGCGGGCGAGCCACACACGCGCCTCCACGGCGGTCCGCGTCGAGCAGCAGCCGACCCGATTCCATGAAGACGACCCGGTCGACTGCGTCCAGGAGACGCTCGGCGCGGTGCTCCGAGATGACGACCGCCGCGCCGAGCTCCAGCGCCCGGTCGACCAGCGCGAGCACGCCCTCGGGGTCGAGCTGGGAGGTCGGCTCGTCGAGCAGGAGCAGCTGTGGCCGGAGCGCGAGCACCGCCGCCACGCAGACCCGCTGGAGCTCGCCGCTGGAGAGCTCGTAGGTCGCGCGCGGCGCGAGTGCGCCGGCGCCGATCGACTCGAGCGCCTCGCGGACGCGGACGGGAATCGCGCGCGGGGCCACGCCCAGGTTCTCGAGCCCGAACGCGACCTCGTGCTCGACCCGCGCCATCACCACCTGGTCCTCGGGATCCTGGAAGAGCGTGGCGACGCCGCCCGCGAGCTCGGCCGGCTTCACCTCGCGCGTGTCGCGGCCGAGTACCTCGACCCGGCCGTCGAAGCGGCCGCCGTGGAAGTGGGGCACCAGCCCCGCGAGCGCGCGCAGCAGGGACGACTTGCCCGAGCCCGACGGCCCCAGGACGAGCACCGCCTCTCCCGGCTCGAGCGCGAGCGAGACCTCGTCCAGGGCGAGGTCGCCGTCGGGATAGGCGAAGGACAGCCGCTCGACGGACGCTAGAGCCACAGGACCCCCGCCAGGACGAGCGCAACCGCACCCGCGAGCGCCGCCCGGTCGAAGCGGCCGCGCGGGCTCGGCGCCCTGGTCGCGCCGGGCCGCCCATAGCCGCGCGCCTCCATCGCCTCGGCCAGGTTGAGGCCGCGCTCGAGCGAGCCGGCGAGGAGCGGTGAGAGCAGCCGGGCGTGGCCGCGGACACCATCGACAGCGATACCGCGCCCGCGCAGCGCCTCGAGCAGCCCACGGGCGTCGCGCTCGAGCGTCGGGACGAGCCTCGTCGCGAGTGCGACCGACAGCGCCGAGCGCCGGGCGAAGCCGGCGGCCTGCACGAGCCGGTCGTGATCGAGCAGCAGCGCATAGGCGGCGAAGGCGAGCCCGACCGCCGCCAGCCGCAGCGCGGCGAGTAGCGCGGATTCGAGCTCCTCGCCCGTCAGGCCGAGCGGCCCCAGCACGGGCACGGTCGGGCCCTGCCAGAGGTAGTGCGTGCCCTCGGCCGCGAGGAGCGGCGTCAGGGCTGCCACCCAGAACGCCGCGACGAGCGTGCCCCAGAGGTACAGCCAGCGCCGGCCCCTGGGCCCGCGGAGACAGAGCGCGAGCAGCACGAGGGCGATGGCGGCCACCGAGACGAGGTGATCGGCGAGGAGCGCAGCGGCCGCGCACGCGGCGAGGAGCGCGGCGGCGGGCCCCGCGACTCACGGCAGGCCTTCGAAGCGGTAGCGCACGAGCGCCGGATCGCGGGCCAGGCGAGGTGCGTCCTGCGCGCCGAGCGTGAAGACGACGCGGCCGTCCGAGCGCGAGGCGCGGAAGCCGCGCCCGGGAACGATTCGGAGGACGTTGGCATCGGGCGGAGCGCGCGGGGCGACCCGGCCGCCGATCAGCCGCGCGAGCTTTCCCGCGACCGGCGAGTCGCCGACGACAACGGCGTCCGGAACGTCGCCGTCGAAACCGTGCAGGAACGGCTCCGGGAACGCTCCCACGACGACCGGCACCTGCATCTCCTCCGCCCAGGAGCGGTAGTCCCACCAGACGACGTCGCCGGGCCGCAGCCGGTACTCGGCCGCGCTGCGGTCGCCCTCGAGCCCGTTCACGTACCAGAACCAGTCGCGCTGGTCGGAGAGGCTCCCCTGCACGCCCTCGATCTCCTGCACGAAGCGACCGCCGTACCGGGTCTCGACGTCGAGCTCCCGCTCGACCGCCTCGAGCGCGGAGATGCCGGCGGGCACACCCCCGCTGTGCACGACCTCGGCGCCGCGGTCGCGCGTGACCCAGAGCGACGCGGCTCCCGAGCCCGCCCGCTCCTCACCGCAGCCCGCGAGCGCGAGGGCGAGGAGGAGCGGGAGGACTCTGAGCATCACGCGAGGGCGTTCGAGCGGACCGCGCCGGCGAGCGTCGCCCGCACCGCGCCCTTGTGCGCGCCGGGGCAGGCCGAGCCACCGCGCGTGCGAACGCGCCGACCGTCGACCTGGAGCACCGCGCCGGCCGCCGCCGCGCTCTTGCCGGTGTCGTCCTGGGCCAGGACGCGGTAGCAGCCGCTTCGGCCGCTTCTGCAGCAGCAGCGTCTTCGGGCCGCCCGGCCGGGCCGAAGGTGGCCCAGTACCAGAGCACGCGGTCGCCGTCGGCCAGCACCACCTTGTCGGCGCCGACGGGCGGGGACGCGCCGTTCACCTTGAAGACCCAGCCGCTCGACGCGTCCGCCGCGTAGCGGCCGATCTGGGAGACGTAGGGCCCGAACGAGGTCTGGCGTGACGTTGTAGTAGAACTCGGCGCGGCCGCTGGCGGCCTCGAGGGCGTCGAGCGCGTTGGCGCCCCCTTCGAAGCGTGGCTCCGCGGCGCCGTAGAGCGTGGTCGTCTTGCCTTCGACGCGCACGCTCACGCGCACGCCGAGGGCCGAGGGAACGAGAACCGCCGCGAGCGCGACGAGCGCCGCGAGGGCGAGGGGTAGTCGATGCACGAATCCTCCCTTCCGCGAGGGGTTCGAGTTGGCGGCGGGCGGCAGGTCTTCTGACTCGGGGCTCCCCCTCCGCCGCCTTCCCGGCCGTGGCCAGTGGCGTCGTGGCGGAGGGCTTCTCCCCTCACAGCGGCGGGACCGTCCCGGATTCGCACCGGGTTCCCCAACCGAGCGCCGGTTTTGTGGCGCGAGACTACCATCCCGCTTCGTGGCGGCCTCGCGCGTTCTGTCCGCCTGGCTGCCGGTCGTGGCCTGGGCGGGATTGATCTTCACGCTGTCCTCGATCCCCGACCTGGGGACCGGGCTGGGCGGCTGGGATCTCGTGCTCCGCAAGCTGGCGCACACCGCCGAGTACGCCGTGCTCGGCCTCTTGCTGTTTCGTGCGCTCGAGAACGCCTGGGCGGCGTTCTTGCTCGGCGCCGCCTACGCGGTCACGGACGAGCTCCACCAGGCGTTCGTCCCCGGACGGCAGGGTGCGCCGCTCGACGTCGCCATCGACGCGGCCGGCGTGGCCGTCGGCGTGCTGCTTGCGCTCCGGCTCCGCCGGTGAACGTTGCGCTCGACCTCGACGGCGTGCTCGGCGACACCCGGCCGCTCTGGGACGCCTGGCTTGCCGATGCAACTCGGCGCTTTCGTTCGATCGCGGCGCTCGATCCGGAGTCGATCCCTCCCGACCGCGCCGCCGCAGCCGTCGAGCTCGACCGCTGGGCGAAGCTGGGGATCGGCGACTGGCGGGCCTCGCTCGCCCGCTTCGCCGAAGATCACGCCCCCGTCTACCTGCGGCCCGACGCGAGGGTGACTGCGCGACCTACGCCGGCTCGAAGCCGCCGGCGCGACGATCGGCGTCTTCACCGACGCGCCGGAGGAGCTGGCGCGCGTAGCGCTGTCGCACCTCGGCGCGGCTCGCCGCGTCACCGGGATCGCGCAAGCACCCGGAGCAGCTAGGGAAGGATGTTGTGGTCGTCAGGAGCTCAGAGGAGCTCGCCCGCCTCGAGCTCTAAGATTCCGCCCATGGAGGGCAAGAAGGTCGGCGACCGCCAGTTGGACGCGCTGCTCGAGCGCCTGGACGCCATCCACGCCGAGCTGCGCACGCTCAACCGCCGCCTGGAGACGGGCGAGAACCTGATCCCGCTCGTGCACCAGATGGCGCAGCTCAACGAGTCGCTACAGGCGCTCGCGTACGCGGCGCTCGGGCAGCAGGGGCCGAGCGTGCGACGGCGCCGCACGGGCTAGAGCTTGATCGCCAGCGTGGCGATGACGCCGACCATCGCCAGCAGGAGCGTGTCGACCCTCAGCCGAAGCGCACGTACCTCCCCACGAACGTCGGCAAACCCCGATCGCACCTCGTCACGCAAGTCATCCACGCGCGCCGACAGGCTGAGGACTCGCTCGTCGAGCCTCCCGACGTCCGCCTCGAGCTCACGATCTGACACGTTTTTAGGATAGAGCAGCTGTCGAGATGTCCTATTCGGCCACCTCGCCGTACCGGAAGCAGTCGACCGTATGGTCGTTCACGAGCCCCGCGGCCTGCATGAACGCGTAGCAGACCGTCGGCCCGACGAAGCGGAAGCCCTGGCGCTTCAGCTCCTTGCTCATCGCCTTCGACTCGGCGGTCTCCGCCGGCAGCTCGCTCAAAGCCCGCCAGCGGTTCACCCGCGGCTTGCCGTCCACGAACGACCACAGCAGCTCGTCGAAGCCGCCCTCGAGTGCCAGCACGGCCCGCGCGTTCGCCACCGTGGACTCCACCTTGAGCCGGTTGCGGACGATCCCCGGGTCGGCGAGAAGCCGCTCGACGTCACGCTCACCGTAGCGCGCCACCCGCTCCGGGCTCGAAGCCCTCGAAGGCCGACGCGGTAACCCTCGCGCTTGCGCAGGATCGTCGACCAGGACAGCCCTGCCTGCGCGCCCTCGAGCGTCAGCAGCTCGAACAGCTCCCGCTCACCGTGGAGCGGCACCCCCCACTCCTCGTCGTGGTACGCCTCGTAGAGCGGATCGCCGTCGGGAACCCACCCGCAGCGCACCATCACGGCGCTCCTACCGCGCGAGCCGGTAGACCGAGCCCTCGAGCGAGGTCAGGTAGAGCTCGCCCGTCGCATCCTCGCCGAACGAGGACAGGGCGTCGACCCGGATCGCCTCCAGGCGCACGCCCCGCGCCCTGCCTCCGGAGACCGCAAGGCTCCAGACCCGGCCGGAGCAGTAGTCCCCGAAGAAGTACCGCCCGCGCGCCGACGAAACCGCGGCGCCGCGGTAGACGAAGCCACCGCTGACCGAGCAGCCGTTGCTCCGGTCATAGACGTGGATCGGCTGCCTCAGGCGCCCCGGCCCGAGCGTCCTTCTGCTCGAAGGAGGCACGACCCTCGTAGACGTCCCAGCCGTAGTTCTCGAGACCGGGGCTGCTGCGGGGCGTGTAGTTGATCTCCTCCCACGAGCCCTGCCCCACGTCGCCCATGTACAGGGCACCGGTGGCCCGGTCGAAGGAGAAGCGCCACGGGTTGCGGACCCCGAGCGCGACGATCTGCCACTTCGCGCCCCGCCTGTTCACGTTGATGGCGAGCAGCTTGCCCAGCCGGCTGCCGAGGTTCTGCGCTCGATCCTCCGGGTCGCCGCCGGCCCCGCCGTCGCCCATGCCCACGTACAGGCGACCGTCCGGCCCGAAGGCGACCTGGCCGCCGTTGTGATTCGAGTACGGCTGCTGGACGAGGAGCAGCTGCCGCACGCGCTTGACCGCCTTGCGGCCATCCGAGCGGTACTCGACCACGCGGGTGTGACCGTTGTTGTCGGTGAAGTTCACGTAGAAGAGGCGGTTCTGCGCGTAGCGCGGGTGGAAGGCCACGGAGAGCAGGCCCTGCTCGCCGCCCGAGGTCACCTGGCTGTCGATGTCGAGGAACGGCTGCGCACGGATGCGGCCGTTCTCGAGCACGACGATCTTGCCGTCCTGCAGGACGATGTACAGGCGACCGCGCTCGTTGCGCGGCGCGGAGGCGTGCAACGGCGAGTCGAGGCCGCTCGCCACCTGCTGCAATCGCAGCTGCGGCGCGTGCGGGCGCGCATCCGCGCTCGGGCCCGAGAAGAGCTCGAAGCCGAGGAAGCCGAGCACCGCCAGCGCGGCTCCGAGGGCGACGATCTCACGCACGAACGGTCGACGGGGTAGCACGGATCGGGAAGGGTACAGGCCTCAGCGGCTAAGAAGCAGCTTGCGGAGGTCCTCTTCCTTGCCGCGTCGGAGCAGGGCGAGCACCTGGTCGCCGGGGGCGAGCCGGTCGACCTTGTCCGGCCCCTCGGCGCTGCCCTCGCGTATCACGGCGATGACCGTGGCGCCGTCGGGCAAGCCCAGCTCGGCCACGCGCTTGCCCACGCACGGCGAGGTCTTGTCGACCTGCACCTCGACGATGTCGAGGTCCTCCGTCCGCAGCTCGAGCAGGTGCACGAGCCCGTGCTCGGGTACCTCGTGCTCGATCATCGCCAGCACGCTCGAGACCGCGGAGACCGTCGGCATGATGCCCAGGAAATCGAAGTGCTCCTGGTTCCTCGGGTTGTTCACGCGCGCGATCACCTTCTCGACGCCGTAACGCTCGCGCGCCACCTGGCCGATGACGATGTTGTCCTCGTCGTCCCCGGTCGTGGCGACAACGACGTCGGGCGGCCGCTCGATCCCGGCGAGCTCGAGCACGTAGAACTCCGTCGCGTCGCCGCGGATGAGCCGGTGCTCGAACTCGTCCTCGAGCTTTGCAAACCGGAACGGGCGCTGCTCGATCAGCGCCACCTCATGACCGCCCGCGATCAGCGTGCGCGCCACATTCGAGCCGACCTTGCCGCCTCCGGCGACGATCACGAACACCTAAGCCGATGCCTCCTTGACGACGCTCTCGAGCACGCGGTTCGTCAGCGTTTCGATCGCCGTCTTCGTCGGGCAAATGATCTCGAGCCCGAGGCGCGAGTAGAGCTCGGCCCGCGCGGGGTCAAGAATGCGGACGATCACGCACGGCACCTCGAACCGACGCTGTGCGAGCTGGCCGACGACGAGGTTGGTGTTGTCGCCGTTCGTCGCGATCACGACCGCGTCGGCGTCCTCGATGCCCGCCTCGCGGAGCAGGTCGATATCCATGGCATGGCCGACCAGAAAGCCGCCCTGCCAGCTCTCGCCGAGACGGTTGAGCACCTCCTCGCTCTCGTCGATCGCGACGACGTCCCAGCCTTCGCCGTCGAGGTTCTTGGCCACCTGGGAGCCGACGCGTCCACAGCCGATCACGATCGCTTTCATGGCCTGAGCCTAGCGCGCGACGGGCTCCTCTTCGAGCACTCCCTCGGGGTAGGCGACGACCATCACCTCGGCGCGCGCGTGGCGGAGCACATGGTCGACCGTGGGGCTGAAGAATCGGGACTGACGGCGCCACCGTGGCGACGACCCGAGCACGATCAGATCGGCGTCGCTGTCCCCCGCCTGAGCCACGATCGCCTCGCCGATCGAGCGCGCCCGCACGATCCGCCCCTCGACCTCGACGCCGTGCTCGCCGGCCAGCAGCTTCGCGTCAAAGATCGAGGCGGCGGCCCGCTCCTCCTCGTCCTCCATCGCCGCGTCCATGGGCAGCGCGAGCGGGATCGAGATCACGTGCAGAGCACGCACACGGGCCTCGTGCTCCTCGGCCAGCTTGAGCGCGGTAGCTAGCACCTCCGCGCCGATCGGGCCGAGCTTGAGCGGCACGAGGATCGTGTCGTAGGCGCCCTCCGGCTCGGGTACGAGATCGGCCGCGCCGGGGGTCGCGCGGCCCAGGAAGCCCTCGTGCCGCGCCGTGCGGGTGACCGCGTAGACGAAGAAGCCGAGGGCAACCCACACGGATCCGGCGATGAGCGCGCCCTCGTGGGTGACGAGCGCGACGATCCAGACGATCAGGGTCAGCGGCGCGCCCACAAGCGCCGGCAGCGGGACGCCGACGCCGCGAATCCGCACGTCGAGCGGCGCGCGGAAGGGCCGCTCGAGCTCCGGCTCGGTCGCCCGCAGGCGGATCACCGCCACCTGCGCGGCCGTGAAGGCGAACAGGACGCCGAAGCTGTAGACGCTGGCCAGGAACACGCTCGGCCGGTCGGCGGCCTGCGCGATCAGCAACAGCGCGCAGGCGAGGCCGGCACTGAGGACGATCGCCACCGGCGAGATCAGCGTGCGCCGGTTCAGGCGGGCGAGCGCGCGCGGGAGCATCTCGTAGCGCGCCAGCGAGTACGCAAGCCGGCCCGCACCGGAGATCGACGTCGTCGCGGCAGCGACGAGCACGATCGCCCCGGTCAGGCCGACGATGACGCGCACGATATCCACGAGCCAGTTCGGCAGGCCGGCGTCCAGCGCGACCGCGATCCCGACCAGCGGCGCTCTGATCCACTCTTCGCCGAGCGCGGTCTCACCGTTCTGGGCCGGGTACGCCGACAGCCCGATCAGCGCGATCAGCGCCGAGACCACGACCACCGTGCCCAGGCCCGCGAACAGGCCGCGAGGGAGCGCCTTCCCCGGCTCCCGTGTCTCGGAGGCGTAGTTCGCGACGGTCTCGAGCCCGGTGTAGGCCAGCATCGCCAGCGGGAGTGCGAACGCGAGCTCCCCCCAGCCCGGCCTCGAGCCGATCTCGAAGCCCTCGCGCGCAAGCACGAAGATCCCGCCGAGCACGATCAGGAGCAGGTGTGTCGCCAGCGCGATCACGGCCACGGCGATCGCGACGCGGTACATCTGCGTGCGCTTGGCGAGCCGGCTCGCGGCGATTCCCAGGATCACCAGCACGGCGGCCAGCGCGTCCCACGGCCTCCGCGTAAGGCCGTCCCAGCCGATGGCGGTACCGACGTAGTGCGGCGTGAACAGGCCGGCGAGCGCGACGACGATCAGGTAGTCGAGGAAGAGCACCCAGCCGGTCACGAAGCCGAGCGGGTCGTTGAACGCGCGCCTGACGAACGTGGCCGCCCCGCCCGTCTCGGGTATGGCTGCGGCACCCTCGGCGTACGAGGCGGCGACGATCAGGAACAGGACGCCGACGACCAGCAGCACGATTGGGGTCAGGCCGAGCGCGTACAGCGCCACGATGCCCAGCGCGAAGTAGAGGGACGAGCCGACCTCGCCGTAGGCGACGGCCGCGAGCGCGGTCGGGCCCAGCGCGCGCTCGAGGCTGAGCTTCCTCGCCATCAGGCCGCCCGCCTGGCGATGTAGAGGCGTGCGGCCCCCGCCGCCACGAGCAGCGTGCCCAGCAGGAGGCCAAGGCCGCCGCCGACGCCCAGGAGCAACGTGCGCACGATCGTGGCCAGTCCGAGGGCGACGAGCAACAGCGAGAGGACCACGGTCACATTCATGCGACCTTCCGCCTCCTCCCGGCCGCCACCAGCACGCGGCACGGGGCGTTCTTCATCACGTAGTCGGTCGTCCGGCCGAAGATCGGTGTCCCGCGCTGCGCGTGCCGCCGCCTGGCGCCGAGTGCGATCAGCTCCGCCCCCCGCTGCTCGGCCTCGCGCACGATCTCGACCCCCGCGCTGCGGCCGCGGGCGAGGCGTGCAAAGGCGCGCACGCCGTACGCCTCCACGAGCGACACGGCGTCGTCGAGCAACTCGTCTGCGACGGCCTCCTCGTCGGGCAGCTCGGCCTCGATCGGGAGCGCGAGCGGGACCTCGAGCACGTGGACGACGGCGATGGTCGTCCCCCGCTCGGAGGCCAGGCGCGCGGCCGCCACGAGCGCCTCCTCCGACTCGTTCGAGCGCACCACGGGCACCACGATCGTCCGGTACTCGATCGTGAGCGACGGGCCCAGGACGAGTACGGGCGCGCGCACGGTCTTCCCCATGGGCGCGCGTACGAACCGCCGCCGGTAAACGGCGTAGGCGGCGAAGCCGAGCGCGAGCCAAGTCAGCCCGGCCCAACGGGCGGCGGGCATCCTGGAGCACGATCACGATCCAGGCCGCAAACGTGCCGATCCCGCCCAGGATCGCGAACAGGGGCCAGTCGACGCCGCGCCAGCTCAGGTTCGGGCGCGCCCGGTAGGGCAGCTCCTCGGCCGGCGACTTGTAGCGGAGGGCGATCAGCGACGCGTGGGCGACGGTGAACGAGAGGGTCGCGCCGAAGGAGTACAGCTTGCCGAGGAAGTCGGTCTCGCCCGGCATGATCGTGATGATCGGAGCGGCGCCGGCGAACACCACGAGTGCGAGCCACGGCGTCTTGAAGCGCGGGTGCAGCCGCCGGAAGGTGCCCGGGAGCTGGCGGTAGTGGGACATGGCGTACGTGATCCGCGAGGCACCGATCACACCCGCGTTCGTGGCGATGAACAGGATCGTGGCGGCCAGCACTCCGACGTACACCTCGAGCCCGCGCAAGAGGTCGCCTGTCAGTCCGAGCCCGTCGACCACGCCCAGAACCGGGTCGTTCGCGAAGCCGCCCTCTTCCGGCGGCAGGCCCAGCCTCGTGACGTAGTCGCCGTTCGCGTCCTGCTCGACGGGCAGGGCCGAGAGCGCCACGGCCGGCAGGGTCAGGTAGATGGCGAAGACTGCGGCCGCAACGAGCTTGTAGGCGTTCGGGACCGCGCGCGCGGGGTCGCGCACCTCCTCGGCGAGGTTCGAGACCGTCTCCACCCCGGTGTACGCCAGCATCGCGATCGGGATCGCGATGAAGAACTGGCCCCAGGTCGGCGCCACGCCCAGCTCGACGTTGTCCAGGAGCACGCTCGGGCTGAACACGAGCACGAAGCCGAGCAGCACGAGCAGGGCCTGAGTGGCGAAGTCGACCACGGCCAGGAGGACGTTCAGCGTGGCCGCCTCGCGCACCCCGACGATGTTGATCCCGACGAGGAGCACGATCACGACGATCCCGCCGACGATGTCCCACGGGTTCTCCCGCAACGGCTCCCAGAACACGCTCAGGTAGTGGGGGACGAAGAAGGCCGAGATCGCGACGGTGGCGACGTAGACCAGCATCTGCGCCCAGGCCGCGCCGAAGCTCACCCTCTCGTCGAAGGCGTGGCGGGCGAAGCTCGAGGACCCGCCGGCTTCCGGGTAGCGGACCGTGCCCTCGGCGTACGTGGCGGCCGTTGCAGCGAAGATCAGGCCGGCGATCACGAACACGAGCGGCGTCAGCCCGAGCGCGAAGACGGCCGTGACGCCGAGCGCGTAGTAGATCGACGAGCCGACGTTGCCGTAGGCCGTGGCGAATAGCGCCGGGGTCCCGAGGACTCGCTCCAGCCCATGCTGCTGGCGACGCCGCCGCGGGGGCACGAAACCGGACTCTAGCTCCGGCCGCAGTCGTCGCAGGACGGAGTTAGCCTGCTCCGATGCGGGTCGTCGTGATCGGGGCCGGCCAGGTGGGCTCGACGGTGGTGGAGGCCCTGCACCACGACCACGACATCACCGTCGTCGACATCGACCCGACGCGACTCGCGGTGCTCAGCGACCGCTTCGACGCCGCCACGGTCGAGGGAAACGGTGCCAGCCGTCGCGCGCTCGAGGAGGCGGGCGTCCGCGAGGCCGAGCTGCTGATCGCCTGCACCTCGCGGGACGAGATCAACATCATCTCCGCGGTCTTCACGCGCAAGCTCTCGTCCACCACCGCGACGATCGTCCGGACGACCGACGAGGAGTACCTCGAGGTCTGGCAGGAGCGCTACCTCGACGTCGACCTCGTCGTGTCCTCCGAGCGGGAGACGGCGATCGCGATCTCGCAGACCCTCGGTGTGCCGGCCGCCCGCCAGACGGACGTCTTCGCCGGCGGGCAGGTGCAGATCGTCGAGTTCGACGTCGAGGACGACGGCTCGACCGGCAGGGACGCGAGCCTGCCGTTGTCCGAAGCGACCACCCGCGCTGCCGAGAAGCGCGCCGGGGCCGGAACCGTGGTCGGGGTGCCGCTGCGCGAGGCCGCGCTACCGGCAGACTCGAAGGTGGCGACGATCATCCGCGGGGACAAGATCGCCCTCCCGCACGGCGGCGAGACGATCCGCCCCGGCGACCGGATCGTCGTGATCGGCTCGCCCGACGCGGCCCGCTCCTGGAGCCGGCTGGTCAGCCCCGACCACCGGACGGTCCGCGACGTGGTCGTCTACGGAGCCGGGCGCGCCGGGCTCGCGACCGCGCGGCTGCTGATCGCGCAGGGCATCCGTGTGCGGATCGTCGAGGCCTGGGATAACCACGCTCGCCGCGCGGCGGAGCTGCTGCCGGAGGCGCGCGTGTTCCTCTCGACCGGCATGGAAGCGGAGTTCATCGAACGCGAGCGCATCGGCGAAGCGGACGCGGCCGTCTTCGCGATGCGCGACGACGCGAAGAACCACTACGCGGCGACGCTCGCGAAGATGTTCGGCGTCCCGCTCACGATCGCGGTCGTCCACGACACGCACTCGGTCGAGGTCTTCGAGCGCGCCGGCGTCGACGTGGCGATCAACCCGCGGCTGATCACCGCCGAGGAGATGATCCGCTTCGCCCACGACCCGCGCACCCAGCAGGTCGCGATGCTCGAGGGCGACCGCTACGAGGTGCTGGACATCGAGGTCAAGCCGGACAGCAGCCTGCTCGCGACGCCGTTCAAGGAACTGCCCATGACCGGAGCGCTGATCGGGGCGATCGTCCGCGACGGGGTCGCGATCTTCCCGCACAGCGACGACGTCCTCAAGCCGGGCGACCGCGTGATCGTCTTCACCGAGTCGGCCCGGGTTCCGACGGTCGTGCGCGCTCTGTGAGCCGAGCGCGCCTCGGCGTCGACGTCCTCTCGGCGCTGAACCTCGTGGGGACGCTGATCAAGCTGCTGAGCCTGGCGTTCGCGTTCCCGTTCGCGATCGCGCTGCTCTACTCCGAGCCCCTGTGGCCATGGCTTGCCTCGGCCGCCGTCGGCGGCGGGTTCGGCTACGCCCTCGAGCTGCTGACCCGGGGTCGGCACCGCGTCGGCGTCCGCGAAGGGTTCCTGGTCGTCTCGCTCACGTGGCTCCTCGCAGCTGGGCTCGCCGCCCTGCCCTTCCTCTTCGCGGGCGGGGAGCAGCTCTCCAGGCCCGTCGACGCCTACTTCGAGGCGATGTCCGGCTTCACGACGACGGGCGCCACCGTCGTGCCCGACGTGGAAGCGCTCTCGAACTCCGTCGTGATGTGGCGCCAGTTCTCGCAGTGGCTCGGCGGGATGGGGATCATCGTGCTCTTCCTGGCCGTGCTCCCGCGGTTGCGTGTCGGCGGTCGCCAGATGTTCGAGTCCGAGCTCCCCGGCCCCGAGCTGGAGCTCTCGACGAGGATCCAGGACACCGCCCGGCGCCTCTGGCTGCTCTACGTCGGGCTGACGGTCGTCGAGATCGCGCTGCTGGCGACGCTCGGCTGGACGGGCGTGGATGAGCAGATGAACCTGTTCCAGGCGGTCGCGCATGCCTTCTCCACCATGCCCACGGGCGGGTTCTCGACCGAGCCCCGCTCGGTGGAGGGCTTTGCCGCGGCGTCGCAGTGGGTGATGGTGTTCTTCATGGCCGTGGCCGGAGCGAACTTCGCGCTCACGTACCGGGCGCTCCTCCGCCGCCAGCCGGGCGTGTTCGTCCGCGACGAGGAGTTCAGGCTGTACATCGGCCTGCTCGCCGTCGGGTCGGTGCTGCTCCTCGTCGAGCTGCTCGCGCGCGATCTGTACGCCGGCGAGGAGGCCGTCCGGCAGGCGGTTTTCCAGACGGTCTCGATGATGACGACCACGGGCCTCGCGAGCGCCGACTTCAACGCGTGGGGACTGTTGGCCGCGGTGGTGCTCGTGGCGCTGATGCTCTTCGGCGGCTCGGCGGGCTCCACCGCCGGCTCGATCAAGGTCATCCGGCACCTGCTGCTGGGCCGAATCCTGTGGCGGGAGCTCGACGTGACGATGCACCCCGAGCTCGTCTCACGTGTGCGCTTCAACGGCCGACCTGTCAGCGGCCAGGTCCTCCGCGCCGTGCAGAGCTTCGTGATGCTCTACGTCGGGCTCTTCGCCGTGGGCGTCTTCCTGCTCGTGGCGGATGCGGCGCGCGTCGGCCTGGACCTACGGCTGCTCGATGCTGTGGCCGCGTCGGCCACGACCCTCGGCAACGTCGGCCCGGCGTTCGGCTTCGCAGGCCCGATGGGCTCGTTCGAGCCGTACAGCGACGTCTCGAAAGGCGTGCTGATCGTGCTGATGTGGGCGGGCCGCCTGGAGATCATCCCGGTGGTGGTGCTGCTCACGCGCTCGTACTGGCGCGTCTAGCCGCCGCGCCGAGGCCGCCTCGCTCTGGGGACACTTCGTAGCGCTTTCGTGACGGTGCCTGGCACCACTCGCGCACGCTCCGCCTCTACGTTGGCCTCGATGGCCAGACCGCCCCGTTTGCTCGCCGCCGACGGCGTCTACCACCTAACGTGCCGCGGCGTACGGCAGCTCGAGATCTTCGTCACCGATCGCGACCGGGCGCTCTTTCTCGCACTCCTGCGGCTCACGCTCCGCCGTTTCCGCTGGCGATGTCATTCCTTCTGCCTCCTCACGAACCACTTCCACCTGATGGTCGAGACCGAGCAACCGAACCTGTCAGCCGGCATGCATTGGCTGAACACCGCCTACGCACGCATCTTCAACAGACGCCACGGCTTCTCAGGTCACGTGTTCGACAGGCGGTTCTGGTCGGGGCTCGTCGAGGGCGAGGTTCAGTTCGCCGTCCGTGCCCGCTACATCGACCTGAACCCAGTTCGGGCAGGTGAGTGCTCGGATCCGGAGGAGTATCCGTGGAGCAGCTTCCGTTTCACGATCGGGATGGCGCGCAGCTCCTTCCTCACCACGTCAACACTCCTGTCCCTGTTCGGAGCCGACCCGCGTAAGGCTGCGGCCGAGCTACGCCCGCTTTGTTCGGGACGGGCTCGAAGGAGACATGACACCCGGGGATGATTCGTAACGCTTTCGTGCGGGTGCCTGGCACCGGGAAAAGGCGCTCCGCCCGCCGCAACCGCCCGAAAGAGGCTGGTCAGCCGTGGATGGTGGCGATCAGGGGGATGATCAGGATCGCGACGATGTTGGCGATCTTGATCATCGGGTTGATCGCCGGCCCGGCCGTGTCCTTGTAGGGATCCCCGACTGTGTCGCCGGTCACCGCGGCCGCATGGGCCTCCGAGCCCTTGCCGCCGTAGGCGCCGTCCTCGATCAGCTTCTTCGCGTTGTCCCACGCGCCGCCGCCGGAGGTCATGGCGATCGCCAGGAAGATTCCGGTCACGATCGTCCCGATCAGCAGCCCGCCGAGCATCTCCGGCGAGATGATCCCGACGGCAATCGGGATCACGACCGGAATCAGCGCCGGCACCATCATCCGCTTGAGCGCCGCGCTCGTGACGATGTCGACCGTCTTCCCGTACTCCGGCCGCGCCGTCCCCTCCATGATCCCGGGGATCTCGCGGAACTGGCGACGTACCTCCTGCACCACCTGCCCGCCGACGCGGCCGACAGCCTGCATCGCGAGCGAGGAGAACAGGTACGGCATCAGCCCGCCGATGAAGAGCCCCGCGATCACATACGCGTTGTCGAGCCCGAAGTTCGCGGTTACGTCCTCGGCGTCGAGCTCCGTGCGGAAGCTGTCGAAGAGAATCAGCGCAGCGAGCCCCGCCGATCCGATCGCGTAGCCCTTGGTGACCGCCTTCGTGGTGTTCCCGACCGCGTCCAAGGGATCGGTGACCGCCCGCACGGACTCGTCCAGGTCGGCCATCTCGGCGATGCCGCCCGCGTTGTCGGTGACCGGGCCGTAGGCGTCCAGCGCCACGATCAGGCCGGTCAGCGCCAGCTGTGCCATCACCGCGACGCCGATCCCGTACAGGCCGGCGATCTCGTAGGCGCCGACGATCGCCGCGGCGATCACGATCACGGGCGCGGCCGTGGCCTGCATCCCGATCGCCAGGCCCTCGATGATGTTGGTCGCGTGTCCTGTCAGCGAAGCGCGCGAGATGCCCTTGACCGGCTGCCAGCGCGTGCCCGTGTAGAACTCGGTGATCCCGACCAGCAGGACGGTCAATGCGAGCCCGATCAGCGAGCAGCCGTAGAGGTCCCAGAAGCTGAACTGGTCGCTGGCATAAGCCTTGCAGATCGGGATGAACCCGATCGCCGACAGGATCGCCGCGACGAAAACGGCCTTGTAGAGCGCGGCCATGATCCCGCCGCCGCGGCCGACGCGCGCGAACAGGGTGCCGATGATCGAGGCGATGATGGCGACGCCGCCGATCACGAGTGGGAACCCGACCAGGTCGGCCGCAGGGAAGCGCAGTGCCGCCAGGAACATGACGGCGACGGCAGTGACTGCGTAGGTCTCGAACAGGTCGGCTGCCATTCCGGCGCAGTCGCCGACGTTGTCTCCGACGTTGTCCGCGATCACGGCCGGGTTGCGCGGGTCGTCCTCCGGGATGCCTGCCTCGACCTTGCCGACGAGGTCGGCGCCGACGTCGGCCGCCTTCGTGTAGATGCCGCCGCCGAGGCGCGCGAAGACCGAGATCAGCGAGCCGCCGAAGGCGAGGCCGATCAGGTGCTCGGTCGCCTCCCTGGCGTCCTGGTCGAACCACTCGGTGAGGATTCCGTAGTAGCCGGCGACGCCGAGCAGCCCGAGGCCGACGACGAGGAGGCCGGTGACCGCGCCGGCGCGGAACGCGACGTTCAGGGCGCGCGCGACACCACTCTTCGCGGCCTCGGCCACACGCGTGTTGGCGCGCACCGCCACGTTCATGCCGATGAAGCCCGCGGCCGCCGAGAAGACGGCGCCGATCAGGAAGCCGATCGCGGTGCCCCAGCCGAGGTCGTTCCAGAGCCCGATGACCAGGAAGAGGACGAGCGCGACGCCGGAAATCGTGATGTATTGGCGGCGCAGGTACGCGGTGGCACCCTCCTGCACGGCGCGCGAGATCTCCTGCATGCGCTCGGATCCGGGCGACTGCTGCAGCAGCCACCAGGTCAGCACCACGCCGTAGGCGATGCCCACGATCGCGCACACCAACGCGAACAGAACTGCGTGATCCTGGAAGAAATCCAACGCCGAACTCCCCTTTTACGCGGTCAGCGCCGAGACGAACCCCGGCGCGCGGGGCTTTCTACCACAACGTCCGGCGGGTCGGCAGAGCCTACTTCTTCCTGGCGCCCTTGCTGACGGTCAGGTTGACCTTCGTGTTGCGTGGGAGGTTCGCGCCCGGCCGCCTGCTCTGCGCGATCACGCGGCCCTTCTTGACTTTGCCGCTGAACGCGAGCTTGACCTTCCCGCCCACGCAGCGCCTCGCCTTCAATGCGGCCTTGGCCTTCGGCACCGTCTTGCCCTTCACGTTCGGGACGATGCAGCGCACCGGCTTCGGCGTGGTCGGTGGTGGAGGCGGCGGGGCGGGAGGTGGCGGTGTCGCCGGCGGCGGTGGCAGAGGAGGAGGCGGCAGCGGAGGAGGCGGCAATGGAGGGGGCGGCGGCGCAACCTGCGAGCCTCCGGAGACGTCGAGGATGTACGGCCCCGTACCGCTGAAGGCGTCCACGTACAGCGTGTACGTGCCTGGGCTGGACAGCGTGGCCCCGAGCTCTTCTTGTCGCGAATTGATGTACCTCGAGGACGTGACGATGCTCCGCGACGAGTCGAGGAGGTAGAGGTCGAAGTCGGGATTCCCGCCGAACCAGTTCGTCATGATCAGCGTCGCAGCGAGCGGAACGCTCGTGTCGGTCACGACGATCTGGTGCTCGGTGTCGGCGCCCGGCGCCGTGATCACGCCGCTAATGACCGCATGCGCCGGCACCAGAGGAGCCGCACCCAGTGCCGCGCCCGCCGCCTTGATCGCCGCAAACGCATCGAGCCTTCCCGCGCCGTAATCGATGTCCGGGCCGCTGGCACTGAGGGCATCGTGCACGCCTCCCCGGCCCCAGTCGATCGCCGTCGACCGCAGGAGCGTCTTGATCTGAGCCGGGGTCAGCGCCGGGTTCTGGTCGAGCATCAGTGCGACCACGCCCGCGACGAAAGGAGTCGCCATGCTCGTTCCGTTGAACGTGACATAGCCGTTGGTGGTGTTGGCATCCGCCGACGTGATGTGGACGCCTGGCGCGACCAGATCGGGCTTGATCCGCCCGTCAGCCGTGGGACCGCGGCTCGAGCTGGCTGCCAGATTGAAGCCCTCGACCCAGGGCCGGGGACTACCGGTCATGTCGTCGCGGAGATGAGGCACGCCGGTGTCGGCCATCGAGCCCACTGTGATGACGTTCTCCGCGACCCCAGGCGACCCGACGGTGCAGGTACCCGGGCCGCTGTTGCCCGCGGCGATCAGCATGACGAGGCTGGCAGCGGCGACGTTCGCTGCCGCCGACTGCGAGTCGGTGCCGTTCCAGCAGCCGCTCGCCCCAAGGGAGAGGTTCACTGCCTCGATGCCGTACGCGGCCTTGTTGGCGACGGCCCACTGGATGCCGGCGATGACCTGCGCCGCGGTCCCGCTGCCGGTCGAGTCCAACACTTTGACCCCAACCAGCGCAGCACCGGGCGCCACGCCCTTGCCGGCCGGATTGCCCTCGCCGTCGCCGGCGATCGTCGCCGCGACATGGCTGCCGTGATCGTTGTCGTCGAAAGGCCCCGAACTGGTGCAAGTTCCGGGGGCCGGTGCGACGCAATTGACGAAGTGGAGCACCTTGTTGTCGTCGAGCTGCTCGTGTGCGGCATCGATGCCGGTGTCGATCACCGCCACCACTAGGTCGCCGGTCACATACGAACCCGGCGTCCCGGTATCCCCGTCGAGATTGGGAGCATCGAGCCGCGCTCGCGTCACCCCGAAGGCCGCCTGCGCTGACTCGTTGTACGCATGGACGATCGCATTTCTCTCGATCGAGCGCACGACGGGATCACGGGCAAGCGCCTCGATCTGCGCCTTGGTCATGGTCGCAGCGAATCCGTCTACGATCGGTAGCCAGGCGTCGGTTGCGAAGCCGCCGACGGCCGCTTCCAAACCATCGGCTCGCGCGTGGGTGAGATCCCCACGAACGCGCACGATGACGCTTGTCTGGTCGTCCGGTGCGAGTCTGCCGAGGTCGGCAGCAAGGTCGTCGAAGACGCCGTCTCCGTTGGCGTCAACCCGTTTGGCGAGGGCCTCGACCGAGACGGCAGCGGCTTCGAACCTCGGCTGATCGCCCGCTCCGCCGGCCCACGGAGAGAGCGCCAAGGCAAGCACAGCAAGCAGCGCCATGCCGAACAAGCCCCTCCCCATTTGCGGGTTATACCGCGCTCAAGCTGAAACGCGAAATCTGCTTTAGCGCAACGCCTCGATGTCGATCATGGAGATCGTGATCGGGGACGGCGCGACGTACGTCGGGGCCGGCGGCGCAGGCGCTGCCGGCGGCGAGTTCCTCTTTCCGGCCAGGGCCGTGGGCGCGACGGCTCCGGCGACGACGAGTGCGAGCAGGACAGTGGTTAGACGACGCGGCGGCCGCATTCTTCCTCCTCAGGTCGACGATCGACGATAGAGCGCTTTATATCGTGCGCGCCGGGCTGCTGCTAGCGGGAGGCACGGCGCAGCGTGACCTTGACCTTCGCGCCCGAAGCGAGCCGTTTCCCAGCCCGTGGGTTCTGCGTCGCGACCCGGCCCTTCCGGGCTCCGCGCACGGCCCCGAGCGAGCAGTTCGACTTGGCCAGCAGCCGCCGCGCCTGGGCGATCGAGCGGCCGCGGAGCTTCGGCACGACGCAGGAGACGACCACTGCCTTGCGCGGCAGCGCCACCGGAGCGTCGCCGAGCAGGAGCTTGCCGAGGCCGAAGAGCTCGTCTGGGCCGGGAACGCCTAGGTCGAGCGCGCGCGAGGACAGGAACGCGCGCAGGGCAACGGCGTCGAAGTTCGGATGAGCCTGCTTGACGAGTGCCGCCGCCCCGGCCACGTGCGGAGCCGCTGCGGACGTGCCGGCGAAGCCGGAGCCCGCGCAGGCCTTGAAGCCGCCGTAGGTGGCCGACGAGACGTTCGCGGGCGCGACGAGGTCCGGCTTGACGCGGCCGTCGATGGTCGGGCCGCGAGAGCTGTAGGCCTCGAACGTGTCCCCGAGCCAGCAGACAGCACCGACCGCGAGGACCGCGGGCGACGAAGCCGGCTCGGTGACGCTGCCCTCCGCGACCTGGTGCTCGAAGTCGGGGCCGGGCGAGATGAACAGATCGAGCCGCGGCGAGCTCGTGCCGCTGATGCGCACGATCTCGATCGCGTACGGATACTCGGCCCCGGGGTTCGAGAAGCAGAGCTGCTCGGTCGGCGGCTGCGTGCCGGTCTGCGCGTTGCGGGAGGAGGCGACGATCGCGCCTCGGTTGTCGCTGACGCTCGCGTCGGCCCGAACCAGGTGCAGGTCGTAATCGCTCGCCGACGCCGGCCACTCGTCCCACTTGAGTCTGATGCAGCCGCCCTCGTACCGGCCGAGCACGATCGTGTTGCCCTCGTCGCCCGGAGCGAACTCGTGCCAGCCGTCCGCGTCGGCGTCGGTGAACGCGCCGCTCCAGTGCTGCCGGCCCCGGTTCCCGGCCGAGTTGACCCACAGGATCCCGGCCGCCGCCGCCCGCGCAACGATCGCGTCCGGTGTCGTCGGGCCCCCGCTCCCGTCGCCCCGCCCGGTGTTGAACCAGCTGACCGAGTGGTTCACGACCGCGATCCCGTGGGCGCGTGCGTACGCCGCTGCCTTCGCGAGCCCGACGAGCGTGTCGACGCAGATCAGGTGCAGCTGCGCCCCAGGGGCCATCTCGTGGACGATCTCCGCCACCGCAGTGCCGTGCTCGACTGCCATCGGGCCGTCGTAGCCGCCTTTCGAGCAGAGGTTGAGCCGCTTGAGCGAGCTCGGCAGCTCGCCCTCCGCCTGGCGCCGGGAGAGGCCGCCGAAGCCGCCGTCGATCACCGCAACCTTGACGCCGCGCCCCGTGTAGCCGGCTTCGTGCCAGCCGGCGGCCGCGGTCACCGCGACACCCTGGCCGCCGATGCCGTCCAGCTCAGGCCTGAGCGGCTCGCGGGCGAACCGCACTGCCTTGCTGGCTCCGAGCGCCCCGAGGCCGCTCGCGGGCACCCTCGCCTCGAGCAGGCGCCCGAAGGAGCGCTGGACGTGCCCTCCGGCCGCGCGCACCGCCGCGCGGGCCGCAGCCGGATCACTCGCCTCGATCTCGACGGCCAGCACGCCACGCACCCCATGCTGACGCGCGAGGCTCGACGACAGGCGCGGCCGCTTGGGCCACGCGAGCACGATCCTCGGCGCCTGCTCGACCCGAAGCGACCGCTCGGACGCGGCGCCCGACGGGCTCACCGCGACGATGAGCGCGCAGATGCCAACAAGCAGCAGCACCGCGCGGCCCAGCCGACCCCCCACTCCACTCCTTCCCTAACCGAACCTGCCCCTGGGTCAAGAGATAGCGCAGTCGGCGTCCCCCTACAAGGGGATTCTCAGCGCTTGGGCCTAGGACCCTTGCTCAGCGTCACCGGGACCTTCATGCCGCTCGCCAGCCTGGCTCCCGCGCGCTTGCCCTGCTTCACGATCCGGCCCTAGTTAGAAACGCGCGCCGCGTAAAGCGGTCGCACAGAGGTGCTCGTCGGGTTGCGCCGGGATCCGCGGAATCACCGCAAGGAGCAGCTCACGGAGCTGCGCGTTGTTCGCGTTGAAGACCGTCACGACCGTCTCGTGCGAGACCGGCTCGTCGTCCTCGACGCCGACGTCGTGGTCGGTGATCATCGAGATGTTCGCGTAGCAGAGCTCGAGCTCTCGGGCCAACCAGCCTTCGGGGTACGCGGTCATGTTGACCACCTGCCAGCCTTGGCTCTGGAACCACTGCGACTCGGCGCGCGTCGAGAAGCGCGGGCCCTGAATCGTGACGACGGTGCCCCCGTCGCGGGCGGCGATCCCGAGCTCGGCCGCAGCCTCGAGCAGCAGTGCTCGCAGGTCCGGGCAGTACGGGTCGGCCGCGGACACGTGCGTCGTCTCCGGGCCATCGTAGAACGTGTCCTCGCGGCCGCGCGTCCGGTCGACGAACTGGTCGCAGACCACGAACTCCCCGAGCGCGAGCTCGCTCGTGAGCGCTCCTGAGGCGTTCGGGCCGATGATCCGGCGCACGCCCAGCTCGCGCATCGCCCAGACGTTGGCCCGGTAGGGGATGCGGTGCGGCGGGAGCTCGTGATGCACGCCGTGGCGCGGCAGGAAGGCGACCCTCGTCCCGCCGATCTCGCCGATCGTGAGCGGCGCCGACGGCTTGCCGTACGGCGTCTCCAGCTCGACGGTCTCGACGTCTTCGAGGAACGAGTAGAAGCCCGAGCCTCCGAAGACGCCGACCTCAGCCCTCGCCATCGCCCTCCGGCTTCGGGGCGTCGGCCTCGCCGACGGCGCTCGCGTAGGCGAGCTGCATGTTCGCCACCATCTGCTCCAGGTCGCGCTTCACCTCGCCCGGCATCGCCTCGGCGAGCACGGGGAGCAGCGCGCGCAGGGCCTCGATCGACAGCTTCGCCTGCTCGAGGTCGCGATCCGTCGAGGAGAGCTTGTGCCAGCCGAGCGACGAGACCGTGTAGACGGTCTGCAGGAGCACGTCCGAGACCTTCAGGTCGCGGAGCTGCTCCTCGACCTGGCGCAGGAGGTCCTCGTCGGGCTCGCTTCCCTGCTCGGGCTGTTGCTCCTCGCCCTCAGCCACCGACGGGCTCCCGCTCGCGCACCAGCTGCTCCGCGTAGACCTCGGCGAACGACGCGCCTTCGGCCCTGCGGGCGATCTGGCGCTCCGACGCATTCGCGGTGGGGACGGCCAGGTACGGCGTGATGCCGAGCTCGTCCGCCACCGGCAGACGTCCACTCGATCAGCTGCTCGATCGCGGCGCGCGCCGGCCGCACGTCGTACGTCCGCAGGTCGAGCAGCTCGCCGGCGAGGCCCCAGCGAATCGCACGCCACATGTTCTCCTCGATCATCCGCGGCGGCGGCTGCGGCAGCGGCTCGCCCTCGTCGATCGCGCGGGCGATCCGCGCCGTGAGCGCGTACATCAGCGCGGCGAGGCCGATCGCATCGCCGGTGTCGGGCTGCCCGTCGCAGATGCGGATCTCGACGGTCGGGAAGCCGAGGTGCGGCCGCACGCTCCACCAGAGCTGTGTGTGCTCGGTGATCGAGCCCGTGCGGTAGAGCGTGAGCACGTAGTCCTCGAAGGTCGCCCAGTCGCCGTAGGGGTCGGGGACCCCGCAGCGGGGGAACATGCGCGTGAAGATCTCCGTCCTCGCGGAGTGGAGGCCGGTGTCGACGCCTTCGACGAAGGGCGAGCTGGCCGAGAGCGCGAGCAGGTCGGGCAGAAAGGGGCGCAGGCCGTCGTTCACCTGCACCGCGCGGTCGGCGCCGTGGATCGCCACGTGCAGGTGCTGGCCGAAGCTGTTGTTGCGCCACACGACGTAGCGCAGCAGCTCGTCGTTCCGGCGGTAGTGCGGCGTGTCGATGATCCGCTGCTCCTGCCACGGGCTCCACGGGTGCGTCCCGGTGGCGCAGAGCGCGACGCCGAGCCGGTCGGCCACGAGCAGCGAGCTGGGCCCGGCGCTCCGGCACGCGGGCCGCGACCTCGGCGAACGTCTCGCACCGGCCGGTGCGCACCTCGACCTCGGAGGCGATCAGCTCGCCGACGAGGTGCTCCTCGAGCTCCGTCCCCTGCGCGGCCGCCTGGAGGTCCTCGAAGCGGTTGGTCAGCGAGAGCGTCTCCGGGTCGAGGATCGCGAACTCCTCCTCGACCGCGAGCGTCAGATCCTGCGTCGAGTCGAACGCCTCGCGGGCGTTGCGGAGCAGCTCTTCGGCGGGAAGCTCGTGGCCCATGCGACGGAGAAGGCTACGCGAACGGCGCAAGCAGGCGTTCTGCGACGCCCGCCCAGCTCCAGCGCTCGACGACGGCCTGGCGGGCCGCGCGACGGAGCCGGTCGCGCTCGGGTTCGGGGAGCGAGAGCAGGGCGTCCAGCTTGCGGCGCAGGTCGGCTGCGTCACCGGTGGCGAAGCTCGTGAGCTGGCGGTGCTCGGGCGGGTACTCCTCCTCGAGCCCCGCGGCGATCTCGGCCAGGCCCGAGTGCCGTGCAACGAGCGGGAGCGACCCGGCGGCGGCCGCCTCGGCGGCCACCATGCCGAACGCCTCCGGGAAGATGGAGGGTACGACGGTGACGTCCGCCAGCGGGATCAGGTGGACGAGATGCCGGTGCTCGAGCGGGCCCGTGAACACAGGACGCGTAGCGTGCCCGGCCGAGAGCTGCTCGAGCTCCTCGCGGTAGTCGCCGAAACCGACGACCAGCAACCGCGCGTCCAGGTCACGTGTCGCCTCCAGCAGCACGTGGACGCCCTTGTTCAGGAGCAGCTTGCCGAAGTAGAGGACGGTCGGACGGTCGTCTGCGAAGAACGCCGCCAGGCGCTCGGCGTTGCCCTCGTCCGGGAGCCGCTCGTTGCCGTTGCCCGGGTTGGGCGGGTCGGCTGCGGCCTCGGCGACCAGGTCGCGCAGTGCGTCCTCGCGAGGCTGGGGCTTGAAGTCGTCCACGTCCACGCCCGGAGGCACCTCGTGCACGCGCTCGACGTGGCCGACGACCTCCTCGAGCACGGTGCGGATGTGCTCGGAGCCCACGAACACGGCGTCGGCGCCTGCGAGGGACTCCCTCCCCCACCGCTCCAGCTCGGCGTTGCCGCGCATCGAGTACTCGAGCTCGGAGCCGTGCGCCTTGACCGCGAAGCGTGCTCCGGCGGCGGCGCCGACCGGCGCGCCGAGCAGGACGTGGTTGGCGAAGACGAGATCGGCGGGAAGCTCGCCGCGAACGGCGGCCGCGTTGGCCTCGACGTAGCGCCGCTTCTCCTCCTCCGTCCACTCCTGCAGCAGCTTCGGCTCGAGTCCGCTGTAGCGGTCGAGCACGAAGACGGGCAGCAACCGCCCCGGGAGCTCCGGCCGTACGACGCGCGCTCCGCCGAGGTCGTGTTGCTCCGGATGCTGCTCCTGGCAGATGACGACCACCTCGTGGCCCGCCCGCGACCACTCGCGCACGAGCGCGCGCGTGTAGATGTTCGAGCCGGTGCCCGAGAGCAGGTAGCCGTGCCAGACAACGATCTTCATCCGTATGAGTGAGGACTACGGCCCGCTCGCTGCCGATGGCCCGCTTCACAGGCGCGCGCCCGCGGCCTGCGGCCATCTGATCGCGGGAGTGAGTGCTGAAGATACTGAAGTTGACGGTGTCGTTTTCGGACAGGTCCAGGGGCCAGAGCCCCGGACGTGTCCGCGGCCGCGCGCGAGCGCGCCAACCAAGCCGCCTCCTGTCCCTTCGCGACATGTCCAGGGGTCTGACCCCCTGACATGGCCGTTTAGGTCAGGTGGAAGTAGAGCGCGTAGAGCAGCTCGACGGCCGGGTTCGACGTGTGGACCTGGACGTCCGGCGGGACGTCGAGCAGCGCCTCGGAGTAGTTGAAGACGATCTTCACGCCGGCCTCGACAAGATCGTCGGCGGCCTGCTGGGCGCCGTCGGCCGGCACCGCGAGGACCCCGACGATGATGTTCTTGTCGCGCACCACGTCGCGCATGCGGCCGTAGTCCGAGACCTCGACGTTGCCGATCCCGCGGCCGACCTTTTCGGGGTCCTTGTCCAAAACGGCCGCGATGTTGATCCCGTGCTCGGCGAAGATGGGCGAGCTCGCGATCGCCTGGCCGAGGCGGCCGGCGCCGATCAGAGCGATGTTGTGCTGACCCTGCGTCCGCAGGATCTTGCGGATCTCGCCCAGCAGCCCGTCGATGTTGTAGCCCACCCCGCGCTTGCCGAACTTGCCGAACGCGGAGAGGTCGCGGCGGATCTGCGTGGCGTTGATGTTCGTGTAGTCCGAGATCTCCTGCGAGGAGATCCGCTCCTTGCCCATCTTCCGCGCCTGCGTCAGCACCTGCAGGTAGCGCGAGAGCCGCGCCGCCACGCCGACGGTCAGGCGGTCGTTGCTCGCGTTCTGAGGGGGAGCTTGTAACGCCACAAGCCCATTGTGCCAACCTTCTCCAGAAACCGTCGCAGCCAGTCACAAACTGCCGGAATCCGCGTCGAGATTGTGCCGCTTCCAGGCGACGCACCAGCGCGTCACGGTGGACGTGGTAGGTGAAGAGCCGCTCGCCGTCGAGCTCGACGACCGGAAGCCACTCGCGGTAGCGCGCCTCCAGGTCGGGATCGCCGCCGATGTCGACCTCGACCAGCTCGAACGGATGCTCGGCGCGAACCTCCTCGAGCACCTCGCGAGCCCGCTCACAGAGGTGGCAGCCGGCGGCAGCGAAGAGCGTGACCCGAGCTACGGGTAGAGGCCCCGCGTGGTGGTGGCCTCGGCGACGCGCTGCACCGCGAGCCCGTAGGCGGAGAGCCGCATCGAGACGTCGTCCTGCTCGTGCACGCGCCACGTCTCGTTGAACGCACGCGTGGTGATGTCGTTCAGGCGCGCGTTCACCTCGCTCTCCTTCCAGAAGTACTCCTGCAGACCCTGCACCCACTCGAAGTAGGAGACGACGACGCCGCCCGCGTTCGCGAGCACGTCAGGGAGGACGAGGATGCCGCGGTCTTCGAGGATCTCGTCGGCGGACGGCGTCACGGGCCCGTTGGCACCCTCGACGATGATCCTGGCCTTGACCTTGTCCGCGTTCGCGGCCGTGATCACCTGCTCGAGCGCGCACGGGGCGAAGACGTCGCAGTCGAGCAGCACGAGCTCCTCGTTCGTGATCGCCTGGGTGTCCTTCAGGCCGGCCAGCGCGCCGGTCTCCTGCTTGTGGGCCTGCGCCAACCGGACGTCGATCCCGTTCGGGTTGTGGATGCCGCCGACGGAGTCGGAGAGCGCGATCACCTTCGCCCCCTCCTCCTCGAGGAAGAGCGCGAGGTAGCTGCCGACGTTGCCGAAACCCTGGACGGCGACGCGCGTCTCGGGGAACGTCAGCCCGCGCTTGCGCATGGCTTCCCGGAGCACGTACAGCGCGCCGTGCGCGGTCGCCTCCAGCCGCCCGAGCGAGCCGCCGATGTTCAGCGGCTTGCCGGTGACGACTCCGAGCACCGAGTGGCCCTTGTTCATCGAGAACGTGTCGAAGATCCATGCCATCACGCGCGGGTTCGTGCCCACGTCCGGAGCCGGGATGTCCTTCTCCGGCCCGATCTCGTTGATGATCTCGCTCGTGTAGCGGCGGGTCATCCGCTCGAGCTCACCGAGCGACAGCTTCTTCGGGTCGACGATCACGCCGCCCTTGGCGCCGCCGAACGGGATGTTCATCAGCGCGCACTTCCACGTCATCCACATCGCGAGCGACTTGACCTCGTCGATCGTGACGTCCGGGTGGTACCGGATCCCGCCCTTGGACGGGCCGCGCGCGATGTTGTGCGTCACGCGGTAGCCCTCGTAGACCGCGATCGACCCGTCGTCCCTCGAGGTCGGGATCGAGACCGACACCGCCTTCTTGCACTGCTTGAGCACGTTGATCAGGTTCTGGTCGATGTGGAAGGTGTCGGCCACGCGCTGAAGCTGGAACTGCGCCAGCTCGTAGGGGTTCTCCCGCAGGTGCGTGGCCGGAGCTTCGACTGTCGTCACGATTCGCTCCTTGTCGATCGCACTGGTGCTGTCGAGGCTAACGGATCCTGAACTCGAGCGAGCGTCTGCCGGGCTCTCCGCCGTCGGTGGCAAACGTGCGCAGGAGCAGGCGATACGTGCCGGGCTCGAGCTCCTCGCCGGTGGGATCGCGGCCGGTCAGGCCGAACGCATAGCGGCCCGGGAGCAGGTCGCGCAGCCGGACCAGGACGCCGAGCCTGCGGCGACCCTGCCAGAGCTCGAGGTCCAGGCGGGCGAGCGGCCTGAGCTCGCCGCCCGAGACGCGCCCGGCGGTGAGCGAGACGACGGCCGGCGCCGAGTCCGAGGGCTCGAAGCTGGCGGCCGAGATCTCGACGTCGTTGACGAGCGGCTTGCGCGGGCTCGCCGGCGGGACGAGCCAGGGCACGCGGAAGGCGCCGCCGCCGATCGTGTTCACGCGCAGCGCGCCGGCGACCGGTTCGGGGCCGCCCGCGAACGCCAGGCGAGCCGTCACGAAGACCTGGGCCCGGCCGCCTGGGCCGAGTGTCAGCCGGCGCGGCGAGGCGGCGACAACCACCGGCCCCGAGCGCGGCGTCGCAACCGCCAGCTGGAGCGGGCGCGTCGAGAGATTGCGCAGCGTGACGACCCGGGTCGCGCGCCGGCCCTGGCCGCGCGCGGGCGGGAACGTCAGGCTCGCCGGTGCGGCGGCGGACTCGGACACTGCCGCCGCCCCGACGTCGAGCAAGCCCGAGCCCTGCGCGGTCAGCTCCTCGCGCGGCAGCGGACGGCTCGATCCGACGAGCAGGCTCTTGAGCGCCACGGCATCGAGTCGCGGCCGCGCCTGGACCAGGAGCGCGGCTGCGCCCGCCACGACGGCGGCCGAAGCGCTCGAGCCGCTTGCGGTGCCGAAGCGCGCCGAGGCGTCGGGGTTGCGGCCGGGCTCCGCGGTCAGCAGGGCCACGCCTGGCGCCGTCAGATCCGGCTTGAGCCGTCCGTCGAAGGCCAGCCCGCGCGAGGAGAAGGCGGCGACACCACCGGAGTCCACGTTCGAGCGCTCCTGCGGTGAGCCGAGCGACACACTCACCCGTCCGCCCTCGCGCAGAACCTGCGCCAGCTCGCGGCCGACGAGGTTCGGTACCGCGACCACAGGGACGTCGATGTCCTCGGTCAAGCCCACCGAGCCGGACGGCAGCTCGGTGCCGTACAGGACGACGGCCTCGGCGCCCGCGCGTGCGGCCGCGGCGGCCGCGTCGCGCGGCGACGGTCCGCCCGGGACGAGAGCGGCGACGCCCGGCGACGCGGCTGAACCCAGCGCGGTCGAAGAAGGCCCCCAGATCCAGAGCCGGCGTCTCGAGCCCGGGGAGGTTCTCGGGCACGGCCGGCTGGTGCGAGCTCGAGCGCGAGCGGCTTTCCGGAGGCCACCGCACCGGCCAGCGGCAGCCGGCGGTCGAGCACGTTCCGCAGCCCGGTGCGGAGCACGACCCGGACGTCCTGGAGCCGCGGCCGGAGGTCGGCCGCGCCCACCGTGAGCGCCGCCCGCGAGCCTCCCGGCCCGGAGATGCTCCCGAACGACACGCCCGCGGGCCCGTCGTTCCCGGCCGGCGCGACGACGAGCGTGTCGTGGCGGAGCGCGCCTGCGACCGCCTGGGCCGCGGGGCTGTCGTCGAACGCGCCGAACGGCTCGGCGACGCCGAGGAGCGCGATCCGCGCGGCGTCGTGGGTGTCCCCGTCGTCGTTCGGGTCGACGGCCCGTTCGAGGCCGGCCACCAGCTGGTCCGTGCGCGCATAGAGCGAGAAGGATCCCCGCGAGTCGCGCTGCCAGCCTGCGATACGGATGGGCAGGAGAGAGGCGCGCGGCGCGATCCCCGACAGGCCGAGTGGCCCTCCGGAGCCGGTGACGAGGCCGGCGAGCTGCGTCCCGTGCCGCTCGAGCTCGCCGCTCCCCGGGCGCGCCTCTGCCTCGGCGGAGTCGTCGCCGTCCACGATGTCGATGCCTTCGAGGACGCGCCGGCCCAGGAAGCGGTGGCGCGTGTCCACGCCGGTGTCGAGCAGCGCGACCGTGACCCCGCGTCCGTCGAACCCCGGCAGACGAGCTTCGGCGCGGTAGGCCGCACCCGCCGCGACCGCCCCGCTCTCCAGGCGTTGCGCGGCGATCGTCGCGGGGTAGGCGGCACGCACCGGATAGACGCCCCGAACGTCCCTGGAGCGCTCGAGCAGGGCGATGCCGCGCGGGTCGAGCGCCGCCGAGAAGCCCGACAGGACGCGCGTATAGCGGTACTCCGGCCGGACCCGGACTCCCTGCGCCGCCAGGCCGGCGATCAGCTGCTCCTGCGCGACCTGCGCGATCGTGTTCCAGCGCTTCAGCCTGGCCTCCGTCGCCCGGCCTCCGGTCTGCGCCAGCCGTTCCGCCAGGGACGGCACGCGCAGCAGGACGATCACGCGCTGGCCGACGGCGACCTCCGGCCGGGGCCCGCCGACGAGACCACTCCAGGCGGCGGCGGGCGGCGACTGCGCGGCGCCCGGATCGTCGGCCTCGCCTGCAGCGCCCGCGACGGCGACCGCGGTCGCAGCGAGCGCGACCACGGCGAGCAGCAGGATGCGGGGCGCCCTACTGAGAGGCGTAGGCATCGACCGCAAGGTACCCGGGATACGTGACGGGCTCGATGAATCTGGCGGCCGATCCGATCATCGCCGCGTTGTCCGTGCAAAGGGACAGCGGCGCGAGAGCCGCATCCGGCAGCGCCGCCCGCAGCTCGGAGTTGGCGGCGACGCCGCCGACGACGGCTATCCGCTCGGCGCCGAAGGTGCTCCGCGGCTGCGTGGGCTCGCTCGGTCAGCGCCCGCACGATCGCCCGCTGATAGGAGGCGGCGAGATCGGCGCGGCGCCGCTCGAGCTCCTCCGGGGACAGGTCTCGGACGGTGTACAGGAGCGACGTCTTCAGCCCCGAGAACGAGAAGTCGAACCCGCCGACGCGGGCCACCGGGAACGGGTAGGCCTCCGGGTCGCCCTCGCGCGCGAGCCGGTCGAGCTCCGCCCCGCCGGGGTAGCCCAGGCCGAGCAGGCGCGCGCCCTTGTCGAAGGCCTCGCCGGCGGCATCGTCGAGCGTCGTCCCGACACGGCGATAGCCGGCGTGGTCCTGCACGTCGAGCAAGAGCGTGTGGCCGCCGCTCGCGAGCAGGCAGAGGAAGGGCGGCTCGACCGGCTCCGGCTGGAGGTAGAGGGAGGCAACGTGGCCGTGCAGGTGGTCGACGGCGACGAGCGGCAGGCGACGTGCCCAGGCGATCGCTTTCGCAGCCGAGAGGCCGACGAGCAGGGCGCCGATCAGGCCCGGCCCGGCAGTCACTGCGACGCGCTCGACGTCGTCGAGGGTGACGCCGGCCTGCTCCTGCGCCTCGCGGATCACCGGCAGCACCAGCTCCAGGTGGCGGCGGGACGCGACCTCCGGCACGACCCCGCCGTAGCGCGCGTGCAGGTCGGCCTGCGAGGCGACGACGCTGGCCCGGATCTCGCCCTCGTCCGTGACGATTGCGGCCGCGGTCTCGTCGCAGGAGGTCTCGAGCGCGAGAATCACCGTTCGATGATGCCTGCCGCCCGCTCGCCTGGCCGACGCCCTCGAGGGCCTGGAGTGATCAGGCGCTGGCCGCCTCGCGCACCGGGTCCTTCCACATGATCAGCGCGTCCTCGCGGTTGTCGGTGTAGTAGCCCCGCCTGATCCCCCGGGCCTTGAAGCCGAGCTTCTCGTACAGGCGGATCGCGCTCGCGTTCGAGACGCGCACCTCGAGCGTGTAGCCGCGCCGGCCGTCGCCGGCGGTCAGCTCGAAGAGGCGTTCGAGCAGGTTCGTCGCGATACCGCGGCCCCGGTAGTCGGGTGCGACGGCGACGTTCATCACGTGCCAGGCGTCCACGTAGCGGGAGATGATCAGGTAGCCGACGAGCGCGTTCGACTCCGAGTCGTACGCGCCCAGGCAGACCGACGACGACTTCGTCAGCTCGCCCGCGAACATCGAGCGCGACCACGGCGTCGGGTAGGAGCGCCGCTCGATCCGCTCGATCGCGCCCAGGTCGCGCAGGCGCAGGTTGCGGAGCTCGATCACTGCGCGAGTGCCTGCTCGGCATCGGGAATCCGGACGTAGACCGGCTCGACGGCGTCCGGTGGGCCGAACTCTCGCGCCAGCGCGGCGTGGAAGCGCGCGCGAGGGAGGTGCCGCGGGTCGTCGTCGGGCGGGATCTCGGCGCCGAGGGCCTCCAGCTGCGCTCGGTAGCGGAGTGCGCCGTCGCCGACGAGCAGCGCCGCGGGCAGATCGGTGGGCGCGAGGACGCGGGGCTCGCGATCGATCAGCGCGAAGACCTCGCGCCTGCGGGCGTCCACCACTGGGATCGCGCCGGGCGCGCCGGCTGCGAGCGCCTCGAGCGTGGACACGCCTGCGAGCGGGAGGTCCAGCGCGAACGCCATGCCTCGTGCGGCCGCGATTCCCATCCTGACGCCCGTGAAGCTGCCAGGGCCGACCCCGACGACCAGGGCGTCGAGCGCCCGGGGGTCATCGAGCAGGCCGTCGACGGCCGTGTAGACCTCGCGCGCGGGCACCGCCGCTTCAACGAGCGGCTCCCCGTCACGGACGAGAGCCGCCGTGGCCGTCGTCGTCGCGGTGTCCAGAGCCAGGATCAACACGCCGTCGCACCCGTTCTAGCAGGGAGCCTTCGGCCGCCGCGAGCGTGAGTGCCCTCCCGGTTGGCGAGGCGTGGCTCAACCGGATCATGACCCGCGCGGCCGGCAGGCTTCCGGCTCCGACCTCGGGCCATTCCACGAAGGCGACGGCGTCGTCGAAGTACGGCTCGAGGTCCCCCCACTCCGCGGCGGAAAAGCCCTGGAAACGGTACAGATCGAGGTGAGAGACCCAGACCCGGCCGCGGTAGCGGTTGCCGACCGTGTAGGTCGGGCTCGTCACCGGCGTCTCCACACCGAGAGCGCGCGCGGCGCCGCGGACCAGCGTCGTCTTGCCCGTACCGAGCTCGCCCGAGACGCCGACGACGTCGCCGGGCTCGAGCTCCGCGGCGACCGCGGCGCCGATCGCCTCGGTCTCCTCCGGCGAGGCCGACTCGAGCTCCATGTCGGGGACGCTAGAAGAGGCCGAGCTGGACTGCAGGCTCGCTGACCAGCGCCGCCGGCTCGAGCGTTGGCTCCGGCGCCTGCGGCTCGGCCGCCGGGCGGCCGAGGATCCCGGGTAGGCGCGCGAAGTCCTCCTCGAGGACGCTCAGCATCTTCGGCGTGTAGAGAGCGGCGGCCGGGTGGTAGAGCGGGTAGAGCATGACCCGGTTGCCGCCGAGCGTCGTCTCCTGCTCCACCCCGTGCACGCGCGTGATGCCTGCCGGCTTGCCCGAGAGGAGCTTGGTCGCGAAGTTGCCGAGCGTCGCGACCACGGTCGGCTCGATCAGCTCGATCTGGCGGAACAGGTGCGACTCGCAGGCCTCGATCTCGTCCGGCTGCGGGTCGCGGTTGCCGGGCGGGCGGCACTTGAGCACGTTGGCGATGTAGACCTCCGAGCGCTGCAGGCCGATGCCCTCGAGCAGCCGGTCGAGCAGCTTGCCCGCCTGGCCGACGAACGGGTAGCCCTGCTTGTCCTCGTGGAAGCCGGGCGCCTCGCCCACGAACATCAGGTCGGCCTGCGGGTTTCCGACCCCGAAGACGACCTGCGTGCGGCCCTGCGCCAGCCGACAGCGCGTGCACGCGGACACCTGCTCCTCGAAGGCTGCCAGTGCGGCTGGGTCCGGCATCGGAGTGAGTGTAGGCCGGGCTGCGGACGAACGCTCGGTTGTCCACAAGTCGGCCGGACCTGTCCCGGACATGTCCGCTGGACACGGCCCAAAGCGCTGAGTCAGACGCCCCGAACCCGCTTGCTCAGCCGGTCGGACAAGGCTCCGCGAGCCAGGTCCGGGGGCCAGACCCTTGGACATGGCCGCCGGCACGAAGGCATGGCTCGATCGGCCGCGGCCGTCGGAGACGCGCTATCCGGCGAGGGGCTAGTGCCCGCAGCCGCAGGAGCCGCCGCAGCACCCGCCGCCCGCGGCCGTCTGGCCGAAGCTGGGCTGCTCACCGCCGCCGTGCGTCGCGAAGACCGAGAACTGCTTGCGCACGTTCGCGGCGCCGCAATCGGGGCAGTCGGGCTCGACACCGCCGCGCACGAGCTCCTCGAAATGCGATTCGCACTGCATGCAGACGTACTCGTAGATCGGCATCGCGTCAGAGTCTAACGCCGCGACGGACGTGCCTCGACGTGCGAGGAGCCAGCGTGTCCGCCCGACTCCAGGTGAGGACGATCACTCCCTCGGGGTACACTGTTCGGAGCCCGGTATCCGCCTCGCGGAACTGGAGCCCAAGGTGATCGAAGCCATCACAGTCATCGGACGCGGCCGCGCCGGCGCGGCCATCGCGGCGCGACTCGAGGAGCGCGGCGTCGAGCTGCGCGACGATCCCGAGAGCGCCGAGGTCGTGCTGCTCTGCGTCCCGGACACGGCCATTTCGGACGTGGCCGGGGGTCTGACCCCTGGACACGCCTGGATCGGCCATGTCAGCGGAGCCACGCCGCTTTCGGCCCTGGCTCCGCACGAGAGGCGCTTCTCGATGCACCCGCTGCAGACGTTCACCCGCTCCCGAGGGCCGGAGCAACTGGACGGAGCGTACGCCGCCGTCAGCGGCGAGACGCCCCAGGCGCTCGCCGTCGCGACGGAGCTCGCACGCACGCTCGGCCTGCAGCCGTTCGAGCTCGCGGACGACCGGCGCAGCCTCTACCACGCGGGCGCGGCCATCGCCTCGAACTACCTCGTGACGCTGTACCGGATCGCCTCCGGCCTGCTCGCCGAGGCGGGTGCCCCGCCCGAAGCCCTCGTCCCGCTGATGCGCCAGACGATCGAGAACGGCTTCGAGCTGACGGGCCCGATCGCCCGCGGCGACTGGGCAACCGTGGACGCCCATCTCGACGCCATCCGTGCGGCGCAGCCCGAGGTCGAGCCGGTCTACCGCGTCCTCGCGGAGGCGACGCAACCGTGAAGACGCTGCGCACCGTCGGAGGAGGTACGTGCAGAGCTCGCGGGACGCAAGGCCGTTGGCCTCGTCCCGACCATGGGCGCCTTCCACGAGGGCCACCTGGCCCTGATCCGCGCCGCCCGGGCCGAGTGCGAGACGGTCGTCGTCAGCGTCTTCGTCAACCCGGCCCAGTTCGGGGCGGGCGAGGATTTCGAACGCTATCCGCGCGACGAGCAGCGGGACTCCGACCTGGCCGAGCAGGCGGGGGCGGATTACCTCTTCGCGCCCGGGCCCGGACGAGGTCTACCCCACCGGGTACCAGACCTGGGTCGACGTGGAGCAGCTCGGCGTCGGTGCTGGAGGGAGCCCACCGTCCGGGCCACTTCCGCGGTGTGGCGACCGTCTGCCTGAAGCTCTTCAACATCGTCCGGCCCGACCGGGCCTACTTCGGGCAGAAGGATGCCCAGCAGGTGGCCGTCGTGCGGCGGATGGTCCGGGACCTCGAGCTCGCCGTCGAGATCCGCGCCGTGCCGACCGTGCGCGACGCGGACGGGCTGGCCCTCTCGTCCCGCAACGCCTACCTCTCGCCCGAGGACCGCGAGCGCGCGCTCGCGCTGCCTCGGGCGCTCGCCACCCGCGACCCCGAGCGAGCACGCGAGTTGCTGAACGGCCTCGACGCCGACTACGTCGAGGTCGCCGATTTCGAGCCGAGAGTGCTCGCAGCCGCCGTCCACGTGGGCGGCACCCGCCTGATCGACAACGTCGTCCTGGAAGGAGATGCCGCATGACCACTCGTCCCGACACCACCGGGAAGCTGCCGCTCACGGAACTCGCCGAGATGAAGCGGCGCGGCGACAGGATCGTGATGGTGACCGCCTACGACGCCCCGGGAGCGCGCTTCGCGGACGGCGCCGGCATCGACGTCGTGCTGGTCGGCGACTCGGCCGCCATGGTCGTGCTCGGACACGACTCGACCGTCCCGGCCACGATGGACGAGATGCTCGTGCTGACGCGCGCCGTCACGCGCGGCGCCCGCCGCCCCGTGGTCGTGGCGGACATGCCCTTCGGCTCCTTCCAGATCTCCGACGAGGCGGCGCTCGGCAACGCGATCCGGTTCGTCAAGGAGGCCGGCGCGGACGCGGTCAAGCTCGAGGGCGCCGGTCCGACGTTGTCGCGGGTGCGGGCATTGGTCGGCGCGGGGATCCCGGTGATGGGCCACATCGGCCTCACTCCCCAGTCGGCGACGATGCTCGGCGGCTTCAAGGCGCAGGGGAGGACGGCCGAGAAGGCGCGCCAGCTCGTGGACGACGCTCGTGCGCTCGAGGCGGCAGGCTGCTTCTCGCTCGTGCTGGAGGCGGTCCCGTCGCCGGTCGCGACGCGGATCACCGAGACGCTGTCGATCCCGACGATCGGCATCGGCGCCGGGGTCGGCTGCGACGGGCAGGTGCTCGTTTACCACGACCTGCTCGGCCTGTACGAGGCGCGCGCGCCGCGGTTCGTCAAGCGGTATGCCGCCCTCGCGGACGAGATCCGCGCCGCGCTCGAGCGGTACGCCGAGGACGTGCGCTCGGGCCGCTTCCCGGAGGAGCAGCACGGCTACGCGATGCCCGACGAGGAGCTCGAGGCGTTCGAGGGAGGGCTAGCGGAAGCGGTCGAGCCAGACGGTCACCGCCGCTAGCGTCACCGGGAGGACTCCGACGGCCGCAGCCCGGGGCCACGCCAGGGCCAGGGCGTAACGGGCTCCCGCCACGAGCAGACCGACCGACCAGAGCGCGCAACCGAGCTCGGCGAGCGCGAAGACCGTGCCGTCCAGGCCACCGTCCGAGCCGCCTGCACGGAAGAGGTCGCCGCCGTGGACCGCGAGGCGCACGGGCCAGAGCACGAGCAGCCCGAGCGCGAGCGGCGCCGCCGAATACGCCACGATGTGACGCGCGAGCTGAAAGCTCGTTCCAGAGGCCAGCTTGAGCGCGGCGCCGAGCAGGAAGTAGCCGGCGAACGCGTACGCTGCCGCGCCGACCAGGGCGAACGCCACGAGTGCGAGGGCATCCACCTCGGGCTCGTCGAGAAAGCCGGCGAACCGCGGCGTCGAGAGTACGGCGAACAACCCGGCCAGGAAGACGAGGGTCACCGCAGGTTCCTGGCGGTCGTCCGGGTCGGTGACCGGCATCGCTGTGAAGACGCTGCGGGGCTCCCAGAGCACGACCGCCGCCCGCAGCCACCACTCACGCGCCCCCACGCACGCGAGATTACTTGAGAAGTCCCCTGCTCGGGGGATGGCGTACGTCCGATAGGGGGAGTCGAAGCCGCTGTTTCCTGCCGATTCTCGGTTTGCGGCGGCAACGCCATCCGACTGCGGCCAAAGGAGTCCACTGCGATGATCGCTAGACACCGAAAGATTCTCTGTCGCTCTGCTGATCGGAGTGACGAGCGTGCTGGCCGGCTTCGGCACGTTCTCTGCGTTCTCGAGCACGACCACGAACTCGGGCAACTCGTTTGCCGCGGGCACCGTGTTCGTCGACGACAACGACGCCGGCTCGGCGATGTACACGGTTTCCAACCAGGCGCCCTTGGCCAGCACCGTCCGTTGCATCAAGGTCACCTACGGCGGCACCATGGCCGCTGGCGTCAGGCTGTACACCGCGTCGGCCATCGGCGCCGTAGGCGACTACGTCAACTTGACGGTCGAGAAGGGCAGCGGCAACCCGACCTTCCCGAACTGCGCGGGGTTCAGCGCCGAGTCGACGGTCTACGCCGGCGAGCTCGACGACTTCGCCTCGACCCACGGCTCGTACGCCAACGGCGTCGCGGCCTTCCCGGGCGCCAGACCCAGTGGAACCAGAACGACACGCTCGTCTACCGGTTCACGCTGACCCTGCAGGACGACAACAACGCCAACGGCGGCGCGACGCCGCTCTCGTCTGGTTCCCACGCCTTCACGTGGGAGGCAAGGAACCAGTAGTGACAGCTCGACTCCTTTGGTAGCGAACTGAGGGCGGCCTCCGCAAGGGAGCCGCCCTCGGGCGTTTCGAAGGGGGCGGACGATCCCATGGAGAGGGCAAATCGCATCGAGTCGTACGTTCGGCGCGCAGGCGTCGTGGCGGGCATCGCACTGGTGGCGCTGGTCGTCCTCGCCTTCCGCGTGCCCGACGGCAGCGGCACCCTCGGCGCGGACGTGATCGTCTCGATCTCACCGACCGGCGAGCTCGGGCTGTCGAAGTCCGGGCCGTTCATGAGCGTCACGGGACTGCGACCCGGCGGCACGCTCTCGGGCGAGGTCAAGGTGGCGAACCAGACCGGCCGCCGGCTCGCCGTGCGGGTGCAGGGGCTCCCGGACAGCAAGGATCTCGACCGGCTGCTGCTGGTGGAGGTCCGGGCGGGCCACGCTACGCGTCCCCTCTACTCGGGCCGGCTCGCCGGCCTGCGCGCGAAGACGAGTGCGTTCCGGCTCGACTCCGGCCACACGACGAGGCTGCGCGATCCGCGCCTCGCTTCCCGCCGACCTGCGCGGCGGCTACGCCGGGCGGATCGAGACCGTCAAGCTCGAGCTCTCGAGCGTCGTGGAGCCCGACCGTGGCTAGGAAGATCCTGCTGACCCTGCTGGTCCTGGGCGCGCTCGGCAGCGTGTGCGGCGCGGCGACCTTCTCGGCCTTCTCGAGCACGGCGACGAACTCCGGGAACGCGTTCGCAGCGGGCACCGTGCTGATCGCTGACAACGACGTGGGCAACGCGATGCTGTCGCTCGCGAACGCGCAGCCGGGCGCTACAGACACGAGCTGCATGCTGATCACGTACTCGGGCTCGCTGTCCTCGACGGTGCGCCTGTACGGCGCGACCGCCGGAGCGCTCGCGCCGTACCTGACGCTGACGATCACGCGCGGCACGGACGCGACCCCCGTCTTCGACGACTGCACCGGCTTCGCGGCGGACGCAACCGACTACATGGGCTCGGGCGCGGGCGTGATCTACCAGGGATCGCTCTCGGGCTTCCCAGCCACGTACGCGAGCGGAATCATCGACCCGATTCCGGGCTCGCCCGAGACCTGGACCGCCTCCGAGGCCCGCGTCTACCGCTTCGCGGTCACGCTCGCCGACGACAATGCCGCCCAAGGGCAGAGCGCCACAGCCTCGTTCAGCTGGGAGGCGCGGAACCAGTGAGCAGGCTCCGCCTCATCCGTATTGGTGCGGTGTCCGTGTCGCTCGGCCTCGCGATCGGCGTCTTCGGCTTGATCGCCGCTCCCTCGCTCTTCGGCGGCCGCTCGCTGACGGTGATGTCCGGGTCGATGGAGCCCGCGCTCGGCGTCGGCGACGTGATCATCAACAGCCGCGTCTCGCCGGCCGAGGTACGCGTGGGCGACATCGTGACGTTCTCCGATCCGGAGGGCACCGACAAGCTGATCACGCACCGGGTGCGGCAGCTGCGCATCGCGGAGGGGACCGCACACGTCGTGACGAAGGGCGACAACACGAACGCGGTGGAGCGGTGGGACATCCCGGCGAACGGCTCGCTCGGACGCGTCGAGTTCCGCGTGCCGCTGCTCGGCTTCCTCGTCTTCTGGCTGCACGGCCCGCTGGCACGGACCGGTCTGATCGTGGTGCCCGCACTGCTCCTCGCCGGCTTCGAGCTGTGGCGTATCTGGCGACCGCAGCGCCCAGGACCTCTCGGCGATGCCCCCGCCTAGCCCGAGGGGATCCGTCATCGCCGCCGCCGTCGTGCTCGTGGCCACGGCGGCCGGCATCACGTATTCGGCCTTCAACTCAACGACCATCGAACCCGTCGAGCAGCTTCTCGGCGGCGACCTCGTTCTGCAGCCGCTCCTCGGCCGTCTGGCTGACCGGCATGGAGCACGGAGTCGTCTCGATCGCCGGTGGCGGCATCTTCAACGCGGTTACTGGTGCCCCCACGGCCGACGCGTCGACCTTCCGGAACGGCGCCTACTCGCTGCGGATTGCCGATGCGTCCGCTACATCGACGATCAGCGCGCGCAAGACGTTCACGGCCAGCAACGTGGTCGTCGCCCGATTCGCCGTGCGACTGGCGACGCTCCCGAGCGTCAACTCGAGCCTCGCCTACGTCGATTCAGGAACCGACCTCGTCTTCGGCTACGACTCGGGCACGCAGAGGTTCACCGTGACCGCCGGCACGTCGACGGCCCAGTCGGCGAGTACCGTCAGCGCGGGCACCTGGTACGTGATCGACCTGCGCTACGACCTGCGCGCCAACCCGAATCTCGGCGACTGGCGAGTGAACGGAGTGGCCCAGGCGCAGGTCTCGCGCGTCGCGGCGGCGTCGACGGCGACCGGATTCGCTTTCGGCGCGACCGCGAACGCCAGCGTCTACACGGCCAACTTCGACGACATCTTCGTCGCCGATCAGGCCACCGCGTACCCGCTCGGCAACGGCCGCGTCGTCCGCCTGCTGGTCAACGGCGTGGGCACGCACAGCTCGGCGGGCGATTTCCGCGACGACGACAACACCGCAATCGACGCCAACTCATGGCAACGGCTGGACGAGGTGCCGATGACCTCGATCGCCAACTACGTCCTGCAGTTGAACAACAACGGCAACGGCTACCTGGAGTTCACGTTCGGCAACACGAGCGAGACGTGCATCCGCGACGTCTCCGCCGTGCTCGCCTACCACTCGGCGACCAACGGTGCGAACGACGGCAAGGGCAGCATCTTCTCCGGGACGACCGAGTCGGTCATGTTCTCCGGGGACATGAGCAGCACGACCGTCCTGTACGCGAGTGCGATCGTCGACCCGGCGACGGCACCCTGGTCGCAGGCGGCCGTGGACGCGCTCGTCGCGCGGGTCGGCTTCTCGTCCGACGCCAACCCGGATCCCTACTGGGACGCGATCGTGCTCGAGGCCGCGGTCGCGTAGCGGCGCGCGCACACGTCCCTTCCAGACATGCCCAGGGCTCTGGCCCCTGGACATGGCCGCCGCGGACGTGTCCGCTAGCGGAGCGGTGCGGGTTTCCGGCGCCGGGCCAGGCTGCGTCGGCCGTGTCCGGCGGACATGTCCGCGCCTGGCCGTTTCGGCCGGGCAGTCAGGAGAGACGAAGCGCTCTACGCAGCTGCGGCCGTCTTGGCCGGCAGCACCGAGCGGAGGAACTGCCCCGTGAAGCTGTCCTCGACCTCCGCGACCTGCTCGGGCGTCCCGGTGGCGATCACCTCGCCGCCGGCCTCGCCGCCCTCGGGCCCGAGGTCGACGAGCCAGTCCGCCTGCTTGATCACGTCGAGGTTGTGCTCGATCACGAGTACGGTGTTGCCGGCGTCCACGAGCCGCTGCAGCATCTCGAGCAGCTTCTCGATGTCGGCGAAGTGCAAGCCGGTCGTCGGCTCGTCGAGGATGTAGAGCGTGCGGCCGGTGGCGATCTTGCTCAGCTCGGCGGCAAGCTTGACGCGCTGCGCCTCGCCCCCCGAGAGCGTCGTGGCGGGCTGACCGAGCTTGATGTAGTCGAGCCCGACGTCGTGCAGAGCCTGCAGCCTCCGGCGCAACTTCGGGATCTTGGCGAAGAACTTCAGCGCCTCTTCGACAGACATCTCGAGCACGTCCGAGATCGACTTTCCCTTGAAGCGCACCTCGAGCGTCTCGCGGTTGTACCGCCGCCCGTGACAGGTCTCGCAGGGCACGTAGACGTCCGGGAGGAAATGCATCTCGATCTTGATCTGCCCGTCGCCCTTGCACGTCTCGCAGCGCCCACCGCGCACGTTGAACGAGAACCGGCCGGGTTTGTACCCGCGCACCTTGGCCTCAGGCGTCAGCGAGTAGAGGTCGCGGATGTGGTCGAACAGCTTGGTGTACGTCGCCGGGTTCGAGCGCGGCGTGCGCCCGATCGGCGACTGGTCGATGTCGATCACCTTGTCGAAGGCCTCGATCCCCTCGACCGAGTCGTGCTCGCCGGGCTTCACGCGCAGGCGGTGGAGGCGGTTGGCGAGCGCCTTGTAGACGATCTCGTTGACGAGCGTGGACTTGCCCGAGCCGGACACGCCCGAGACGGCCACGAACTTGCCGACGGGGAACTCGACGTCGATGCCCTTCAGGTTGTGCATGCGGGCACCGCGCACCGTGAACACGGCGCCGTCCTCCTCGCGGCGCTCGGGAATCGCGATCTGACGCTTCCGGGACAGGAACTGCCCCGTCACGGAGCCCTTCGTCCGTTCGACCTGGGCCGCCGAGCCCTCCGCGACGACATGACCGCCGTGCTCGCCGGCTCCCGGCCCCATGTCGACCAGCCAGTCCGCCGCGCGCATCATCTGCTCGTCGTGCTCGACCACGAGCACGGTGTTGCCGAGGTCGCGCAGCCGCTCCAGCGTGCCGATCAGCTTGTCGTTGTCGCGCTGGTGGAGGCCGATCGACGGCTCGTCGAGGATGTAGAGCACGCCGACGAGCTGCGACCCGATCTGCGTCGCCAGCCGCAAACGCTGCGCTTCGCCGCCCGAAAGCGTCGCTGCCGCGCGGTCGAGCTGCAGGTAACCGACGCCGACGTTGTCGAGGAATGTCAGCCGCTCGCGGATCTCCTTCACGATCCGGTCTCCGATCAGATGCTCCGTCGTCGTCAGGTCGAGGCGGTCCAGGAATGCGAGCGCCCGGAACACCGACATCTGCGTGAACTCGTGGATGTTCTTCTCGCCGACCGTGACCGCGAGCACCTCCGGCTTGAGCCGCGCGCCGCCGCACTCGGGGCACGGCCGGAAGCTCATGTACTCCTCGATCCGCTCGCGCACCTGCGACGAGTCCGTCTCGCGGTACCGCCGCGAGAGGCTCTCCACGATGCCCTCGAAGGCGAGCATGTACGAGCGCTTGCGGCCCATGCGGTTGCGGTAGGTGACGTAGACGCGATCGCCGCCGGTGCCGTAGAGGAAGGAGTCCTGCTGCTCCGGCGTGAGCTCCTGCCACGGGGCATCGAGGTCGATCTCGTAGCGGTCGGCGATCGCCTGGATCACCGACTCGTAGAAGCTCGAGCTGCCGACCGACCAGGGCACGAGGGCGCCCTCCCCGATCGACAGCGTCGGGTCGGGGACGAGCAGGTCCGGGTCGATCTCCTGCTGCGCGCCCAGCCCCGTGCAGCGGGGGCAAGCGCCGTGCGGCGAGTTGAACGAGAAGATCCGCGGCTGGAGCTCGGGCAGCGAGACGCCGTGGTCCGGGCAGGCGAACTTCTCCGAGAACGTCAGCGACTCGCCGTCCTCGAGCCGGTCGATCACGACCAGGCCGTCCGCCAGCGCCACGGCCGTCTCGATCGACTGGGCCAGGCGCGTGCGCAGGTCCGGCTTCATCACCAGCCGGTCGACGACGACCTCGATCGTGTGCTTGAACTTCTTGTCCAGGACGATGTCCTCCTCGAGCTGGCGCTGCTCGCCGTCGACCTTCACGCGCGTGAAGCCGTCTCGGCGCAGCTCTTCGAAGACGTCGCGGTACTCCCCCTTGCGGTCGCGAACGACCGGTGCGTTCACGGTGAACCGCGTTCCCTCCGGGAGCCGCAGCACCTGGTCGACGATGGCCTCGATCGACTGGCCGGCGATCGGTCGGCCACAGACCGGGCAGTGCGGCCGGCCGACCCGCGCGAAGAGCAGGCGCAGGTAGTCGTAGATCTCCGTGACCGTGCCCACCGTGGAGCGCGGGTTGCGGCTCGTCGTCTTCTGATCGATCGAGATCGCCGGGCTGAGGCCGTCGATCGAGTCGACGTCCGGCTTCTCCATCATCTGGAGGAACTGGCGGGCGTACGCGGAGAGCGACTCGACGTAGCGGCGCTGCCCCTCGGCGTAGATCGTGTCGAAGGCGAGGCTGGACTTGCCGGAGCCCGAGAGCCCGGTGATCGTGACGAGCGCGTTTCGCGGCAGCGAGACGGTGACGTCCTTGAGATTGTGTTCGCGGGCGCCGTGGACGACGAGGGCGTCAGCAGCCATCGAGGCAGTCTAGCCACCGAACGTGTGTTCGCGCTAGGGTCTTCTCACGCCTCGCGCGGCGCTCCACGGCCAGTCGCTCCAGTCGTCGACGAGACCGGCCCGGACCGGGTTGGTCAGCACGTACTCGAGCGTGCGCTCGTAGTGCTCCTCGTCCCGGATCACCCAGCTCGCGAAGCGCGCTCCGAAGACGTGTCCGTCCCGTTCGTGCCGCAGGTTGAAGCGCTCTGCATAGACACCGTTCAGGTATTGCATCCCGGCGGAGAGGCGCTCGGTCGGAGTGTCGAGCACGAGGTGGTAGTGGGTGCCCATGAGGCAGAAGGCATGGCAGTCCCACCGGTAGCGGGCGACGACGAGCGCCAGCAGGGCGAGGAAACGCCGGCGGTCGTCGTCGTCGGCGAAGACGAGCCGCTTGAAGACGCCTCGGGTCGTGATGTGGAAGAGCCCGCCGGGAGATCGCTGCGCCGAATCCGCGGCATCGAGGCGACCGTAGCCGCCGCCTGCGTGCGTCAACCCGGCCGTGGAAGCTTCGTCGCGAAGTCGATCCACTCGCCATGGCCGGAAGGGGCAGGTCCGGGGGTCTGGCCCCTCGACATGGCCGTTTGGGGCTCGGCCGGAAGGGCTACGAGGCCAGGCGCTCGACCAGGTTGCACACGCGCTTCGGCTCGGCGACGTTGTCGAGCGCCAGCGAGCCCACGACGACGGTGCCGTAGCCGAGCACACGCCCGGCGATCGACTGGTCGACCTCGACGGCCTCGATCGCCCGCAGCCGCACGGCCTTGGCGCGCCGCCGCCACGTGCCCTGCACGACGAAGACCTTCTCGCTCGTGACGACGACCCGTGTCCGCTCCCAGATCCACACCGCCCGCACGAAAACGAGCGCGCCGAGCGCCATCAGCGCCGCGCCGGCCACGGCGAGCGGCCAGGCGAACGCGAGCAGCGCGCCCCCCACAACCGTTGCGATCAGAGCACGCGAGAGCGGCCCCACGAGCACGATCCCGTGGCGGCGGGCGTCCAGGAAGACCCGCTCGTCGGAGTCGGCCAGCATGGAGGACCGCCCTTCGCCGCAGGAAAGCCGGATTCCTGCCGCGTTTGCCCTACCTCCGCTCGGGCGAGAACCGCTTCGATGCAGGAATCAGCGAGGCGAGCTGTCATCTACGCCGTCGTCGTCGTCGGCGTCGTCGCCATCGCGCTCGCCCTCTGGAAGTTGCGCCTCTTGATCGCACTGCTCTTCCTCGCGTTCATCGTCGCGGCGGCGATGCGGCCGAGCGTCGAGGCACTACGCCGCTTCCGCATCCCGCGCAGCGCCGGGATCCTGCTCCACTACGCCGGCTTCGCCGCGCTCCTTGGCCTGCTGCTGTGGCTGGTGGTGCCCCGCGCGACCGACCAGATCCGGACCGCGACGAGCTCGGAGCGGCTGGCCGACCAGGCCCGCGAGACGACCGGCGTCAAGCACGACCTGCTCGTCGGCCTGCAGAAACGCCTCGAGGAGCTCCCTTCAGGCGCCGAGCTGGTCGATCCGGCGCTCGAGATCACGCTGACGGCGTTCGAGGTCTTCATCGGCCTGTTCTTCGTCTTGGCCGCGGCCGCGTACTGGATCTACGAGCGCGATCGCGCCGTCGACCTGGTCGCCTCGCTCCTGCCCCGCCGCCGGCGCCGCATCATGCGCGACACGTGGGCGCTGATCGACCTCAAGCTCGGCGCCTACGTCCGCGGCCAGGCGCTCCTGATCGTGCTCGTGGCGACGGCCTTGTCGAGCGTCTTCTGGGCGATCGGGCTGCCGTTCTGGCTCCTGATCGGGATCTTCGCCGGCGTCGTGGAGATCGTCCCGGTCGTCGGCCCGCTCGCGGCAGGGGCGCTCGCAGTCGGCGTCGGTCTCACCGAGGGGCCGGCCGTCGCGGCCGCCGCCGGGATCGCAGTGCTCACCGTCCGGCTGCTCGAGGACTACCTCGTCATCCCGCGGGTCCTGGGGGAGGCCGTCGGTCTCTCGCCGCTGCTCGTCCTGACGTCGGTCACCGGCGTCGCGCTGCTCTTCGGCGAGTTCGCGATCCTGCTCGCGATCCCGCTGGCGGCCGTGCTGGCGACGCTGGTGAACGTGATCCTCCTCGATAGGGACCCGGCCGAGGAAGACGTGCCGACGGTGATCTTCGCCGCGAAGGACGCCGAGACGGCCGGCTAGCTCAGGCCTTGCGCCAGCGGCCGAAGACGAGGCCGCCGAGGGTGAAGCCGAGCCCGAACGTGCCGACCGCGAACGCGCCGAGCGCGATCGACTTGCGGACGCCCGACAGGCGCTGCCAGCGCCCGAGCGCCTCTTCCTCTTCCGTCGTGAGCGGCTCGCCCCGGCGTTTCTTCCGGAGCGCACCACCCGCACGCAGACCGAGGTAGAGATCGTCGAAGATCTCGGCCGACTGATCGCTCACTGAAATTCAGTGTATAGCCTGCACCGGCTGTGCCCGGCCGCCTCTTCCACGTCTCGGACCTGCACGTGGGGAGCGGGGAGGAGCTCCGCATCGAGCCGAGCCTCTCGTCGCTCGTCGAGCGGCTCACGCCGGAACTGATCGTCGCGAGCGGCGACCTGACCCACCGGGGCCGCGCCGACCAGCACGACCGTGCCGCGGACTTCCTGCGCGGCTTCGGCGTGCCGCTCCACGTCATCCCCGGCAACCACGACATCCCGTACACGTTCCCGGCCCGGTTCACGCGCACCTGGCGGCAGTTCGAGCGCCTCTGGGAGACGACGGAGCCGGTGTACCGCTCGGAGAGCCTCTTCGTCGTGGGGCTCAACTCGGTGCGGCCCTGGCGCCACCAGTCCGGGGGGATCCGCTCGCAGCAGCTCGAGTGGGCCTCCTCCCAGCTCGACACGGCGCCCGAAGGCGCGCTCAAGGTCGTCACCCTGCACCACCACCTGGTCGGAGCCCCCTGGCGCTCGCGCAAGAAGCCCGTCGCGCGCCGGAATCACGTGCTCGCCACGCTGGTCGAGTCGGGCGCCGAGCTGATCCTCGCCGGCCACATCCACCAGGCGGCGATCAGCGAGCGGCGCGAGTTCGAGGTCTCGCGCGGCGGGGAGCGGTCCGTGACGGTCTCGATCGCACCGGGCCTCGGGCAGCCACGCCCGCACCGACAGGGCGAAGCCCGCGGGCTGCACGTCTACGACTTCGACGAGCGCTCCCTGCTCGTGCAGACGTACATCTGGCGTGGCGACGACTGGGGGCTCACGGCCGTCCGAAGGTTCGGACGCGGCCGTGAGCCACTCGCAGTCGAGACCTAGGCCGCTAGACGGTTCTCGGCTCCCCCGGCAGCACGCGCTGCACGACGGTGACGAGGATGGCCGCCACGATCACGGCGAGAATCCAGCCGAGCCAGCCGCCGACGAGCAGTCCGACGATCAGCATCGACGCGATGCCGATCGCGATGGTCACGATCCAGCCCATCGGATCGGGCCCCGGGTTGATGAGACGGCCCAGGGCGCCGACGATCAGGCCTCCGATGATGAGTCCGATGATTTCTCCCATGACCCTGTTGTATCCCGGGCAGGCCCGGCCAAAACTGCCAACCGCGCAGACGGCGCGCGAGGGGGCCCGCCGCGCTGCGCGCGACGAGCCCCCTCAGTTCTGGACGCCTACGGCGCGGTGATCGCCGGGCAGTCGTTGCCAGCGCCCGGGGTCGGGTCGGTGCAGACGATCCGGCCTTGGATCGCCGGGCTGATCGGGCGTGTTGGCGCTGATGTAGTCCGCCAGCACCTCTTCCATGATGTCGAGCGTCGCCATCCGGCTCGCGAAGTTCGGATAGCCGTCGCCCCCGTTCGCCATGAAGTCGTTCTCCAGGATCGAGTAGGGGCCGCCGCCAGCCGTGAGGTCGATCGGGGCACCCGTGCACGCCCCACGCCACCTGCCTGACCGCGCCGGTGACGCGGCTGCCTGCCGGCGCCTCGACGTTGTAGGTGAAGCAGAGGCCCGACACCTGCGGGAAGCGACCGTTCTCCGCCGGCATGATCGAGACGCCGTTCTCGAGCATCGTCTTCAGCTCGGCGCCGTTGACGGACAGCGTCACGACGATGTTCCCGAACGGCAGCACGCCGAAGTTCTGACCGCGTGTGATCGGGAACGGCGGCGGTGTGAACGCCGGGCAGAAGTCGTTCGGGTTGTCCGAGGTCGGACACGTGAGGTCCGCCCGCAGGCCGCCCGAGTTCGTGATCGCGAAGTCCTTCGCGTACGTCAGACGCAGGGCGTCTGTCACGGTGTTGCCGACGAGCGACTCGCAGCGGCGGCCGTTGGCGTTGCCACACGAGTCGGCGCGCGGGATCGCCCGCGTCGAGTCGCCGATCTTGGCGCCGAAGATCGGGGCCAGGTCGGCGTTGAGCTTGTCGATCCGGGCCTGGATCGTCGGATCGGGAGTCACGCCGATGTTCCAGGGCCGGTGGAAGTCGGCCGTCTTGTAGACGACCTCGTCGCGATTCGTGTCGACGACGATCCGGATCCGCGTGAACCGGATGCCCTTGCCGCGGTTCTCGGTAACGAGCACGCCGTTCGGCCGGTACGACAGCACCTGGATGTCGTTGTGGTCGCCGATCACCACGTCCACGTTGCTCGTGCCGTCGGCGATGTCCATCAGCGGCCCCGTGGCGGTCTGCAGGGCGCCTGCGTTCGCGCCCTCGTGGCCGAGGGCGATCACGGCGTCGACCGGCCGCTTCCAGCGGTGGCGCAGCTTCGCCGCCTCCGCGTTGATCAGCGGCAGCGGCGTCCGCACCTCGAACGGACCGAGGCGACCCGGGAAGAGCAGCTCGGGCGTGTCCTCGGTCGTAAAGCCGACGACGCCGATCCTGACGCCGCCGAACTTGAACTCGGCCGACGGCGACCACTCCGGCGGCGTCGTCCCGTTCGGGAAGACGACGTTCGCGGAGAGGATCGGGAAGTCGGCGAGCGGGATCAGCTCGTTGCGGAGGAACTGCTCACCGCGGTCGAACTGGTGGTTGCCCACGGCCTCGGCGTCGACGCCCATCAGGCTCATGATCGGCGGCGTCGGCTTGTCGTCGAACGCGTTCGAGATCGGCGGCGTGGCGCCTCCGAACGAGTCTCCGCCGGTCAGCGTCAGCGAGCCGTTCCGCGCCTCCTTGCGGTAGACGTCGAACCACGGCTTCAGGAACGCCGAGCCGCCGATGTTGAAGACGGGCCCGACCGTGTCCGCGGCCTCGGTCAGCGGGATCAGCTGCGCGTGCCAGTCGCTGATGTTCAGCACGGTCAGCTCACGCAGGTTCGCAGGTGTCCTCGAGGATGTTGTAGAGGATCTTCCCGCTCGCGTTCTGCGGGCCGGGGATACCCAGAGCGAAGGCCAGCGTGGGCGCGACGTCGATCGCACGGACGCCCTTGACCGAGCCGCGGTGCCGGATGCCAGGGCCGCTCGCGACGAACGTCGCGTGCATGTTGACGCTGTGCTTGAGGTCGACCAGGTCGGGCAGGTAGCCGTGCTGGCCGAAGAACTGCGAGAAGGCGATGTCCTGCCCCGCGGTCGCCGCGTCGAACTGGTACGGCGGCCGGCTGACGAGCACGACGTCGCCGCTGCGGTTGGGATGGAGCGCGTCCGTCCCGTCGACGTTCCGCAGCTCCTCCTTCTTCATGATCTTCAGCATCACCTGCCGGCCCGGCGTCTCCGGGTCGACGAGGCTCTGGAAGGCGTTGATCACGGCAGTGCGAACCGCCTCGTAGGTGATCCCGGCCGGCAGGGTCGGGTTCACGTACACCTGCGTGGCTCCGCCGGCCCAGCAGGCCTTCACCAGGTCGGCCGCGTTGCCGGCCCGGCAGTTGCTGAGCGAGCCCGTGACGGCGGGATTGCCGCTCGGGTGCAGCGAGACGTCGAGACCCGTGACCGTGTTCCGGATCGTCGTGTCGAACAGGATCTTGCGGGCGTTGATCGCCAGCCACTGCGGCGCGAAGCCGTGGTCGGACGAGGCGAACACCGTCGAGTCCTTCTTGCCCATCAGCGAGCGGGCCAGCGAGAGCGTGCTGTCCGCCTCGTGGTAGGCGTCCTCGATGTACTCCTTGCGGGCGTCGAGGCGGTGATCCTTGACGCCATCCCCGTTGACGTCGTCGAAGTACGGGTTTGGCCGACCGTCCATGTCGGTCTTGACGGTCAGGCCGAGGAACTGGTGGCTGACCTCGTCCGTGCCTGGGTTGCCGACGAGCATCACGTCGGGCCGGTAATGGAGATCGTTGAAGATGTAGCGCATGTACGCCCAATGGGCGTCCGACCACAGCTGGCCCTGCTCGATGTAGGTGTCCTCGTCGACGACGAGCGCCTCGAGCGGCGCGAAGTCACCTGCGGTCGAGGTCGGGAAGTCGCGGGCGAGCGTCTCCTCGAACGCCGCCGATCCGGCCGGGCCGAGCGCGTTGTACGTCGCGTTCACACGCGCGATCGAAGTGAAGTAGAGCCGCAGACGCGGCTCGCCTGCGCTCGTCGCCAGGTCGATCAGCTTCATGTAGAAGCCGGCCGTCTGTCCCGCGCGGGCGCCGGTCAGCGTCACCTTGCTCTCGGCCCAGTCGCCGGCCCGTAGGTTGGCGACGGCGGCGGCGCCGTTCTTGCCCGCCGTCGCCGGCACGACCAGAACGCGGTCGAACCCGGTCGAGCCGCCGGGGGTGTCGTAGATGAACAGGTCGTAGAACCGATCGACGTTGTCCGTCGCCGGGAACGCCGTGTTCCGGATGCGGAACTGCGTCTGCTTCGGGGTGCCGCTGAACGCGGGGACGTTCGTCCAGCCGCTCGCGTCGGCGATCGCCGGCACCGCGTAACCCGCCTGGTTGTCAGGCTGGCCGGTGCGCTGGTAGGTGATCCCGAACGCGTTCGAGAGTGCCGGCTGCTGTGGCAGGTCGTAGGAGACCAGGACGCCGCGTGTCGAGAGGAACGTGCGGAAGTCGACCACGGGGCCCTGCAGGGCCGGCACGTAGTTACGGGCCGCCACCCACTCGAGCGCGAGCACCTTCTTGCCGGCCCGCTCCGCGGCCTGGCCGATCGTGTCGGCCTGGAGCACGCCGACGGTGTTGGTCCCGCTCGTGGTGGTGTCGAACCCGGCACCGGTGCGGTGGAAGGTGTTGTTCGTGGAGCCGTGCTCGCCCGGCCACGTACCGGTCGCGAGCGTGTGCCAACCGACTCCGGTGTTCGGCGGGAAGCCCTGGAGCAAGCCGTTCTTGCCGCGGGTGCCGTGTCGGATCAGGTCTTTGAACGTCGGCATGCTCCCCTCGTCCACATAGCGATCGACGAGGTCGGGGCGCATGCCGTCGGAGGCGAACATGATCACTTTCTTCGTCAGCGGCTGGTGCGGCTTGGGCTTTCCATGCCCGGCACCAGGACCGGCGAAGACGAGGAAAGTGAGGACGAAGCAAGCAGCGGCCGCGAGGCCGACTCGGCGCAGACGAATCACAGTACTCCTCTCCCGGGGAATCCCTGAACGACGCGATCCTACGTTGGACTGCGCGAAATGTGAAGATCCCTCTGTTCAGATCCGGTTGCGCTCAGGGGTCGGTCCGGCTGCCGACCGGGGACGAGTGCGGCTCGATCGTGGGCTACGCGGTCGCCGGTGCGGTGCCGTAGCGCTCGGCAGCACGGGCGCGCGCCTTCGCCGCCTCGACCTCGCGGTCGCGCGGGGCAGCGTTCGTCGTCAGCGCGGCCAGGAGCCGACTCGACACGATCGCCACTTCCTCGACGGCCCGCTCGAAGGCGGCTTCGTTCGCCTTCGAGGGGTGCGTGTAGCCGCTGATCTTGCGCACGTACTGCAGCGCGGCCGCGCGCACCTCGTCCTCGGTCGCGGGCGGCTCGTAGTTGTGGAGCGTACGAATGTTGCGACACATGCACACGATGCTAGCCGCGCCAGGCGAGCGCCGGCCGCGCATCGGCTGAACGGACGATCGAGCGAAGGAGGGCCGGCTCCCTCGGCGGGGGCGCTCCCCGGACGGTGGGATCGTGCGTGTAGGCCCTGACGGTCGCGGACCGTCGCGGCGACCATCGAGGCATCCGCGAACGCCTTCCCCGGCCACACAAGGAGACGCTCCGTGAAGCGCACCCTCGCGATCGTCCTCGCCGCAGCCGTCGCCGGCGCGCTCGCCGGCGGCCTGATCGGGATGCTGCTCGACGGCGGTGACGGCGCCTCGCAGGCGGCTCCGGCGACTGCGCTCCCGCCCAGCCCTGCCCCGGCGGGCGGGAGCGCCATGACCGCCGAGCAGATCTACCGGCGCGACGCGCCCGGCGTCGTCGTGATCACCGACACCCAGACGCAGGTGGTCACGCCGTCGCTCTTCCTGCCAGGCGGGACACAGCAGGTGGCCGCGCTCGGGTCGGGCTTCGTCGTCGACAAGCGCGGCGACATTCTCACGAACGACCACGTCGTCCAGGGCGCCACGAAGATCCGCGTCGGCTTCAACGGGGGCGTGTCCTACCCGGCGACGATCGTCGGGGACGACCCCTCGAGCGACCTCGCCGTCATCCGCGTCGAGGCCCCGTCGGCGGCCCTGCACCCGCTGAGCTTCCACGACGCCGGCCCGATCCAGGTCGGTGAGGCGGTCTACGCGATCGGCAACCCGTTCGGGCTCGACCGGACCATGACCGCCGGCATCGTGAGCGCCACCGGCCGCGACATCCAGGCGCCGAACGGCCTCACGATCCCGAACGGGATCCAGACGGACGCACCGATCAACCACGGGAACTCGGGCGGCCCGCTGCTGGACGCGTTCGGCCGGGTCGTGGGAGTCAACGCGCAGATCGAGGGCGGCACGGTCGACGCGAACGTCGGCATCGGCTTCGCGATCTCCAGCGAGACCGCCCAATCGGTCGCGAAGCAACTGATCGCGGGCGGGCACGTGCAGCATGCCTGGCTGGGCGTCCAGGTCGAGTCGATCGACCCGGACCTGGCCAGGGTGGTGCGCGGCCTGCCCGCCCACGGTGTCGTCGTAGCGCGCGTCGTCAAGGGGAGCCCCGCCGCCGCAGCCGGCCTCGTCGCCGCCAGCCGCCAGGTAGCGGTCGACGGCGTGAGCGGCCTGGTCGGCGGCGACACGATCGTCGCGCTCGACGGCAAGAGCGTCACGTCGTCGGCCGAGCTCGCCGACGACGTGGCGCTCCACAAGCCGGGCGATGAGCTGCGGCTCGAGGTCGTTCGCGACGGCGCCACCCGCACCGTGCACGTCACGCTTGGGAACGTCCCCAACCGGACCTAGCGGCGTAGGATGAATTCCGAAGCCGTGGCTGAGCCGAGGAAGAAGCGGGTCCGCGTCGTCGTGGCCGACGACCACCCGCTGTACCGCGAGGGCGTCGTCCGGGCGCTCTCCTCGAGCGGCCAAGTCGAGATCGTCGCCGAGGCCGAGGACGGCCGGACCGCGCTGGCCGAGATCCAGCAACACCGGCCCGACGTGGCCCTCCTCGACTACAAGCTCCCGGAGCTCGACGGGGTCGCGGTCACGCACGCCGTCGTGCGCGAGCAGCTCCCGACGCGCGTGCTGCTCGTCTCCGCGTTCACCGACAGCGGGATCGTCTACAAGGCGCTCGAGACCGGCGCCGCGGGCTTCGTCTCGAAGGAGTCGCGCCGCGAGCAGATCGTCGACGCCGTGCTCGCCTGCTCGCGCGGAGAGAACGTCGTTCCCCCGGACGTCGCAGCGGGGCTCGTGTCGGAGATCCGTCTCCGCAAGCAGGACGACACGCCCGCGCTGACACCGCGCGAGCAGGAGATCCTGCACCTGATCGCCGCGGGCAAGAGCCTGCCCGAGATCGCGAAAGAGCTGTACCTCGGGCTCACGACCGTGAAGACCCACGTGCAGCACCTGTACGAGAAGCTCGGCGTGTCCGACCGGGCCGCGGCAGTCGCGAGCGCGATGCGACGGGGCCTGATCGAGTAGGCGTGGCGAGCTCGATCTTCCCCGTCTCCTCCGGGGAAGCGACCGCCGAGGGAGAACGTGTCGTCGCCTGGCTGCGCCTACCGGCGATCGCGCTGCTCGCCCTCGGGCAGGGCCTCACGCATCCGAATCCCGAGGAGGTCGGGTTCCTCGTCACGTTGGCGCTCTACTCGGCCTGGAGCGCGGGGCTGCTCGCCTGGGTCTACCTGCGGCCGGCCGGCGAGCGCCTCGCCCTCGTCGCGACGGGCGTCGACATCGTGGCCATCAGCCTCCTCGCAGTCCTATCCGGCGGCGCCTTCTCGCACAACCGCCTCGCGTTCTTCCTCGTCCCGGTCGCCGTGGCCTTCCGGTTCCGGCCGGCGATCACGGCCGTCGCCGTCGTCGTCACCATTGCCGCCTACGTCACCCAGGCGCTGCTGCACCCGGCCGTCGACCAGCCGCAGGCGCTGCGCTTCATCGCCACGCAGGCCGGCTACCTGGCGTGGATCGGCGCCGCCTGCGTCGCGCTCTCGGCCATGCTCGGCCGGCGGACCGCGCAGGTGGCGGAGCTGGCCGAGAGCCGGACACGGCTGCTCGCCGACGCGCTCGAGGCGGAGCAGCGCGAGCGCAAGGTCCTGGCCGAGGCGCTGCACGACGAGGCGATCCAGAACCTGCTCTCGACCCGGCACGCGCTCGAGGAGGCGGGCGAGTCGGTCACGCATCCTGCCCTCGAGCGCGCGGATGCCGCCTTGACGGTAACGGTCGGACAGCTCCGCGAAGCGGTCTTCGAGCTGCACCCCTACGTGCTCGAGGAGGCAGGCCTCGAGGCCGCGATCCGCTCGGTCGCGCAACAGGCGTCGACGCGCGGCGGCTTCGAGCTACGGCTCGACCTGGCCGCGGCCGGGCCTCACCGCAGCGACCAGCTCGTCTTCTCGGCCGCGCGCGAGCTGCTCGCCAACGTCGTTCAGCACGCCGATGCCAACTGCGTGACCGTGGGCCTGAGCGATTCGGGCGGCGCTCTCGGCCTCGTGGTCGAGGACGACGGCCGCGGGTTCCCGCCCGAGCGGCTCGCCGAGCGGCTCGCGGAGGGTCACGTCGGGCTCGCCTCGCAGCGCGTCCGCATCGAGGCCGCCGGCGGGACGATGGAGGTGGACTCGGCGCCCGGAGCGGGGACCAGGATCGAGCTCTTCGTGCCGTCCTAGAGCCCGGACGGCACGCGGCGGCCCGTTCGAGACGTCAGCCCGCCGAAGCGATCATCCGGAGCACAGCGAGGGTGACGATGAGCGCCAGGAACAGCACGGCGACTGCGCGCTGCAGGCCCGGTCGCTGGATCCACCTGTTCATCGACCACAGCATCACGGTCGTCGACCAGCGGCGCCGTCGGGCGATCGAGCCGATTGGCGGCCCGTCTGAGCCGCGCGTCCGGAGGAGCGCGGTTTCCTTCGATCTCGCGACCGGCGTCCGCCTCCGTGATCGGCCGGACGTTCGATGTCGCTCCCGTGCGGCGGAGGCGATGCTCGTCGAATGGACTTTTCCGAACGAGTCCTGAACGAGGGGAACCGCAAGTGGTGGACGCTCGCGACGGTCAGCCTCGGGCTGTTCATGATCATGCTCGACAACACGGTCGTGAACGTCGCGCTGCCGTCGATCCAGCGCGACTCGGCGCAGGTCTCCCGGAGCTCGAGTGGATCGTCTCCGGCTACGCGCTCGCGTTCGCGGCGTGCCTGCTCACCGGCGGCAAGCTCGCCGACCTGCTCGGCCGCCGGCTCGTGCTCACCACCGGGCTCGATCGTCTTCGCCGGCTCCTCACTCGCGTGCGCGCTGGCTCCCACCGCCGGATTCCTCATCGGGGCACGCGCCGTCCAGGGCGTCGGCGCCGCCCTGATGGGTCCGGCGACGCTCTCGATCATCGCGGCCACCTTTCCGCCGCGGCAGCGGGGAGCCGCGATCGGCATCTGGGTCGGGATCTCCGCCAGCGCCCTCGCGATCGGGCCGCTCGTCGGCGGACTGCTGACCGAGCACGCGGGCTGGAGCTCGATCTTCTACGTCAACGTCCCGATCGGCGCCGCGGCCGTCGTGGCCACGTTCCTGCTCGTCGCAGAATCGAAGGACACCTCGCGCGAGCAGCGCCTCGACCTGCCCGGACTGCTCACGTCGGGCGTCGGCCTGCTCGCGCTGACGTACGGGCTGATCGAGGCGAACAGCCTCGGCTGGACCTCCGGCCGCATCGTCGCCACCTTCGCGGTCGCGGTGGTGTCGCTCGTAGCGTTCGTCCTGCTCGAGCTGCGCCAGCGGCTGCCCATGCTCGACCTGACACTCTTCCGCAGCGGCACCTTCGCGGGCGCGAACACGGTCGTGCTGCTCGTGACGCTGGCGATGTTCGGCGTGCTCTTCTTCCTCTCCCTCTACATGCAGAACGTCCTCGGCTACTCGGCCGTCCAGGCCGGTGCCGCGTTCCTCCCGATGACGCTCCTGGTGGCGGTGGTGGCGCCCGCCGCCGGCCGGATCTCGGACCGGCTCGGCTCTCGCGCGCTGATGGCCGGTGGAATGACGCTCGTCGGGCTGCAGCTCGTCTACTTCTCCACGCTAGGCACCGACGAGCGCTATTGGGCGCTCGTGCCGGGGATGCTGCTCGGGGGCATCGGCATGCCCTGTGTGATGACGCCCGCCTCGGCGGCCGCCCTCAGCAGCGTCCCCGTCGACCGTGCGGGCGTCGGGTCCGCGGTGCTGAACTCGTCCCGGCAGGTCGGCGGCTCGATCGGGATCGCCCTGATGGGCGCGATCATGGCCCACGAGTTGGCCGGCAGGCTCGACGCGGACGCCTTCACGCACGGGCTCTCGGTCTCGCTCAGGGTCGCGGCTGCGATCGCCTTCGCCGGCGCTCTCGTGGCAGTGACGCTGATCCGGTCGCACGCCGGCGAGCACCGGGAAGCGCGGCGTCCGCATCGGCTGCGGTCGCTCGAGCAGGAGGGCGGCCGCCTCTGGCGCGTCGCGCAGGAAGGGAGGAGCGGCGCCACTCCCGCGATCGTCGGCGGAGCCGTGCTGCTCGCACTGGTACCGATCTTCGTCACCGTGCTCGCGCTCGCAATGCTGGCCGGGCACTTCGCGGGCGGGTGAGCGCCGGGAGGCACGGCCGACTGCCGAGCGGAGCCCGCGCGGCCGCACGCGAGTGCCTGGTCGTCGCGCTCGCGGCGGTCGCCTACGGCGGAGCGCGCGCGCTCACCGAGCACGACCGGCGCGAAGCTGCGGCGAACGGCCTCCGCATCCTGCACCTCGAGCATGTGCTCCACATCGACTGGGAGCAGGCCCTGCAGGCCCAGGCGCTGGCGCACGGCCCCTCGATCACGCTCGCGAACTGGATGTACATCTGGGGCTTTTGGCCCTCGCTGGCCGGTGCGGCCGTCTTCCTCTTCGTGTGGCATCGAGACGAGTACGTCCGGCTCCGGAACGCGATCTTCGCCTCGGGCCTGATCGGCTTCCTCTTCTTCGCCGTGCTGCCCGTAGCCCCGCCCCGGCTCGCCGACCCGCGGCTAGTGGACACGATCCGCGAGACCGTCGGGTGGTACCGCACGATGCAGCCGTCGGGGCTGACCGACCAGTTCGCGGCCATGCCCAGCCTGCACGTCGGCTGGAGCCTCCTCGTCGGCCTCGCCGTCGCGCGCGCGCTCGGCGGTCGCGCCGCCTACTCGATCGCGGTGCTCTTTCCGACCGCGATGGCGCTCGCGGTCGTCGTGACGGCCAACCACTACGTCGTCGACGTCGTGGTCGGCAGCGCCGTCGCCATGCTCGCGTTTCTCCTCCCTGCGGTCGCCGAGCGCGTCATCGCCCGTCAGCGTCCGGTGTCGGGCCATCCGGCCCCGGCCGCGCAGGAGCGCGCCCGCTGACGCGCCGCGTTGCGCTCGCCGGCGGCGTCGCCCTGGTCGCGATCGTGGCGGGCCTCGTCGTCGTGCTCGGGCGTTCGGGCGGGACTCCGGCCGCCGCGACGACCGTGCCGGCCGGTCTGCCCGGCGAGCTGTCCGGCCCCGCGCCATGGCCCCGGAACGGCGACTTGCTCGCGGCGCGGCTCGCCGTACTGGGGCTGCCGGCGCTCGGCTACGAGGGCACCGCGCTCCACATCCACCAGCACCTCGACCTGTTCGTCGACGGCCGGCACATCACGGTGCCGGCCGGGATCGGGATCGACCCCGCCGGGGCCTTCATCTCGCCGCTCCACACCCACGACACGAGCGGCGTCGTCCATGTCGAGTCGGCCACGGTCCGGCCGTTCACGCTCGGCGAGCTCTTCGGGGTCTGGGGCGTCCGGCTCGGGCCCGGCCGGCTCGGCGGATACGTGAGCGGCGGCGGCCGGACGCTGCGCGCCTACGTGGACGGCCGACCCGTGCACGGCGACCCCGGCGCGATCGTCCTCGAGCCGCACCAGGAGATCGTGCTCACCTACGGGACGCGGCGTGAGCTGCCCCTCCCCGTGCCGGCGCGCTACAGGTTTCCTCCTGGCCTCTAGCCCCCGTTCAGCTCGCGCCAGGCCTCCGGAAGGTAGTCCTGCGCGCGCGAGAACGCTCGGACCACGTGCCGCTTCGACCGCCAGCGGGCGGCGTTCCACTCCTCGGGCCGGCCGCCGGTGGCGAGCGCCAGAGCCGCGTAGGCGGCCTCGAAGACGTCGAGCTCGACCCCGCGTTGCTCGTGCCAGACCCGCGTGAGCGCCCCGAGCGGCGACCACTGCTCGGCGCGGGCGCTCCACGGCTCGACCTCCCGCCCGTCCCGATCCCGCGCGAGCGCGCGCTGACACCAGCCGCCCGCGATCAGGTCGCCCGCCTCTGCGAGCAGTTGCTCGGCGTTGGCGCGGGTGGGACGGGTCTGCCCCGGCACCCACTCGGTGGGTCGCGTTTCGGGCATGGGCTCTACCTCCAGCCTGCCGTCGGCCATCCCAGTCCGGGCTCCCACGATCGAGCGGGCGCGAGCACGAGCACGGCGTCCTCCGATCGTCGCCCGAGAGCGGCGCACCGATCCTCCCGGCGGCCGATCCCCGCCTCGCGCCGACCGGGCGAGACTGGCCGAGTGATGCAACGCGGGTTTAGCGATGAGACCTGGATGCCCGAGGCGGCCGGCGAGCTCGATTCGCTGCACCTCTTCCTCACGCAGATCGGCCGGCACCGGCTCCTGACCGCGGCCGACGAGATTGCGCTCGCGAAGCGGATCGAGCAGGGCGACCTCCGCGCCAAGGAGCGCATGATCGAGGCGAACCTGCGGCTCGTCGTGTCGGTCGCCAAGGGCTACCGCGGCCTGGGCGTGCCGTTCCGCGACCTGATCCAGGAGGGCGCGATCGGGCTCAACCGCGCCGTCGAGAAGTTCGACTGGCGCCGTGGGTTCAAGTTCTCGACCTACGCGACCTGGTGGATCCGCCAGTCGGTGCGGCGCGCCCTCGCCAACCACGCGGACACGATCCGCGTGCCGGTGCACGTCGTCGAGCGGCGCTACACACTTGGGAAAACTGCCCGTCGCCTCGAGGTCCAGCTGGGCCGCGAGGCGACGGCAGTCGAGCTCGCCGAGGCCACGGGGATGCGCCTGCAGCACGTCGAGGAGGCGCTCGGCGCAGCGCGCGCGACCGTCTCGCTCAACCAGGCCACCGGCCTGGACGAGGACGGCGAGCTGGGCGACCTGTTGCCCGACCGCGACGCCGTCGATCCGTTCGAGGTGGCCGAGGAGACCCTCCGCCGGGAGGGTGTCCGGCGGGCCTTGACGACGCTCCCCGACCGGGAGCGGCGGATCCTGGAGCTCCGCTTCGGCTTCGAGGGCCAGCCCTGGACACTCGACGCGATCGGCGCCGAGCTCTGCCTGACGCGCGAGCGCGTCCGTCAGCTCGAGCTCCGGGCGATGGAACGGATGGAAGCGGTGCTCGCCGCGTGAGCGCCCGCAGGCGAGAACACCGCGGTGAGCCGGCCGTCTCGGTCCGGGGCCTGCACAAGTCGTACGGGCCGGTCGAGGCGGTCGCGGGCGTCGACCTGACGATCGAGCGCGGCGAGGTGTTCGGCCTGCTCGGGCCGAACGGCGCCGGAAAGACGACGATCGTCGAGATCCTCGAAGGGCACCGGTCGCGGACCGCCGGCGACGTCCAGGTGCTCGGCCGCGACCCCGCGCTCCGCGAGCGCACGCTGCGCGAACGGATCGGGATCGTCCCCCAGGAGGGCGGGATCGAGCCCGTCTTGACGGTGCGTGAGGTGATCGACCTCTACAGCGCCGCCTACCCGCGCCGACGCCCGGTCGACGAGGTCGTCGAGCTCGTCGGCCTCGCGGAGAAACGCGATGCCCGCGTCGAAACCCTCTCGGGCGGGCAGCGGCGCCGGCTCGACCTCGCCGTCGGCATCGCCGGCGATCCCGAGCTCCTCTTCCTCGACGAGCCGACGACCGGCTTCGACCCTTCGGCGCGGCGACGCGCCTGGGAGCTGGTCGACCGGCTGCGTGCCCTGGACAAGACGATCCTGCTGACGACCCACTACATGGAAGAGGCGCAGCGGCTCGCCGATCGCGTCGCAGTGCTGTCGGACGGTCGCATCGTCGCCGAAGGGAGCCCCTCCAGCCTGGCGGGACGCGAGGTCGGCACTGCTGTGGTGACCTTCCGGCGACCGGACGGGTTGTCCCTGCAGGAGCTGCCGCTGCCCGCAGGTGCCGACCTGGAGCACGCCGACGGCCACGTCGCCTTCCGGACCGCCACACCCACCCGTGACCTGAAGCCCCTCGTGCTCTGGGCGGTCGAACGCGACCGCGAGCTCGAGGGGCTCACGGTCACGCGGCCGTCGCTCGAGGACGTCTACCTCGAGTTGACCGACAGCAGGGCGGCCTGATGGAAGCCGTCCGCAGCTCGGACCTCCGCCTGTTGCGGCGCTGGGTCGTGGCGCGGCTGCTCTCCATCCGTCGCACGCCCCGGGCCGCGTTCTTCACGCTGATCTTCCCGCTGATCCTGCTCGTCCTGCTGAACTCGACGGGGAGCGGCGGCACCGTCGACGTGCCCGGAGGGAAGGTCGACTTCGCGCAGTACTTCACACCGTCGATCGGCGTGTACGCCCTCGCGGTGTCCTGCTATGTGGCTCCCATCTTCGGCCTGGCCACCGCCCGCGAGCTCGGCACGCTCAAGCGCGTTCGCGGGACGCCGCTCAGCCCCTGGATCTACGTGACCGCCTGGCTCGCCGCCACGATCCTGACGGGCCTCACCGCGACCACGCTCATGTTCGTCGTCTCGGTGCCCGCGTTCGGCGTCCACATCTACCCGCACCTGCTGCCGGCCGCGATCGTGACCGCCGTTCTCGGCGCGATCGCCCTCTGTGCGATCGGGCTCGCGGTCTCCACCTTCGTGCGCCGCGCCGACACCGCACCCGCGATCGCGAACCTGACCTTGTTCCCGCTGCTGTTCCTCTCGGGCGTGTTCTTCCCGCTCGAGGGTGCGCCCGGGTGGGTCGTCACGATCGCCCACGTCTTCCCGCTCTACCACATCGTCCAGGCCTTCACTGCGTGCTTCAGCCCGTACACGCAGGGCAGCGGCTTCGCGTTCGGCGACCTCGCGGAGATCGCCGCGTGGGGCGCCGCCGCCATGGTGGTCGCGATCCGCCGCTTCCGCTGGGAATCCGGTCCGCAGGAGGACGCGGCGGGCTGGAGGCTGTGGCGGCTTCGAGGCGCCCCCGAGCGAGTCTGATCTCCCCCCGCGCTCAGGCGGGCGCCTGGGCCGCCGCGGCCGCGAGCTCCCGGCGCAACTCCTTGATCTCGTCGCGTAGCTTGGCCGCGTACTCGAAGCGGAGCTCCTCGGCGGCGGCGAACATCTCCTCCTCGAGCGTCACCACCAGCTTCTCGAGCTCCTCGGTGCTCATGCCCTCCACCTCGGACTTCCCACGCCGCCGCTTCGTCGGAACCGTCGGCGACTCCAATGAGAGGAACTCCGCGATGTCGGAGACGCCCTTGACGATCGACTCGGGCGTGATCCCGTGCTCCTCGTTGTACGCGAGCTGGACGTCACGCCTCCGCTCGGTCTCGCTCATCGCCTCCGAGATCGCCTGCGTCACCTTGTCCGCGTAGAGCAGCACCCTGCCGTTGACGTTCCGCGCGGCGCGCCCGATCGTCTGGATCAGCGACGTCCGCCCGCGCAGGAAGCCCTCCTTGTCCGCGTCCAGCACCGCGACCAGCGAGACCTCGGGCAGGTCGAGCCCCTCCCGCAGGAGGTTCACGCCGACGAGCACGTCGTAGTCGCCGAGCCGCAGCTCGCGGATGATCTGGATGCGCTCGAGCGTGTCGATCTCCGAGTGCAGGTACCGCGCCTTGACCCCGGACTCGAGCAGGTAGTCGGTCAGGTCCTCGGCCATCTTCTTGGTCAGGGTCGTGACGAGCGTCCGCTCCCCCACTTCCTCGCGGCGGCGGATCTCGTTGAGCAGGTCGTCGATCTGGTTCTTCGTCGCGCGCAGCTCGACCTCCGGGTCGACGATCCCGGTCGGGCGCACGAGCTGCTCGGAGACGACGGACGAGCGGCGCAGCTCGAACGAGCCCGGCGTGGCCGATACGAACACGAGCTGAGGCACCTTGCCGAGGAACTCGTCGAAGCGCAGCGGCCGGTTGTCGAGGGCGGACGGCAGCCGGAACCCGTAGTCCACGAGCGTCTGCTTGCGCGAGCGGTCGCCCTCGTGCATGCCGCCGATCTGCGGAACGGTCTGGTGCGACTCGTCCACGAAGACGACGAAGTCGTCGGGGAAGTAGTCCAGCAGCGTGAACGGGTGCGAGCCCGGCGGTCTGCCCTCGAGGATCCGCGAGTAGTTCTCGATCCCGTTGCAGAAGCCGAGCTCCTTCATCATCTCGAGGTCGTACTCCGTCCGCTGCCGCAGCCGGTGCGCCTCCAGCAGCTTGTTCTCGGACTCGAGTTCCCGCGCGCGCTGCTCCAGCTCGTGACGGATGTCCACCACGGCGCGCTCGATCGTCGGCCGCGACGTGACGTACTCGGTCGCCGGCCAGATCGCCAGGTTGTCGAGCCGGTCGAAGATCTCGCCGGTCAGCGGGTCGAAATGCGTGATCTGCTCGACCTCGTCGCCGAAGAACGAGATCCGATACGCCGTCTCGGTATTCGCCGGCTGGATCTCGACCACGTCGCCCTTGACCCGGAAACGGCCGCGCCCGAGCACGCTGTCGTTGCGGACGTACTGGTTGTCGATCAGGGTGCGCAGCGCCTCGTCCCGGTCCTGCTCGACGCCGACCTCGAGGATCAGCACGCGCCCGCGCCACTCCTCGGGCGAGCCGAGTCCGTAGATGCACGAGACCGAGGCGACCACCACCACGTCGCGCCGTGTGAACAGCGCCGAGGTCGCGTTCAGCCGCAGCCGCGAGATGTCGTCGTTCTGCGACGAGTCCTTCTCGATGTACAGGTCCGCCTGGGGCACGTACGCCTCGGGCTGGTAGTAGTCGTAGTAGGAGACGAAGTACTCGACCGAGTTCTCCGGGAAGAACTCGCGGAACTCGTTGCAGAGCTGCGCGGCGAGCGTCTTGTTGTGGGCGATCACGAGCGTCGGCTTCTGGATCTGCTCGATCACCCACGCCATCGTCGCCGTCTTGCCCGTTCCGGTCGCGCCCAGGAGCGTCTGATAGCGCTCCCCGCCGGACAGCGACTCGGACAGCTCGGCAATCGCCTTCGGCTGGTCTCCGGTCGGCTTGTACGCGCTCGATGTCTTGAACGGGCGCATTCCGGGGAAGCCTAGCCAGGATGTCAGCCGCGCCAGACCAGCCTCCGTACGGCAGCTACGCCGCGATCGCCGCCCTGTTCCTGGGCGGGATCGCGGCAGTCGCGACCAGCTCGCGGCGGGCGCCCGCGGGCACCGCGCTGGACTTCGTCGCGCTGTCGGCCGCCACCTTCAAGGCCTCGCGCACGCTCTCGCGCGAGCGGGTCGCCAGCTTCGTGCGCGAGCCCTTCGTCGAGGGCGAGGACGAGCGGCCCGCGGGCGAAGGACTGCAGCGGGCGCTCGGCGAGCTCGTCACGTGCCCGCGCTGCGTCGGCGCCTGGACGGCCGCCGGTCTCGCCTCGAGCCAGATGCTGGCGCCGCGGTTCGGCCGCCTGCTCACGTGGTCGCTCGGAGCGGCCGGCGCGAACGACTTCCTCCAAGCGGCCTTCCGGGCCCTCTGCGCCAAGGCGAACGAGCTCGAGGAGGACAACTCCTAGAGTCTCGGGGTGCCGATCTGCCCGAGCTGTGGTCAGGAGAACCCCGACGGCTTCCGCTTCTGCGGCAATTGTCGGGCCGCGCTCGTCGCGCCCGCGCCCGCCCGCGAGAGCCGTAAGACGGTGACGATCGTCTTCTCGGACGTGTCCGGCTCGACCGCGCTCGGCGAGCGGCTCGACCCCGAGGCGACCCGGCGGCTGATGCGGCGCTACTACGAGGCCATGGCCGCCGCGATCGAACGGCACGGCGGCACGGTCGAGAAGTACATCGGCGACGCGGTCATGGCCGTGTTCGGGATTCCGACGCTGCACGAGGACGACGCGCTCCGTGCCGTGCGCGCCGCCGTCGACATGCGCGAGGCGCTCTCCGGCCTGAACGACGAGCTCGAGCGCGACTTCGGCGTGCGGATCGAGGCCCGCACCGGTGTGAACACCGGTGAGGTCGTCGCCGGCGAAGGACAGACGCTCGCCCTCGGCGACGCCGTCAACACGGCCGCGCGGCTAGAGCAGGCGGCTGCGCCCGGGGAGATCCTGCTCGGCGACTCGACGTTCCGGCTCGTGCGCGACGCGGTGCGCGCCGAAGGGGCCCCGCCCGTGGAGGCGAAAGGCAAGACCGACCCCGTCACGGCGCACCGCCTGCTGGAGGTCGTCGCCGGCGCCGAGGCCTTCACGCGCCGCCTGGACGCGCCGATGATCGGCCGCGAGAACGAGCTCTCGCAGCTCTCGCAGGCGTTCGAGCGAGCCGTTCGGGAGCAGACGCCGTACCTCTTCACGATCCTCGGCTCGGCCGGGATTGGGAAGTCGCGCCTGGTGCTGGAGTTCCTAGACCGCGCCGACGGCGAGGCGACGATCCTGCTCGGCCGCTGCCTGCCCTACGGCGAAGGCATCACGTACTGGCCGCTGATGGAGGTCCTGCGGCGGTTCGACGACCCTGAAGCCGAAGAGCTGCTCGACCGGATCACGCGCGAGGGCGCGGGCGTCGCCGAGGAGATCGCCTGGGCGACCCGGACGCTGCTGGAACGCACTGCGCGCGAGCGTCCGCTCGTGGTCGTGCTCGACGACCTGCACTGGGCCGAGCCGACCTTCCTCGACCTCATAGAGCACGTCGCCGACTGGTCGCGCGAGGCGCCGATTCTCTTGCTCACCGTCGCGCGACCCGAGCTGCTCGACGCCCGGCCCACCTGGGCCGGGGGCAAGCTCAACGCGACGTCGATCCTCCTCGAGTCGCTTTCCGAGACGGAATCGGAGCGTCTGATCGACGCGCTCCTGTCGCGTCGCCACTTCACGCCGGCGGTGAGGCGCCGCGTCGTCGAGGCCGCGGAGGGGAACCCACTCTTCGTCGAGCAGATGGTTGCCATGGCGGCCGAGGACGGCCGGAACGGCGAGACCACCGTCCCGCCCACGATCCAGGCGCTGCTGGCGGCGCGGCTCGAGCGCCTCCCGCAGGCGGAGCGCGCGGCGGTCGAGCGCGCGTCGGTCGTGGGCAAGGAGTTCACCCTCGCCGAGGTGCGCGATCTGTCTCCGGCGGACGAGCGGCCGGCCGCCGCCGACCACGTGCTCGCGCTCGTGCGCAAGGAGCTCGTGCGTCCCTCCCGTGCCGTGGAGGGCGCCGATGTCTTCCGCTTCCGGCACCTGTTGATCCGCGACGCGGCCTACGAGTCGATGCCGAAGGAGACACGCATCGAGCTCCACGAACGGTACGCCGACCAGCTCGACGAGCGCTGGAGCGCCGAGGCGGGCGAGTTCGACGAGATCGTGGGGTACCACCTCGAACAGGCGTACCGGTACAGAACCGAGCTTGGAGCGCTCCAGGAGAGCGGCACGACCCTCGGGCGGCGCGCGGCAGAGCGGCTCGCGGCGGCGGGCCAGCGCGCCCTGAGTCGTGGCGACCTCCACGCCGCGACGAAGTTGCTCGAGCGTGCAGTCGCGCTCCTCGACCGGGAGGACCCACGTCAAGCAGAGCTGGTCTGCGACCTCTCGATCGCGATGCGAGACCAGGGGCGCTTCGAGGAGGCCGACGCCGCTCTTACAGGCGTCGTCGACCGCAGCGAGGCCGACCCGGCGGTGCGGGCGCGGGCGGAGCTGCTTCGCACGCACCTGCGGACGATGAGGGGAGGCTCGCAGGCGAGTGCGCTGCAGAACGCGGAGCGCCTCACTGCGCTCCTGCAGGACCGCGGCGCGGAGCGCGAGCTCGGGGAGGCGTACATGCTGCTCGGGATCCTCCGCACCTGGCGCGGAACTGCGCGCGCGGGGCAACAGGCCTACGACCGCGCGGTGGAGCTGGCGAAGCGCTCGGGAAATGCACGCGTGCTCGCGCAGACCCACTGGTGGCGGCTGGGGAACGCGCTCTGGGGGCCGACGACGGTCGACGACGGGCTCGAGCTCTGCCGTCTGACCCGAGAAGCGACCGAAAGCCGTGCGACCGCCGCCGCCGTGACGCACATGGAGGGTGCGTTCCTGATCCTGCGGGAGAACGTCTCGAGAGCAACGCTCGACCGCGTCGCCGAAGCGGGCGCCGTCCTCGAAGAGCTCGGCCAGGTGGTGTCCCGCCAGTCGGCGCGCATGAACGTCGCCTATCCCCTCCTTTACACCGGCGAGCCCGGCCGTGCCGAAGAGCAGCTGCGAATCGCCAACGAGGGCCTGCGGAAGGTCGACGAGAGAGGCTTCCTCTCGACGATCAGCGCGCTCCTGGCGCTCGCGCTCTGCGCGCAGGGCCGGTACGAGGAGGCCGAGCCCTTCTCGCGCGAGAGCGAGGAGATCGGCGCGCCCGACGACCTGACGACCCAGTCGTCGTGGCGCGCGGCCCGCGCGCAAATCCTCGCCGCGCGGGGCGAGGCGGATGCCGCGATCGCCATCGGCCGGGAGGGCGTCGCCCTCATCGATTCGACCGACATGACGACCGACCGCACGACCGCGCACGTAGGACTCGGCTCTGCGTTCGCCATCCTCGGCCGCCGCGACGAGGCCCGCGCGTCGTTCGAGCGGGCGGCCGAGCTGCTCTCCGCGAAAGGCGCTCTCGGCGCCGTGGCCTACGTGCGGCGCCTAATAGCCGAGCTCTGACGCGTAGGCGTCGCGGTAGATCCCCTTCAGCTCCCGGACGCGGTCGACGTAGTGGCGCGTCTCGGCGAACGCGATCCCCTTGCCCTCCTGACGCCAGCTGTCGACGTTGCCCTGGCCCGCGTTGAACGCCGCGAGCGCGAGCTCCTCGTCGTCGTACTTGTCGAGCAGGTGGCGCAGGTACCAGGAGCCGTAGCGCACGTTGATCTCCGGGTTCGTCAGGTCCTCCACGCGGAAGGCCGAACCGCCGGTACGCAGCGCGATCCCGCGCGCGGTCTCCGGGCGGAGCTGCATCAGGCCCACGGCGCCTGCGTCGGAACGGGCCTCAGCATCGAACTTCGACTCCTGGTAGATCACCGCCGCCAGGAGGTCGGGCTCGAGGCGATAGTTCTCCGCGTGCCCGCGGACGATCGACTCGTAGGCGAGCGGATACCGCAGCCGGTGGTACCAGCTCGGCTCCGCGGCCTGCACGTACAGGACCAGCCCGGCGAGCACGCCGAGCAGCGCGGTCAGGGTCAGCACCTTCTTCACGCCGGAGACTTGAGCTCGTCGAGCACCGACGCGACGAAGGCCTCGAGCTTCCTCCGCGAGCCGTCGTTCACGTACGCGTAATCCGCCCGCCGTACCTTCTCCTCGTCGTCGATCAACCTTCCGCTCCGCTGGGTGAGAGAGATCTTCGTCCTGCGACGGCGCACCTCCTCCGGAGCGGTGATGACGACGACCGCGTCGAACCGGTCCTCCGAGCCGGCCTCATACAGCAACGGCACCTCGGTCACGCATACCTCGGGCGGGTCGTCCAGCCGGCCGAGCTGCTCGCGCCAGATCAGGTACTCCCGCGAGACGAGCGGATGGAGAAGCGCTTCGAGCCAGTGGAGTTGCTCGTGGTCGGCGAAGACCACCTCCGCCACGCGCGTGCGGTCGATCTCGCCCTCGTCGTCCAGCACGCCCTCGCCGAGCCGCTCCACGATCGCACGCTTCACGTCCTCGTCGGTGCGCAGGAGGTGGTGCACGATCTCGTCGCTGGAGACCGTCGCTGCGCCGAGACGCGCGAAAGCGTTCAGGGCCTCGGTCTTCCCCGCGCCGATTCCCCCGGTGATCGCGACCGCGACCGGTCGCTGCAAGCTACGAGGGCTGGTCGGTTTCTTCTTCGGCCGGCGCCGCTTCGGCCTCGGCCGCAGGCTCGGCCTCGGCGACCGGCTCGGGACCAGGGTCGGCCTCCGCAACAGGCTCGGCCTCAGCGACCGGCTCTGCTTCCGCCTCGGCCAGGCGGGCTCGGGGTCGGCCACGGTCTCGGGCTCGGCCTCAGCGACCGGCTCTGCTTCCGCCTCGGCCACGGGCTCGGGGTCGGCGACGGGCTCGGGGTCGGCTACGAGCTCGGGCGCTGCCTCGGCCGACGGCTCGGGCTCGGCTTCTTCGGCGGGCTCCTCGACAACCTCGGGCACCACCTCGAGCGAGCCTTCGGCGATCGCGGCCTCGTCGGTGACCTCGACGTCTTCCGTCTCGGCGGGCCGTGCAGGCTCGTTGCCGAAGACGTCCTCGGACAGGTCGAGGTTCGCGGCGAGCGGGGCCCCGTCGGCGCGCGGCTGCACGGCCTCGCCCTCCTCGACCCGCTTGAGCGAGAGCGAGAGGCGGCGGCGGTCGGCGTCGATCTCGATCACCTTGACGTTGACGACGTCGCCCTGCGAGACGACCTCGCGCGGGTTCTCGACGTGGTGCTGCGCGAGCTCGGAGATGTGCACGAGGCCCTCGACGCCCGGCAGGATCTCGACGAAGGCGCCGAACGTGACGACCTTCGTGACCCGGCCCTCGACCACGTTGCCCTCGCCGTAGGCCTCGACGACCTGCTGCCACGGGTCGCTCTGGGTCTGCTTCAGCCCGAGCGAGATCCGCTGGCGGTCGCGGTCGATGTCGAGCACCTTGACCTTGACCTCCTGCCCGATCTCGAGCACCTCGGAGGGGTGGTTGACGTGGCGCCACGAAAGCTCGGAGATGTGGATGAGGCCGTCCATCCCGTCGAGGTCGACGAAGGCGCCGAAGTCGACGATGTTGGAGATCTGCCCGTCGACGACGTCGCCGGGGTTGAGCCGGTCGAGGATCGCCTGGCGCATCTCCTTGCGCTCGTCCTCGAGCACCGCGCGCCTCGAGAGGACGACGTTGTTGCGCGAGCGGTTGAGCTCGATCACCTTGGCGCGCAGCTCCTTGCCGAGGAACTCGTCCAGGTCGTGCACGCGGCGGATATCGACGAGCGACGCAGGCAGGAAGCCGCGCACGCCCAGGTCGAGGATCAGTCCGCCCTTGACGACCTCGATCACCTTGCCGACGATCGGTTCGCCGGTCTCGGCCTTGGTCTCGATCGTCTTCCAGGCGAGCTCGAAGCGTGCGCGCTTCTTCGAGAGGATCAGGCGCCCTTCGGCGTCCTCCTTCGTGAGCACGAGCGCGTCGATCTCGTCGCCGAGCCCGACCTCGTCGGCCGGGTTGACCGAGCGGCGGATCGAGAGCTCAGAGACAGGGATGACGCCCTCCGACTTGTAGCCGATGTCGACCAGCACCTCGTCCTTGTCGACGCGCACGACGGTGCCGTGCACGACCTCCCCCTCGTTGATGGTCGGGAAGGTGGCGTCGTAGTCGGGAACCAGGTCGCCCTCGGGGGTCGTCGTCCAGACGCCCTCCTCGAGCTGCGGGTCGGTTCGGTCCACGGTGTCGGGTGCCATCGGCAGGCGGCCAGTATAGCCAGGGAAAACGAAGGGCCTGCCACGCGGCAGGCCCTTCGCTCAGAGGTGTTCCCTAGCCCCCGGAGCCGACGATCGGGCCGCCGGGGTTGAACGTGCCGATTTGCGGATCGTGGTCGCTCGCCTGGTCGTGGAACTCCGCGTTGATGTGCACGACCTCGAAGTCCCAGGCGTGGTCGTCCAGCGCGTCGCTGATCAGGATGTGGTCGAGCGCCTGCGAGTTGCCGTCGAACACGTACGTGTAGCGGTCGCGCTCGGGCAGCTTCTCGATCAGGGCTCTGAGCACGCCGCCGCCTTCAGCCTCGCCAGCGGCGAGGCGAACTGGAAGTCGTTCAGGTCGCCCGCGATCACGACGTTCGCCTTGCGGTCGATCGCGAGGATCTGCTCGACGAAGTCGTCACGACCACGTCGGCCTGGCCGTTCCGCTGGGTCTCGACTGTTCTGCACCGGCGGCTGGAAGCGGCCGAACAGCGGGTCGTCGCCGCCCTTCGAGTTGAAGTGGTTCGCGACGACGATCACGCGACGGCCGTTGAACAGGAACTCGGCCGCCAGCGGCTTGCGGCTGGCGTTGAACACCGCGTTCGCCGGGTCGATCCGGCCCGGGCTGTAGCGAAGCTCCGGCCCCTGCGGCCCGGCGATCACCTCGTTGGGCGTGGTCGGGCCGGCGCCGGGCTGGTCCACGAACTCCAGCCTCGGCCGATCGGTGCGGAACAGGAAGCCGACGCGGATGTTGCCGCCGGGCTCGCCGCCGTCCTGGTCGTCGACGGGCGCGATGTCGCGGAAGCGTACGGCGGGCCGCCCACCGCGTCGATCGCTCGATGAGCGTCGTCCACGTCACGGACGCGCTGGTCGACGGCGTCGTTGTCGGCCCCGTTGTTGTCCTGGATCTCCTCGATCGCGATGATGTCCGGCGACCGCAGGTGGTCGACGATCAGGTCGGCCAGCTCCGCCCACTTCGGCGGACGGTCGCTCGGGTCGAGGTTCTCGACGTTGAACGTCGCGACCGTCAGGTGGGGAGCCCACGGCTCCTCGGCGACCTGCGCGGGTCAGCCCGCCGGAGACGAAGCTCGGCGTAGCCGTGACCAGGTACTTGAAGTTGCCGAAGTTGTAGTCCATGACCGCGTCGATCGCGCCCGGGAAGCGGTCCCGCACGTTGACGTCGGGCGTCGTCCGCGAACACGTCGTCGAGGATGAGCCGCTCCGGGTTGAAGTCGTTCGGCGCGGACGACGATGCCGCCGCGGCGTCGTCCGGACGGACGCGCCGGCGCCGTTGTCGCCACGACGAAGATCTCACCGAAGTCGTTGGTCGGCCCGACGACGACGGCGTTGTTGACCTGCACGAGCATGCCCTCCAGGCTCTCGTAGAAGTCGATCCCGTCCTGCGCCGGGTCGAAGATGCCGCCGGTCTCGACGTTTCCGGCGGAGTCGTCCTCGATCACCATGGTCGGCGGCACGCGGCCGCCCGCGCCGACGACCATCGGCGCGACGGGCTGCCGGGCCCGAAGTTCGTCACGACGCCGGGTGCGGCGATCTCGGTGATGGTGAGGTTGCCCGTCGAGTCGCCGCCGGGACGGAACTCGGACACCTGCCGCTGACATGCACCGCTCCGCCGACCGAGACGGGCGCGAGGAGCCGGCGAAGACGAAGATCCCTCCGAGGTGGCCGGATCGCCGTCAGGGTCGCGTCCTGCACGCAGAGCGTTCGAGCCGCCTTCGGCGGTGACGACGCCCTGGACCGTGACCGGCGGCCGCTGAGCGCCGAGAGATGCGCCGCGCCCTGGACCTCGCGATCTGCGTAACGTGGGGGGACGTCGCTGAAGCTGAAGACGTGGTTGCCGTCATGTGGTCGGGCGGGTCGTCCGTGTCGGCATCCGTCACCTTCGTCGTCGACGGTCACCGTGCAGGTCTCGCCCTCGGCGAAGTCCGTGTCCGGGTCGAGCGCGTGGTTCTTCGGGCCGCCGGTCTGCGTGGCCGTGTGCGCGCCGCTCGACGTGCAGGAGACCGCGTACGCCCGCGGCCGACGGTCGACGGGCTCGGTGAAGTTGACGGTGATGTTTTAGTTCGTCGCCACGCTCCCGCCGCTGTTCGCCGGGCAGGTCGCGGCGACGGACGGCGCTGCGTCCGGCGGCGGCCGGTGCTGGAGGCGACCGAGATGTCGTCGATGCCGACCCACTCGTCGCTGTCCGTCGCGCGGCGGTGATCACGCCCACTGGACGAGCGACGGCCCTCGGCCGCGTCCGGAAGCAGCACGTGGCCGGCGTGATCGTCGGCCTGCCCGCGCGTGTTGGCGTCGGCCACGTAGCCGCCCGCGAGGTTGGTATAGGGGCCACTCGAGCCGACGCGGTACTGCAGCGCGACCTGCTGGACGGCGTCGTCGGCCGAGCCGTCGATGTCACGGAGCACGTAGGCGACGGTGACGTCGGTCTGCCCCGTGGTGTCGAGTGAGAGCACGACGGCGGAGCGTCGGCGGTGCCCGAGCCCTGGAGGGCGACGACCGCGTTCGCGATGTGGAACTCGGAGACGCCGCCCGTCGTGAACGTGTTGGGCGCCGTCTGGTTGGCGTTGACGTCGATCGGCGTGGCGCTCCCGTCCGCCGTCACCGTCTGCGGGTCAGCGCCCGGCGCCGCGGTCAGGCCGTCGCCGCGATAGCCGATCACCCCCGGAACGCCGGACAGTCGTCCGAGGTGGTGCTCAGGTCGATGTTTCCAGTCCGAGAGAACGGAGCTGCTGTGCCGTCGTGTCGGCGGTCGCAGAAAGCGAGCCGACGAGCAGCACGGCAACGGACGAGGACGACGACCCCGTAGCGGGCCGTGCGAAAGCTGCACGAGACAAGTTGTGAACCTCCCCTGAAGTGACCCCACAGACCGGCCCAGGCCCCATCGGCCGTGGCCGTCGGCGAGTCTATCCCGCCTTCTGGCCCGTGACCAGGGTCGCCCAAGGTTCGCAACCGAGGCTTCACCGCACGGCCACGAGCCCGCTTTCCGAGCAGGGGCGACCGGACCGCTGCGGAGCCGAAATGGCGCTCCGCCGCCGCCGCTTCACGCCCGAGAGTCGCGCAAACCCCACGCAACGGACAGTCCTGTGGACGCTTCGTCACACATCCGTCACGAACCCACCCCGCCCTTCCGGCCATGTCCAGGGGCCAGACCCCTGGACATGCGCTCGCGCCGTTGGCGCGAAGGGGACGCGGCCCGATCAGCTCTTCGCTTCGTGCCAGTCGTCGCCGACGCCGACGTCGACCGCGAGCGGCGGGTCGAGCGGGTACGCCGAGCACATCTCGTCGCGCACGAGCTCCTTCACGGCGGAGACCTCCTTCTCCGGCACCTCGAGCAGGAGCTCGTCGTGCACCTGTAGGACGAGCCTGGCGCCGCGCCCCTCTTCGCGCAGGCGCCGGTGGATGGCGATCATCGCCACCTTGATGATGTCCGCGTTCGAGCCCTGCATGACGAAGTTGACCGCGAGCCGCTCGCCGAGCGCGCGGGTCTGGCGGTTGCGGGTGCGAATCTCCGGGACGGGCCGCCGCCGCCCGAGCAGGCTCGTGACGTAGCCGTCGCGCTCGGCCTGCTCGATCGTGCGCTGGATGAAGTCCTGGACGTGCGGGAAGCGGGCGAGGTAGGAGTCGATGTACTCCTGCGCCTGCTCGCGCGGGATCTCGAGGTTCTCGGAGAGGCCGAAGGCCGAGATCCCGTAGACGATCCCGAAGTTGATCATCTTCGCGATCGAGCGCTCGCCGGTCGTGAGCGCGGCGGGGTCGCGCCCGAGCACCTCGGCGGCCGTCGCGGTGTGGATGTCCTCTCCACGCTCGAACGCCTCGCGCAGCTTCGGCTCGCCGGAGACGTGCGCGAGAATCCGCAGCTCGATCTGCGAGTAGTCCGCCGAGAGCAGCTTCGACCCCTGCTCGGCGACGAAGGCGGAGCGAATCTCCCGGCCGAGCTCGGTCCGGATCGGGATCGCCTGCAGGTTCGGGTTCGACGTGGAGAGCCGCCCGGTCGACGCCACGGCCTGGTTGATGGTCGTATGCAGGCGCCCGTCGCTCTCGGAGATCAGGCTCGGCAGCGGCCCGAGGTAGGTGTTGAGCAGCTTCGAGTACTCGCGCCACTCCTCGATCACGCCGACGATCTCGTGTTCGTCGCGGATCGTCCGCAACACACGCGTGTCCGTCGAGTAGCCCGGTCTTGCCCTTCCGACCCGGGGTGAGCTGGAGCTTCTCGAACAGGATCCGCCCGACCTGCGGCGTCGACCCGAGCACGAACTCCTCGCCGGCGAGCTCGTACGCGCGCGCCTCGAGCTCCTCGACGCGGTCGGCAAGCCGGGCCGTGATCTCGCCCATGCGGTACGTGTCGATCTTGACACCGGCGTCCTCCATCGCCGCCGAGCACCTCGGTCAGCGGCAGCTCGATCTCCCGGTAGAGCCGCTCGTGCGCCGCGCTCCGTCAGCCGCTCGCGCATGCGGCCGATCAGCCGGCGAGGGAGCTCCGCCCGGCGCACGAGCGCGGTCGTCTCCTCCTCGGCCGGCGGGTCGAGCAGGACGTCGACGCCGTACTCGGCGCCCAGGTCGTCGAGCTCGTACGTGGCCCGGCCGGGCTCGATCAGGTAGGCCGCGAGCAGCGTGTCCTCGGCCGCGTCGACGATCCGCTGCGCCTTGGCGTCGTGGACGACGAGCTCCCCCTCGAGCCGCGTCGGCGCCGAGCCGACCACGACCTCGTCCTCGGTGGCCAGAGCCGCACGATCCGCGTCGACCGCGTAGCCGACCGGGCCGCCGCCGGGTGCAGCGATCAGCCCTTCCCGCCAGGCCACCGGCACCCCCTCGACCACGACCTCGGCCGCGGGCACCGCCGCGTCGAGCTCGTCCACGCGCCCGAGCAGCGCCCGGAACTCGAAGCGGCGGAACATCTCGCGCAGCTGCGAGCGGTCGGGCGGCGAGAGCACGATCTCGGCCGGGTCGAAGTCGATGTCGAGGTCGCGGCGCATCGTCGCCAGCAGCTTCGACTGGCGCGCCTGGTCGGCGTTCTCCGCGATCGCCTTCGAGCGGGCAGGCGTGAGCTCGTCTGCGTGCTCGATCACGTCCTCGAGCGAGCCGTACTGCGCGATCAGCTGGCCGGCGGTCTTGTCGCCGATGCCAGGGATCCCGGGGATGTTGTCCGAGGTGTCGCCCTTGAGGCCGATGAAGTCGGGAATCTGGTCGGGGCGGATCCCGTAGCGGGCCTCGACCCGCTCAGGCGTGTACACGTGCACGTCCGAGACGCCGCGCGGGGTCATCATCAGCGCGACGTTCTCCGAGACGAGCTGGAACGCGTCGCGGTCGGTCGAGACCACGGTCGTCTTCACCCCGGCCTCGTCAGCACGCGAAGCCAACGTGGCGATCACGTCGTCCGCCTCCCAGCCCTCGAACTCGAGGTTGCGGTAGCCGAAGGCCTCGACGATCGGCCGGAAGTGCGGGAACTGCTCGCGCAGGAGGTCCGGCATCGGACGGCGGTCGACCTTGTACGTGTCCGAGACCTCGTGCCGGTGCACGGGCCGGGTGTCCCACGCGACGGCCACTCCCTTCGGCCGATAGTCGGCCAGCAGCTTGAAGAGCATGTTCGTGAAGCCGAGCAGCGCGTTGGTGGAGAAACCCTCGCTCGTCGCCAGCTCCTCGGGCAGCGCGAAGAAGGCCCGGTAGGCGAGGTTGTTGCCGTCGACGAGGAAGAGCTCGGAGTCGCGCACGGGCGCGTCGTCGAGCTGCAACTCAGCGCCTGACAGCGTCTTCGGTGACACACCTCAACTGTACGGTGTGCCTCCGTCGTGCCGCGCGTCCCACTCCTGGTGGGCTCCCGCGTCGTCGTCGTGAACGCTCCGGATGACGCCGAGCTCGTCGTACCGCCCCCGCCCGTCGAACCGATCGCCGACGTCTCGGCGGCGGTCGCCGACGCGCTCCGCTTCCCGCTTTCGGGCGACCCGCTCGCACGCCTCGCGCCGCGCGGCGGCCGCGCGACGATCGTCGTCGAGCCGCCGGCGCTCCCGATTCCCGGCGCCCTCCGCGACCCTCGGCAGACCGCGATCGCCGCCACTGTGGCCGAGCTCGAGCGAGCCGGGATCGCCGGTCGAGCGGCAGACGCTCCTGGTCGCCGGCGGGCTCGCCAGGCGGGCGGGGCGCACAGAGCTCGAGCAGCTCGTCTCGCCGGAGTTCGCGCGCCACTTCCACGGCCGGCTCGTCGTCCACGACGCCGAGAGCCCCGACCTCGTCCACCTCGGCGACGAGGGCCGGGTGCCGCTGCGGGCCAACCCGGCGCTCGTCGAGACCGATCTCGTCGTCACCGTCACCGCCGCCGAAACCGTCCTCCACGGCGGGCCCGCCGCGCTGCTTGCGGCGACGGGTTCGGACGCCCTGCGCGCGGCCGGGAGCTACTCGCTCCTCGAGACCGCCGCCTCGCAGGGCTGGCGCCTCTCCGCCGCGGTCGAGCGGGCCCTGTCCGAGCGGGTCGCGGTCTACGGGGTCTCGCTCGCGCTGAACAACCCGGCTCTCGGCGGTGCGCTGCACGGCTATCCGTACGAGCCCGAGGCGCTCGACCGCGTGCTGCGCCTGCCCGGCCGGCGGCTCTTCTCGGCGCTGCCGAGCGCGATCCGGCAGCGGATCCTCCAGCACCTCCCACGCCAGCTGACCGCGACGGCGGCGTTCGGAGGCCGTCCGTCCGTCGCGCACGCCGAGGCGCTGCTACGGGCCGTCGACTCACGCTCGGCACGCCTCGAGCGGCCCCTCGACACCCTCGTCCTCGGGATCCCACGGACGACCTACCACCTCCCGCGCGAGGCGCCCAACCCGCTGCTGGTCGCAGCGCTGGCGCTCGGCGTCGCCCTCCGGCTCTGGCGCGAGTCGTTCCCCGTCGCCGACGGCGGGACGCTGGTCGTCGTCCACCCGTTCAGGCGCCGCTTCGCGCACCCCACGCAGGCGCCGTACCGGGCGCTGTTCGGCGCGCTGCGCACCGGGATCCGCGAGCCGGACGAGCTCGCAGGCGCCGAGCGGGCGGCAGCCGCCGACGCGCGCGCGATCGCGGCCTACCGCGACGGCCGCTCCTGCCATCCGCTCCTGCCGTTCGTCGACTGGGCCGACTGCGCGCCTGCGCTGTCCAGGCTGGGAGCCGTCCTCGTGGCAGGGTGCCGCGACGCGACCGCCGCCCGCCTGCTCGGGTTCGTGCCCACGCACGGAGTCGGAGCTGCACTCGCCATGGCGCGGGGTCGCGGCCCCGACCGCCCGCGCACGGGCTTCCTGCTCTCGCCGCCCTACTTCCCGCTCACAACGCTACGCGTCTCAGATAGACGAGATGCGTGACGGGCTCGATCCGGCTGCGGCTCGAACGCCCGAGGCCGTGAGCTATGGCGAAGCGGCTCAGTCGATGCCGAGGTAGGCCTTCTGAACCTGCTCGTTCTTGCGCAGCGCCTTCGCGTCGTCCGCCAGAGCGATCCGCCCCGTCTCCAGCACGTAGCCGCGGTGGGCGGTGTCGAGCGCCATCAGCGCGTTCTGCTCGACCAGCAGGATCGGAGTGCCCTGCTCGTTGATCTCGCGCACGATCTCGAAGATCCGCTCGACGAAGATCGGCGCGAGGCCCATCGACGGCTCGTCGAGCAGGAGCAGCTTCGGCTTGGCCATCAGCGCTCTGCCCATCGCGCACATCTGCTGCTCGCCGCCGGACATCGTCCCCGCTTTTTGGTTGCGCCTCTCCGCCAGCCGCGGAAAGAGCGAGTAGACGCGGTCGAGGTCCTCCTTGAACGTGGCACGGTCGGAGCGCTGGAAGGCGCCCATCTCGAGGTTCTCGCGCACGCTCATGCGCGAGAACAGCTTCCGTCCCTCGGGCGACTGCGAGATCCCCATCTTCACGATCCGGTGCGGCGCCGTGTTGGTGATGTCGCGGCCCTCGAACTCGATCTTCCCGCGCCGCGGGTGGTTGAGGCCGTTGATCGAGCGCAGCGTGGTCGACTTGCCCGCCCCGTTCGCGCCGATCAGCGTGACGATCTCGCCCTCGCGTACCTCGATCGTGATCCCCTTGAGCGCGTGGATCGAGCCGTAGAAGGTGTGGATGTCGTCGAGCCGCAGGATCACGCCGCGGCCGTCGGTCGTCGCAGCCTCGCTCATTCGTTCGCCGCCCGGCCGAGGTAGGCCTCGATCACGCGCTCGTCCTTCTGCACGTCCGTGGGCGATCCCTCGGCGATCTTCTCCCCGTAGTCGAGCACGGTCACGCGGTCGGAGATGTTCATCACGACCTTCATGTCGTGCTCGATCATCAGGACGGTCAGCCCTTCCTCCGCGCGGAGCTTGCCCACGAAGTCCGTGAAGGCCGCCGTCTCCTGCGGGTTCATGCCTGCGGTCGGCTCGTCGAGCAGCAGCAGCTTCGGCTGCGTCGCAAGTGCGCGCGCGACCTCGAGCCGACGCTGGTCGCCGTAGGGCAGGTTGCGCGCGACCTCGTCGTCGCGGCCGCGCAGACCGCTGAACCGAAGCAGCTCGCGCGCCCTCTCGGTCGCCCGCCGTTCCTCCCTGCGCACCCGGGGAGTGCCGAAGATCGAGCCGAGGATCCCACCCTTGATACGGCAATGCATGCCCACGAGCACGTTTTCGAGCGCGGTCATCTGCTCGAACAGGCGGATGTTCTGGAACGTCCTCCCGACCCCGAGCTCGGTGATCGCGTGGGGCGGCTTGTCGCTCACGTCCTTGCCGTCGAAGACGATGCTGCCGGCCGTCGGCGTGTAGACCCCGGTCAGCATGTTGAAGAAGGTGGTCTTGCCGGCGCCGTTGGGCCCGATCAGGCTGACGATCGAGCGGGGCGGGATCTCGAAGTCGACGTCGTTGACGGCGACCAGCCCACCGAACTCCTTGCGCACGCCCGCGGCGACGAGGATCGGCTCCTCGGGTACGGCCGCCTCGGCCGCCGACGCACTCACCTCGAGACCTCGTACAGGGACTCGTCGTGCACGCCCTCTTCGAGCTCGCGCTTGCGCCGGCGCTCGGGAATCAGCCCCGTCGGCCGGAAGAGCATCATCAGCACGATGATCGTGCCGTAGATCCCGAACTGGTACTTCGCGATCTCGATGTTCGTCCCGGCGGCCTCGTTGAACTTGCTGCCGATCACGGCGAGCCCTTCCACGTTCAGCCAGCCCAGGATGAGGCCGCCGGCGACCACGCCCCACACGCTGCCCATCCCACCCAGGATCACCATGCATAACAGGAAGATCGAGATGTTGAAGTAGAAGTCGCTCGGGAAGGCCCCGCTCTTGAAGCTCGCGTAGTAGGCACCTGCCACGCCGCCGAAGAACGCGCCGATCGCGTACGCCCACGTCTTCGTGCGCATCAGCGGGATGCCCATCGCCGCCGCCGCGGTCTCGTCCTCGCGGATCGCGATCCACGCGCGCCCGAGCCGCGAGTCCCTCAGGCGAACCGAGCAGAACACCGTGATGAGCAGCAGCGCGAGGATCGTCCAGTAGAACAGCCGCTCGCGCTCGAACGAGGCCTGGTACGAGACCGGGAGCCCGAGCGTCTCGTTCAGCGTCTCCCCGAAACCCGGGCGAGTCGATCGGGTTGATGCCGAAGGTTCCGTTCGTGAGGTTGAAGCCGCTGAAGCTGTCGCCGTTACGGACGACCTGCGGGATGATCTCGCCGAAGCCGAGCGTGACGATTGCGAGGTAGTCGCCGCGCAGTCGCAGCGTCGGCAGGCCGATCAGGATCCCGGTCAGCGCCGTGAAGATGCCTGCGATCAGCAGGACGAGCCAGAGGGACATGTGGATGCCGGTCACCTCGGCCGCGATCCCCGAGGAGCCGAGGTGGAAGCTCACCTGCTGGAAGTGCCCGGACGCCAGCCAGCCGGCCGTGTACGCGCCGGCCGCGTAGAAGGCGACGTAGCCGAGGTCGAGCAGCCCGCTGTAGCCCACGACGATGTTCAGGCCGACGGCCATCATCGTGAAGACGAGGATGATCACGACCGAGCCGAGCGCCGGGAAGAAGTCCCCGATCTCGCCGAGCGCCTTCAGATCCTGGTAGATGAAGGGATACGCAAGCGCCAGCCCGAGCACGATCAGGAGCGGGATCGGACGGCGAATGACGGCCGGAATCGACTGCCACATCTGGCTCGCCGCACTGAGGCCGGTGACGGCGCCCTGCTGTCGCTTGCCGTTGTCGTCGGAGGGCTCGGTCATGCGCGGTCAGGCGTCTGCTCGCCGAGCAGGCCCTGGGGTCGGAAGACGAGGATCGCGATCAGCACGCCGAAGATGATCGAGCGCGTCCAGTCACTGCCGGGGGTGTACCAGGACAGGCCCTCGTTGAACGCCTGGATCAGCCCGATCGTGACGGCGCCGAGGACTGCGCCGCTGAGGTTGCCGATCCCGCCCAGCACCGCCGCGGTGAACGCGATCAGCCCGAGCTCGAAGCCCGTGTCGTAGCGGATGTTGAACTGCAGCAGGAAGAGCAGGCCGCCGACGCCGGCGAGCCCGCCGGCCAGCGCGAACGTGAACGAGATCGTCCGGTTGACGTCGATCCCGACCATCGCGGCCGCGTCGGGGTCCTGGGCGGTCGCGCGCATCGCCTTCCCCTGCCGGGTCGACCGCACGAGCCAACTGAGAGCGATCAGCACCGGCACGGTGACGAGGATGACCGCGAACTTGTTCCACTGGTAGTGGACGCCGCCGATCTCGAACACGTCAGTCCGCGGGATCACCTCGGGCACGCGACGGAAGTTCACGTCGTAGATCGCGAGCGCGATGTTCTGGACGATGAACGACATGCCGACAGCGGTGATCAGCAACGCGAGGCGAGGTGCCTTGAGCAGGGGGTGGTACGCGACCCGCTCGATCACGGTGTTCACCGTGGCGCCGAAGGCGGTTGTGGCGAGCAGGGTCGCCGCGAGCGCCGAGGACGATGATGCCGGCGGACGATTCCTCGGTCAGGTCGAAGACGCTCAGGATCATCGTGCTCGCGAAGAGGCCGGTCAGCGCGAACACGTCGCCGTGCGCGAAGTTGATCAGCTGCAGGATTCCGTAGACGAGCGTGTAGCCGAGCGCTACGAGCGCATAGACCATCCCGGTCGTCAGCCCGATCAGAAAGACGGTGAAGAAGTCCTGCGGCTCCTTGATCAGGTTGATCAGGAGCCACACGCCGAGAATGGCGACGAAGACGAGGCCGACCGTGTCGAGGGCGCCGGGGCGCGCGCCGCGCAGGACGCCTTCGACTGCTGTGCGTTGCCGGTTTTCTCGCTCCGCCGCCACGGGTTTGCGGGATCGTAAAGCGGAACGGGGGCGAAACGCGAATGCGCTTCGCCCCCGTCTGCGGTTTTGGTTCTAGCCCGCGGCCTCTGCGCGCGCCGCGTCGATCAGGTTCGCCTCCGGTGTGGCCGTCTTCAGCGTGGTCAGCTTGTCCGTGCCCTTGTAGACGCTGAACGTCAGCACCGCGCCGCTGGCGCCGGTGACGTCGCCGTTCTCGTTGAACTCGAACCCGCCGATGTAGCCGTCGTCGACCTTGAGCGCGAAGAGCTCGTCACGCACGCTCTGGCGCGTGCCGTCGGAGTTCGCGATCGCCTGCAGGACGATGTCCGCGGCCTGCACGGCGAGGATCGCGTACGGGTCCACCGGCTTGCCGTCGAGGACCTCGTCTCTGGAACTTCTTCGCGAACTCGCCGCCCTTGCCCTTGAACTGGTCGACCGGGGCGCCGGCGACCGTGAAGAACGCGTCCTTGGCCTTCGCCGTTCCGCCCTCGGCGGGCTGGAAGATCGCGTCGGTCGCGAAGCCGTCCGGCAGGAACAGCTTCACGGCACCGTTGTTCGGGCCGAGAACCGCGACCTTGTCGTTGATCAGCTGGCCGGCGTTCTCGTCGATCAGGCCGCCGACGAAGACCGCGTCGGGATTCGTGCCCTTGATCTTCGTGAACAGGGCCTCGAAGTTCGCCGACTTCGGCTCGTAGGCCGCGAAGCCGGTGACCTTGATCCCGGCCGCCTCGGCCGCGCCCTGCACGTTCTTGGCGACGCCGAGCCCGTAGGCCTCCTTGTCGTTGAGGATGTAGACGCTCTTGACGCCCTGCTCCTTCATCAGCTGGGCCACGACCGCACCCTGGTTCGGGTCGCTCGGCGCGACGCGCGCGTAGTTGCGCGTGCCGCTCGGGTAGTACTTCTCAGGCTCGTTGCCCGCGCACGGCTCAGTCAGGCAGCCGTACGTGTTCGCGGGCGAGACCATCAGCACGCCGCCGCCCGGAGCCTGGTTCAGCACCGGGATCTCGACTGCGGCACAGCCCGAGTTGAACGTGCCGATCACTGCGATCACGCCCTCGTTCTGCGCGTACGCCTGTGCGTTCTGGCTGCACTTGCCCGAGTCCCACTTGCCGGCCTGGGCCGTGGCGTCGTCGCAATCCTGGAAAGCGACGTTGTAGTCGCCCGCCTTCCAGCCCTGCTCGTCGAGCAGCAGCCGGATCGCGCCGACCATCTGCGTCGTCTGCAGGCGCGAGCCGCCCTGCCTCGGGCAGGTCGGAGGCGATCAGGACGTCCGGGTCGCCCTCGCCCTTGTACTCGAGCGCGCGGCACGACGAGGAAGGAAGCGCGGTGACGTTGCCGCCGCCTCTGCTCTCCTCGGTCGTGTCGCCGCTTCCGCTGGACTCTTCGTCGTCATCGCCACCGCAGCTCGACGCAGCAAGCGCCAGCGCGGCGAGGGCGACGAGCAACAGCCAGATAAACCTTCGTTCCTTCAACAGTGCTCCTCCTCCGTGTAGCCGTCCTTCGGTCTTTCCGCCATTCGCCGCCCGGCGGATCAGCTCCCTTCGCCGGGCTGGAAGTATCAGCGCAGGGCGTGCGCGTCGCAAGCGTGAACCGACCTCGTCGACCATGCCGAAGGTGGGAATCGAACCCACACGGCCCGAAGGCCACCGGATTTTGAGTCCGGCGCGTCTGCCAGTTCCGCCACTTCGGCCTCGCATTGCCGATGATAGGGCCGATGCGCGTCGCGGTTCTCACCGGTGGGGGCGACTGCCCCGGGCTGAACGCGGTCATCCGGGCCGTGACGCGCCGCTGCCTGACCGCCAGCGAGGAGGTCGTGGGCGTTCGCGAGGGCTGGCGCGGGCTGGTCGAGGGCAAGCTGCAGCCGCTCGGCGCGCGCGAGATCTCGGGGATCCTGCCGCGCGGCGGCACCATTCTCGGCACCACCCGCACGAACCCCTACCGGGTCGAGGGCGGCGTCGAGCGCGTGCTCGAGACGTTCGCGCGCGAGGGGCTGGACGCGCTGGTCGCGATCGGCGGCGAGGACACGCTCGGCGTGGCGGCGCGACTCTTCGCCGAGCACGAGTTCCCCGTGGTGGGCGTGCCGAAGACGATCGACAACGACCTCTCCGCAACCGACTACACCTTCGGCTTCGACACGGCGGTCACGGTCGCGACCGAGGCGATCGACCGGCTGCACACGACCGCCGAGTCGCACAACCGCGTGATGGTGGTCGAGGTGATGGGCCGGCACACGGGCTGGATCGCGGTCATGAGCGGGATCGCCGGCGGTGCGGACGTGATCATGATCCCGGAGCTTCCGATCACCGTCGAGGACGCCTGTGCGGAGATCACGCGCCGGCACGAGCGCGGCAAGGACTTCTCGATCGTGGTCGTGAGCGAGGGCTACGAGCTGACCTACGCGTCCGGCGAGACCCGCCAGGTTGCGGGGGAGGCGCGCGCGAGCGACCAGTTCGGGCACGTGCGCTTCGGCGGTGTGGGCGAGGCGCTCGCCCACGAGATCGAGGAGCGCACCGGCTACGAGAGCCGCGTGACCGTGCTCGGGCACGTGCAGCGCGGCGGCACACCGACCCCGCGCGACCGCGTGCTGGCGACGCGCTACGGGCTCAAGGCCGCCGACCTGGTGCTCGAGAGCCGCTTCGGTCGGATGGCCGCGCTGCACGGCGACGCGATCGTCGACGTCTCGCTCGCGGAGGCGACCGCGGAGCTCAAGCGCGTCCCGCGCGAGTGGTACGACGTGGCGCGCGCCTTCTTCGGCTGATCGAGCGCATCGCGCAGGGGCGACCGAACCGCCTCACGCCGCAATCGGACGCCCGGCAGCCGAATCCCGCCGATCCTGCCCGAACGCGCCTCGACACACCAGGCACTGGGGATGCTTCGTCACACTCCCGTCACACCCGACAAGGCCCCTGCAGCCATGTCCAGGGGCCAGACCCCTGGACAGGTCCCGCGCGGCCTCGGCCGGAGGGGAGGCGTCTATTCGAGGCGGTAGATGCTCACCCACGGCCCTGCGTAGCCGTCGCCGGGGGCGCGGCGATAGACCTGGGTCGCCGAGCGTTCGAGGTCGGCGTAGAAGCGCGCCTCGTCGGGATAGTCCTCCGCGGCCGCCTCGACCCGGTCGGCGACGGCGCCCGACACGACGACGTAGTCGATCCCGCGCCGTCGGAGCTCTGCCACATCGCGCCTCGGGTCCGGCTCCTGCCAAGGGGCGGGAAGCTCGAGCCGCAGCGCCTCTCGCTCGAAGGGCGGCGCCGAGGGATCGGACGCCACGCGCGCAGCGGCCGGTACGCGCTCCTCGATCCACGCCTGGGCCGCTTCGCGCGTGTCCGTCCGGGTCAACTCGCGCGTGTCGCGGATCGACCATGTGAGCGGCACGACCAGCAGCAGCAGCGTCACGGGCACGAGCGGGCGAAGGCTCCCGGCCAGCGCCCCGAGGACGGGGACGAGCGGCAGGACGTAGCGGTCGAAATGCGCGTCGATCGGCAACAGCGTCACGTAGTAGGCGAGCGCGAAAGAGGCCAGCACGACGTCCGCCCGCCGCCGCCGGACCAAGGCGACGACCAAGGCAGCTGCCGCCACCAGGAGCGCCGGGCCGACGGCCTCCCACAGCCGGTCGGCGAACGCCACGATCGCCGGGCCGTCGCCCTCGAAGCCGAGCCAGCCGGCCTGCGCCCGCTCGCTCACACGGCGCGCGTCCTCGGCGGCCGCACCCGCGTGAACGAGCACGAACGGGCTCGCGAGCGCGAAGGCCACAACCGCGAGCCCCACGGCAACGGCGAGGCGCCGCCACTCGCGGTAGCCGACGATGACGAGCGGCACGAGCAGGACGACCCCCGGATACTTCGCCGCGGCGGCGAGGCCGGCGACGGTCCCCGCGAGCTCGAGCCGCCTCGACACCAGCAGCGCGAGAGACGCGGTCGCGAGGGTCGTGAAGGGCACGTCCGTCACCGCCGTGCGCGAGTAGGCGACGTGCGTCGTCGCCACCGCGGTGAACGCGGCCGCGACGAACCCCGCGGTGGTGTCGTAGGCCCGCGACCCGAGCCACCACGCCGCCGCGACTCCGGCCACGCCGAAGGCCACGACGGCGAGCCGCCCGGCGAGGTACGAGGGCTCGTCCAGCCAGAGCTGGAACGGCGCCAGGGCCTCGATCACCAGCGACGGGTAGTCGTACCAGCCGGGGTCGAGCCCGCCGCCGTGCACGAGCTCCCACGCGCGCGGGACGATGCTCTGCTCGTCCGGGTTCAGCAGCGGATACGGAAGCCCGTAGCCGACGCCGACGAGCCGCAGCGCCGCTGCGCCCGCGAGCAGCGCCGCCAGCGCCAGAGCGGAGCGCCGGGTCAGACCTCGGGCGGGGCCGCGCCGACCAGCTCGGTCACGTTGCCGGCCGCGACCACGACGGCGTCCATCCCGGCCCGCTCCAGCTCGTCCACTTCCGTCCGCTCGACGCCGGCGAGATCGGCAATCGCGAGCTTGCCCGCCGGGACGTCGGTCAGCAGCTCGAGCACCCGCTCGTGCGCGGACTGATCGTCGTCGGCGTCCCGCGGTGAGAGCAGGAAGAGCTCCGGGTCGATGCGCTCGAGCGCCTGCTCGAGCTCTTCCGCGTCCTTGACGTCGACGACCGGCTCGAGGCCGAGCGCCGCCGCCTCCGCCTGCACGCGCTCGAGGCCGTTGTCGTCGAGGAGCTGCTCCGCGATCAGCAGACAGGCGTCCGCTCCGCAGCTCCGAGCCTCCTCGAGCGGACCGCGGGCACGCCAGAGAACGGGCAGCGAGACGGCCTCGCGCAGACCCGGAAGCTGGTTCCAGACGATCAGCCCCTCGGCGCGCTGTTCCTCCGCGGCCCGGGCCGACTCGAGGTCGCCGACGGGAACGATCACGGAGATTCCGTCGCCCTCGGAGATCGCCTGGCTGAACCGCCGGCTCGTCATGCGCGCGTGATCGTAGTCGTCAAACGCCGATCGGGTGCCAGACGGTCTTCAGCTCGAGGAACGACGCGATCTCCCACGGGCTCTGACCGTTCGCCGAGCCGCGCACGACCCGTTTGACGTTCTCGGCCGCGAGCCGCTCCAGCTCTGCGGCGTCGACCGACCCGTTCGCGCCGGCCAGGTCGAGGGCGTTCACGTCCATGTGGCCGGCGAGCACCGGCGCGGTCTCGCTCTTGTAGCCGGTGAGCAGGTTGACGACGCCGCCGGGGAGATCGGACGTCGCGAGCACCTCCGCGAGCTCGACCGCCGCGAGCGGCTGCGACTCCGAGGTGAGCACGACCACGGCGTTGCCGCCGACGATCGCGGGGGCGACCCTGGAGACGAGCCCGAGCAGAGCCGGCTCCTCGGGCGCGACGATCCCGACCACGCCCGTCGGCTCGGGCACGGTGAAGTTGAAGTACGGCCCCGCGACCGGGTTCGACGTGCCGAGCACCTGCGCGAGCTTGTCGGCCCAGCCCGCGTACCAGACCATGCGATCGACGGCCCGGCTGACCTCGTCGCCGTCGCCCGTCAGCTCGGCGAAGTCGTGCGTGCGCGCCTCGAGCATCTCGGCCACGCGGTACAGCACCTGGCCGCGGTTGTATGCGGTCATCCCCGACCACTTGCCGACCGCTCCGCGGGCTGCCCGCACGGCGTCGCGCACGTCCTTGCGCGAGCTGCGCGCGACGTTTGCGCCCTGCACCTCGTACGTGCGGCCCGACTCCGAGCGCGGGAACGCCCCGCCGAGGTAGAGCTTGTACGTCTTCTTGACGGGGAGCCGCTCGCTAGCCACCCCGTTCCTCCGTCTCGCCGTCGAACTTGAGGTACGGCTCGAGCCCGTGCAGCCCGCCCTCGCGGCCGAAGCCCGATTCCTTGTAGCCGCCGAAGGGCGACGTCGGGTCGAAGCGGTTGAAGGTGTTCGCCCAGACCACGCCCGCCCGCAGGCGCTGGGCCATCGCGAGGATGCGCGATCCCTTCTCCGTCCAGACCCCGGCCGAGAGCCCGTACGGCGTGTTGTTGGCCTTCTCGACCGCCTCGTCGGGCGTCCGGAACGTCAGCACCGAGAGCACCGGCCCGAAGATCTCCTCCTGCGCGATCCGGTAGCTCTGGGCGACGTTCGTGAAGACGGTCGGCACGAACCAGTAGCCCTTCTCAGGCAGGCGGCAGGGCGGCTGGTAGATCTCGGCGCCCTCCTCCTTCCCGCTCTCGACGAGCTCGTTGATCCGCTCGAGCTGCATGGCGGAGTTGATCGCGCCGACGTCGGTGTTCTTGTCGAGCGGGTCGCCGACGCGCAGCGTCGTCAGACGGCGCTTGAGCTTGTCGATCGCCTGCTCGTAGATCGACTCCTGCACGAACAGGCGTGAGCCCGCGCAGCAGACGTGGCCCTGGTTGAAGTAGATGCCGTTGACGATCCCCTCGACCGCCTGGTCGAGCGGGGCGTCGTCGAAGACGATGTTCGCGGCCTTGCCGCCGAGCTCCAGGGTCAGCTTCTTGCCGGTGCCTGCCAGCTCACGCTGGATCGCCTTGCCGACCTCGGTCGAGCCGGTGAACGCGATCTTGTCGACGCCGGGGTGCTTGACCAGCTCGGCGCCCGTGCGGCCGTCGCCGGTGACGATGTTGACGACGCCGGGCGGCAGCTCGGCCTGGCGTAGGACGTCGCAGAAGAGGAGCGCCGTCAGCGGGGTGGTCTCGGCCGGCTTCAGCACGACCGTGTTGCCGGCCGCGAGCGCGGGTGCCACCTTCCACGCGAGCATCAGCAGCGGGAAGTTCCAGGGGATGATCTGGCCCGCCACGCCCACCGGCTTCGGCCGTGCGGTTCGGGAACGCGTACTCGAGCTTGTCCGCCCAGCCCGCGTAGTAGAAGAAGTGCGCCGCGGCGAGCGGGAGGTCGACGTCGCGGGATTCCTTGATCGGCTTGCCGCCGTTCAGCGATTCGAGCACGGCGAACTCCCGCGAGCGCTCCTGGAGGATGCGCGCGATCCGGTAGAGGTACTTCGCGCGCTCGGCGGGCGGGCGCTCGCCCCAGCCGTTGGCGAACGCGGCGCCGGCAGCCTCGACAGCGGCGCCAACGTCCTCGGGCCCCGCCTGCGCGACCTCGGCCAGCGGCTCCTCGTCGCGGGGCGAGATGGTCGTGAAGTACTCGCCGGAGGCGGGCTCCAGCCACTCGCCGCCGACGAAGAGGCCGTAGCGCTCTTGCAGGGTGACGATGTCGGTCGACTCGGGCGCAGGCGCGTAGGCCCACTCGGCCGGCACCGGCGCGCGATCCTGCTTGCGCTCGAGCTCGCTCATCGCCCGCCCCGCCCCACTCCGAGGCCGCGGCGTGGTGCGCCCACCACCCACCCCCCACCCTTAGAGGGAGGGGAAGAAGCTAGCCCCGCGGGCGTCACGACGGTGTGCCGAAAGTGCGCCAAAGTCAGTCGACCGTGAAGTAGTCGGGGCTCTGGTAGCGGCCGGTCTTCTCCTTGCGGATCTGCATCAGCACGTCGTTCAGCAGCGAGGAGGCGCCGAAGCGATGGAGGTCGGGCGTGAGCCAGTCCGGGCCAACCGTCTCGTGCACGACCACCAGGTGCTGCACGGCCTGCTTCGCGTTGCGGATTCCGCCTGCCGGCTTGAAGCCCACCTTGCGCCCGGTCTCCTCGTGCACGTCGCGGATCGCCTCGAGCATGCAGAGCGACACGGGCAAGGTCGCGGCCGGCGACACCTTGCCGGTCGACGTCTTGATGAAGTCGGCGCCGGCGGCCATCGCGAGCAGGCTGGCGCGGCGCACGTTGTCGTACGTGCCGAGCTCGCCGGTCTCGAGGATCACCTTCAAATGCGCCTCACCACTCGCCTCCTTCACGCGCACGATCTCGTCGTAGACCTTCGCGTACCGCCCGGAGAGGAAGGCGCCGCGGTCGATCACCATGTCGATCTCGTCGGCGCCGAGCTCTACCGCCGAGCGCACGTCCGCCAGCTTCAGCTCCGTCGGGAACTGGCCAGAAGGGAACCCTGTCGCCACGGAGGCCACCTTGACGTCGCTGCCGGCGAGCCTGGCCTTCGCGTGCGGGACGAGGTTCGGATAGACGCAGACGGCCGCGACGGCGGGGATCGTCCGGTCGGCGTCCGGCCGCATCGCCTTCGAGCAGAGTGCCGAGACCTTCCCGGGCGTGTCCGCGCCCTCGAGCGTGGTCAGGTCCATCATCCGGACCGAGAGGTCGAGCGCCCACAGCTTCGCGTCCTTCTTGATCGAGCGCTTGGCGAGCGAGCTCGCGCGCTCCTCGAGTGCGACCGCATCGACCGATCCCACTCGCGGGATGCGCGGCTCCAGCGGGAGCTCGAACCCGGCCGGCAGAGCCGGTGCCTTGGCCATGGGGTGAGTGTAGCCCCGTCGCCCCGCCAGGCCGGTCAGCCGTCGAGGCGAGGTCGCGGAGATCGCTAGATCCCGAGCCGCTCGAGCAGGCGCTCGTCGCGCCGCCAGCGGGGTTTCACCTTCACCTGGAGCTCGAGGAAGATCTTGCGTCCCAGTAGCGCCTCGATCTCGGGCCGCGCTCGCGTGCCGATCTCGCGCACCATGCGCCCGCCCGCGCCGACCAGAATCTGCTTCTGCGAGTCCGTCTCGACGTAGAGCACGGCGCGGACGACCTTGTCGCCCAGCTCCTCGACCTCGACGGTTATCGCGTGCGGGACCTCGTCCTTCGTCAGCTGGAGCGCCTTCTCGCGCACGAGCTCGGCGACCTGATCCTCGGTGGTCAGGTCAGTGCGCTGCTCGGGTGGGAAGTACGCAGGGCCCTCCGGGAGGAGGTCGACGAGCTCGTCGCGGAGGCCCGCGACGCCGTCGCCGGTGCGGGCGCTCACGGGATGGACCGCGTGGAAGTCACCGAGCTTCGCCGCGTTTTGCAGCTGCTGCGCGATGTGCCCGGGCTTGAGTCGGTCGATCTTGTTGAGCGCGATCACGACCGGCACCCCAGGTCGAACACGCGCTTCGCGATGAAGCGGTCGCCTGCGCCGATGCGCTCGCGCGCGTCCAGCACCAGCAGCACCGCGTCCACATCGTCGAACGACGAGTCCACGGTGCGCTGCATGTGCTCGGTCAGCGGGTCGCGAGGCCGCTGGAAGCCGGGCAAGTCGGCGAGGACGAGCTGCGAGTCATCCCCGTGCGCGACGCCGAAGATGCGTCGCCGCGTCGTCTGCGGCTTGTCCGAGACGATCGCGACCTTGCCGCCACAGAGCGCATTCACCAGCGTGGACTTGCCCACGTTCGGGCGGCCGGCGACGGCGACGATCCCCGACTTCACAGCACGAACGAATCGGGCAGCAGGTCGACCGGGGTAACGGTCACCACTTCGCCGTTGCCACGCCGGTAGGTGACGCGGTCGAGCCGCCACTCCGCGAGCCACTGGCGGCAGCCGCCGCAGGGCGACGCCGTGATCGCGATCTCCTCCAGGTCGCCTGGCTTTAGGCCCGCGGTCGCCGCGGCGCCGATACAGCACTTCTCCGCGCAGATCCCCAGCGGGTAGGCCGCATTCTCGACGTTGACGCCCGTGAAGAGGCGGCCGTCGCGGGCCCGCGCGACCGCACCGACGAAGAACGAGGAGTACGGCGCGTAGGCGTTCTTCGCGGCCTCGTCCGCCGCGGACAGGAGCTCGCTCACGCGAGCACCTGGAAGACGACGAGCGCGACGAGCGCTCCGAGCAGCCCGCCGAACGCCACCTCCGTGACGGAGTGCACGCCCGCCTCGATCCTCGTCTGCGCGACCAAGAGGGCCATGATGAACGTCAGCGAGCTGACGAGGAACCAGTGGCGGGAGTCGCCGAGGATCGCGGTCACCGCCATCCAGCCCCCGAAGGCGATCGCGGCGTGGCCCGAGGGCAGCCCGCCCCGCAGCGGCGTCCCGCGGCCCGTGTACGCCTTGAAGGAGATCACGACGATGATCGTCAACACGAGCGCGATCAGGGTCAGCTCGGCGGGCGCGTCGCGGATCCGGTCGATCAGGCGCGAGCTGCGGTTGGCGAACTGGTCGGAGAAGACGAGGTAGCCGACCGCGACGGCGTTCACCGTCGCGATCAGCACGGCGCCGGCCGCGATGTCCTTGGCGAGCTTGGCGAGCGGGTCGAACGACGTCGTCGCGACGTCGATCGAGGCCTCGAGGGCGGTGTTGACCATCTCCGTGATCAGGACGAACGAGATCGCCAGGAGCAGCGCGATCAGCTCGAAGCGGTCGACACCCGTCGCGATCGCGGCGAGGAGCACCGCCGCAGCGGCGGCGAAGTGGATCCGCATGTTCCGCTGCGTGCGGAGCACGTGGATGATCCCCTCGAAGGCGTAGTTGAAGCTGTCGAAGATCGAGGGAGTAGTTCTCATGGCAGGAGCGCGGCCTCCCTGGCCTCCATCTCCTCGCCGTGTTCGTAGCCGAGCAGGTGCAGGAGGCCGTGCACGAGCGGCGCGCGCCACGCTTCGCCCACGACCTGCGGGCAGAGGACGGTGTCGCCGAGCTGGCGCGGGATGCCCTCGGGCAACGGCTCGCGTCCGTCGATCGGGAACGAGAGCACGTCGGTCGCCTCGTCCACGCCGAGGTGCTCGCGCTTCAGGTTCCGCATCTCGTCCGGATCGACGAAGGCAAGCCCGAGCTCGCCCGCGTCGACGCCCTCGGCGGACAGGACCGACCTGGCCAGCGCCACCGCCGCGTCGCTCTCGACGTCCATCCCGCTCCGGTTCTCGACCTCGATCGCGACCATGCCGCTACTTCCGGCGTTGCGTCCCCGTCTCCTCCGCATGGTGCTTGTACGCCTCGACGATCCGCTGCACGAGCTTGTGGCGCACGACGTCCTTGTGCGTGAACGAGATGAACGCGATTCCGTCGATCGTGGCGAGGACGTCCTGCACCTGGATCAGCCCGGAGGCCTGGTCGCGCGGGAGGTCGACCTGGGTGACGTCGCCGGTGACGACGACCTTGGAGCCGAAGCCGAGGCGCGTCAGGAACATCTGCATCTGCTCCGGGCTCGTGTTCTGCGCCTCGTCCAGGATGATGAACGAGTCGTTCAGCGTCCGGCCGCGCATGAACGCGAGCGGCGCGACCTCGATCGTGCCGCGATCCATGTAGGCGTTCAGCCGGTCCGGGTCGAGCATGTCGAACAGGGCATCGAACAGCGGGCGCATGTAGGGATCGACCTTCGCGAGGACATCCCCCGGCAGGAACCCGAGCCGCTCCCCGGCCTCGACCGCGGGCCGCGTGAGGATGATGCGGCCGACCTGGCGCTCGGAGAGCGCGGCCACCGCAAGCGCGATCGCGAGGTAGGTCTTGCCGGTGCCGGCCGGCCCGATGCCGAAGGTGACGGTGGAGCTCCGCATCGCCTCGACGTAGCGCTTCTGCGTCACCGTCTTCGGCGTGATGTTCTTGCCGCGGTGCCGCCAGACGACGTCTTCGAAGACCTCGCGGACGTCCTCGCCCTCGTCGAGCACGCCGAGCACCGCGTCCACTGTGCCGGGCCCGATCTCGTTGCCGCCCTCGAGCAGGTCGACGAGCTCGCCGACCACGGTGCGCGCCTCGGTCACGCGCTCGTCGTCGCCCTCGATCGTCAGCTGGTTGCCCCGCAGCCGGATCGAGCAGCGCAGACGATCGCGTAGCGTGTCGAGCACGCCGTCGCCGACGCCCGCCAGCTCGGCGGCGACGTCGTTGGAGACCGAGAGGGTTTCCTGCACCCGGCTCAGTGTAGGACGGTGGCCCAAATGGATGACCAGGAGCGCCTTCGGGACGAAGCAGAGCACGTGCTCGCGTACGTGGCGGACGAGGCCCGGCGGTACGTGGCCGAAGCTGGACGACTCACCCGTGCTCATGCCGGGCGCGTACGAGGCAGCGGAGCGGTTCGGAGGCCCGCTGCCCGAGGAAAGCGACGGTGCGCTGGCCGCGCTGACCGAGCTCGTCGAGGGCGGCCTGGACGGGGCCACGCGCTCGCCGGGGCCGCGCTTCTTCCATTTCGTCACCGGCGGCGTCACGCCCGCCGCCCACGGCGCGGACTGGCTGGCGACGACACTCGACCAGAACGCGTTCACGCCGGTCAGCTCGCCGCTCGGGACTCGGCTCGAGCGCGTGGCGATCGGCTGGCTGCTCGATCTCTTCGACCTGCCGCCCTCCTGGGGCGGGGTGCTCACGACGGGCGCGACGACGGCGAACTTCGTGGGGCTCGCGGCCGCCCGGCGCTGGTGGGCGGCGAAGCACGGCGTGGAGGTGGACGAACGCGGGTTCGCCGGTCTGCCGCCGGTGCCGGTCTTCTCGAGCGGCTACGTGCACCCGAGCGCGACGAAGGCATTGGCGATGCTCGGCATCGGACGCGACACCGTGGAGGTGTTCGCCCGGGATGCCGCAGGTCGGCTCGACGTCGGCGCGCTGGACAGCGCGCTGGCCGGGCTCGACGGGGCCCCCGCGATCGTGATCGCGAACGCGGGCGATGTGAACACGGGCGACTTCGACCCGATCGAGGCGATGGCCGACCTGGCCGAGCGCTACGGCGCGTGGCTGCACGTCGACGGCGCCTTCGGGCTCTTCGCGCGCGTCACCCCCCGAGCTGCCGGCCTCGCCGCCGGCGTCGAGCGCGCCCACTCGGTGATCGCGGACGGGCACAAGTGGCTGAACGTGCCGTACGACTGCGGGTTCGCCTTCGTCCGCGACCCGGCACCGCTGCGCTCGACCTTCGCTCTGACGGCTCCGTACCTGCCGGGCGACGAGGTGCCGACGCCCGAGTCGTCGCGGCGGGCGCGCTCGCTCGCAGTCTGGGCCACGTTGCGCGCGTACGGCCGCGCGGGGTACAGGGCGATGGTCGAGCGGCATCTCGACCTGGCCCAGCGGCTCGCCCAGCGGATCGACGAGCAGCCAGACCTCGAACGCCTCGCCGAGGCCCAGCTCAACATCGTCTGCTTCAGGTTCCGCCCGTCCGGCCTCTCGGATGCCGAGCTCGACGACCTGAACGCCCGCGTGGGCGAGGCGCTGCTTGCGGACGGCCGCGTCTACGTCGGAACGACGCGCTACGAGGGCCGCATCGCCTTCAGGCCCGCGATTTCGAACTGGCGGACACGCGGGCCGGACGTCGACCTGATCGCCGACGTCGTCCAGGAGCTGGGCCGCCGCCTTCTGGCGACGAGGAGTAACAGGCACACATCCGGCACGAATACGCGCGCATTCGGCGCGGAGCTCCCGACTACGATCGAATCGGGGAGGAGGCCGTGGGCACCTGGGTCGCGCCACGAACGGCCATGTCACGACGAGCCCCGTCCGTTCTGGGCTCGGCCGCTGGGGAAGGTCAGGCCAGCTTCTCGCGCACCAGCTGGCTCACCGCCGAGCCGTCGGCGCGGCCGGCGATCTGCGGCATCACGTCCGCCATCACCCGGCCGAGATCGCGGAGGCTGGTCGCGCCCGTCTCGGCGATCGCGTCGTCGACGATCTCCTCCAGCTCGTCTTCGGTCAGCGGCTCCGGCATGAACTCCTCCAGCACGTCGAGCTCCGCCTCCTCGGCCGCCGCCTTGTCGTCCCGGCCGCCGGCCCGGAACGCGTCGGCCGCCTCCACGCGCTTCTTCCGCTCCCGCTGGAGCACCTGCAGCTCCTCCTCGTCGTGCAACGGCCGCTGTAGCTCCTTCTCGGCCGATTGCAGGCTCGCGATGATCAGCCGCAGCGCATCGCGCCGGGGTGCGTCGCCGTCCTTCATCGCCGCCTCGAGCTCGCCCTTCAGCTCCCCGATCAGACTCACTCGGGTATCCCTTCGATCCGACCGCCGAGCACGTGCCAGTGCAGGTGGAAGATCGTCTGGCCGGCGCCCGCCCCCACGTTGACCAGCACGCGGTAGTCCGTCAGCCCGGCCTCGCGCGCGGTGTCGGCGACGAACTCGAGCATGCGCTTGGACTCGTCGGCTTCGAACTCCCCGACGCCCTCGAACGTGTCGACGTGCCGCTCAGGGAGCACGAGCAGGTGCGTCTCGGCCTTCGGGTTGATGTCGCGGATCGCGACGAACCCCTCGCCCTTCTTGACGTGGTCGCCCTCGCGCACGAGCCGGCAGAACAGGCAGTCAGACGACACCGACGATGCCCTCCTCGGTGACCCTGCGGGCGCTCGCGCGGACGACCTCGCCTATCGGCGAGTCCGGCGGGAGCAGCCAGGGCGAGTAGTCGTCGCCGTACCCGCGCCCGGGACGGTCGACGAGCACCGCGTCGACCGAGCCCACCTTGCCGCGCCAGCGGCGCATGCACGCCTCGTGCGAGACAGCGCGCAGACGGGCCCCGCGCTCCTTCTTGACCTCACGAGGAACCGTGTCCTCGGCGGCCGTCTTCGTGCCCGGGCGCGGTGAGTACGGGAAGACGTGGATCTTCGTGATCCCGGCGCGGGCAACGACGTCCAGCGTGCGCTCGAAGGCGTCATCGTCCTCGCCCGGGAAACCGACGATCACGTCTGTTGTCAGGTTGAAGTCGCCGAGAGGCTCGAGCCGGCGGAGATACGTGGCGGTGGTGTAGCGCCGACCCATCGCGCGCAGGACGCCGTCGTCGCCGGACTGGAGCGGCACATGCAGGTGGGCGGAGACGGCGGGCGACTCACGCAGCGCCGAGACGAGCGCGTCGTCCACGTGGTTGACCTCGATCGAGGACAGGCGCAATCGCGCCAGGCCGGGGGTCTCACCGGCCTCGTGGACCAGGTCTGCGAGGCGGTAGCCGGCGTCGCGATCGCGGTAGCAGCCGAGGTTGATCCCCGTGAGCACGACCTCGAGGTGGCCCTGCTCGACCCGCTTGCGGATCTCCCTCAGCACCGCGGGCGCGGAGCGGCTACGGGACCGGCCGCGCACGAGCGGGACGACGCAGAAGCGGCACGAGAAGCTGCAGCCGTCCTGCACCTTGACGAAGGCGCGGACACGGTCGAGGCGCGTACCCGCCTGGACGCAGGCGATCGCACCGACGTCTCCCGCCACGAACGCGGCCGTGTCCTCGCTCGTGCGAGCGACCACGCGCACGTTCGGCGCCGCCCCCGCGAAGGCGTTCGAGAGGTTGGCGCCGCAGCCGGTGACGTAGACGCGCCCGTGCGTGCGCGCGGCGCGGGAGACCGCCTGGCGCGACTTGCTGACCGCCTCGTGCGTCACGCAGCACGTGTTGACGACGGCAACGTCGGCGTCGTGCCCGGTCTCCGTGTGGCCGTCGGCCAGCAGCCGCTCCCGGACCTGTTGCGCGTCCGTCTGGGAGACCTTGCAGCCGAGGAACCGGACCGTGAACGTCGCCACGAGGGCGCAATGCTACTGCCGTCGGTACAGATCGGCCGCCCATGCGTCGAGCGTTCGGCGCGCGACGTGACGCAGGCCGCCGATCAGCGGGCGGTCCCTCTCGAGGTATCCCGAGGTCACGACCGTCTGCGCACGCAGGCGGGGCACGATCGCCTCGACCGCGTCGAGCGCGATGTTGGCGACGGCCACGTCGGTCGGCGCCAGCGTGTCCGTACGGGCATCGGCTGCTCGCACCCGCAGGTCGACGCCGTTGAACTCGGCGTTGACGCGCGTCGCCTCGACCGCCTGAAGATCGACATCGATCGCCTCCACCGGGGCGAAGCCGAGCGAGGCCGCGGCGATGGCGACGACGCCCGAGCCGCAGCCCACGTCGAGGAGCGAGCCGCGCTCGACCTCGAGGAGCAATTCGAGCGCGAGGCGCGTGGTCGGGTGCGCGCCGGTGCCGAAAGCGCGGCCGGGGTCGATCACGACCGCCACCGCGTCGGCCGGCGGCTCCTTCCAGGGCGGGCCGACCCAGAGCGGCCCGATGCGCACCGGCTGGTGGAACGAACGCCAGCGCTCGGGCCAGTCGTCCGCGACCGGCTCGCTCGCGACCTCGCCGAACGCCCTGCGCAGGAGCTCCTCTCCGTCCGGGCCGACGTACACCGCGAGCTCCAGGGAATCCGCCTGCTCGACCTCCTCGAACCCGTCGGGAAACAGCTCGAGCATGCGCGCCCGGGCGTCCTCGGCGGCCGCCGTCGCGACGGACACCGAGACCCTGCGCAGCCCGTCGTTCAGCGGAAGGCGCTCTTCAGCTTCTCGAAGAAGCCTTCGTCGGCGCGGTAGGTGTCCTCGCCGGCCGCGCGCTCGAACTCCTCGAGCAGGCGGCGCTGCTCGTCGCTCAGCTTTCGCGGCACCTGGACGTTGACGAGGAGCCGGTGATCCCCACAGCCGAACCCCTGCAGCACCGGCATCCCGCGTCCGCGTAGGACGCGGATCTCGCCGGCCTGCGTCCCGGCCGGGAAGTCGAGTTCCTCGTCGCCGGCCAGCGTGGGCACCTGCACGCGGGCGCCGAGCGCCGCCTGCGTCATCGTCAGGTCGACGGTCGAGAACAGATCGTCGCCCTCCCGGACGAAGCGCGGATCGGGCAGGACCCGGACCTGGACGTAGAGGTCGCCTGACCGCCCGCCGGGCACGCCGGCATGACCCTCGCCGGTGAGCCTGATCCGCTGTCCGTCGTGGATTCCCGGCGGGACCTCGACCGTCAGCTCGCGCTCCTGGACGCGCCGACCGGTGCCGTCGCAGACCCGGCAGGGATGTGCGATCACCACCCCGGCCCCGGAGCAGCTCGGGCACGCCCGAACGCGACGGAACTCGCCGAATGCGTTCCGCGAGACCTGTGCCACCTGGCCGGCGCCACCGCACGTCTCGCAGGTTTGCGCTTGCTTGCCCGGCTCGACCCCGCTGCCCGCGCAGACATCACACGCCAGCGCGACCGGGAAGGGCACCGAGCGGGTGGCGCCGTTCGCGGCTTCGACGAGCTCGACCTCGATCTGAGCGGCGACGTCCGCGCCGCGGCGCTGACGCGGGCGCCCGCGCCCGCCGCTGAAGAGGTCGTCGCCGAAGAAGGCGGAGAAGATGTCGGTCAGGTCGCCGAGGTCGAAGTGCGTCGGCTGATAGCCGCCGCCGCGGAGCCCCGCATGGCCGTAGCGGTCGTAGAGCTGGCGCGCCTCGGGCTTCGAGAGCACCTCGTACGCCTCGACCACCTCACGGAAGCGCTCCTCGGCATCGGGCGCCGACGAGACGTCGGGATGCAGGGTGCGGGCGAGTCCTCGAAACGCCTTCTTGATCGCCGCGTCGTCGGCGTCGCGCGGGACGCCGAGAACCTCGTAGTAGTCGCGCTCGGTCGTCGCCACCCGTCCAAGGTTAGCGAGGGGTTCCGGCGACGCCCGACCGGCTCAGTGCTCGTCGTAGAGCTCTGCGACGAAACGCGAGAGCTCCGAGGCGGCCGCCCGCACAGAGCGAATCGCGTTCCCGTAGTCCATGCGCAGCGGGCCGATCAGGCTCACGGCTCCGAGCGGCCTGTTGGCGACGCCGTAGCTGGCGCCCACCAGGGAGACCTCGCGCAGCGCCGGGTGGTCGAGCTCGTGACCGACGCGAACGAACGGCCGCCCGGGGTGGAGCGCCACGCGCAGGACTTCGAGCAGAGCCGCACGCTGCTCGAGCACCTCGAGCAGCTCCCGGTAGCCCTCGAGTTCGTCGCGCTGCGCGTCGACGAGCAGGCTCGCCGCTCCGCCGACGTACAGGCGCTGCGCCTGTTGGTCGTAGTCGCTGAACGCCGGCCGGAGTGCCTCCAGGAAGGCCCGCTCGCGCACGGAGAGGTCCGGATTGTCGAACCGGCCCCGCAGCCGGTGGCTGCCGAGCCCCAGCCCCGTGAGCTGCTCGTTCAGGTATTGCGCAGCCCACTTGGCCAGACCGGGGTCGACCGGCTCGTCGAACACCGCCACCCGCTTGGTCACGCCGCCCGTGGACGTGATCACGACTGCCATCACCACCTGCGGCTGCAGCAGGAGCACCTCGACGTGCCGGACCGTTGCGGACGCGAGCTGCGGCGCCGACACCAGGGCGAGCAGGCTCGTGAGCTGCGAGAGCATCTCGGTCGTCGCCTGGAGCGCGGCTTCGACCTCCCCGCGCCGGGCGTCGCCGAGTTCGAGCGGGAACTCCGGCGGGCGCGGCTCGAGGCGATCGAGGAGGCCGTCGACGTAGAGGCGATAGCCGCGGTCCGTCGGGACCCGGCCGGCCGACGTGTGCGGATGGGTCAGCAGCCCTCGCTGCTCGAGCTCGGCCAGCTCTCCGCGGACGGTCGACGGCGACACAGTCAGGCCGCCGCGGACGACCAGCGTCTTCGACCCGACCGGCAGGCCGGTGGCCACGTACTCCTCGACGACCCGCTGGAGGATCGCCCGTTGACGTTCGGAGAGCGTCGACGTCACGAGCCGAATTCTATGTTTTTGCAGGTCTTTACGCGATCAACTCAGCTGCGACGGCGTCTCCGACGAAGCGCCCGCGTGGAGTCAGAGCAAGCGTGGCTGCCGCGTCGACGCCGCTCCGCTCCACGAGCGCGAGTGCCTCCAGCCGGTCGACCGCCCGCGCATCGAGAGTCCCCTCGACCGCACTCAGCGGTAGCGGCTGGTCGAGCCGAAGGCCGAGCATCGCACGCTCGCGCGCTTTCACCTCCGGCGTCAACGGCTCGAGCTCGCGGCGGGGCCGACGACCCTCGGCAAGCGCCTCGACGTAGGCCCGCAGGCTGGGTGCGTTCCGCCATCGGCGCTCTCCCACCGTCGAGACCGCGCCGATTCCGAGCCCGACGTAGTCCCGCCCCCGCCAGTAGGCGAGGTTGTGCTGCGAGCGGAGATCGCGACCCTCCGCGCGCTCCGGCGCGAGGCAGAAGTTCGCCGTCTCGTACCAGCGGTAGCCGACGGTCGTCAGGACGTCGACCACCCGTTCGAAGTAGCCCTCCATCGCCTCGGCCTGCCGAGCGAGCTCGGCGCCGTGCGCGTGCGTGAAGCGAGTTCCCGGCTTCGCTTCGAGCTCGTAGGCGGACACGTGCTCGGGCCCGAGGTCGAGCGCAGCCTCGAGATCGCGTTCCAGGTCGGCGGCGCTCTGGCCGGGGATCCCGTAGATGAGATCGAGCGAGATGTTGTCAAACTCGGCATCGCGGAGATGGTAGAAAGCACGTCGGACGACGTCCGCCGTCGCGCGCCTCTCGAGCACCGCGAGGAGACGCGGCTGGAACGACTGGACGCCGAGGGAGATGCGCGTGACTCCGTCCGCGCGCAGGCGGGCGGCGAGTTCCGGCGAGATCGTCTCCGGGTTGGCCTCGACCGTGAGCTCTCTCGCGGGCGGCAGCGCACGCAGTAGCCGACGGAGAGCGTCGGGCTCGAGGAACGTCGGGGTGCCGCCGCCGAGGAACACCGTGTCCAACGCCTCTGCGAGCAGCCGACGTTCGAGCTCGAGTTCGCCGAGCACGGCGTCGACGTACGCCGTGTGCCCGTCGCCGCGACCGACGACGGTGACGAAGTCGCAGTAGCCGCACCGGTAAGCGCAGAACGGCAGGTGCACGTACAGGTGGCGGGCCCCGCTCATCGCTTGGCCTCGTCCAGGTTGAGCACGGCGAGGAACGCCTCCTGCGGCAGCTCCACCGAGCCGACCTGCTTCATCCGCTTCTTGCCGGCCTTCTGCTTCTCCAGCAGCTTGCGTTTGCGGGTGATGTCGCCGCCGTAGCACTTTGCGAGCACGTCCTTGCGCTTCGCTTTGACTGTCTCGCGGGCGATGATCCGCGAGCCGATCGCCGCCTGGATCGGGACGTCGAAGAACTGGCGGGGAATCTCCTCGCGCAGGCGATCGACGAGCGCACGGCCGCGCTTGTAGGCCGAGTCCCGGTGGATCACGAGCGAGAGCGCATCGACCGGCTCCTCCGCGATCAGGATGTCGACGCGCACCAACTCGCCCTCGCGGAAGCCGGCGAGGTCGTAGTCGAAGCTCGCGTAGCCGCGCGTGCGCGACTTCAGCTGGTCGTAGAAGTCGAGCACGATCTCCGCGAGCGGGAGCTCGTAGAGGAGCACCACGCGCTCTTCCGACAGGTACTCCATGTGGTCGAAGCGGGCGCGCCGCTCGTTGCAGAGCTCCATCACGGCGCCGACGTACTCCTTCGGCACGATCACCGACGCCTTGATGTTCGGCTCCTCGACACGCTCGATCTCGTTCGGCATGTCCGACGGGCTGTGCACCTCGATCTCCTCGCCTGCCTTCGTCAGGACGCGATAGGCGACATTCGGCGCGGTCACGAGCAGATCGAGGTCGAACTCCCGCTCGAGGCGCTCGCGCACGATCTCCATGTGCAGCAGGCCGAGGAAGCCGCAGCGGAAGCCGAAGCCGAGCGCATTCGACGTCTCCGGCTCGTAGACGAGCGCGGCGTCGTTGAGCTTCAGCCGCTCGAGCGCGTCGCGCAGCTCCGGGTACTGATCCGAGTCGGTCGGGAACAGCCCCGCGAAGACCATCGGCTTCACGTCCTTGTACCCGGGCAGAGGCTCCTCGGCGGGCTGCGCCTCGACCGTGAGGGTGTCGCCCACGCGCAGCCGGCTGACGTCCTTCAGCCCGGTGACGACGTACCCGACCTCTCCCGCCTCGAGCGACGCCGCCGCCGTCATGGTCGGCGAGAGGAAGCCGAGCTCTTCCCCCTCGAAGCGTGTGCCCTGCGCCATCGCCCTGAGCCGCTCGCCGGGACGAAACGAGCCGTCGACCATCCTGATGAAGGCGACGACGCCGCGGTACTGGTCGTACGCCGAGTCGAAGACGAGCGCGCGCGCCGGAGACTCGGGCTCGCCGATCGGCGCCGAGAATCGCTCGACGATCGCGTCGAGCACCTCGGCCACGCCCTCACCGGTCTTGGCCGAGATGCGGAGGACGTTCTCGGGGTCGTCGCCGATCAGCTCGGCCACCTCCACCGCAACCGCATCGGGGTTGGCCTGCGGCAAGTCGATCTTGTTCAGCACCGGCAGCAGGTCGAGGTCGTTCTCGATCGCCAGGTAGGCGTTCGCGACCGTCTGGGCCTCGACTCCCTGCGCCGCGTCCACCACGAGCACGGCGCCCTCGCACGCCTGGAGGGAGCGCGATACCTCGTAGGTGAAGTCGACGTGGCCCGGGGTGTCGATGAGGTTGAGCTGGTGGCCTTTCCACTGCACTCTCACCGCCTGCGCCTTGATCGTGATTCCGCGCTCGCGCTCGAGGTCCATCGAGTCCAGCACCTGCGCGCGCATGTCGCGACCGGACACGGTGTCCGTGAGCTCGAGGATGCGGTCGGCCAGCGTCGACTTGCCGTGGTCGATGTGCGCGATGATCGAGAAGTTGCGGATGCGGTCCTGAGGCATGCTGCTGCTAGTCGCGGCGGAAGCGAGTTCGCAACGATAGCAACGCATCCAGCTCACGAACTCCCAGCAAACGGCAGGAAATCAGGTAGGCGATCCCCCCTGCGGCGAGGCCTGCTCCCAGCGACACGGCCTGCGCGAGCGTCGACCTGCCGAGCGCCTCGTCCAATGCCCACCAGACCCCGTACGAGACGGCTCCGAGCACTGCCGACGCGAGGGTGACGAGCAGGAACGTCCGCAGCGTCGGGCGGAGCGACAGGCCGCCGATGCGGCCGCGCAGCAACACGATCAGCAGCGCAGCACCCACGATGTTCGAGAGCGAGATCGCGAGCGGGATCCCCCACGTCCCGACGCGGTAGAGCACCGCGTAGAGCGCGACGTTGACGACCAGGCTCCCCAGCGCTGCGAGGGTGGGCGTCCAGGGCGCCTGGAGGCTGAAGAAACCGCGGTTCAGCATCAGCATCATCCCGTTGAAGACGAGGCCGAGCGAGAACGCGGCGAGGGCGCCAGCGACCACGGGCGTCTGATCGGGGCCGAACTCGCCGCGCTGGTAGAGGAGGCGGACGATCGGCTCCGCCAGCACCGCGGACGCGACGCCGGCCGGCACGAGCAGGAACGTGATCTGGCGGAGGCCGAGCGAGATCGTGCCGCGGAAGCCGTCGATGTCCGCGCGCGCGGCCAGGCGCGAGAGGGTCGGGAACAGCACGGTCGCGACCGCCACCGAGAACATGCCCTGCGGGAGCATGTACACGCGGAATGCCTTGTCGATCGCGTTCGGCGCGATGGTCGGATCGACGAGCGTGGCCGCGAAGATCGTCCCGATCACCGCGCTGACATTGATCAGGCCGAGCCCCAGCGTCACGGGCGCCATGTGCACGAGGATGCGGCGGACTGCCGGATCGCGGACGTCGAGCGCCAGGCGCAGTCGCCCGTCGAGACCGTAGAGCCAGGGCAGCGGCAGGAGCAGCTGGATCAGCGTCGCGACGACGATCGAGCCCGCGTAGACGTACAGCTGCCCGTCGGCGGTGTCCGCGCGCGGGACGCCGATCACGAGCCCGGCGATGATCGCGAGGTTCCAGAACACCGGCGTCAAAGCGGGGATGCTGAACTGCTCGTAGCTGTTGAGGATCCCGACGATGACGCCGAAGAGGCCCAACAGGACGACGATCGGGAACAGGATCTGCGAGAGCGTCACTGCGAGGTCCTGGTACGCGTCGGTCATCTGCGGCACGATCACCGGAGCCAGCAGGATGAAGACGGCGGTGACCCCGCTCAGGGCGAGCAGCATCAGCCAGAAGAGCGTCGAGGCCACGCGCCAGGCGCGCGCGCGCTCGCCCTTCTCGAGCAGTTCGCTGAAGACCGGGACGAAGGCGCCGGTGAACGCGGCGTCTGCGACCAGCGCGCGGATCAGGTTCGGGATCTGGAACGCGACCGTGAACGCGTTGATCGGGCCGCGCGCGCCGAAGTAGTTCGCGACCACGATCTCGCGGACGAGCCCGAGCACGCGCGAGAGGCCGGTTGCGAGCGAGAAGATCGCGGTCGACCAGGCGAGCCTGCGGCGCCGGTCCCGCTCCTCCACGCGGCGAGTATAGGAACCCCGTCGAACGGGCACGGCCCGACGGGACATTCCGCTGGGGCCGGCCGCTGACCACCCACCACTGTCGATCCTACTGCGGAAATCCGCGCATGTTCGGGCCGGATCTGTGCCGGTTTTGCGCGGCGAAACGGCTCAAATGCTCTGCTACCATCCCGCAGCCCGCTCAGCGGGCGTTTTCGCGTATGCCCAACATCAAGCAGCAGAAGAAGCGCGTCCGCACCGCCGCTCAGGAGCGGCTCGAGAACCTGCGCTTCCGCTCGACCGTCAAGACCCTCACCAAACGCCTCGAGAGCGCCGTCGAGGACGGCGACAAGGAGCGGGTCTCGGCCGAGCATCTGGAGCTGCAGCGCTGGATCGACAAGGCCGTCGCCCACGGCGCGCTCCACCGCAACGCAGGTTCTCGCAAGAAGGCGCAGGCCGCCCGCCTCGCCGGTCCCGCCTCCTAGCTCTCAGGCCGTCGTTGCCGGCTGCCGTGCCCGCGTCACGTCCGTGATCGCGAGCTCGAGCTCGAGCTCCGACGCCAGCCGGCTCGCGCCCTTGATCGCCGCATCGAGCTCAGCCAGGCGGACGATCGCCGAGTCGAGCTCCTCGCGCGAGTAGTTCTCCGAGTGCGACAGCGCCTTACGGGCCGGATACTCGCTCCTCAGGCCGAGGCGCTTCGCGACCTCTCGCGCGCCGACGCCCTCCTCGGCCAGGACCTGGGCGGTGCGCACCCGTCCCACATGCGAGGCCAGCGCGACCGCGATGGAGAATGGCTCGCGCTGTTCCAGTGACGCCTCGCACGCTGCCAGCGCCGCGGGCAGGTCGCGCGCGCCCCACGCGTCGGTGACGGCCCACGCCTCGACCTCGCGGGCCGGCACGGCGAGGGCCTCGATCTCTCCGACGCCGACCGGTCGCGTCGCCCGCCCAGGTGGCGATCTTCTCGATCTCGCTCGCCAGCACGAGCACGTCGTCCCCGACGATCTCCACGAGAACCCTCGCTGCGTCGGCGTCGACCTCGACGCCGAGCCGCTTGAACTCGCCCGCCACCCAGGCGGAAGGGCTCCGCGGGCGGGGCACCTCGTAGGACAGCACCTGCCCGCGCCGCCCGGCGAGAGTCGCGAGCAACCCGCTCTTCGGTGCCTCGCGCGCCCAGAGCGCCAGTACCGCGCCGGGCGACGCGTCGGCCAGGTACGACTCCACGGCCTCGACGTCCGGCGCGCGCCACGTCTCCACGCCCTCGACGACCACGAGGCGACCGCCTCCGCTGAACAGGCCGAGCGCGTTGCACGCGGCCACCGCTTCCTCACCGGTCGCCGGCGGTGCCGCCAGCATCTCGACGGACTCGTCGGGGAAACGGTCACGTAACCGGCGGAGCGCCCTGAGGATCTTCGGCCGGTCGGTGCCGGTGAGAAAGTAGACCGGCTTGAGCTCGTCGGCGGCCACTGCGGCGGAGGATAGTCACCGCTCGCTCCGCACCTCGATCCGGCGCCCATCGGACTCGACAGTGATCGCACCCTCGAGGTCGGTGCGGTGGACTGCGCCCGGAAGCGCTTCGTCGAGCACTGCGAGCGTCGAGGGTGCCGGATGCCCGTAGTCGTTGCCTGCTCCGACCGAGATCAGGGCGATCCGTGGCCGGACCGCGCGCAGGAGGTCGTCCAGGCCCTCGTCGGCCGAGCCGTGGTGGGCAACCTTGAGGATCTCCGCCTGCGGTGGCCGCAACGGCAGGGTCACGTTCGACTCGGCGTCTGCGGTGAGGAGAGCGTCCAGCTGACCGTAGCGGGCGTGGATGACCGTCGCCCAGTTGTTCGGATCGTCGCCCTTCGGGACAGGCTGGCGCGGCCAGAGCACCCGTAAGCGTCAAGGCGCCGAGCCGGAACGCCTCTCCGGCGCGGGCACTCACTACACGAATCCGTTTGCGCCGGACGACGGAGAGCGCCGCCTCCTCGTCCGCGCTCGCCGCGGGGATGCGCGGGTCGAGCACGAGGTCGACGGGGATCCTGCCCAGCACCCTCGCCGCACCTCCGATGTGGTCGCGCTGCGGATGCGTCAGGACGAGCGCCGCCAGCCGTCTCACGCCCAGGCGGGCGAGCTGGCCGGCGACGTCGGCCTCGGGTGGGCCCTGATCCACGAGCACGCTCCCCTCCGGTACCTGCAGCAGGATCGAGTCGCCCTGGCCGACGTCGAGCGCGGTGATCCTCAGGCCTGCCGGCGGCGGAAGCGGCGAGCCCCGCGGCCACGCCTGCCAGGCGGCGCCGAAGGTGAGAGCGCTCAGCAGGCCGAGCGCCACGGCACGCGGTGCCCAGGGTCGCCTCAGCCGGGGCAGCACGAGCAGGCCGAGGCAGAGCAAGCCGATCAGAGCGAGAGCCGACAGCGACGTCGACCTCGGCACCGGGCAGGCTGCCGACGAGGCGCGCGCAGGCGGCCACGTACGCGGCCAGCCAGCCGTTGAGCCACGCGAGAGCGGCCGCGAGTTGAGGGAACGCGGGAGACACAGCCGTGCACGCGAGCGCGATCCCGAGCAGCGGCGCCACGGCGGGCCACGCGAGCGCGTTCGCGAGCACCGAGTAGAGCGGAATCGACCCGAACTGCAGCCAGAGAATCGGCGCCGTCACCAGACCACAGGCGGCCGACACCGCGAGCACGTCCGCAAGCCGGACCGGCACCGGATAGCCCTCGAGCCGGCGCTGGAGGGCTGGGACGGCGACGAAGATCGCAGCGACGGCCGAGAACGAGAGCTGGAAGCCCGGCTCGAGGACGCTATACGGGTTCCACGCGAGCAGGACGCCCGCCCCGACCAGCAGGAAGTACCAGCGATCCCGTGGACGGGCGGCCAGCCAGGCGAGCGAGGCCAGCGCTCCGGCGACCCCGGCACGGACCACGGACGGCTGCCAGCCGACTGCGGCGACGTAGCCGGCAATTGCGGTGAGCGCCCCGAGCTGGCCCAGCCAGCGTGGCAGACCGACCAGCCACGCGAGCCCGAGCATGCCGCCCGCAACCAGCACGACGTTCTGCCCGGATACCGCCAGGAGGTGGTAGAGGCCCGAGGCGCGGAAGCTGTCGCGGAGCTCCTCCGAGAGGCCCTCGTCCTCGCCGAGCACGACGCCCGCAAGCACCGCCCGCCGCTCTCCCCGCAAGCCTGGAGCGAGGGTGCGCGCCATGTACGCACGCAGCCGGTCGGCGAAGCCTGGGAGCCCGCCGCGGCGGCCGACCTCGCGCCAGCTACCGCCCTTCAGCACGACGTGGATGCCGCGGCGCCGGAGGTAGCCGGCTTCGTCGAACCCGTCCTCGGGCGGGCGTGGCCGCTCGATCTTGACAATCGTCTCCACGATCGCTCCCTGCGGCGGCGAGCGGCCACGCGGGAGCTCGAGCAGCACCGACTCGCGCAGCTGCGATCGGTCGAGCCGCCGAAGCTGCGCCGGGACGCGGATCTGGAAGCGGGAGCGCCGGGAGGGGCCCGTCACCACGGCCTGGACGCGGGCGGTCTCCCCCACTCGCGCGGAGAGCACACTGCGGTCGAGCGCCGTGAGACGGGCGCTGCCCCACCACAGACCGGCGAGGAGCAGGGCGAGCGCAAGGCAGGCGAAGCGGCCGGAACCGACGAGCGCGACGCTCGAACAGGCGGCGGCGACCGCGAGCGTCGCCACGAGTGGTCCGCCGGCACGCAGGACGTTCGCGAGCGCGAGCCCGAGGCACAGCGCGGCCGCGAGCACGTGTGGCGAGTACCGGACGAGAGCGCTCACGGGGCGGTCAGCTCCCGCAGCTGCTCCAGGCGGGCAGGGCCGATGCCCGGAACGGCGTCGAGCTCGTCCACCGAGGTGAACGCCCCATGCTCCTCGCGGAAGTCGAGGATCTTCTGCGCGGTCGTCGGCCCGACGCCGGGCAGGGCATCCAGCTGCTCGAGCGTCGCCGTGTTCAGGTGCACCGGGCCGGCGGGAGTCCCCGGCGCCGCCGACGCTCCCGGCGCCGCCCGCCTGGGCACGACGACCTGGGCGCCGTCCGCGATGGGAGCGGCGAGGTTGACGAGGGAGACGTCGGCCCGTCGCGTCGCGCCTCCCGCGCGGGCGACCGCATCAGCGATCCGGGAGCCCTCTCGCAGGCGGTAGAGGCCCGGACGGCGCACGGCGCCGACCACGTGGACGACGAGGGCCGCCGGTGCAGCTGCGTCGACCGCCTCGAGCGGCCGCTCGACCGGCGCAGCGCTCGAGGACGTGCCTGCGCCCACCACGTAGCGGCCGCCGACTGCAAGCGCGGCGACGAGGAGAAGCGCGCCGGCGAGCGCGCGACGGCGTGAGAGCGGAGGCCAGCCCATGTCGCCGATCGTGGCGAGAGAAAGCGCACAGGTGGGTGACGCCTTCGTGCCGAATGTGTGCCGGCGTGTGACGGCGAAGTAGCGTTGCGACGTAGAGGAGGTGCGTGAACGCAGTGACGCCCTCGTGGTCAGTGACTCGCCGACGGCTCGACGCCGAGAGGCGGAGCTTCGCGTCCGTGGCCGAGGAGCACCTCGATGCCGTCTACCGCTTTCTCGTCTACCTGACCAAAGACGTGAACACAGCCGACGACCTCACCCAAGAGACCTTCACCCGGGCGTTGAACGCCTGGGGTCGCTTCGACGAGCGGCGCGGGAGCGCCCGTACCTGGCTCTGCCAGATCGCCCGCAGCGCCGCGCTCGACCACTTCCGCTCGGAGCAGCGGCGTCGCAAGCGCGAGGAGGCGTACGCCGCCACGGAGCCGACGAGCGAGGAGCGCGACCCGTTCGCCTCGCTGTCGCCGCCGCTGCGCAAGGCGCTGAAGGAGCTCTCGGCGGCCGACCGCGAAGTGATCGCACTGCGCGTGATCCTGGAGCTGGACGGCGAGGCGGCGGCACGGGTAATGGGAATCGGGCGCACGGCCTGCGCGATGAGGCTGGGCCGTGCGCTGAAGAAGCTCGAGGAGAAGGTGGATATCGATGCGCTGGTCTGATCGCAAGGAACGACGAAAAGCTCGAGGCTCTCCTGCGCGGCGAGGACGACAGCCGGCTCGGCACGGCACTTGCGGAGATGCGCGAGCAGGTCCCGGAGGCGCCGGCGGAGCTGCGCGAGCGGATCCGGGCGCTCGCCGCGGAGGAGGCACGGGTCGAACCGCGACCACGCCGAGCCCGGTTCGGTGGCAACCGCCTCTCGTTCGCACGCGTCGGCGCGATCGCCGCGGCGGCGCTCGTCGTCGCAGTGGCGATCCCGGCCGTGGTCGGTATCGCCCGAGACGGTGCGGGCGACGAGACCTCGTCGAGCTCGCCCGCGCCCCAGGCGAGCGTGGAAGCCGCTCGGCGGCCAGCCTCTGCTCCCGCCGACTGCCGCAGAGGACTCGACGGGCTCCGGCGACCTCCAGGAACGGCTCGCGTCACCGCAGGCCGCTCCGCCTCCGCCGCCGGCCGCAGCCGGCAAGGACACCGGCACGTCGTCACGCGCCGGCGCCGCGCCGCTGCCCTCGGCGAACCGCGCCCAGGACTACTCCGCGAGCATCAAGCTTCACGTCGACGATCCCGACGAGCTGTCGGAGGCCGTGCAGAGCGCGATCCGCTCCACCCGCGCGCTCGGCGGCTACGTCACCTACGTCGACTACGGCACGAGCGGCGCGAAGGACGGCGAGGCGACCCTTGCCGTGCGCGTGCCTGTCGGCCGCGTTCAGACCGCTGTCGCCCGCTTCTCACAGCTCGGGACGATCCTCGAGCAACAGACGGAGATCGTCGACGTGCAGGGCCGGATCGACCGGATCACCCAGGACATCCAGCGGCGGCGCGACCGGATCGCCAAGCTCGAGGCCGAGCTCCAGGACCCGACGCTCGGCGAGACAGAGCGCGACCGGCTCGAGGCGCGGCTCGTCCAGGCGAAGCGCGGGCTGGCCAACGCGACCAGGCAAGCGCGCCGCCGTCCTGCGCCAGAGCCGCTTCGCGAAGCTCGACCTCGCCTTCACGACGGAGAAGAGCAACGAGCCCGCGCCGCCGCCGAGCGAGCTGCGCAGCACGCTCGACGACGCGATCGGCATCCTCGCGGCCGAGCTCGGCGTGCTGCTGTTCGTCCTGATCGCGGGCGCCCCGTTCATCGCCCTGGCGATCCTCGGCTGGCTCGGCGCACGGGCGCTCAGGCGCGGCGCAACCCAGCGAGTGCTCGAACGCGCTTAGCCCACGACGAGGTTCACGAGCTTGCGCGGAACCACGATCGTCTGGCGGATCTCCTTGCCGTCCAGGTGGGCCTGCACCTTGGGCAGCTCGCGGGCCCGCGCGACGAGCTCGTCCTCCGACGCTTCGACCGGCATCTCGATCCGGTCGCGGACCCGGCCGTTCACCTGCACGACCAGCTCGAAGGTCTCCATCGCCAGCAGCGCGGGGTCGGCCTCCGGCCAGGGGTGCTCCCACAGGCGCTCGTAGCCGAACCGCTCCCACAGCTCCTCGGAGATGTGGGCCGCGTACGGCTGGATCAGCGAGACCGCGGTCTCGGCCGCGAACCGGGCCGCCGGGTCGTCCGGGTCGCGCGAGATGTCGTTCACCAGCTCCATCACGGCCGCGATCGGCGTGTTCAGGGCGAAGCGGCGGCCGATGTCGTCGGTCACCTTGGCGATCGTCTTGTGCGCCTTGCGCGCCAGGGGCGTGTCGGGCGGCGGGCCGGCCGGCTTGTCCATCTGCTCCATGACGACCCGCCAGAGGCGGTTCAGGAACCGGACCATCCCCTCGAAGCCCTCGTCCTGCCACTCGGCGTCCTGCTCGACCGGCCCGATGAACATCAGGTAGATGCGGCAGGCGTCGGCCCCGAAGCGCTCGATGTAGTCGTCGGGGACGATGACGTTCCCCTTCGACTTGGACATCTTCGCGCCGCGGTAGTGCAGCATCCCCTGCGTGAACAGGCGCGCGAACGGCTCGCGGAAGCCGACCAGGTCGATGTCGTTCAGCACCTTCGTGAAGAAGCGCGCGTAGAGCAGGTGGAGGATCGCGTGCTCGATCCCGCCGATGTACTGGTTGACCGGCAGCCAGTAGTCCGCGATCGCGCGGTCCCATGGCAGCGTCGTCGTTGTGCGCGTCCGCGTAGCGGATGAAGTACCAGGAGGAGTCGACGAACGTGTCCATCGTGTCCGTCTCGCGACGCGCTTCTCCGCCGCACTTGGGGCACGGTCGTGCGCACCCAGTCCTCCGCCGCCGCCAGCGGCGAGCGGCCCTTCGGCAGGTACTCCTCGACCTCGGGCAGCAGCACCGGCAGCTCCTCGTCCGGCACTGCCACGATGCCGCAACCGTCGCAATGGACGATCGGGATCGGCGCGCCCCAGTAGCGCTGCGCGTGACAGCAGCCAGTCGCGCAGGCGGAAGTGGATCGCCGGCCGGGCGCGCTGCCGCTGCTCGAGCCACTCGACGATCGCCTTCTTCGCCTTCGGGCTCGGCATGCCGCTGAACTGCGCCGAGTTGACCAGCACCTCGTCGGCGGTGTGGTCCGACGAACGCGGCGCCTTCCTCGACCTCGCCGTCGGCCGGCACGACGACGACCTTGACGGGCAGCTCGTACCGCTGCGCGAACTCGAAGTCCCGCTGGTCGTGCGCGGGGACGCCCATGATCGCGCCGGTGCCGTACTCCATCAGCACGTAGTCGGCGACCCAGATCGGGATCCGCGACTCGTCGGCCGGGTTGGTCGCGAAGCGGCCCGTGAAGACGCCGTCGCGCTCCTTCTCCTCGCGCTCGACGGTCGTGCGCGCAGCGGCGTGCTTTGCATAGTCGAGCACCTCCTCCTCGTGCGGCGTCCCGCGCACCAGCTCGGGCACCAGCGGGTGCTCGGGAGCGACGACGAAGAACGTGGCGCCGAACAGCGTGTCCGGGCGGGTGGTGAACACCTCGATGTCGCGGTCGATCTCCTCGACGCGGAACAGCAGGTCGGCGCCCTCGGAGCGACCGATCCAGTTGCGCTGCATGATCAGGACGCGCTCGGGCCAGGACTCCAGCAGCTCCATCTCCTGCAGCAGCTCGTCCGCGTACGCGGTGATGCGGAAGAACCACTGCTCCAGGTTGCGCGCCTCGACCTCGGCGCCGCAGCGCTCGCAGCGGCCGTCGATCACCTGCTCGTTGGCCAGCACGGTCTGGTCGTTCGGGCACCACTTGACCGGCGCCTCCTTGCGGTACGCCAGGTCGCGCTCGAAGAAGCGCAGGAACAGCCACTGCGTCCAGCGGTAGTACTCGGGCTCGTGCGTGGTCAGCACGCGGTCCCAGTCGATCGCCCAGCCCATCCGCTCCATCTGCCGCCGGATCGAGACGATGTTCCGCTCGGTCACCTCACGCGGATGGCGCCCCTCCTTGATCGCCGCGTTCTCCGCAGGCAGGCCGAACGCGTCGTAGCCCATCGGCCGCATGACGGCATAGCCGTGGCGGCGGCGGAAGTGGGCAACGACCTCGCCGAGCATGTAGTTCCGGACGTGCCCCATGTGCAGCTCGCCGGAGGGGTAGGGCAGCATCTCGAGCACGTACGTCTTCTTGCGCGCGCGGCTCTCGATCTCCGCGGGGTCGGGGTTGGGCACGTGGAAGGCGTTCTCCTCGGCCCAGATCCGCTGCCACTTCGCCTCGATCGCCTGTGGGTCGTATCGCTCCATTTCCTGCCTCCAGAAACGAAAAAGCCTCTCGTCAGAGAGGCCGTGGAGAGCTGGCGCGGCGGTCGCCGCGGTCGCTCCCTGCGCTACCCGAGAAGCTGTCCCTTCATCTCGAATGTGACTGTAGCAAGCTGTACCGTCGCCGTCACCCCGACGCTAGGAGGAGAGCCAATGGCCGACTACACGGTGCTGAAGGTCTCGGAGGTCGACGACCAGGGCCCCAACTTCGGGCTCGAGGGCAAGATGGAGGCGCGCTTCATGCGCGTCGACCTCGGGTGCGAGAACTGCGGCGTGACCTATCTGCGGATCGCACCGAACTTCCGGATCCCCTTCGGGCACCGCCACAAGGTGCAGGAGGAGGTCTACATGCTCGTCTCGGGCAGCGCCCGGATCAAGCTCGAGGACGAGGTCTACGACCTCGAGCCGTGGACTGCAGTGCGCATGTCGAAGGACACGACCCGCGGTTTGGAGGCCGGGCCGGAAGGAGCCGAGTTCGTGCTCGTCGGCGCCCCCAACACCGGGCCGGGCGACGCGATCACCGAGCAGGGCTGGTGGTAGAGCCCTGATCGACCCGCTCGAGCGCTGGCGCGAGCACGGCGAGAAGCCCGACTACGCCGGCCTGCTCACCTTCGGCGGAGCGCCCTACACGCAGGATCCCGCCGAGCTGGCGGGCATCGACGTGGCGATCGTGGGCGCGCCCACCGACGACCTCGTCTCCGACCGCCCGGGCGCGCGCTTCGGCCCGCGAGCGATCCGCGCGGCGAGCTGCCCTCCCGGGCCGCACCTGGAAGCGGGGATCGACGCGTTCGAGCTCCTGCGGATCGTCGACTTCGGGGACGCGGCCGTCATGCCGGCCGACCCCGCCCGCTCGCACGCCGAGATCGAGGCGCTCGTGGGCGACGTGCTCGCAGCCGGCGCGCTGCCGGTCGTGCTCGGCGGCGACCATTCGATCGCCGAGCCCGACATCCGGGCCTGCGCCGCCAAGCACGGCCCCCTCGGGCTCGTGCACTTCGACACGCACACGGACACGGGCACAGAGGTCTTCGGCGTCGAGGTCTCGCACGGGACGCCGATGTACCGGCTCGTCGAGGCCGGGCTGGTCGACCCGACGCGCTACGTGCAGATCGGGTTGCGCGGCTACTGGCCCGGCGAGCGCGAGTTTGCCTGGCAGTCCGAGCGCGGGATCAGGGCGCTGTTCATGCACGACGTCCGCGATCTCGGGATCCGCGAAGTCGTCCGGCGAACGGTCGAGATCGTGGGCGCCGGGCCCGCGTACCTGACGGTGGACGTCGACGTGCTCGACCCGGGCTTCGCCCCGGGCACCGGGACGCCCGAGCCCGGCGGGATGACCCCGGTCGACCTGCTCTGGGCGGTGCGCACGGTGGCGGAGCAGCTGGAGCTGGTCGGCGCCGAGGTCGTGGAGGTGTGCCCGCAGCAGATCGGCTCGCTCGACCCGACCGCGCTGGTCGCCGAGCGCACCGTGCGCGAGCTGCTGACCGGGATCGCGCTCAGGCGCCGCGCCGAACGCGGCTGACTTTGTCCAGGCCGCGCTCGGTCCACGTCTGCCGGGCGGAGTCGAAGTGGCCCGCGATCGCGCGGCCGTACGGCCCCGAGACCCGCTTTGCGTAGGCGCCGAATCCCTCGTCACGCAGCGGCTTCCAGTCCTCGGCGTAGGGCACGGCGAGCTCGTCGCGCGAGACGTTGCGGGCGGAGAGCAGAAACGCGAGCCCGATGCCCTGCGAGACCGCGAGCAGGGAGCGTTCCTCGCGCCGGGACTGCTGCCGCAGCCCGCGGTACAGGGCGGCCAGCTCGTCCGGGCCCGGCAGGTCGCCCGCATGGTCTCGCAGCTCGGCGAACGACCGCCGTAGCTCGGCCAGCTCGAGCGGCGGGATGTCGATCAGGCGAGCGGCGGTGCCCGAGCCGCCCTCGAACGCCCCCAGCAGCTCGTCCACCGAACTGAACTCCGCTTCCGGCCGCAGCACGCTCGCCGCCTTCAGCTCGTCGGTGAGCGCCGCGAGGTACACGCGCGACCCGTGCGCGACGTCGCTCGCCGCCGCGAGCAGCCACAGCGGCGAGAAGCCGAACGCCGCGATCGAGCTGACCTCCACCACGTTGCCGGCTCCCTTGCGGAGCGCCAGCTCCTTGGGCGCGGGAGCGTCGGGCTCGGCGCTCGACGTCCCCTCGACGGCGCCGACGAGCTCGATCGAGATGCGCAGCAGGTTCTTCGCGCTCGCCTCGTACAGCCTCGACTGACGGACGAACCGCGGCAGCAGGACCTGCGCGGACTCGTGGATCGCGCCGGCGAGGCCGGCAACCAGCGAGCGGATCGCGCGCTCGGGCAGCGACAGGAGGAAGCTCGCACGCACGTCCGCACCGTACCCTCCTGGGATGCTCGACCTGCTGCCCGAGACCGCGGAGACCGAGGACGGCGAGCTCGCGCTCGGCGGCGTGCGGGCCGGCGCCCTCGCCGAGGAGTTCGGCACGCCGCTGTTCGTCTACTGCGAGGCGACGCTCCAGACCCAGGCCCGCGCGTACCGGCGCACGGCGCCGAGCGCGCTCGTCGCCTACGGCACCAAGGCGTTCCCCAACCTGGCGCTCTTGCGCCTCTTCGCCGAGGAGGGACTGGGTGCGGACGTGTCCACGCTGGGCGAGCTGACGCTCGCGGTGCGGGCCGGGCTTCCCGGCGAGCGGCTCGTCGTCCACGGCAACAACAAGGGCGACGACGAGCTGCGCGCCGCCGCGGAAGCGGGAGCCGGCCTGGTCGTGCTCGATGCGCTCGACGAGATCGAGCGGGCGGCGGCAGCCGGCGTCCGGCGCGTGCTGGTACGCGTCACCTCGGGGATCGAGGCGGACACCCACGAGTCGATCCGCACGGGCCACCACGGCTCCAAGTTCGGGCTGCCGCCCGCCGCCGCACGCAGCGCCGTCCAGCAGGCCCGGGAGGCCGGCCTCGACGTCGCGGGCCTGCACGTCCACGTCGGCTCCCAGCTCCTCGACGCGACCGCCGCGGGGATGACGGTGGACTGGCTCGCCGCGTTCGCCGCCTCGTGCCGCTCCGAGCTCGACTGGACGCCGTCCGTGGTCGACGTCGGCGGTGGGCTCGGCGTGCGGCACGTTCCGGACGAGCAGGCCCCGTCCGTCGAGGAGTTCGTGGGCGAGCTCCTCGGGCGCCTCGAGCGCGGCTTCGAGCTGCACGGGCTGCCGCTCCCGCAGGTGGTGCTCGAACCCGGGCGCTCGCTCGTCGGCCGCGCGGGCGTGGCCCTGTACCGCGTCGGCTCGGTCAAAGCGGCGAGCGAGACCGCCCACATCGTCGCCGTGGACGGGGGGATGTCGGACAACCCGCGTCCGATGCTCTACGGCGCGCGCTACACGGCGCTGCTCGCGAACCGGGCCGACGAGCCGCCGGCGCGCGCGTACTCGATCACCGGCCGACATTGCGAGGAGGAGGTCCTCGTCGCGCGGGCGGAGCTACCCGAGCCGCGCCGCGGCGACCTCCTCGCCGTCCCGGCGAGCGGCGCCTACACGCTCGCCATGAGCTCGAACTACAACGTCGTCCCCAGGCCCGCCGCAGTGCTCGTCGCAGACGGAGACGCGCGCCTCATCCGCCGGCGCGAGACCCTGGACGATCTGCTGGCGCTCGAGGCCTAGCTGGAGGCCTAGGCGGCCGCGACGGCGACGGCGGGCAGGGCCGGCGCGAGGTCGTGCTCGGGGCGCAGGAGGTAGTAGCGGCCGTCGAGCTGGAACCAGACGCCGCGCATGCCGCTGGCTGCGAGCCAAGCCTCCGCACGGCGGAGGATCAGCGCGAGGTGGGGGGCTTCAGGGGGGAGCATGACCTCGACGAGCCATCTGTCGCCGCAGGTGGTGACCGAGTCCATGGCGCTGACGCCGACGCCGAGCGACAGGCTGTCGGCCTCCGCAAGGCCTGGGAGCTCGAACACGACAGAGAGCGACATGGCGGCATCCGTTTCCATGCCCGACAGGAAAGCGTCATCGCGCGCGGCTCGTATGACCCATTCGGGTCAAATTGCAAGCGCTACTGCAGAGGCAGGTGCTCGTGCCGTGCGCGTGCAACCGCCTCCAGCCTGGAGTGCACGCCAAGCGCACGCAGGACGTGGCGCACGTGGTTCCGGACCGTCTCCGGACTGAGGTGCAGCTCCTCGGCGATCTGCTTCGTCGAGCGGCCCTGGTCGAGCATGCGCAGAACCTCGGACTGGCGCGCGGTCAGCTGAGGATGAGCCGGCACCTCGGCGGGCTCGTCGTGGAGCAGCTGCCCGAAGACGCCGATCACCCGGCCGCCCTGGACGAGCGGTACCGAACTGATCTCGACCGCGTGCCGGTCGCCGGCGGAGTCGATCAGGACGGCTTCCGCTTCGGTCGAAGCGTCCGCGCCGGTGATCTTGCGGAGGAACGACTCGCGCGCGCGGCGCGAGTCTTCGGGCGCCACCACCGAGGTGAACTGGCGGCCGCGCACGTCACCGACGAGCCGCCGGGCGGCAGGATTCACCCAGCGGATGACGCCGGCGGCGTCGATCGCGTAGCTCGGCACGTTGATGTCGTCCAGCGCGCGCTCGACGTCGCCGCCGAGCCCACTCAGAGTGCTCACGGTGGCAGTGTGCAGACGGCGGCGCGGCCGGTCAACCCGGATCGACGGTCGGTCTCGCTGCGATCAGCCCCGGCCGGACGAGCCGCGGCGGCGCCTTCAAGCCCGCGTCGTTGACGCTCGGGTTGAGCGGTTCCGCGAGCGGTGGAGCGCCGAACGAGCGCTCGATCTGCTCCGCGGGCGGCTCGCCGTAGAGCGTCGTCCGCTGCCGCGGGGTGCGGCCCAGCGCGCGGATCGCCGCCTCGAGCACCTCGGGTGGAGCCTCCTGCCCGTGGCTGGCGCCGGCCGCGCGGGAGATCGACTCGTTCATGAGCGTCCCACCCAGGTCGTTGGCGCCGGACCGCAGAACCTCCTGCGCGCCTTCGAGGCCCAGCTTCACCCACGAGGCCTGGACGTTCGTGATCCACGGGTGCAGCGCGAGCCTGCCGACCGCGTGGATCAGGAGCGCCTCGCGGAAGGTCGGGCCCGGCCGCGCCCCGCCTCGCAGGTAGATCGGCGCCTCCATGTGCACGAACGGCAGCGGCACGAACTCGGTGAAGCCGCCGCTTCTCCGCTGCTGCTCGCGCAGCTCGAGCAGGTGGCGGGCCCACGAGCGCGGCCCCTCGACGTGGCCGAACATGATCGTCGTCGTGGAGCGCAGGCCCGCCTCGTGCGCGGCCGCGTGCACGGACAGCCACTGCGCGGTCGTGACCTTGTCCGGGCAGATGACGGCGCGCACCTCGTCGTCGAGGATCTCGGCCGCGGTGCCCGGGAGCGAGGCCAGTCCGGCGTCCCGCAGCCTGGCCAGGTAGACGTCCAGGTCGAGGCCGAGCGTGGCTGCACCCTGCCAGACCTCGAGCGCGGAGAACGCGTGCACGTGCAGGCCGGGCACCGCCGCCTTGACCGCCTCGCAGATCTCGATGTAGGTGTCGCCCGTGAACGCGGGATGGATCCCGCCCTGCAGGCAGATCTCCACGGCTCCGCGCTCCCAGGCTTCCTCCGCACGGCGTGCGATCTCCTCGACCGGTACGAGGTACGGCTTCCCGCGCAGGTCCTCGGCGAGCTTTCCCTTCGAGAACGCGCAGAAACCGCAGCGGAAGTAGCAGACGTTGGTGTAGTTGACATTGCGCGTGACGACGTACGTGACCTCGTCGCCGCAGACCTCGCGCCGCAGCGCGTCCGCGGCTGCCAGAACCCGGTGGAGTTCCTCCCCGCGCGCCGAGAAGAGCCGGACGATCTCCTCCTCGCCCAGCTCGTCCCGGCTGTCCACCGGGAGGGCGTCGCGCGGCGTGAAGGGAATTTCGGTCTGAGCCCCTGCCGCCCAGCCGTCCTCGCGGCCGAGGCCGTCGGCGTCGGCGCGCCTGAGCGCCGCGGGGAGCACGGCCGGGTCGACCCACTCGCCGCCCAGGAACTCCGGGTAGGCCGCCAGCCGCGGCGCCAGCTCCAGCCCGGCGGCGCGGGTCGCCGCGGCCAGCCGCTCGACCTCGGGCCACGGCGCCTCCGGGTTGACGTGGTCGATCGTCACGGGCGAGATCCCGCCCCAGTCGTCGATGCCTGCGTCGAGCAGGCGCGGGAAGTCGTCGTAGCTGAGGTTCGGCGGCGCCTGCACGTGCACCTCGGGCGGGAGCACGAGCCGGGCCACGGCAGCCGACCAGAGCAGCTCGTCGAGCGGGGGCTCGGGCGCGTCGGCCATGCGCGTCCCCGGCTTCGCGCGGAAGTTCTGGACGATCACCTCCTGCACGTGGCCGTGGCGCTCGTGCAGCTCGCGGATCGCGAGCAGAGCCTCGACCCGCTCGGCTCTCGTCTCGCCGATGCCGATCAGGATGCCCGTGGTGAAGGGGACGCGCTCGGCGCCGGCCGCGTCGATCGTGGCGAGGCGGGCGGCCGGGAGCTTGTCGGGCGAGCCGAAGTGCGGGCCGCCCCGGCGTGAGAGGCGGTCGGAGGCGGTCTCGAGCATGATCCCCTGCGAGACGCTGACCTTCCGCAGCGCGGCGAGATCTTCGCGGCTCATCACACCGGGGTTCAGGTGCGGCAGCAGTCCCGTCTCGTCGAGCACGAGCTTCGCGCAGCGGGCGAGGTACTCGAGCGTCGTCGTACAACCGAGCGCGGCGAGCTCCTCGCGCGCGGCTCGGTAGCGGAGCTCGGGCTTGTCGCCCAGGGTGAAGAGCGCCTCGTGGCAGCCGGCCGCGGCGCCCTCGCGCGCGATCGCGAGCACTTCCTCCTCGCGCAGGTACGCGCGCTCGCCCCGCCGCGGCGGCCGCGCGAAGGTGCAGTAGTGGCAGACGTCCCGGCAGAGCTTCGTGAGCGGGATGAAGACCTTCGGCGAGTAGGTGACGACGCGGCTCCGCCGCCGGGCGCGGGCCTCGGCGCAGACCTCGTCGACCGGGGCATTGACGAGGGCGAGGGCGTCCCGCCGGCGCATGGCGGGAGCCTATCGCCAGGCGGCTCGGCCTACGGGCAGGCGCGCACGCGCCAGTCCAGCGTCGCGAGCCGCGCGTCCTTCAGGAACGCGAGCGCCCGCACCCGGGTCGTGGAGCGTAGGAAGCGGCGGGGGACGGCCTTTGCGAACGGCGGCCGGCGATCCTGCGCGACGCGGCGGCTGCCCGCGTAGAAGTCGACCCGCGAGACGCCGCCGACGCCCGCGCCGCCGACCCGCATCGCGACCGCGGAGCGGGCGCAGACCCGTCCCTGCGAGCGGCCGCGGAGGTAACGCACGCGGAGGGACAGGCCGGCGCCCACGCGGCACACCCCCGCAGCGCAGCCGCGCAGCTGTGCGAGCCGAGCCGCCAGCAGCGCCTTGAGCGGCGCGTGGGCCGCGCTCGCCTGCAGGCTGGAGAGCTGGTGCGGATCGGTGGCCAGGTCGTAGAGCTCCTGCTCGCCGTTGGAGTGCTCGACGTAGACGTACCGCGGCGAGCGCAAAGCCCGGTAGCTCGGCGTCTCGAGCAGGATGTCGCGCGCCGAGTACAGCAGCCCGTCGCCGGCGAAAGGCTGCAACGGCCTCCCGTCCATCGCCCGGCCCGGCACCGCGCCGGCCGCCGACACGATCGTCGGCGCGACGTCGATGTTGGCGACCAGCTGGCGCCGGACCACACCGCGCGGGATCCCCGGCCCGCGCAGGATCAGAGGCACGCGCGTCGAGGGCTCGTAGTGCAGGACCTTGCCCGTCTGGACGCGGTGCTCGCCGTGGAAGAAGCCGTTGTCGGCGGTGAACACGATCAGCGTGTTGTCCAGCTCGCCGGTCGCCCGTAGGGCGGCGACGAGCTCGGCCACGCCCTCGTCGACGGCGAGCAGCGACTCGAGACGCTGGCGATAGTTCTCGGTGATCGCCGCCACGCGCGCCGGCCCGATCAGGCCCCGGCTGCGGATCCCGGAAGGCTTGTCGCTGACGTCGGCCTCGTTGAATGCCGGCGTGACCGGCAGCGGCTCCGCCGCGAAGCGGTTGCGGTGCCTCGGCGCGGGCACGGGCGTGGCGAGGTTGCGCGGATCGTCGGTCTCGCGCGGCCCGCCGCTGTGCGGCGCCAGGTACGCGACGTTGAGGAAGAACGGCCCGCCTGGGGCGAGCCGCCGCACCGCGTCGACGGCCTTCCGCGTGTAGACGTCGGCCTGGTAGGAGGCGGGGTCGGCGCCGTAGCGCACGGTGCGCCCGTTCTCGTTCAGCGTGTAGTTGTAGAACTGGTAGGTCGAGGGGTCGACCGAGCCGTACCACTCGGTCCACCCGGGCGGGATCTCCGTTGCAGAACGCCGGCCGTAGCCGTTCAGGTACTTGCCGATGTGCACGGTCCGGTAGCCGGCGCGTTGCAGCCAGACGGGCATCGTGTTCGAGTGGTCGAGCTTCTCGTAGCCGCCCGTAGGCATCGCGTTGCCCATGACCGTGTGGTTGTGGGCGTACTGGCCCGTGAGGAACGTGGAGCGCGAGGGGCAGCAGAGCGGGAAGGACGCGAAGCTGTTCGCGAAGGTCGTGCCCTCGCCGGCGAGCAGCGCGCGCACGTTCGTCATCACACGAAGAGACTCGACCGTCTGGTCGTCGGTCATCACGACGAGCACGTTGGGCCGGGCGGGCGCCTGCGTCGGACCGGCTCCCGCCGATCCGGCGACTCCGGCGCCGATCACCACTGCGAGTAGCAGCAGCAGGCCTCTCACGCGACCGACCCTACGAAAGGTGTGTTAGACCGCTGTTAGGCGTCTGTTCGGATCGTGGGACGAGCTCGAGCGTCGCCGGATCGGTGACGGGCGCCCTGCAGGCAAAGCGCTCGCAGACATACACGGCGGGCTGGCCGCCGACCAGATCCTTGCCCTCGAGGAGCGGCACGCCTTCCGCCGGGCCGACCGCGGCCACGGTGCCCGGCTGGAACGGCGCCAGCGCCGCGCGGGCGACCGGGCTGGCGGGCGGTCCCACGATCGCGAGCTCGCGCGGCGGCGAGAAGTGCAGGTCGAGCGCCGACAGCGCCCACCCGAAGGCCAGAGGCGCGCGCGGGACAGCTGCGTGCACCAGGCGGAAGACGGAGACCGCGCGGCCGGTCAGCTCCTCGTCGCCGTAGATCCGCGCCAGCCGCAGCAGCACCCAGGCCAGCATCGCGTTCCCGGACGGCGTCGGCTGGTCCTCGAGGTCCTTCCGCCGCGCCACGAGCTCCTCGCCGGCGGAGAGGAAGAAGCCGCCGCGCTCGTCGTCGGCGAACAGCTCGACCGCGAGCCGCGCCAGCCGGTTCGCCTCCTCGAGCCAGCGCAGCTCACCCGTGGCGACGTGCAGCTCGAGCAGGCCGTTGGCGACGTCCGCGTAGTCGGGGAGGAACCCGGATGCGCCGGCGCGGTCGTCGCGCCAGGTGCGGTGCAGCCCCCCTTCCCCGTCGGAGAGCGGCCCGAGCAGGAACTCAGCAAGCCGCTGCGCCGCCTCCAGCCAGTCCTCCCGCTCGAGCCTCCGTCCCGCCTCGGCGAGCGCCGCGAGCAGCAGCCCGTTCCACGAGGCCACGACTTTGTCGTCGCGCGCCGGCTTGGGGCGCTGCTCGCGCTCGGCGAAGAGCCGCGCGCGCAGCTCCGGCTCGACCCGGCCGCGGATCACCGAGCGGCCGAGCTCGAACGGCCGTAGGAGCTCCTCGGGCACGCCTTCCTCCGCCGTCCACGTGAACGTCAGGCCCTCCACGCCGTCGGTGTCGGCGTCCTGTGAGGACGCGAAGCCTCCGTCGGGGAGGGCGAGCTCGCGCAGGACGTACTCGAGCGTCTCCTCGACCACCTGGCGGTAGCGCTCGGTCCCCGTCACCACCCAGGCGTGCAGGTAGTTCGCGGCCAGCAGGGCGTTGTCGTAGAGCATCTTCTCGAAGTGCGGCACGAGCCACCGCGCGTCGACCGCGTACCGGTGGAACCCGCCTCCCACCAGGTCGTACATGCCCCCCTCGGCCATCGCGTCGAGGGTCTTGGCCACCATCGGCAACGCCTCGTCGTCGCCGCGCGCATGCATGCGCAGCAGGAACTCGAGCGCGGACGAGGGCGGGAACTTCGGCGCGCCGCCGAAACCACCGTTGACCGCGTCGAACTGCCGTCGCAGGGCGCGGGCGGCCTCGTGGAGGAGGCTCTCGGCGAGCGGGTCGGTGGACGGCGTCACGTCGGCGCGCACGGCCGCGACGAGCGCGCGCGCCTGCTCGGAGACGGTGGCCCGCTGCTCGCGATACGCGTCCGCGACCGCTCCCAGGACCTGGGGGAAACTCGGCAGCCCGTGGCGGGGCTCGGGCGGGTAGTACGTGCCGCCGTAGAAGGGCTCGCCCGACGGCGTGAGGAAGACGGTCATCGGCCAGCCGCCGTGGCCGGTCAGCGCGACGACCGCGTCCATGTAGAGCGCGTCCACGTCCGGCCGTTCCTCCCGGTCGACCTTGACGTTGACGAAGCGTTCGTTCATCAGCGCGGCGATCGCGTCGTCCTCGAAGGACTCGTGCTCCATCACGTGGCACCAGTGGCAGGCCGCGTAGCCGACGGAGAGCAGCACCGGCCGGTCCTCGGCCCGGGCGCGCTCGAACGCCTCCTCCCCCCACGGGTACCAGTCCACGGGGTTGTCCGCGTGCTGGAGCAGGTAGGGGCTCGTCTGGTCGGCCAGGCGGTTCACGGAAGCCCTGTCTACCCTAGCCACCGATCGTGAGTCATCTCCCCGGCGGAACCGTCACCTTCCTCTTCTCGGACATCGAAGGGTCGACGCGGCTGCTCGAACAGCTCGGCGACCGCTACGAAGAGCTCCACCGCGACCACCGCCGACTGCTGCGCTCCGAGCTCGAGGCCGCGGGCGGCCAGGAGGTCGACACGCAGGGAGACGCGTTCTTCTTCTCCTTCACGCGCGCCAGGGAGGCGGTGCGCGGAGCCGTCGCGGCCCAGCGCACGCTCGCGGAGCACGAGTGGCCGGACGGCACCGAGGTCCGAGTCCGCATGGGCCTGCACACCGGCGAGCCCGTGGTCGGGGACGAAGGCTACGTCGGCATGGACGTCGTTCGCGCAGCCCGCATCTGCTCGGCAGGGCACGGCGGCCAGATCCTGCTCTCCGAGACCACGCGCGCACTCGTCGGCAACGACCTGCCGGACGGAGCCTCGATCCGCGATCTCGGCGAGGCCCGGCTGAAGGACGTCCAGCACGAGCATCTCTACCAGGTGGCGCTCGACGAGCAAACCGCCGAGTTCCCGGCGCCGAAGGCGACCGCGCCCCGGTCGAGCGCCGACGACCTCGCGCGGGAGATCGAGAGCCGCGTCCACGAGCAGATCCTGGCCGGCTTCGACCGCAAGCAAGGCTCCTCGAGGAAGCTCGTGCAGCTGAGCCTGGTCGGGCTGCTCTTCCTCGTGCTGCTCGTCGCGGCGGTCGTGGCGATCGTGCTGGTCGCCCGCGCGCTGCTCTGAACGCCCGTGAGCGGCCGGGCGCGGTAGAGATACGCCCGATGCCGTTCCAGCCGCTCGCCGGGATCCGGGTGCTCGACGTCACCAGCTCGTTGGCCGGCCCGTACTGCGCCGAGATCCTGAGCGTCCTCGGCGCCGACGTGATCAAGGTCGAGCGGCCCGACGGAGGCGACGAGACCCGGAGCTGGAGCCCGCCGACCTGGGGCGAGGACGGCATGCTCTTCCTGTCCGCGAACGCGGGCAAGCGCTCGCTGGCGGTCGACCTCACGCATCCGGACGGTCTCGCTGCGCTGCTCGAGCTCGCGGGCCGGTCGGATGCGGTGATCCAGAGCCTGCGGCCCGGAACCGCCGAGCGTCGCGGGCTCGGCTACGCAGCGCTCCGCGAGCGGAACCCGCGGCTCGTCTATTGCTCGATCAGCGGCTACGGGCGGACCGGCCCACTGGCAGGCCGGCCCGGCTACGACCCGCTGCTCCAGGGCGAGACAGGGATCATGAGCGTGACCGGCGAGGCAGACGGGCCGCCTGTGCGCGTCGGCGTCTCGCTGATCGACCAGGGCACGGGAGTCTGGGCCGCCCTCGCGATCGTCGCCGCCCTGCACGAGGGCGAAGGGCGGGAGCTCGACCTCTCGCTCTACGAGACCGGCGTCAGCCTCGTCCCGTACCACGTCATGGCCTACCTCGCGACCGGCGAGACACCGGGCAGGCACGGCACCGCCTTCCCGCTGATCGCTCCCTACCAGGCGTTCGCCGCGCGCGACGGCGAGCTAATGGTCGCCACGCCGAACGACCGGCTCTTCGCATCGCTCCTGCACGCGCTCGACCTCCCTGACGACCCGCGCTTCGCGACCAACCCCGACCGCGTCCGGAACCGCGACCAGCTCGTCGCCGTGCTCGCAACGCGCTTCGCCGAGGAGGACGTGTCCACATGGCTCGAGCGCCTGGCCGAGGCGGGCGTGCCCGCGGCGCCGGTCCAGGACATCGGCCAGGTGGCGACGGCCGAGCAGACCCGCGCACTGGGACTGCTCCAGCCCCTTCCCCACCCCGACGCGCCGGACCTCGTCGAGGTCGCGCCGCCGCTGTCGGTCGACGGCGAGCGGCTGCTGCACCGCTCGCCACCGCCCCGCCTGGGCGAGCACACAGCCGAGATCCTCGCGGAGGCGGGCTACCCGCCCGAGGAGGTCGAGCGGCTGTTCGCGGCGGGCGTGGTCGCAGGCCCGGCGCGGTAGACGTAGCCCGGAAGCGTCCGGCCCAGCACACCGCTGAGCCACTCGGACACGGCCACGAGGGCGTCCAGGTCGACGCCGGTCGCGATGCCCTCGCCCTCGAGCAGGTAGACGATGTCCTCGGTCGCCACGTTGCCGGTCGCCCGGGGTGCGAACGGGCAGCCTCCGATCCCGCCCACCGACGCGTCGAGCACGGTGGCGCCCGACTCGACCGCGGCCAGTGCGTTGGCGTAGCCGGTGTTGCGGGTGTTGTGGCCGTGGAAGCCGACGGTTCCACCCTGCGCGACCGCCCGGCCGACCAGGTCGCGCACGGCGCTCGGCGTCGCGACGCCGATCGTGTCAGCGAGGACGATCTCGCCCGCACCCTCCAGACGCCCGGTGAGCTCCAGCACGCCGTCCGGTTCGACCGCGCCCTCGAACGGGCAGCCGAACGCGACGCTGACGGTCACGGTCGTCGGGATGCCGTCCGCCGTGGCGCGGCTCAGGAGCCGGGCGACCTCGGCCAGTGCCTCGGCGCGCGAGGCGTTCGCATTCCGCCGGCTGAAAGAGTCGGTCGCCGCCAGCGTGAGGTTGACGCGGTCGAGACCGGTCTCGCGGAAGCGCTCGTAGCCGCGCTCGTTCAGGACGAGGCCCGAGAGCTCGGTGGCGCCGCGCGGGAGCCGCTCCGCCACGGCCTCGGCCCCGGCCATCTGCGGCACGCGGTCGTCGCGGACGAAGCTGACCGCCTCGACGCGGGGCAGGCCCGCGGAGGCGAGCCGCGAGACGAGCTCGGCACGGACGGCCGGCTCCAGCGTTTCCGGCTCGTTCTGGAGGCCGTCCCGCGGACCGACGTCGCAGACGATCACGTCTGCGAGGGGGCTTGCCAGGGGTCGCGGGTTGCCTGTGCCGCCCACTCCGCCCGCGAGAGCGAGTCCTTGCCGCCGCAGCCGGCAGCGATGAGGACGAGTGTCGCGAGCGCCGCCCGCATGGATGAAGCCTAGTGCCCTCTCAGGTGATGCTGCAGGGCACTAGTCCAGCCCGTAGGCGGTCACGCGCTCGGGCCTGACTCGCACGATCAGGCGCTGCTGTCCCTCGGGGATCGCGTAGTCACGGCCCCAGTACTTGTTGGCGAGGTCGTTGATGTGCTCGGCGGCGCCCTCCGTGCTCAATTCGGCCGGTCCGGCGACTGAGATCCAGCGGTAGCCGTCGGCGGGGTCGACGACGGTCACGCTCACCTGCGGGTTGGCTCGGAGGTTGCGCGGCTTGGCGCGACCCTCGGCCGTGTTGAAGACGACGTTCTCGCCGTCGTAGTCGACCCAGACCACGGTCGACTGCGGCGAGCCGTCCGCGCGGACGGTCGTCGCGACGGCGTAGTAGGGCTCCAGGAACATGCGGGCCTGGGCCTCGGTCAGCTTCGCCAAGTGCTCCTCCTTCGCGCTCTTCGGTGAGCCAGTACGTTCCCCGCCGTGGGGCTGCTCATCCTCGCAGCGACGCACAGGTCGGGGTCTGGGTCATCGTCGCCGTTGCGGGCGGCTAAGCGACATTGGTGACCACGGCCCGGCCTCCCCAGGAGCCGGCTCCGCGCATCCGGCTGATCTTCGGCGCCCTGCTGCTGGTGCTGCTGCTGGCGTCGCTCGACCAGACGATCGTTTCGACCGCGCTGCCCACGATCGTCGGCGACCTGGGCGGCATCGAGCATCTCTCCTGGGTCGTCACGGCATATCTGCTCGCCTCGACCGTCGTCGGTCCGCTCTACGGGAAGCTCGGCGACCTGTACGGCCGGAAGATCGTGCTGCAGACGGCGATCGTGATCTTCCTGGTCGGGTCGGCGCTCTGCGGGATCGCCCAGGGCATGTTCGAGCTGATCGCGTTCCGCGCGCTGCAGGGGATCGGCGGCGGCGGCCTGATCGTCACGACCATGGCCGTGATCGGCGACCTCATCCCGCCGCGCGAGCGTGGCAAGTACCAGGGGTTCTTCGGCGCCGTCTTCGGCGTCTCCACGGTGATCGGGCCGCTGCTCGGCGGCTTCTTCGTCGACAACCTCTCGTGGCGCTGGATCTTCTACGTCAACCTGCCGGTCGGCGGTCTGGCGCTGGCGGTGATCGCCGTCGCGTTTCACACCCGCGCAGTGCACGTCCGCCACCAGATCGACTACCTCGGCGCGTCGCTTCTCGCCGGCGGTCTGTCGGCAATCGTGCTCTTCACGAGCCTCGGCGGAACGACCTGGGACTGGGGCTCGAGCCAGATCGCCCTGCTGCTCGTGCTCGGCGTCGTGCTCCTGATCGCGTTCGCGCTCGTGGAGCGCAGGGCGGCAGAGCCGATCCTGCCGCTCACGCTCTTCCGCAACCGGATCTTCACGGTCACCAGCGCGATCGGCTTCATCGTCGGCCTGGCCCTGTTCGGCGCGGTCACGTACCTGCCGCTCTACCTGCAGATCGTCAAGGGGCACAGCCCGACCTCCTCGGGCCTGCTGCTGACGCCCTTGATGGCAGGAGTGCTGGTCACGTCGATCGGGAGCGGCCAGCTGATCAGCCGGTTCGGGCGCTACAAGCCGTTCCCGATCGCCGGGACGGCCCTGATGACGCTTGCCCTGCTGCTGCTCTCCAGGATCAGCGTGCCGATGCCGACCTGGCAGACCGCGACGTTCATGCTGATCCTCGGGCTCGGGCTCGGGATGACCATGCAGGTGCTCGTGCTGGCGGCCCAGAACGCGGTGCCCTACGAATTGCTCGGCGTCGCCACCTCGGGGTCGACGCTGTTCCGGCAGGTCGGCGGCTCGATCGGTGTGTCGATCTTCGGCGCGATCTTCGCCAACCGGCTCGCCGTGCACCTCGCCGGCGCGCTCCCAGCCGGCGTCCGCCCGCCCGCCGCGGCCAGCCCTGAGCTGGTGGAGCGGCTGCCGCCCGCGATTCACGAGGACTACGTCGGCGCGTTCGCCGCCTCTCTGCGGCCGGTGTTCGCGGCCGCCGCGGGGATCTCGTTCGTCGGGTTCCTGCTCACCTGGCTGCTGCGCGAGGTGCCGCTTCGCAAGAGCGCCGCCGCCGAGGGCGTCGCCGAGAGCTTCGCGATGCCACGCGAGGCGGAGTCACTGCCGGAGCTGGCTCGCATCGTCGCGACGCTCGCCCGCCGCGAGAACCACTGGCGGGTCTACGAGCGGCTGGCCGAACGCGCGGCGCTCGACCTCGAGCCGGCCGAGCTCTGGTTGCTGACGAGGCTCGGGGAAGGCACGGCGGTCGACCTGGACGACCCGCACCTGGCCCCGGCCCACGCCTCGCTGCGCGCACGCGGCCTCGTCGAGGACGGACACCTCGACGGAGACCGGCCGGCTCGCCTACACGCGCGTCGTCGACGCGCGCCGGCAGGGGCTGGCCGAGCTGCTCGACGGCTGGGAGCCGGAGAAGCACGACGAGGTCAGGGCGATGCTCGATCGACTCGCCCGCGAGCTCGTCGCCGAGATCCCCGAATCCCCGCCGACCCGTCCGGGCTAGGAGGGTTTGGAAGCCCTCCTAGTCGACCTTGGTCGGGATCGGCCCGATCTCGCCGTCGACGATCTGCTTCGTGACCGTCTGCAGCGCCTCACGGTCGGCGGCGGGCACCTGCTTGCTGATCGTCCCGAGCCCGACCCCGCTCTGCTCGAGCCCGAAGGTCGCGTTGCGACCACCCTGCCAGGAGCCGTCCTGCACCGACTCGATCGTGGCGAAGACGGCGGCGTCCACCTTCTTCTGGGCGCTCGTGAGCACGTGGGGGCCGAGAAACGACTGGTCGGCGTCGACGCCGATCCCCCAGACCTTCTGCTGGCGCGTGGCGTCGAGCGCGCCGAGCCCGCAGCCGCCGGCGACCTGGAAGACGACGCCCGCGCCTCGCCCGATCTGGTTCAGGGCCAGCTCCTTGCACTTCGCCTGGTCGTCCCAGTCGGACGAGTAGCCGTTCAGCACGGTGATCCCGGGATCGGCCTGCTTCGCGCCGGCCTGGTAGCCGGCGATGAAGCGGTCGACCGGGGGCTCCTTGAAGCCGCCCACCGAGCCGATCACATCCCGGCCCGGGCGCCGCTTCTCCGCGAGCGCAGCGAGGTAGCCGGCGAGGTAGCCCACCTCCTGCTCCTTGAAGATCAGGCCGACGACGTTCTTCGGCTTGTGCTCGAGCGCGGTCTGGTCGACGTCGATGATCGCGAACTTGCGGTCGGGGAACCGGTTCGCCACGGTGTCGATCGCGTCGCCCTGGGCGAACCCGACGCCGATGATCAGGTCGTACTGCTCGCGCGCGAGCCGGGTCATGTTCGGGATGTAGTCCGCGGCCGAGGCGGACTGGAGCACGCGGCCCTTGATCCCCAGGTCGCGTTCCGCCCGCTTGAGGCCCTCGTACGCCAGCTGGTTGAAACCGCGGTCGTTGAGCTGGCCGAGGTCGGTGACGAGACCGACCTTCAGCTGCGGCTCCGAGGTCGTCGCAGTCGTCGTGCCGGCGCCCTCGTCGTCGCCGTCGTCACCGCCGCAAGCGGCAAGTGCGGCGACGGTGCAAAGGAGCGTGAGCAGGGCTGTGAGTCGTCTCATCGGAGGTTTTCGACTGATAGGCTAAAACCTCCGTGGATACTACCACGACCGCCCTCCACGGCGTGCTCGCTGTCGTGCTCCAGGTGCGCGAGGGGGAGCTCCGCGCGCTGCTGTGGGAGCGCGCGCGAGACCCCTTCGCGGGGCTGTGGGCTCTGCCCGGAGGCGCGATCGGTCCGGACGAGACGCTCGAGCGCTCGATCCGCCGCCACCTCGCGGCGAAGGTCGATGTCCGCGAGGTCGCACACCTGGAGCAGCTCGTGACGGTGAGCGACCCCGCGCGACATCCCGGCAGGCGCGAGCTCGCCACCGCCTACCTCGGCCTCGTCCCGTACGGCATCGATCCGGAGGTACCGGCGGACACTGCCTGGCACGCCGTCGCCCGGCTGCCGGAGCTCGCCTTCGACCACCGCGCGCTCGTGCTCGCCGGCCGAGACCGGCTGCGGGCCAAGCTCTCCTATACGAACGTCGGCTTCGCGCTCGCTCCGGCCGAGTTCGCGCTCTCCGAGCTGCGCGCCCTCTACGCGGCTGCGCTCGGCCACGACGTCTCGACGACGAACCTGCAGCGGGTCCTGCTTCGGCGCGGCCTGCTCGAGGAGACCGGCGAGCGGCGCGCACCGGGTCGCAGCGGGGGCCGCCCCGCCTCGGTCTACCGCTTCCGGTCGCGCTCGCTCGAGGTCACGGACCAGTTCGCCGTGCTGCGCCCGCCTTCATAGAGGCGTCTGCCGAGCCTCACTTGGGGAACGCGAGCCTAGTCCTCGTGCGGAGGTGGCGGAGGCGTGTCCTCGTGCGGAGGCGGCGGCGGTGGCGGCGGTGGGGGCGGCGGCGGAGGTGGAGGTGGGGTCGGCGTCGGTGACGGTGACGGGCTCGGCGGCGGGGTCGGCGTCGGTGTCGGGGAGGGCGTCGGCGGAGGTGGAGGCGCCTTCTGCACCGGCGCCTTCGCAGCGCTCAGAACGACGATGCGGCCGGTGCCGTCGCGCCGGCCCGTGACCTTTCTGAAGGCCTTGGCCTTGGCGGTCAGGGTGAACACGATCCTGTTCGCCCCTCGCCGCGCACGCACCGTCAGCCCTTGCAGGCGGTTGAGGCCGACCTGGCTCTTGATCCCCTTCTGGCGCACCTCGACGATCGCGCGACCGTCGGAGAGGTTCGCATCGGTGACCACGATCGCGCTCGAGCCGAGCGGTGTGCCGGTGAAGCGCACCGAGGCGAGCACGTTCGAGCCGGGGGCCTTCATCGTCACACCGCTGGCGACCGCTGCGGCGGGCGTGACGGGGGGAGGCGGAGGCGGCGTTGGTGTGGGCGTGGGCGGGGGCGGCGGCGTGGCCTCGGCCTCTGCCACGGGATCGGCGTCGGAGCCGCCACTGAGCAGGACGAAGCCCGCTCCGGCCAGTGCGAGCACCGCGATCACCGCTGCCGCGATCAGCATCGGCGTCTTCGACTTCTTCTCCCCGGTCCCGGGGACGGGCCACTCGAAGCTCGTCGCGGGCGGCGCCGAGGTGGGCGCCATCGTGGCCATGGGCTCCGCGAAGGCCGGCTGGGCCTCGGGTGCCGGTTCCGGCTGCACGGCCGGGGCCGGGGGCGGAGTCACCGCAGCCGGAGGCTCGGGCGGGGGCGCCGGCGGAGGGGTCTCGACCGGCGGAGGCGTGTCCACGGGCGCAGCCGGCGGCGCGGGAGGCGGCGTGTCGACTGCCGCCGGGGTCTCGACCGGCGGCGGCGTCGTCGACCGGAGGCGGAGTCGCGGCCGCGGGTGGAGGCGCAGCCGGCGCAGGCGGCGGTGTGGTTGCGGCGGGGGGCGGCGCGGCCGCAGCGGGCGCGGGCGTGTCGACCGGGGCGACCGGTGCGGGCGCCTCCGGCTCGGGCGCCTTGCCGGGCATGTAGGTCTGGAAGCCGTCCTCGGCGGGCGGCGCGGCCTCGGCGGGCGGCGGAGCCGCCTCGGCCGGGGGCGGCGTGGCGGCGGCAGCGGCTGCCGCTGCTGCGGCCGCTGTGGCGGCGGCGGCCGTGGCGGCGTCGCCCGGCCCGGGCTGCTGGCCGTGGTAGTAGGTCTGGAAGTCGTCGCCGGTCTCCCCCGCGGCCGTCGGAGCGGCGGGCGGTTCAGGCTCTTCGTGGAAGGGGGCCGGCGTCAGCGGCTTCTCCACCTCGCCGGTGGCGACGTGGTCGGTCAGGCGCGCGTCGCGGCGCCAGCGCGGCCCGAGGATCCCGATCACGATCTCCTCGAGGTCCTCCCAGGCGGCCTCGGAGTCGCCGACCCGATCCTCGGGCGCCTTGGTCAGGAGCCGCTCGATCCAGTCGGCGAGCTGCGGGTCGAGGTCGGGATTGACCGAGCGCGGTGACGGGATCGGCTCGTTGACGTGGCGCAGCAGGATCGCCATCGGCGTTTCCGTGTCGTGGAACGGCACCCGTCCGGCCATCATCTCGTAGGCCATCACGCCGACCGAATAGAGGTCGGTCCAGGGCCCGATGTCCTTCGCCATCGCCTGCTCCGGCGCCATGTAGGTCGGCGTCCCGACGGTCGTGCCGGTTGCGGTCAGGAAGCGGCCCGCGGAGGCCTGGTTCAACGCCTTCGCGATCCCGAAGTCGGCGATCTTCACCGAGCCCTCGCGCGTGACCATGATGTTCTCGGGCTTGAGGTCGCGGTGGACGATGCCCTGCGTCTCGGCGTGCGCGTGCGCGAGGCCGGCGAGCATCCCCTCGAGCACGCCTGCGATCTGCGCGAGCGAGAGCTGCCCGACGTAGGGGCGCAGCGACCCGCGCTCGATGTACTCCATCGAGATGTACGGAGTGCCCTCGTGCTCGAAGAAGTCGTGCACGGTCACGATGTTGGGGTGGCTCAGCGATCCTGCGATGCGCGACTCGCGCAGGAAGCGCTCGGCGAACGCGGGATCGGACGCGTGGAAGGCGCCTAGCTCCTTGAGAGCGACGTTCCGGTCCAGGTCGGTCTGGCGCGCGAGGTACACCACGGCCATGCCGCCGCGCCCGAGTTCCTTCGAGATCTCGTACCGGCCGACCGTCCGCTGTACTTCCAACACTCGAGGACCCCCTGGGCCAAGCGACTACCGCTCCGAGTCTAGGGCAATCGGCGGTCGTTTCATAGGCGCGCCTCCGGCCCTTTCCGCACGGCTCCGAACGTCGTATGCTCCTTCTGGCTCGCTCCGGCCCGGCGGGTGGAGAGAGAGCAATCCCCAGCGGAGGAAACGACGTGAACGTCTTCATCCTCGACGCCCATTCGATCTACAGGCACGGGCTCGCCTCGTGCCTGCAGGGGATGTCCGACGTGGACGCCGTCGGCGAGGCGGGCACGGTGCACGAGGCCTGGTCGAGCGTCAGCCTCGCCAACTCGGAGGTCGTCCTGGTCGATCCGGACGTGCCCGGGGGCGGCGACTTCATCCGCCAGGTGAGGGAGAAGACCGGTGCGGCCGTGGTCGTGTGCTCGTCCCGCTCCGAAGAGCAGGACGTGCTCGCCGCCGTGCAGGCCGGCGCGGTCGGCTACCTCTGCAAGGACACGCTGACGCCCGAGACGCTCGAGACCGGCGTGCGCGGCGCCTCCAACGGCGCGGGCGTGATGACTCCGGAGATCCTCGGCAACCTCCTGCGCGGGATCTCGCGGGTCTCGCGCGAAGTGCTGGAGCCACGCGGCCTCTCGTTCTCCTGGCTCACCGACCGGGAGCAGGAGGTGTTGCGCCTCGTCGCCGCCGGCCACCCGACCCGCGAGGTTGCCCAGAAGCTCTGCTACAGCGAGCGGACGATCAAGAACGTGATCCACGACGTGGTCACGAAGCTGAACGCCCGCACCCGTTCGCAGGCGGTCGCCCACGCCGTCCGCGAGGGTCTGATCTAGGTCGTCGCGCCGCCCTTCGCGAGCAGCGCGCGCGCCTCGGCGAGCCGCTCCTGGTAGCGGCCGCGGTACTGCTCTGCGGGCCGCTCGACGTCCGCGACCCAGTCGCCCCATTTCGTCTCGTCGGTGAGGAAGTTCGTGTAGCCGTCGGCGACCCGCTTCTGCTTCTCGTGCAAGGCGTGGTCGATGAACCACTTGATCTGCTTCTCCGGATCGCTTCCGTAGCCGGCGTACTCGCCCTGGTCCCAGATAGAAGTCCGCATCTGGAAGAAGCCGATCGAGTCCGCGTCGCCGTAGTTGACGTTCGACAGCCGCGACTCGACGAGCGCCGCCATCACCGGCAGCTCCGGCGGGAGGCCCGCCGCCTGGGCGCGGGCCGCCATCCACGCCGCCAGCTGCTCCTTCGGCGCGTCGTCTCCCGGGTAGCCGCCGGGGACGGCGGCCACCACGATCGCTTCCGCTGCGGGCGCCTCCGGCTTGGCCGCGTCGAGGTCCGTCTCGGGGGCGGTGTCCACCTGCTCCTTCGCCTCGGGCTTGACGGCCTGCATGAACTGGACGGTGTTGCCGCCGTTGGAGGACGTGGGCTCCTCGGCCGCGGCGTAGACGCCGCTCTGGAGCGGGGCGGGCTCCTCGGGGGCCGGCATCTGCGGCGCGGCGGGAGCGGCCGGTGCGACCGGAGCCGCGGGCGCGGCAACGGCAGCGGCCCCGGCGGGCGCGGCTGCGGGCGTGACCGGCGAGACGAACCCCTCGGGCGCCTCGCCGTCGAAGGCGATGTGGATGTGGTCCTGGTGGCCGCCGTCGGTGAAGAAACCGGGCGCGTTGATCGACCACGGCGTCCCGATCTCGGTCGGCCTGATCGGCTCCGGCAGATCGGTCAGGGCCTCGGCCAGCTCGCGCGAGGCGATGCTGTTGGGGCGGACGATCTCGCCGTCCACGCTTGCGATGTCGAGCCCGCGGCCCACGAAGTGATTCGAGACGGAGCCCGACGAGCTGTACTGGTCGTGCCCGGTGATGATCACCGACAGGCTGACCTTGTGCTCCTTCGTGAGCTGCGTGAGGACCGAGACGAGGCGCGGATCGACTCGTCCCGAGGCGAGGTCGGCGCGGGCAGGCCCGGGCAGCTGGAGATTGGGGTTCTCGAGCAGCGCCGCGAGCTCGGCCGACGGGGTCGCCGCAGGACCGGCGGCCGCCAGCTCGCCGCCCCCGCCGTGGTCGTGGTCCTCGTGGCCCTCGTGCCCTGCCGGGGCCGCCGGTTCGTGGACGTCCGGCGGGAGCGCCGTACCGCCGCCCGCGTACGCCTTCTGCAGCTCGACGTACGGGTCGTCCATGTTGGAGACGTTGTAACCGCCGTCCAACGTCTTCCAGAGCTCGATGTGGGCGTGGTGGGTGCCTCCCGTCCACTCGGTGACGGATGCGATCTCCTGGCCGGCCGTGACCTTGCCGCCCTCGACCACGTCCTTCGGGTCGACGTGGCGGAACACCCAGACGCGGCCGTCGGCGCCCTGCACCTTGACGGTGCCTCCGAAGATCTGGCCGCTGTTGCCCCGTGAGGCCTTGACCTCGACGATCGTGCCCTCGATCGGCGAGCGCACCGGGGCGCCCGCCTTCGCGAACAGGTCGTAGCCGGCGTGGAGGTTCCCCTCCGCGCCCGGCGCGCCCTCCGCGTCCTGGACGTCGAACTCGGACGCGTGGAGCTTGCCGCCCTCGTTTGTGTTGGCCATGTCCTCCGGAGCGACGGGCGCGATCGGCGCACCGGGGATCGCCGCCGGCACCGACGGTACGGCTGCGTCGACGAATGCCTGAGCGGCGGCAGGCTGCGGCTGCGCGACCGGCATGGCGCCCACCGTCTGGGCGCCGCCTGGGGCCGGTGCCGCGGCGGGCGCTGCGAAGACGCCGCTTGCCCCGCTCTCGGGCTCGGGGGCGGGCATCTGGGGTGCCGCGGGGGAGGCCACGCCCTGAACGGCCGCGCCGGCCGCGGGGGAGGCCACGCCCTGTACGGCCGCGCCGGCCTCGGGCACCGCGGCCACCATCCTGCGGCCGCCGGCGAACTGCCCGGCGTAGTACGGCTCGTCGAGGCTCGAAACCTTGACCACGTCGCCCGTGTGGGGCGCGTGGATGAACTTGTGCTCCCCGATGTACATGCCCACGTGGTGCATGTCGCCGCTGGCGTCCTTGAAGAAGACCATGTCGCCGGCTTCCAGGTCGTCCACGGCGGCGATCTGCTCTCCGACGTTGACCTGGTCGTAGGTCACGCGCGGGATGTCGATCCCGACCTGCTTGTACGACCACTGCATCAGGCCGGAGCAGTCGAAGTTGGTCTCGGGCGTGGCGCCGCCCCACTGGTACGGGGTGCCGAGGTACTCCTTCGCCACCGCCAGGGCCTTCTTCGCCTGCGGCGCTGCATCGAGCTCGGCGCCCGCCGTGACCGCGTCGAGCGTGGCGTCCGCCGCGGGGGGCGGCGCGCCGGCCTGCGCCCCGGAGAGCAGCTCCCGCGCCTCGGCCAGGCGCTCCTGGTAGCGGCCGCGGTACTGCTCGGCGGGCCGCTCGACGTCGGCGATCCACTCGCCCCACTTGCTCGAGTCCTTGAGGAAGGCGGTCTCGCCGCGCTCGATCCGCTTCTGCTTCTCGTGCAGTGCGTGGTCGAGGAACCACTTCAGCTGGAGCTCCGGCTTCTCGCCGTAGCCCTTGTACTCGCCCTGGTCCCAGATCGACGTGCGCATCTGGAAGAAGCCCACCGAGTCGGCGTCGCCGTAGCCGACGTTGGACAGGCGTGACTCCACCAGGGCGGCCATGATCGGGAGCTCGGCGGGGAGGCCGGCCTTGTGGGACTGACGCGCCATCCAGGCGGCGATCTGCTCCTTGGGCGCTTCGTCTCCCGGATACACATCCGACACGTCCGGGAGCGGGACGGCCGCGGGCGCCGCCGAAGGCTCGACCGGGGCGGCAGGAGCGGGCGCCGCTTCGGCCGCGGCAGGCGCGGCAGGCGCCGGCTGCTGCTCGACGGCCGGCACGGCGGACAAGGTCGACCCCGCCTGCTTGCCGTTGGCCGCCTCGAAGACGCCGCTTGCGCGCGCGTCGCCGGGACCTGCCGCCGAGGGACCCGCTGCCGCGGAAGCGGCTGCGGCTGCCACCGGTGTCGACGCTGCCGGGGTAACCGGGGAGCTGAAGCCCTCGGGCACCTCACCGTCGAACGCGACGTGGATGTGGTCCTGGTGGCCGCCGTCAGTGAAGAACCCATCGGCGCCGATCGGCCACGGCGTGCCCACCTCGGTGGGCCGGATCGAGTCGGGCAGGTCGGCGACTGCCTCCGCGAGCTCGCGCGAGGCGATGCTGTTCGGGCGGACGATCTCGCCGTCGACGCTCGCGATGTCGAGCCCGCGGCCGACGAAATGGTTCGACACGGAGCCGCCGGAGGTGTACTGGTCGTGGCCGGTCATCACCACGGACAGGCCGATCTTGTGCTCCTTGGTCAGCGACGTGAGCATCGAGACGAGCCGCGGGTCGACCTTGCCGGAGGCGAAGTCTGCGCGGGCGTCCGCGGGCAGATCGAGGTTGGGGTTCTCCAGCAGGGCGGCCAGCTCGCCGCCGGCGGGCGCGACGGGCGCGGCAGCCTCGGCGGCCGCAGCTGCCGCGTGCTGGTCCTCGTGCGCAGGCGCGGGTGCCGCGTGCTTCGGCTCGGGAGCCGGCGCCGCGTGCTCCGGCTCGGCGGCCGGTGCCGGGGCGGCCGCCCCGTGATGGGGCTCGGCCGGCGGGGCGACCGCAGGCGTCGCAGCCAGGCTCGCCTTGGGGGTGTGCGCCTCGTGGGCAGGGCTCGCGGCCGGCTTCGCCTGCGCGTGCTGCTCCGGATGCCCGGCGTGCTTGGCGTGGTCGTGAGCGTGCTCGTGACCGTCGGCGTGCTCGTGGCCCGGCTTTGGCTGCTCGGCGTGCTCGTGGCCCGGCTTCGGCTGCTCGGCGTGCTCGTGGCCAGGCTTCGGCTGCTCGGCGTGCTCGTGGCCCGCCTGCTCGCCGGCGCGATCCCCGTGATCGTCGTGCTCCGCCGTCCCGTGCGCGCCGTGGTGCGCACCTCCCCCACCTTCGCCGGCGCCGTCGTGGTGCTCGACCGCCTGCATCTGCGCGCGGCTGATCGCCTTGATGCTGTGCCGGCTCAACGCCTCGTTGACGACCCCGGCCACCTGCTTGTCCGGGCTGCTGCCGAGGCCGACGAGGTCGAGCGCGCCGATGCCCTCGGCGGCTGCCGCCATGAGCACGCCCGCGAGACTGGACATGGACTGGCGCAACTCGAGCGTGTAGAGGGCCTTGGCGCTCCCGCCTCCGCCGCGCAGCTCCTCGGCCAGTTCGCCGAGGCCGAACTGCTCGCAGGCTGTCGCCGGATCGCGCCTGAATTCGGCACGGAACTTGGCGTCCGTCAGCAGCCGCTCGATCAGGTCGGCGGCTTGCCTGGTCTCCTCAGGCGACGACACCCTCGCTCCCGGAACGACCACGTACGCGCTCGAGCAGCGGCCGGCCCACCATCACGAGCACTGGGACGAACATCAGCAGGTAGAAGGCGCCGAACACGCCCCACACCACCTCCGGAGGAGCCAGCGAAGTCAGGACTCCGTAATAACGCGTCGACATCACTATGACGAATGCCACAGCGGCCATCGTCCACGCAACCCCCGCAATGGCATAGATGAGCAGCGCGCGGGGCTCGTCGCCGGCGCGCCCGCGTCCCGAGAGCACCGCGGCCAGGTGCGCCCGCGCGCGCTTGCGCAGACCGGGCTCTCCGAGCCAGTCGACGAGCATGTGGTAGCCGTCGCGGTCGAGCAGCGGGTTGAGGTTCGAGAACGCGCCGACGTACGCGGCGAAAGAGAGCTGGAAGAGGACGTCGCGTAGCGTCCCGTTGACGAAAGCGGCGCCGAGGGCGAAGACCGCGCCGACGAGCAGGTCGCTCGCGGGCCCGGCCGCGCTGATCGCGAAGCGCCGCCGGCGCGGCTCGAACCAGCCGTCCGAGGTGTCGACGAACGCGTACGGGAAGACGAGCATCAGCTTCACGCCCGCGCGCGAGACCCGCCGGCCGAACGAGCTGACGACGAGCCCGTGCGCGAGCTCGTGCAGCGCGACGACGAGGAAGCGGCCGAACAGGAACACCGCGGCCCCGATCCCGATCCGCTGGGCGACCACGAACGGCGTCCCGTAGCGGCGCACGATCAGGTAGGCGAACGCAAGCAGGCCGGCTATGCCGACGGCGGCCATGATCAGGAGCGCCGCGCGAGTGAACAGGATCCAGCCGCCCCCGAGGTAGATGCGCTCGAAGAGGCGGCCCAGCCCGCGGATCTCGTACTCGCGCGGCTTGAACGCGTGGGCGAGCCGCCCGCCGCCGTCCACCGAGGCCCCGCCCTCGACCCCCTCGAGCCAGCCGCGCTCGCCCAGGTCGGCGAGCAGCCGCGCCAGCCGGGTGGCGCCGCCCGGCCCGAAGCGCACCTCCGCGTCGGTGATCAGCTCCGGAAGCGAATGCTGGCCGTCGAGCTGGCGGAAGACGGCCGCCTCGGCGTCGCCCATGCGCACAAACGCTCCGTCGCCGGTGAGGTCCTTGAGCACCCAGCGCCGCGAGCCCTCCCCCTCCTCGAGCCGCTTGAGCGCCCAGCCCGAGCGCACCTTCGGGCGAAACCCGAAGCCGGTGGCGGACTTGTCGAGCTGGCTCGCGCCGACGGCCGAGATCATCAGGCTCGCGCCCGGCCGGACGACGATGGTTCGGCCGGCCTCGCTCTCCTCGCGCCGGCGCTCCACCCGGAACTCGACGTTGCCGACGTGGACGCGGGCGCCGTCGCGGAGCTGGGTGCGGCCGCCCACAGGGCGGCCGTCGAGGAACGTGCCGTGCGTCGAGCCGGCGTCCTCGACGAACACGCCCTCCTGCCCGGCGACCACCCGGGCGTGGTGGCGGGAAACCGAACGGTCGTCGAGCTGGATCGCGTTGTCCGCAGCGCGACCGATCGACAGCGTGTCGGTCAGCGCCACCCGGGCGCCGTCGGGAAGGACGACGTCGAGCGCCGCCGGCGCCCTCTCACCGGTCGACGCTCCGCAGAGCGAGCAGAAGGCCGCACCTTTCGCGACCTGCCGGCGGCAGCTTCGGCACAGCACTACTTCTGTCCGAGCGGGCCGGATGCCCAGCTGGGGCTGCCGCCCGGGCGCAGGCTTCGCTGCTCCGCCGGCTTCTTCGGGTCGATCAGCGTGATCTGGCCCTGGTCGCTCTCGCAGTTGTCGCCCCGCTGGACGACCGCCAGCTCGAGGCCGTCCGGCCGCCAGGACACGTCGCACCCGCGCACCCCGACGTACTCCTTCGCCTTGCCCGGCACGCCGTCCTTGATCGGAGCGATATAGAGGTGCGAGAAGTCCTTGCCCCAGTTGGCGGTGAACGCGAGCTGCTTGCCGTCGCGGGAGTAGGCGGCGTAGTAGACGAAGTCGTTCGCCCGCTGGCCGTGGAGCGAGTCGGTCACGTAGCCCTGGTCGGTCCAGTCCGCCTGGTTCGCGGAGTTCGGCTTGCTCGTGGCGTACCGGAGCAGCTCGGCCTGGGTCTCGTTCGTGGCGCGGCCGATGACGAAGACGACGCGGCCGTCCGGCGACCAGGTCGGGCGCGTGACGATCCGGTTCGGGTCGGCGATGCACGACACCTTGCCGCCGCCTGCGGGCACGAAGCAGAGGTCGCGGTCGGGGTCGCCGACCTTGGAACGGACGAACGCGATCGTCTTCCCGTCGGGCGAGAACGACGGCCGGTTGTCGTCGAAGCCCTCGGGCGTGACGGCCTTCAGCGACAGCGGCTTGGTGGGGTCGAGCGTGAAGATCTGGGCCGCCGTGCCCGTGCCCTTCCGGAAGGCGAGCAGCGTGCCGGCCTCGTTGAGATTCGGCTCCTCCTCGATCGCCTCGGTGTTGGCGAGCGGGCGCGCCTTCGCGCCCTCGAGCGCCGGCGCCACGAAGATGTTGCCGGCCTGGTCGTAAACGAGCTCGGCGGCGCCGGTCGAGTAGACGAGCGTGACCTCGGCGCCCTTCTTGACCTTCGTGCCGTGCTCCGGATCCTGGTGGATCAGCTCGCCCGCCGGCGCTTCCGCGCTGGCCTGCTCGACCACCTTGGGCACGAGGCCGAGCTCGGTCAGCTGCGCGAATGCCTCCTTCTGGGGGACGCCTTCGAGGTCGGGCACCTCGATGTTCGCCTCGCCCGTCCCGCCGCCGCCTCCACCGCCGCCACCGCCGCCGCCACCGCCGCCGGGCACGGTCCCGGTCGCGCCCGGCCCGCCGCCGCCCTTGACCGGCGCGGGCTTGAACGCGAGCGTGATCGGCGTCGTCTGCGCCTCGACGTTCCCGGCCAGCGGGATCTGGCTCGCCACGACGTCCGTCTCGCCCGGAGGCGGCGTGGGCGGTGCCATCGTGAAGCCCGCTTTCGAGATCAGCTCGTTCGCCTCTTCGAGCGTCTTGCCGAGCACGTCGGGCACCTCGGCCCGGCCTGTGGCGGTAGCGACGACGATCGAGACCGCCGACCCGTCGTCGACCTCTTCTCCCGGCACGGGGCTCTGCGCGAGCACCACGCCGGGCTTGGCGGCGTCGGTCGCCCGCTGCGTCTGGTTGCCGAGGATGAGGCCGGAGTCGGCGAGCGCCTGCTCCGCCGCGATCACCTCCAGGCCGGCGAGCACGGGCACGGTCGAGTGGCGCGGCCAGAGCAGGTACGCCGCGATCGCGGCGATCAGGAGCAGCGGGAGCAGGAGCAGCACCCAGAACGGAATCCACGGCTTCTGGGTCAGGAACGCCGACTTCGGCAGCGCGCCCGTCTCGGAGCCGATCACCGTCGAGGTGATCTCGAAGCGGCGCTGCACCGGCCGGCCGAACCAGGCGGGCTTCGGCGGGGTGACCATGATCGCCGACCCGTTGCGGCGGCCGGGCTCGACCGTGAAACGCGGCTTCTGGAAGGAGAAGCGCATGGCGTTGTCGGGGTCGATCCCGGCGAGCATCACGTCCACGGGCGCGTTCGCGCGGTTGCGCACCGCGATCGCGAACTGGGCCCGCTTGCGCGCACTCATGCGCTCGGGCCGCATCTCCGCCTCCAGCTCGTGGTACGGCGTGATGTCGACGGCGGCGGTGGCCTGGCCCGCGCGCGCCCCGTGCGCCTTCGAGACGGCCACGACCCGGATCGGCCACGTGCGCGCCTCCGCCTCCGCGGCCCGCGGTGGGTTGAACGTGACCATGACCTCCTGCTCGTACTCGCCGCCGGCCGCGCCGTACGGGACGAGGTACACGGTCGACGGCGCGATCGACCACCACCCGTCCGGGAGCCCGTCGACCTGCAGGTCGTAGTTGTCGACGATGCCGCTGTTGTTGCGGATCAGCGCGACGAGGTGGGTGACGCCGCCCGCCTCGACCCGCGCCGTCACCTCGCCGCCGGTCGCACTGTCGTCCTCCGGGAGGCGCAGGGTGATCTGCGCCGAGTCGGGCTCCGGCTCCGGCTCGGCTCGGCGTACTCGCTCGACGAGACGGCAGCGGGCTCGTACGCACCGCCGTCGGCCGCGGCCGGCGGGGCTACCTCGGGGGGCGGCGCGGGCGCAGGCTCGACGGGCGGGGGCGGTGCCTGTGCCGGCGGAGCGGGCGCGGCGACCGGCGGTGCCTCAGGAGGTGTCTGCGCGGGCGGCGGCGCGGCCGGCGGAGGCGCAGGAGGCGGCGCCGGGACGGCCTGGCGCACGCCCGAAAGCTCCCACCTGACGTACTCCCCGCACTGCTCGCAGAAGTCGACGTCGTCGGGGTTCTCGTGGCCGCACTTCAGGCAGGCGCGCGCCATCTACGACCCACCCGTGCTCCTCGCGGCCTTCACACGCAACTTGTACGTCACGTTGACGGGTTTGACCTGCTCAATCAAGCGCGAGACCGCTCCGAGCTCGTGCTCGTCGAGCGGAGCGTCGCAGTAGACGACGAAGCCGGCGCCGCTGCGATCGGCCTTCTTGGCCTCCTTCTTGCCCTTCCACGTCACCGTTCCCGCGTCCTCGACGCGGAGCGGGTGTTCCGGGAACGCGATCTTCAGCGTCAGCTCGAGCCCCGCCGCCGTGCCGTGGCGGCGGGCGAGCTCGTCGCCACGGCTGACGAGCTGCCGCTTGCTCGCGATCGGCCACGCCTCGTCCATCTCGAGCCCGAGCCAGTGGGCAAGCAGCGCCAGCATGTCCTCGGGCGCGAGCGCGGGATCGACGTGCGCGGGCAGCGAGTCGAGGAGCGCCACGACCGGGTCGAGCAGCGGCTCGAGCGCGCTGACGAAGCGGACGCCGAAGTCGTTCTCCTGGTAGATCGCCGGCAGCCCGCGGCTGAGGTACCGGCGCTCGGAGGCGACCGCGGGCGAGTGGCCGTTGACGGAGCGCTCGTAGCGCGCGCAGCGAGACGGTCCCGAGCTTGCGGGCGCCGCCTCCGTAGGTGCTGTACCGCCCGTTCCCGGCCATCAGTACTCCCGGTGCTCCGCCTTCACGATGTGCGTGCCGGAGGCGATCGTCTCGTCCGGCTCGAGCTGGATGTGCGTGCCGGCGGGCTTCGCGTCCTGCTTGCCCGTCTGCATGTCCGTCTCGTAGACACGCAGGATCTTGACGTAGTCGACCCCGCCGACAGCGTTCACGATTCCGTAGAGCTCGCCCTGGTTCAGCGCGCGGCCGAGCTCCCAGCCCTCGCCGGCGCCGTCGAGCCTGCCGCCGACGAGCGGGTTGAGGTACGTGTACAGCGCGTACGAGACCTCTTCCTCGATCCGAGCAACGTCCGTGCGCGGCTCCGCCTGGATGTTGACCACCACGCTCATGCCGCGGAGCTTCATCGGCTCGAGCTCGACCGTCGTCCCGATCAGCCGGCGCTCGTCCAGGTACTCGGCCACCTCGCCGAAGAGGTCGTCCGTCGGCGTGAGCTCCTCGATCGCCAGCTTGCGATCGGCCGGGTCGACCTGCGGCAGCAGGTGGACGCGGACCGGGCCCCCGTCCTGGGGTGCGACACAGGCGGCCCGCGCGACCCGGGGCGACGCCTCGCGCGCCAGGACCTCGAAGTCCGACGCGGTGACCGCGCGGTGGCGCGTCCGGAACTCGAGCGCGGCCCGCTCGCGCGCGGCGTCGAGCGATCTCGGCGTCCACGCCGCCGAGCGCCGGCCTCGGGTTCTCGACCGCGGCGACGCCGGGGATCGCGCTGCGGAGGATGGTCAGCGTGCCCGGAAGCACGTTCCCGCGCCGGCCGCCGCCGTGCCGGTAACGCGAGAAGCGCAGCGGCGTCCCTCTTGCGGGCACCGCGCCGAACTGCAGCCACGAGCCGTCTGCCGCCCGGATCGCCGGGCCGAGCTCGACGACGCCGTTGGCCAGGTCGAGGGTGTAGTGGAGGTCATCGGGGCCGCTCTCCGCGAACGACTCCACGCGGTCCCACGCCTCCCAGTCGCCGGACTCGGGGTTGCGCACCTCGAGCGTCTCGCCCTGGATCGGCTCGAGCATCGGCAAGTTCCGGAGCGCGAACGACTGGCCGGGCGTGCCGTCGCTCTCTCCGAGCGACTCGCCGGTCTCCCGCGCGGCGGCGGACGCCTGGATCAACGCCCCGATCGGAGCCGCGGTGATCGAGTAGATCTCGGGCGGGTGCGTGAACTGGCTGCCCTTGATCGCCTCGGCGCCCGAGCGCGGCCCGGAATCGAGACGACAGCGCAGCCAGTGGCCCCGCGAGCCCGCGAAGGTCATCGGCGCGCTGCTGTCCGGCAGCTGGAGCTCGACGACGCCGCTGCCGTAGTTGAAGCCGCCGGTGCGATCCTCGAGGACTTCGGCCTCGGCCCACTGGCCGTCCCCCGCCGAGACCTCCCAGCGGAGCGGCGGGTCCTCCGGGTCGACGCCCGCGCCCTTCGCCTGCGAGCAGTCGACGTCGACCTGCATCAGCAGTCGGCCAAGCGGCTGGTCGAAGGCCAGGTAGAGCGCGTCGCCGACCTTCGGCGGCGACGCGAACGGCAGCTGATCCGGCCCCTTGGGGCTGGCGACGCCCCGTACGACCCCGACGTCCTTCGGCTTGCCGTCGCGCTCGACCGCGTAGGCGGTCGGACGCGCGACCGGGATGGTGAAGTCCTGCTCGGTCTGGAAGACGACCGGCTCCTCGGGGCCGAGCCGCTGCGTCGCGACCTCGGTCTCCCCACCGGGGATGACGACGTCCTCCCTCCGGCGGCGCCGCGAGCCGGAAGCGGATGTCGGTGCGTCGCAGCCGTCGGCGGCCGCAGGCGCATCCCGAGCAGCTCGAGCAGTGCGACGTGGAGCTTCGCGGGAATGCGGTTGACACGGTAGACGAGGGTTTCCGTCAACCAGGCGAACAGCTCGATCAGCGTGATCCCGGGATCGGAGACGTTGTGGTCGGTCCACTCGGGACAGTGGCGCGCGACGCGCACGCGGGCCTCGTTGACGAGGTCCTGGAACTGGCGGTCGTCGAGGACGATCTCGGGGAGCCTTGGCATTAGCGGGTTCCTTCCCGGCAGCACGTGTCTTGTTACGGAAGAAGCTCATCGCTCACTCCTCCGCTGGGATGACGTAGAAGGGGTAGACGAGGTTCCTGCGGTCGTTCGTGGCGCTGACGACGTACTTGATCTCGATCGGAAGCCGGCCGGCTTCCGCCTCGCTCGTGTCGACCGTGATCTCCTGGATCTCGATCCGCGGCTCCCAGCGGTCGATCGCGATCCGGATCTCGCGCTCGAGCCGGCCGACCACGTAGGCGTCGACGCTCTCGAAGACGTAGTCGTGGATGCCGCAGCCGAAGTTCGGCCGCATCGGGCGCTCCCCGGGGCGGTCGAGAGGATCAGCATGATCGCCTCGTTGATGTCGTCCGAGCCGCTGACGAGGGCCACTCCGCCCGTGCGGTCGACGCGGAGCGGGAAGCCGAGACCGGTGCCGATGATCTCGGACATCATGCTCCCTCCGGTGATGCGCCCCCGCTTTCGGGGGTCGATGAGCAAGTCAGGCTAGGACGCAGGGAGCCTCGATGCTGAGCAGCATCGGGGTGACTGAGGACGACGCATGGCGCAGTCTCAGCGGCCGCCGAAAGCGATGGGCTCATTGCCGGAGGGAGCATTTAGTTGATCGCCACCGTGGCGCCCTTGACCGTGACCGGCCCCGTGCCCTGGACGTCGACCTTGGTGCCTTTCACCGTCGCGCCGATCTGACCTTCGACGGTGACGTTGCCGCCCTTGATCGTGATCGTCCCGTCCTGCTTGAGGACGATCGAGGCCTGGCCGCACTTGAGGGTGAGCTCGGTGGCGGCGTCGAGCTTGAACGACTGCTTGACCGTGACCTCCTGGGTCTTCTCGACCGTCTCCGTCGACTTGCCCTTGACCTCGACGGTCATGTCCTTGTCGGTCTTGATGCACGACGTTGTCGATCGCCTCCATGTCGATGAGCTTGGGGCTGCGGAGCACGTACGAGCCGTCCGGATGCTCGCCTTCGGTTCCTTCGGGTTGAGGTGCTCCTTTGCGGCTTGTCCATGCCGTTCCAGAGCGCGCCCAGGACGTACGGCCTGTGCGGATCGCCGTGCTCGAACCCGACGAGCACCTCGTCGCCGACCTGCGGGAGCATCATCTGGCCGCGATCCTGTGGCCCGCCCCGACGCCGAGAACCCGGGCCCAGGCGCCTTCGTTCTCCTCGCCGTCGAGGGTCGGGATACTTCACGCGCACGAGCGACTTTCTTGCCTTGTCTCGGGTGTCCTCGTTGTTCGTGACGATGCCGACCACCAGCGACTTGCCCCAGGTGTTCTTCGTCGTCGTCTGCGCGAGGTCGAGCAGCTCGCGCGGCAGCCGACCCATCACCTCGAAGGTCGTCGTGTAGCCGGTCGGCCCGCCGTAGGCATGGGTCGCCGCCGTGACGCGGTACTTGCCGTTGAACTCGGGTCCGAGCCCCTTGATCTTCAGCGTCGTCCCGGCGCGGATCCGCGGGTGGCCCTCGCACGTTCCCGCACGCGCCGACGAACGCGCCGCCGAGGTAGGACGCGACGCTCGTCGCGAGCTCGCTCGCGCCTCGGCGACGTGACGACGCGGCGCGTCCGGCGACGTGCAGGGTGACCGCTCGCCGAACTGTGCCTGCGACCTCGCCCGGGCTGGATCCCGATCTGCGAGTCGCGCTGCACGACGGACTGCTGTCGCCTCGATCTTCTCCTTCTTCTGCGGATCCCAGGCGCGCACGACGACTTCGTTGACCTGCTGGGCGGCGCTCGCGCGCGGAAAGAACGAATGCAGCCGTGCGGCGCCGTTCGTCGGCGTTCTCCCCGTACTCGAGCTCCAGCGGCTGCCTCCGCCGCTCCGGGATTTCCCGGAAGCGAAGCACCCGCCGTCGACCATGCGCCTCGTAGTCGTGCATCGAGGCGAGCCGCTTGAGGAACTCGTAGTCGGTCTCGTTGTTCTGCTGGACGAAGTCGTGCTTCGTCCGAGGTCGCCTCGACGTCGAACGTCTGACGCCTCGCCTCCGCGAGCTTCTGGACGATCTGGGAGGTCGTCATCTCCTGGAACGTGCGCGTCTTGCGGTCGCGGTGCAGGCGATGCGACGCGGCGTAGCCGGATGGCGACGAGGCGGATGCCGTCCGGCCCGAAGTTCGGCTCGAGCGCGGTGATCTCGCCGTCGAAGACCTTCACCGGGCTCCTCGCCGCGCGGCGCCGCCGAGGTAGATCACGACCCCGGTGCCGAGCTCGGTTCGGGGCCTCGACGCCGAGCGGGTCGTCGCCCGCGGCTGAGGTCGGCCGGCGCGAAGGTGATGCTGAACGCGGGCGGGAGCGCCAGGCTGTCCTGGACGCGTATCTCCTGGATCAAGCTGCGGCTTCACGGGCGTGGCGTCGAACTTGACGTCGACGAGCGGCGAGCATGACGCCGAGGTCGACGCGGGGCTCATGTCTCCAGCCTCGGGATCGCGAGGGAGCGGCCGCGCCGGAGCCGCAGCGGGTCGTCGATGTCGTTCGCCTCGGCGATCGTCCGCCAGAGCGTCGGGTCGCCGTAGGCGGCGAACGCGATCGAGGCCAGGCTGTCGCCGTCGCGGACGACGTGTGAGCTGATCGCGTCGATGCCCCTGCGTGGTCGGATTGCCGCCGCCCGGGGTGCCGCCCGGACCGGCTCGAGGCGTCCTGCGCCTTCTCCGCCTGCATCAACGACATGTGCGCCAGCGCCCGGATCGGGCTGCCGTCGGGGCGGAAGAGCGTGTAACGGATCGTGAGCTGGCGGGCGACGGCCTTGAAGCTGACGGTCTGACCCCAGCCGAAGGTGATCGTCGGCGGCCGCCCGCCGCCGCTCTCGCCGACCTCGGTTGCCTTCAGCAGCTTGTCCGTGATCTCGCGCACGTCCTTCGAGTCGCTGTCCGAGGTGTCGAAGAGGAGCTCGAGCGTGAGCTCGCGCGGAAGCCCGCCGGTGAACTGGGGCGGCGGCAGGGCCGACCCCGTCACCGGCTCGACCTTCCAGACGTTCGTCTTCGAGATCGAGTACTCGGTCGGGTTGAACAGGCAGTCGATCGGCGCGCCTCTCACCCTCGATCTCGAGGGTGGCGCGCTCGAACCCGGTGGTGGGCGCCAACTAGACTGACCCCCGGATGAGGCCCTCATGGGCGATCTCGAGCGACTCGATCGCCATGCCGGTTCGTCGGTGCTCGTCGGGCCCGAGTACTTGACGGCCCAGGCGCGCTGAACGCCCACGTCTGAACCACGGCGAGGTCGCGGTCGAGGAGCTTGATCGTGATCCCGCCGCGGCTGGAGCGCTCCTTGTGCTTCTGGAACCACCGAGCAGCTACGTTGATCTGGTGATGCCGCGCTTGAGCGCGATGTTCTCGTAACGCATGCGGCCCCGAAGCTGGTGGACGAACATGTTCTGGCCGCCCTCGGCGTAGGAATAGGTCTCGTACTCGGCATGGAGGCCCGTGCACTCGGTGAAGAAGCCGACGACCGCATCCTCGATCTCGAGGACGAAATGCGCTGCCCGGCGACCTCGGGCGCGGTGCGCTCGGGCATCACGTCACCCCTACGCCCACGGCAGGTCTCCCAGCAGGTCGCCCATCCGCTCGCGCTGGCGCAGCAGGTCGCGCCGGAGCTCGTCGGGCAGTCGTGTCGTAGGTCTCGGGCCGACCGGCATTCGGGCCGGACGAACGTCGGTCGCGCGGCGGCAACGTCGGCCCGCTGAGCGGAGGCGGCCACGACGACGCGCGACGGCGGGAGCGGCCGCGCGTGACGATCACCGGAGACTGCGCTGGAGCGAACGGCGCGGGCGGCGGGGCCGGCGGGTCGGCCGAGGACGGCGGCGCGGCAGGCGTGGACGGCGGAGCGACCGGGCTCGGCGGCGGCGGGCTCGCGGGGCGGACGCGCCTCGCGGCCGAGCGGTCGAGGCGCAGCTCGGCGCGCCGGACGGCGACGCGCGCCGGCGGACGCTTGACGGCGTCGATCGGCTGTGCCGACGAACCGGCGCGGGCCGAGGCGAGACCGCGTCGCGGCGGCAACCGGCGGGCCGGCGCGGGCGCGTCGCCTCGCGCCGGGGCAGGAGCCGAGCGGCGGCGCGCGCGAGCGGGCGCTTCGTCGGCGCGACGAGGCGGCGCGCAGCCGGCTGGAGGGCGGGCACGGGCGTCGGCTGCTGTGGCGCCGGAGGCGCGGCCGCTCCCTCGGCGAGGAGCGGCGGAAGACAGAGCGGATCCGGGACGGCGCTGGCGCTTCGCCGCGACCGCGACGGGCGCCGGAGGACCGGCGCGTGGTGACGCTTCGCGTTGGATCGCCTGCGCCGAGGCCGTGGCGGGCTGCGCCGGCGCCGTCACCGGCGCGACCGGAGGCTCGGCGCGGCTGCTGAGGGAGAGCTTGCGGCGGCCGCGGCTCCACGGGCGCGCCGAGGTCGGCTGGCGGCCTCGATTCGGCCGGCCGGGCGCGGTTGCACGACTCGCGGCGCAGAGCTCGCGGCGGGCGGCGGGCTTCGGGCGTGCTCGGACGTGTCGGCGGCACGGGGCGGCTCCGAGGGCCGGCGCAGCAGGCGTGGGAGACGCCGGGGCCGCAGCAGGTGCAGGTGCCGGCTTCGCCGCCGGAGGGGTCCCGGCCTCGACCGCCGCCGGCGGGACAGGGGTCGCGGGCTCGGCCGGCCGGCGCAGCAGGCGTGATAGACGCCGCGGGTGCACGGGCGCGGGCGCCGGCTCAGCCGCCGGAGCGGGCCTGGCGCTCGACCGCCGGGGGCGGAACAGGGGTCGCGGTCGCGGCCGTCGCTGTAGGCGCCGGAGCCCGCGACCCCAGCGCTCGAGGTCTGCGGAGGCGGCTCGGGCTGCGGCTTCGCCGGCTCTGCGCTCCGGGTTCGCCGAGGGCGGCGCGCCGGATGCGTCTGCGGCCGGAGGCGTCCCCCCAGGAGCCGGAGCCTGCTCGGACGGCCGCGCGGGTTTCGGGCGCGCCGCCCGACTGACTCGGCGCGCGCGTCGCCTCGCTCAGACGCGGCGACGCGGGCGCGGACGCCTTGCTCGCCGTCGGCTTGCCCGCACTGGCTGCGGGCAGCGACGAGGCCTTCGTGTGCCGGCCTTGGCTGGGAGGCGGAGGCGGATCTGCTGCACGCCGGCGCGGGCTGACGGCGCCGAGAGCGCGGCGCACGAGGCCCTGCTTTGCAGCAGGAGTCGGCGACGCAGGGGCCACCGGAGGCGGCGACGTCGAATCGGCCGCGCGGGTTGCAGGCGGCGCCCTGCGGGGCTGCGCTGGACCTTGGCTCTGATGGGCGCCGACGGCCTGGGCTGTTGGGACGGCGCATCACGGAGGCGGGCTGGCCGGCGGCGTGCCGGGCGCCGGCGAGCCGGCGCACCGGCGCGACCGGCGGCGGCGGCGGGCTCGCGGCCGGCGCTCGGATGCGCGGGCGCCGGCGACGACGCGCAGGGCCGGCTGGGGCGCCGAGTGTCGCGGCCCGCGGGCGGTCGGCGCGGGCTCGCCGGCGGCGCTGGCTCGGAGGCGGCGGCGCCGCGCGGACGGGGCGGCGTCTGCAGCTCGGCTCCCGCGACGGCGCCGGGCTTCAGGGAGGGCGAGGGGGCCGGGGAGCGCGAGACCCGCATGCGCGCCGACATCCTGGGCTGGGCCTCGGCGCCTTCCGACTTGAGGCGCGTCGGACTGGGGCGGCCGCTGCGACGGCGGCCTGCGGGGCTTCGGTCCCGAGCGGCGACTGTTCGATCCATTCGACCGGCCCCTCGACGTTGAACAGCCACTTCGCGGCTTCCTCGCTCACGCCCGGGAAGCCGCGGGATCCGGGCAGCTCAGGCGCGGGCGCCGCAGGCTCCGGCGGCGGCGCGGGCCCGACGCGGCGACCGCCCTCGGCGCGGGCCCGCCGCACCTGCGGCACGCACCGACGCGCGGCCGACGAGAGCCGCGTGGCCTCCTCGATCGGCGCGGGCCGGCCGTGCCGTGCTGTGACCGCGCGGGCGAGCGCGAGCCCGCCCGCCCGCGCACGCGGCAGCCGGCGGGCGAGCAGCCGGCGGCCGAGCGGGGCGATCACCCGGCGGAGGCTGATCGGTCGCGCTCGGTCACGTCGCCTCGTCCTCCCCTGCCGGTCGGCGCTCCGTAGGCCAGCGCATCGGCCTCGTGGAGGAACGCGCGCCGGTCGCGGTGCTCGAGGTCGAGGATCGTGTCGAGCGGCCAGTGGAGGTGATGGGCGAGCGCGGGCCGTCTCCGCGAACAGCTCCTGCGGAGACGGCCGCGTCATTCCCCCAGGCGCCCGTCCTCGATCTCGGTGAGGTCGACCTCGAACGCCTGCGCGCAGTGGGGGCACGTGACCGCCCCCACCGCCTCTCCGTCGGTGTTGATCCGCTCGTACAGCCGCTGCAGGTGGTCGAAGTCCGCCGCGTACAGCTCCTCGATCACCTCCGGCGTGATCTCCGTGACGTCGCCGATCCGGGTGACGACGCGCGACGAGCAGCAGCACGGTGAGGTACGCCTCGTTCTGGCGCACCTCCGGATCGCGCAGCGGCTCGATCTCGTCGCGCGCCGTCGCCAGCCGCATCGTGCCCTCGCGGTGCACGGTGCCGGCGGCGTCGACGTAGCCGCGGGGGAGCGTGAAGGCGAACTCGGTCTGCATCGGTCATCGCTCCTGCGCGTCGCTACACTCCGCTCGACAGCCCTCGTGGCAGATCGTGATCGTCCTCGACCGCGATCTCGTTCGAGCCTGGCGTTCATGCGCCGACGCCGGTGTACTTGAGGGCCAGCGCCTGCATGAGCTGTACGTCGCGATCGTCGCCGCCGTCGTAGTCGAGCAGCTCGAGCGTGCAGTCGGTGCGCGCCGCGTCGGGGCCGTCCTTGACCTGCTGTCGCGCCACTCCCACAGCGCCGTTGTCGTCGTCGACGCCGCGCTTGAGCTCGATGTTCGACCACTTCGGCGCTGCCCGGCGACCTTGCGGTCGACCGGGTTGCCGCTGGCGTCGACCTCCTTCTGCTCGACGATCTCGTGCTCGCGAGTCGAGCCCGCTGACACTCGCGGAACTGGCCGATCGCCTCCTTGCCGCCGAGTGTGAGCCGGAAGTGGTTGGTCGGCGCGGTTCTGTCGCTTGCCATCTAGCTGTCTCCTTTCGCGTGCTCGAGCGGTTACTCCGCTCGACCTCGGCGGCGCCGCCGCCGTGAACTGGCTGAGCCGGAAGACGACGAACTCGGCCGGCTTGACCGGCGCGATGCCGATCTCGAAGATGACCTGGCCGGCCTCGATGACCTCGGGCGGGTTGGTCTCCGCGTCGCACTTGACGAAGAACGCCTGCTCCGGCGTCGCGCCGAACAGCGCGCCCTCGCGCCAGACGCGCGTGAGGAAGTTCGACGCCGCGATCCGCAGCTGCATCCACAGCCGCTCGTCGTTGGGCTCGAACACCGCCCACTGCGTGCCCTCCATGATCGACTCGGACGATGTAGTTGAAGAGCCGCCGGACGTTGATGTAGCGCCACTCCGGGTCGCTCGAGAGCGTGCGCGCGCCCCAGATGCGGATGCCGCGGCCCGGGAACGACGCGGATGCAGTTGATGCCGACCTTGTTGAGGCCGCCCTGCTCGCGCCTGCGTGACCTGGAAGCCGAGGCCGTTGACGCCGAGCACGACCTCGTTCGCCGGCGCCTTGTGCACGCCGCGGGTGGCGTCGGTGCGGGCCCAGACGCCGGCCACGTGGCCCGACGGCGGCACCAGCATCGGCTGGTTCGTGAGCGGGTCCATGACCTCGATCCACGGGTAGTAGAGCGTCGCGAACTTCGAGTCGTAGCCGGCGGTGTTCATCCGCCACTCGAGGATGTCCTGCGGGAGCAGGTTCGGCGGCGCGTCGAGGATCGCCATGCGGTCGCCGGCGCCCTCGCAGTGGGCGATCATCTTGCCCTGGAGGTCGCGCAGCTGCGCGTCGTCGCCGCCGTTCTGCGCGAGCGTCATCGACGTCCGGCATGCAGACCATCGTGACCTCGTCGACGGCGGCCAGGCCGCCCATGCCCTTGCGGCTGGCGACGTCGCCCTCGAAGTCCGTCGCCTTGACCTCGCTCGGCCGGCGACGCTCGGCGACGAGAGCGTGTAGGTGCCGGTCGCCGGGCGCGCGCAGCTCCTCGGGCAGCGACGCGCCGGTCTCCTCGATCTTGATCAGCTTCGAGCCGCGTTGACCTTGGTGGCGAGGTTCGTTGCGGCCCTTCTTGAGCGTCAGGCCCTCGTACTCCTCCTGCTCGGTCGCCGGCGTCGACGACGAGCTTGTAGGTCGGCTGTCGGCCCGCCGCGCCTCGCCGCCGTCGCCGCGGTCTCCTCGGTCGAGCTCGACCTTGACGTCGCCGTCGACGCCCTCGAGCGCCACGGCGCGGAACGCCTCGACGCTCGTCGTCGGCCGCGGCCGGCAGCGCGGCCTGCGGCGCGGCGTCGCGCCGTCGCCGCGCCGACGCGCACGACCCAGCAGAGGCCGCCGCCGTTCTGGAAGAAGCCGTAGACGGCGTGCGCGAGGTACGCGCCCTCCATGAACGGGCCGTTGTCCGGCTCGTCGGGATCGCCGAAGATCTTCGCGAACTGGGTCCAGTTCGAGATCCGCATCGGCGTGTTGACCGGACCGCCGGGGGCGAGGCCGACGAACGCGGCGATCGAGGTGCCGACGCCCTCGATCGGCTTCGACTGCGCGACGGGACCTCCTCGACGTAGACGCCGGGAGTCAGGTACGTGGGCATGTCACTCCCTCTACTCGGTTCGACGTTGACATGCTCGCAGCTCGCTGCGGAGCTCCTCCGGCACCGCGGTGAAGACCCGCCGCGGCGTCGTCGCGCCCGGGTCGAGGACCTCCATCGCGTCCTCGTCGCGCGCCCAGAGGATGACCTTCGCCTCCGGCGCCGCCGCCCGCACGCGCTCGCCGCAGCTCGCGCGACGCCGCCTGTCGAGGTCGAGCACGACGGCGTCCGGCCGCAGCCGGCCGGCCATCGGCGACGAGCGCCTGCGGGCGCGTCCTCCTCGCCGATCACCTCGATGCCGTCCTCGGCCAGCACTTCGCGTCATGCCCAGCGCGGACCATCGGCTCGAGGTTGCCGAGCAGCACGCGCGGCGGCCGGTCGTCGTGGCGGCACACCGACCAAGCTCTCCGCGTCCGCGGCGGCCGCGCGCCAGAGGGCGGGGGCAGCCGTTCGGGCAGCGCGGCTTGCCCGTATCGGTCAGCTCGCTTCTTCGCGCGCTTGGCCTTCGCGCCGACCACGAGGTCGACGCCCGCGCCGGGCACGTCGAGCTCGGCCTTCGCCTCGCGCGCCGTCGCGCGCGCGCGCGCCAGCAGCGCGTAGCGTGCCCGGCCGGCACGCGGTCGAAGCGGAAGCGGCCGTCGGCGTCGCGCGCGGCCAGCAGCCCGGCTCGGGCAGCGCGACCCAGGCGTCGCGCGACCGGCTCGCCGTCCGCGTCGCGCGACGATGCCGCCGAAGCGGTGCATCTCCTCGATCGTCGCGCGCGGCCCGTCCGACGGCCGCGTGCCGAACGTCTGCGTCCGCACCTCGGGGCCGCGCTCGAGCGCGCGTCCCGGACTCGCAGGCGAGCGTCACGACGTAGTCGAGCGACGCCTTGTACTGGCCGCCGACCGCGGTCCAGAAGTCGGCCTTGCCGTCGGCCTCGGCCTGCGCGATCTGCGCCTCGAGCGGGAAGCGCTGCGCGCCGTCTCGCCAGCGTGCCGGCGAGCACGTCGTCCGGCAGCTCGGGATACGCGTAGAGGACGCCGAGCACCTGCGAGAGCAGCCGGTGCTCGTCCTCGACCGCCTGCGTCCAGGCGGTCACCGCGTAGGAGACACTCCATGCGCAGCGGCGGGCGGAGCTCGCGGCGCCTGGCCGTTGCCGCGCGGTCTCGCCAGTCGATCGGCGCGGCGGTCGGTCGACTCGCGCAGGTCGTAGAGGAAGAGGTTGACCGTCGGCGCCGAGAGCGCGGCCGACCAGTCCTTCGTCGGGCGCGTCGAACGCGATCTCGACGCCGTCGAAGCCGTGGCGGCCGAGCTCGCGCTTGAGCAGCGCGCGCAGCGTCTCGTCCAGGTCGGCGAGCATCGTGTTGAGCGGGACGCTCGTGACGATGGCCATGGGGCTTAGATCACCACGTCACGGCCGCGCTGTCACGGTGGCCGGCCCCAGCGGGCAGCTGAAGGGGCAACCAGCTGCCCCTTCGGGCAGTGGCGGCCGGCTCACGAGGGCCGAGCCTCGCCGTTCCGCGGCCGGATCAGCTCGTGGAAGCGCTCGAAGTCGGACTCGAGCGTGAGCCGGCCGAGCTTGCCGTACTCGAGCGCGACGCCGCGGACGAGGTGGCGCATCGCGATCACGCCGCCGTCCTCGGCGGCCAGGAAGGCGGCGGCGAGCGAGACGTTGCGGATGCTCGCCGCCCGAGAGCTTGAACTGGCGCGGCGAGGAACGGCACGTCGACGTCGTCGTCGAGCGGCGCCGCCTCCGGGAGGAGCAGCCGCCAGATGCGCTCGCGGTCCTCGGCCTCGGGGAACGGGAAGTCGATCACGAAGTCGAGCCGGCGCAGGAACGCCTCGTCGATGTTCTGGCGGAAGTTGGTGGCGAGGATGACCGCGCCGGCGTACGACTCCATCTTCTGCAGCAGGTAGGCGACCTCGATGTTCGCGTAGCGGTCGTGCGAGTCGCGCACCTCGGAGCGCTTGCCGAAGAGCGCGTCGGCCTCGTCGAAGAAGAGGATCGCGTTCGAGCCGTCGGCGGCGTCGAAGATCCGGTCGAGGTTCTTCTCGGTCTCCCCGATGTACTTGGAGACGATCGTCGCCAGGTCGATCCGGAAGAGCTCGAGGCCGAGGTCGCGGGCGAGCACCTGGCCGGCCATCGTCTTGCCGGTGCCGGACTCGCCGGCGAACAGCACCTTCATGCCCTGGTCGCGCGCGACCGCGCGGTCGTAGCCCCACTCGGAGAGGACGAGGTCGCGGTGGCGCAGGTAGCTCGAGATCGAGTGCAGCACCTCGCGCTGGCGCTCGGGCAGGACGAGGTCGTCCCAGCCGAAGGCCGGCTCGAGCCGCGTGGCGAGCTCGCCGATGCGGCGTGCTCGAGGCCTGCCGCGCGCCGAGGTCGAGGTCGGCGCGGAGGCCGGCGCCGTCGCCGCGCGAGGCAGCCGCCAGGCGCGCGGCCTCGGCGCGCGTCGGCGATCTGGCCGACCGAGAGGCGGAACTTCGCGGCCGACCTCGTCGACCGTCGTCGGTGCCGGCGAGCGCGGCCCAGACCTCGCGACGCTCGGCGAGCGCCGGCAGCGGCACCTCCACGACGAGCACGGTGGTGTCTCCCAGCGCAACGGCGGTCTCGCGCGCGCCCGCGCAGACGAGCAGCGGCCGCTCGCGGGCCGCGAGCGCGCGCTGGACCCGGACGCGCTCGCCCGGATCGAGCCGCTCGAGCCCGTCGAAGCAGAGCCGCGCGCCGGCGAGCGCGGCCGCGAGCGTCGGCGTCGAGCAGCAGCCGGCTCGACCGCCCGGGCGACGTCGAGCAGCGACGAGCGGCCGCTCGAGCGCGACGGCCAGCAGGGCGGGCGCGTCCGGCCCGGCGACGACGACCGGCAGGCGGCTCTCGACGCCGAGCAGGGCGCGGAGCTCGGCCACGGTCGCCGCGCCGTCCGGGGTCGTACGGCGGCAGTCGAGCCGGCGCAGGCGGCCGTCGCGCGCGGGCTCGTCGAGCGCGGCGCCGAGCAGGAACGCAGCCAGGCGGTCGGCGGTCTTGAGCTGGCGCTCGGCCAGCGGGACCGGCGCCGCCGGCGTCGAGCAGCCGCACGGCGCCGCGCGCGCGCAGCGGGGCGTCGCGCGCGAAGCAGGCGAGCACGTCGGTCTCGCGCGGCGCCGTGGCCGGCCAGCAGCCGTGCCGACGAGGCGCGGGCTGGCGAGCTTCCGGGTCACGTCGTCGTGCAGGTAGGCGTAGAGGCGGCCGTAGCGCGGGCTCAGCTCCGGCGCGGCGCAGACCGCGAGCACCGCGCGCTCCAGCGTCGTCGAGACCGAGCCTCGCGCCGGCGTCGGCGAGCCGCGCGTCGAGCCCGCCGGCCTCCGCTCGCGGGCGAGGCGCAGCGCTTGCTCGTCCGAGACGTAGAGGCCGCGGAAGGGGTCGAGCGGGTTCGGGTCGCTGGCGGCGACGCCCTCGACGGCCTGGCGAACACGGGCCTCCAGCGCTGCGAACAGGCTCGGCGGCGCTGGGGTGAGACTCAGCCGAGGCCACGGGCGGCCTGCTCGGCTTCACGCTCGAGCGGCTCGCCGGGCTGCGAAACGCGCAGCGGGCCCCGTTGTGGGCGCCCCGCGCTGCTGGCACGACGTGCGCCAGCTCGTGAGCGATCAGCTCCTTGCCCTCGGTCGACTCGGGCTTGTACTGGCCGTCGGCGAAGAAGAGGTCGGTGCCGGTCGTGAACGCGCGCGCCGAGACCGAGCGGGCGAGCGCGTCCGCCTCGCCGTCCTTGTGCACGCGGACGTCGTGGAAGGAGTCGCCCAGCTTGCGCCTCCAGCTCGCCGCGCAGCCCGTCCTCGAGCGGCTCGCCGCAGCCGCGCCGCCGGGCGATCGCCGCGTCGACGTCGGGGTGGGCGGTGCCGTCGGGCAGGATCCCGGCCCCGTCGCGGGCGAGCACGCCGAACGCCTGGTTGCCGATGTTCGACGCCAGCCGCTCGACCGACGGCGGTGTCGGGCTGGCGGCGCTCGGGCCGGCGACCCGGGTCTCGTGCTCGCGCTCCTGATGCTCGTGACTCTTCATCCGCGTGCTCGTCGAGAGCATACGACTCGGCGCCGCGAAGGGAAGTTATCGTCGCCACTTTGCCCCGCGTCGACGACACAGATGGCCTGCGGCTCTTCCGGGAAGCGCTCGTCCGGGCGGACTACACCGCCGACGGTCTCCTGCGGGTGCTACGGCGGACGCGCCCCGGCGCGAAGCACCGACGGTGCGCTCTGGACCCTGGTCAGGCTGCTCTATCTGGGCGCGGCCGTCAGCCCCGAAGAGGCTGCGGACGCACTCGCTCCGCTCTCGCTCGAGCGGCTCGAAGCGCTGGGCATCCTCGAGGACGGGCTGCCGGCGAAATCGAGATCGTGCCGATGGGCCGCGTCCTCGTCGCCTCCGATCCCGAACGGGAGACGCGGCGCGGAGGACCGCGTCCCGGGGCCGGGAAAGGCCTCTCGAGAACTCGCCGCCGTGACGCCCAGGGCGACGGCCGGAAGGGCGCTCGACCTGGGCTCCGGCTCGGGTGTCCAGGCGCTGTTGCTGGCGCGCCACACGGAGGAGATCGTCGCCACGGACCTCAACCCGCGCGCGCTCGAGTTCACGAGCTTCAATGCGGCGCTGAACGGGCTGGAGTCGATCGACGTCCGGCACGGCAGCCTGTTCGAGCCGGTCGCCGGCGAGCAGTTCGACGTGGTCGTCTCGAACCCGCCGTACGTGATCTCGCCGGACACGGCCTTCCTGTTCCGCGACGGCGGTCTCCCGGGCGACTCGTTCTCCGAGGCCGTCGTGCGCCAGACGCCCGAGGTGCTGCACGAAGGCGGTGTCGGCCTCGTGAACGTGAAACTGGGTGATTCCGCCCGGAGCTTCGCCGGTCGGGACGCCGACGAGCTGGATCGGCGGGACGGGCTGCGACGCGATCGTGCTCCACACGTCGACCTGGGCGACGTCTCGACTACGCGACGTCGTGGACCTCGCTCTCTGCGCGTCGATCCGGCTGCGTACGGCGAGGCGATCGGCCGCTGGGTTGCGCATCTTCGCGCCGAGGGGATCGAGCGGATCGGCGGCGGAGTGGTCATTCTGCGCCGGCGGTCCGAGTCGAGAACTGGGCGCTGGCCCTCGACACCGGGCAGCCGGAGGTCCGCGCCGACGTGCACGTTCGACGGCTGTTCGCGGCACAGGACTACCTTCGTGACCGCGACGACGAGGCGCTGCTCGACGCGAGCCTCGCGCCCGCCGAGGACCACGTAGTCGAGCTCGCGGTCAGATCCGGCTCCGTCGTGTCCGCCCAGGTCTCGCTCACCGGCGGGCTCGGCCTGAGCATGCCGCTCGACCAGGCCGGCGTCGACCTGCTCGAGCAGCTCGCGCCGGGCCGTACGCTGCGGGAGGCGGCCGGTGAGGGCGCTGTGCCGCTGGTCAGAGCACTCGTCGAGCGCGGTTTCGTGCGTACCTGTCAGTTGGCGAACGTTCCGCGCCAGCGGCGGATGACGAGGTACTGCGCGAAGACGATCGCCGCGGTGACGCCGAACATCACGAGCGAGGCCGCGGCCGCGTAGCCGTAGCGCAGGTACTCGAAGGCGTTCGTGTAGACGAACAGCGGCAGGTACGTCGTCGCGTAGGGCGGCGGCCCGCCGTCGAAGATCACGAGCGCGGGTACGAAGTTCGCCTGGAAGCTGAAGATCGTGTCGCGGAAGAGCAACAGCAGGAGCACGGGCGCCATCAGCGGCAGCGTCACGCGGCGGAAGACGTAGAACGGCTCCGCCGCCTCGAGCGAGGCGAGCTCGTACAGCTCCCGGGGCAGGCTCTGGCGCGTGGCGAGGGCGACCAGAAAGCCCTCGCCGATGGTGAACAGGCTCATGAGGATGACCGCCCACTGCGCGTGCAGCGGGTCGGTGAGCCAGCGCCCCTGGTTCGCGTTGATGGCGCCGAGCATCAGGTTCAGCGGGCCGTAGAGCGGGTTCAGAATCCACAGCCACAGCAGTGCGTAGGCGACGTCGGGCACCACGGTCGGCAGATAGGCGGCGGTGCGGTACGCCCCGACGCCGCGGAAGCGCGGATGCAACAGCAGGGCGAAGGCGAGCGCGCCGAGCAGCCGCAGCGGAACCGCGAAGAGGATGAACATCAGCGAGTTCCGCAGCGACGTGCGGAAGATCTCGTCCTCGGCGAGCTCGCGGAAGTTCTCGAGTCCGATCCACTCCGGCGAACGGATCAGGTCGTACTCGTACAGCGCGAGCCAGAAGGTGATCGCGGCCGGGACGAGCACCAGGGCGGTGAGCCCGAACAGGTAGGGCGCCAGCAGGAGCGCAAGGCCGCGCCGCTCGCTCATTCGACGCGCTCGCCGGTCTCGGGGTCGAAGAAGTGCAAGCCGGGGCCGAGCGCGACCGACAGCCGGGTGCCGACCTCGGGCCGCACGTCGGCCGCGACACGGGCGATGAGCCGCAGACCCTCGACGGAGAGGTGGACGAACGTCTCGTTCCCGGCCGGCTCCACCAGCTCGACCGTCGCCTCCACGTCGCCCGCTCCGAGCAGCACCTCCTCGGGACGCACGCCTACCTCGGCGCCGTCCCGCTCGACGCGGAACGGCCCGCCGCCCGGCGGCAGGAAGTTCATCGCCGGACTGCCGACGAACGACGCGACGAAGCGGTTGGCCGGCCGGCGGTAGAGCTCGTCCGGATCGGCGACCTGCTGCAGCTCGCCGGCGCGGAGCACGGCGATGCGGTCGCCGAGGGTGAGCGCCTCGACCTGGTCGTGCGTGACGTAGAGCGTCGTCCCCCCCACGCGCTGGTGCAGCGCCTTCAGCTCCGCGCGCGTGGCCGCACGCAGCTGGGCGTCGAGGTTCGAGAGCGGCTCGTCCAGGAGGAAGACGTCCGGCCGGCGGGCGAGCGCCCGGGCGAGCGCCACGCGCTGTCGCTCTCCGCCCGAGAGGCGGAACGGCTTGCGCTCGAGGAAACCGTCGCAGCCCACCAGCTTCGCCGCCTCGGCCACGCGCTCCGCGACCTCGCGCCTGGGCATCCCCCGCGCAGTCAGGCCGAAGCCGATGTTCGCGGCGACGTCGAGGTGCGGGAAGAGCGCGTAGTTCTGGAAGACCATCGAGACGTTGCGCTCGGCCGGGGGCACGCGCGTGACGTCGCGGCCGCCGATCGAGATCGAGCCGGCGGTGGCCTCCTCCAGCCCGGCGACGACGCGCAGGATGGTGCTCTTCCCCGAGCCGGACGGGCCGAGCAGGACGAGCAGCTCGCCGTCGCCGGCCTCGAGGTCGAGCCCACGCAGCGCTGTGATCTCGCCGTAGTCCTTGCGGACCCCGGCGAGAGCGACACCGGCCATCGCGCTACCGACCGAGCCAGCCCGCGGCTCGGTACTCCTGGAAGAAGTGGCGCTGGACGTAGAGGAACGCGACGACCACCGGCGCTGTCGCCGTCACCGCGCCCGCGAGGAAGAGCGGGAAGTTGGTGCGGTCGACCTCGGCGAGGACGCGGAGACCGAGCGGAAGCGTGAACAGGTCCGCGTCGAAGAGGTAGATCAGCGGATCGAGGAAGTTGCTCCACGTGAAGACGAACGCCAGCACCGCGACGGCGATCGTCACCGGCCTGACGAGCGGCATCGCGACGCTCCTCCAGGTCTGGAACGGGGTCAGGCCCGCGAGCCGCGAGGCCTCGTACAGCTCCGCCGGCAGCGCCCGGAAGGCCAGGTAGAAGAGCAGCACGTAGAAGGGCGAGGTGCCGATCAGCACCGGCGCGATGAGCGGCACGTACGTGTCGATGAGGCCGAGGTACTTGAACAGGACGAAGCGCGGCACGAGCAGCGCGGTGGCCGGGACCATCAGCGCGATCAGCGACAGCGCCACGAGCGCGTTCGCCCACCGGCGCGGGATGCGCACCATCGCGAAACCCGTCCAGGACGCGAACAGGACCGTCAGCGGCACGGCGACCGCGCAGACGAGCAGCGAGTTGAGCGCGTAGCGCGGCAGGTCGACCAGCTCGAAGGCGCGCTCGTAGTTGCCCCACGCGAGCGGCGAGGGGACGAGCTCGGGCGTCAGCGGCGGCGGCAGCCCGGCCTGGCGGAGCGAGCCGCTGACCATGAAGACGAGCGGGGCGAGGAAGAGCACGGCGAGCGCCGCAGCAGGCAGGTGACGCCAGAGCGTGCTCCTCCGCACCGGCGGAGCGTATCGCGGGTGCTGTGGATCCATCTCTCGCTGTTCTTGGATCCGACATAGACAAAAATATGCTCTTGACGGGTTTAATCTTCGTCTTTAGGATCCAAAGATGGGTATGGACGTATACGATGTGCTCGAGCGCGACTCGCACACGGACACGGAGGAGCGGCTGGTGAGGCCCGGCGCTCCCACGACGGCCGAGCTGGCCGAGTGCACGTGCCCGGATTTCTGCGAGCGCGACCACGACACCGACTGAGGGAGGCAACGTGAACGGCAACGGCGACCGCTGGAGCGGTGTGGAACGGCCCTACTCCAAGGACGACGTCGAGAGGTTGCGCGGCCGCTTCACGGTCGAGCACACGCTCGCGCGCCTGGGAGCGGAGCGGCTCTGGCAGCTGCTGGCCGAGGACGACTACGTCGCCGCCCTCGGAGCCCTCACGGGCGGCCAGGCGGTCCAGATGGTGCGGGCCGGCCTGAAGGCGATCTACCTCTCGGGCTGGCAGGTCGCCGCCGACGCCAACCTCGCCGGGCAGACGTACCCCGACCAGAGCCTCTACCCCGCGAACAGCGGGCCGGCCCTCGTCAAGCGCATCAACAACGCGCTCCTGCGCGCCGACCAGATCGACTACGCCGAGGGCAAGAACGGCACCTACTGGCTCGCGCCGATCGTCGCCGACGCCGAGGCCGGCTTCGGCGGCGCGCTGAGCGCCTTCGAGCTGATGAAGGCGTACATCGAGGCGGGCGCAGCCGGCGTCCACTTCGAGGACCAGCTCGCCTCCGAGAAGAAGTGCGGCCACCTGGGCGGAAAGGTGCTCGTCCCGACGAGCCAGTTCGTCCGGACGCTCGTGGCCGCCCGGCTCGCCGCCGACGTCTGCGGTGTCCCGACGATCCTCGTCGCACGCACGGACGCGCTGAGCGCCACGCTGCTGACGAGCGACGTGGACGAGCGCGACCGCGAGTTCGTCACGGGCGAGCGCACGCCCGAGGGCTTCTACCGCGTGAAGCCGGGGATCGAGGCGCCGATCGCGCGTGCACTCGCGTACGCGCCCTACGCCGACGTGCTCTGGTGCGAGACATCCACGCCGGACATGGAGGAGGCGCGGCAGTTCGCCGAGGCCGTCCACGCGCAGTTCCCGGGCAAGTACCTGGCCTACAACTGCTCGCCGAGCTTCAACTGGCGCAAGCACCTGAGCGACGCCCAGATCGAGAGCTTCCAGCGCGAGCTGGCCGAGCTGGGCTACCGCTACCAGTTCATCACGCTCGCCGGCTTCCACTCGCTCAACGAGGCGATGTTCGAGCTGGCGAAGGGCTACGCGGCCCAGGGCATGCCCGCCTACGTCGAAGCTCCAGGAGCGCGAGTTCGCGGCCGAGGCCGACGGCTACACCGCCACCCGCCACCAGCGCGAGGTCGGCGCGGGATACTTCGACGCGGTGATGGAGGCGATCTCGGGAGGCGAGAGCTCGACCCTGGCGCTCAAGGGCTCCACGGAAGAGGACCAGTTCCAGGCCGCCTCGACCGGGTGACACCGGTCGAGGTCGTCGCACCGGCTGACGCCGAGATCCTGACGCCGGACGCGCTCGCGTTCGTCGAGCTGCTCCAGCGCGAGCTCGGTCCGCGCCGGCGCGAGCTGCTCGCCCGGCGCGAAGAGCGGCAGCGCGAGCTCGACGCGGGCGCCCGGCCGGACTTCCTGCCCGAGACGCGGGACGTCCGCGACGGCGATTGGCGGGTGGCCCCGCCGCCGGCCGACCTGCAGGACCGCCGCGTCGAGATCACGGGGCCGGTCGACCGCAAGATGATGATCAACGCGCTCAACTCGGGCGCGAGCGTCTTCATGGCCGACTTCGAGGACGCCAACTCGCCCACGTGGGCGAACGTCCTCGACGGGCAGCGGAACCTCCGCGACTCCGTCCGCCGGACGATCGAGCTGGAACAGAACGGCAAGAGCTACCGGCTCGACGACGAGATCGCCACGTTGCTCGTGCGCCCGCGCGGGTGGCACCTGTCCGAGCGCCACGTGCTCGTCGACGGCGAGCCCGTCTCCGCCTCGCTCTTCGACTTCGGGCTCGCGTTCTTCCACAACGCGCGCGAGCAGCTCGACCGCGGCACGGGGCCGTACTTCTACCTGCCCAAGCTCGAGAGCCACCTCGAGGCGCGCCTGTGGAACGACGCGTTCCTGCTCGCCCAGGAGCAGCTCGGGATCCCGCGCGGCTCGATCAAGGCGACGGTGCTGATCGAGACGATCCTGGCCGCGTTCGAGATGGAGGAGATCCTGTACGAGCTCCGCGAGCACTCGGCGGGGCTGAACGCCGGGCGCTGGGACTACATCTTCAGCGTGATCAAGAAGTTCCGTGAGGCCGACTTCGTGCTCCCGGACCGCGCCCAGGTCACGATGGCCGTGCCGTTCATGCGCGCGTACACGGACCTGCTCGTGAAGACGACGCACCGGCGCGGCGCGCACGCGATCGGGGGCATGGCCGCGTTCATTCCCTCGCGCAAGGATCCGGAGGTCAACGAGATCGCGCTCGCCAAGGTCCGCGAGGACAAGGAGCGCGAGTCCGGGAACGGCTTCGACGGAACGTGGGTCGCGCACCCCGATCTCGTCCCCGTCGCGCGCGAGATCTTCGACGGCGTCCTCGGCCGGCGGGCGAACCAGGTCGGGCGACAACGCGACGACGTGAGCGTCAGTGCCGCCGAGCTGCTCGACTTCGAGATCCCCGGCGGCGAGGTGACCGAGGCCGGGCTGCACACGAACGTCTCGGTCGGCGTCCGGTACCTGCACGCCTGGCTCAACGGCACCGGCGCGGCGGCGATCGACAACCTGATGGAGGACGCTGCGACCGCCGAGATCTCGCGCTCGCAGGTCTGGCAGTGGCTTCGGCGCGGTCGCTTCACCACCGAACGTGTGCGCGAGGAGGTCACGTCCGTCCGCGAAGGGATGGAGCCGGCGGCCGAGCTGTTCGAGCGGGTCGCGCTCACCGACGACTTCGTCGAGTTCCTGACGCTGCCCGCGTACGAGCTCCTCGACTGAGCTAGTAACAGTCTGTTACTAGTGCGCCGGACGGCGTCGGCCGGGGTTCCCGGGGCAAGTAACAGTCTGTTACTTGGCCTCGCCCGCCCCGCGCTCGAGCTCGAAGACCAGTTCCAGCCCGTCCTCCTCGTCCCACTGCTCGCCGGTCTGGACGAAGCCGAGCTTCTTGACGATTGCCAGCGACGGGTCGTTCGTCGGTGAGACCGAGGCGATGAAGCGCTCGATGCCCTTCTCCGTGTGCGCCCAGTCCATCAGAGCCTGCGCCGCCTCGGTCGCGTAGCCGTTGCCCCGGTAGGGCTCGAAGATCGTGTAGCCGAGCTCGACCGCGCCCGGGTCCTGCTTGCCGTTGACCCCCGGCTGGCCGTGGAAGCCCGCATGGCCGACCATGGCCCGCACCGGCTCGCGCAGGACGACGGCCCGCACGAGCCAGGGCTCGGCGGCCGGCGAGCGCTCGAGCTGCCGCTGGCGGTACCGGAGGAAGCCGGCGTCGTGCTCGTCGGGCCAGGCCTCCGGGATCGAGGCGTCGAGCTCGTGCTCCGCGTCGCCCCGCCTGCCCTCGAGCAGCGCCTCGATGATCTGGGGCGAGAGCAGGATCAGCTCGAGGCGGTCGGAGCTGATCACGCGGCCGCCTCGATCCGGCCCCGAACCTCGCCGAGCTCGACCTCACCGGCACGTCCGCGCAGGACGACCTCGTCGCCGTCTTCGAGGAACGTCCGCGTGCTGCCGTCCGGTAGCTGGAGCGGCTCCGCCCCGTTGCCGGTCAGCTCGATCAGGCTCCCCTCGGAACCGGGCTCGGCCCCGGAGATCGTGCCGGTCGCCATCAGGTCACCCGTGCGCAGGCTCGCACCGTTGACCGTCGCGTGCGCGAGCTGCTGCGGCATCGACCAGTAGAGGCCGCGCGAGCCGGTACGCGACACGACCGCTCCGTTCAGCTCCACCTCGAGCTCGAGATCGAGCACCCAGTCACCCGCGACCCGCAGGTACGGCAGAGGCTCCGGGACCTGAGGCCGACGGGGGACCCTCGCCTCGGCGAGGGCGGCGAGCGGCGTGACCCAGGCGGAGATCGACGTCGCGAACGACTTCCCGAGGAACGGCCCGAGCGGCTGGTACTCCCAGGCCTGCAGGTCACGCGCGCTCCAGTCGTTGACGAGGACGATCCCGAAGACGTGGTCGTCGAAGCGCTCGGCGTGCACCGGCTCTCCCTGCCGGCTCGGCACCCCGACGACGAAGCCCAGCTCCAGCTCGATGTCGAGCCGGCCCGAGGGCCCGAAGACCGGTGCGTCGGCGCCCGGCGGCCTCGCCTGGCCCCGCGGCCGGCGCACGGGCGTGCCGCTGACGACGACCGTCCCGGCCCGGCCGTGGTAGCCGATCGGGAGGTGGCGCCAGTTCGGGAGCAGCGGCTCCGAGTCGGGGCGGAACAGCCGCCCGAGGTTGCTCGCGTGCTCGAGCGACGAGTAGAAGTCGACGTAGTCGGCGACCTCGAACGGAAGGAACGAGTCGATTCCGTCGAGCGGAACCGCGTCGCCGTCCGCCTCGCCCGCCCGGATGCGCTCGTACGTGCGCTGCCAGGCGAGCGGCCCGGCCGCCATGAAGGCGTTCAGGCTCGGCTCTCCGAACTCCGCGCCGAAGCCGGAGAGGTCGAGCACCGAGTCGCCGTCGCGGTAACCGACCCGCGGGGCCTCCCCAGCCGGTGCGAAGACGCCGTAGCCCGTCACACGAACCCGAGCGCACGCAGGTCGTCGACCGGCTCCGGGAAGCTGCAGCTGCCGAAGGCCACGAAGAGTCGGCGACCCTGCTCGACCTCGGCGGCCGCGGCCTCGCGGTCGCGCCACCGGAAGACGTCCCCGTCCAGCCCGAACGCGCCCTCGTCGGTCTCGGCGAGCGCCGCCTCCTCCTCGCCGAACACCGCGGCGGCGAGCAGGTTCAGGAAGCCGTGCTGCCCGTCCTGCGCGACCGCGTGGTGCAGGCCCGCGGTTGCCTTGAAGGCGACGCCGTGCGCGCGGCACGCGCGGATCGCGCGCGCCAGGTCGTCAGCAGTGGGCACGGCAGGCCCGCAGCGGAGCTTCGCGCGCGCGCCGCTCGCCGCGAGCTGCTGCGCGAACAGCGGGACCGCGTCGACCGCCACCTCCACGTAGGTCTCGTCGCCGTAGCGTCCGAGCACGCCGTTGGGCGGCACCTCGACGGACTCGATGCGGGGATCCGCGAGCTCCGCGTCGCCGTCGAGCACGACCGAGAGAGCGAGCGGCTCGCCTTCCAGCGACGCGAGCGTGGCGGCAGGGCAGACGAACCTGCGCACGATCCAGCCCTCGGACCCGGCCTTCGCCCTGCGGTGCTCCTCGAGCGCTTCGTCGAGCGGCAGCCGCGCAGGAGGAAACAGCGGAGCGTGGTCGATCAGGCGCGCGAAGAGCGCGGTCTGCAGGCCGCCGGGCATGGCTCATCTTCGCAACTTTGACCAAGCCTTGACCCACTCCTAACCCGGCGTTGCCCGAGCCGTGGGGCGCGGCCGGGCACGGTGTCCTCGTGACCTACGAGCGACCGAAGGAGATGAGATGAGCAAGCTGCTGGCAGGAGTGATCGCAGCCCTGATCGTCGGGGTCGGTGTGGCGGCCGCGAGCTCGCTGAACGCGTCCGAGCGACGACCCGGTGCGCACGAGCACGACCTCGACGCTCGACGACTCGACCGGGACGATCGAGACCACGACGACGGAGTCGACGACCACCGACCGAGACCACCGGCACGGGCACGACCGAGACCGGCGAGGACATCAGCGGGCCCTGCGACGAGGCGGAGCACGCGAACGACCCGCGCTGCGTCGGCGGCGCCGCGACAGACGACGACGACGACCGCGGCGGGCACCGCGGCTCCTCGGACGACGACGATGACGACGACCACGCGGCCGCGGTCACGGCGGCGGCGACGAGCGGCGGCGATGACGACCGCTCCGGCTCCAACTCGGGTCGGGGCTAGGGAAGCGGCGGCGTCAGCTCGGGGCCGGCCGGCGGCGGCAGCGGCGCCTCCGGCACGGCCTCCCCGGCCCGCAGGGACGCGGCGACGGCGAACGCGACGGCGGTCACCGGCACGGCGAGGTAGGCGCCGAGGATGCCGAAGAGCGAGCCGCCCGCCGCGACGGCGAGCAGGATCACCGCCGGGTGCAGGTCCACCGTCCGGCTCTGGATGATCGGCTGGAGGAAGTTGCCCTCGAGGAACTGCACGCCGAGGACGATCCCGAGCGCGATCAGGGCGATCCACGGGCCGCCGTCCGCGAGGGCGACGAGCACCGCGAACATGCCCGAGATCGTGGCGCCGACGAAGGGGATGAACGCGCCCAGGAAGATGATCACCGCGAGCGCGAAGGCGAGCGGCACGCCCAGGATCCAGAGGCCGATGCCGATCAGCGTCGCGTCGATCGCGGCGATCAGCGCCGTCCCACGGATGTACCCGCCGAGCACGCGCCACGCATCGAGGCCGGCGCGGTCGACCCGGCCGCGCAGGTCCTCCGGGAAGAGGACGACCGCCCGACGCCACAGCAGCCGCCCGTCGCGGAGGATGAAGTACAGGAGCGCGACCACCAGCACGATCCCGGTCAGCACCGCGATGCTCGAGCGCGCCCCGGAGACGAGGTACGTCGACGCCTCCGTCCAGGCGGAGCTCACCGTCTGGTCGAGGTCCCGGTCGAGCGACACGTTGAGCGGGTCGCCCTCGACCCGGTCGGTGAGGTCGTCCAGGCCGGTCCGCAGGGAAGCGACGAGCTCGTCGTACTCCTGCACGACGGACGCGGTCACGATCGCGACCAGCGCGGCGATCAGAAGGAAACCGATCACGAGCGCGAAGGCCGGCGCCGACCGCCCCAGCCCGGCTCGCTCCAGCCGGTCGGCGAGCGGCGTCAGCGCCGGTGCGACCGTGATGGCGACGATGGCCGGGAGCACGATCACGTTCACGTACCAGAGCAGGGCGACGATCGCCGCCAGCGCCGCCGCGCACACCAGCAGGCGCCACGCCCACCCGGCGACGCGCTCCAGGCCCTGCGGCACCTCGGGAATCCGGGTCGTCCGACGCCGGGTCACGCGGGGAGCCTAGGGGTAGGATTGCCGCGATGGACGGGTTTGCGCTCTACCTCGCGTTCCTGATCCCGCCGCTCCTGATCGGCCTCGGCGTGCAGTGGTGGCTGAAGAAGACCTTCGCGCAGTACTCGCAGGTGCCGGTAGCGGCCGGGCTGTCGGGCGCCGAGGTCGCCCGGACGATCCTCGACCGCAACGGCCTCGCGGAGGTGCCGGTCGAGGCGACCGGCGGCTCGCTCACCGACCACTACGACCCGCGCAAGAAGGCGCTCTTCCTCTCGCAGCCGGTCTACGGGCCCGCGTCCGTGGCCGCCGCGGCGGTGGCCGCGCACGAGACGGGCCACGCGCTCCAGGACTCGCGCGGCTACGTGCCGCTGAAGCTGCGCTCGGCGATGTTCCCCGCGGTCGCGTTCGCGTCCAGCACGTGGATGTGGCTGCTGATCATCGGAGCCCTGCTCGGCGCGCTCAACCTCGTCGCGCTGGCACTGATCATCTACGCGGTCGCGGTGTTGTTCCACATCGTCACCCTCCCGGTGGAGTTCAACGCGTCTCGCCGCGCGTCCAACCAGCTCCGTGAGCTCGGGCTCGTCACCGCGGGCGCCGAGCAGGCAGGCGTGCAGAAGGTCCTGAGCGCGGCCGCGCTGACATACGTCGCCGGTGCGCTCGCCGCCCTGACGCAGCTGCTCTATTACGCGCTGGTCTTCTTCGGAAACCGCGACTAGCTCCTGAGGCCGGCTCCGGTGGAGTCCACCAAAGCCGACGAGATCGCCTACGCCCTCGAGGAGGCGATCGTGTCCGGCGAGATCGAGCCGGGCTCGATCCTCCGCCAGGAGTCGCTCTCCGACCAGTACGGGGTCTCGAGGACGCCGATCCGCGAGGCGCTGCGACGGCTGGCGGCGCTCGGGCTCGTCCAGTTCGTGCCGAACCGCGGGGTGCGCGTCCGCACGCTCTCGCGCGAGGAGCTGCGGGAGGCGTTCCTCGTCCGCGCCGAGCTGGAGTCGCTCGCGACTGCGCTCGCCGTGCCCCGGTTCGACGAGGAGGGACTGGCCGAGCTGGAGGAGGCCGAGCGGCGGTTCGCCGAGCTCACGGCCGAGCTGCGCAGCACGGCGCGCGAGGGCGGCCGGACGCAGAGCGCGATCGTCGGCCAGTGGGTGCACGCGAACCACACGTTCCACGACGTGATCTACGCGCGCGCGAACGCTCCCTACGTGGTGCGGCTGGCCAAGAGCGCCCGCAGGACGTTCTTCGGCCAGACCACCTGGGCGGTCGGCGCCGAGCTCGACGACCTGTACGTGAAGAACCAGCGCGAGCACTCCGCGATCCGCGGCGCGATCGCGGCCGGGAGCGTCGACGGGGCCCGCTCGGTCGCGCGCGACCACGTGCTCCACTCGGGACACCTGCTCGAGGTGATCCTCGACCAGGTCGAGCGCGGGCAGCGCTCTAGCGCCGCGTGACCCCCTCCTCGCTGACGTAGGCGGTCACCAGCTCGGCGGGAGTGACGTCGAAGGCGCGGTTCTCGACGGCGACTCCCTCCGGCGCGACCCTGCGCCCGCCCAGGAAGGAGACCTCCTCTCCGTCCCGCAGCTCGACCGGGATCGAGGCGCCGTCCGGGGTCTCGGGATCGAACGTCGACTCGGGCGCCGCCACGTAGAAGGGGATGCCGTGGTGGCCGGCGAGGACTGCGAGCCCGTAGGTGCCGATCTTGTTCGCGACGTCGCCGTTGGCGGCGATCCGGTCGGCGCCGACGATCACGGCGTCGACCTCGCCCGAGGCCATCAGCGAGCCGGCCATCACGTCCGCCACGAGCGTGTACGGGATCCCGAGCTCCCGCAGCTCCCACGCGGTCAGGCGGGCGCCCTGCAGGACGGGGCGCGTCTCGTCCACCCACACGCTCGGCCGCCGCCCGGCCTCGTGCGCCGCGCGGATCACACCCAGCGCCGTGCCGTAGCCCACGCAGGCGAGCGAGCCGGCGTTGCAGTGCGTGAGCACCCGAGCGCCCTCCGGGAGCAGCTCCGCCCCGTGAGCGCCGAGCCGGCGGTTTCGCTCGACGTCCTCGGCCGCGATCCGCACCGCCTCCGCGGCCGGGTCGGCGGCTGCGAGCGCGCGGTCGACGCCCCACGCCAGGTTGACCGCGGTCGGGCGCGTGCCCTTGAGCGCGAGCGCGGCCTCCTCGAGCGGCTCCTCGTTCGCGGCGGCGAGCGCGATCCCCATCGCGCCCGCGGCGCCGAGCGCCGGCGCGCCGCGAATCGCCAGCGTGACGATCGCCTCGCAAAGCTCGCCCACGGTCCGGCACTCGAGGAACACGAGCTCGCCGGGCAGCCTGCGCTGGTCGATCAACCGGACCGTCCGGCCCGTCCACTCGATCGTCAGTGGGATCGTCACCGGACGGCCTCGACAGTCGCGCGTACGCCCTCCTCGACCCCGCCCGGGTGGCGGTACGCGTTCGAGCCGAGCAGCACCATCAGGCCGTCGCGGACGCCCGTCAGCTCGACCTGCTCCGCCGCGTTCGTGGGCCCGACGCCTCCTCCGAGCACGGCGACCGAGCGCGGCACTCCGGCCTGGTCGTGGCAGGCCGCGATCTGCGCGCGCACGTCGTCGTCGGAGTCGAAGACCCGGCCGCTGAACGAGCCGCAGAGCAGGTAGTCCGCGCCGAGCAGCCGGCAGAACCCGGCCGCGATCCCGGGCGCGACGCCGTGGTCACGGTTGCGCGTCCAGAGCGCCGCGCCCGCGCGGTGGGCCAGGAGCGGCACGCCCAGCTCCGCGTCCCGCAGGGCGCGGACCGCGTCCAGCCCCTGCGCGTAGGCGTTGACCATCAGCGCGCCGGCGCCCAGCTCGACGGCCGTCTCGGCGCGGGCGAGCAGGGTGTCGGCCGGGCCTGTCACGTTGGCCGCGTAGCGCGCGTCCGTCGCGGCCGACACGGCTCGGACACGGTCGGCCAGCGGACACCACTCGGGATCGCCGAGCAGCTCGTCGTCCTTGACGAGATCGGCGCCTCCCCGAGCCAGCGTGGCGGCAGTCTCGGCCACCTCGCCGGGTGAGAGCCCGAGCGAGGGCTTCACGATCGCACCGACCAGGACGCCGTCGGGCGCCTCGAAGGCCGGCCCGCGGAAGAGCCCGTCGGGCCAGTCCACGGCGACGAGACGGCAGTGGGTGACGGCCGCCAGGTCGGCCCACTCCCCGGCGAAGAGCGCGGAGACGAGCAGGGTCACGTCCGCGCCCCAGTTCCGCTCCGGGAAGTCGAGCACGGCGCGTCCGCCGTCGACCGAGACCACGCGGCCGCGCGCCGCGTCCGGCCCGTCGGCGTGTCCGACCGACGCGACGAGCGCCAGGGTCTCTGCCGCCTCCGGCGGCTCGAGCTCGTAGGTGACCCGGATCACGCGGCCGACGCTACCCGAGGTGCGGTTAACCGCACCACAGGACGCGGGGAGGCCCCATTCCCCAGCCGCGCGCACGTGGCCAGGATGACGCCATGAACGCCATACGCGTTTCTGTGAGCAGTTTCGAGCCTGGCGCCACGGCAGACGACCCCACCCTTGCGCAGCCGTCCCCCGACGGTCATCGCGGTCGCCGCCGCAGCACACATACCCGCGCACTGCGCGCCGGGCTCGACCTGCTCGGCTCGTACTCCTAGAAGACCAGGTAGACGACTTCGCCCACGAGCGCCGGCTTCTCGGCGTCCTCGATCTCGACCTCGACGGCCGCGTGGTAGAGCACGCCCTCGCCGCGGCGCTCGGCCGAGGCGATCCTCGCCTTCAGCCGGACACGCGACCCGGACGGGACCGGCGCCGTGAAGCGCACCTTCTCGATCCCGTAGTTGACGCCCATGCGTCCGTCGGTGACCGAGAGCACCGAGCCGAGCAGCATCGGCAGCAGCGAGAGGGAGAGGTAGCCGTGGGCGACCGTCGTCCCGAACGGCCCCTGGGCCGCCCGCTCCGGGTCGACGTGGATCCACTGGCGGTCGCCGGTCGCCTCGGCGAACTGCTCGATCGCGCGCTGCTCGATCGTGACCCACTCGCTCGGCTCCAGCTCCAGGCCGGCCGCGCCCTCCAGCTCCTCCTTGGTGAGCTCGGTGCTCATGCCTCCACCGTCACCTGCGCGCGCAGGGCCTTCCGGTCGAGCTTGCCGACCGGCGTCAGCGGGAGCGACGACACGACGTGGATCTCGCGGGGGTACTTGTAGCCGCCGATCCGTTGCTTGCAGAAGTCGACGAGCTCGTCGGTCGAGACGTCGTCGGAGCTGAGCTCGACGAAGGCGACCACCTCCTCGCCGTGGGCGGCGTCCGGCCGGCCGACCACGCCGGCGGCCACGATCGACGGGTGCTCGACCAGGGCTTCCTCGACGTCCCGCGGGAAGACGTTGAAGCCGCCGCGGATGATCAGGTCCTTCTTGCGGTCGACGACGTGCAGATAGCCGTCGCCGTCCAGCCGGCCCAGGTCGCCCGTGTGAAGCCATCCGTCGCGCAGGACGTCGGCCGTCAGCTCGGGCGCCTGCCAGTAGCCGAGCATGACCGAGGGCGAGCGGACGAGGATCTCGCCCACCCCCGCCTCGTCGGGCTCGGCGATCCGGATCTCGATCCCCGGCACCGCCGTGCCTACCGCGCCCGGCCGTGCCCGGCCGGGCGGTGAGGAGGTGACGAGCGCCGCCGACTCCGTCAGGCCGTAGCCCTCGCGCAGCTCGACTCCCGGGAGGCGGCGGCGGAGCTCCTCGGCCGTCTCGGCGGGAAGCGGCGCGGCCCCGGACACGACATACCTGAGCTCGGACAGGTCGTGCTCCTCGAGCGGCTCGGCCAGGAGCAGGCTCAGCATCGAGGGGACGACGGCGGCGATCTGCACGCGGTGCTCGTCGGCGAGCTCGAGCCAGGTGCCCGGGTGGAACCAGCGCATGAGCACGCTCGAGTGCGGCTCGCGCACATGGAAGCCGACCACGGTCACGAGCAGGCCGAACGCGTGCGAGAGCGGCAGCGCCGTCAGCGAGCGCGCGATCCCGGGCACGTAGCCGGCGTCGTGGCCGGCCTTGCCCACGAACCAGAGGTTCTCGTGCGAGAGCATCACGCCCTTGGCCCGTCCGGTCGTCCCGCCGGTGTACATGAGCGCGGCGAGGTCCGCGCCCGCCGGCGGCACGATCGGCGCGGGGTCGGCCTGCTCGAGCTCGGCGAAGCGGTCGGTCGTCACCACCTCGGCGTCGCCGGCCGCCTCCCGGGCGTTGTCCGCCAGCTCCGGGCTGGCCAGGATCAGGCGGGCGCCGGAGTCCGAGACGATGTGCGCGAGCTCCACCGGCGGGAGCAGGAAGATCGCGGGCGTCACGACGGCCCCGGCGCGCCAGACGGCGTTGTAGGCGATCCCGACCTCGGGGCAGTTCGCCATCAGCACGACCACGCGGTCGCCGGGCCGGACGCCCTGCTCGATCAGCGCGCCGGCGAGCCTGGTCCCCCGCTCGTGCAGCTCGCCCGAGCGGTGCCAGCGCCCCTCGAACCAGAGCGATTCGCGGTCGCCGTGACGCTCGAAAGCGGCCTCCGCCGCCCTGGCGAGGTTGTGCTCAGGCAACGCGCATCGAGCGTCCGCCGGCCCGCTCCATGGCCGCGAGCATGCCCTCGGGCGCCGCGCCGTCGGGGAAACGCTCGCGCAGCGCGCCGAGCAGCTCGTCCGCGTCCCAGCGGCCGTCGGCGACGAACGCCTCGCCGGCCTGCCAGGGCTGCAGCACATTCACAACCCCGCCCCAGACGAAGAAGACCTGGCCGGTGATGTCCTGCGCCTCGTCGGCCGCCAGCGCGACGACGAGCGGCGACATGTTCGCCGGGTCGAGCGGGTCGAAGCCGTCCTCCGGCTTCGCGATCTCGCCGAAGGTCTCCTCGGTCATGCGGGTGCGCGCGTTCGGCGCCAGGCAGTTGACGGTGACGCCGTAGCGGGCGAGCTCCTGCGCGGCGATCAGCGTGAGCCCGGCGATTCCGGCCTTGGCCGAGCCGTAGTTCACCTGGCCGACGTTGCCGAAGACGCCCGACGGGCTCGAGGTCGCGATCACCCGCCCGCGCACCTCCTCGCCCGCCTTCGAGCGCTCGCGCCAGTGAGCGGCCGCGTGGCGGAGCGGAGCGAAGTGGCCCTTGAGGTGCACGGCGATCACCGCGTCCCACTCCTCCTCGGTCATGTTCACGAGCATGCGGTCGCGCAGGATCCCGGCGTTCAGGACCAGGACGTCGAGGCCCCCGTAGCGGTCGACGGCCCGCTCGATCAGCTGCTCGGCGGCGCCGAAGTCGGACACGTCCGCGTAGCTCGCGACCGCCTGACCGCCCGCGGCGACGATGTCGTTCACGACCTCCTGGGCCGGGCTTGCGTCCTCGCCCTCGCCCGCGAGCGTGCCGCCCCGGTCGTTGACGACGACGCTCGCGCCGGCGCGCGCAAGGGCGAGCGCGTGCTCGCGGCCGATCCCGCGGCCCGCGCCGGTCACGATCGCCACCTTCCCCTCGAGCGTCGGCATTGCGAGAGGATCGTAAGGCGAAATGGGATTCGAAGGCGGGCAGATCCAGACCTCGATCTACGTGGCGGGAGAATCGGAGTGGCCGATCTCGCCCGACGAGTGGGAGGCACGGGCGGCCGAGGCACTGGAGCCCGGGCCCTTCGACTACATCGCCGGAGGGGCGGGCTCGGAGTCGACCATGCGCGCCAACCGGCGCGCCTTCGCGCGGCGCCGGCTGCTCCCGCGCATGCTGCGCGGGAACCGCGAGCGCCGGCTGGGCGTCGAGGTGCTCGGGACGCCGTCGCCGGGGCCGTTCCTGCTGGCGCCGGTCGGCGTCCTCTCGATCGCGCACGCCGACGGCGAGGTCGGCGTCGCCCGGGCCTCGGCGGCGACGGGCGTCCCGCTGATCCTCTCGAGCGCGGCGTCGCACTCGATCGAGGAGATCGCCGAGGCGATGGGCGACGCGCCCCGCTGGTTCCAGCTCTACTGGATCAACGACCGTGACGTGGCCGCGAGCTTCGTCTCGCGCGCCGAGGCGGCGGGCTACGGGGCGATCGTGGTCACCGTCGACACGGGCGTGCTCGGCTGGCGTGAGCGCGACCTGCGCCGGGCCTACCTGCCCTTCCTCACCGGAGAGGGCTGCGCGCAGTTCTTCTCGGACCCGGTTTTCACGAGCCGCCTCGAGCGCCCACCGGAGGAGGACGTACTCTCCGCAGCCGCTGCCGTGCTGGCCACCTTCCCGAACCTCGCCCTGACCTGGGACGACCTCGACTGGCTGCGCGGGCAGACCGAGTTGCCGCTGCTCGTCAAGGGCATCCTCGCGCCGGCCGATGCGGCACTCGCGTTCGAGCACGGCGCCGACGGGGTCGTGGTCTCCAACCACGGCGGGCGGCAGGTGGACGGGGCCGTCGCCACGCTCGACGCGCTCGTCGCGGTGCGGGCGGAGGTCGGCCCGGAGGCGGTCGTGCTGATGGACGGCGGCATCCGGCGCGGCGCCGACGTGCTGAAGGCGCTCGCGCTCGGCGCCGACGCCGTCCTGCTGGGGCGTCCGTACGCCTACGGGCTCGCGGTCGGAGGCCAGGCGGGCGTCGAGGCGGTGGTCACCCACCTGCTCGCCGACACCGACATCACGCTGGCGCTGGTGGGCGCGCGCAGCATCGACGAACTGGACCCGTCTTGGATCGCGGCGCCGTCCTGACCGCGCCCGGCCGCGTGGCGGTCGAGCAGATCGAGCTCGAGCCGCCCGGCCCCGGCGAGGCGCTCGTCCGCGTCGAGGCGAGCGGCGTGTGCCACACGGACCTCCACATCGTCCACACCGACGGCTGGGGCCACCCCCTGCCCGTGCTGCTCGGCCACGAGGGCTCGGCCCGCGTCGAGGCCCTGGGCGAAGGTGTCGACCACGTCTCCGTCGGCGAGCGCGTGATCGTGGGCTGGCGCTCGCCGTGCGGCGAGTGCGCGTGGTGCCGGCGCGGGGCGAGCCACCTCTGCCGGACGCCGCGCGGGCCCGGCCAGCGAATGCGGCTCAGCGACGGCCGCGCCCTCACGGGCGCGCTCCAGACGGGAACGCTGGCGACGCGGATCGTCGTCCACGGCTCCGCGCTGGTGGCGTTGCCCGTGGAGCTCCCGCCCGAGCAGGCGTGCCTGATCGGGTGCGCGGTCGCGACCGGCGTGGGCTCCGTGCTCAAGACCGCACAGGTCTGGCAGGGCGCACGCGTCGGGGTGATCGGCTGCGGCGCGGTCGGGCTCTGCGTCGTCCAGGGCGCGCGGATCGCCGGCGCGTCGGAGATCTACGCGATCGACCTCGACGAGCGGAAGGTCGACGTGGCGGCCCGGTTCGGCGCGACGCATGCGGGCCCGGGCGAGCGGCTCGACTTCGTCTTCGACGTGGTCGGCCGGCGGGAGACGGTCTCCCAGGGCCTGCGCATGCTCGGCCACGCGGGCACGCTCGTCTACATCGGCCTGCCCCAGCCCGGTTCGGAGGCGATCGTGCCGCTCGAGAACCTCTTCGGCCGGCGCATGCGGATCCTCGTCTCGCACGGGGGCGACCACGTCCCGGCGGACGACTTCCCGCGGCTGGCCCGGTTCGCGGCCGAGGGCCGTCTCGACCTGGCCGGGATGGTCACGAAGACGATCGCGCTGGACGACATCGAGCAGGCCTTCGCCGACATGGAGGCGGGCCAGGTGATCCGCTCCGTGGTGGTGTTATGAGCTCCCTTCAGCGTGACGCCTGTGCCGTCGGGCCGCGCTGTGCGGCGCGATGCCGCGTCCTCAGTCGCGCCACGCTATGCGTCCCATATACACGGAACGCTCCCTGCGTCCTTGCCTCGCACCGCCCATCGCACCCCGACGACGAGGCGACACACTGAAGGAAGCTCGGTGAAGATCCCGCCTCCCATCGCCGACCTGCTCGGTATCGAGATCGTCTCCGCCGGGAGCGGCGAGTGCACGATGCGGATGGAGGCCGTCGAGGCGCACGAGAACCCGATGGGCACCGTGCAGGGCGGCATCTTCTGCGCCCTCGCCGACGGCGCGATGGGCTTCGCGTTCCTCTCCACGCTCGGCGACGGCGAGTCGTTCACGACCCTCGAGCTGAAGATCAACTACCTGCGCCCCTTCCGCTCCGGGACGCTGACGGCCCACGGCAAGGTGCTCCACCGCGGCCGCACCGTGGGCCTGCTCGCCTGCGATGTCGTCGACGAGGAAGGCCGCCTGATCGCCCACTCGACGAGCACCTGCATGGCCCTCCGGGGCGAGTCCGCCGAGGGCCGCTGAGCCAAGTAACAGACTGTTACTTGCTCCGCCGGGCCGCATCTCTCCACGCTTCCCAGCGCTAGTAACAGACTGTTACTTGAGTTCGCTCGTCGCCGGCCAGCACGCCGCTCGAGCACGTCCGCGTAGGCCGGGTCGGACTCCGGGTCGTAGCCCGGCTTCAGGTGGCGCCGCTCGATCAGCTCGGCCGACGCTCCTCGCCCTCCGTCCGCAGGCAGGCGACCTGGAGGTGGCGGACCAGTGCGTCCAGCTGCCGCCGGCCGTGGAGCGCGCCCCACTCGGGCTCCGCCAGCGAGCGACGGAGACGCGCACCGAGCTCGGCCGGCGCCTGCGCCCGCTCGACGACCAGGTCGACGGCGTCCAGCTTCGCCAGGTCGCGGAGCACCTGCGCGCAGAGCACGTTGTGCGTCCCCTCCCAGCTCTCGAAGACGATCGCGTCGCGGTAGAGGCGCGGGAGCGGCGAGAAGTCCTCGATCGTGCCGTTGCCGCCGAGCGCCTCGATCCCGCGCCGGCACGCCTTCGTGGCCGCGAGCGAGGTGACGAACTTGTTCGCGTTCACGAGCACGCGGTGCCACGCGACGTCGTCCTCGGTCGCCCTGCCGTCGTCGATCCGGGCGACCAGCTCGGTCAGGTGCACGGGACGAGGCCAGCGCGGCGGAGGCCTCCGCCCTCAGCACCGCCAGGTTCTCCCGGACGAGCGGGAACCTCGAGATCGGACCCCCGAAGGCCTCGCGCTCGGCCGCGAAGGCCTCCGCCTCGTCGGACGCCCTGCGCATCAGCCCGGCCGAGCCGATGCGCGTTCAGCCAGCGTGAGGTGTTGAGCACGCTCACCGCCGTCCGGAAGCCCTCCTCGAGCGGCCCGAGCGCGAACGCCTGCGCACCCTCGAACTCGATCTCGCCGGTCGCGAGCGCGCGCGTTCCCAGCTTGTCCTTCAGCTTGCGGAGCCGGAAGCCGCCCTCCGAGCGCGGCACGAGGAAGCAGCCGATCCCGGCCGTCCCGGGAGCCCCGCCGCGCGGCCGTGCGGTGACGAGGAACTGGTCGGCGTCCGCGACCGAGCAGAACCACTTCTCCCCGTACAAGCGCCACGCATCACCGTCGGGCACGGCCTCGACGCGGTTGGCGCCGACGTCCGAGCCGCCGTGCCGCTCGGTCAGGAACTGGGCTCCTCGCTGCGCGCGGTCGTAGTCCGGCTCGAGTAGCGGCGGGAGAAACCGCGCGCGCAGCTCGTCGGACGCTCGCGAGCGCAGGGCGCGCACGAGACCGGCGGTGCAGACGACCGGACATGCGTGGCCGCCCTCGCCCGACTGCGCGAGCCGGAAGAAGAGCGAGGCCTGCTCGGCGGCGGGAGCGCCCACGATCCCCGTCGCCCAGACCGCGCGTCCGGCACGGTGGTAGGAGGGGTGAAACTCCACCTCGCCGTCGACCAGCCGCGGCGGGTGCAGCTCGGCCTCGGCGACGAGCTCGTCGAGGTCGCTGGAAACGGCGTCGATCACAGCTATAGGCTAAGCGCCATGGACCTGCGCGACAGCCCCGACGAGGCCGCCTTCCGCGAGGAGGTCCGCGCCTGGCTCGCCGACAACCTGCCCGCAGGCGACCACCGCGAGTGGAGCCGCAAGCTCTACGACGCCGGCTACGTGGCGATGACCTGGCCGGAGGAGTACGGCGGCAAGGGCGCGCCGTACAGCCACCAGGCGATCGTGCTGGAGGAGTTCGCACGCGCCGGCGCGCCGCAGCACATGGGCGTGATCGGCCTCGGTATGGCCGGGCCGACGATCATGGCGCACGGCACCGAGGAGCAGAAGAAGCGCTACCTGCCGAAGATCACGTCGGCCGAGGAGATCTGGTGCCAGGGCTTCTCCGAGCCCGGTGCGGGCTCCGACCTCTCCGCCGTCCGCACGAAGATCGACGTGCAGGACGACACGTTCGTCGTCACCGGCCAGAAGGTCTGGTCGTCGTTCGCGCACATCGCCGACTACTGCATCCTCGTCGGCCGCAGCGACCCCGAGTCGGAGCGCCATGCCGGGCTGACGTACATGATCGTCGACATGCACGCGCCCGGAGTCGAGGTGCGCCCGCTCAAGCAGATCACCGGCGAGTCCGAGTTCAACGAGATCTTCCTCACGGACGTGCAGGTGCCGCGCGAGAACCTGCTCGGCGAGATCGGCGGCGGCTGGCAGGTGGCGATGACCACGCTCCTGCACGAGCGCGGCACGCTCGGCTTCGCGCTCAGCGGCGTGCTCGAGTCGCAGCTGAACAAGCTGACCGAGCTCGCGAAGGCGAGGAACGGCCACGACGCGATCATCCGCGACCGGCTCGCGCACGAGTGGATCGTGCAGCAGGCCCTGAAGATGACCAACTACCGCTCGCTGACCACGCTGATGCAGACGGGCATCCCGGGCCCGGAGGGGTCCGCGGTCAAGCTGGCCTGGTCGGAGGCCAACCAGCGGCTGACGAAGCTCGCGATGGAGATCCTCGAGGGCGAGGACGACGGCTACTGGGGCCATCAGCAGCTGCGCAGCCGCGGCAACACGATCGAGGCCGGCACCTCCGAGATCCTGCGCAACATCATCGCCGAGCGGGTGCTCGGCCTACCCCGGAGCAGATAGATGCAGTTTGCCTTCACCGACGAGCAGGAGCTCCTACGCCGCGAGGCCCGCGAGGCGCTCGGGAACGGCGGCTGGAGCCGCGACGACATCGCCGCCGCCGACCTTGGCTTCGTCGACCAGGCAGTGCTGTTCGAGGAGGCAGGCCGCGCCGGTCTCGGCGAGTCCCTCTTCGACGAGTCCCGCCCGGACGACGAGAAGCTGGCCGCGCTCTCGCTGGAGGCGGTCGGGATCGCGCAGAAGGCGCTCGACCTCGGCGTCGAGTACGCCAAGGAGCGCGAGCAGTTCGGACGCAAGATCGGCGTCTACCAGGCCGTCTCGCACCAGCTCGCCGACACGTACGTCGACACGGAGCTCGCGCGCTCGCTCGCGTACTGGGCAGCGTGGTGCGTCGCCGAGGACGACGAGCAGACGAAGGTCGCAGTCGCCGCGGCGAAGGCCTTCGCGAGCGACGCCGCGGTCGCCGCCTGCGAGCGCTCGATCCAGGTACACGGCGGGATCGGCTTCACCTGGGAGCACGTGCTGCACACGTACTACAAGCGCGCGCTCTGGATCCAGGCCTACGGCGGCTACCCGCGCGAGCAGCGGGCGAAGGTCGCCGCGCACCTGCTCGATTGACGCGCACGGCGCTCGTCACCGGGGCGTCGTCGGGGATCGGCGCGGCCTGCGCCACGCGGCTCGCGCGCTCGGGCTGGCGCGTGTTCGCGGGCGTCCGCAAGCCCGGAGACGCGCCTGAGGGGACGGAGGAGGTGCTCCTCGACGTGACCGACCCGGGCCAGATCGCCGCCGCTGCGGAGAGGGTCGAGGAGCTGCACGGGCTCGTGAACAACGCGGGCGTGGCGATCGCCATGCCGATCGAGTTCGTGCCGCTCGACGAGCTGCGCAGGCAGTTGGAGGTCAACGTCGTCGGCCAGGTCGCCGTGACCCAGGCCTTTCTTCCGGCCCTTCGGCGCGCAACGGGCAACGTCGTCCTGGTCGGCTCGATTGCGGGCAAGAGCGCGCTGCCGTTCCTCGGCCCGTACGCAGCGTCGAAGCATGCGCTCGAGGCGATCGCCGACTCACTGCGAGTCGAGGTTGCGCCCTGGGGGATCGGGGTGACCATCGTCGAGCCGGGCTCGATCGCAACGCCGATCTGGCAGAAGGGCGCGGCGAAGGCGGACGAGCTGCGGACGCCGCAGACCGATGGGCTCTACGGCGAGCGGATCGACGCGTTCCGGCGCATCGCGGCGAAACGCGGCGCAGCGGGCGCCCCGGCCGAGGCCGTGGCGGAAGTAGTCGAGCGCGCGCTCAGCGACGATCGGCCGAGGACGCGCGTGGTCGTCGGCCGCGACGCGCACATGAGAGCCGGGGTCGAGCGGCTGCCCGACCGCGCCCGGGACCGCATCTACCGCCGCTTGCTGTTAGGTGACTAGACGCGGCGCGCGACTTTGAGCGACGATTGCAGCACGCGAGCGAGGAGGGATCGATGCACGGCCTGATGATGGATGACTACCAGCTCACCCTGCCGCCGATCCTGCGGCGGGCGGAGACGTTCTTCGGGGACAAGGAGATCGTCAGCCGGCTGCCTGACAAGAGCTTCCACAGGTACACGTACCGCGAGATGGCGCAGCGCGCGAAGCAGCTCGCCGTCGGCCTGCAGAGCCTCGGGCTGAAGCCCGGCGACCGTGTCGGCACGCTGTGCTGGAACCACTACCAGCACCTGGAGGCGTACTTCGGCATCCCGTGCGGCGGCTACGTGCTGCACACGCTCAACCTGCGGCTGCACCCGACCGACCTGGCCTACGTCGCCGCGCATGCGGACGACAAAGCCGTGATCGTCGACAAGAGCCTGCTGCCGCTGCTCGAGAGCTTCAAGGGCGAGACGAACATCGAGCACGTCCTCGTGGTCGAGGACAGCTACGAGGAGCTGCTCGACGGCGCCAGCGCCGACGACTGGACCGATCCCGAGCTCGACGAGCGCACCGCCGCCGCAATGTGCTTCACGAGCGGGACCACGGGCCGCTGCAAGGGCGTCGTCTACTCGCACCGCTCGACGATCCTGCACGCGCTCGGCGTCGCCACCACCTCGCCGCTCGGCATGCGGATCGCGCACAACGACACGCTGCTGCCGGTCGTGCCGATGTTCCACGCCAACGCGTGGGGCTACCCGTATCTGGCCGCAATGCTCGGGACGAAGCTCGTCTTCCCGGGGCCCTATCTCGACCCGGAGAGCCTGCTCGAGGACTTCGTCGCCGAGGGCGTCACCTGGACGGCGGGCGTGCCGACGATCTGGCTCGGGCTGCTGCAGCTCCTGGACGCGAATCCCGGCAAGTGGGACCTCTCGCGGATGAAGGGCATGCTGGTCGGAGGCTCGGCCGTGCCACGCGCCATGATCGCTGCCTACAAGGAACGCCACGGCCTCAGCGTCGTGCAGGGCTGGGGCATGACCGAGACCTCGCCGGTTGCGTCCGTGACCGACCTCATCGGCGACCTCGCCGACGCAGACCAGGACACGCAGTTCGACTTCGTGGCCATGGCAGGGGTCCCGCTGCCGTTCGTCGAGATCCGCGCGCGGGCGGGCGAGGAGGAGGTGCCCTGGGACGGCGAGGCGATGGGCGAGCTCGAGGTTCGCGGGCCCTGGGTCGCTGCCGGCTACTACGAGGACGACACCCAGGCCGACCGCTGGACCGCCGACGGCTGGTTCAAGACCGGCGACATCGTCTCGATGCACCCGAAGGGCTTCATCCAGATCAAGGACCGTTCCAAGGACGTGATCAAGTCCGGCGGCGAATGGATCTCCTCCGTCGAGGTCGAGAACGCGCTGATGGCGCATCCGGCGGTGGCCGAGGCGGCCGTGATCGCGATCCCGGACGAGAAGTGGGCCGAGCGGCCACTCGCGGTGATCGTGCTGAAGGAGGGCCAGACCGCCACCGACGAGCAGCTGCGCGAGCACCTGGCGCCGAAGTTCGCCAAGTGGTGGCTGCCCGACCGCTTCGAGTTCGTGGACGAGATCCCGAAGACGTCCGTCGGCAAGTTCAAGAAGACCGCCCTCCGCGAGCAGTTCGCGCCGGAGCTCGCCGAGGCCTAGTGAAGGCCGTCGTCCTCCGCGAGCCGGGCGGCCCGGAGCAGCTCGGGCTCGAGGACGTTCCCGACCCCGAGCCCGCCGAGGGGCAGGTGCTGCTGCGCGTGCGCGCGGCCGGCGTCAACTTCGCCGACGTGCTCGTGCGCCAGGGCCGCTACCCGCAGGCGCCGGAGCTGCCCACCGTGCTCGGGAGGGAGGTGGCAGGCGAGGTCGAGGGGCGCAGGGTGATGAGTGCCTCGGGCGCCGAGTCCGGAGGCTACGCCGAGCTGGCGGCCGCCGACCCCGACTGGCTCGTGCCGCTGCCCGATTCGGCGTCGTTCGAGGAGGGCGCGTCGTTTTTGACCACGTTCCTGACGGCGTGGATGCCGCTCAAGCGCGCGGGGGTCGGGCCTGGCTCGACGGTGCTCGTGCACGCGGCAGCGGGCGGTGTCGGCTCGGCGGGCGTGCAGCTCGCCAAGCATCTCGGTGCGCGGGTGGCGGCCACGGCGAGCTCCGAGGAGAAGCGGCAGGCCGCCCTCGACCTGGGCGCGGACGAGGCGTTCGGCTACGACGACTTCGCCGACAGCGTGCAGGCCGACCTCGTGCTGGATGCCGTCGGGGGCGACGTCTTCAAGCGGTCGATCGCGACGCTGAACCCGCTCGGCACGATCGTCGCGATCGGCTACGCCGACGGCTGGTGGGACCCGCTGGACACCGCTCTGATGGTCGGGCGGAACCTGTCGCTGAACGGCTTCTACCTCGGTCGGCTGATGAAGCTGCGGCCGGACGTCGTCCACGAGGCGACTCGCGAGGTCGTAGCGCTGTGGGAGGCCGGCGCCGTCAAGCCGGTCGTCGGGGCGACCTTCCCGCTCGGGCAGGCCGCCGACGCGCACCGGCTGATCGAGGAGCGCAAGAGCGTCGGCAAGGTCGTCCTTGTTCCCTGAGACAGCGCTGGTGACCGGCGGCCGCTCCGGAATCGGCGCAGCGATCGTCGAGCGGCTCCGTGAGGAAGGCGCGGAGGTCCGCGTCCTCGACCTGGCCGACGGCTTCGACGTGGCCGATCCCACCGCGTGGGAGATCGGTCGAGCCCGTTCAGCTCGCCTGCCTGAACGCGGGCACGATTGCGCGGGTCGAGGACGTGCGCGAGCTTCCCGACGAGAACTACCGGCGCGTGCTCGCAACCAACGTCGACGGGGTCGTCTTCGGCGTGCGGCGGCTGGCGCGGGTGATGACCGAGGGGAGCGCGATCGTCGTGACCGCCTCGCTCGCCGGCCTGACGACGATGGTCACCGATCCGATCTACTCCGGGTCGAAGCACTTCCTCGTCGGCTTCGTCCGTTCGGTCGCGCCGCAGCTCGCCGAGCACGGGATCACGATCAACGCCGTCTGTCCGGCCGTCGTCGACACGCCGATGGTGGCGACCGTGCGGGACGAGGTGCTGGCCGCCGGCATCCCCCTGATCCAGCCGGAGGAGATCGCCGACGCCGTCCTCGGCGCCGCGCGCGACGGCTCGACCGGCGAGTGCTGGGCGTGTCTCCCGAACCGTCCGGCTGCGAAGCACGAGTTCCCGCGCTTCTTCCGTTCCGCATGAGCGACGGGCCCTGGGAGGACCTGCGGCCCGACGGGCCGCACGTGTGGCGGACGCTGGGCTACCGGCGCACGCGTGCCGAGCCGGGCCGGGTCGACCTCGAATGGGACGCGACCGAGGAGTACACGTTCCCCGACGACGATGGGGGCTCGATCGTCCACGGCGGCCTGGTGGCGACCGTGCTCGACACCGCGATGGGCGGAGCCTGCGCGACCATGCTGGAGGCAGGCGAGTCGTTCCTCACCGCCGACCTGCGCGTCGAGTTCCTCCGGGCAGGCCGCCCGGGGCTCCTGCGCGCCGAAGGGCAGGTCGTGCGCAAGACGAGACGCGTCGTCTTCTGCGCCGCGGAGCTCTACGACGCCGAGGGCAGCCACATCGCGAGCGCCCGCTGCACCCAGGTGATCCGGCCGCTGGCCTAGAACTCGTTCAGGAAGTCCTGCCGCGAGCGAAGCTCCCACACGAACAGGGCCGTCGCGGTCGCAACTGCGCCGACGGCGACCGCCCCGAGCAGCCAGGGGCCCAGGTCGATGCCGACGAAGGTGATCAGGAGGAGCGGGAAGAAGACGTAGAGCACCGCGGCCAGTACCCCGCAGAGCAGGCACTCGGCGACGAGGGTGGCGAGGCGACCGCCCGAAGGAGCCAGCAGATCCTCACGTCGGATGTCCCGCTCCACGCGGATCGGCCGCGTGTTCATGCCCATCGACGCCCGCTCCCATCCCTTCGGCACTCACCGATCGTATGCCTCTGCCCACCTGCGGGCCACCACGATCGGTCGCGTGGGGCGGCAGGCAAGTAACAGTCTGTTACTTGAGCAGAACGGCACGCTTTCGTCACACTCGATGGAGTCCCCGGCGGCCACAGTTGCGGCATGGTCACGATGGCTCCGCGAATCTCTCGCCGCGTGCTCGAAGCGATCGTTCGGGCGGACGATCCGACTGTGCCGATCGCTGAGACCTACCGACGGGTCGCGCGCGCCGCGGAGCGGCATGGCTACACGCGTCCGAGCTACGAGCAGGTCCGCGTCCTCGTCCATCGGGCTCGGCGGATCAGCAAGCAACCGACCACGACCGATGTGCTGCTCGACATCACGTTCTCGAGACGCGTGCCGGACGAGCTCATCGACCACTTCGCGGGAATCGGCGTCCGGCCGCTCAGACGCTGACCGGCGCTTCCCGTCCCAAGTAACAGACTGTTACTAGGGAAAGACGCCGGACGCTTAGCTACGGTCGGCGATCTTGACCAGGGCCTTGCCGCGGTTCTCGCCGTTCAGCATCCCGATGAAGGCTTTCGGGGTGTTCTCGAGGCCCTCGGTCACGTGCTCCGTCCAGCGGATCTTCCCCTCGGCCACCCAGCGCGCCATGCGGGGGGCGACCTCGTTGAAGCGGTGGACGTAGTCGGTGACGAGAAAGCCCTCCATCCGCGCCCGGTAGACGATCAGCGCGCCCGGGTGGAACGTGGGCTCGGGCCGCTCGAGGTTGTACTGCGAGATCTGTCCGCAGATCGCGATCCGCGCGCCGACGTTCAGCCTCGACACGACCGCGGCCGAGACCTCGCCGCCCACGTTGTCGAAGTACACGTCGACACCGTCGGGGCACGCGTCCTTCAGCGCGGCACGAAAGTCGTCGCCCTTGTAGTCGATCCCGACGTCGTAGCCGTGGAGCTGGCAGTCCTTGCACTTCTCCGGCCCGCCGGCGATCCCGACGGTGCGGCAGCCGGCGATCTTCGCGATCTGCCCGACGATCTGGCCGACGGCGCCCGCCGCCCCCGAGACGACAACCGTGTCGCCGGGCTTGGGCCGACCGACGTCGAGGAGCCCGAAGTACGCGGTGAAGCCGGTCTGCCCGACCGCGTGCAAGGCCAGCGACGGCGGGTCGAGGAACGGCGGCACCAGCCGCAGGTGCCCTCCGCGCGCGACCGCGTACTCCTGCCAGTCGAGCTGCCCGACGACGAGGTCTCCCGGCGAGTAGCGGCCGTCCTGGCTCGAGACGACCTCGCCGACCGCCTGCGCGGTCACGACGTCCCCGAGCTCGAGCCCGCGCGCGTACGAGCGCTGGGTGCCCATGCGCCCGCGCTGGTAGGGATCGACCGAGAGCCAGAGGTTGCGCACGAGCACCTGGCCGGGGCCGGGCTCGCCGACCTCGACCTCGTCGACGGCGAAGTCGTCCTCGGTCGGGAAGCCGACCGGACGCGAGACGAGGGTGACCCGCCGGTTGCTGGTGCCTACCTGAACTGCCACGTGCCCCCTCCTTCGAACTCCTTCAGGATCCGCCGGCTGACGACCATCCGGTGCACCTCGTCCGGGCCGTCGTAGATACGCCCGCCGCGGGCATGGTTCGCCATCGTCGCCAGGGGCGTGCGGTCGGTGAGTCCGAGCGCGCCGTGCACCTGGATCGCCCGGTCGATCACGTCGTTCAGAGCGCGGGCGGCGAAGAACTTGATCAGCGAGATCTCGACGCGGGCCTCGTCGCCGGCGTCGATGCGGTGGGCGGCATCGAGCGTCATCAGCCGGCAGGCCTGGATCTCGGCCGCCGAGTCCGCGATCCAGTTCTGGACCGTCTGCTTGTCGGCGAGCCGTCGAGCCGAACGCCTCGCGCTCGAGCGCCCGGCTGCAGAGCAGCTCGAACGCGCGCTGCATCTGCCCGAGCCAGCGCATCACGTGATGGATGCGGCCCGGGCCCAAGCCGCTTCTGCGCGATCCGGAAGCCTTCGCCGACGCCGCCGAGCGTGTTCTCGACCGGGACGCGGACGCCGACGTAATCGACCTCGCAATGGGTCGTCCAGCCGCTTCCACGATGGCCGAAGATCGGCACCGGCCGGATCGCGACGCCCTCGCGAGTCGGCCGGGACGATGATCTGCGACGCGCGCCGGTGCGGCTCGGCGTCAGGGATCGGTGACGGCCATCAGGATCCCGAAGGCGGCGCCCTCGGCCCCGGACGAGAACCACTTGCGGCCGTCGATGACCCACTCGTCGCCGTCCCGCACCGCGCGGGTTCGCAACCCCGTCGGGTCCGAGCCCGAGACGTCAGGCTCGGTCATGGAGAAGAAGGAGCGGATCTCGCCGGCGACGAGCGGCCGCAGCCAGGTCTCCTTCTGCTCGTCGGTCCCGAACAGGTGCAGGATCTCGCCGTTGCCTGCGTCCGGGCGCCTGGCAGCCGAAGACGAGCTGCGCCCAGACGCTGCGCCCGATCTCCTCGTTCAGGTAGGCGTAGGCGAGGAAGCCCTGGCCGGTTCCGCCGGCCTCCGGAGGCAGGTGCGGTGCCCACAGGCCGCGCTCGCGCGAGCGGCGGCGCGAAGCTCGGTCCGTCAGCCGGTGCGAAGGATCGTCCTCGCGGTCGAGTTCGGCCTCGACCGGGTAGAGCTGCTCCTCCATGAAGGCGCGGTAGCGGTCGCGCAGCTCGTCGAGTCCTTGCGGTGGAGCGAGTTCCGTGACCGCCATGGCGTTAGCATCGCACGCCTTGCGTCTCGGCTTCTACATGGGGTACTCCCCGCCCGGCACGAACCCGGCCGAGCTGATCGAGCTCGCGCGCGAAGCCGAGCGCGTCGGGTACGACTCGGCGTGGGCCGCCGAGGCGTGGGGAACCGACGCCGTCTCGGTGCTCGCCTGGCTCGGCGCCACCACCACGACGATCAAGCTCGGCTCGGCGATCCTGCAGATCCCGGCCCGCACGCCGGCCAACACGGCCATGACCGCTGCGACGCTCGACCTGCTCTCGGGCGGCCGCGTCCTGCTCGGGCTCGGCAACTCGGGCCCGCAGGTGGTCGAGGGCTGGCACGGCGAGCCCTGGGGGAAGCCGCTGACGAAGACGCGCGAGTACGTCGAGCTCGTGCGGGCCGCGCTCCGCCGCGAGACGATCGAGTACGACGGCGAGCACTACCAGGTGCCCTACACCGGCCCCGGCGCCACCGGCCTGGGCAAGCCGCTGAAGCTGATGGCCCGGCCGGAGCGCGCCGAGATCCCGATCTACCTCGCCTCGCTGCGACGGCGCTCGGTCGCGCTCGCGGTCGAGATCGCCGACGGCTGGCTGCCGATCTTCTTCTCGCCCGAGCGGACGCGGCAGACGTTCCCGAACGCCTTCGAGCGGAACGGCTTCGACATCGCGCCGGCCGTGCCCGCCATCCTCTCCGACGACGTGGAGTCGGCACGGGACATGCTCAAGGGCTACTACGCGCTCTACATCGGCGGGATGGGCTCGCGCGACACGAACTTCTACAACGAGCTCGCGCGCGAGTACGGCTACGAGGAGGCCGCCGAGCGAGATCCAGGAGCTCTACCTCGGCGGGCGGAAGCGCGACGCGGCCGAGGCCGTCCCGGACGAGCTCGTCGACGAGCTCGCGCTCGTGGGGCCGCTGGAGCGGATCCGCGACCGGCTCGCCGCCTGGCGCGAGTCGGGCGCGACGACACTGCTCGTCTCGACCCGGGACGCGGCGAGCCTGCGCGCGGTTGCGGAGGCGGCGTCGTGAAGCTCTTCGACCTCACGGGCAAGACGGCGATCGTCACCGGCGGCGGCATCGGGATCGGACGGCAGATGGCCGAGGGCCTGGCCGCGGCGGGCGCGAACCTCGTGCTCTGCGCCCGCAAGGCGGAGCGCTGCGAGCAGGCCGCGGCCGAGCTCGAGCAGCTGGGTGTCCGTGCGCTGGGGCTCGGCTGCGACGTGCGCGACCCTGCGCAGGTCAGGCGCGTTGTCGAGACCACCGTCGCCGAGCTCGGCGGCGTCGACGTGCTCGTCAACAACGCCGGCACGGTCTGGGGCGCGAGCCCGGAGGACATGCCGCTCGAGGGCTGGCAGAAGGTGATCGACGTCAACCTGACCGGCGTCTTCCTGTTCGCCCAGGCGGCGGGCCGCGCGATGATCGACGCGCGGGAGCGGCGGCGCGATCGTGAACATCGCCTCGGTCTCGGGCTTGCAGGGCGCCCCGCCCGAGATCGTGAACACCGTCGTCTACAACGCCAGCAAGGGCGGCGTGATCGCATTCACGCGCGACCTCGCGTGCAAGTGGGCGCAGCACGGGATCCGCGTCAACGCGATCGCTCCGGGCTGGTTCCCGTCGGACATGTCGGGCTTCGTGCTGGAGCGGCACGAGCGAGACGCTGCGAGCAGCACATCCCGCTCGGCCGCTTCGGCGGCCCGGAGGACCTCAAGGGCGCGGTCGTCTTCCTCGCGTCGCACGGCCTCGGCCTACGTGACCGGCCACACGCTCGTCGTCGACGGAGGCGAGTCGGCCTGGTAGCCGAGGTTCCCTGGGCGGGCGAGCTGGAGGAGCGGCTCGGCCGTCGGGTCGACTCCATGCACCTGCTCGCGGGCGGCGCCTCCAAGGAGGCGTGGGCAGTGGACGCCGAGGGCGAGCGCCTGCTCGTCCGCCGCGCCTCGGTCGGTGTCATCCACGCGGCGACTCTCTCCCTGGAGCAGGAGTTCCAGGTCCTGGAGGCGGCCGCCGAGGCAGGCGTGAAGGTGCCGCGGCCGGTCGCCTACCTCGGCGAGCTCGGCGGGCACGAGGCCTTCGCCATGGAGCGGATCGAAGGCGAGACGATCGGCCGGCGGATCGCGCGCAACCCGCCGCCGGGGCTGGAGACGCAGCTCGCCGACGAGCTCGCCAAGGTGCACGCGATCCCGCGCGAGCGCCTGCCGTTCCTGCGCAGCGGCGACGTGCTCGAGCGCTTCTACGGCGAGCTCGACTCGGTCGAGGACCCGCACCCGGCGATCGAGTACGGCCTCTGGTGGCTGCGTCAGCGCCCGCCCGACCCGCTGCCGGAGGTCGTCTCCCACGGCGACTTCCGGATCGGCAACGTCGCGGTCTCCGAGCATGGCCTGGAGTACCTGCTCGACTGGGAGTTCGCGCACCTCTCGGACCCGCGCGAGGACCTCGCCTGGCCGATCGTGCGCGCGTGGCGCTTCGGCGCCGACGAGCGCAAGCTGGGCGGGGTCGGCGAGCTCGAGCCGTACCTGGCCCGCTACGCGGAGCTGACCGGGATCGAGGTCGCACCCGAGGAGCTGCACTGGTGGGAGGTGCTCGGCAACGTCAAGTGGGCGATCGGCTGCCTCACCCAGTGCCGCCGCCACCTGACCGGCCTCGACCGCAGCGTCGAGTACGCCGTGCTGGGCCGCATGGCCGCGGAGATGGAGTACGAGCTCCTGGACCTCGTTGACTGACCGGCCCACCGCACCCGAGCTGATCGAGGCCGTCTGGGAGTTCCTCTCCGGCGAGGTCCTCCCCACCCTCGACGACCCGCGCATGAAGTTCCGCACGCTCGTTGCGATGAACGCGCTCGGGATCGCCCGGCGCGAGCTGGAGGCGGACGAGGTAGGCCCGGGCGCGGAGGAGCTGCGCGAGCTCGCGGCCCGCATCCGCGCGGGCGACGTCCCGGAGGGCACGCACGCCCTGCTCAGTGGAGCACGTCGCCGCCAAGCTCCGCATCTCGAACCCCGGCTACCTCGAGAAGTACGAATGACCCGTCGCCGGGTCTACCTGATGCGCCACGCCCAGGTCTCGTACTTCGAGAACGGTCGCCCAGTGCGGCCCGACCTGGTCGTCCTGACCGAGGAGGGTCGCTCCCAGGCGCGGGCCGCGGCCGCGCTCCTGGACGGGATCGCGTTCGACCGCGTGATCACGAGCGGCCTGCCGCGCACGCTGGAGACCGCGCGGATCGTTGCGCCGGCCGCGCGGAGCCGGAGTCCTGGCCTGAGCTGCGCGAGATCGAGCCCGGCCGGCTCGCCGACCTCCCGGAGGACGAGCTCGAGGCGGTGTTCGTCGAGAGCTGGCGGGACGTCGTCCCCGAGGAGACGCAGTTCCTCGGCGGCGAGACGATCGCCGAGCTGCTCGACCGCGTCCTCCCTGCCGTCGACCGGCTCGTGGCCGACCCGTCGTGGGACGTCGTGCTGCTCGTACTGCACGGCGGCGTCAACCGCGCGATCCTCTCGTACGCGCTGACGGGCGGCCGGGCGTTCCTGGGCAACTTCGAGCAGTCGCCCGCGTGCGTGAACGTGCTCGACGTCGGGGAGGACTGGGTCGTGCGCGCCGTCAACGACGCCCCCACCGACCCGGCCCATCTCCGCGGACGCCTGCGGACGATGGAGGAGCTGTGGCAGGAGTTCCGCGCGACGGACTGAGGGTCTAGACGACCACGAGCTCCGCCGTCCCCTCGCGCACGACGAACTCGATCGGCCGCGTGTGTTCGAGCTTCAGGCGGTAGCGGGGACGCTCCGGGAGGTCGACCTCGAGCTCGAGTACGCAGTAGGTGGGGATCCGCTCCACGCCCCAGTCGATGTCGGGCTCGGCGTTCTCGGCGCGCCCGGCGGGCAGCTCCCCCTCGGCGACGACGGTGCCGTCCTCCGCCTCGATCGTGAACGGCGCGCCGGCGTGGATGTGCTGGAACGGACGCGCGCCCGCGCACTCGACTCCCTCGGTCGCGGATGTTCTTGTCCGGCACGACGAGGCGGATGCTCGTGTCGGCGTCGGAGCCGCCGCAGCCCGAGACGACGAGGGCGGCCAGCGCGAGGGCGCCGGCGATCCTCACGGCGCGACAGTGACCAGCTCGCCGAGCCGGCGGTCGAGCACCTCGCGGTCGACGTCCCCGGGCCAGCCGCTCAGGACCTTCCCGCCTCGCGAGACGAGCACGACGACCGGCGGCTCGCGCGCCGCGTAGTCGAGCCAGACGCGGTCGGAGGCGGCGGCGACCGGCCGGCCGAGGTCGAGCTCGTCCGCATAGTCGACCGCGGCCTCGGCGTCGTCCTCGGGCACGATCCCGAGCAGCGCGATCGCGTCGCCGTGCTCCTCGACCGCGGCCGCGACCTCGCGGTGCAGGTCGGCGCAGCGCTCGCACCAGCTGGCCGTGAACACGAGCACCACCGGCCGCTTGGCCCAGAGGTCGGAGGCCGTGATCGGCGTTCCGTCGAGCAGCTTCGCCGTGAACGCGGGCGCAGGGAGCGCGGTCGCAGGAGCCCGCGCGTAGACGACCCCGGCGGGCACGGGGCCCGGGAGGTCGGCGGCACCGCCGGCTGTGTCGCCGTCGTCGCCGCCGCAGCCGCACGCTGCGAGCACGAGGCCGAGCGCGAGGGCGGCCCGGGCGCCGCCCCCGCACTGCCTCGAGTTCCCTAGTTGGGCGTCGTGTCGCGGACGTGCACGTCGCACGTGCGGGTCGCCGTCTTGGTCGGGTCGGTCTCCGACGTGGCCGTCAGCGTGACGACGGTCCGCGCCGATCCGGGCGGCTGCCGCAGCACGTGCACCGGCACCTGGACGGTCTGGCCCGCCTTCACCGCTGCCAGCGCGTTCGGGAGGGTCACCTTCCAGTTCGCGCTGCTCGAGCTCGCCGCGACGCGGTAGATGTCGGAGTCGAACACGCCGGTCCCTGCCTGGCCCGTATTGGTCAGCGGGAACATGCACGACGCGAGGAAGCCCGGACGCCTCTCGACCGTGCCGGGCTTCCCGACCGCGAGTCCACGGGCGAACGGGCCCGCGCCGTCGTAGCGGCGGATGCCGAGGTCGTACGAGAGCACCCCAGTCGGCGTCCCGGTGCTTGGCGAGGACGTAGAAGTGCAGCCGGTTGAAGTTGTCCTTGTACTCGTACTCGCTGCCCGAGCGCGTGCCCGCATGGAACGTGGCGTCGTTCAGCTGCCGCGGATCGCCGCGGACCACCGCCACAGGCGTGCCGTCCGGCCGGTAGAAGTCGATCATCCCGATGTCCGCAGGGTGCGGGTCGATCAGCCAGACGCGCGGTGTCGAGGCGTTCCGGCTCTTCGAGAGCAGGACGCCGTGCCCCGGTGCGAAGGAGTCGTTTCCGACGCGATCGACGACCTCGAGCCGGTAGTGCAGGTAGCTGCCACCGACGCGGTTCGGGCAGTAGAAGACGTCCGGTCCGGTGAAGCCCTGGTTCTCGCACGTGCCGGCGAGGTCGCCGCCGGTGCCGAAGTTGACCGTGACGCCGGAGAGGGCGCCGCCGCCAGGGACCGCCTCACGGGCCTGGACGCGGACGACCGCGACGCCCTGATCCTGCAGCGTGTTGCGTTCCAGGGTCACCTGCTCGTTCGGCGCGAGGACGCCGAGCTGGTTCTTGAAGTGGAGCAAGTGGTGCGGGCCGAGCCCCGACCCGCCTTCATTCGGCACCTGCCAGCGGTTGTGCGTGCCGCCGGGGCCGTTGAACGTGCCGCGGCTCATCATCTCCCAGTAGCCGGTGAAGTTGCGCTCGTTGTCGGCGAACGGGTTGTTGTAGTTGTCCGGCAGACCGCGCAGATGGCTGAACTCGTGGGCGAAGACGCTGAGCCCGGAGCTCTCGGCTTGCGTCGAGGTGCCACCGCCGGCGTTCGGCCAGTGGTTCGCGGCCGCCTTCCACGACGTCCAGTCGACGTAGCGCGTGTCGGCCCAGTTCGGCATCGGCTGGCCGAGCTGGTTCAGCGGCGCGCTGCCGTCGGGGTTACGCGGCGGCCCGAACGCGTCGGGAATCTCGTCGCGGGTCTGGAACATCATCTCGCCGAACTCCTGCCACGTGGACGACTCGTCGTGGCCGGCCGTGACGTAGAAGCCGTTGTCGAAGCCGCACAGACCGGTGCAGCCGCCGAGGTCGGCCCGCCAGAGGGCACCGCCGTCGGTGCGCAGGTTCTTGTTGCAGCTGTCGCCCTGCGGGCAGTACGCGGCCGCGGGTGCGTTGAAGCTGCCGTCCGGGATGCCGTACTCGTGCAGCTTCCCGGGCAGGACGTACGGCCCGAACACCTGGACGTCGACGCCGATCTTGCCGTGACTGTCCTCCATCCAGTAGCTGTGCAGCGTCTGGCCGCCGTTGTACTCGTTCGGGACCGCGTAGTAGTTGTAGTACCAGTCCCTGACGGCGTCCGGCGCGACCGGAATCCAGCCCGGCTGCGGATTGCCGAACGGATGGGAGCCGGCGGGCTGCTTGATCAGGAGCGGCTGGTCCGTGAACTCGAGCAGGATGACAGCCGTCCGGTACTGGTTCTGGCTGCCGTCCGAGCCCGTGGTGTCGTTCCACGCGTCGGGCCGGGTCTGCTTGTAGTCCGCCCAGGTCAGCTCCGCCTGATCGACCCACTTCTGCTCGTCGAGCGGCTGGAGCAGCGGGTTGTCGGCGGCGTCGGGCGGTGCGGCGCCGGCCGATGTCGCGACCGCGGCCGCGAGCGCCAGCGCGACGAGCGCGACGGCCACTCGCGCGATCCGCAGCGAGCGTACGTTCCTCGACCTCATCGATATCCCCCCTCGAGATCCCTCGTGTCCCACAGCCCCGACGGCGTCGGGCTGCCCGAGGGCGCGGCGATGCTACCAACCCCCTCCTCGGCAGGCGGCAGCTACGGGCGCAGGCTCTCGAGGCGCTCGCGGATCGCCCGCCGCGCCTTCGCGAAGACCCAGTCCTCGCCGAACAGCTGGTACTTCGCGTTGGCGTTCTGCACGAAGGAGTCGAGCTCGAAGGCCAAGTCTCTCGCGCTGGGGTCCTGGAGGAGCTCGCCGGTCTGCTGTGCCTGCTCGATCGCGTGCTCGAGATACGACATCCAGGTCCGGAGCATGTGCGCGATGCGATCGCGGACGGCCCCCGGGCGCCGGTTGTACTCGAACGCCGCGTTGGCGAAGAAGCAACCACCGGGGAAGACCCGCCGCTCTGCGTAGTCGACCTTGTTCTCGCACAGCGCCCAAACCCGTGAGAGCCCCTTCGGAGCCTCGCGTGCGGGCGCGATCACTTCCCGGACGAACAGCGCCGCCGCGTGGTCGACCGTGGCGAGCTGCAGCTCCTCCTTCGACCCGAAGTGGGCGAACAGGCCGCTCTTGCTCATCCCGGTCGCCTCGGCGAGACGCCCGATCGAGAGCGTCTCGAGCCCTTCCTCGGTCGCGAGCGAGGCCGCGGCGTCGAGGATGGTGTGACGCGTCCGCTCGCCTTTCGTCTTCAGCACGATCGTCCGATTCTAGCAGCCTCGGATCCGAAGTTCCAGCTAAACAAGCCTTGACAGAAAAGCACGATCGTTCTATTCTCGCCTTCATGGAGATCGACCACCTCACCGTTCCGGTCTCGGACTACGGCGACGGCAAGGCGTTCTACACCCGCGTTCTCGCCCCGCTCGGGCTGGTCGTGCTGCTCGACTGGCCGGACCGCCGGCGCGCCTACTTCGGCGTCAAGGGCGAGCCCAGCTCGCTCTGGGTCGTCGAGTCGGCCGCGGCCGGCAGCCTCGACGTGACCCTCACGGCCGAAAGCACCGACGAGGTCGACTGGTTCCACGCAGCCGCCCTCGTCGCCTCTGCCGACTCGGTCCAGGCGCCCGGCCTCCGGGGCGAGTACAACCGGGACTACTACGCCGCCCGCGTCCTCGACCCCGACGGCAATGCCGTCGAGGTCGTCCACCGCGCGACCGCCGACGCCGACCGCCTGGCCGCCTAGGGCCGCTTCGAGCCGAGCCAGCGGGCGATCCGCTCGCCCAGCTCCTCGCCGCCGTCCTCCTGCAGGAAGTGGCCCGCGCCCGCGAGCGGCTCGCCGACCTCCGCGCCCGGGATCAGCTCGGCGAACCGCTCCCCCACCCGCGGCGAGAAGATCGGGTCGGAGTCGCTGAAGATCACGAGCGCCGGCTTGCGCCACTCGGCCAGCGCCTCGCGCACGCGGAGCATCGCGCCGACGGACGGGTGGTCCGGCTCGGTCGGGACGAGCTCGGGGAACATCAGCACGCCCGTCTTCGACTCCGGCGTCGGGAAGGGCGCGTCGTAGCCGGCGACGACCTCGTCGGGGACCTCGTTGACGCACGTGATCCGCACGAGCTGGCCAGGCCGCAGCTCGGTTCCGACACGGCGCACGAACTCGCGGAAGCGGAGCCACTCCTCGGAGGGCGGCCGGCCCGCGTAGAGCCCGGTGTTCGTGATCACCAGCCGCTCGACCCGCTCGGGCCGTTCGACCGCGAGCCGGAGCCCGAGCGGCCCGCCCCAGTCGTGGACGACCACGGTCAGGTCGCGCAGGTCGAGCTCGTCGACGAAGCGTTCGACCGAGGCGTAGTGGCCGTCGTACGAGTACCACTCCTGCTCGACCGGCTTGTCCGAGCGGCCGAAGCCGAAGTAGTCGGGCGCGAGCACGCGCGCGGCGCCGGTTAGCGGCGGGATCACCTTGCGGTAGAGGAACGCCCACGTCGGCTCGCCGTGGAGGAGCAGCACGGGAGCGCCGGCTCCCTCGTCGAGGTAGTGCATGCGCAATCCGCCCTGCTCGAGGTAGTGCGGCTCGTAGGCGTACCCGGGCAGCCCCTGGAAGCGATCGTCGGGAGTGCGGTACGCGTTCAGTTGCGGATCCTGACGTCGGTCTCGTCGCGCGCCTCGTTCCCGGCCGCGTCCCACGCGCGTACGCGTAGCCGGTAGCCGCCGTTCGGCAGCCGCGTCGTGTCCCAGTACGGGCGCGGGAAGAGGCGGAACCAGTAGATGCCGTCGCAGCGCACGGTGCGGTGCCGGTCCGCGCAGGCGTTCGCGGGCAGGTTCTGCTCGGTGCCCGGTGCGTAGTGCTGGCCGGCGGGCCGGCCGAGCAGCTGCTCCGAGACGAAGACCTCGCGGTCGACGACCGCCTTGCCCGTGGCGTGGCTGAAGACGGTCACGGCCAGCCGGAACAGATGGTGCGGCGCCGCCAGCCACGGCACGTCCTTGAACCAGCCGATGAACGACTGCGGGTCGTCGGCGCGGACGCGCACGTCGACCTTGCCGGCGAGCCGCGTCCGGTCGAGCCGCCTGCCGGCCTGCGGGAGCAGCGCGACCGTCGTATTGGGCCGCCGCTTCCAGGCGGGCGTGGCGGGCTCGTGGAAGCGAACTTCGCGGATCGCCGGCGGCTCGACGTCGGCATACGGACGCAGCTTCCCGCCCGGACGCAAGGGGTTGACGGTCGTCCGCGAGCCGTCCGGCCCGAAGACGAACTCGCTCAGGTGGACGTGCCAGCTGCCGAGGGTCGTCCAGCCGATCAGCTGACCGGGCTCGACCGTGTCGCCCACCCCGACGAGCGCGTCCACGTGCTCGTAGCGGAAGTGCCCCGCGTCGACCAGGCCGCGAACGCCGGGCGCCGTGGCCGCGGAGACGCGACCGCGCTCGATCGCGTGCACCCGGTGCGTCCGGCCGGCCGCGGCGCCCTTGCCCGGGATGTCGTCGCGGACGCCGATGTCGACGCCGTTGTGGTAGATCGCGCCGCGCCGCGGGTCGGGACGCGGGTCGAGGAACGAGCCGCGGATCGGGTGCTGCCGGTGGAGCGGGAGCACCGGCCAGCCACGCCAGTCGTCGTTCCAGGTCTGGGTGACGGTCACCGTGCGAGGAAGCCAAGCACACTCCGTGCGAACAGCCCCGGATCCTCGAGCGGGAGGTTGTGCCCGTAGCCCTCGAGCTCGACGTACTCGGCGTTCGGGAGCCGCTGCGCGAGCCGGCGCCCGTTCTCGACCGGGACGATCAGCGTCCTCGGCGCCGTGCAGGACGAACGCGCGCGCCTCGATCCGCTCGACCTCGCAGCCCTCGTCGTAGAACGCGTAACAGGCCCGCGCGTGCGCCTCGATCGTCTCGTACGGCGAGGGCTGCTCGAGGCGTGCGGCGAGGATCTGCTCGAACCGCTCGGCGTTCGCCTCCGTCCAGCCCGACGAGAACGTGTACGGCATCGTCCGGCGCGCGAACTCCTCGTAGGGCAGCCGGAGCGCGGAGGTGAACGCAGCGGCGACCGCAGCCGGCCTGCGGACGCGGTCGGGGCCGCCCGCGCCGGTCCCCGCCAGGAAGAGCGAGCGGACCAGCGCGGGCTGCTCCAGGGCAAGGGTCAGCGCGACGTAGCCGCCCATCGAGAGCCCGACGACGTCCGCAGGCCCGTCGATCTGCGCGAGCGCGTCCTCCGCGAGCTCGGCGATCGAGGCGGCCGCGCGGCTCGCCGATGCGGAGCCCCGTGCCGCGGTTGTCGTACGCGATCGCTCGCGAGCCCGAGCTGTGGGAGAACGTCCCGCCAGACCCAGGCGCCCTGGCCCAGGCCGGCGATCAGGAGCAACGGCGCGCGGTCGCTCAGCGCAGGCGCTCGACGAGCATGGCCATCCCCTGGCCGCCGCCCACGCACATCGTCTCGAGCCCGATCGTGCCGTCGAGCGTCTCGAGGTCGTTCAGCAGCGTGCACATGATCCGCGCGCCGGTCATCCCGTAGGGGTGCCCGAGCGCGATCGCGCCGCCGTGCGGGTTGAGCTTCTCGCCGAACGGGTCGACGCCCACCTCGCGGCAGACCGGCAGCACCTGGGCCGCGAACGCCTCGTTCAGCTCCATCACGTCGACGTCGTCGATCGTCATGCCCGCGCGGTCGAGCACCTTGCGCACGGCCTCGATCGGCCCCACGCCCATGATCTCGGGCTCGACGCCCGAGACGGACGACGCAAGGATCCGGGCCTTCGGCTCGAGGCCCAGCTCCCGCGCCCGCTCCTCGGACATGACCACCACCGCGGCAGCCCCGTCGTTGAGCGGGCAGGAGTTGCCGGCCGTGACCTTGCCGTCCGGCCTGAAGGCCGGCTCCAGCTGCGCGAGCGCCTCGAGCGTCGATCCGCGCCGCGGCCCGTCGTCGGCGGCCACGCCGTCCCAGGGCGTGATCTCCCGCTCGAAGAAGCCGGAGTCCTGCGCCGCGACCGCGCGCTCCTGCGAGCGCTGCGCGAAGCGGTCCATGTCCTCGCGGGACACGTCCCAGCGCTCGGCGACGTTCTCGGCCGTGAGCCCCATCGGGATGTAGACGTTCGCGATCGGCGCGTCGTCGCCGAACAGCTTCGGATGCAGCTCCTCGGTGTCCTTCGGGTAGCCGTCCACCTGCGTGATCGACTCGACGCCGCCTGCGACGAACGCGTCGCCCTCCCCCGCCCTGACGGCGTGGAAGGCCATCCGGATCGTCTGCAGGGACGAGGCGCAGAAGCGGTTCACGGTCGTCCCCGGGACGGTCTCCGGGAGACCGGCGAGCAGCGCGACCCTGCGCCCGAGGTTCATCCCCTGCCGTTCCTGCGGGAAGCCGCACCCGATCATCACGTCGACGACCTCCTCGCGCGGGAGCTCGGGCACCTGCTTCAGCGCCGCGTCGACCGCGAAGGCGGCCAGGTCGTCGGGACGGACGTCGATCAGGGACCCCTTGCGCGCCCGCCCGATCGGGGTGCGCGCGGCCGAGACGATCACTGCTTCAGGCAAATGCTGACTCCCCTGTGAGGTGGCGGCCGATGATCAGTTTCTGCACCTGGCTGGTGCCTTCGTAGAGCGTAGTGACCCGGGCGTCCCTCAGGTACCGGCCAACGGGATACTCGTCGACGTAGCCGTAGCCGCCGTGCACCTGGACGGCGGCGTTCGCCGCGCGGACGGACGCCTCGCTGGCGTAGTACTTGGCGACGGACGACTCGAGCGTGTGCCGCTCCCCCCGGTCGGCGAGCGCGGCCGCGCGCCAGGTCAGGAGCCGCGCCGCCTCGGTCTCGACCGCGATGTCGGCCAGCAGCTCCTGCACCAGCTGGAAGCCTGCGATCGGCTGGCCGAACTGCTCGCGCTCGCGCGCATAGGCGACCGAGGCGTCGAGGCATCCCTGCGCGATCCCGACGCAGCCGGCAGCCAGCGAGATGCGGCCGTTGTCGAGCGCCGACATCGCGACCTTGAAGCCCTCGCCCTCGCCGCCGAGACGCGCCGAGTCGGGCACGCGCACACGCTCGAGGAAGAGCTCGCCCGTGTCCTGCGCGCGCAGGCCGAGCTTGCCCTTGATCGGCCTGGCCTCGAAGCCGTCGGCGTCCGTCGGCACGAGGAAGCACGTGATCCCGCGCGCCCCCTCGCCGCCCGTCCGGGCGAAGACGAGCGCGAGCGCGGCCCAGGTGCCGAGGGTGATGAAGATCTTCGAGCCGGTCAGCAGCCAGTCGTCACCGTCGCGCTCGGCCCTCGTCACGAGGCCGGCCGGATCGGAGCCCGAGCCCGGCTCGGTCAGCGCGTAGCAGCCGAGCGCCTCACCGGTCGCCAGCTTCGGCAGCCACTCCTCGCGCTGCTCGTCCGTGGCCCACCTGGCCACGGTCTTGCCGACGAGGCCGTTCTGGACGGAAACGATCCCTCGCACCGAGGAATCCGCCCGCCCGAGCTCCTCCATCACGAGGCAGTAGGAGATCGTGTCGAGCCCCATCCCGCCGTAGTCGGCGGGGAGCGAGGCGCCGAGGAAGCCGATCTCGGCGAGCTTGCCGACGATCGCGCGGTCCATCGTCTCGGAGCGGTCCCAGTCGCGCGCGTTCGGGACGACCTCCCGGTCGAGGAACTCGCGCGCCGTCCGCGCGGATCAGCTCCTGCTCGGCAGTGAGTGCGAAGTCCACGAAAAGAAGTGGGGCCCGGCCGAAGCCGGGCCCCACCAGGTGTCTACCGGCCCTTGAAGAGGGCGCTTGCCTCGGTCCAGGAACCGTCGTTGTAGCGGACGATCTTGATCTGGTCGAGCGGGAAGTTGTCGTTCTTCGACGTCTTGCTGACGACGCCCTTGATCATGTACGGGTTGACCCAGTTCATGGCCTGGGTGGCCCGCATCAGCGACTCGCGCGTCGGGTTCTTGCCCGCCGCGTAGAGCAGCTTGACGACGTCGTATCCCTTCGCGAACCCGTAGTAGTAGAACGTGTCGGCCCGGTTCGCTCCGGACGGCCCGTACTTCATCATCAGCTGGTTGTACTGCCGGACCGCCGAGTCCTTGCGGTACGTCGGGTTGGTCGGGTTCTTCAGGTACCCGGTGCTGACCGCCCCGTTCACGAAGGCCGCGCCGGCGCTATTCACCGCGGCGCGCATGACGCCGTCGGTCGCGGCAACCGAGTTGATGATGATCTGGCTCGGCCGGAAGTTCAGAGCTCTCGCCGTGCCGATCGCGCGAACGGTCGGGGTCGGCGTGGTCAGGAGCACCCACGTGTCCGCCCCGGAGGCCCGCTGGCGGGCGATCTGGGACGCGTACGACGCGTCGGTGACCTCGTAGCTCTGCTCCGACACGATCAGGTTCTGCCTGGAGCCGAGCCCCTGCTTGAGCCCGTTCAGGTAGTCCTTGCCGTAGTCGTCATTCTGGTAGAAGACCGCGATCTTCGCGTTGGGCGCGTTCTGCGTGATCCAGCGCCCGTAGACCTTGCCCTCGGACACGTAGTCGGGCTGCCAGCCGACCGTGTACGGGAACTCCTTCCGCTGCGTGCCCCAGAAGCTGGCGCCCGTCGAGACGAACACCTGCGGGATCTTGCGACTGTTGAGCAGCGGCCGGATGGCCTGGTTGTGCTCCGTGCCGAGCGAGCCGACGATCGAGAAGACCTTGTCCTGCAAGATCAGGCGATTCGTCAGCTGAACCGTCTGCGACGGGTTGTACTGGTCGTCGTAGTACTTCCAGACGATCTGCCGGCCGAAGACACCGCGCTTGCCGTCGATCTTGCTCCTGCGCGAGTTGATGTAGCTGAAATACGCCGCCATCCCGCGCGGGATCGGCGCATACAGCGACGCCGGCCCGCTGAGCGGGAACGTGCCGCCAATGACGATCTTCTTGCTCGTCACCCCCGGCGTCGCGCTGGGGGCCGTCGCACGCTCAGGAGCCGCCGTCGCAGAGGACAACCCCGCAAGGGCGGCGACCAGCGCGCCGGCCAGAAGTAGCGCTTTCTTCATCCTTCCCTCCTTGTCGAGGAGACCGGCGCGCGCCGACCCCCCTCAGTTAGACGCCGCGGGAGGTCGTGTTGACATCCCCCGGAACCCGGAACCCGTCCCTTCACCTCGCTGTGTAGTACACAGTGTTACGCACGGTAACGTCAAGCTGGATCATGTACCGCCGAGGAGCGGTGGAGCGCGCCGAAGCCGTCCCAGAGCACCGTGGTCACGTACTCGACAAGGCGCGCGCGCGGCAGAGCGCGGCTGTCGAGCCACGAAGCGCCCGCGGCGCGGATCATCCCGGACACGCACTGGGCCCACGGCTCGGCGAAACCGGGGTCGAGGCCGGCGCGCTCGAGCTTCGCCGCCGACGTGAACGCGCACTCGCCGATGTGCTCGCGCCGGAACTCTGCGACCAGGGTCGCGGTCCGCGGCTCCTCGGCCGCGACGAGCAGGAAGCGGTACCGGTCCGGCTCGCGCTCGACGTAGGCGAGGTAGGCGTCGATCGTCGCCGCCAGCCGCGCGCGCGGCTCGTCCGTGCGGGTGGCCGGCCGGAGCGCCTGCTTGAGCTCGCCGATGTAGCGCTCGGTCAGCGCCTCGTGCAGACCTTCCTTGTCGCCGAAGTGGCGGTAGAGGACCGGCTTGGTGATGCCCGCCTCGGACGCGATCTCGTCCATCGAGAACGCGATCCCACCCCGGCGGATCACCCGGTCGGCCGCGTCGAGGAGCTCGAGGCGGCGCCGCTCGCGCCTGCGCAGTCGCTCGGAGTCTCCGATCGCGATCGCGGTCGCCATGCCGCGGACGTTAACCGCTTCAGGCGCCCGTTACGAGTCGGAGGGCGCCTCGGACGCTGCGGCGGGCGCCGGCCGGCGCGCCACGAGCCGGCGGCTCAGCACGAAGAACCTGCGCACGAGACCGGCGAACCCGCCGGGGAGCAGGAAGACGATCACGATCAGGATCGCGCCGAAGACGACCGACGGCGCCTGCGACGAGAACTCGCCCGCGATCAGCGGGGGATCTTGCGCGTAGACGGGCAGGAACTCGAGCACGAGCGCGCCGAAGATCACGCCGGAGAGCGCCCCGAGGCCGCCGATCACGGCACTTGCGAGCAGCAGGATCGAGAGGCTGAGCGGGAACGTGTCCGGATTGACGAACGAGACCTCGATCACGAGCAGCGCCCCTGCGACGCCGGCGTAGAACGAGGAGACTCCGAAGGCGAGGACCTTGTAGAGCGCGGGGTTGACGCCGGAGGACGCCGCGGCGACCTCCCCGTCCCGGACGGAGCGCCACGCGCGCCCGAGGCGACCGCGCACCATCAGCCAGGCGAACACGAACATGATCCCGGCCGTGACCCAGGCCTCGTAGTAGAGCCAGTGGCGCACCGAGATGTCCCAGCCGAACGGCGTCTCGGGCAGGGTCAGGCCGATCCCCCCGCCGCCGCCGGTGACGTTCTCGTAGCGCTTGGCGATCGTGGGCATCGAGACGGCCATCGCGAAGGTGGCGAGCGCGAGAGAGACCCCGGCCAGGCGAGTTGCCGGAATCCCGAACAGGATTCCGAACAGGCCGGTGACGAGGCCCGCGAGCGGGATCGTGAACACCGGGGTCATCCCATCGCCGAGCGGCAACCAGCCGGGCGGGTCGAGCTGGTACAGCTCCAGGCCCGGCCGGCCCAGGATCAGGAGCGCGCTCACGTACGCGCCGATGCCCATGAAGGCGCCAAGGCCGAGCGTGATCTGGCCGTTGTAGCCCGTGAGGATGTTCAGGCCGAGCAGGGCGATCACGTAGAGGGCGACGAACGTGAACTGCGAGAGGCGGAACTCGCCCATGAAGCGCGGCAGCACGGCGACCACGACGGCGATGACCGCGAACGATCCGAAGCGGAGGACGGCGGGGATACCGGGCAGCGGCATCAGACCCGCCGCACCGCCACGTGCCCGAACAGCCCCTGCGGCCGGATCAGCAGCACGATCAAAAGGACGGCGAGGGCCGTGGGCAGCCGCAGCTCGCTGCCGATGAAGTCGACGTACGCGCCCAGCAGGTTGATCAGCACGCCGAGCGTCAGCCCGCCGACGACGGCACCGACCGGGCTGTCGATCCCGCCGAGCACCGCCGCCGCGAACGCGTAGATCAGGACGACCAGCATCATCGTCGGATCGAGGAAGAGCGACGGCGCGGCCATCATCCCGGCGACGGCGCCGAGCACGGCCGCGAGCCCCCAGCCGAGGGCAAGCATCCAGCCCACGCGCACGCCGACGAGCCGGCTCGAAGTGGGGTTGTTCGCCACGGCCCGCATGACCAGCCCGAGCGTGGTGAAGCGGAAGAACGCCCAGAGCGCGAGCACCGTGATCAGGCAGACGATGAAGACGCCGACGTCCAGCTTCGAGATCGCCACCCCGCCGATCTCCCACGTCTCGTTCGGGAACGGGCTGTCGAAGGCCTTCACCTCGGCGCCCCAGATCCAGCCGGTGAGGCCGTTGAGGATGATCAGCAGGCCGATCGTCACGATCACGATCGCGATCTCGGGACGGTGCTCTACCGGCCGGATCAGCGTGCGCTCGATCGCCGCGCCGCCGAGGAACGCGAGCACGAGCGTGAGCGCGAACGCGGGCCAGTAGGACAGGCCGTGGTCCATCAGCGACCAGGCGATGTAGGTGGCGAAGGTGGCCATCTCACCCTGCGCGAAGTTGACGACGTCGGTCGAGCGGTAGATCAGGACGAGCGCCAGGGCGAGGCTGGCGAAGATCGCCCCGGAGGCGAGCCCGCTCACGACCTGTTGCAGGAAGTCAGCCACTAGTGGCTGTCCTCGTGGCATCTTCGGATTCGCGGGGTGCGAGGAGCAAGCCAGGCAAGGACGCAGGGAGGGTCGTCAAACCGGGACGCGTAGCGTGCGACCGAGGACGCGGCATGGCGCAGTCTCATCGCGCGTCGGGGGCCGGAGGATGTCGCGGGGGCAGGCACCTAGTAGCCGAGGTAGCTCTTCCGGACGCCCTCATGCCGCTTGAGCTCGTCGCTCTCCCCCGCAACCGCGACCCTGCCGACCTCGAGCACGTACGCGCGCGAGGCGGCCTCGAGGGCGATCATCGCGTTCTGCTCGACCACGAGCACGGTCAGCCCCTCCTCCTCGTTGAGCCGGCGCACGATCGCGAACAGCTCGCGGGTGATCGTCGGCGCGAGCCCGAGCGACGGCTCGTCGAGCAGGATCAGCTTGGGATTCGACACCAGCGCACGCACGAGCGCGAGCATCTGCTGCTCGCCGCCGCTCAGCGTTCCTGCCTGCTGGTCTCGACGGGCCTCCATCCACGGGAAGTAGCTGAGGATCCGCTCGGTGTTCGCGCGGAGAGCCTTCTGCCCGCCACGAACGACGGCGCCCATGCGGACGTTCTCCCACACCGTCAGCTCGTTGAAGAGGCCGCGGCCCTCGGGCACGTGCGCGACGCCGAGCCGGGCGACGCCCTCGGGGCTGCGGCCGGTGATCGTGCGACCCGCGAACGTGATCCGGCCGGCCGTCTTCACCATCCCGCAGACCGCGCGGAGGGTCGTCGTCTTGCCGGCGCCGTTCGCGCCGAGCAGCGCGACCACCTCGCCCTCGTCGACCGTCAGCGAGACCCCGTGCAGCGCCGTGATCGGGCCGTAGCGAGCCCGCACCTCCTCCAGCTCAAGCAGCGGCATCGTCGGCTCCGAGATAGGCCTCGATCACTTCCGGGTCCTGCTGCACCTCCGCGGGCGTGCCCTCCGCGATCTTGCGCCCGAAGTTGAGCACGTGCACCCGCTCGCAAACACTCATTACGAGCGCCATGTGGTGCTCGACCAGCAGCAGGGTCAGGTCGAAGTCCTTGCGGATCCGCTCGAGCAGGCCGCGCAGCTCCTCGACCTCCTCGTGGTTGAGGCCGCCGGCGGGCTCGTCCAGCAGCAGCAGCCGCGGCTTCGAGACGAGCGCCCGCGCGAGCTCGATCCGCTTCAGAGTTCCGAAGGGGAGCCCGGCAACGGGCCGCTCGGCGATGGCGCCGAGGTCGAGGTAGTCGATCATCTCGAGCGCCCGCGAGCGTCCCGACCGCTCGCCGAACGGGCGCATGCTCGAGTGCGCGCCGACGAGCACGTTGTCGGTCACCGTCATGGTCGGGAAGAGCACGACGTTCTGGAACGTGCGCGCCACACCGCGGCGCACGACCCGGTACGCGGGGGTGCGCAGCAGGTCGTCCCCGTCGAGGACGACGCGGCCCTCGTCCGCCTTGTACAGCCGCGTGACGACGTTGAAGAGCGTGGTCTTGCCCGCGCCGTTCGGTCCGATCAGGCCTGTGATCGTTCCTTCGTCCGCGGCCAGCGAGACTCCGTCGAGCGCGACGATGCCGCCGAACCGGAGCGTGACGTCTTCGACCGAGAGCAGGGCCACGGGTCGGGGATCATAAGACGCTTGAATAGAAGGATGCACCAGCTGGAGGCCGGAATCCGCCGCGTCACCTTCGCGCTCCCGCTCGGGATCGACCACGTCCACTGCTACCTGCTACCGCGCGACGACGGCTCCTGGATCGCGGTGGACAGCGGCCTCGGGCTGCCGGAGGCGGGGCGGAGCTGGGCGGCCGAGCTGGCCGTCCTCGAGGGCCCCGTCGAGCGGATCGTGATCACGCACTTCCACCCCGACCACGTGGGCGCGGCCGCCGACCTCGTCGAGCTGACGGGCGCGCCCGTGAGCCAGGGCCGCGAGGACTACGAGCAGTGCGTCGACACGTGGGGCGAGCCGCGCTCGCCGGAGCGGATGCCGGCCGAGCTGAGGACGCACGGCGTCCCGGAGTCCGAGATCGAGGCCTTTCGCGCGCAGTCGGGCTCGCTGCGGAGCATGGTGCACTTCGTGCGCGACCCCGAGCTGCTCGCCGAGGGGGACGAGGTCGACGGCTGGGAGGTCGTGCTCCTCCCCGGCCACGCCGACGGGCACATCGGCCTGGTGCGCGACGGGGTCCTGATCGCGGGCGACGCGCTGCTCGCGACGATCACGCCGAACGTCGGCCTCTGGGCGGACTCGCGGCCGGACCCGCTCGCGGACTACCTCGCCTCCCTGGCCTGGATCGCGGAGCTCGACCCGCGGGTCGCCTACGCGGGCCACGGGGAGACGATCGACGACCCGAAGGGGCGGGCCCTGGAGCTGATCGGGCACCACGAGACGCGGCTCGAGCAGGCGGCCGCCGCGCTCGACGGCGCCGGCCGGACCGCCTACGAGGTCTCCCACAGCCTCTGGCCGGAGGAGCTCGCGCCAGCCCTGCGGCGGTTTGCCCTCGCGGAGACGCGGGCGCACCTGGAGTACCTCGTGAGGCGCGAGGGCGCGACGCGCTGGGACGGCGACGGGCGTCGTGCGCTACGCGGTTAGCGGCTGACCCGCCGCGCCACCGAGCGCGTCACTGCCGAGCCGCGGCCCTGCACGCGGACGCTCGCGAGCAGCCGCTTCGCCTTCGCCGTGCGCGGAAGCCGCCAGGTGCAGGTGGCTACGCCGCGACTCCAGCGGCGGACGAGCGGCCGCAGCGGGCTCTTCGCCACACGGGCCGTGCAGCGGACGGTCGGGGCTCCGACCGGCACGCCGGTCGAGGTGCCGACGCGCAGACGAACGGTGAAGAGCCGACCTGCGCGGGCGCGGGTGACGGTGAGTCCGCGGGCCACCAACAACGCGCGGACCGCCGGGGCCGGGGCCGACTTCCGTCTGGACCGGCGGTGGCGGCGGGGCCGCGGGCGGGGCGGGCGGCGGCGCGGGAGGCGGTGGTGGCGGCTCGATCCGGAAGTGGTAGACGTGCACACCCCAGCGCTCGAAGGTGTCGGTGAAGGAGCCGCCTGCAACGGCCACGGTACGGCCCTCCGTGTAGACCGTGCCCGAAGCGATCCCCACCGGGAGCCCGGAGATCGTCACGGGCTGCGAACCGTCGCCGTGCCGGGCCGCGATCACCCAGACGTCGTCCTCGGTCGCGCCCTTGCGGCTGATCACCTGCGTCGTCGCGTCGCTGCTCTGCAGCACCTGCGTGGTCTCGGGGTTCACGAGTGCCGGCGCGATCGGGCTGACGGCGTTGATCTCGCCGACGAGCTCCTCGAGGACGCCGTCCCAGAAGGTCCAGTTCCACAGCAGCTGCTCGTCACGGTCGTCCCAGCAGCGGTAGATGTTGCCGCCGTAGAACGCCAGGCTGCGGGCGCCGTTGATGATCGCGTCGTAGATCATGTAGCGCTCCTGCAGCCGGGTCGGCAGCACGAAGTCCTCGCCGTCGCCGCTGCCGCTCGCGCAGATCTGCAGCGTCGACCAGACGGCCCGGTTGGGCGTGACCGAGCGGATCGTTTCCGTCCAGACGCCGAGCTCGTGCAGGTCCGGGTCGGGGTTCGCGCGCGTGACCGGGTAGTGGTCGATCCCGTGGATGTCGGTGACGGCGCTGTAGTCGTCGAGCTGCGCGGCCGTCCCACGCGGCGCCTGGATCGTGACCCAGAGGTGCTCGGAGTCGACCGGTTCCTCACCGCCGCACCAGGCCTCCTCGCCACGCGAGGTCGCGAGGCAGTACGCGTACTGCAGCTCCTCGGGCTCCGTCCCGACCCAGAGCGGCTCGTCCGCGCCCTTCCACATGCCGATCGCGTCCGCCCAGGCGTCCTCCCTCAGCGCGGTCACCACCTCCCGCAGCCGCGGGTCGCCCGGCTCTGACTTGCTCAGCGTGGCGAGGTTGATCCAGGTGTAGGCGCCGTGCTCGGTCGCCTCACGGTTCCAGGCGAGCGCGTCGTCGACGTCCGCGTCTGTCCACGGGACGGTCGCCGGCCCGACCTTGAGGAAGTTGACGCCGGCCGACACCACCTCGGCGACGGCGTCGCCTCCCGTCGGCGTCTCAGCCCCCCGCTCCGGCCCCTTGGCGAGCACGATCGGGAAGACCTTGCGGCCGTCGAGCAGCGTCATGCCGTACGGGTCGATGCGCGTGACCGCGCCTGCCCCGGCCTCCACGACGATCAACGCCACCGCGGCCAGCACCGCGAGCGGCCAACCCTTGAGCAAGCGAAACCCCCTTTTCGCCGGAGGCAGGTTAGCCGGACTTCAGGCGGTGCGCCTGAATGGGCGCACCTACGAAGCACGCGGCCTCGCGCACGAGCTGGCGCACGCCCGGCCGGTCCGGCGCAGGCGCGGCCGTGACCGCGATCCCGGTTCCGCGCAGTGCCGCCCGCACGAGCAAGACGGCGCGGGGTGAGTGCCAGCGGGAGGTGACCACGACGACCTCGCTCACTCCGAGCTCGCGGGCGATCGTGGCGATGCCGGCCGCATTCCCTGCCGTGTTGCGGGCGAGCGGCTCGTCCACGAGGTCGACCGCGGGCCCGCTCCAGGCCTCGCGCATCACGTCGACTTCGCCGGAGAGCACGACGGTGCCGCCGTCCTCGGCGAGGGTCTCTGCGTGCGCCACGCGGCGTGCGCAGACTGCGTGCAGCCCCGGCTTGCGCCCCTGCGAGTACCCGAGCACAGCGACGAGGCGGGTCACGGCACCGGCCTCACGGCGATCGTGACGCGGCGGACCGCGCACACTCGCCCCTCGTCGTCGCTGAGGTCGACGTCCCAGATCCACGTCGTGCGGCCGCGGTGCCTCACGCGCGCCTCGGCGTGAATCGTGCCACCGCTGATCGGCCGCAGGAACGAGCAGTTGTTCGACATGCCGAGGCCCGCGTTGCCCTCGGAGAGCACGGCCATCGTCGTGCCGTAGGACGCAAGCGACTCGGCGATCGAGGCGTAGACGCCGCCGTGCACCACGCCGGTCGGCTGTCTGTGATGGTCCGCGACGTCGACATGCGCTCGCACCAGGTCTTCCCCGTGCTCGTCGAGCTGGAGGCCGTAGTGGCCGTCGAAGGGGGACGCTTCGACGAGGGAGAAGTCCGGGCGCGTCATCTGGGGACGCCACTGTAGACACGAAACGACGGGACTCGGGACGTTGCAACCCGAGCGCCCGTCCTCGATCATCCCGGGCGAACGTGAACGTCCTCGAGCCGCCTCACGATTCCGCCGAAGTCGCGCGAGCGCGGGAGCTGGTCCGGCGCAGGTACGGGGCCGCGCTCGCGGAGAAGGCCTCGGCAGCCTTCCTGCTCGCAGCCGTTGCACCGCCGAGCGCGGCGGGGACGGGTGGCCTGGAGGGCGTCGCTCCCGGCGCCGCGCCGCAGACCGTGCTCGAGTTCGTGCCGACGACGGCGCCGGCGAAGGCGCGTGAGGTCCGTCGGAACGCCTCGCAGGCGGTACTGGAAGCGCTCGGCAGCCGAGCGGCGCCGGAGGTCAGCCGGCAGGTGGGGCCGGCGGCGCGGCAGCTCGTCCTGGCGACGTACCGGGACCGCTTCCTGGCCGACACAGGCGCAATCCGCAGCGACTGCGAGCGGGCTGCGGCTGTCCTCCACAGCGGACCGCTCGAGGCATCGCCCGGTTTCGAGCAGCCCGCCTTCACCGACGTCTGCTGGCTCAACCAGACGATGCGCATCCGCAGCGACCCGAGCACGGTCGCGGACGTGGCCTCCGATCCGAAGGTCCACGGGGTCGACGTACCGCGGCCGCTCGAGCCGGAGCTGACCGCGACCGTCAAGCGGTTGGGGGCGACCGCGTGGCGAAAGGCGACCGGCAACGGCGGTAAGGGCGTCGTCGTCGCGGTGATCGACTCGGAGGTCGCGATGCAGCACCCCGGCCTGGCCGGGCGGGTCGTGCAGAAGACGAACTACACGCGGGAGGCATTCGGCAATCCGGGCACGCACGGAACCGCCGTTGCCGGAATCATCGGCTCCGCCGGCGAGGTCGAGGGAATCGCGCCCGAGGTGACGATCTACAACTACAAGGTGATCGCCTCCAACCCGCTGTTGAAGGGGAACAGCTTCGACGGCAGCCTCGCGATCCAGCAGGCGCTCGAGGACGGCGCGCACGTCGCCAACTGCTCCTGGGGGAACGGCCCGGCCGGCACCGGCACGAGCCCTGAGGCAAGGGCGTGCGACACGGCCTGGGCGCTCGGTCTCACGATCGTGAAGAGCGCGGGCAACCGCGGTCCGGACGCACGCACGCTGACGACGCCGGCCGACGCGGCCGGAGTGATCGTCGTCGGAGCCACCGACCGGTCCGGGAAGGCGATCGAGTCGTACTCGAGCCGCGGACCGACCGAAGGCGACGTCGAGCGCCCGCACCTGTGCGCACCGGGCGGGAGCTTCGACGACGGGATCGTCAGCGCCCTGATCCAGGGCGGCTACGGGGACTGCGGCGCCGGAACGAGCTTCGCCGCGCCCCACGTCGCGGGCCTCGCGGCCCTGCTGCTCGCCCGCGATCCGACGCTCGACCCCGACGAAGTGCGCGAGGCGCTGATCGACGCGTCGAAGCGGCTCAGGGGCCGTTTCGACGGCAACGCCCAGGGCGCCGGCTTCGTCAAGCTGGTGGCGCCGAAGGCGAGGGCTAGGCGGACTCCGGCTCGAGCGGCCCGGGGACGTCCAAAGCGCTGACCGACGCCTGCTCGACGATCCGTGGGATCGAGCTCACGGGAACGCGGGCACGCAGGGTCTGGTTGATCCACGCCTTCCCGGTGACCTCGCCGCCGCCCGAGCGGATCGCCCGCTCGACCGGTTCGGCCGCCGCCCGGAAGCCCTCCTTCATCGCCTCCATGGCCGCACGGCGGTCGCCGCGCTCGACGGCGGCCGGCGGTGCGGACCCCGCGAGCTCGACCACGATCTCGAGCAGGCCGTCATCACCGGCCTCCTCGAGCTTCGAAGCCAGAGCCGAGGTGACCTTGCCCACGGTCCGAACGTAGCAGCCCTCCACCGGCTCCGGCGACGTGTGAAGCTTCGGCGCGTGAACGTCGGGATCGGACTACCCACGACGACTCCGGGAGCGGACGGTGCGCTCGTGCTCGAGTGGGCCCGCCGAGCCGAAGCCGGACCGTACACGTCCGTCGCCGTGCTCGACCGGGTCGCCTACGACAGCTTCGAGCCCTTCGCGGCGCTCGCCGCGGCTGCGGGCGCGACCGAGCGGATCCGGCTCGCCACGATGATCGCGATCGGCCCGCTGCGGCCGACGGGGCTGCTGGCCAAGCAGGCGGCGTCCGTGAGCTCGCTCTCGGGCGGCCGGCTCACCCTCGGCCTCGCGGTCGGAGCGCGCCTGGACGACTACGACGCCGCCGGGGTCGAGCACCGCGGCCGGGGGCGGAAGCTGGACGAGCAGCTCGCCTATCTGCGCGGCGACGTCGACGGCGACCGGGTCGGGCCGTCCCGCGAGGGGATCCAGGTACTCGTGGGCGGCGGCAGCGGCCAGGCCTTCGCCCGCGTGGCCCGCTACGCGGACGGCTACGCACACGGAGGCGGACCGCCGCGCGCCTTCGAGAGCGCTGCAGCGCGGGCCCGCGCGGCGTGGAACGACCTCGGCCGCCCCGGCGAGCCGCTGCTCTGGGGCCAGGGCTACTTCGCGTTCGGCGACGCTGCGCGTGGCAACGACTACCTGCTCGACTACTACGCCTTCACCGGGCCGTTCGCCGAGCGGATCGCGGCCGGCAACCTGACCAGCGCGCGGGCGATCAAGGACTTCGTGCGCGGCTACGAGGAGGCGGGCTGCGACGAGCTCGTGCTCTTTCCGACCGTCTCCGACCTCTCCGAGCTCGACCGGTTGACGGAGGCCCTGTCGTGAAGGTCGCGATCGTCGGCGGCGGGCCTGCAGGGCTCTACCTGGCGATCCTGCTCCGCAAGGCGGACCCGTCGGCGGAGGTGACCGTGCTGGAGCGGAACCCGCCAGACGCCACGTTCGGCTTCGGCGTCGTCTTCAGCGAGGAGACGCTCGGCTCGCTCAGGGACGCGGATCCCGAGACGCACTTGGCGATCACGGACACCTTCGCCCGCTGGAACCGCATCGACATCCGCTACCGCGACCGCGTGCTGCGCTCGCGGGGGCACTCGTTCTCGGCGATCGCGCGCAAGCGCCTGCTCGAGCTGCTGCAGGAGCGCTGCCGCGAGCTCGGCGTCGACCTGCGCTTCGGCGTCGAGGTGGACGCCCTGCCCGAAGCCGACCTGGTCGTCGCCGCCGACGGCGCGAACAGCCTCGTTCGTCGCCACGGCGACTTCGGCACGCGCGTCGAGCCGGAGGGCAGCAAGTACGTCTGGTTCGGCACCGACCTCGTGTTCGACGCCTTCACCTTCGTCTTCCGGGAGACCGAGCACGGCCTCTTCAACGTCCACGCCTACCCCTTCGACGAGCAGACGAGCACCTTCATCGTCGAGTGCGGCGAGGCGACGTGGCGCGCAGCCGGGCTGGACGCGATGGGCGAGGACGAGAGCCTCGCGTTCTGCGAGCAGCTGTTCGCGAACGACCTGCGCGGGCGCGAGCTGTTCTCCAACCGCTCCGTCTGGCTCGACTTCCCGAAGGTGACGAACCGCGTCTGGCACTCCGGCCGGGTCGTGCTGCTCGGCGACGCGGCGCACACGGCGCACTTCTCGATCGGCTCGGGGACGAAGCTGGCGATGGAGGACTCGATCGCGCTCGCCCAGGGGCTCGTGCGCCGGCGTTGGGACGTGCGGGCGGCCCTGGTCGACTACGAGCTCGAGCGCCAGCCGCTCGTGGAGCGGACGCAGGCGGCAGCGAGCGAGAGCGCCGCCTACTTCCGTCGCGTGGCCTCGTACACGCACCTGGAGCCGGTGCAGTTCGCGTTCAACCTGCTCACGCGGAGCGGCCGCATCAGTCACGCATCGCTCTCGATCCGCGACCCGGACTTCACGCGCGCCCTGGACTCGTGGTTCGGAGGCACGGCGGTCGCCCCACCCCCGCTGTTCGCCCCGCTCGAGTTGCGCGGCGTGCGCTTCCCGGACCGCGTCGGCCTCGCCCTCAGCGGTTTCGTCGCGGTCTCGGCCGACGGGCGGATCACGCCGGAGACGCCCACGATCGACGAGTGGGCGCCGCCTCGCTCCACCGCACCGGTCGTGCTCCAGCTCGGGCACGCAGGTCGTCGCGGAGCCTGCCGCCCGGCTGCGCTCGGGATCGACGTTCCGCTCCGCGACGGCTGGCCCCTCGTGTCGGCAGCGCCACTTCGGTACGGGCCTTACAGCGCGGTCCCGGGCGTGCTCGACGATCCGGGCCGGGCGGAGGTGCTCGCGAGCTTCGTCCGCGCCGCCCGGCGCGCCGCCGAGCTCGGCGTGGACGTGCTGGAGCTCGATCTCGCCCACGGCTACCTGCTCGGCAGCTTCCTCTCGCCGCTCTCGAACCCCGACGGCGACAGGGCGTTCCCCCTCGAGGTCGTGGAGGCCGTGCGCGCGGCCTGGCCGCGCGTGCTGGCTGCTCGCATCTCCGTCACGGACTGGCACCCGAAGGGCAACTCCGTCGAGGACGGGATCGCCGTCGCCCGCGACCTCCGCGAGGCCGGCGTCGACCTGATCCACGTCGAGGCCGGCCAAACCGTCCACGACGACCGGCCCGAGTACCGCCGCGGCTTCCTGACCGCCCTCAGCGACCGCGTGCGCAACGAGGCGCGCATCGCGACGCTGGTGCGCGGCCACCTGACGACGGCCGACGAAGCGAACACGATCGTGGGAGCCGGCCGCGCAGACCTCTGCCTCCTCGACCTGCCGCCGGCGTCCGTGGACTCCGGGCCGCTCGAGCCAAGTAACAGACTGTTACTAGCGGAGGAAACGGTGTGATTAAGCGGGGTCGAGGAATAAGTAACAGACTGTTACTAGGGTCGTGAGGCTCGGGCGATCCTGAGCTACGACGACATTCCGCGCGAGCTCAACCTCGCGAGCTGGTTCGTCGACCGCAACGTCGAGGAGGGGCGCGGCGACCGCACCGCCCTGGTCGGGCCGACCGGGGCCACCACCTACGCCGAGCTCGCACGCCTGACGAACCGCTGCGGCAACGTCCTCGGCGAGCTCGGGGTCCGCGCGGAGGAGCGCGTCCTGCTCGTCCTCGGCGACTCGGTCGAGTTCGTCGCGCTCTGGTACGGCGCCCAGAAGCTCGGCGCGGTCACGGCCGAGGCGTACACCTTCCTGCAGGCCAAGGACTACGCCTACTACCTCGACTACACGCGCGCGGGCGTCGTGGTCGCGGACGCGACGACCGCGGACCGCGTCCGCGAGGCGGCGGCGACGAGCCGCTGGGTACGGCACGTGCTCGTCGTCGGCGAGGACTTCGAGCAGCGCGCGGCCGCCGCATCCGACGAGCTCGACGCGGCGGCGACGACCAAGGACGACGTCGCGATCTGGAAGTTCACGACCGGGAGCACCGGGCAACCGAAGGCCGCCGTCCACCCCACGCACAGCGCGCTGCTCAGCTTCGACTGGTACGCGCGCGGCGTGCTCGACCTGCGCGAAGACGACCTCGTCCTCCCGGTGCCGAAGCTCTTCTTCGGCTACGCGCGCGACCTCGCGGCGCTGTTCCCGTTCGGCGTCGGCGCAGCAGGGATCGTCTTTCCCGAGCGAACGACCCCGGAGCGGGTCTTCGAGCTGGTCGAGCAACACCGGCCGACCATCCTCGTCCAGGTTCCGACGATGATGGCGGCGATGCTCGCCCACCCCGACGCCGCCGAGCGGGACCTCTCCTGCCTGCGCCTCTGCACCTCCGCGGGCGAGGCGCTCCCGCGGGAGCTGTACGAGCGCTGGCGAAGCACGTACGGGGTCGAGGTGCTCGACGGGATCGGCTCCTCCGAGGCGTACCACATCTACATCTCGAACCGTCCCGGGCGCGTCCGTCCCGGGAGCACGGGCGAGCTCGTTCCCGGCTACGACGCGCACCTCGACGAGACCGGTGAGCTCTCGATCGAGGGCGACACGGCCGCGCTCCTGTACTGGAACGAGCACGAGAAGACCAAGGCGACGTTCGCGGGCGACACGGTCCGCACCGGCGACCTGTTCGAACGAGACGACGACGGCTTCTTCTGGTACCGCGGCCGAGCCGACGACCTGATCAAGGTCGGCGGGATCTGGGTCGCGCCGGCCGAGGTCGAGGACTGCCTCCTGGCCCACCCCGACGTGCTCGAGTGCGCGGTCGTAGGGCGCGAGGAGGACGGGTTGACCCGCGCGTGCGCGTTCGTCGTCATGCGCCGCCGCGCGGACGAGACGGTGCTGCAGGACTTCGTGCGCGGCCGCCTCTCGCCGCACAAGGTTCCACGCGAGATCGCAGTGGTCGACGAGCTGCCGAAGACGCCCTCGGGCAAGATCGACCGCAAGGCGCTGCGCGCGTGAGGACGGTCGTGGTCACCGGCGGCACGAAGGGCATCGGCAAGGCCATCGTCGAGCGCTTCGAGGCGGAGGGAGACCGCGTGATCGGCGTCGGGCGTGCGACCTGCGACGTCACGGACGAGGCGCAGGTCGAGGCGCTCTTCGCCGAGGCCGGCCCCGTCGACGTGCTCGTCAACAACGCCGGCCTGGCCGAGGGCGCGCCGCTCACCCGCACCTCCCTGGACGCGTGGCGGCGACACCTCGAGGTCAACGCGACCGGCGCCTTCCTCTGCACCCGTGCCGTCCTGGGCGGGATGGTCGAGCGCGGGGACGGACGGATCGTGACCGTCGCCTCGACCGCGGGCCTGCGCGGAGCCCGCTACACGGCCCCGTACACGGCCGCGAAGCACGCCGCTGATCGGCCTGATGCGGGCGGTCGCCGCTGAGGCGGCCGGGACCGGCGTGACCGCGAACGCCGTCTGCCCGGGCTGGGTCCGGACCGACATGATGCGCCGAGCCGTGGAGCGGATCGCCGCCACGACCGACCGCGACGAGCAGCAGGCGGAGGCCGCGCTCGTCGCCCAGATGCCGCTCGGGCGCGCGCTCGAGCCGGAGGAGGTCGCCCACGCCGTCGCATTCCTCGCGTCTCCGGAGGCGGCGGCGATCAACGGCCAGACCATCGTCCTCGACGGTGGAGGAATCCAGCAGTGAGCCCTTTCCGCGGCTCGGCGGCATTCACTGACGCCTGGAGTCACTTCGACTTCGCGCTGGACGACGGCGTCGCCACCGTCACCTTCTCGCGGCCCGACAAGCTGAACGCGCTCACCTTCGACGTCTACGCCGACCTGCGCGACCTGCTCGGCGAGCTGCCGCATCGCGGGGACGCGCGCGTGCTCGTGCTCACCGGGGAGGGGCGGGGCTTCTGCTCCGGCGGCGACGTCGAGGAGATCATCGGCGAGCTGCAGACGCTCTCCGCCGGCGAGCTGCTCGAGTTCACGCGGATGAGCGGCGCGGTCGTGAAGGCGATGCGCGACTGCCCGCTCCCGATCCTCGCCGCGGTCAACGGCGTCGCCGCCGGGGCCGGCTCGGTGCTCGCGCTGGCGAGCGACTTCCGGCTGCTGGCGCCCGAGGCGCGCTTCTCGTTCCTGTTCACCCGCGTCGGCCTGGCCGGAGCGGACATGGGCGCCGCGTACCTGCTGCCGCGCCTCGTCGGCCTCGGCCGCGCGACCGAGCTGCTCGTGCTGGGCGAGGAGGTGAGCGCGGAGCGGGCGGTCGAGATCGGCCTGGCGAGCCGGATCGCGGACGACCTCCACGACGAGGCGAGCGCGCTCGCCCGCAGGCTGGCTGAGGGGCCGGCGCTCGCGTACTCGACGACGAAGCTGCTGCTCACCCGCGAGCTCGACCTCGACCTCGGCGGCGCGATCGAGATGGAGGCGCTCGCGCAGGCGCTGCTGATGAAGAGCGACGACTTCCGGGAGTTCTACGCGGCGTGGAGCGAGGGCCGCAGCCCGGCCTGGAGCGGCCGGTGATCGTCAACCCGCCCGAGCTGCCCGAGCCCAAGGGCTTCTCGCACGCAGTCGTCGCCGGCGGTGCGGTCTACCTCGCCGGGCAGATCGGCGAGGGCGACACGATCGTGGAGCAGTTCGACACCGCCGCCGCCAAGCTCGTCACGGCCCTGCGGGCCGCCGGGGGCGAGCCGGACCAGCTCGTGTCGCTCGTGATCTACGTGACGGACGTGGACGAGTACCGGGCGTCGCTGTCCGAGCTGGGCGAGGTCTGGCGCTTGCACTTCGGCCGCCGCTACCCCGCCATGGCGCTCGTCGGCGTCGCCGCGCTGTTCGAGCCGGACGCGAAGGTCGAGCTGATGGGCGTCGCGGTGCTCGCCGATGGCTGAGCAGCTGCTCGACCGCGCGCGGCGGCTCGGGCACGAGGTGTTCGCGCCGTTCGCGCACGAGGGCACGCCAGGCCGCGTCAACCGCCCGCTCGTGAAGGCGCTCGGGGACGAGGGGCTGCTCGAGCTCGCCCTCGTCGGCTCCGCGACCGAGCTCTGCGCCCTCCGCGAGGGCCTCGCGCACGGCTGCACGGAGGCGGAGACGGCCCTGGCCCTGCAGGGGCTCGGCGGCCACCCGATCCTGCGCTCGAAGCTCCGGGACGAGTGGATGGCGCCGCTGGCCGCCGGCGACGCCGTAGCCGCCTTCGCGCTGAGCGAGCCCGACGCCGGCTCGGACGCTGCCGCGCTCGCCCTCCGCGCGGAGGCCGACGGCGGCGGCTGGCGCCTGCACGGCACCAAGATGTGGATCTCGAATGCGCCCGAGGCCGACGTGTACGCCGTCTTCGCCCGCACGGGCGAGGCCGGGCCGCAGGGCGTGACGGCCTTCGTGATCCCGCGTGAGAGCGACGGGCTCACCGGCGAGCCGATCGAGCTGATCGCGCCGCATGCCGTCGGGCGGCTCGACTTCGACGGCGTCCCCGCCGGCCCGGAGCAGGTAGTCGGCGAGGTGGGTGGAGGCTTCGGCGTCGCGATGGAGACGCTCGACCTCTTTCGCCCGAGCGTGGGCGCGTTCGCGGTCGGCATGGCGCAGGCCGCGCTCGATGCCGCGGTGGCGCACACCGCGCAGCGACAAGCCTTCGGCAAGCCGCTCGCGCACCTGCAGGGCGTGTCGCACCAGCTCGCGGAAGTGGCGACGCAGATCCAGGCGGCGCGGCTGCTCGTGCGCGACGCGGCCGGCCAGTACGACGACGGCGTCCGGCCGGTGCGCAAGGCCGCGGCCATGGCGAAGCTGTTCGCGACCGAGGCCGCACAGAGGGCGGTCGACGTCGCGATCCAGGTGCACGGAGCCCGCGCGCTCGAGCAGGGCCACCTGCTCGAGCACCTCTACCGTGAGGTGCGCGCGCCGCGCATCTACGAGGGCGCGTCGGAGGTGCAGCGCGAGATCATCGCGCGGGAGCTGTTCAGGGAAGCCGAATGAGCACGGAGAAGTCGCTCACGTACACGTCGTACCTCGCGCTCGAGGAGATCCTCGGCGCGCAGCGGCCGCGCTCCGACGAGCACGACGAGATCCTCTTCATCGTCGTCCACCAGGTCTACGAGCTCTGGTTCAAGCAGCTGATCCACGAGCTCCTCTACCTCCAGCGGATGCTGGAGGAGGGCAAGGAGGCGCGAGCTTCGGCGACGTTCAAGCGCCTGCTCACGATCCTGAAGCTCGTCGTCGCACAGCTCGACGTGATCGAGACGATGACGCCGGTGCAGTTCCTCGCGTTCCGCGAGCGGCTCGAGTCGGCGTCGGGCTTCCAGTCCGGCCAGTTCCGCGAGCTCGAGGCGATCCTGGGCCGCCGCGACCCCGGCGTCCTGCACGCCTACCACGAGGGGAGTGTCGACCACGAGCGCGTGAGGGCGGCGATGGAGCGGCCGTCCCTCTACGACTCGTTTCTTCGCTACCTGGCCGCGAAGGGCTACGAGATCCCGGCCGAGGTGCTGGAGCGGGACGTGACGCAGCCGGTGGCCGAGTCCGAGGGCGTGCAGCGCGCCCTGCTGCGCGTGTACGGCGACGACGCCGCGCCCGCGGGGGTCGCCGAGCGGATGGTCGACTTCGACGAGGGCCTCATGGAGTGGCGCTACCACCACGTGAAGATGGTCGAGCGGACGATCGGCTCGCGCCCCGGCACGGGCGGCTCGCCCGGCGCCGCCTACCTGCGCGAGACGCTGCACAAGCCGTTCTTCCCGGACCTCTGGGCCGTCCGCGCCGAGCTTTGATCGACCCGGCCGCGCTCGCGCCGCACTACTCGGCGTTCCGGGTCTCGGAGCGACTGCTCCTGACCGGCCACTCGCACCAGGCCTGGCCGGACGTGGGCCGTGAGGGCGTGCTCGAGGCCTGGGACGACGCCGCACTCCACGCCGACGAGAAGTGGGAGCGCGCCTTCGCGAAGGCCGAGCGCGTGCGCGACGGCTTCCGCGCCCTGCTCGGCGAGCCCGATGCCGAGCTCGCGCTCGACCAGAACACCTTCGGGCTCGTCACGCGCTTTCTGTCCGCGCTCGACTTCGACCGCCGGCCGAGGCTGGTCACCAGCGACGGCGAGTTCCACACCCTGCGCCGTCTGCTCGCGCGGCTGGGCGAGCAGGGGCTCGAGGTCGTCCGCCTGCCCGCGCACCCGGCCGAGACCCTTGCCGAGCGCCTGGCGGCGGAGGCCGACGATCACACCTCGGCGGTGCTGGTCTCGGCAGTCCTGTTCGGCGATTCGCGGCTCGTGCCCGGGCTCCGCGAGCTCGCGTCCGCCTGCGAGGCGGTTGCGCGTCGAGCTGCTCGTCGACGCCTACCACGCGCTCGGCTGCGTCCCCTTCGAGCTCCCCTCGGAGGCGACCTGGGTCGTCGGCGGCGGCTACAAGTACCTCCAGCTCGGCGAGGGCAACTGCTTCCTCCGGCTTCCGCCCCACGCTGACGAGCTGCGGCCAGTCTTGACCGGCTGGTACGCGGAGTTCGCGGAGCTCGCGGCCGAGCGGACGCCCGGTGCGGTCGAATACCCGCGCGGCGGCGCGCGCTTCGCCGGCGCGACCTACGACCCGACGAGCCACTACCGCGCCGCGCGCGTCTTCGACTTCTTCGAGGCGCAGGGCCTGACACCCGAGCGGCTCCGCGAGCGCTATCTGCACCAGACGACGCTCCTCTGCTCGGGGGCTTGTCGACCTCGGCCTCGACGGCGGACCTCGACCGGGAGCCGTACGGCGGCTTCGTCGCGGTCGAGCTCGACGGCGCCGAGGAGGTGAGCCGCCGCCTGGCCGCAGCCGGCGTGCTGACCGACAGCCGGGGGCACCACCTCCGGCTCGGGCCGGCTCCGTACGTCTCGGACGACCAGCTCGCCGATGCCCTCGATCGCCTCGGCGAATGCCTCGCGTGATCACCGAGTCAGCCGGTACACGTGGACGCCCCAGCGGGGGAACGCGTCCGCGAGCACTCCGCCCGAGACCGACACCGAGCGGCCCTCGGTGTAGACCTCTGCGAGGGTCGCCGCCGGCGGCAGCCCTCCGATCGACACGGGTTGCGTCTCCTCCCCGCTCCGCGTCGCGATCACCCAGAGATCGCCGCCCGCGCCGCGGCGGCTGATCGCCTGCACGGTCGGATCGCTCGTCGGCAACACGACGGTCGTCGCGGGGTTCACGAGCGCCGGGGCGAGCGGGCTGATCGCGCCGAGCTCGCGGACGAGCGGCTCGAGCACGTCCTCCCAGTACGTCCAGTTCCAGCGGTACCGCTCGTCGAGGTCGCTCCAGCACTGGGGCAGGTTGCCGCCGTAGAAGGCGAGGCTGCGAGCTCCGTTGAGGATCGCCGTGTACGCCATGTACCGCTGCTCGGCCCAGGAGGGCAGCGCGAAGTTGCCGTGCGCGTCGTAGCTCCAGCGCCAGCAGATGCCGAGCGTCGTCCAGACGGCCCGGCTCGGCGTCGCCCAGGCGAGGATGTCCGTCCAGCGGCCGACCTCCCGCAGATCGGGATCCGGGTTGCCGAGCGACACCGGGTAGTGGTTGACGCCGTGGACGTCGGTGACGCGGCTGTACCGCGCGAGCTCAGGGCCGGACCCGCGAGCGGGCTGCACGGTCACCCAGAGGTGATCCGAGTCCGCGGGCCGCTTGCCCTCGCACCAGCGGCGGTCGCCGCGGGAGGTGGCGATGCAGTACGCGAAGCGGAGCGACGGCACGGTCGTGCGGTACCGCCAGGGCTCGTCAGCCCCCTTCCACATCGCGATCGCGCTCGCCGACGGATCCGCCTCGAGCGACGCGATCACCTTGCGCAGCAGCGCCGCCCGCCAGGTGCCGGGCCTGGCCCGGCTCAGTGCCGCGAGGTTGACCCAGGTGTAGAGCCCATGTGCGGCCGCCTCCTGGTTCCACGCGATCGCGTCGGCGATGTCGGCGCCCGTCCAGGTGCTGCCCGCAGGCCCGGTCTTCAGCACGTTGATCCCCGCGGCGGCCACCTCCGAGAGGGCGTCCGCGCCCGCCGGGGTCGTCGTTCCACGCTCCGGGCCCTTGGCGAGCACGAGCGGGAAGACCTTGCGGCCGTCGAGCAGAACCGTGCCGTTGCGGTCGAGCCGTGTCGTCGCCCCGGACGCGCCGAAGGGCATCGCGAGCGCGATCAGAGCAAGGACGGCTGCGAGACGGCAGAGCAAACCCGAGCTAATCTTCGCTCAACCCCCGGCCTGTGTGGATGTCCCTCGCCGTGGGTATCGACCCCCAGAAGCGATGAGCACCACCGCGTTCGCACACGAAGCGTTGCTGTACTCGGGCGACGACGGGTTCCTCGAAGGCACGATGCCGTTCGTACGCGAGGGCCTGGCCGCCGAGGAGCCGATGCTGCTCGTCCTCAGCGCCGCGAAGCTCGAGCGGATCCGGGCCGAGCTGAACGGCGACGGGGACCGGATCCTGTTCGCCGACATGGACGAGATCGGTTCCAACCCGGCTCGGATCATCCCGGCCTGGCGCCGCTTCCTCGACGCTCACGGTGTGAACGGCCGCCCGGTGCGCGGGATCGGCGAGCCGATCTGGCCCGGGCGCAGCCCCGACGAGCTGGTGGAGTGCCAGCGGCACGAGGCCCTGCTGAACGTGGCCTTCGCGTACGCGCCTGCGTTCAGGCTCCTCTGCCCGTACGACATCACCGCCCTCGACGCCGCCGTAGTGGACGAGGCGGCGCGAAGCCACCCGTTCCTGGTCGAGGACGGCGTCCAGCGCGCCAGTGCCGGCTATCGCGGCCTGTTCGCGATCGCCGCGCCCTTCGCCGAGCCCCTGCCCGCACCGCCGGCCTCGGCCCGCGAGCTTCCGTTCGACGATGCATCGCTCCCTGCCGTGCGCCAGCTCGTGGCCGCACGCGCCGCCGAAGCCGGCTTCGGTCACACGCGCACCCGGGACCTCGTCCTCGCGGTCAACGAAGTGGCGACGAACAGCATCATCCACGGAGGCGGCTCGGGGACGCTGCGGGTCTGGACGGACACGCGCTGGCTCGTCTGCGAGCTCGAGGACGGCGGCCGCATCGTGGACCCGCTCGCCGGCCGCAGGGAGCCGAGGCCCGGGCAGGAGGACGGCCGCGGGCTCTGGATCGCCAACCAGGTCTGCGACCTGGTTCAGGTGCGGACGTTCGAGGCGTCGAGCATCGTGCGTCTGCACATGCGCCGCGACTAGCTCCCACGGAGCGCAAGTGCGCTCGCCGACGTGCGACGAGTGCCGTCGGCTCCCGCTTGATCCCGATCTCGAAAGCGATATAGGGTCGCGCTTCCGGCGATCCACGGCCGCCAACTCAACGTGGCTCGGAGAGAGGGGAGAGAGATGAAGGGCTCGCGTGACGACGGGCGCCGCGCGCGGCGCAATGGGGCGTTCGTAACTGCAGGTCTTGCGCTGGCGCTCGTCCTGGCCGTCAGCGTGTCTGCGGCGACGGTTCCGACGAAGAACCGAATCCGCGACAGACGCTGAAGCAGCTGCGTCAGATCAAGGATCTCGCCGGGACGAAGCACTTCTGGACCCGGAGCGCCAGGCCCGGCAAGGTGCGCGGGAAGAAGGTCGGCGTCCAGGCCAACCGGTTCCGCACGGTCAACCTGAACGCGGCCCGCCTGCGGTCCGTGCTCGCCCGCGCGCCGCGCGAGTTCACGGTCGCCGCCCGCCGGCGCCCTCTCGTCGTCTCGCTGCCGGCTCCCAACGGGGCCTTTCAGCGTTTCGCGATCGCGCAGTCGGCGATCATGTCGCCCGGCCTCGCGAAGCGTCACCCCGAGATCAAGACCTACCGCGGCGTCGGCCTCACCGACCCGACCGCGACCATCCACGCCGACCTGAGCCCGCTGGGCTTCCACGCCTCGGTGCGCTCCTCCCACGGCGCGTGGTACATCGACCCGTACTTCATCGGCCGCACCCCGTCCGTGTACGCGAGCTACTACGGCCGGGACGCGAGGAACGCCAACGCCACGTTCGTGGAGCGCGAGTCTCACCTCGCCGAGCTCTCGGTGGACAAGGGCTACTACCACGCCTCCGACACGCGTCACGCTCCGAGGCTCCGGCTTCGCCGAGAACGGCTCGATCAGCATCGAGATCAGCGACCCGCAGGAGGACGCCGCCACGCGGACCGTGACGGCGACCGCCGACTCCGAGGGCTCCTTCGAGACCTCCTTCGTCGCCGACCCGGACGGGAAGCTCGACGTTCGCATCGTCGTGGCCTCCGACGGGACTTCCGAGGCGCACGCGAGCTACCAGGTCGTCCGCGACGACGATCCGACGAGCGACCCGCCGACGGGGCCCGAGCTGCGGAACTACCGCCTCGCGCTGATCACCGACCCGGGCTACTCGACGTTCTTCGGCGGCCCGGCCAACGTGACGGCCGCGAAGGTCGCGCTGATGAACCGCGTGAACCAGGTCTACCAGGACGACCTGACCATCCGCATGCAGCTGATCGCGAACAACGACCTGCTCAACCTCAACGACTACGGCCTGGCGGTCGCGCCGAACGGGCCGTGCGGAGCCGCCGGCTGCTTCACGCAGGCGCAGGTCCTCGGCTGCTCGACCGGCCGCAACCGGATCGTGATCGGCCAGATCATCGGCGCCGGCAACTACGACGTCGGCCATCTCGCGCTCGGCCAGCCGGGCGGAGGCGTCGCCGGCCTCGGCGTCGTCGGCCGCCAGAACAAGGCAGCCGGCTGCACCGGCCTCGCCACGCCGGTCGGCGACTTCTTCGCGATCGACTACGTGGCGCACGAGATCGGGCACCAGTTCTCGGGCAACCACACGTTCAACGGCAACCAGCTCAACTGCTCGGGCGGCAACCGCAACGCGTCGACCTCGGTCGAGCCGGGCAGCGGCTCCTCGATCCAGGCGTACGCGGGCATCTGCCTCACCGACGACCTGCAGCCGCACAGCGACCCGTACTTCTCGCAGCGCAGCCAGCAGGAGATGACGACCTACGTGGCGTCGACTCAGGCGCCGATCAACGAGGTGCAGACCGTCGCCCTGCGGCACTTCGGCGGCGGCAACGAGGTCCAGGTCGCGACGCTCGGCCCGGGCTTCTCGGCCGCGTCGACCGTGGCGCCGCTGACCTCGGCGATCAATGCGGTGCCGAGCGCGACCTCGCGCGGCGGCGCCATGCAGGAAGGGAGCACGGTGACGATCGCGACCGCGGCGGCCCACTCGCTGCAGCCGGGCGACGTGGTCACGATCTCCGGCGTCACGGAGCCGGGCTACAACGGCACGTACACGCTCACGGCCGTCCCGACCTCGCGCTCGTTCCAGTACACCAGCGGCGTCACCGGCCTACCCGTGTCCGGCGGCGGTACGGTCACCCCGGCGGTGCCGGGCGCGAGCTCGGTCGGCACGACCGCCACGATCCGGACGACCGTCCCGCACAACCGGTCGGTCGGCGACGTCGTGACGATCACGACCGGCGGCGGCTACGCAGGCACGTTCGCGATCACTGCCGTCCCCACGCCGCGGACGTTCCAGTACGAGCTGCCCGCCCCCGGCAACCTCGCCAGCACCGGCGGCGGCACGTCCACGTACTTCTCGCCGTTCCGGCTCCGGATCGGCGGCAACGACTCCGAGGTCGTCGGCACCCTGGCGCTGCCGTACAACAACGCCAGCCTGACGACCGCGATCAACGGCATCGCCGGCTTCCCCGGCACGGCGACCGTGACCGGTGCGGCCACGACCGGCTTCACGGTCACCTACACCGACGCGTCCGCCGGCATCGACGTCCCGAACGTCGAGGTCGTCGGGCTCAGCTGTGGCGGCTGCTTCTCCTCGGTCGAGGAGACGAACCACGGCGGAGCGATCGACTCGTTCCGGTTGAACTACAACGGCACGCTCTCCGATCCGATCGTCAACGGCACCAACTACACGGCGGCGGCGATCGACGCCGCGATCGAGGCAATGCTGCCCGCGGGCGGCACGGTCACGGTCGCCGGCTTCGGCGGCGGCGGCTTCAACAACACCGGCTTCCAGGTCACCTACGGAGGCACGCTCGCCGCGCTCAACAACGCGGTCACGCTCGGCGTCGAGGACTTCACGCCCGGCGCTTCCGGGTTCACCGCCGAGACCGACAAGGGCGGCGCGGTCGACAACGGCGGCACGATCACGCCGACCGGCAACACCTGGCCGACCGTCACCGTCCCGCCGGCCGGATTCGCGATCCCGCTGCGGACGCCGTTCGCGCTCACGGGGAGCGCCACGGACGCCGAGGGCGACACGCTCGTCTACTCGTGGGAGCAGAACGACCGCGGCGCCGCGGCCGGCACGTCGCTCCTGAACAACGTCAAGACGAACGGGCCGCTGTTCGCGATGTTCCCGAAGTCGGCCCCGATCAGCGAGTCGGACACGCTCCAGTACAACTCGCCGAACGAGAACCACCTGACCACGAGCCCGACGCGGGTCTTTCCCGACCTGCAGCAGATCCTGGACAACAACACGAACGCCGACACCGGGGCCTGCCCGGCGGGGCCGATCGCACCGCCCGTGCCGATCCCGGTCAAGGAGTGCTTCTCGGAGTTCCTGCCGACCTCCGACTACGTCGGCTTCGCGGGCACGAACGCAGGCCCGCCGCCGGAACTGCACTTCCGCTTCACGGCGCGCGACCTGCGCGTCGGCGGCGGCGGCAACAGCGCGGCCGACCTGACGCTGACCCTGGCGCCGGCCACCGGCCCGTTCCTCGTCACGGCGCCGAACTCGGCCGTGACGTACCCGGGCGGCTCGACGCAGACGGTCACGTGGGACGTCGCCGGCACGAACCTGCCACCGATCGGCACGACCGACGTGAAGATCAGCCTGTCCACGGACGGCGGGCTCACGTACCCGATCGTCCTGGCGGCGAGCACGGCGAACGACGGCTCCGAGGCCCTGACGATCCCGAACGTGGCGACCGATGACGCCCGCGTGAAGGTCGAGGCGATCGGCAACGTCTTCTTCGACGTCTCGAACGCCAACTTCACGATCACCGACACGGTCAAGCCGACGATCACGGCGACCGTCACGCCGCCCGCGAACGCGGCGGGTTGGCACAACACCAACCCGACGATCACGCTGACGGCCACCGACGACGCGGCCGGCTCCGGGATCAAGAGCATCACCTACTCGGCCACCGGCGCCCAGACGATCCCGTCGACGACGGTGAACGCCGCCACGACGAATGTCGTCATCAACATCGAAGGCACGACGACGTTGAGCTTCTTCGCGACCGACAACGCGGGCAACACGAGCGATGTCGGCAGCGTCACGATCAAGCTCGACAAGACCGCGCCGGAGGCGTACCTCCGCTTCGACCCGGCGACGCGGGACGTCGTGCTGTTCGGCCGCGACGGCCTCTCGGGCACGCCGGCCGGCGTGGTCGCGCCGTCCAGGGTCCAGCGCGTGATCACGGGCGACCGGAACCTGCGGGTGGAGATCCGGACCTACGACCTGGCCGACGCTGCGGGCAACACGCTGCAGCTGATCGACTCGGTCGGGCTGACCAGCACGGACGTGGCGGCCGGGATCCAGACGCTGCAGTACAAGGGCGGCGCGGTGACGCGTCCGGCCTACAGCCTGATCTCGGCGCAGTGGAAGCTGAAGAAGAACGTGATCGACGAGCTCAAGCAGACGTTCGTCGTCACGTTCCCGTCGCAGACCGCCAACACGGCCTGGACGGCGAAGAGCAACCAGACGAAGCTGACGACGACCGTCGGCGGCGTCACCCAGACGACGACGGTGGCGGGGATGCTGCTGCCCAGGCTCGCCACGAACAACGGCGCGCTCGCCGTCGAGACGACGCCGTAGCGCTCACGTGGAGGGCCGGCCGCGCGGCCGGCCCTCCACCATTACGTCTGCGACGCGTAGCGGGCTACTGCTCAGCCGATCTCGCCGAGGGCCGGCACGTGCGCGAGCTTGTCGGGGTTCAGCACCGACCTGACCGCCACGACCACGCCCTCGGCGACCTCGAGCCCGGCGACCCAGAGCGCGCGGCCGTCCGGCTCGTGGAACACGAGACCGGGCTCGCCGTTGACGAGCGCGGGCCGGTGCACGATCCCGCGCTCGGCGGCCTGGCGCCCCCAGCCGATCAACGCCTTCGCCACGCGCTCGGCGCCGACGAGTGGGACCGGCATGGCCGGCGCCTTGCCACCACCGTCCCCGTAGACGGTCGCATCGGGCGCGAGCAGCGCCATCAGCCCCTCGGTGTCGCCCTCCTCCCAGGCCGCGATGAAGCGGCGCGCGACCTCCTCCCGCTCCTCCCGGGAGACGTCGAAGCGACGCCTGCCCTCCTCGATGTGCCGGTGCGCGCGGGCGAGGATCTGCCTGCAGTTGGCGGGGCTCTTGCCGACGATCCCCGCGACGTCCTCGTAGGGGTAGTCGAACACCTCGCGCAGGAGGAACACCGCCCGCTCGACGGGAGAGAGCTTCTCGAGCAGGTGCAGGAACGCCAGGGAGAGTGAGTCGGCGGTCTCGGCGTGCCTCACCGCCTCGTCCTCGACGAGCGGCTCCGGCAGCCACTCGCCCGGATAGACCTCGCGGCGGGCGCGGGCGGAGCGCAGCTGGTCGATCGCAAGCCTCGTCGTCACCGTTGCCAGGTACGCCTTGGGCGACTCCGGATCGGCGTCGGCTTCGTGGTAGCGCAGGAACGTTTCCTGGACGACATCCTCGGCCTCCGCGACCGAGCCGAGCATGCGGTAGGCGATCGCGAACAGGTACGGACGCAGCTCCTCGTGGCTTTCCATCGCCATTGCAGACGGAATAGCAGCTCGGTCTGTGACGCTGTCACGGCAACCCGCTCTCTCTCGTCTCCTGGTCGAGCAACGAAAGGAGACAGACATGCGAGTGCTCGTCGCAGGGGCGACCGGAGCGATCGGCTCGCGGCTCGTCCCACAGCTGCTCGAGCGGGGCCACCACGTGACGGGGACCTCCCGCTCGGAAGAGAAGGCGGCCCGCCTGCGTGCCCTGGGCGCGGATGCAGTCGAGCTCGACCTCCTCGATCGGCGAGCGGTACGCGAGGCGGTCGAGGCCGCCCGCCCCGATGCGATCGTCCACCAGGCCACCGCCCTCGCCGGCCTGAGCGACTTCAAGAACTTCGACCGGAGCTTCGCGTTGACAAACCGGCTCCGCACCGAGGGTATGCACGCACTCGTCGCCGCTGCCCGCGACTCCGGTGTCGGACGGCTCGTCGCCCAGAGCTTCGCCGGTTGGCCCTACGCCCGGGTCGGCGGCCCGGTGAAAACCGAGGAGGATCCGCTCGACCCGAGCCCGCCGTCGGCGATGCGGGAGACGCTCGCGGCGATCGAGGAGCTCGAGCAGACGGTCGTCGCAGCGGACGGCCTCGCGCTCCGCTACGGCGGTTTCTACGGCTCGCCGGACGACGCGCAGCTCGAGCTCGTGCGCAAACGGCGCTTCCCGATCGTCGGCGACGGCGGCGGCGTCTGGTCGTTCGTCCACCTCGACGACGCGGCCACAGCCACGGTACTGGCCGTGGAGAGCGGCGCCCCCGGCGTCTACAACGTCGTCGACGACGATCCGGCGCCCGTGCGGGAGTGGCTGCCGGAGCTCGCGCGAACCATCGGTGCGAAGCCGCCGCGCCGGGTCCCGCGCTGGCTCGCGCGCCTCGCCGCCGGCGAGGCCGGCGTCGTCCTGATGACCGAGACCCGAGGCGCCTCGAACGCGAAGGCGAAGCGCGAGCTCGGCTGGCAGCTGCGCCACCCGAGCTGGCGGCATGGGTTCAGGGCTGCCTACGCGACCGAGCCCGCGGATCGAACGAACTCGGCGTTGCCGGACACGAAGGGGGTGAAGCACGTGGTCTGATTCCATTCGAGGAGGTTGCGCGCGTGAAGGACACCGAGCTCGAGCGAAAGAGGCGCTTCGACGCCTTGTTCTCGGCGTACGGCTCGGACGTCGTCGCCTACTGCGCCTGGCGGGCCGGCTCGACGGCCGACTCCCAGGACGCCGCGGCGGACGTGTTCCTCACGGCGTGGCGCCGCCTGGACGACGTGCCGGAAGGCGATGCGGCGCGGATCTGGCTCTATGCGACGGCGCGGCGGGTGATCGCGAACCAGCGGCGCTCGAGCCGCCGTCGCGCCGCCCTCCGCGAACGGCTCGAGTCGGCGAGTGTCCCGGCCGCCGAAGAGCATGCGGCGAGCGAGGATGCGCTGGTACGCGAGGCGCTTCTGGGGCTGGAGCCTCGCGACCGCGAGATCCTGCTGCTCGCCGAATGGGAGGGCCTCTCGACCTCGCAGATCGCGGGCGTCATGGGCTGCCTCGCGGTGACGGCCCGCGGACGACTGCATCGCGCGCGGCGGCGATTCCGCTCCGCCTACGACGAGCTGCTGCTCGCCGGCGGCGAGCCGCCGAGGCGCAGGGCCGCGGCACCACCGATGGACGTCCGATTCCAGGCGCACGAAGGAGGATCACGATGAACGGAAGCATTCACGCGCTGCGCAGGGCCAACCCGCGCAACCGCCCTGGATTCGCCCGCTCGGTCGAGGCGGTCGAGGAAGCCGTGCACTCGCGGCTCGACGGTTTCGAGGACCCGGCCCCCGAGACGTCGTTCGCGAGGCGACGCCTGATCCGCGTCTCCTCCGCGGGGGCCGTAGTCGCAGCTGTCGCCGCCGCCGCACTCGTGCTGATCGGCTCCCCCGGCAGCGGCCCGGGCGTCGAGAGCGCCACGGCCGCGGTCCGGAAGGCGGCGACCATGACGGCCGCCTCCGCCGAGCGCTCGGGCACGGCGCGCGTTCGCATCACGCACAACGGCCAGGCCTGGGCTGCCGGCACGGTCCGCTGGAACGGCGAGGACGTCGCGATCTCGCAGGACCTACGGCGACGCGGCAGGGCCGGGTCCGAGCTGCGCGTCGTGGACGGCGTGCTCTACGGCGTCGAGCCGCGGTCGGCTGGGTCGACATGGGCTCCCCCGACAACATCGATCCCGACAGCGGCACGACCCCGGCCGAGTACCTCGCGGCAACGCGTGAGGACGTGGGAGGCGTGACGCTGCGCAGGATCACCGGCGCCATGACGGGGCTGACGGCCGCCCGGCCGGACGACGGCTCCACCGTCTATCGCGGCGCCGTCGCGGCCGGCCTGATCGCGCGCGAGTCTGGCTTCAAGGAAGGGGGGCCGATCCGGGTCTTCCCGTTCGGCTACGTGGCGCACGACGAGGCGGCCGACCCTGCGGCGCCCCTCGACACGGCGATCACGGTCGGTCCCGACGGCATCGTCCGGCAGATCGCGGTGACCTGGGGAAGGGACGCCTCGGCGTGGACGTACACGGTCACCTACAGCGGGCTGGGAGCCACCCCGGCTCCGGCCGCGCCGGCGAACGCGAAGTCGCTGCTGAAAGAGCGTCTGCGCGCGGTGCGAGAGGGCTAGGCCGCAGCCCTGACGGCGGCGGACTCGGCTGCGGCCGCGTGCTCACGCACGCGGTCGAGCCGTTCGTCGGGCTCGCCGCCGAGGTTGATCTCGACCAGCTTCGACGCGATCGCCGCTCCCGCGCTCGCCGCCCGGGCCGCGGCGATCGCGTCTCCGCGAGGGTCCGGTTCCCGTGCTCGACCAGGGCGGCGGCGAGGGCTGCGACCTCCGCGCCGCAGGCTGCGATCTCGAGCGGGCACGGCGACGGCCCGCGCAGACGCCTCGTCCACCGCCGCCTCCCGCCCCGGGTCGTCGTCCGGCCGCCGGCGCGCAGCGAGGTAATCGCCGAACGCGGCGGCGTCGGCGGCGGCGAGTGGTGCAACCCGCTCGCGCAGCGCCCGCCCGGCCGCGAGCGAGTCGCCGGCACCCTCCCAGGCGCGCGCGGAGAAGCGGGCCGCCATCTCGACCAGCGCCGCGCCGAGCGCCACCGCCACAGCGGCGACGGCGCCGCCGCCCGGAGCCGGGGTCTCGGCCGCGACGTCGTCCAGGAACGCGGCGACCGTGCTCTGCAGCGGGTCAGAAGAGGCCAACGGTGCGGCCGTCCTCGTCGATGTCCACGTCGAAGGCGGCCGCGTTCGGACCGAGGCCGGGCATGGTCAGGACCTCGCCGCAGAGCGGGACGAGCCAGCCCGCGCCCGTGTAGGCGCGCACGTCGCGGACGTGCACGGTGAAGCCCTCGGGAGCGTTGAGCAGGGCCGGGTCGTCGGACAGCGAGAGATGCGTCTTCGCCATGCAGATTGGGAGCCGGTCGAGCCCGTTCGCGGTGAAGCGCGCGATGCTCTGCTCGGCGGCCGGGAGGAGCTCGACGTCCTTGGCGCCGTAGACCCGCGTGGCCACCGCCTCGATCTTGTCCGCGATCGGGGCGTCGAGCGGATACGTGTGCTCGAAGGCGTTCGGCAGGTCGGCGGCGGCGACGACGGCCTCGGCGAGCTCCGTCGCGCCGGCACCGCCGCGCTCGAACGCCTCGTTCACCTCGGCCGCGTGCGCGCCGTAGTCGAGCGCCAGCTGCCGGACCGCAGCGAGCTCCTGGTCGGAGTCGCCGGCGAAGCGGTTGACTGCGACGACGGCCGGCAGCCCGAACGAACGGACGATCTCCAGGTGCCGCCGCAGGTTCGCCGAGCCGCGCTCGATCGCCGAGAGCCCGCCGTCCGGCTCGCCGCCGTGGTGCTTCAGTGCCCGGACCGTGGCCACGACGACGACCGCGCTCGGGGCGAGGCCCCCGACTCGGCAGACGATGTTGAGGAACTTCTCCATGCCCATCTCCGAGGCGAAGCCGCCCTCGGTGATCACGTAGTCGCCGAGCTTCAAGCCCACGCGGTCGGCGATCAGGGAGTTGTTGCCGTGCGCGATGTTGGCGAACGGGCCGCAGTGCACGAACGCGGGCTGGCCCTCGAGCGTCTGGACGAGGTTCGGGTGCAGCGCATCCTTCAGCAGGACCGCCATCGCCCCGCCCGCGCGCAGCTGCTCGGCGGTGACGGGCTCGCCCTCGAAGGTGTAGCCGACGGTGATCTCGCCCAGGCGCCGCCGCAGGTCGTGCAGATCGCTCGAGACGGCCACGATCGCCATCGCCTCGGAGGCGGCCGTGATGTCGAAGCCCGTCTGGCGCGGGTAGCCGTTCGCGCGGCCGCCGAGGCCGACGACGAGCTCGCGCAGGGCGCGGTCGTTGATGTCGACGCAGCGCCGCCAGGTGATGCTGAGCGGATCGAGGCCGAGCTCGTTGCCCTGGAGCACGTGCGCCTCGACGATCGCAGCCAGGAGGTTGTTCGCCGCGCCGATCGCGTGGATGTCGCCCGTGAAGTGGAGGTTGAGGTCCTCCATCGGCACGACCTGCGCGTAGCCGCCGCCGGCGGCGCCGCCCTTGATCCCGAAGACCGGGCCCACCGAGGCCTCCCGCAGGCACAGCACCGGCCGCTTGCCGATCCGGCCCAGGCCCTGGGTCAGGGAGACGGACGTCGTCGTCTTCCCCTCCCCCGCCCGGGTCGGTGTGATCGCAGTCGTGCAGATCAGCTTCCCGTCGGGCCGCGACTGCAGCCGTTCGAGCACCGAGGCGCGCACCTTCGCCTTGTACGGGCCGTAGAGGTCGAACTCCGAGGGCTCCAACCCCAGCTCCGTGGCCAGGTCCGCGACCGGCCGGAGCGTGGCCGCCTGGGCGATCTCGAGGCTGGCGGGAATCGTCTCCGTCACGAGGCTCTCCTGCGGGCGACGAAGACGTACTCCCTGCTGTCGCCGTCGAACGGCTCGCCCGCGAACCCACCGTACAGGGCTTCGACCTCGAGCCCGGCCACGTCGATCAGGCCGAGCCACTCGTTCTTCGTGGCCCACCAGAGCGAGCTCGTGCCGCCGTCGTCGAGCAGGATGTCGATGCGGTTCTCCCCGACCGCGTACCGGATGGTGTGCGGGACCGGCTCGTCCTGCCGCTCGCCGTCGAGGCGGGCGGCGATCCCATGGTCGAACGCGAAGGCGTTCCACGCGAACCGCCCGTCCGGCCGCAGCGATGCGGCCACACGCTCGAACGTCCGGCGCCGGTCTGCCCAGGTCGGGAGGTGCAGGAGCGCGCGGAACGGGCAGTAGATCAGCGCTGCCGGCTCGTCGAGCGCGAAGTCGCGCATGTCGCCTTCGACCAGCTCGAGCTCCACGTCCGCCTCGGCCGCGTTGGCGCGGGCCTGCTCCAGCATCGCCGGCGAGGAGTCGATCCCGAGCACCGGCCTGCCCGTCGCCTGCGCCACCGGGATCGCGACCCGGCCGTTGCCGACCGCCAGCTCGACGAGCGGGCCGTCCGCTTCGCGCGCGAGGCCGACGTAGAAGGGGATGTCGGCGGTCATGGGGGCAGACCACTCCTCGTAGCGGTCGGCGAAGGCCTCGTCCCAGCTCATGCGCAGATCATCGCTACGCTCGCGCCCCTTGGCTACGTGGAGCATGCCCGCAGGGAGATGACGAGGATGCACGCGGACGAGCTCGAGCTGGACGAGCCGCTCGTCCGTCGCCTCCTCGCCGAGCAGTTCCCACAGTGGGCCGACCGTCCGTTGCAGAGGATCGAGCCCTCGGGGACCGACAACGCGATCTTCCGGCTCGGCGAGGACCTGTCGCTGCGGCTCCCCCGCCGCCGCGGGCCGATGGAGCGCTCCTGGGAAGCTCGACTGGCTGCCGAGGCTCGCCCCGCTCCTGCCGCTCGAGATCCCGGTTCCGGTCGCACCCGGCCACGCATCCGACGAGTACCCCTGCCTCTGGGACGTCTACACCTGGGTCGAGGGAGAGACCGTGCCCGTCGAGGAGATCGACGCGGTCGAGGCCGCCCGCGACCTGGCGGGCTTCGTCGCGGCCCTGCAGCGGGTCGATCCGGCCGGCGCGCCGCAGGGGCGTGGCATCCCCCTGTCCGAGCGCGACGCCGAGGTCCGCGCCTGGCTGGCGAAGTGGGAGGGCGACCCGCGGGTGGAGGAGGAGTGGGAGCGTGCGCTCGCCATCCCGCCGTGGGAGGGCCCGCCCGTCTGGCACCACGGCGACCTCGACGTGCGCAACTGGCTCGTGCGGGACGGCCGCATCTCCGCGGTGATCGACTGGGGCACGGCGGGCGTGGGCGACCCGGCCTGCGACGTGATGGTCGCGTGGAAGCTGCACTCGCCCGAGGCGCGAGACGCGTTCCGCGAGGCCCTGCCGACCGACGACGCCACGTGGGAGCGGGCGCGCGGCTGGGCCCTCTCGCAGGCAGTCGGGGCGCTCTCCTACTACACGCCCGAGAACAACCCATCCTTGTACCGTGAAGGCGAGAGCTGGCTCGAGCTCGTCCTGTCGGAGCTCGACGAGGGGGGCTGAGGTTGCCCACGGCCCGATAGCCGGCTGGTCGCGCCGGCGGGAGCGCCCTACCTCGCCGGGAACACCGCCGGATCGTGCATGGTTCCGGTCCGCCAAATTCGACAAAGGGGGGAACGAATGCGACTCCCACTCGCGGCATTCGCGGTGGTGTCTTTCGTCGCGGCGCTCATCGCTCCGGCCGCACTCGCCCAGGAGGTCGGGAGTGCCACGGTCGTGCCGCTCCAGATCACCGGCCCGCCGAGCGAGCGGCTCAACCTGGTGATCCTGGGGGATGGCTACCAGGCGAACGAAATGGACGAGTTCCGCGCCGACGTCGACCGGAACCTGAACGTGCAGTGGAGCATCGAGCCGTTTCGCAGCTACCGGCACTACTTCAACGTCTACCGGCTGGAGATCGTCTCGCAGGACTCCGGCATCAGCTGTGATCCCGACGACGGCAACGTGAAGCGCAACACGCCGCTCCGGCTGGGGTTCCAGGGCACGTGTCCCGCGCCGCCGCTCGCCCGCGGGATCACGTACGGGCCGGCGCTGACCCCCGGGACCGGGTGTACGGCCCTGAACCAGCCGGGATGCTCGGGCACGCAGCAGCACAACCTCTTCCTGTCCACCTACCTCGCGCCGCTCGGCGTGGTCGGACAGAACGTCCAGACCCTGGCCATCGCCAACACGTTCACCTACGGGGGCATCGGCGGCACGCAGGCGACGACGTCAGGCGGCAGCCCGCAAGGGCCGCTCATCTCGACGCACGAGCTCGGGCATTCGCTGGGCCAGATGGCCGACGAGTATCCCTACTCGTCGCGTGACATCGTTCGCCCGTGCTACACGGGTCCCGAGCCGGGCTCGTTCCACCACACGATCCGCACGAGCACCGCGGACATGGTCGCGACCCAGTTCAAGTGGTGGCGCTGGATCGGCGAGGAGAGCCTGTCGGGCGGCGTGATCGGCCTGTGGGAGGGCGGCGGCCAGTTCCCGTGCGGCCAGCGTCGTCCAAGCCAGCACTCGATGATGCGCTGGCTCGGCTTCTACTTCGACCAGGTCGGCCGCGAGCACATGACCTACCGAATCACCGGGCGGCGGAACGCGAACGCCATGTCCCTACTCCATACGCCGCTCGGCGAAGTCGGCCCCGAGGACGTCGTCTGGGTCGAGACGCAGCATCCGAAGTACCACGAGCTGACGGTGACGTGGCGGGTCAACGGCGTCGTCGTGCCCGGGACGAACAACAGCCGCAATCTCGACCTGGCGGGCCTCGACGTCGCCGCGGGCGACGTCGTCCACGTGACGGTGCAGGACGAGAACGAGTTCGTGCGCGACCCGGCCTTCAAGAACGGGCCGCGGATGACCCAGACGCGGCAGTGGACCGTCGGGGCGCCACTGGCGGCGACACCCGTCGACGCCGCGTTCACGATCTCGACGCCGACCGACCGCGCAGTCGGCGGAGACGAGGTCGTCTTCGTCGAGACCACGCATCCGAGCGACCGCGTCCTCGACGTGACCTGGCGGCTCGACGGCAGCGTCGTCCCGAACCCGGCGAACAGCCGCAACTTCGATCTCGGCGCGAGGAACCTCGCGGCGGGCACCCACACGCTCGGCGCGACGGTGTCCGATCCCGCCGGTGGCACGACCGAGACGCGGACCTGGACGGTCGACAACACACTGCCGACCGCGCCCCGCGAGCTCTCCGAGCCGCTGACGTCGCTCTCGAAGGTCGAGGAGCACAACGTCTACTTCGGGGAGTTCGACATGGGGCTCGACCCGACCGACGACCAGCCCGGGTTCGTCGTGGGCGAGTTCCGCCTGAACGGGGACGGCTGGTTCAACTACTTCGGCTTCCCCGAGCAGCCCGAGGGCACGCCGTTCACGTTCTCGCACTCGGGCAAGGACGTGAAGGCGCTGACCTACGGGAACCTCGGCACCGGCGGGCTCTCGAAGGCGACCTTCGAGCAGTCGTTCACCGACGCCCATCCGAGCGGCGGTTTCGAGCCCGGGTACGGCACGCATCGGGTCGAGCACCGCGCGATCGACGCGGCCGGGAACATCGGTGAGGCGGATCACTTCCGCGCGACGGTGCTTCCCGGCGGTTCGCCGGCCTGCACGAGGACGCTCACCGGGACGATCGGGAGGGTCGTCGTCACGACCGGCGTGACGTGCGTGGACGGCAACGTCAACGGCGGCATCCGGGTCCAGCCCGGAGCCTCGCTCGTCGTCTCGGACGGTTCCCGGATCAACGGCGGCCTCAGGGCCGACGGCGCCGCTGTCGTGCACGTCTTCGGCGCGCAGGTGAACGGCGACGCGATCGTCTCCGGCACGACCGGTGACCTGATCGTGGCGGGCTCCGTGTTCAGCGAGTCGCTCGTCGTCTCCGGCAACCACTCGGCCGCCGTGACGATCCCGAGCGGAGACACACGCAACTACGGCGTGGGCCTCGTCGGCAACACGGTCGGCGAGGAGCTCGCGTGCACCGGCAACGACCCCGGCGCCACCAACTTCGGAGCGCCGAACACGGTGAACGGACAGAAGTCCGGCCAGTGCGCGTCGCTCTGACGCACTAGCGAAGACCGGGGTGGGACGGCTGCGCGCCGTCCCACCCCGAAGCTTGTTCGGCGGCCGACCATCTGCGAGGCTGCCGCGCGGAGATGCACGCGCGCATGTTCGTCTTCGAAGGCTCGCCGGAGGAGATCGAGGCGGCGGTTGCCCTGGCGCACGAGGAGATCCTTCCCCTCGAGCGGCAGATGCCGGGGTTCCGCGGGCTCGTCCTCCTCTCCGACAAGGAGGCCGGGAAGCTGGTCTCGCTGTCGCTCTGGGAGAGCGAGGAGCAGATGCTCGAGAGCGCCGCGTCGGCCAGGATGATCACCCGGTTTGCGGCCCAGTCGGTGGGCGGCAAGCGCCGCTCGATCGAGCCGTTCGACGTCGAGCTCTTCGAGCTCGCGCCGTAGCGTGCGCACCGCACTCCAGACGCTGAGCGACGGGAAGCGCTAGCCGCTGCCGTCCACAGGCTGGTAGCCGGCGAAGCTGGACTCGAGCACGCCCTCGCCGCCCGTCAGACCCGACAGCTGGCGCTGGAGGTCATCGGCCCTCGCCGCGGGCAAGACCGACTCGATCGTGAAGACCGTGCCGCGCAGCGACGGCGTCTCGACCGCAGAGCCGAGCCGCGCCAATGCGGACATGACCGCGGCGATCGAGCCCGGCGGGACCTCGAGCGTGACTCGAACGATCGGCTCGCAGACCACCGTCCCGGCCCGCTCGAGCGCCCTTGCGAGGACCAGCGGCGTCAGCTTCCGGAAATCAGCGGCCGTGCTGAGCGGCCCGCGTCGCGACGGTGGGCCGTCGGGGACGCTGTGAGTGCACTTCGTCAGCGTCACGATGCAATCCGTCACCTGCCACCCGGAGGGGCCTACCTGGAGCGCCCGGCGGACGTACTGGTTCACGCTCGCGGTGAAGCGTTCGGCCGTCTTGTAGATGTACAGCGGAACCGTGCGGGAATCGATCGCCAGTCGGACGTCGATCCCCGATCCATGAGCAGCGGGTTCGACGCGGAGCCCGATCGAGGCGTTGAAGGGATTCGTCTCCGCCTTCAGTTCCTCCACGGCCTCTCCGCTGCCGACCGGTCGCTCGATGTAGATCGGCGTCGTCTCGCGGAATGTGACGTCGAGGCCGAAATCGTCTGCGAGCGTTGCCTGGATCACTTCCTTCTGGACCTCGCCGTAGAGCGAGACCGAGAGCTCGCGGCGGCTGTCGTTCTGCCGGACGCTGATCAGCGGGTCCTGCTCGGCGAGCTGTGCCAGCGCGTCTCGAAGCCGCGCGCCGTCGTCCTCGCCGGCGACGACAACGGACTCGAGTGTCGGTGGGGGAAACTGCTGCTGCGTCCCAGCGGTCCCGAGCTCGCCGAGCCGGTCGCCGATCCGGATTTCGCGCGAGGCCCCACAGCTTCGCGACTGCGCCCGCGGAGACAGCAGGACGCTGCTCGGCGGGCCCACGCTCGAAGACCGCGATCGCGGTCACCTTGTCCTCGAGCCCGGCCCCGAACTGCAACCGGTCGCGCGTTCGGATCGTCCCCGAGAACATCCGGACGTACGCGACCTTCTCGCCGCTCGGGCCGCGCTCGATCTTGAAGACCGTTCCCGAGAGCGGGCCGTCGGGATCGCCCGGCGAGGACGGCAGCAGCTCGGCGATGGCGGCCAGCATCGGCTCGACACCGGCACCCGTGCGCGCCGAGCCGAAGAAGAGCGGGTGCACGAGCGCCCGCTTCGTCTGAGCCGCGAGCTCCTCGCGCAGGCGGGGATACGGAACGCCCGACTCGCTCTCGACGTACGCCGCCAGGATCCGGTCGTCCTGCTCGGAAAGCACTTCGGCCAGCCTGGCCTCGAACCCGGCGTCTTTCGCGTCGAACGGGGTGAAGGACGCGGTGCGAGTGCCGAGCTCGTGCGCGGCGCCCATCGGGACCACCGCCGTCGTCAAGCGCTCCGAGATGTCATGTACGACACGCTCGTCGCCTGCGCCGGCGCGGTCGATCTTGTTCGCGAACAGCAGGGTCGGAATCCGCAGCCGCCGCAGCGCGCGCATCAGGATGCGCGTCTGCGGCTGGACGCCTTCGACGGCCGAGATCACGAGCACGGCGCCGTCGAGGACGCTCAAGACCCGCTCCACCTCGGCGATGAAGTCCGGGTGGCCGGGCGTGTCGATCAGGTTGACGTGGACGTCCCCGAGCGCGAACGAGGCGACGGCCGACTTGATCGTGATGCCGCGCTGCTGCTCGAGCGCGAGCGAGTCGGTCTGCGTGGTCCCGGCATCGACGCTACCGACCTCGCGGATGGCGCCGGCCTCGTACAGCAGTCGTTCTGTGAGGGTGGTCTTACCGGCGTCTACATGCGCCAGGATTCCAAGGTTCAGCTCTTTCTGCGACACGCGTCATTCCTTCCGAAGAGGTCCCAAAGGCCTTCTGGATGGATCTGAACGCGTGGCGCATCGCTCCTCCTTGGTCGCTCGGCGCCGGACTGACCAGCGTCGATCATAGTCGCCGCAGATGGCGGTCGACATCGCCGTCCGAAAGCGGATCACACGGTAGGCGGCGCTACTCTGGCCCGCCGTGCCTGAAAAATCTCCATCCCTCGCCCGACGCGACGATCTCAGGAACGTCGCGATCGTGGCCCACGTCGATCACGGCAAGACGACGCTCGTCGACGCGCTCCTGTGGCAGTCCGGATCGTTCCGGGCGAACGAGGACGTCGCCGAGCGCGTACTGGATTCGATGGACCTCGAGCGCGAGAAGGGCATCACGATTCTCGCCAAGAACACGGCGGTCCGAATCGGGGGCACGAAGGTGAACATCATCGACACTCCCGGCCACGCCGACTTCGGGGGCGAGGTGGAACGAGGGTCTCACGATGGTCGACGGCGTGCTGCTCCTCGTCGACGCGAGCGAGGGGCCGTTGCCGCAGACGCGGTTCGTGCTCCGTAAGGCCCTCGAGGCGCGCCTGCCCGTCGTCCTCGTCGTGAACAAGGTCGACCGGCCGGACGCGCGTCCTGCCGAGGTCGTGAACGAGGTCTACGAGCTCTTCCTCGATCTCGATGCAGACGAGTCTCAGATCGACTTTCCGATCGTGTACGCGAACGCCCGCGAGGGGCGAGCAGGCCTCGCCGCCGACGCGCTCGCCGCAGACCTCGATCCACTCGTCGAGACCCTGCTCGCCGCCATCCCCGCGCCGGCGTACGACCCGGAGCACCCGCTTCAGGCGCTGGTCACGAACCTCGACGCCTCCCCGTACGTCGGCCGCCTGGCGCTGCTGAGAGTGCAGCACGGGACGATTCGCAAAGGCGAGGCGGTCGCCTGGTGCCGCGCCGACGGGACGATCGAGCGGGCGCGCGTAACCGAGCTGTACGTCACCGAGGCGCTCGACCGCGTCCCCGCCGACGAAGCCGGTCCCGGCGAGATCGTGGCGCTCGCCGGCCTTCCCGGAGGTGACGATCGGCGAGACGATCGCGGACGAGGCCGATCCCCGGCCGCTGCCGGTGACCTCGGTGGACGAGCCGTCTCTGGCCGTGACACTGGGGATCAACACGTCGCCGCTGGCCGGAACCGAAGGCGACAAGGTGACGGCGAGCCTGCTGATCGGCCGGCTCGAGCAGGAGCTGGTCGGAAACGTCTCGCTTCGCGTTCAGCCGACGGCGCGCCCCGACGTCTGGGAGGTGCAGGGCCGCGGCGAGCTCCAGCTCGCAGTGCTCGTCGAGATCATGCGGCGCGAGGGCTTCGAGCTCACGGTCGGCAAGCCCGAGGTGCTGACCCGTGAGATCGACGGCAAGAAGCACGAGCCCGTCGAGCGCGTCGCGATCGACGTCCCCGAGGAGTACATCGGGGTGGTCACACAGCTGCTCGCGCTGCGGAAGGGCCGACTGCAGCAGATGGTGAACCACGGAGCCGGGTGGGCCCGAATGGAGTACCTCGTGCCGGCCCGGGGGCTGATCGGCTTCCGAACGGAGTTCCTCACCGAGACGCGCGGCGCGGGGATCATGCATCACGTCTTCGAGCTCTGGGAGCCGTGGCACGGCGAGCTGCGAACACGGCCCACCGGCAGCCTGGTTGCCGACCGGCGAGGACTCACGACAGGCTTCGCGATCGCCGGGCTCCAGGAGCGCGGCTCGCTCTTCATCGCTCCGCGCGACGAGGTCTACGAGGGCATGGTCGTCGGCGAGAACGCCCGGGGCGAGGATCTCGACGTCAACGCCACCAAGGAGAAGAAGCTGACGAACATGCGCTCCGCCAGCGCGGACGAGCTCGTCCGGCTCATCCCTCCTCGCCCGCTCTCGCTCGAGCAGGCACTGGAGTTCATCCGCGGAGACGAGTGCGTCGAGGTGACGCCGAAGAGCATTCGCCTGCGGAAGGCCGAGCTCTCGTCGAGCAAGCGGCAGACGATGGCGTCTCGCCGCAAGCGCGAGCTGGACGCGACGC
>CAVTEM010000003.1:0-70060 GCA_963733845.1 uncultured Actinomycetes bacterium
GCGCCCGCTCCACTGCCTCCGCGATCAGCTTGCCCTCGTCCCGGTTGCCGAAGCCGCTCGTCTCGACCTGCTCGTTCTCGAGGCGGCCGGAATGCCGGGAAGAAATGCTCGATTTCGTCCCGTAAGCGGGCGAAGAGATCGTGGATGTCGTGGACGTGCGACCAGGCTGGGTCCCGGAGCGGACGCAAATGATCTTTCGTCCTGCCCCTTCTCGTCGGTCATGTGGAACACGCCGACCGGTCGCGCGCGGATGCGGCAGCCCGGGAAGGTGGGCTCGCCGACCAGAACCAGCGAGTCGAGCGGATCGCCGTCCTCTCCGAGCGTGTGCTCGACGAAGCCGTAGCTTGCCGGGTAGCTGATCGACGGGAACAGCTTCTGGTCGAGAGCGATCCCGCCCAGCTCCACGTCGTACTCGTATTTGTTGCGCGAGCCCTGCGGGATCTCGACGAAGACGATGACCGCTTCCATGCCGCAACGCTAGCGGGACGAGCGGAGGGGTCAGGCGCCGACGGCGAGGCGCTGTCGCATCGCGTCCTCGATGCGGGCGGCGATGCCCGGCTGGGTCCGCTGGAGCACGCGGAACTCGGTGCCGAACATGACGAGCAGCTCGGTGGGCGAGGTCGTGGTCACGGTCGCGCTGCGCCGGCCGCCGCCGAGAATCGCGATCTCGCCGAAGAAGTCGCCTGCGCCGAGATCGGCGAGGGGCTGCCCCTCGGCGGTCACCGTCGCGCTGCCCGAGCACAGGACGAAGAACTGGTAGCCCGAGGCACCCTGGCCGCACAACTCCACGCCCGCGTCTGCGGCCCGCGCCTCGAACCGGGCTGCCAGCTCCTGGAGCTCGGAATCGCGCAACGAGCCGAAGAGCGGGATGGCGGCGAGCCGCTCCGCGGAAACCATGGCGCGAACCTATTCGGGAGCGCGGCCACCTGTCACGGCCGATCACGGGATCGTCACCACTTGGTCACCAGCACGACACAGGATGAGCCGGGAGTGGTGCTAGGCGGAGCTGATGTAGTCCGTGAGCAGGCGGATCTGCGCGGTCTGCCGGCTCGCGCGGTACTTGACGACGTCGCCGATCGAGACAATGCCCACCACGTCGCGGCCGTCGGTGAGGACGGGGAGGTGCCTGATCCGCCGCTCGGTCATCACGGCCATGCACTCGTCGACGCTCGTCTCCGGGGTCACGTACACGAGCGGCGCGGTCATGATCTCGCGCACGGGCGTCTCGTTCTCGTCGCGGTCCTCGAGGGTGACGCGACGGAGGTAGTCGCGCTCGGTGACGATGCCCGCGAGCTTGCCGTCCTCGGTCACGAGCAGCGAGCCGACGTTCGCCTCGACCATGGCCTTCACCGCGTCGAGCACCGTGGCCGAGCCCTCGATCCGGAGGACCTCGCTGCCCTTCGCCTTCAAGATGCCCGCGACGTCTTCCATCGGTGCTCCTCCGATAGCCGGCCCGGGCATCATGCCAGGCAGGGTCAGCGGCGGCGGTAGACGATCGTGCGGCTGATGCCCGCCAGGTAACCGCGGCCGGTCTGGACGTCGCTGATGATGACGCGCAGCCTGGCCGTGCGGGGCCTGATTCGTGCGGTGAAGACCGCGGCGGAGCGGCGGTTCAAGCGGACGCGCTTCACGGTCACCCAGCTGCCGAAGCGCGTGCGCCGCTGGAGCTGCACGACCCTCCGCGCGAACGAACGGGCGGCGACGACGCGGGTGGCGAAGCGCGCCACTCCGACCCGGCGGAACGACACCGCCGGCCGGACTCCGATCGTCCGCGCTCGGCTGAGCAGGCCGTTCCAGCTCGCGGTGTAGGAGGTACGCAGCCGCGGTCTGACCGTGTAGCGCCAGACCCCGCCGTCGGTGGTCACCACGGTCGCGATCGCTCTCGCCGGACGCCCGAGCGGGCGGGCCAGGAGCGTGACAGGCTCGCCCGCCCGTGCGCTGGGCACGCGGCCCGAGAGTCGCAGCGGGCGGCCGAAGACGACGCGGCCCGCGTGGGCGGCGAGCGTCACGCCGGTCGTCCTGAACAGCAGATCCGTGCCGCGCGTCGTACCCGAGGCGTTCCGCGCGACGATGCGCACGTGGTAGGAGACGGCGCCCGCGAGGCCGGAGAGCGGCACGCTGACCGCGACGTCTCCGAAGCCCGAGCCCGCGCTCCTGCTCGCCGTCCGCGACCCGTAGCGGGCACTCGTCCCGTACTCGAAGTACCAGGTCGTGCCGCGGCCCTGCGGATTGACCACGCCGGTCACGGTGGCGGTGCTCGTCCCGATCTCGAGCGCAGGGCCGGTGCGGGCGAGCGGCGGCCCCGCCGTCCTGAAGGCTCGATCCGCCCCGATGCTCGTGCCGGACGCGTTGACCGCCACGAGCCGGTAGTGGTAGGAGGCCGCGGTTCGCAAGCCGGAGACGCCCACGGAGACGTTGGCGGCCTTCGTGCCGCTGCCGCCGTTTCTGACCGGAGTCTTGAGCCCGTAGGCGGTCGTAGGCCCGTACTCGAAGTACCACGTTGTCGCCTGGCCGTTCGCGTTCACGGAGCCGCGCAGCGTCGCGCCGCCGGTCGTCACCCCCGAAACCGAGCCGGTGGCCGCGATCGGCGCGCCGGCCGTGGAGAACGTGCGGTCCGCTCCGCGGCTCGTGCCGGCGTCGCTCGTCGCGACGAGGCGGTAGTGGTAGAGCCGCCCCGGAGTGAGACTCGTCACCGGCGACGAGACCCCGGTGGCTGCGGTCCCGGAGCCCGCGCTGCGGGACGGCGACCTGGAGCCGTACCCGGTGCTCGTGCCGTACTCGAAGTACCACGTCGTGGCGCGGCCGTTCGGGTCGACCGTCCCGCCGAGGGTGGCCGAAGTGGTCGTGACGGCCGACGCGCTTCCGGTCACAGCGACCGGCGCGGAGGACGTGGTGAAGATCCCGTCGGCGCCGCGGCTCGTGCCGTCGGCGTTCGTCGCCACGAGCCTGTAGTGGTAGGTCGTGCCCGGGGCGAGCCCGGTGAGCGTCGCGGAGACCGGGCTGTCGGACGTGCCCGAGCCGGCGCTTCGCGTCGTCGTCTTCTTGCCGTAGGCGGTCGTCGTCCCGTACTCGACGTACCAGTTCGTCGCGATGCCGTGCGGGTTGACCGTGCCGCCCGCCGTCGCCGAAGTCGGACCGACTGCACTGACGGGCCCCGTGCTCGCGGTTGGAGGTGCGGCGGCGGCGATTCCTGCCGTCAGCAGGACGAGGCCTGAGAGGAGAGCGACGAGGGCGAACCGCATCTGCAGAAGGCCTAATACCCGGACGCTGTAAGCAAGTTGCTAGGAAAGCGGAAAGATTCCGGTCCTTCTCGTCACGCTTGACGCTGATCGGCCGCTGTGTGACGGTGGCCGGGTCGTCAGGAGGTCGCCATGAGCACCGTCAACGCAGTCGAGGAGCGGCTCGACTCACCCACCTTCGACGCCGGCGGGCTCGCGGGCGTGATGACCCTGCCGGACTTCCTCGGGCTCGCCGGCGAGCTCGATGCCGAGGAGCGCGCTCTCGTCACCGACCAGGCACGCGTGCTGATCGAGGAGCTCTACGTCCATCTGCCGCTGAAGCGGGCGATGCACGCCGTCGACCCGATCCAGCGGCTCAGGCTGCTCCGCCACCGACTGGAGCGGATGTCGGAGCGCCGCTTCCACGACGAGCTGATCCGCATCTTCACGAGCCTGCGCGACCTGCACACGAACTACATCCTCCCGGAGCCGTACCAGTCGAAGACGGCGTTCCTGCCCTTCATGATCGAGGAGTTCTGGGAGGGCGATGCGCGGCGTTTCCTCGTCGCGAGGACCTTCGACGGCTTCGAGCACCCGACGTTCAAGCCCGGGGTGGTGATCACGTTCTGGAACGGCGTCCCGATCGAGCGGGCGGTCGAGCTCAACGCCGACCGCCAGGCGGGCAGCAACGAGGACGCGCGCCTGGCCCGCGGGATCGAGGCGATGACGATCCGGCCGCTCGCACAGTCGGCTCCTCCCGACGAGCACTGGGCGGTGGTGGGCTACACGGACGGAGGCGAGGAGCAGTCGCTCGTGATCGAGTGGCGGGTCTTCGAGCCCGACCCTTCGCCCGAGGGTGTCGACCCGACCGACGCCGACCGGCCCGCCGCGCGGAGCCTCGGCATCGACGCCAAGACCGAGGCCGTCCGCCGCGCGAAGAAGACGCTCTTCGCGGCGAAGGCGATGGCGGCCGAGCAGGAGGCGGTTCGCGGGGCGGACGACATCGACCTGAGCACGACCAGCTCGATGCCCGACGTCTTCGCGTTCCGCGCTGTCGAGACCGGGAACGGAACCTTCGGCTACATCCGGATCTGGACCTTCAACGTCGAGGACGCCGACACGTTCGTGCAGGAGTTCGTGCGCATCGCGGGCCTGCTGCCCGGCACGGGCCTGATCGTCGACGTGCGTGGGAACGGCGGCGGCCTGATCACCGCAGGCGAGCGCCTGCTCCAGGTGCTGACGCCGCGCTCGATCGAGCCGGAGCGCCTGCACTTCATCAACACGCCGCTGACCGCGCGGCTCGCGAACGACGTCCCCTGGCTCTCGCAGTGGAGCGAATCGATCGCCCAGGCGGTCGAGACCGGCGCGACCTTCTCGCTCGGCTTCCCGATCGATTCTGCGGAGGACGCGAACCGCCTCGGCCAGCAGTACCACGGGCCCGTCGTGCTGGTGACGGACGCACTCTGCTACAGCACGACGGACATCTTCGCGGCCGGCTTCCAGGACCACGGGATCGGGCCGATCCTCGGCTCGAGCGGCAACACGGGCGCCGGCGGTGCCAACGTCTGGACGCACGAGTTCCTCGGCCAGCTGCTCAGCCGGCGAGGACTCGCCGCTCGAGCAGCTGCCTTCGGGAGCCTCGTTCCGGGTCTCGATCCGGCGCACGACGCGGGTGGGCGAGCGCTCGGGCGTGCCCGTCGAGGATCTCGGGGTCGTACCCGACGAGGTGCATCGGATGACGAAGGCGGACGTGCTCGAGGGCAACCGGGACCTGATCGAGCGCGCCGGCGAGCTGCTCTCCCAGCTGCCGCGCTACGCGCTCTCGGTGAAGACCAAGTCCCGGGCCGATCACGTCGGGGTCACCGTCGAGGCGGAGAACCTGACACGTCTAGACGCGGCGGTGGACGGGCGGCCCCTCACCTCGCTCGACGTGGAGGGCGAGAAGAAGACGTTCGACGTGCCGGGCACGGCGGACGGCCGCGTGCTCGAGGTCAAGGGGTACGACGGCGACCGGTTCGTCGCGTGCAGGCGCGTCGCGCTCTAGCCTCTCAGCGCGGGTGCGACGTCCTCGGCGAACTCGCGCACACGCTCCTCGAGCCCGGGGCGGTCGTACTCGAGGTTGACCACGAAGCCATCACAGCCCGCGTCGAGGTACTCGCGAAGGCGCTCGACCACCCACTCGGCGGGGCCTGCGACCGCATGGCGACCCCGCTCGTCGCGCCCGTGGTCGGGCTCGCGCAGCAGCAGGACGCTGATGCGGAGGATCACGCGGCTGTCCGGCCGCCGCTCGCGCAGCTCGGCCGCCAGCGGCGCGAGCTGCCCGGGCGTCAGCGCGACCGGGTGCCACACGCCCGTGCGGGCGGCTCGCCGCACCGTCGCCCTCGACACGCCCGCCACCCACAGCTCGGGGCCGCCGGGCCGCACGAGAGCGGGGGCCAGCCAGCCGTCGACCGAGAAGAACTCGCCCTCGTAGACGACGCGGCCGGGCATCTGCGCGAACGCCGAGGCGGCGAGGTCGAGCCACTCGTTCAGAAGGCGCCCGCGCCGCTCGAAGTCGGCGTTTAGCACCTCGAACTCGCCCTCCATCCAGCCCGCCGCGACGGCTGTGACGATCCGGCCGCCCGAGACGAGGTCGAGGGTGGTCAGCTGCTTGAGGGCCACGAGCGGGTTCCGCTGCGGGACGACGAGCGCCGAGACGCCGAGGTCGAGCCGGCTCGTGTGCGCCGCCAGGAAGCCGAGCGAGACGAGCGGCTCCGCGATCGTCCCGTAGATCGGGGCGTGCTCGGGCGGGACGAGGACGTGGTCGGTCACCCAGCCGGAGTCGAAGCCGGCCTCCTCGGCGGCCACCGCGGCAGCGACGAGACGCTCGAGGTTCAGGTTCTCGCCGTAGTTGGGAAGGATCAGGCCGAGGTGCACGGCCGGGACGCTATCGGGCTAGGAGGGTTTGGCGGAATAGCGCGGCCCCCGCACAGCGGTATTGCGTCAAGCCCTCCTACTAGGTCGTGGCGGTGATCGTGATCCCGCCGCGGGCCTTCTGCTCGAGCGTGACCGTAACGCGCTCTGCACCCAGCTGAAGCGCCTCGGCGACGTCGTCGCGGATCCGGACGGCGAGCGCCTCGCAGAACGCACCCTCGTCGCGGAACCGGGCGAGGTAGAGCTTGAGCGACTTCGACTCGAGGCAGAGTCCCTCGGGCTCGAACTCGATCGAGGCGACGTAGAAGTCCGGCTGACCCGTGATCGGGCAGACGGCCGTCAGCTCGTCGCTCACGAGCTCGACGTGGGCGACGCCCGGGTTCGGAAACGACTCCAGGCCAGCGTAGTGATCCGAGCCTGCGTGCCCGAGCGCGACGAACTCCTGATCGGGTTCCATCGACCCGTACTGTACGACCGTGAAGCGCGTCTATCTCGCCGGGCCGCCGTTCGCCGACGAGTATCGCCGTCGCGCGGACGCGCTCGTCCGCGAGGCCGGGTGGGAGCCCGTCGACCCGATGCGACGCGACTTTCGCGCGGATACCCGCGGCCATGAGCGCGAGATCGTCGAGGGCGACCTCGCCGACATCGACGCCTGCGACGCAGTCCTCGCCGCGTTCACCGCCGCGGATGAGGGCACCGCGATGGAAGCGTGGTACGCGCACTCGCGCGGCACGCCGGTCGTCGTCTACACCGCCGGCACGCCGCCTCACCCGTGGACGGTCTACGTCGCCACGGGATGCCACGAGGACCTCGCCACTGCCGTTCGAGCACTGGGGCCGGCGGTCTAGGCTTTACGCGATGGCGCAGTCAGTGCACAAGAGCCTGCCCCTGATCCTCGCCCGTGAGTTCGCCGCCAACATCGCCACGCCGGTCACGGTCATCGACGAGCGCGGCCGGCTGATCTTCTTCAACGAGCCGGCCGAGCGGATCCTGGGCCAAACCCACGCGGAAGTGGGCGAGCTCGCGCAGCACGAGTGGACGCGCCTCTTCAGCGTCGAGCGGCTCGACGGCTCCCCGATGACGCTAGACGAGTTGCCAGTCGGGATCGCGCACCGCGACCGCTGCCCGGCCCACGACACGCTGGCGTTCACGACGCAGGACGGCACGCGGCATGAGATCGAGGTCACCGCATTCCCGCTGCTCGGTAAGGACGAGGACTTCTTCGGCGTCGTCGCGATCTTCTGGGAGCTGCGCCAGGGATGAGGGCGACGGTGTGGGGCTGCCGCGGCTCGCTCGCCTCCCCCGGGCCGGAAACGGTCGCGTTCGGCGGCAACACCTCCTGCGTCCAGCTCGAGCTCGCGGACGGCACCCCGGTCGTGCTCGACGCGGGCACGGGCATCCGGCTACTCGGCCTCGAGCTCGCCCGGCTGCCCCGGCGGCCCATCCACATCGTCCTGACCCACCTGCACCTCGACCACCTGGAGGGCCTCGGCTTCTTCGTGCCGCTCTGGGAGCCGGGCCTCGAGATTCACGTCTGGGGGCCGTCCTCGCCCGTGGAAACCCTGGAGGAGCGGATCGCGAAGTACCTGTCGCCGCCGCTCTTCCCGGTGCAGCTGGCCGAAGTGCCGTCGAGGCTCACTTTCCACGACCTTCCCGACGAGGAGTTCGCGCTCGGTTCCGCGCGCTTCTTGGCCGAGCCCGTCTCGCACCGCGGGCCGACGGTCGGTTTCCGTATCGAAGAGCACGGGCGCACGCTCGCGTACATCCCGGACCACGAGCCGTACCTCGGCGCCGGCCCCGCCGGAGTCGACCCCGAGTGGCTGTCGGGCTACTCGCTCGCAGAGGGGGCCACGGTGCTGATGCACGACGCGCAGTACTTCGAGCACGAGTATCCGAACCACGTCGGCTGGGGACACTCGAGCGTCGACCACGCCGTCGAGTTCGCGCGCGCCTCCGGAGTCGAGCAGCTCGTGCTCTTCCACCACGATCCGCTGCACTCCGACGACCAGCTGCGCGCTCTCGAGGCTCGGGCGCGCGCCCTCTGGGGCTCGGACGGAAGCGCGCCGCAGCTCGCCTACGAAGGCATGAAGCTCGCTCTCGACACCGAGGTCGAGATCGAGGCGCACTGCCCCGCCTAGGACTGCGTAACCATTTTGACGGCACGTGCGTTCAAGCACCATGTTCGGCTTCCCGGCACCGTCGTGGCCTCCGTGCCCGGACTGCGGCGCCGTGATCGCACTCGACCGCGACGGCCACGAGTGCGACGAGGAGCGCCGCCGCTGGCACCAGCTCTTCCTCGTCAACACCGAGGTCGCCTCGCTCGAGCTGGAGTTGAGCGAGTACCTGAGCTCCCCGCACGGCCGCTTCGAGGCGTTCTACGCGGAGCGCGAGCGGCTACTCCGAGCGGCGTAGCTCGCGCAGGAACGACCCGCCGCCCACCACACGCTCGGCCCGCCCGCCGGCGCGCTCGCGCAGCCCGCGGTCCGACGTGACCAGCCAGTAGCGTTCCTCGCCCGCGGACTCGCGCGCGATCCGATCGTCGGCGGTCTCGGCGCCCTCGAAGACCACCCGGGGCTCCACTCCCTCGCGCGCGGCCCAGGTCTCGACGAGGTCGACGAGCTCCGAGCGCGAAACGTTGGGCCAGGCGGAGCGCCGGACGTTCTCGGCGTCCACGAAAACCACGGGAGGGACCGGTCTAGACTCCGTCGAGGACGACATCGCGAACTCAGGAGGTATACCGATGAAGCGGGTATTCGTCACCACGCTCATCTCGCTGGTGGCCTTGACGGTGGCGGCGCCCGCTCCGGCGGCCGGGCCGACCGTGAAGTCGTTGGCGCGCCAGATCAAGGCGCTCCAGAAAGAGGTCAAGACGCTGAAGACGCAGGTCACGCAGGCCCGCACGGCCGCCGCGACCGCGCTCGTCTACTCGGCCTGCACGACCGCGGTCACGGTGGACGTGTTCCAAAGCACCTGGACGTTCCTGGACCAGAAGCACGCGACAGGCTTTGGTCCCCAGACTCCGGTGAGCGACTACCAGACCTGCCAGCCGCTGCGGATCACCCGCGCCCCGGCTCAGGTTCCGCCGAACACGGCCGTGTTCAGCTCGCTGCTCGCGCTCTTCAACTAACCCGCAGCTTCGGCGCGGAGGGGCTCGATCAGGTCGAGTCCCTCCGCGAGCGTAAAGAATGCGCGCGCGAACGGGGAATGCTCGGTGCGCGTCCGCACGTCCGCCCAGTCGACCTGCTCGCGGACCGCGCGGGTCATCTCGATCAGCGGGTCGAGGTCGAGCTCGTGCTCGCGCAGAGCCAGCAGCTTGGACACGATCACGTCGCCTGCGGCGACCACGTGCACCTTGATCGCCTTGACCTCCAGCTCGTCCCCGCGTGCGATCATCTCGTCGGTCACGGGCTCCTCGGAGGGCCGGAAGATCAGGTCGACGAGCACGCCGTTGTCGTCGTAGGCCTTGAGGAGCCAGTCCTCGGGCGGCCGTTCGGGCTTCATGCCGTCTGCGACCAGCGCCTCGAGCGCACGCTCGGCGTCGTCGGGCTTGACGAGGAAGTCGAGGTCGTGGTCGCGTTCGGGGCCGCCGCGAGCCCAGATCGCGAGGCCCCCTGCGAGCAGGTGCGGCACCTCCGCGTCGCGCAGCGCGGCGACGGCCTTCTTCAGGGTCAGGACCAGCTCCTCGAAGGGTGCACCGTTCCCGGACTCGCTCATGCGTCTACGCTACCCCGCCGAATGCCGGCCCCAACCATCAGGATCGCCGCCGCCGGCGACATCCATTGCCACGAGGGGAACCGGGCTGAGGTCGCAGAGGCGTTCGCGCGCATCGGCGAGCGGGCTGATCTCGTCCTGCTCGCGGGCGACCTGACCACCCATGGCGAGCCCGAGCAGGCGGCGGTGCTGGCCAACGCGTGCAGCGGTCTGGACGTCCCCGTCTTCGCTGTGCTGGGGAACCACGACTGGCACGCGAATCGGATGAACGAGGTTGTCCGCGCGCTCGAGACGGGCGGAGTCACGGTGATCGATCGCCGCAGCGCGATCCTCGACGTGCGCGGCGTGACCGTGGGGCTCGCGGGCGCCAAGGGCTTCGTCGGCGGCTTCGTCGACTCGGAGCTGCCGGATTTCGGCGAGCCGCTCCTGCGCGCGGTCTACGCGGAGACCGGGGCCGAGGTGCGCGCGCTGGACGTCGCCCTCGAGGAGATCGCCGGGTGCCCGATCCGGATCGCGCTGCTGCACTACTCGCCCACGACGACCACGCTGGAGGGGGAGCGGCCGACGCTGTGGACGTACCTCGGCAGCGACCGCCTGGCCGAACCGATCGCCGAGCGCCGGCCGACGATCGTTCTGCACGGCCACGGCCACGGAGGCACGTTCGAGGGCTTCATCGGCCCGATCCCGGTCTTCAACGTCGCCGTGCACGTCATGGACACGGACTTCTGGATCTTCGAGTTCGATCGCGACGGAACGCTGCTCCGCAAGCGCAGCGAGCCGGAGCCCGCGCTGCGGGCCGCCCAGCACGCCGAAACCTAGTAACAGACTGTTACTAGCTCCCGACGACCTGGACCAGCCAGCGCCGGTCGCGCTCGCGGTCGAGCTCGATGAAGAGCACGCGCTGCCAGGTACCGAGGAGGAGCTCGCCGTCCCGGACGGGGATCGACTCGCCCGCCGAGCCGAGCAGCATCGACATGCAGTGCGAGTGACCGTTCCCGAACTCCATGTCCTCCTCGCAGATGTTCTCGGTGCGCCGGTCCCAGTCGTCGTGCGCGTAGTAGCTCTCTTGCGGCACGAGGCGCTTGAGGAGGGAGGCGAAGTCGTCCATGAACCCCTGCTCGAACTCGTTGACGCGAACGCAGCAGGTCGTGTGCGGAGAGTAGACGCACGCGATCCCGGCCTGGATCCCGCTTTCGGCAACGACCTCGTTGACCTCGTCAGTGATGTCACGGACCGAGAGGCCCCCGGTCGTCCGCAGACGGCGTTCGTGCTGGAAGACCTTCACGGCGCCCGAATGCTATCGCCCGTGTATGCGGGCGGTGTGCAGGTGCGGCCTCAGCCGCGGCCGGCTGCGTAGTGCGCCTGGACTCGAGCCGCCGTGAGCGCGGACGGGTACACGGCAACCTCGTCGAGATCGCCCTTGAAGTGGTTGTAGCCGGTGGACTTGGCGATCAGGAAGGGGCCGGCGTTGCCGACGTCCGCAGTCGCGGCGCCCGCGCGGAACACCGAGAGGCCGTCGACGTAGATCGTGACGCCGGCGTCACGGTCGAACGCCACGACGACGTGGTGCCAGGCGCCGTCGTCGACTCGCTTCGCCGGGCCGTACACCTCGACGGTCGCACCGGCCACGATGTTGACGCGGATCTCTCCGTCGTGGCCGGGATCGTTCGTCACCGTGAACTGCCAGAACGGCGCGCCCGCGGTGGTCGACCGCTTCGAGACGATCGCCTGCTCGCCGTTCACGGTCGTCTTCACCCACGCTTCGACGCTGAAGTCGCCCGTGCCGAAGTCGAGTGAGCCGTTGGCGGGGTCAGCCATGCTGACCTTGTCGTCGGTGCCGTCGAAGCGCCCGGCTGTGTTGGCGTCGCCGACGACCGCTCCTGCTACGCCGAGCACGACGCCGAACTGGTACGCGCCCGGATTCGCACCGGTCTGGTCGGCGGCCGTCGTCCCCGAGCTCTCGCCGAGCCGCCAGTAGCCACGCGGTGAGTCAGCGAGCACTGTGGCGGCGTACGGAGGCGCCGGCGGCGGCTCGACGATGGTGAAGAACGTCGTGTTGCTCACACCGACGTTGCCTGCCTGGTCCGTCTGCTCCGCGCGCGCCGTGTAGGTGCCGAGTGCGAGCGCCGGCGACGCGTCGACCGACCAGGCTCCGCTGCCGGCACGGGTCGTGCTCAACGTCCGGACGAGCGGTCCGGTCGTCCCGTTGCCCGAGTAGAGGTTGACCGTGACGCCCGTCGAGTCGCCCGCGAGCGTGCCCGCCGTGCCACTGATGGTCGGGGTCGTGTCGCTCGTGAAGGTGTCCTCGTGCGGGAAGTCCACCGTGATCACCGGCGGGGTCGTATCGGGTGGCGGCGGTGGGCCGGCTTCGATCGTGAACGTGTTGGCCCCGCTGAAGCCCATGTTGGCGGCCGAGTCCAGCTGCTCTGCCTGCGCCGTGTACGTGCCCAGCGCGAGCGCCGGAGCGGCGTCCACCGAATACGTTCCGTTGCCCGCCCGCGTGATCGTCCGGGTCTGAACCAGCGCGCCGCCGGTTCCGGTGCCGCTGTAGACCTTCACTGACACGGTCGTCGAGTCGCCCGCCGCGACGCCTGCGACCCCGGCGAAGTTCGGGGTGGTGTCGGTCGTGGTGCTGTCGCTTGTAGGCGAGGTCAGCGTGATGCTCGGCGGGGTCGTATCGGGCCCGCCTCCCGGCGCTCCGTGACAGCTCGTGCTACCGGCGTCGGTGTAGGTCTGCCCCGTGATCGGCACGAACTCGTAGTTGTACGAGGTCGGATGGAGCGTGAACTTGATCACGCCGTAGTTCGTGTTGTTCCGTGCGGCGCTGTTCGCCTTGATCTGTCCCCAGTCGTAGAAGTAGAAGCCGCCAGTGCCCACGGTGAATTGCGTGATGCCGTACTGGAGATCCAGTGTTCGGTCGGGCCGCTGCGGCAGGAACCGCTCGTAGAGGTGCTCGTGGGCGCTGACGACCACGTCGGCGCCGTTCTCGTACAGCGCGTTCCAGAGGGGCAGCACGTACGGCGCGAACGACTCGCCGTGGACCTTCCCCGAGTTGAAGCGCGGGTAGTGCCAGTACGCGAGCGTGCAGACGTTCTGGTGTGCAAGCAGGTCGGCGCGCAGCCACTGCTCCTGTGGTGAGCCCGCGGCGCAGCCCGTGATGTTCGTGCACTGGCTGTTGAGCGAGATGATGTGCCAGGCGCCGAGGTCGTAGCTGTAGTAGCCCTTGGTCGGATCGCCCGCCGACGCGCCGAAGTAGTTGAAGTAGCCTCCGGCGCCGGCCGTGTCGTAGTCGTGGTTGCCGAGCGACGGGCGGGTGCGGTTCTTCGACCGGCCCCAGTTCGGGTCATAGCAGTTCGCGTACTCGGTGTTGGTGCCGCTGATATAGACGTTGTCGCCGGCGGTGAAGACCGTCGCGGCCGGGAACAGATCGAGCAGGTCAGCCGTCTCCTCGTGTCCCGTGTACTCGCTGTCGCCACAGGAGGCGATGTCGCCGGCGCCGATGAGGATCGGGTCGCCGGGCGGAGGCGGGGGTGTGATGGTGAACGTGTTCGCGGTGCTGAAGCCGGTGTTTCCTTCCGCGTCCTCCTGTTCGGCTCGGGCGGTATAGGTGCCGAGCTCGAGGTCGGGTGAGGCGTCGATGCTGTACGTACCGGCGCTCGCGGTCGCCGTCCGGGTCTGGACGAGCGTCCCTCCCGTGCCCGTGCCGGCGTAGACCTTGACGGTGACGGTGGCCGAATCGCCTGCGGCGGTCCCGGCAGCGCCGCCGAAGGTCGGCGTCGTGTCGGAGCCCGAGCTTCCCGCGCCCGGGATGGTGAGCGTCACGACGGGCGGAGTGGTGTCCGGCGGCGGGGCCGCAACGGTGAACGTTGTCGGGGCGCTCGAGCCGAGGTTGCCGGCGGCGTCTGACTGCTCGGCCTGTGCGGTGTACACACCGAGCGCGAGTGCGGTCGTCGCGTCGACGGAGTACGCGCCGCCGCCGCCACGGGCCGCCGTCAGGGTCTGGACGAGCGTTCCGCCCGTTCCCGCGCCGCCGTAGAGCTTGACCGTCACGCTGCCGGAGTCACCGAGCGCCGTGCCGGCGATTCCGCCGAATGCGGGCGTCGTGTCGGTTCCCGAGCTCCCGTTCGCAGGGGTCGCGAGGGTGACGCTGGGCGCCGTCGTGTCGATTGCCGCCTGGGTGATGTGCGCCTGGATCCGCGCCTGTGACAGGAGCGACCGATAGAGCGCAACCTCGTCGATGTCGCCCCGGAACGCCGGAGCCCCGCCCGATGAGCCGACCGTGAACGCGGCGGAGTTCGACACCGAGCCGGGCGTGGTCACCGCTGGTGACGCCCGACGCGGTCCCGTCCACGAAGAACGAGACGCCGACGTCTCGATCGAAGCGGACGGCGACGTGGTGCCAGGCGCCGTTGTCGACGCGGGCGAGGCTGTAGGCCGTTCGCGTTGTCTTGCCGTCCTTGATCGTCGCCCGCAGCTGGCCGACATGGCCCGAGTCGGCGCTCAGGCCCACGTGCCACCAGCTCCCGCCGTTGCCCGAGTCCTTCTTCCCGGCGATCGTTCCCGTCGTCGCCGTCGTGGTGACCCACGCCTCGAGGGTGAAGTCGCCGGCGCCTGCGTCGAGGACGCCGCTCCCCGGATCGCCGATCAGGACGCGGTCGTTCGAGCCGTCGAAGCGCGCGGCACGATCCGGGTCGCCCGCGAGCGCTCCCTGGACCGCGAGCGTGACGCCGTTCTGGTACGCGCCGTTACTCGCGTTCGGCGAAGTGTCGGTCGCGACGGTTCCGGCCGTCTCGCCGAGACGCCAGTACCCGGCCGGTCCGTCGGCGAGCACCGAGGCCGCGTAGCCGCTGCTCGTCGCCGCCGGTGCCGCCGCTCCGAGCCCGAAGGCGACGAGCGCGGCAAGCACGCCGACGAGCGAGGCCCGTCGTCCTCCTCGAAAACGATGCCTGGTCGCCGCGTGGGCGCCGTTCAAGCGCGAATGCCGCAGAGCCGCCTCCCCTTCAACTCCCCCGAGCCAGTATTGGCCCGTTGCTCGACGAATGTCAATCGGAGTTTCTGAGGCGCCCGCCTAGCCGCGGCCGGCTGCGTGGTGCGCCTGAACGCGGGCCGCCGTGAGCGCCGACGCGTAGACGGCAACCTCGTCGATCTGGCCGCCGAGGTAGCCGTAGCCGGTGCTCTTGGCCACGAGGAACGGCCCTGCGTTGTCGATCGTGTCCGTGAAGGCGCCCGCCGTGGAACGACCGACGCCGTCGACGTAGACGGTGATTCCCGTGTCGCGATCGAAGACGACGACGACGTGGTGCCACGCACCGTCGTCGACACGGAGAGCCGGGCCGTAGACCTCGCGCGCCGCTCCCGCCAGGACGTTCGCCCGGATCTCGCCGGTGTGGCCCGGATCATCCGTGACCGTGAACTGCCAGTACGGGCCCGACGCGCGCTTCGAAACGATCGCCCGCTCGCCGTTCAGCGCCGTCTTCGCCCAGGCTTCGACGCTGAAGTCCCCGGTGCCGAAATCGAGCGCTCCGCTCGCCGGGTCGCCCATGGCGACCTTGTCGTCGCTCCCGTCGAAGCCGGCCGCTGTGTTCGCGTCGCCCGCCAGCGCGCCGAGCGCGCCTAGCGTCACGCCGCCCTGGTAGGCGCCGGCGGTCGCGCCGACCGTCGCGGCAGCGACGCTGCCCGAGCTCTCGCCGAGCCGCCAGTAGGCCACCGGGCTGTCCGCCAGCACCTCGGCCGTGTACGAGCCGGCCGGCGGTGGCGGTGGCGGTGGCGGTGGTGGAGGTGGTGTGGTGGAGGAGGTGGGGGTGGAGGCGGTGGCGGAGGTGGTGGAGGTGGAGGCGGAGGTGGTGGAGGCGGCGGAGGTCCGCCTGTGATCGTGAAGGTCGGCACGTTGCTCAGCCCTCGATTTCCTGCCACGTCGGCCTGCTCGGCCTGGGCGGTGTACGTGCCCGAGGGCAGGGGCGAGGCCGCATCGACGGCCCAAGCGCCACCCGGGGCCGCAGTGGTGGTCAAGATCTGGACCGGCGTGCCAGTCGGCTCGATGCCTGCGTAGACCTTGACGGTGATGCCCGGCAGGTCGCCGGGGAGCGTCCCGGAAGTGCCGCCGAACGTAGGCGTCGGGTCCGAGGTGGAGCTGTTGTTCGCCGGTGCGTTCAGCGAGATGATCGGCGGCGTCCCGTCGGTGCCCGGTACGCCGTGGCAGTTCGTCGTCCCCGCGTCCGCGTAGGTGGAACCGACGATCGGCACGAATTCCCAGCTGTACGACGCCGCGTGCAGCGTGAACTTGATCACGCCGTAGCTCGAGTTCTGAAGGGCGGCGCTGTTCGGCTTGGCCGGGCCGACGTTGTAGAGCGAGTAGCCGCCCGTCCCCACCGTGAACTGCGCAATGCCGAACCCCGGGTCGTAGACGCCGCCGGGCGTCTGCGGCAGGAAGCGCTCGTAGATGTGCTCGTGCGCGCTGACGACGACGTCCGCGCCGTACGCGTAGAGCGCGTTCCAGAACGGCTGGACGTCCTGCGCGAACGATTCGCCGTGCGTCGCGCCCGAATTGAAGCGCGGGTGATGCCAGTACGCGATCGTGCAAACCTCGGTGTTCGCGGCCAGGTCGGCACGGAGCCACTGCTCCTGCGCCTCGCCGGCTTCGCAGTCGTCCGGGATCGACGAGCAGTTGCTGTTCAGGACGATCACGTGCCAGGCGCCGAGGTCGTAGCTGTAGTAGCCCTTGCCGGGCTGGCCCGCGGCCGAGCCGAAGTAGCCGAAGTACCCGGCCGCGCCCGACGTCCCGTAGTCGTGGTTCCCGGCGGACGGCCTCGTGCGTGCCTTCGCGACACCCCACGTCGGGTGGTAGCAGTTGGCGAACTCACTCGCCGTCCCGATCCCGTACGCGTTGTCGCCGAGGGTGAAGACGGTCGCACTCGGATACTCGGTGAGGATCGCGGCCGTCTCGTCGTCCGCGTCGAAGACGCCGCACTCGGAGATGTCGCCCGCGCCGATCAAGAGCCGGTCGTCCGGAGCCGGTGGCGGTGGCGGTGGTGGCGGTGGTGGCGGCGGTGGCGGCGGTGGCGGCGGTGGCGGGGGTGGTGGCGGCGGAGGTGGCGGCGGCGGGGGTGGCGGTGTTCCTCCCGCAGCGGCGAGATGGGTCTGGATCTGCGTGAGAGACAGCAGCGTGTTGTAGACGGCGATCTCGTCGAGGTCGCCCTTGAAGTTGCCCGAGTTCGGGGCGAGGCCGATCTGGAATGCGGCCGGGTTGGCGAGAGGCCCGGTCGCTGCTCCGGCCGTCGATCCCGCGGCGACCGTATCGACGAAGAAGCTGATTCCGACGTCGCGGTCGAAGCGGACGGCGACGTGGTGCCAGGCGCCGTCGTCGACTCGGACGGTGCTGTACGCCGTGCGGGTCACCGCGCCGTCGCGGATCCGGGCGCGAAGCTGGCCCGTATGGGCGGCGTCGACGGTGACGGCGACGAACCACCACGCGCCTGCGTTGCCCGAGCCCTTCTTCCCGGCGACCACCTGGTCCGATGCGGAGGGAGTCGTCTTGACCCACGCCTCGAGCGTGAAGTCCGACGCCCCTGGGTCGAGCACGCTGCTCGCCGGATCGGGGATCGAGACTCGGTCGTTGCCGCCGTCGAGACGAGCTGCGCTGTTCAGGTCACTCGAGAGCGCGCCGGGCACACCGAGCGTGACACCGCCGACGTAGGTGCCGCCGCTCGAGTTTCCCGAGGAGTCGGCTGCCGTCGTGCCGCTCGTCTCGCCGAGCCGCCAGTACCCGGACGGCGAATCCGCGAGCACGGCGTCGGCGTACCCGCTGCCCGTCTGCCCCGGTGCGGTCGAACCCACCGTGAGCGCGGCAGCGACCGTGACCAATCCCGCGATCCAGAGGCGGGCCGCGCGCCCGGCGCGCCCCTGATTTGACCCCGGCCTCGCTCGATACCGCAGTAGCCGCAAAGCGTCGCCTCCCTCTGGCGTCACTTGAGTATTCGCAGTCCGCCGCCGGGAAGTCAACGGGCGCAACCACCCCGACACAGCTGCGCTACGCTCGCCGGCGTCGGGCCCGTAGCTCAGCTGGTTAGAGCAGCCGACTCATAATCGGTTGGTCCCTGGTTCGAGTCCAGGCGGGCCCATCTGAACCCCTTTAGCCAAGCCGTTTCCGCATGGTTAGGTGGGTCAGGTGTGCCAGAGATGCCGCGTTTGCGCATCCGGTAGGTACCTCAGAAATCGCCAGCGAAGGCAACAAACCTCACCAGAACGACGACGACTCTATAGGGTCAGATCCAGCGAGCGCCTCCCCCAAGGACCCCACGAACGGAGACCTCGTGTTCCTGTTCAAACTCACGCACGCGGACGGCACGCCCGCCGATCCGCCCACCGTCAGGGTGGCTGTCCCGAACTGGCGGGCCGGCGACACGATCGCGCTCAGCCACGATCGAAGGCTCCGCGTCGTCGGCGTCCATGACGACGACGCCGATCAGCCGCCCGTCCTGGTCGTCGAGGACATGGCCGAATAAGCGTCTAGCGCGACGAGACCGATCCACACGGCGAGCCTCGAGGGCGGTCGGTTCATGACCGCTGCCGAGCGGGAGTTCGTCGTCTGGTCGCTCGCTTGTCGTGGCGTCGTCACAGCCTCGACCTCGTCGCCTTGAGCCGAGCGTCGGTCATCCCAGCGCCTCGGCGCGCCATCGAGGGCGAGCTACGCGTCCAGCTCGAAGAGCCGGGTGGAGAAGACGGTTCGGAATCCGAGCCGCTCGTAGATGCGCTGCCCCATCGGCGAGGAGCCGAGGACGGCGAAGGTGGCTCCGGTGCGCGCCGCGTGGCGCATCGCTTCGTTGGTGATCGCGGCACCAAAGCCACGTCGGCGGGCGTCGGGCCGCGTGCAGACGAAGTAGATGCCTGCGGTCGAGTCGGTCAGCAGGGTGGAGGCAGTGGCGACAGGATCGTCTGCCACCGTGCCGACGAAGTGGCGCCATCGACTGTGTGGTTCGAGTCCAATGATGGCGAAGACGCTGGCGACCCAGTCGGCCTCCTTGGGCCCCTCACCGAACCCAGCGGCGAGAACCTGGCGGTACTCGTCGAGGGCAGAGGAGTCCTCGACAGGCGTGACCTGCAACTCGGTGGCCATGGGCATGTCAGCCAAGGCGAGTTGTGCGGCCATCGCAGGTTCATCGCCCCCGTCTTCGAAGCCCGCGTCCAGAAGGAGACGCGGGAGATCGTGAGGATGCATCCCTGGGGTCCAGTGCCACGAGCCCGGCAGGGAGCGCTGCCGCAGTGCATCCCGCCACTCCTCCACCAAAAAACCGCTCCGCCCTTCGGTGGCGGTGCATCGGACAACCGCGTTGTGGTACCCGATCGGCGAACCCCCGATCGTCCACGCGATCTCGTCGTCTAGCCGTTCGACGGCGCCGCCAGCTCTCCCCATCGACAGTAGGAACTCGACGAAGTTAGTCTCGATGAGGTCAGCGGCCTGGGCGCTCATGACTAAGTCTTGACTGCATCGTCGCGCCTACGCTCGAGCTGAGCCGGGCTGCGCTACCAGCGCCCCCGGGGTTCCGCGGATTACCGTTGAGCGCTCGCCTCTCGGCGGGCGACCGTTTTCTTGTGGCAGCGAGGGCACTCGGCCTCGGGCCGCTCCGGCAGGTCGCTGGTCTCGTGCCAGCCCGGCGGCAGCTTGCTCACGCGCACCGCGCCGTGCTGCGTGTGGATGCGGCCGCAACGGCACGCGTACCGGGCTACGACGTGAGGACTCGCATAGCAGCACGAGTAGCCGTAGTACACCGACATGGCGTCTGGATTATGCCTCCTCCGTTAAAGCGGGAACGCGGAGTGCGGACGGGGGCTATCGTCGCGACGATGGAGATCGACTTCCGGCACGACGGCGACCAAGGCCGCGTGATCGTGACGTGCGTTCCGAACGACGATCCGGCCGCAGTGGGGAAGGGCCAGGGGGCGCGGGGATTTCCCGTTTGCAGCGCGACGATTTCCTATCCCGGCCGCGGATATCGGGCCTTGTTCGGCTGGGTGCAGCTCGTCTGCTCCACGGACAACGCCTTCGATGGACGCGCGTTCGAGATGGATCCGCTCGAGTTGTTCGAGGACTCTCCGGCGCCGTTCTGCTGGTACGGAGTCGCTCCGGTGCTCTTCGACGCGCCCTCACGAGACGAGCGGCAACCGCTCGATTGGCTGGCGCACAGCTTCCTGGCGGTTGCGTCTCGTGAACCGGACGCCCGGAAGCGCGTAGTGCCGGTACTCGGCTTCTCGTGGGGTTTCGTGATCCACGATGAGGGGCGCATCGTGCTCAAGCCCGTCGAGTACCTCGCGCCCGGTGACTGGAACGACCACCTTCTGTATCTGCGCGATTGCTACCCGAGCTGGCAATTCTCCGAGCTTCCGCCCGTCTCGGTGGCGTGGCCTCGCCGGACGGCTTAGAGGTTCGAGCCCGAGCGGCGTCAGCGAGCCTAACGGCGGGGCCGACGGCCGTCTAACCGGCCTGAGCCGCCTCCAGGATCGCAGGCAGCAGCTCACGGGCGCACTGCGCCTTCGTGAGGTATCCCGCAGCGCCGGCCTCCGTGGCGAGGTCTCGCGCGTCCGTGAACATCGAGCCGCTGATCAGGATCACGGCGCCCGCGAACCCCTGTGCGCGGATCCGGCGAGTTGCCTCCACGCCGTCCATCGTCGGCATGTGGATGTCCATCGCGACGACGTCCGGCCGCATCTCCGAACAGCGTTCGAGGGCCTCGGCGCCGTCGCGCGCGGATGCCACCACCCGAACCCGGACGTCGTCCGCGAGCGTCGCCTCGAGCGATTCGGCGAAGAGCTCGTCGTCGTCGACCAGGAGCACGCTGATGGGGCGCATCGTTTTGACCCTATCGGCAGGACTCCCGGAACGGGGGTATGGCGCATTCGAGCCTCATGCACTGCGGGGAGGGAGGCGACCCCGGGCGCGATCCCGGCGAGCGCGCCACTACTCTCACTAGAATCGTCGCAATGGCGGAAATCGGGACGATGCGCGTCAAGGGCGGCCTCGCCGAGATGCTCAAGGGCGGGGTGATCATGGACGTCACCGACGCCGACCAGGCGCGGATCGCCGAGGACGCCGGGGCCGTCGCCGTGATGGCGCTCGAGCGAGTCCCGGCCGACATCCGCGCCGAGGGCGGAGTCGCGCGTATGGCCGATCCCGACAAGATCACGGAGATCCAGGAGGCCGTGTCCATCCCGGTCATGGCCAAGGCGCGCATCGGCCACTTCGTCGAGGCCCAGATCCTGGAGGCGCTCGAGGTCGACTACATCGACGAGAGCGAGGTGCTCACGCCGGCCGACGAGGAGCACCACATCGACAAGTGGAAGTTCACGGTTCCCTTCGTCTGCGGCTGCCGCAACCTGGGCGAGGCACTCCGCCGGATCGCCGAGGGCGCCGCGATGATCCGAACGAAGGGCGAGGCCGGCACCGGCGACGTCTCCAACGCCGTCCGCCACATGCGCGAGGTCACGGGCGGCATCCGTCGGCTGCAGTCGCTCCGCGAGGAGGAGCTGTTCGCCGAGGCTAAGGCCCTCCAGGCCCCGTACGAGCTGGTCAAGTGGGTGGCCGGGAACGGCCGCCTCCCGGTCGTGACCTTCACGGCGGGTGGGATCGCCACGCCGGCCGACGCGGCGATGTGCATGCAGTTCGGGATGGACGGCGTCTTCGTCGGCTCGGGGATATTCAAGTCCGGCGATCCCTCCACGCGGGCGAAGGCGATCGTGGAGGCGACGACGCACTACAACGACGCCGAGGTGCTCGCCCGCGTCTCCGCGGGGCTCGGCGAGGCGATGGTTGGCATCGCCTCCGGCTCGATCGCGCCCGAGCAGCTGCTCGAGACTCGCGGCTGGTAGGAGGAGGCGCCCGCAGGCGCCCCCTCCACACGTGAGCGTCTAGAGAATCCCGCGGTCCTCGAAGGCCTTGCGGACCTTCGCGACGTCGCCGGGATAGAGCTTCTGTGCAGCGGCCACGGTGCTCTGCGCGAGCTGCCTCATCGTCGGGTCACGCTGACCGAAGTGCGACTCGAGAATGATCGTGTCCGCGTGGACGTGGCCGATGGCGTTCCGGATGTCCCAGAGCGCCCGCGACCAGATCCGCCCCGTCGCGTGAACGCTGTTCGGGTTCACGTTCTCCGGGTAGTGCAGGTTGAGGTCGGTCCGGCGCAGACAGTGCGGAGTCGTCGACGTATATGACACCGAGTCCCAGTCCGCCACGCACGGCGCGTCGGGCGTCGGCGAGATCACGTTCGAGACGGTGACGGCCCAGTAGTCCCCGAAGCCCTCGCCGATCGAGAAGGCCTCGAACGAGAACCCGTAGCCGAACGGGACCTGCTGCGAGTCCTGGATCGCGTGGCCGAGCTCGTGGAGGATCACCTCGGCGTCCTCGCCGTCGTCGACGCCGCCCTTGCCGAGCTTGATCATGTCCTTCTTGTCCCACGAGAACGAGTTGTCCAGGCCCCACTGGTTGATGCGGACGTCCTGCGACTCCTTGTTCACCGGCCGCAGCGTCGAGCCGAAGCCGAGGCTCTGGATGTACTTCTGCGCCTCGGTGATCCAGTAGTACGCCATGACCTGCTCGAAGCGGTCGTCGTTCCGGCGGTAGTTGAACTGGTTCGTCGGCGAGTACGCCGGGTCGCCGGTTTCGCTCACGATGTTGACCCAGTCGCCGACGAGGCGTCCCGAGCCGTCCAGGTTCGTCAAGCCGACCTTGTGGTACGCCGAAGCCAGGGCCGGGTAGTCGGCGTCCTTCTGGTCGGTGAGCGCCTGGTTCTGCAGATCGGCGACCGGGTTCGGGAGGAAGACGGTTCCCTCTCCGGTCGATTGTCCATTGCCGGGCTTCGCGCCGAACGCGACGGTGACTCCCACGGTGGCGAGCAGCGCAACGAAGCCGACGGCCAAGATGATGCGACGCAAGCTGTAAACCTCCCCTTGGAGAAACACTGACGGCGGGCAGAGTACAGCGAAATCGAGAAAGCTCTATCAGCAGCGACCATAGAATTCGCGCCGTGGCAACGGCACCCCGTATCGGCGTCCTGGCCGTCCAGGGCAACTTCCGCGAGCATGCGGCCGTGCTGAAGCGGCTCGGGGCCGAGCCGGTCGAGGTGCGCAAGGCGGAGGAGCTCGACGGCCTGGACGGGCTCGTCATCCCGGGCGGCGAGTCGACCGCGATCACGCGGCTGATGCGCCTCTACGGGATCGAGGACGCGCTCCGGCGCTTCGAGCGGCCGGTCTTCGGCACCTGCGCGGGGATGATCCTGCTCGACCGCGACCACCTCGGGCTTGTCGACGTCGCGGTCAGCCGCAACGCCTACGGCCGCCAGGTGGCCAGCTTCGAGGCCGACCTCGAGCTGACGGGGGAGGACGAGCCGCTGCGCGGCGTCTTCATCCGAGCGCCCCGCGTCGTCGACGCCGGTCCGGCTGTCGAGGTGCTCGCCGAGCTCGACGGCGAGCCCGTGCTGCTCCGGGACGGCCGCTTCCTGGTCGCCTCGTTCCATCCCGAGCTGACGGACGACACCCGCGTCCACGAGCGCTTCCTGCAACTCGTCGAAGAGGAGAGGTATGTCGGGTCACAGTAAGTGGTCGTCGATCAAGCACAAGAAGGGTGCGGCCGACGCCAAGCGGGGCAAGCTCTTCTCCAAGCTCTCGCGCGCGATCATCGTCGCCGCGAAGGAGGGCGGGCCCGATCCCGCCGGCAACCTCGCCCTGCAGAACGCGATCGAAAAGGCTCGTAGCTACTCGATGCCGAAGGACAACATCGAGCGCGCGATAGCCCGCGGGTCCGGCGCCGACTCGGACGCGGCGACGTTCGAGCAGATCGTCTACGAGGGCTACGGCCCGAGCGGGATCGCGCTGATGGTCGAGGCGCTGACGGACAACCGCAACCGGACCGCCTCCGAGGTCCGGCATCTCTTCGCCAAGCACGACGGGAACCTGGGCGCGACCGGCGCCGTTGCCTGGCTCTTCGAACGCCAGGGGATCATCCTCGTGCCGGACGGCGTCGACGAGGACGAGCTGACGCTCGCGGCCGCCGAGGGCGGCGCCGACGACGTTGCGCTCGACGGCTCCAGCTACCAGGTCACCGTCGCGCCCGAGAACCTCTCGGCGGTGCGCGAGGCGATCGAGGCGGCGGGGCTGCCGGTCGACTCGGCCGAGCTGACGATGGTCCCCAAGACCACGGTCGAGGTCGCCGAGGAGACGGTCGCGCGGAAGGTCCTACGGCTCGTCGACGCCCTGGAGGAGAACGACGACGTCCAGGACGTCTACGCGAATTTCGACATCCCGGAGCGGATGCTCGAAGCCGTCGCGAGCTAGCGAACGCCGACGCTCGTGCTCGGCACGGTGACCGTGCCGACGGACGCCGTGACGCGGTACCGGCCCCGGACGGGCGCGCGCGTGACGTAGTTGCCCTGCTTGTCGGTGCGCGTTCTCGCCACGCGCTGCCAGGCCGAGCCGACCCGCCGTTCGAGCGCGATCTGCGCGCCGAGGACGCGGTGGCGGAAGGCGTCCACGACGCGGCCGCGCAGGAGCCTGCCGACCCGGCCGGCGCGGATCGAGACGAGCGCCGGCGCAAAGTTGCCCTCCAGGCGCACCCCGGCGACCGCGATGAAGGCCTGGCCGCGGTTCCAGCTAGTCGGCAGCACGCCGCCCTCGATGCGGAAGTCGTCGCTCCGGGGCTCGAGGAGCGTAAAGCGGGCGACGGCAAAGACGCCCTGTCCGAGCGGGAACGCCATCGCCGCCTCGGCGCGCGCATTGTCGGGAGTGTTCGCGGCCACCTTCAGGACGTAGAACCCCTGGATCGTGCCGACCTGGGTCTTCCCGACGAGGTGAGGGATGGCGATCTGTCCGCGCTGGTCCTCCGGGAAGCCGAGCGTGATCGCGGCCAGGGTGGCGGCCTCGGCGCTCTGGGCCGTGGTCTTGATCGCGATCGACCAGTCGATCGTCGCGTTCCCCGCGAGGCCCGGCACCGTCGTGGAGTCGAAGCGCGGGCCGAGCCAGCGTCCCGACTCGAGCGCCCGAGCGGAGGACGCGAAGCGGGGCGGCGAGGCCAGGGCGAGCGTGAGGCCGGCCGGGAAGGAAGCCGGCGCCGTCACGCGCACCGGGACGCGTTCGATGCCGTTCGTCGCCGCAGGCCGAGCTTCCGGAGAGGTGGCAGCAGCTCCGGTCACGACGAGCACGCCTAAGAGGGCCAGCCACCGCACGGCGCTACAAGCTAGCGGAGGCGCAGGCGGTGCGAGACCAGGCGGCCCGCGGAAGTGCGTACGACGACCATGTAGCTCCCGGCCCGGACGCTCTTGCGGATCCGCATTCGCAGCACGTTCCGGCCACGCTTGAGCAACACCGATTTCGCCTGCACGCGGCGGGCTCCCTTGCGGAGCTCCAGCGCTGCCCGCGTCGCGGCCCCGGCCTGAACGGTGGCGACGACTACACGGCCCGGTGCGAGCCGGACGCTGAGCCGTGAAACCGTCGCGGCCGGTGCCCTCACCGGCGGCGGATGCTCGATCGGAGGCGGCGGTGGAGGCGGCGCGGGCGGAGTCGGCGGCGGCGGGCCGGGCGGAGGCGGGCCTGGCGGCGGAGGTCCGGGCGGCGGCGGAGGCTCGGAACCGACCGTGAAGTCGCCGTACATGTAGGGGTAGTGCGGGTCGCACTGGAAATGGAACGAGCCCGCAGCCAGGTCGAGCGTCCACGTGACCGTCTCCTCGACTTCCACCTTGGTGGCCCGGTCGACGCCCGGCCCGGTGAGGTGGAAGTTGTGGATTGTCGAGAGGTCGCTGACCTCGATGTCGTAGGTCCCCGGGGCCAGATTCGTAACCGGCGAGCCGTCCTGGCGTGTGAGCGTGATGATCGAACCCGGCCCGACCGTTCCGATCAGCTTCTCGGCCTGAGCCGCAGGCTCGGCGGCCGGTGCGAGAACGAACACGGCGGCGAGCGTGGCTGCGGCTAGCACACGCATCTGCGTGGACCTACGGTCTTCTGCAAGGACCGGATTGGCTCTGCGAGCGGCAGGAACGTCCGAAGTGGTGCCTAACCTCGAGTCGTGAAGGTCATAGGCATCGATCCGGGAACTGCTGCGTGCGGGTACGCCATCGTCCAAGGAAAAGGAAACCGCCTCACGGCACTCGACTACGGCTGGTGGAAGACCGGGGCGGCGCAGCGGCCCCAGGCCCGCCTCGGGAGGATCTACGACGGCGTGAAGGAGCTCATCGAGGACTACCGGCCCGATGCCGTCGCGCTCGAGGAGTCGTTCGTCGGCGCCGACGCCCGCACCGCGCTCTCGGTCGGCCAGGCCCGCGGCGCCATCCTCGTCGCGTGCGAGCTCGCCGGCGTCGAGGCCGTTGAGTACGCGCCCGCTCACGTCAAGCAGGCGGTCTGCGGCTACGGACGCGCCGAGAAGGCACAGGTGCAACGGATGGTGCAGGCGATCCTCGGGCTGAAGGAGCTCCCGCAGCCCCACCATGCGGCGGACGCGCTCGCGGTCGGGATCTGCCATGCGCTGGCGCCCCCGCTCCTGCGCGCGGTCGGATGAGTCTCGCGAGACTGACCGGCCGCCCGGCCGGGCTGCGGGGGCGAGTCGCTCGTGCTCGACGTGAACGGGGTCGGCTACCTCGTCACCTCCACGCAGAGCGCGCTGCGCCGCGCGCAGGGTGCCCAGGAGCTGACGGTCGAGATCTATACGCACGTTCGCGAGGACGCGCTGCAGCTCTACGGCTTCGCCGATACCGCCGAACGCGAGCTGTTCGAGCACCTGCTGTCGGTGTCCGGAGTGGGGCCGAAGGTGGCGCTCGCGATCGTGTCCGGCTCGACCCCCTCCGACCTGCGGCGTGCGATTGCCCTCGAGGACATCACGCGCTTCGTCGCGATTCCGGGCATCGGCAAGAAGACCGCTCAGCGGGTGGTGCTCGAGCTGCGCGAGAAGCTCGGCGCCGAGACCGCCGCCGAGGTCGAGGCGCGGCCCGGGGCGGCGCCCGAGCTGGTGGCGCGGGACGCTCTGGTCGAGCTGGGCTTCTCGGTCGTCGAGGCCGAGCAGGCGCTCGCGGGCGTCGATCCCGAGCTGCAGCCCGAGGAGCGCGTGCGGCGGGCGCTGAGGAAGGCCGCGTGAGCGAGGCACCGCAGTTCATGGCGCCCGCGTTGCGGAGCCCGGACGAGGACGAGCTCGAGCGTTCGCTGCGGCCGCGCTCCCTGGACGACTTCGTCGGGCAGGAGCGCATCAAGGAGCAGCTCTCGATCGCGCTGCAGGCGGCGAAGACGCGAGGCGAGGCGCTGGACCACGTGCTGCTCGTCGGCCCGCCCGGGCTGGGCAAGACGAGCCTGGCCTACATCGTCCGTGAGGAGCTCGGCGTCGGCATCCGATCGGTCGCAGGCCCGGCGCTCGAGCGCAAGGGCGACATCGCCGCGATCCTGACCGCGATGGAGGACCGCGACGTCCTCTTCATCGACGAGATCCACCGGCTCTCGCGCGCGGTCGAGGAGATCCTGTACCCGGCGCTCGAGGACTTCCGCCTCGACATCGTGCTCGGCCAGGGCCCGGCCGCTCGCACACTGACGCTCGATCTGCCGCCGTTCACCATGGTCGGCGCCACCACGCGCACAGGCCTGCTGACGACGCCGCTGCGCGATCGCTTCGGGATGACGTTCCGGCTCGAGTACTACGAGCCGGCCGAGCTCGGGACGATCGTCAGGCGCTCGGCGCGCATCCTCGGCGTCGAGATCACCGGCGAGGCCGCGGACGAGATCGCCCGGCGCTCGCGAGGGACGCCGCGGATCGCGAACCGCATCCTGCGCCGCGTCCGCGACGTCGCGGAGGTCCGGCACGAGGGCGTCGTCACCGACGAGATCGCCGCCGAGGCGCTCGACCTGCTCGAGGTCGACGGCGAAGGGCTCGAGCGCACCGACCGCGAGCTGCTGCGGGCGATCGTGGAGCGGTTCGACGGAGGACCAGTGGGGCTTTCGACGCTGGCGGTTGCGCTGGGCGAGGAAGCCGACACCGTTGAGGACGTCTACGAGCCGTACCTGCTGCAGCTGGGCTTCCTCCAGCGCACCCCGCGCGGCCGGATCGTGACGAAGCTGGGTCGCGCGCACCTCGGCGCACCCGCGCGGACGAGCGCTGAAGCGCTCTTCTAGTGAGCGAAGTCTGGACGCCCGGGCAGGCAGGCCCGCACGAGGATCTCGTCGGCAGGATCCACGCGCAGATCCGGCGCTTCGCGGTCGAGCGCGAGCTCGAGCAGGCGATCGTCGAGCTGGAGCTCCGGGACGGCTCTCGCTTCGCCCTCGACGCGATTCTCCCGGAGCCCGGCTACGGCTTCGTGACGATTCGTCCACACCCCGGCGACGAGGACGTTGCCCCGGAGCTGATCGTGCCCGTCGGCCTGATCGGACGAATCGAGCTCCGGGCCGCTCCGGACGAGCCGTCGCGGCTCGGCTTCTCGCTCCCTGGCGCCTGAACCGCAGCTCGTGCCACGAGGGCATTGGCGCTCACCCGTTTTTGAGCTCCGTCCCGATCACGTGGATATCGACGGCATCGACATTCTCGAGCGTGTGCGGAGGTAGGGACGGGCCCCAGACGGCGGTCCCTGGTCGCGGCAAGCTGCCGCCCTCCCGACTGTCGGCCAGGACGGTGCCGTCGGCGTCCCGGCGTACGAAGTGGCCGAACGAGAGGACGTACAGGCTGCCCGGCCATCGATGCGTGTGCGGCCGGGTGGTCTCACCCGGTGCGATCCTCGTCTCCAGGACGCGAACGGCGTCGTTTTCGAAGAGGAGCCGATGCGACTCGGGCGCTGCTGCCAGCGCATCGAGCGAATCGGGCCAGGGCCACGGTTCGACGCTCACCGCCGAGGAATCTACTTCCGGGCGCTCGTTGCCTACCGCCGGAACTGGAGCTCGTGCCACGACGGCACCGGCGCGAGCTCGAGCAGCGCCCGCTCCCCGCGTGGGTCGCGGTAGCCGAACTCTGAGGAGTCGTCGTCCCACTCCACTTCGAGCAGCCCTTCCTTGACCCGGTGGTCGAGCCAGGCGCCGCGGAAGACCAGCTTGCGCAGCCAGTACACGAGCGACTCGCCCTCGACGAGCGACAGCCGCTCCCAGTGGCGGACGAGGTAGCGCCCGAGGTCACTGTGGGCGTCGACGATCTGGCCGTCGGCTGTCAGCTCGACCAGGTCCTGGATCTCCTCCTCGTCCAGGTCGTTGGAGGAGACGAGCCCGAGCTTGACCGCCGCGGCGACCACGCGCTGCTCGAAATCCGCGTCCGTTGAAGCCGAAGCGGTAGCCGAGGAATTCGACGACGTAGTCCGCGCCAGAGGAGTAGTTCGGCTCGGCCACCTCCGCCCAGGATAGTCACCGGGCGCAGCCGTTCCAGCTCCGTCCGATCGCCTCCGTACGGTGATTCGTCCCATGGTCGAAGGTAGATGGTCGATCGGCGATTGCGACGCCTCGAAGGCGCGTAAGCTCGCTTCCGAGCTCGCTCTGAGCGAGACGACCGCGCGCGTGCTCGTCCGACGAGGGCTGTCCGAGCCGGAGGCCGCACGGGCGTTCCTGGAGGGCGGCGATCCCGGTCACGATCCCTTCCTGCTCGGCGACATGGCCGCCGCCTGCGAGGCGATCCGTGCGGCGGTGGCGGCCGGCCGGCGCATCTGCGTCCACGGCGACTACGACGTCGACGGCATCTGTGCCACGGCGCTCGCGGTCCTGATCCTGCGCGAGCTCGGGGCGGAGGTGGAGTTCCACCTGCCGAGCCGCTTCGAGGAGGGCTACGGCGTGGCGAGCCAGACGCTCGAACGGCTCGCGGAGGAGGGCTGCGGCCTCGTGCTGACGGTCGACTGCGGCATCACGGCCGTCGCCGAGATCGCCGAGGCCCGCGCTGCCGGGCTCGACGTCGTCGTCACCGACCATCACCGCCCGGGCGAGACGCTGCCCGATTGCCCCATCGTCGCCACACGACCCTCCGACTACCCGTTTCCGGAGCTGTGCGGCACCGGGGTCGTCTACAAGCTCGGTCAGGCTCTGCTCGGGCCGGACAGCGAGCTGCTGGCACGGCACCTGGACCTGGTGGCGCTGGCGACGATCGCCGACGTCGTCCCGCTCGTGGACGAGAACCGAGCGCTGGCGATCGCCGGGCTACGAGCGCTCGCACGGACGCAGAAGCCGGGCCTGCGCGCCCTGATGGAGTCCGCGCGCGTCGATCCGGCCGCGATCGACGAGAGCGCGGTCGGCTTTCGACTCGGACCGCGCATCAACGCCGCCGGCAGGCTCTGCCGCCCGGTCGAGGCGCTGGAGCTGCTTCTGACCGACGACGCCGACGAGGCTCGCCGCCTCGCGGAACGCCTCGAGGTGCTCAACCGCGACCGGCAGGCGGTCGAGCAGCGCATCGTGCGCGAGGCGATCGCGCAGGTCGAGGACTGGCCGGAGGCGCGCCGCCGCCGCCGCGGCTACGTGCTCGCCGACGAGAGCTGGCACGAGGGCGTGATCGGGATCGTCGCATCGCGCCTGGCGGAGCGCTTCAACCGTCCCGTGGTCCTCCTCGCAGGCGGAGACGGCGAGTGGAAGGGGTCCGGGAGGTCGATTCCCTCGTTCGACCTGCACGCGGGCCTGGCCGCCTGCTCGCAGCTGCTCGAGCGGTGGGGAGGACACCGCGCCGCTGCGGGCCTGAGCGTCTCCGCCGAGCAGCTCGATGCGTTCGTCGAGGCCTTCGCCGCGCACGCCGACGAGCAGCTCGAGGATCGCGACCTCGAACCGGTCACGGCCGTGGACGCGATCGTCGCTCCGCGTGAGCTCACGCTCGCTCTCGCCGGCGAGCTGGCGCGGCTGGCGCCGTTCGGCCTGGGCAATCCCGGCGTGATGCTGCTCCTCGCGGGCTGCGAGATCGCCGAACCGGCCGCCGTGGGCGAGGGACGGCACCTGCGCTTCCGGGTTCGCGATCCCGAGCGCGGCCGCGACGCGGGCAGTGCGATCGCGTTCGGCATGGGCGCACAGCTCGACCGTCTGCGGCGCATGGGCGCGTACGACGTCGCGTTCAGGCTCGAGGAGAACCGCTGGAACGGGACCGTCGCGCCGCAGCTCGTCGTCCGGCGCGTCTTCGACTCGAACGACCGCTACCACGATCTCCGCCGGCGCTTCGCGGCCGAGTTTCCGGAGCGAAGCGGGTGGAGCGACGACGCCAGGCTCGTCTTCGCGGAGCTGGGGCTGGACGGCGAGAGCCCGACCTGGCGCAGCTTGCTCGAGTCGGCGACCTTCAGAGCCCTCCTCGACGAGCGGCCGGAGGAGGTGATGCAGCAGGCGGCCTAGGTGCTCAGACCGTGAGCAGACGAGACTCGGCCCGCGCCGGTGGAACGACGTGCGGAACCGGCCCTCCGTCGCCGCCCGGTCGAGTTCCACCAGCAGCCGGGCGAGTTTCGTGGTTCTGCGGCGGCGAACGCGCATGGGAGCACGGTTTCGCGCCGCTCGGGCAGCGTTCCTCCCCGCTTCGGGGCGGGAACGGTCACGCGGAAAGGCGGGAGTACACTTTCTTCCATGGCGGTCATCGAGGCTTCAGAAAGACACCAGGACCTCGTCGAAGAGCTGATCGCCGAGGTCGAGGGCTACCTGCCCGACCTCGACCGGGACCTGATCGCGCACGCATTCCGCTTCGCCGAGCGGGCGCACGAAGGACAGCAGCGGCGGTCGGGCGAGGCCTTCATCCACCACCCGTTCGGTGTCGCCAAGATCTGCGCGGAGCTCCGCCTGGACGAGCAGACGATCGCGGCCGCGCTCCTGCACGACGTCGTCGAGGACACCGATGTCGAGCTCGACGAGCTGCGGAGCGAGTTCGGCGACGAGGTCGCGCAGCTGGTCGACGGCGTCACCAAGCTGACGCGCGTCCACTTCCAGAGCCGCGAGCATGCGCAGGCCGAGAACTACCGCAAGATGGTCGTCGCGATGGCGCAGGACGTCCGCGTCATCCTGATCAAGCTCGCCGACCGGCTGCACAACCTGCGCACGATCGAGTACCTGGGCCGCCAGAAGCAGGTGCAGAAGGCTCGCGAGGCGCTCGAGGTGTACGCGCCGCTCGCGCACAGGCTCGGCATCCACCAGCTCAAGTGGGAGCTCGAGGATCTCGCCTTCCAGACGCTGCACCCGCGCAAGTACGACGAGATCAAGGCGATGGTCGCCGAGCGGCGCGCCGACCGCGAGGAGCACGTGGCCCAGGCGAGCGACGTGCTGCGCCACGAGCTGGAGAAGGTCGGCATCCCCGCGGAGATCTCGGGGCGCGCCAAGCACTTCTACTCGATCTACGACAAGATGGCCAAGAAGGGCCGCGAGTTCAACGAGATCTACGACCTGACGGCCATGCGCGTGATCGTCGAGCGCTCCGGGGACGAGGGCACGCGGGACTGCTACGGGGCGCTTGGCCTGATCCACTCGCTGTGGAAGCCGATGCCCGGCCGCTTCAAGGACTACGTGGCCATGCCGAAGTTCAACCGCTACCGGGCGCTGCACACGACCGTGATCGGGCCGCAGGGCCGGCCGCTCGAGATCCAGGTGCGGACGCGCGAGATGCACGAGACCGCCGAGCTCGGCATCGCCGCGCACTGGTACTCGTACAAGCCCGGCGCCCCCAAGAAGGGCAAGGACAAGGGGCCTGATCCGGAGTGGCTCGAGTGGGTGCGCTCGGTGATGGACTGGCAGCAGGACGAGGCCGACCCGCGCGAGTTCATCAAGACCTTCCGCACCGACCTCTTCGACGACGAGGTCTACGTCTTCACGCCCAAGGGCGAGGTGAAGACGCTCCCGTCGGGCTCGACGCCGATCGACTTCGCGTACGCCGTCCACACCGACGTCGGCCATCGCACCGTCGGCGCGAAGGTGAACGGCCGCATCGTCCCGCTCCATTACCGGCTGCAAAGCGGCGACTTCGTCGAGATCCTGACGTCGAAGAAGGGCCGAGGCCCGTCACGGGACTGGATGTCGCTGGCCGCCTCGTCGCGGGCGCGGAACAAGATCCGCCAGTGGTTCTCGCGCGAGTCGCGCGAGGACGCCGAGCAGAAGGGCCGCGAGTCGCTCGAGCAGGCGCTGAAGGCGCAGAACCTCCCGTACCGGAAGCTGGCGGGCTCGGCGGTGCTCGCGCAGGTGATCCGCGAGACGGGCTTCAAGAAGGCCGAGGACTTCTACGTCGCCGTCGGCTCGGGGAAGCTGACCACGGGCCAGATCGTCAACAAGGTGCTGCAGCGGATGAAGACCTCCGAGGTCGTCGAGGAGGAGGCCGTTTCGCTCAAGACGCCGAAGGCCCGCCATGCGGTTCCGAGCGGCAAGGTCGGGATCAGCGTGCCGGGTGTCCAGGACGTGCTGATCCGGCTCGCCAAGTGCTGTACGCCCGTCCCGAGCGACGAGGTCGTCGGCTACATCTCGATGGGCAAGGGCATCACGGTGCACCGGCGCGACTGTCCGAACGTGCGTGCCCTGATGCGGAACCCCGAGCGATTCACGCCGGTCGAGTGGGAGGGGGGCACGTCCCAGAGCTTCCGCGTCCACATCGCGGTCCACGCGTGGGATCGCCCGCGCCTGCTCGAGGACGTGGCCAGGACGTTCGCCGAGCACGGCGCCAACATCGTCTCGTACGGCGGCACCGTCGAGGACCAGCTCGCGAAGAACTGGTACGTGGCGGAGCTCGGCGACGTCAATTCGCTACGCGGGCTGCTCAGCTCCCTGCGCGGCGTGGAAGCGGTGTTCGACTCGTATCGAGTCACTCCCTCGTAAGCCACGGGGACACGTGGTTTCCGCCTGACCGTATTAGGCGCGGCTACCCACCCAGGTCCTCGTTCCGGGTGGGCGCCGCAGCCGTCTTGCCCCTCTCCCCCTACCTTCGTTGTATGGCCGGACGGGTCACCGCGACATCCCTCTTTCGGGTGAAACGTCCGAGGAAACGAGTGATCCTGGCGGCGGATCCGGCTCGAGAACCGGGCCGGTGAACTCCGAGACCGGCGAACGGGAAGCTTCCTCCCTCAACTCACCGGTGCATCCCTCGAACGAGGTACCCCGCTCGTTCGGGGGATGATCCCTCGATCGAGGGATCGTCAGCTGACGTCGGCCCAGGGCACGCCCTGCGTGTCCCAACCGACCAGGCAGTAAGGGGATACGAGCGTTGCGACCCGCTCCAGGAACGGCTGGTCGTCCGCGGCTCCGCTGCGCCGAACGACGAGCTCGGCCACCGGCGCTCCCTCGAACGTGACGAGCGCTCGCAGCTCCTCGCCGTCGCCCTCGCCGGCCTCCGGCCCGAGCACGAGCGTCCCCTCCTCCATGAAGGCGATTCCCACTCGCTCGAAGTGGGGCACGCGGTCGTGCAGCACGGCGACCACGTCGCGCAGGACGTCGTCCGCGTCCCCGCCGCGGTTCAGGATCCGCTCGACCGCGTCGAGCGCGCCGCGGTAGACGTCCGCGCTCACGCCTGTACCGGGGTCTCGAGGTCCGAGCCCTCGAACGCACGCAGGCTCTCGACGTAGGACTCGGTGATCGGGCAGGCCTTGCGCTGGTCGAGGTCGACGAGGACGAGCGTCTGCTGGGCGGTCACCATCAGGACGTCGTCCTCGACGCGGTAAGCCGCGTTCTCGAAGGTGACGCTCGTCCGGCCGATGCGGGCGGGCCGGATGAAGACCTCGAGCAGATCGTCGAAGCGTGCGGGGGCGAAGTACTCGACCGTCGACGCCCGCATCACGAACTCGTGCGTGTCGCCCATCCCCAGCAGGCCGAGGTGGCGGTGGTACTCGACGCGGGCGAGGTCGAAGTAGGGCAGATAGCGGCCGTAGTAGACGATGCCCTGCGCATCCGTGTCCGAGAAGCCGACGCGCGTGTACGCGGCGTACTTGAAGGGCGGCTTCAGATCGCTGACGTGCCCGAGCTCCAACATCGGCGGCGATGCTACCCCGGCGCTTCCCGGACCCGTCCCGCTGGGCATGTCCCGACCCGACGGCCCACGCCCCCACCCAGGGTGGGGAGCTGCGCCACCCACGTCCCGCGGACGACGCTAGCGGCGATCGTGCGCCGAGGGTGGAACCGGACCGTATCGCGGGCGTGGCGATTCGCCCACAGGCCTCGCGGGCTTAGGAGCGGATCACCTCGAGCACCTCGTCGCGCTTTCGCTCCATCAGCTCTTGCGAGCGGGCCTCGAGGTTCAGCCGCAGCAGCGGCTCGGTGTTCGACGGGCGCACGTTCATGTGCCAGTCCTCGCCGTCGACGGAGATCCCGTCCAGGTGCGACACGGTTCCCTCGCTGCCGAAGCGCTCCTTCAGCTCCTGGAGCTTCAGGGCCACGTCCGGAACGGGCGTGTTCAGCTCGCCGGTGATGAAGTAGCGCTCGCGCAGAGGCCGAAGGAGCTCGGACAGCTTCCGCCCGCTCCGGGACACGAGTTCCAGCATGAGCAGGAACGGCACGACCCCGGAGTCGGCCTGAGAGAAGTCGCGGAAGTAGTAGTGGCCGGACACCTCGCCGCCGAAGACCGCGTCCTCCTGCCGCATCCGATGCTTGATGAACGCGTGGCCGACGCGGTTGACCAGGGGGATTCCGCCGGCGCGCTCGATCGTCTCGGGCACGGCCCAGCTGGCGCGAACGTCGTAGATCACCTTCGCCCCGGGCTGCTTCTGCAGCACCGACTCGGCGAGCAGCGTCGTGACGAAGTCGCCGGGCACGAACTCGCCGGTGTCGTCGACGAAGAAGCAGCGGTCGGCGTCGCCGTCGAACGCCACGCCGAAGTCCGCGCCCTCCTCCCGTGTCTTGGCCACGATGAACTCCCGGTTCTCGGGCAGCAGTGGGTTCGGCTCGTGATTCGGGAAGGTGCCGTCGGGTTCGAAGAAGTACGGCGCGACCTCGATCGGCAGCCGCTCGAGCACAGGCGGGAGCATCACGCCCGCCATCCCGTTGGCCGCGTCGATGACGACCCGCAGCGGCCGGATCGCGGAGACGTCCACGAACGACAGCACGCGATCGACGTAGGCGGGCCAGATGTCGTGCGCGGTCACCGAGCCGCGGCGCTCGGGCTCCCCGAACCCTGCCAGCGCACGGTCGCGCACCTCCATCAGCCCCGAGTCGCCGCCGACCGGCAGGGCGCCACGCCGCACGATCTTCATACCCGTGTACTCCTTGGGGTTGTGCGACGCGGTCACCTCGATGCCGCCGTCGAGCTGGAGGTCGCCGACCGCGAAGTAGACCATCTCGGTGCCGACCATCCCGAGGTCGAGCACGTCCGCGCCGCCGTCGGTCGCGCCGCGGATCGCCGCCTCGGTCATCACCGGCGACGAGAGGCGCATGTCGCGTCCGATCGCGATGCGTCTGGGCTCGAACTGCTCCGCGTACGCGCGGGCGATCGCGTAGGCACCCTCCTCGTCGAGCTCGTCGCGGTAGATCCCGCGGACGTCGTAGGCCTTGAACACCTTCGGATCGAGCACCGGCAGGATGCTATGCGAAGGTTCCGCGGAACCAAGGGTGCTCGAGAGGCGTAGTAGCCGCGTGAGAGCAGTCCTGCTGACCGCCGCCGCCTCGCTCTGCGCGCTCGGCATCGCCAGCCCGACCGGTACGTCGAGCTCCGACCGGGCGGCCGCCAATCGACCCGCCACGGTGCTCGCGATCCGTGCCGACCGGCACGGCAGCCGGCTCCTCCGCCTCGACCGCCGGACGCTGGTTCCCGTCGGCAGAAAGCGCGTCGCGCTCGGGTCCAGTGCCGGCGCCTGGGCGCTCTCGCCTGACGGCAGCCGACTCGCGATCGGCGTCGAAGGCGCGCTCGGCCTTCGCATCGTCGATGTGAAGAAAATGCGCGCCGTCGCGGAGGTGAAGACGCGGAACGGCCAGATCGAGGTCGCCGCCTGGCTCACGCCGCGCCGGATCGTGGGGTTGGAGCAGACGGGGATCTTCGTCGTCGATCCCGTAGCGCGGCGGCTGATCCGCACGGAGCCCTTGGAGGACTACGCGGTCGCGGTGGGCCGCACGGCCGACGAGCTCGTTCTCCTGCTCGCGCCACGGGACGAGCTGGGTTCGGCGCGCCTTGCGCTCGTGAACGCCGAAGGCGTCGTCCGCAGCGTCGTGCTCGACCGCATCCTGGCGGGCTCGCGCTTCCCGGCGGAGCCCGGGGCGACGGTCGGCGAGAACTGGCGCCCGGGACTCGCGCTGGACGCCGTCGGCGGCCGCGCCTTCGTCGTCGGCGGGGGCTCGCCGATCGCCGAGGTCGACCTGCGCTCGCTGACCGTGCGCTACCGCGAGCCGGCGAGGAAGGCGTCGCTGCTCGGCAGGCTGCGCTCCTGGCTCGAGCCGGAGGCGCACGCCAAGGGGCCGATCGTCGGCAGTCGGCGGACGGCGCGCTGGCTTGGCGGGGGCTTCCTCGCGTTCACCGGAGAGGATGGTCGTCTCGCCGGCTCCGAACGCGTCGACGCGACGGTGGCCGGGGTCACGCTCGTGGACACGAGCTCGTGGGAGGCGCGAACGCTCGTCGCGAGGGCGAACACCATCGCCTTCGCCGCCGGCACGCTGGTCGCGTCGCTCTCCGATCCGTTCGACCCGCGCGCAGGCATCGGGCTGCGCGGCTACTCGCGCGAGGGAGAGCAGCGCTTCCACCTCTTCGGAGGGCAGCAGGTCGGTCTGATGGGGATGCTGGACGACCGCGCGTTCGTCGACGCGATCGGCGGAACCGCACGTGGTGCGCCTCGCCACGGGTCGCGCCGTGCGGTGGAACCGCGCGCCCGAGTCTCTGCTCGTCGGCAACATGCGCCGCTACTAGCGCGGACCGCCGCCAACGCGCACCATGTTCGTGTGCGCGCCTTCGCAGTCGCCCTCCTCGTCGCGGTCCTGCTCCCGCCCGTTGCGGCGGCGCACCCGCGTGCCCAGGGCTACGCGCGTGGCTTCCAGTCCAAGATCCTCACCGTACGGCCCGAGGTCGCGGGTCTCGCGATCGCCGTCGTGGACGGCGACGATCGACTCCGGGTCGAGAACGAGACCGGGACCGACCTCGTGGTGCTCGGCTACGACGGCGAGCCGTATCTGCGCATCGGTCCCGGCGGCGTGCACCGCAACGAGCGCTCGCCCGCGGCTTATCTGAACCGGGACCGCTTCGCACGCGTCGCAGTGCCGCTGCGTGCCGACCCGGCGGCGAAGCCCGTCTGGCGGCGCGTGAGCCCGCGCCCGGCGTGGCAGTGGCACGACCACCGGATCCAGTGGATGGGCGCCGGGCCACCCGTGCAGGTGCGGGACGCACCGGACCAGACGCACGTGATCTTCGACTGGCAGGTGCCTGCGCGCCTGGGCGAGCGCGCGCTGACCGTGACGGGACGGCTCGACTACGAGCCGCCGGCGGACGACGGCGCCTCGACGGCCCTGATCGCGGTCGTCGTGATCACGGGGATCGGGGCAGCGCTCGCGCTCGGACTGCTCCTCCTGCGCCTCCGCCGCGGCGAAGAGGCCGCCACGCAGGTCGGATGATCCGGCTCGTCGCAATCGGATTGCTCGCGTCGCTGGCGGTCGGGTCCGGCGGCTGGCAGCGCGCGGCTCCGCTCCCGCTCGCGCGCTCGGAGGTCGGCGCCGCGTCTTACGGCACCGGGATCCTGATCGTCGGCGGCTACGTCGCCGGAGGTACCGGCAACACCGCCCGGGCCGACCTGTACCTGCCCGCCCGTAACCGTTGGCGGCGCCTGCCCGACTACCCGCTCGCGATCGACCACGCCGCGGCGGCCGGTTCCGGTCCGCGCGCCTACATCGTCGGGGGCTTCGGCAAGGGCGGCAACCAGGTCCGAGCCGGTTACGTGCTCGAGCGGGGCCGGTGGCGCAAGCTGCCGCCGCTCCCGGCGGCGCGCGCCGCCGCCGGCGCGGCGATCGTCGGCGGCCGCCTTTACGTGGTCGGAGGCTTCGCCGGCGAGCGGCTCGCACGCGACATGCTCGTCCTCGACCTACGCACCCGGAAGTGGTCGGCGGCACCGGGGCCGACGCCGCGCGACCACCTCGGCGTCGCGGCGGTGGGAGGGCGCATCTACGCGGTCGGCGGCGAGAAGAGCGAGCCGGGCAGAGAACTCGCCCTGGTCGAGTCCTGGGCGCCCGGCGAGCGGCGCTGGACGCGCTTGCCGTCGATCTCGGCACCTCGCGGCGGCGTCGCAGTCACCGCCGTCGACGGAGCGCTCATCGCGGCAGGCGGGACCAATCTGCGCCGGCCCTTCTCCACGGTTCAGCGCCTGACCCCCGGCGCGGCTGCTTGGACGCGGCTACCGGGGCTGCGCACGGCCCGGCACAGCTTCGGCCTCGTCCCGGCGGGGCGGCGCGTGTACGCGATCGGCGGCGGCCAGTACGCGCTCTCGGTATCCTCGGCGAACGAGTACCTGGCGCTGCGCTAGGGCGCTTTCGCAGGGACTTTCCGGGCTGTCCGGAGCGTTTCTACACTTGAGGGATGGAACGCAAGCTGGCAACTGTCGTTTTCGTGGACCTGGTCGACTCGACCGGGCTGGTCGCGAGCGCCGATCCGGAGGTCGTGCGCCGCCGCGTGACGCGGTTCTTCGAGCGCGTCTCGCAGCGCATCCAGATGCACGGAGGCAAGGTCGAGAAGTTCGCCGGCGACGCCGTGATGGCCGCCTTCGGCATTCCGCAGGCCCACGAGGACGACGCCGAGCGTGCGGTTCGCGCCTCGCTGTCGATCCTGGAGTCCATGCGCGAGCTCGGCCTCGAGGCGCGCGTCGGCATCGAGTCGGGTGAGGTCGTCGCCGACAGCAGCGACTCGACCTTCGCCACCGGCGAGGCCGTCAACGTCGCGGCCCGCCTCCAGCAGCAGGCGGAGGCCGGGCAGATCCTGCTCGGGTCCGGCACCCATCGCCTGACGCTCGGCCGGATCCAGGCCGAGGACCTCGGCCCGATCCAGCTGCGCGGTCTCGAGCGCCCGATCTGGACCTGGGCGGCGGTCGGCGTCAACGGCCGGGCGGGCGGCGGGCGCGCGGCCGAGGCGCCGTTCGTCGGCCGCGAGCACGAAGGAGAACTGCTCGAGAACACGTTCGCACGCGCCGTCCGCGACCGCCGCGGCCACCTGTTCACCGTCTACGGCGACCCGGGCGTGGGCAAGACGCGGCTCGCGCAGGAGTTCCTGTCCGGGCTGGAGGGGGCGACCGTCCTCGCCGGACGTGCTCTGCCCTACGGTGAGAGCATCACGTACTGGCCGCTCGCCGAGATGGTGAAGGCGAGCGCCGACATCGCCGACGACGACCCGCTCGACGTCGCGATCGAGAAGCTGCGCGCCTGTTGCCCGGCCGAGGCCGTCGCCGATCTGCTCGGCCTCGCCACCGGCGTGCTCGAGGCCGTGCACGGGGAGCGCAGCCAGCAGGAGATCGCCTGGGCGGCTCGCGAGTGGGCCGAGGTGATGGCCGGCGTGCAGCCGCTCGTGCTCGTCTTCGAGGACATCCACTGGGCCGAGGAGCCACTGCTCGACCTGATCGAGCACCTCGCCTCCTGGGTGCGTGAGGCTCCCGTGCTGATCCTCTGCCTGTCCCGACCCGAGCTGCTCGACGTGCGGCCGGAGTGGGGCGGCGGGCGCGTCCGCGCAACGGCGATCGAGCTCGAGGCCCTCGGCTCGGCGGAGAGCGAGGAGCTGGCCGACGCGCTGCTCGACGCCGCGCAGGGGCCGATCGACGAGGGTGCCAGGCGCGTACTGCTCGAGAAGACCGAGGGCAACCCACTCTTCCTCGAGGAGACCGTGCGCATGCTGTCCGAGGCCGGGGGCGGCTCCGCCGAGCAGATCCCGGACACCGTCCAGGCACTGATCGCGGCCCGGATCGACCGGCTCGGGCCGCAGGAGCGCACGGTGCTCCAGCGCGCGTCGGTGATCGGGCGCACCTTCTGGGGTGGGGCGATCGACCATCTCGCGCCGGAGCTGGAGGACGTGGCGTGCGTGCTCGACGACCTCATGCTGCGTGACTTCGTCATGCGCGAGTCCCGCTCGACGATCACCGGGGAGAGCGCGTACCGCTTCAAGCACGTCCTCATCCGCGAGGTCGCCTACGGTGGCCTCGCCAAGTCCTCGCGCGCCAAGCACCACCTCCGCTTTGCCGACTGGCTCAGCGAGCGGGCGGGCGACGAGCTGCTCGAGATCCGCGCCTTCCACCTCGATCAGGCGAGTGCCCTGCTCGCGGAGCTGGATGGCGCTCCGCCTGCGGACCTGGCCACGCGCGCAGCAGAGGTGCTCGAGCATGCGGGGAGGCGCGCCCTCTCGCGCGAGGCCTATCGCGCAGCGCGTCATCTGCTCCTGAGGTCGGTCGAGCTGGAGCCGACTCTGGAGCGCCGCTGGTTCGCCGCGCGCGCCGCCGCACGCATGAACGATTGGCTGGCGGTGCCGCCGGAGATGGAGGGCGTTCGCGAAGCGGCCCACGAGGCGGGCGAGCACAAGCTCGAAGGTCGCGCGTTGACCGCACTCGCCGAGGTGGCGCTGTACCGCGACGCCGACGTCTCGCGGGCGCGTGAGCTCCTCGACGAGGCGCTCGACGTCCTCGGCGACGTCACCCATCCGGACACGCGCTTCGAGGCGCTGATGGCACGGTCGCAGATCGGCGGCTGGGTCGGCGATTTCGAGGTCTCCGATCGCTTCCAGCGCAAGGCGCTCGAGGTCGCGCAGGAGTCCGGGCGGAAGGACCTGGAGACGAACGCGGTCGAGGCCCTGGCGATGAGCTACCTCCACCGGCTCGATCTCGAGGAGGCGCGGCCGCTCGTCTACCGCGCGCTCGACCTCGCCGCCGAGAGCGGCAGCGTTCACGCTCGCGCGAAGGCACTCGAGTCGCTCGGCATGTACCACAAGATTCGCGACGAGTGGGATCAGGCCGAGGCGGCTCAACGGGAAGCGCTCGAGCTCTACCGCGAGCTGGACAACCGGACCGGCGTGGCCGGGATGCTCCAGCACCTCGGCCGCGTAGCGCACGCGCGCGGCGAGCTCGACGACGCCGAGCGCTACTACCGCGAGGCGATCAGGATTCTCAAGCCGCTGGGCGAGCGCGGACACCTCTGCGAGAACGAACGGAAGCTCGCTCAGCTGCTCGTCGAGCGCGGCAAGGTCGACGAGGCGGAACGGGTGGCGCTGGAGGCGCGCGAGACCGTAGGCCCCGAGGACGCCGTCTCGCAGCTCACGACCGCATTGGCGCTCGGCGTCGTCCGCGCCGCGCAGCGTCGAGACGTCGAGGCGGAACGCCTGTTGCGCCTGGCCGTGGACGGGCTCCATCGTTCGGCATTCCGCGCCTCGGAGCCCGAGGCGCTCCGGTACCTGATCGGCTTCCTGTGCGATCGCGGCCGCGCCGAGGAGGCTGTGCCCTTCGAAGCTCGGCTCGCCGAGCTGGATCTGGTCGTCCCGACCGAGCCCGCCGCCCGGATCGCCTGATTCGCTAGCGGGTTACAGCCGGCTGGCCGAGCCCGTCAGGATTCCGCGGATCGCCTGATTCGACTCCTCGTCGGGCGACTCGGTGATCACGGTCGCCGGGCGTTCGAAGCGGGCGAGGGCCTCCCCGAGCGGCTCGGCGCGGAGCGTGCCCTCACCGTAGGGCAGGTGCTTCGTCTCGTTTCGGTTGGCGAACTGGATGTCCGAGAAGTGGATGTGGAAGGGCGCGCCGGGCTCGAGCACCTCGTCCGCCGCGGCCAGCGCCTGTGCGAAGGGCTCGACGTCCGTGAAGGCGCCGTCGCTCGTGGCGTGCATGTGCGCGAAGTCCAGCACCGGCCGCACCCAGTCGAGCCGCCGCGAGATCTCGACGACGTCCTCGGCGGAGCCCAGGTCGCGCACGCGGCCCATCACCTCGATCCCGAACGGGACCGCGCGGTCCTTGCCCTCGAGCCGCTCGCGCAGCTCCGCGAGCTGCTCCACGACCGAGTCGATCGCCTCGCTCCGCTCGCGGCCGAGCAGGAAGCCCGGGTGGAAGACCACGACCTCGGCGCCCGCACTCTTCGCGACACCCGCCGAGTGGTCCAGCATCCCGACCGCCATCCGCTGCTTCTTGTCGCGCTCGACGTGGCCCATGAAGCCGGCGATCGGGGCGTGGACGGAGAGGGCGATGTCCGCCTCGCGGGCGAGCTCACCGAAGCGCTCGGCCCACGGGTAGTCCATCCAGAACTTCTGCTCGAAATCGATCTCGCACGCGGTGTACCCGCGCTCGAGCAGGAGCTCGACCGCCGCCTCGGGGCTCTCCTGTGACGGAACGCGGGCGGGGCCGTAGCGAAGCAGAGCCATCTGCTGAGGCTAGCCGGTCGAGGCTCGCTCGCGGGTTGATACGGTCGTCGCCGATCCCCGGTGAAAGGAGGAAGCATGTGTCTTCCCGGTACGGTCGAAGTCGTTCGCGAGCAGGCCGAGCAGGACGGCCGCCGGATCGACAGGAGGACGGTGCTCGCGGGTGGAGTCGCGGCGGCCGTCGCAGCGGCGTTCCCAGCCGGCGCGCTCGCGCACGGACGGCCGAAGAAGAGGCGCGTCAAGGACCTGACGCACGTCTTCACCGCCGGCTTTCCGGTCTACACGTTCGACCCGCCGAGCAGGCGGACGCTCGTCACGATCCCCGGCGGCGGCTTCTACGCGCAGCAGTGGACGTTCGGCGAGCACTCGGGCACGCACATGGACGCTCCGGGCCACTTCGTGGCCGGCGGCAGGTTCTCGCCCGACATCACGCCCGAAGAGCTGCTCGTCCCGATCGTGGTGATCGACATCTCGTCACGCGCCGCGCGCGAGCCCGACGCGATCGTCACGGTCGACGACCTGCGCCGTCACGAGCGCCGGCACGGGCGCATTCCCGAGGGAGCGCTCGTGGCCATGGACTCGGGCTGGGCGAGCAAGGTCGACGATCCGCTCGAGTTCAAGGGCGGCGCCACGCCCGCGGACTACCACTTCCCCGGGTTCGGCCTCGACGCCGCGATGTGGCTGGCGGAGCGCAGGAACGTGACGGCCATCGGCGTCGACACGCTCAGCCTCGACCCGGGCAACTCGACCACGTTCCCCGTCCACGTCAACTACCTGGCCACCGACCGCTACGGGCTTGAGGCCCTGGCCAACCTGGACGGGATCCCGCCGTCCGGAGCCGTCGCCTACGTCGGCCTGATTCCGTGGGAGGAAGGCTCCGGCGGCCCGTGCCGGGTGATCGCGACCTGGTAGGCCCCAGGGAGGATTTGGTGGAACGTTGCTCGTCGTCGGGGCGAGCAGCGCGGCCCGGCGGCTCAGCGTCGTTTCGCCAAGCCCTCCCTATCTAGGCTTCCGACTTGCGCTCGGCGCGCCGCGGCGGGATGCGGTAGCCGTGCTCCTCGCAGAGCGAGCCCGGCTGCTCCTCGGTGAGCGCGTCGCAGTAGCCCTTGCCGTAGGCGGCGCGGATGAAGGCCGCGACCACATCCAGGTTCCAGTCGTCGACGTCGTCCGCCTCACGCCAGAGGTCGGCGAGGCGCAGGTCGATGTCGAGCTCGAGCAGGTCGATGCGGGATGGACGCTTGGGCATGCACGAAGCGTACGAACGGGGTCGGACGGCGTGACTAGTGCCCGCGCCTGCGTTTCTTCGGCCGCGCGCGAGGCCGCTCCGCGGCACGGCGGATCACGGGAAGCTCTTCGAGGCTCATTCCCGCACCGGTGGCGACGCAGGTGAGCGGCGAATCGGCCCGATAGACGGGGAGTTGAGTCTCGAACCGCATCAGCTCGTCGAGCCCGCGCAGGAGCGCGCCGCCTCCAACCAGGACGATCCCGCGGTTGGCGATGTCCGCAGCGAGCTCAGGCGGAGTCGCCTCCAGGGTTTCCTTCACCGACTCGATGATCTGCCGCACGGGCCGCCGAAGCGCTTCCCGAACCTCGTCCGCGGACAGCGAGCTCCGCCTGAGGCCGCCTGTCACCAGATCGCGTCCGCTCACCTCCGTGGCCGAAGGAACGTCGCCGGCGTCGAGCGCAGAGCCGACCTCGATCTTCGCCTCTTCGGCGCTCTCCTGACCGATCAGGAGCTTGAGGTTGTCCCGGACGAACCGCACGATCGCCTCGTCCATCTCGTAGCCGCCGACACGCAGCGAGCGGGCGACCACGATCCCACCGAGGGAGATCACCGCCACTTCGGTCGTCCCTCCGCCGATGTCGACGACCATGCTTCCGCTCGGCTCTGCGATCGGCAGCCCCGCCCCGATCGCTCCTGCCATCGGCTCTTCGATCAGGGCGGCCTCTCGCGCTCCGGCAGTGAGGGTCGCTTCCTTCACGGCCCGTTCCTCGACGTCGGTGATGCCGCTCGGGACGCAGAGGACGACGCGTCGATGTGTTCGGCGATGGCCGTTGGCCTTCGCCAGGAAACGACGCAGCATCTGCTCGGTGACCTCGTAGTCCGCGATCACGCCGTGCCGAAGCGGACGAGTGGCCCGGATCCGCGCCGGGGTGCGCCCGATCATCCGTTTCGCCTCGTCGCCTACCGCCTGGACCGCGCCGTTCGTCTCGTCGATCGCGATGACGGATGGCTCGAACAGGACGATTCCCTCGCCGCGGATGTAGACGACCGTGTTCGCGGTCCCCAGGTCCACGGCCATGTCCCGGCCGTGTCCCCGCAGGTGACGCAGGAGCCCCACGGGCCTTCATTCCAGCACGAACAGGCCCTTACGCTTGGCGCATGCGGTTTTCGGACGAGTCGCTGGCCCGCCGCCTGGAGGGCGTCGGCAACCGCTTCATGCTCGAGTGGCTGCAGGGCACCGGCGCCGAGCTCGAGCGCTTCGGCGCAGCGGTCGCGGCCGTCGATCCGTCCCGGCCGGAGCTCGACTTCGTCAACCGCGTCTACGGCCTCTGGCCCGAGGATGCGGAGCAGGTCGCGGCAATCGCGGGCTTCTACCGGGAGCGGGGCGTTCGCGCCTGGTTCGAGCTCGCACCCGCGGGACGCTTCGAGCGGCTGGCCGCCTCGCTCGCCGACGCGGGCGCCGCCCAGATCGGCTTCAACTCGATGCTCGCCGGCCCCGCCGCGACCTCCGTAGCAGGCGAGGTGCACGTCGAGGGGGCGGACGATCCCGAGTTGTTCGCCGAGGTGATCCTGCGCGGCCACGGGGTACCTGCGGGAGTGCGCGTGCGCGACCGCGCCTCGGTGGCCCGCTGGACGGAGCTCGAGGGCTGGCGCCTGTTCATGGCCCGGATCGACGGCGAGCCGGCCGGGGCTGCGCTGCTCGTGCTCGACGACGACATCGGCTACCTCGCGAACGCGTCGACGCTGCCCGAGTTCCGCACCCGCGGTGTCCAGACCGCCCTGATCGCGGCGCGAATCGCCGCGGCGGCCGACGCGGGCTGCGAGCTGGTCTCGTCGCAGACCGAGTTCGGCTCGCCGAGCCAGCGCAACCTCGAGCGCGCGGGACTTGTGATCGCTTTCACAAAGGCGGTCTGGAGGCTCGCGGATCGGGGCTAGACTGACGGCGTGGCCCGGAGGGGAAACCCTGCACGGCTCGTGATCGCGCTGTCCGTGGCGGCGCTGCTCGCCGTTTTCCTCGTCTACGTCTCGATCGCCGGCGGCGGGACGCCGTCGCTCGCTCCGTCGGAGCTGAAGGGGCGAAACGGCGAGGTCTCGCTCGCGGGCAGAGTGCTCGCACCCGTCCGCGGCAAGGCGCGCGAGGGCGGGCTCCGCTTCCGGCTGCGCGACGTGAAAGGGACGGCGACGGTGCCGGTCGTCTACAGAGGCTCGGTCCCGGACATGTTCCGCGCGGGTCGCGACATCTCGCTCAAGGGCGAGCTGAGGAACGGTGTCTTCGTCGGCAAGCCGGGCACGATGATCACCAAGTGCCCGTCCAAGTACACAGCGAAGAACGAGGCCTAGCTCTTGTCTGAGCTCGGGCGCATCGCGCTCCTGGTCTGCTTCGGCTTGTCCGTGTACGCGGTCGTAGCCGGCGCCTACGCCGCCTTCAGTGGCAAGCGGCGGCTCGCGCTCTCGGCCCGCAATGCGCTCGTCGCCTGCCTTGGCGCGTCCCTGGTCGCCAGCGCGGTCCTGTTCGTCGCCCTCGTCCGGAGCGACTTCTCGTTCGTCTACGTCGCCGACCACACGAGCCTCGAGCTGCCCACGCCGTACAAGGTGTCCGCGTTCTGGGGCGGCCAGGAGGGCTCGCTGCTGCTCTGGCTCGTGATCCTGACCGCCTACGCCAGCGCGGCCGTCCTGCTGGCCCGGCGCGCGGCAGCGTCGCTCGTCGCCTGGGCCGTGCCGGTCTTCGGCGTCGTGACCGGCTTCTTCTCGCTCGTTCTCGTGGCGGTCGCGACGCCCTTCGCGACCCAGGCCGCCCCGCCCGACGGGATCGGGCTCAATCCCAGCCTGCAGAACCCGTACATGGTCTCGCACCCGCCGGCGCTCTACCTCGGCTACGTCGGCCTGGCGGTGCCGTTCGCGTTCGCCATGGCGGCGCTCCTGTCTCGCCGCACCGACGAGCTCTGGATCGTCCTCACGCGGCGGTGGACGCTCCTGGCCTGGACGTTCCTCGGCATCGGCCAGCTGCTCGGAGCGCACTGGGCCTACGTGGAGGTCGGCTGGGGCGGCTACTTCGCGTGGGATCCGGTCGAGAACGCGGCGCTGATGCCCTGGCTCGTTGCCACGGCCTTCCTGCACTCGGTGATGATCCAGGAGAAGCGCGGCATGCTGAAGGTCTGGAACATGCTCCTGGTGATCGGGGCGTTCTGCCTCTCGCTGTTCGGGACGTTCCTCACTCGCTCCGGGATCCTCAACTCGATCCACTCGTTCACCGAAGGGCCGCTCGGTGGCTGGTTCCTCGGCTTCATCTGCCTCATCGTCGTCGGCTCGATCGCGCTCGTCTTCTGGCGCCTGCCGCTCCTGCGCGCGAAGACCCGGTTGGAGTCGCCGATCTCGCGCGAGGCGACGTTCCTCTACAACAACCTGCTGCTCGTCGCCCTCTGCCTGACCGTGCTCTGGGGCGTGGTCTTCCCGATCCTGTCCGAGGCCGTCCGCGGGGAGGCGCTCACGGTCGGGCCGCCCTACTACAACTTCTTTCTCAAGGCCTTCGGACTTCCGCTGCTGCTGCTGATGGGGATCGGGCCGCTCGTGGCCTGGCGGCGCGCCTCGCTCCGCTCGCTCGGCCGCAGCTTCATGTGGCCGGCCGGGGTGGCGCTCGTCGTGGGCGTCTCGCTGCTCCTGGTGGGCGGCGGTTCGTCGATCCCGGGTCTCGTCGCGTACTCGTTCTCGGCCTTCGTGCTCGCCTCGATCGCGCTCGAGTTCTCGCGGGGCACCCGGGCGCGCCGCGGACTGTCCGGGGAGGGCTGGGCGGGGGCGTTCGGCTCGCTCGTCGCCCGCAACCGGCGCCGCTACGGCGGCTACATCGTCCACGCGGCGATCGTGCTGCTGGCCGTCGGCGTGGCGGGGTCGAGCGCGTACGACACGATTCGCGAGGCCGAGCTCCAGCCCGGCCAGTCGATGACGGTCGGCGCGTACACCCTCGACTACCGCCGGCTCGAGACACGCGAGGGCAAGAACGCCGTCGAGCGCCGCGCCGTCGTCGACGTGCGGCGTGACGGCCGGTCGCTCGGCACGCTCGAGGCCGGCAAGAACGCCTACCGCGCCGAGGGCCAGGTCTCGAACGAGGTCGGAATCCGCAGCGACTGGCGGACCGGGGAGGACCTGTTCGTGATCGCCGACGAGATCGCGCGGGACGGGACGGTCGTGTTCGAGGTGCACGTCTCGCCGCTCGTGAACCTGATCTGGCTCGCGGGAGCCGTGTTCCTCCTCGGCTCGCTCATCACCCTCTGGCCCGACGCGCGCGAGCAGCGCCGCCTCGCCGAGCGCTACGCGGGCGCTCCGGCTGCGGCGTGACGACGGGCGCGCTCGTCCTGGGTGCGCTCCTGGCGATCGCCGCCGTGGTCGTCGTGGCGCTGCCCTTCCTGCGCGAGCCCGAGCCGGCCGACGACCGGCTCGCGGCCCTGACGCCCGAGGAGCGCGAGCGGTTGGCCCTCGCCGAGGAGCGCGACCAGGTACTCGCCGCCCTGAAGGAGCTGGAGCTTGACCACCGCACGGGCAAGGTCAACGACGAGGACTACCGCGCTCTCGTGGGGCCGCTGCGCCGACGTGCCGCGCAGACCCTGCGCGCGCTGGACGCCTATGCTCCGCGCTCCGTCGACCAGGGAGGCCCAATGAGCGAGATGCCGCCGGAGACACCCGACAGGCCGCAGCCCGCGGTCGTCCCGGAGCCGACCCCCGTGCCGCACCAGCCCGTCGAGCCGGCAGTCGTGCCCGAGCCGCTGCCGCCGCCCGACGAAGGCGACCGCCCGGCGCAGCCCGACGTCCCCGAGCCGACCCCGCGATAGGCTCACGTAGGTTTCGCTAGACTCCCGGCCGCTCCCAGCCAGCGGACCGGGAGGGACGACCGACCGGTCCTCGAAACTTTTCCCCGTTGGCTCGTCGTCTCGTCCTCATTCTGTGTGCCGCCGCCCTTTGCCTGGGTACTCCCGCCGCAGCCCAGAACGTCGAGGACCGCAAGCAGTCGGTCGACAGCAAGATCGCGGACGCTGAACGAGAAGATCGAGTCCGCGAGGGCGCGTGAGGCCGAGCTGTCGATCCAGATCCAGTCGGTCACGACGGAGATCCGTGCGCTCGAGACCAGGGTCGGCTCCGTCTCGGCGCAGCTGGCCGCGCTCGAGCACAACCTGGCCCTGCACCGCGAGCGGCTCGCCCGGATCACCGAGCTCTGGAAGCTGCTCAGCCAGCGGCTCGAGTTCCTGAGGCGCCAACACGCCGCCGCTCAGCAGCGGCTCGACCTGCGGCTGATCGAGATCTACCAGTCCGAGGAGACCGACACGCTCGACGTGGTGCTCTCCGCCTCCAGCTTCTCGGACATCCTCGACCAGCTCGACTACATGCAGAAGCTCGGCTCGCAGGACAAACGGATCGCCGGCGAGGTCAAGCGCGGTCGCGACCGGATGCGAATCCTCAAGGAGCGTGCAGCGAGGACGAGGCAGAAGGTCCAGGCCGCCACCCGCGTGGTCGAAGCGCGGACGAACGAGGTGCGCGAGGTTCGCGACCAGCTCGTGGCGACCCAGCAGGGCCTGGCGAGCGCGCGCAGGTCCAAGCGTGAGAGCCTCGTCTCCGTCCGAGAGGACGAGCAGCAGTACGCCAGCGAGGCGGCCGCGCTCCAGGCCGTGAGCGCGCAGCTCGCCGCCCGCATCAACGCGGCCCAGGCCGTACCGAGCGCCACCTCTCTCGCCGTGGGCGGCGACACGACCCCTTCGGCGAGCGGCCTCGTCTGGCCGGTGAGCGGCCCGGTGGTCAGCGGCTTCGGCTGGCGCTGGGGGCGGATGCACGAGGGGATCGACATCGCCGTCGGCGGCGGTACTCCGATCGTCGCCGCCGCGGCCGGCGTCGTCATCTACGCGGGCTGGATGGGCGGCTACGGCAACCTGATCATCATCGACCACGGTGGCGGGCTCGCCACCGCCTACGCGCACCAGTCGAGCTTCGCCGTGGGCGGCGGCCCCGTAGGCCAGGGCCAGACGATCGGCTACGTCGGCTGCACGGGCCACTGCTTCGGCGACCACCTCCACTTCGAGGTCCGCGTCAACGGCGCCCCGGTCGACCCGCTCGGCTACCTGTAACCCGCGCTCAGGTGTTACGGGCCAGGCGCAGGTCCGGGAGCCCGCGCCAGCGCTCTTCGAGGTCGAAGCCGTAGCCGACGAAGAACTCGTCGGGGACGGTGAAGCCGACGTAGCGAAGCGGGAGGTCGTCCACCAGGCGGCGGTACGGGCGGTCGAGCAGGGTGACCGCGGCCAGCGACTCGGGCATGCGCAGAAGCAGCATGCGTACGAGGTAGTTGAGCGTCAGGCCCGTGTCGACGACGTCCTCGACGACGATCACGTGCCGACCCTCGATCGCGGTGTCCAGGTCCTTGAGCAGCCGCGCGTTCCCGCCGTTCTCCTGGCCGCGGTAGCCGGCCAGCTCGAGGAAGTCGAGCTCGTGCGGGATCGCGATCGCTCGCGACAGGTCGGTGAGGAAGATCGTGCTCGCCTTGAGCGACGCGACCAGCACCGGGTTCTTGCCCTCGTAGTCCTGCGAGATCCTGGCGCCGAGCTCGCCCACGCGCGCGGCGATCTGCTCGGCGGAGAGGTAGACCTCACCGACGCGCGGGTCCCGGCCAGGTGGCCGCTCCACCGCCACCGTCCGGGCTTCTGACGCCCGATCAGACGGCGCCATGCTGCGTCCTCAGTCGCGCCACGCTACGCGTCCCATATGCACGGAACGCTCCCTGCGTCCTTGCCTGGCTTGCTGCTCGAACGCCAGAAGCGCGGCGGCGACGATGGAACGGCCACTAGTTGGCGAGCGTGAGCTTGTATCGCTGGGCCAGGCGCTCGATATCGCGCTTGTAGAAGAGCTTGACCTTGACGTCCGGGTAGCGCTCCTGGAGCTTGCGGAGCTTCCGGTTCTTTCGCGTGACGAGGGACTGCTTCATCGCCGTCACCTCGAGGTACAGGTCCTGCTGCGGCAGGTAGAAGTCGGGCTTGAAGGCCTCGACCACACGGCCGTCCGCGTCCTCCTCGAGCACGAACGTTCGCGGCTCGTACTGCCACGGGACGCCGTAGTAATCGAGGATCCTGGCGCACTCGACCTCGACGTCGTTGACGAACCGCGGAGGCTCGTCGCCGCAAAATGCCTGGAAATTGGGTGCTTCCAGCACGCGACCACAGGGTAGCAGCGGGGTCGGATAGGGCCCCTGCCCCGGCTCGCTGTGCGAGACTGATCCCGGATGGCGCAGGTCGAAGAGGAGCAGCAGCACCCAACCGCACGCCGGTGTCGGGGGGCTGTGCCTCTGCGAAGGCTTCGCCCGTGTGACCGAGGCGGCCGCGCTCGCGAGCGCGCGCTGGCTCGGGCGGGCGGATCAGGCCGCCGCCCAGGAGGCCGCTACCACTGCCATGCAGGGTGCGTTCGAGCTCATGCCCGTGGACGGCACGATCGTGCTCGGCGCGGCCGAGGAGGAGGCGACCCTGACGGCCGGCGAGCACGTCGGCGCCGGTGGACGGCCGGTCGACCTCGCGCTCGACCCCCTCGAGGGGGCCGGCGTGGTCGCGCGCGGAGGCAGCGGCGCGATGGCGATGGTCGCCGTCGGCGACCCGGGCTCGTTCCAGACCCTGCCCGAGATGTACATGCGCAAGATGGCCGTCGGCCCGGTCGCGCGCGGCCGGATCGACCTGACCAGGCCGATCGCCGAGAACATCCAGGCGATCGCGGACGCCTTCGGCCGCAGGGTCGCAGACATCACGACGATCGTGCTCGACCGGCCGCGCCACCACGACCTGGTGGAGGAGATTCGCCAGGCCGGCGCCCGGATCAAGCTGATCCAGGACGGCGACGTCACCGCGAGCATCTCCGCCGCGATCCGCGGGACGAACGACCACCTCGCGATCGGGATCGGCGGCACCCGCCAGGCCGTCCTCGCCGCGGCCGCGCTCCGCTGCCTGGGCGGCGAGCTGCAGGCGCAGCTCTGGCCGACCTCGCGGCGCGAGATCGTCGAGGCCCGCGAGCACGGGATCGAGGACCTCGACCGCGTCTTCACGCTCGAGGAGCTGGCGCCGGCGAACGTCGTCGTGGCGGCGACCGGCGTCTCCAACGGCGACCTCCTCCGCGGCGTCCGCTACCTGGCCGACAGCGCCCGCAGCCACTCGCTCGTGATGTGCACCTACTGCAACTGGGTGCGCTTCGTGGACGGCATCCACTTCATGGGGCGCGAGCGGCGCGAAGAGGTCCGTCTCACCGGCTTCTAGGCGCGCCGCTCCGATCAGCTCAACAGGGAGTCGAGCCCGCGCGTCAAGCCGACCCGGTCCGGAACCGCCCGGATCGCAAGCAGCGTCCCGGCGACGTACGGCGCCGGGCTTTCGCCGGCGTCGTGGCGGATCGAGAGCCGCTCGCCCTCGGCGGCGAAGACGATCTCGGTCGACACGCTGAAGCTGGGCAGCCGGAGCGAGTGCACCTGCGTCCCGGCCACGCTCGCGCCTCGCGCCTCGCGCGCGCCGGTGGTTTCGTCGAGTGGGACACCGACGGCAGGCGTACGCACGTCTCCGAGCCGCTCCGCGAGCTCACGCGAGGTGCCGCTCGGAGCGTCGGGCTTGCCGAGGCTCGCGTAGTCGATCACCTCCCACGACTCCAGGTGCCGCGCGGCCTCGCCCGCGAAGCGCAGGAGCAGCGCTGCGGTGAGGGAGAAGTTGCCCGCGGCGACTACGCCGACACCCTTCTCGACGGCCAGTGCGCCGATCTCCGCGTAGTCGGCCGAGGACAGGCCGCTCGAGCCGACGACGACGCCCACGCCGCGCTCGATCGCCGCGAGGACGTTCTGCTTGACGACGCTGGCGTGCGTGTAGTCGACCAGCACGTCGGCCGCAACGGCATCGAGTGCCTCGTCGACCGAGGAGAAGCTCCCGGGAGCGGAACGCGAGACCCCCGCGATCAGCTCGAGATCCGGCGCCGCTTCGACCGCCTCGGCGACGGCGCCGCCCGTCCAGCCGGTGACGCCCGCGACGCAGACCCGGATCACCGGCCGAGGATAGGCGACGAGTCGAACGCGGGCGCGGAACTACACTGGGTGGCATGCCAACCAAGGAAGAAGTCGTCGAGGCGCTGCGCCAGGTCGAGGATCCGGAGCTCGGGATGGACATCGTCGAGCTCGGGCTCATGTACGACGTCGAGGTCGAAGGCGCGAAGGTGCACGTCACGTACAGCCTCACCTCGATGGGCTGCCCCGTCGGCCCGATGATCCACGAGCAGATCGAGGAGTTCGCGGCCCAGGTGCCCGGTGTCGAGGAGGTCGAGGCCGAGCTGACCTGGAGCCCGCCCTGGTCGCCGGAGAGGATGTCCGACGACGCCAAGTTCATCCTCGGCTTCGGGTAGAAGGGCTTGGTGGAGCGCCGCTCGGCTCAGCGTCGTTCCGCCAAGTCTTACCGAAGAGCGGGGCCGAAGCCCCGCTCTCCAATCGGTCCAGAGCGACTAGCTCGCCCGCGAGGCCGACGCGGCAGGCCCGCCTGTCTCGAACTGACGCTCGATCTGCTCGAGCTCTTCCTCGGTGCCCTGGCGCACGGGCCCCTTGAACCACTTCTTGGCCGAGAGGGCATACCAGCCTCCGAACAGGAGCAGCGCTCCGCCCATGAGGATCGGCGCGTAGTTGAGCGCCTCCCAGGTGAACTCGTCTGCCCACGGCACGCTCGACTTGTAGGGCGGCAGCAGGAAGATGATCGTGATGAACGCGACCCAGAGGATCGCGATCAGGTCGATCCACTTGTAGTGCCGGCCGAGGCTCCAGGCCCCGTGCTCGAACTTGTCGCCCATCCGGAAGCGCAGGAACACCGGCAGGATGAATGCGATGTAGAGGCCGATCACCGCGATGCCCGTGCCGACCAGGTAGCCGACGAGGTAGTTCCAGTACGCGGGCACCATGATCAGCGCCGACGCCACGACGATCGCCAGCACGGCGATCTGAGGCACGCGGTTCTTGCCGACCTGCCGCCACAGCCTGTGACCCGGGACGGCTCCGTCGCGCGAGAACGCGAACAGCATGCGCGAGGACGACGTGATCGATGCGGTCACGCAGAAGAACTGCGCGATGACGCAGATGAAGAGCAGGAATTCTGCCCATCCCTGGCCCATCGACTCGGCCCAGCTCCAGGGGACGAGGAAGCCGATGTTCTCGATCGCCCCCTCGGTGCTCGGGATCGCGAGCGTCACGGCGAGCAGCAGCACGAAGCCGAAGATCACCGAGGCGACGACCGACATGTACATGCCGACGGCGGCCATGCGCGAGGCATCCCGTGTCTCCTCGGCCATGTGCGCCGACGCGTCGAAGCCGGTGATCGTGTACTGCGCCATCAGGAGCCCCGTCAGGAAGACGTAGATGAACACGAAGCTGCCGAAGTTCTCGGTGCCGTTCCCGAAGCCGGTCGCGTTGACGGTCTCGCCGAAGGCGTAGCCGAGCGACTGGTGGTTGTCGGGGACGATCAGCAGGATCCCGACGATCACGGCCACGCCGATCATGTGCCAGTAGGCCGAGATCTTGTTCAGCAGCGCCGTGATGCTGACGTTCATCAGGTTGATCGCCGCCGCCACGCGCTAGGAAGATCGCGTAGAGCAGGTAGATGTACTCCTTCTCGTTCGGGTAGTCGAACCAGAAGTTCAGGAGCGCGGTCCCGAACGTGGCGCAGGCCGTACCCGATCGCCGCGGTGACGGCGATCTGGCCAATCAGGTTGAACCAGCCGGTGAACCAGCCCCACGCCGGGCTACCGAGCTTGGACGCCCAGTAGTAGAGGCCGCCGGCGGTCGGATAGGCGGAGGCGATCTCCGCCATCGCGAGCGCCACGATGGTGCTCATCAGCCCGACCAGGAGCCAGCCCCACGTAACGGCGACGGGGCCGCCCTGCCCGAAGGCGATGTAGTACGAGGTGAGGCACCCGGCGAGGATCGAGATGATCGTGAAGGAGATGGCGAAGTTCTCGAACCCGCCCATCCCCCGGAGCAGCACCTGGGCGTAACCGAGCTTGTGGAGAGTGCTCTCGTCGTCCGAGTGCGCGGGTGTCGCAGCCGCAGGTTCCGTGCTCAATGCAGCCTCCGTTCCTCAGGTGAAGATGACGTCTGCAAGACGGGCATTCACCCACGCTCGTGCGATTCCTGTCAATCCGCCACGGCGGCTAGGAACGGATGCGCGATCCGGCCCGGTCGTACAAGGGCTCCTCGGCGACCTCGCCCTCGATCCAGGATCCGAAGATCTCGACCTCGACCGCAGTCCCGGGCGTCGCGGAGCCGGCGGGGAGGTAGGCGTAGGCGATCGACCGGCCCACCGTGTAGCCGTAGCCGCCGCTCGTGACCCGGCCGACCAGGCGGTTGCCGACGCGCACCGGCTCCGAGCCGAGCGCGACCGCGCGCGGTTCGTCGAGCACGAGGCACGCGAGCCTCCGTTCCGGCTCCTGCTTGCCGAGGAGCGCGTCGCGAGCCGATGAAGTCGCCCTTGTCGAGCTTCACCGCGAAGCCGAGCCCGGCCTCGTACGGGGTGTCGTCCGGCGTGATGTCGGCGCCCCAGACCCGGTAGCCCTTCTCGAGCCGGCACGAGTCGATCGCCTTGTAGCCGCCGGCGACGAGGCCGTGGCCCGGCCGCTGTCCCAGATCGCGTCCCAGAGCGCGAGGCCGAACTCGGCCGGGCAGTAGAGCTCCCAGCCGAGCTCGCCGACGTAGGTCACGCGGAGGGCGAGGCAGGGGACCGGCCCGATCGCCAGCTGACGCGCGCGCATGTACGGGAAGGCGTCGTTCGCGAGGTCGGCGGTCGTGAGCGGCTGCAGGATCTCGCGCGCGTTCGGGCCCCAGATCCCGAGGCAGGCGAACCGCGACGTGACGTCGTCGACCGTGACGGAGCCGTCGTCGGGCGCGTGTGACGAGATCCAGGCGAGGTCGTGGCGCCCGAACGCCGTGCCGGTGACGATCCGGAAGCGGTCTTCGGCGAGCCGGGTGACCGTGAAGTCGCACTCGATCCCGCCGCGGCGGTTCAGCATCTGCGTGTAGGTGATCTGCGCCGACCTCCCGCGCGACCCGGTTGTCGCACAGGCGCTCGAGGAAGTCGGCCGCACCCCGTCCGGCCACCTCGATCTTCGCGAACGACGTCTCGTCGAAGAGCGCGGCGGTCTCGCGGACGGCGCGGTGCTCCGCCTCGATCGCGGGCGACCAGTGGCGCCCGGCCCAGCCGCCGGGCCGCAGCGACTCGTCTCCGTCGGCCGCGTTCGGCTCGAACCAGTTCGCGCGCTCCCAGCCCGACTTCTCGCCGAACGAGGCGCCGAGCTCCTTCAGGCGAGCGTAGGCGGGCGAGAGCCGCAGCGGCCGGCCTGCCTGCCGCTCGTGGCCGGGGTACTTCACGTCGTAGTAGGTGGAGTAGACCTCGAGCGTGCGGGCGAGCGTGTACTCGCGGCTCGCGTAGTGCGCTCCGAAGCGGCGCGAATCCATCTCCCAGACGTCGAGGCTCGGCAGCTCCTCGACGATCCACTCCGCGACGAGCTTGCCCATCCCGCCCGCCCCCGCGAGGCCGTGCGCGCAGAAGCCGGCGGCGACCCAGAAGCCGTGGACGTCGGTGGGGCCGAGGATGAACTCGCCGTCGGGCGTGAAGGCCTCCGGGCCGTTGACGAGGCGTACGACCTCGGCGTCGGCGAGCGCGGGCACCCGGACGACCGCGTTCTGCATCAGCTCCTCGAAGCGCTCCCAGTCCTCCTCCAGGAGCTGGCCGTTGAAGTCGCGCGGAATCCCGTCGAGGCCCCACGGCGCGGGGTTGCGCTCGTAGCCGCCCATGACCAGGCCGCCGGACTCGCCGCGGAAGTAGACGAGCAGGGAGGGGTCGCGCATCGTCGGCAGGTCGAGTGGCAGGCCGGCCGGGCGCGTGATCAGGTACTCGTGCGCCATCGGGACGACGGGGACGATCACTCCGGCGAGCGCGCCGAGCTCCGCTGCGAACATCCCGCCCGCGTCCACCACCGTCTCGGTCTCGACTCGACCCTGGTCGGTCTCGACTCCACGGACGCGGTTCCGCTCGAGCTCGATCCCTGTCACTCGCGTATTGGTCGCGATCTCGGCGCCGCCTCGCCGGGCCCCCTCCGCCAGCGCGAAGGTCAGCTGGCTCGGGTCGATGTAACCGTCGGTGGGGAGATAGGCGGCGCCCAGCACTCCGTCGGTGGACATCGGCGGGAACAGCCGCTGCGCCTCGTCGGCCGAGACCAGCTCCAACGGCAGGCCGAACGTCTTCGCCCAGCCGGCCTGGCGGGCGATCTCCTCCATCCGCTCCTCCGACGAGGCGAGGCGGAGCGAGCCGACCTCGTGCCAGCCCGTCTCGAGCCCCACCTCGTCGCCGAGCGTCCGGTAGAGCTCGACCGAGCTCATCATCATCTTCGTGAGACTGAGCGAGCCGCGCAGCTGGCCGACCAGGCCGGCCGAGTGGAAGGTGGAGCCGCTCGTGAGGTCGGCGCGCTCGACGAGCAAGACGTCGTCCCAGCCGAGCTTCGTCAGCCAGTAGAGGATCGCGCAGCCGCCGACGCCGCCGCCGATCACGACCACGCGCGCTCGGTCACGCATCGCGCAAACCTCTCATACGATCGGCGCGTGGATTCCGATCTGGCTTTCGCGCTCACGCTGGCCGACACCGCTGACGCGATCACGATGCGCCACTTCCGCTCGCCCGAGCTCGAAGTGGAGACGAAATCCGACCTGACGCCGGTGTCGGTGGCCGATCGCGCCGCCGAGGAGGCGTTGCGCGCCGCGATCGAGCGGGAACGGCCGGGCGAGGCTGTGGTGGGGGAGGAGTTCGGCGCCGAGGGCGTGGGCGATGCCCGCTGGATCCTCGACCCGATCGACGGGACGAAGCACTACGTGCGCGGGATCCCCCTCTGGGCGACGCTGATCGCGCTCGAGCGCGAGGGTTCGATCGTCGCCGCCGTGGCGTCCGCGCCGGCCCTGGAGACGCGCTGGTGGGCGAGTCGTGGCGAAGGCGCGTTCGCGAACCACCAGCCGATCCGCGTCTCCTCGGTTGCCACGCTGGAGGAGGCTTCGTTCTCGCACGCGGGCGTCCACAGCTTCGACAAGCGAGGGCTCGGCAAGGCCCTTCGAGCGCTGTCCGAGCGGGCCTGGATGGAGCGCGCCTACGGCGATTTCTGGCAGCACATGCTCGTCGCCGAGGGCAGGCTCGACTTCGCCGTCGAGGCCGCCGTGAACCTCTGGGACCTCGCGGCCGTGCAGCTGATCGTCGAGGAGGCCGGCGGCCGCTTCAGCGACTTCACGGACGCCGCCCGGCCGGACGGCGGCAACGCCGTCTCGAGCAACGGCCTCTTGCACGACGCGGTGCTGGCTGCGCTCGGCGCCGGCTGAGGGCAGGACGCGCAGCCGGGGGTTCACCCGAGCGCGGACCTCGCGCCGATCCGCGCACTCTCTTGCACCAATCGGCGAGGCAATGCACGGCGCCCGATGCGAGGTGAGACGACGCTGGACATCACGCTCTGCCCTTGTGGACGCATCGACACACGCTTTGAACGAAGCCGGCACACCTGTGTGCGCCGCGACCACCTACCCTCCTGATCTCCCCCGGGTGGGTGGGGGGTGGTGGGTGGGGTGACCCACGGCCGCGAGCGCGTCGGTGAAGGCGCGGCTCTCCGCGGTGCTCCGGAGCCGCGTGAAGTGGCGGTCGGCGTAGCCCGCGAAGTCGAAGTCCAGCTCAGAGATGCCCTGCTGGAGGACGCCCCACATCGCCTCGCGAAAGTCGGACATGAACTTCATCAGCTGCAGGTGCGCGGCCTTCGCTGCGTGCACCTCGCCGAAGTACGCCTCGAGCAACCGTTCGTCGTCCGCGGGCTCGAAGTCGTGGTTGACCGCGAAGTTGGCGAGGTCGAAGAAGCGGTCGCCCATGCCCGCGTACTCCCAGTCGACGATGCGGATCCCGTCGTCGGGAGTGCGGATGAAGTTCGCGTTCAGCAGGTCGTTGTGGCACGGCACCTCGCGCCGGCCGCCCAGCGAGGCCTCGATCCGATCGGCCACCTCCTTCGCGTCCTCGTACGAGGCGGGTACGACCACGCCGTGAGCCACGAGCGCTGGCGCGGTACGCCTCGACGACCCGGAACGAGTCGAACCGCGCCGGGATCCGCGGCCCCTCGTGCACCCGCCGCAGCAGGCCGACCGTCTCGACGAGCACGTCGGGCCGCCGGATCTCCTCGGGCGGCGCGGGCGCGCCCTCCGACGAACTGAGTCACGAGGTAGCCCTCGGGCTCGACGAAAGCCACTACCTCCGGGCCGACGCCGATCGAGGCCGCCACGGTCGCAGCCCGGTACTCGGCCCGCCGGTCGATGCCGAGCAGGTGGGTGTCCTTGCCGCCGATACGGAGCACGTAGGCGCGGCCGTCGCAATCGACCCGAAAATTGCGGTTGGTGATGCCGCCGCCTAGCGGCTCGACGTCGACCCGCCGCCCGGGCCAGACGCGCGCGGCGATCTTCTCGACGTCCACGAAGCACCGATCCTAGACACGGGGCGCGGATTAGAGTCCGTTTCGTGCTGAGCGTCGAGGAGCTGCGGAGCGACGTCGAGAGTGGCGCGATCGACACGGTCGTCGTCGCCTTCACGGACATGCAGGGGCGCCTGATGGGCAAGCGCCTGCACGCCGAGTTCTTCCTGGAGGACGCGCTCGACCACGGCGTCGAGGGCTGCAACTACCTGCTCGCCCTCGAGATGGAGATGGACCCCGTGCCGGGCTACGGCATCGCGAGCTGGGAGCAGGGATACGGCGACTTCCGGCTCGCTCCCGACCTCGGCACGCTGCGCCGGATCCCCTGGCTCGAGGCGACGGCGCTCGTCCTCTGCGACGTCGGCTGGCTCGACGGCTCGCCGGTCGCGCCGTCGCCGCGTCAGGTTCTGAAGGCGCAGGTCGAGCGGGCCGAGAGCCTCGGCTACACGCCGATGATCGGCTCGGAGCTCGAGTTCTACCTCCTGCGGGAGAGCTACTCCGAAGCACACGCCAAGCACTACCGCGAGCTCACGCCGTCGGTCCCGTACATCCTCGACTACCACGTGCTCGCGACCACCTACGACGAGCCGCTCATCCGCCAGATCCGCAACGGGATGCACGCCGCCGGCATCCGGGTCGAGACCTCGAAGGGCGAGGCGTGGCCGGGGCAGCAGGAGATCAACTTCCGCTACGCGGACGCCGTCACGATGGCCGACAACCACGTGATCTACAAGAACGGCGCCAAGGAGATCGCGCACCTGAACGGCTGCTCGATCACCTTCATGGCCAAGCCCGACCACACCTGGATCGGCAACTCGTGCCACATTCACTCCAGTCTCTGGCGCGAGGACCGGAACGCGTTCGCCGGCGAGTCCGACGTCTTCAAGCACTACCTCGCGGGACACATCGCGTGCCTGCGCGAGCTCGCGGTCTTCATGGCGCCGACGATCAACTCGTACAAGCGCTACGCGGCCGGAAGCTGGGCGCCCACGACGCTCGCGTGGGGCCACGACAACCGCACGTGCGGCTTTCGAATCGTCGGTCACGGCGACGCGCTCCGCACCGAGACGCGCATTCCGGGCGGCGACGTCAATCCGTACCTCGCGTTCGCGGCCCTCGTCGCGGCAGGGCTGCACGGGATCGAGAACGAGCTCGAGCTGCCGCCCGCACTGGAGGGGAACGCGTACGAGTCGGACGCCGAGCGCTTCCCGCACGCGCTGCGCGAGGCGATCGAGGCGCTCGAGAGCGGCACGATGGCCCGCGAGGCCCTCGGCGACGACGTGGTCGACCACTACCTGAACTACGCGCGCACCGAGCAGCGCCTCTTCGACGAGGTCGTCACCTGCTACGAGCGCGAGCGCCTGTTCGAGCGCGGATGAGGCCCCTGATCGGGATCACGTCCTATGCGGAGGAGATCCGCTGGGGTGTCTGGGAGGAGAAAGCCGCGCTCATACCGCTCAGCTACGTGCAGGCCGTGGAGCAGGCCGGTGGGCGGGCGCTCGTCATCCCGCCGAGCGACGACGGCGTCGACGAGACGCTTGCCGCGCTCGACGGCATCGTCTTCTCGGGGGGCGGCGACCTCGACCCGGCGCTCTACGGCGCCGACGCGCATCCGCAGACCGACGTCCCGCACACGCTCCGCGACGAGGCCGAGTTGCGCCTGCTCGGCGCAGCCCTCGAAAGGGACATGCCCGTGCTGGCCGTGTGCCGTGGCTCCCAACTCCTCAACGTCGCGCTGGGCGGGGATCTGGTGCAGCACCTGCCCGACGAGCTCGGCCACGAGCGCCACAAGCACGAGCCCGGCCAGTTCTCCGATCACGACGTGCGGCTCGACCCAAGCTCGCGCGTGGGGACCATCCTCGGCGACCACGCACCGGTGAAGTCGCACCACCACCAGGGCTACGGGAAGCTCGGCGACGGCCTCCGCGAGGCCGGCTGGGCCGACGACGGGACCGTCGAGGCCCTGGAGGACCCGGAGAGGCGCTTCGCGGTCGGCGTGCTCTGGCATCCCGAGGAGGGTGAGGACTTCGCGCTCTTCCAAGGGCTCGTCGACGAGGCGCGCCGCTACCGGGAGCAGCGCCGATGACCGACCAGAAGCCGGTGATCGGCGTGACCTCGTTCGTCGAGAGTGTGCGCTGGGGCCACTGGAGCGCGCTCGGGGCGCTGACGCCGTTCGCCTACGTCCGAGCCATCGCGAGCGCCGGCGGTCGTCCGGTCCAACTCCCACCCGATGCGGACGCGGTCGACGAGACCCTCGACCGCCTGGACGGTTTGGTCGTGACGGGCGGCATCGACGTCGACTCGGCGCTCTACGGCGCCGAGCAGCATCCGACGACGGCCGGAGTCCGCGCCGAGCAGGATCAGGCCGAGCTCGCGCTGCTCGAAGGCGCGCTCGAGCTCGATTTGCCGTTGCTCGCGATCTGCCGTGGCTCTCAGCTGCTCAACGTGCTGCGCGGCGGCGACATCGTCCAGGATCTCGCCGAGGGGGACGGGAGGCCCGAGCTCCACGGCGACGGCACCGGAGACGCGTCCATGCACGAGATCCGCACGCGCGAGGGAACGCGACTCGCCGAGCTGCTCGGCGCGAGGACCGTCGTCGCGAGCGAGCACCATCAGGCGCTCGGCCGCATCGGCCATGGGCTGGAGGAGTCCGGCTGGGCGGCCGACGGGATGGTCGAGGCAGTCGAGGATCCCGGCAAGCGATTCGCGCTCGGCGTGCTCTGGCATCCGGAGCGCGCGGAGAGCTCGGAGCTGTTCGCCGCTCTGGTCGAGGAGGCTCGGCGCTTTCGCCGGGAGCGCACGTCGTGACGCTCACGGTCGTGAATCCGGCCACGGAGGAGCCGATCGCCGAGCTCGAGCAGGCCGGCATCGAGGAGGTGGACGCCGCCGTCGTGCGCGCGCGAGCGGCGTTCGGTGCCTGGCGCGCCGTCGGCGTCGCCGATCGCGCGCGCCTGCTGCGGCGGCTGGCGACCCTGGTCGAGGAGCACACCGAGGAGCTGGCCCGGATCGAGTCGCGTAACGTCGGCAAGCCGATCGCCGGCGCGCGCGGCGAGGTCGGGATGGTGGCGAACGTGTTCCACTTCTACGCGGGCGCGGTCGACAAGCACCACGGCGAGACGATTCCCGTCGACGGTGGCGTGGACCTCACCTTCCGAGAGCCGCTCGGGCGTCTGCGGGCTGATCGTCCCGTGGAACTTCCCGCTCAACATCGCGAGCTGGAAGCTCGGGCCCGCGCTCGCCTGCGGGAACACCGTCGTGCTGAAGCCGGCGGAGCTGACGCCCCTCTCCGCGCTCCGGCTCGCCGAGCTCGTCCTCGAGGCGGGGATCCCCGAGGGCGTCGTCAACGTCGTCGTCGGCCCGGGCCGCGTCGTCGGGCAACGGCTGGTCGAGCACCCCGACGTCGCCAAGATCGCGTTCACAGGCTCCACCGAGGTCGGCGCTTCGGTCATGCGCGGCGCGGCGGACACCGTCAAGCGCGTCACGCTCGAGCTGGGCGGGAAGTCGGCGAACGTCGTGTTCGCGGACGCCGACCTGGAGCGGGCCGCGGCTTCGGCGCCGTACGCGGTGTTCGACAACGCCGGCCAGGATTGCTGTGCCCGCTCGCGCATCCTCGTGCAGCGCTCGGCGTGGGATCGCTTCGGCGAGCTGCTCGTCGAGGCGACCGCCGGCGTGCGCGTGGGCGACCCGGGCGACGAGGCCACCGAGATGGGGCCGCTGATCTCGGCCCAGCACCGCGAGACCGTGTCGTCCTACGTCGACGGTAGCGTTGTCTTTCGTGGAAACGTACCCGACGGTCCCGGCTACTGGTTCCCCTGCACGCTCGTGGAGGCGTCCAACGACGACCGTGTCGCGCGTGAGGAGGTGTTCGGCCCGGTCGCCGCCCTGATTCCCTTCGAGGACGAAGCCGAGGCGATCAGGCTCGCCAACGACACGCCGTACGGCCTGTCCGGCTCGATCTGGACTCGCGACGGGGCGCGTGCGCTGCGGGTCGCGCGCGGCCTCGACTCGGGCGTCCTCTCCGTCAACTCCAATAGCTCCGTGCGCGTGTCGACGCCGTTCGGCGGTTTCAAGCAATCCGGGTTCGGGCGCGAACTCGGGATGCACGCCCTGGAGAGCTACTCCGAGGTCAAGAACGTGTTCCTGTCGACGGAGGAGTAGCGATGGCCGGGAGGCTCGAGGGCAAGGTCGCGGTGATCACCGGCGCCGGTGGCGGGATGGGGCGCGAGGCGGCGCTCCTGTTCTCTGCCGAGGGCGCGAGCGTCTGCGTGGCGGACGTCGACGGCGGTGCGGCGGACACGACGGCCGGTGAAGCGCGTGAGGCGTTCGCGTTCCAGGTCGACGTGTCCGACGCGGTCAGCGTCGAGGCGATGTACGCGGCCACGGCCGACCGCTACGGCGGCATCGACGTCCTCTACAACAACGCCGGCATCTCGCCCGCAGACGACGCGTCGATCCTCGAGACCGAGCCCGACGCGTGGCAGCGTGTGCAGGACGTCAACACCAAGGGCGTCTACCTGTGCTGCAAGTACGGGATCCCGCATCTGCTCGAGCGCGGAGGCGGGTCGGTGATCAACGTCGCCTCGTTCGTCGCGGCCGTCGGCGCGGCGACGTCACAGATCTCCTACACGGCCTCGAAGGGCGCGGTCCTGTCGCTCTCGCGGGAGCTCGGCGTCCAGTTCGCCCGGCAGGGGATCAGGGTGAACGCGCTGTGCCCGGGTCCGGTCGAGACGCCGCTCCTGCTGCGGATCTTCGGCGACGACCCGGAGGCGTACGAGCGGCGGCGCGTGCACTGGCCGATGGGCCGGCTCGCGAAGCCGCGCGAGATCGTCAACGCGGCGCTCTTCCTGGCGAGCGACGAGTCGTCGTACGTGAACGCGGCGACGTTTCTCGTCGACGGGGGCCTGACGGCCTCCTACGTGACCCCCGTGTAACCGGGGCGCTAGCCGGGGATCCGCAGCACGATCTTGCCCATGTGCTCGCCGCGCTCCATGCGTTCGTGTGCGGCGCGTGCCTCGGCCAGCGGGAAGACGGAGTCGACGACCACCGGCGCCCGGCCCGACGCGACCAGGTCGTAGGCTCCCGCGAAGTCCGCGGCCGTGCCCATGGTCGAGCCCAGGATCGAGAGCTGCTTCCACCAGACGCGGTGGAGTGCGGCCTTCGGGTTCGGGCCTGTCGTGGCGCCGCAGACGGCCACGCGTCCGGCCGGCGCCGCGACCGCCAGCGAGGTCTGCCAGGTCTGCTCGCCCACGTGCTCGACGACGACGTCGGCCCCGTGGCCGCCGGTTGCCTCCTTGACGCGGGCGGCCACGTCCTCCGTGGCGTGGTTGATCGTGGCGGCCGCGCCGAGCTCCGCCGCCTTCGCCAGCTTGTCGTCGCTCGACGACGTGGCGATCACGCGCGCGCCGAGCGCCGTGGCGAGCGACAGCGCCGCCGTCCCGATCCCGCTGCCGACTCCCCACGCCAGCACCCACTCGCCCTCGCGGAGCTCGGCGCGCGTGACGAGCATGCGGTAGACGGTCTCGTAGACGAGCGGAAACGCAGCTGCTTCCTCGAACGAGAGGCGTTCGGGGAGGGGATGCACGTTCTCGGCGGGCACGGCAATCAGCTCGGCGTGCGTTCCGTCGGTGTGCTCACCGATCACGGTGATGCGGCCGTCGCCGTGCTCGAGCCCGGGGTTGATCACGACGCGGTCGCCGACGTCGAAACCCGCGACGCCCTCGCCGAGGCCCGCGACGATCCCGGCGCCGTCGGCGCCGAGGATGCGCGGCTTCGGGACGGACGGCAGCCCCTGCCGGACCCAGAGGTCGAGCCGGTTGAGCGAGGCCGCCCGCAGGGAGATGAGCAGCTCGCCGGCGGCGGGCGCCGGATCGGGAGCGTCCTCGTAGCGCAGCACCTCGGGGCCGCCGTCCTCGTGAATGCGGATCGCCTTCACCGGGCGGCGATCGTACCCGCCACAATTCGATCCATGAGGGCCGCGACCCTGGAGAAGCTGGGCGACGAGCTCGGTCTCGACGTCGTCGGAGCCGCCGCGGTCGGTCCGTACGACGAGACGGAGCGGCACATCCGCGAGCGGCGCGAGCGCGGTCTCTTCGCGGACATGCGCTTCACGATGTCCCGCCCCGAGGAGTCGTGCCATCCGGAGCGCCTGCTCGAGGGCGCACGGACGGTCGTCTCCGCGGCCCTCTGCTACTACGCCGACGCGCCAGAGCCCGCACCCGGCGAGGGACGCCTGCCGCGGTACGCGTGGCGGGACGGCTACGCGGAGCTGCGCGAGAAGCTCGATTCGCTCGGCCGCCGCCTCGGCGGCGACTACCGCGTGCTCGTGGACGAGAACCAGCACGTCGACCGCGAGGCCGCCGCGCGCGCGGGAGTCGGCTTCTACGGGAAGAACACGCTCCTGATCACGCGCCGCTTCGGCTCCTGGGTCGTGCTGGGAACGCTCGTCACGACTGCTGAGGTCGAGCCCTCGCCGCCGCTGGGCCTCGATTGCGGCTCGTGCCGCCTCTGCGTCGACGCGTGCCCCACCGGCGCGCTGGACGAGCCCGGAACGCTCGACGCCACGCGCTGCCTGTCCTACTGGACGCAGACCGCCAACGACGTGCCCGAGCCTTACCGCACAGGAGCTCGGCGCAAGCGTCTACGGCTGCGACATCTGCCAGGACGTCTGCCCCTGGAACCGCGGAGTCGAGAAGCGCCGCGCGGGGACGCCCTTGCCGGGTGGAGCCGAGGCGAACGTGTCGCTGGTGGACTGGCTCGAGCGGGACGCCGACGAGCTCGCGGACGACTACAGCCGGCTGTTCGTGCCCAGGAAGGACGGGCGCTACCTGAAGCGAAACGCGCTCGTGGCGCTCGGGAACGCGGGGCGCCCCGAGGACCGAGCCATCGCCGAGCGCCATCTGACCGACGAGGACCCGCTGCTGCGCGAGTACGCCGAATGGGCGTGCAGGCGGCTCGACGAACGGGGCGACACCGGGTGAGCCGGCGCAGCCTGCTCGAGACCGAGCGCTGGGTCGCATGGGTGCGGGTCGGAGCGTTTGCCTTCGCACTCCTGCAGGTCGTCCTCCTGGGCGACGAGTACCCGAGCCGCACGTACGAGGTCGTCGCGTGGCTGACGACCGGCGCGCTCGGCGTCGGCGCGCTCGTCTTCCTCTGGCTCAGCCGGCGGGACCTCTCCGTCCGGGAACTGCGGGTCGTCGGGTTCACGGCGCTCGTCTTCGACGCGGCGGTCGTCGCCGCGTACGTGCTCGTCTTCTCGTTCGACAGCGGGACGCCGATCCGTCAGGCCGTGTTCATCCCGATCGTGGAGGCGGCGCTTCGCTACGGCATCCTCGGCGCCGTCCTCCTCTCGCTCGCGTACCTGCCGGTGCACGCGGGGTTCGAACGGCTCAGCTCGGACAGTTTCGACCGTCCATTCAATCTCGACAACGTCATCTTCCCGGTCGGGGTTCTCGTCATCACCGGCCTGATCGTCGGCTGGCTCGTACAGCGTCTCCACCGGCACACAACACTCTCCGAGCAGCGGGCGATCGAGGCCGAGCAGCTTCGCGACGAGCTCGGCCGCCGAGCCGACCTCCTCGACGCCGCGAACAGCTGCGCCCGCGCCCTCAGCTCCTCGCTCGACATCGAGCAGGCGTTCGGCGCCTTCATCCGGGAGCTGCGCGGGCTCGTCCCCTTCGATCGGACCGCGATCGTGCTCTCCGACGAGACTTCGGCGCGCGTGATCGCGACGGCCGGGGTGGCGGCGCAGGAGGTCTTCCCGCCCGGCTTCGAGGGCGCCGATCCCCGGCTCGGTGCTGGAGCAGGTCCTGAGCACCGGTCGACCCGTCTACCGGCGGGACATGGCCGATCCCGCCCACCCTGAGGAGGAGAGCTTCCTCGGCCTCGGGCTGCGCTGCCGCGTCGTCGTGCCGCTGCTCTCTGGCGCGGAGCCGATCGGGATGCTGTCGATCGTCCGTCGCGAGCCGGACTCGTTCGACGAGCAGGAGATCGAGCTGCTGACCCTGCTCGGGCGCTTCCTCGGCTCGACGGTGCAGAACATCCGCGCCTACGAGGCCGAGCGGGAGACCGTGGAGGAGCTGCGCCGCCTCTCGGCGCTCCGCGCCGACTTCGTCTCGCTCGTCTCGCACGAGCTGCGCAGCCCGATGGCGTCGCTGCTCGGCTCGGCCCAGACCCTGCGCGAGCGCTGGCGGGAGCTCGCGCCCGAGCAACGCGAGTCGTTCCTGGGGTTGATCGTGCACGAGACGACCCGGCTCTCGGCGCTCGTCGAAGACGTCCTCGACACGTCCCGGATCGAAGCGGGGACGTTCAGCTACTCGTTCGGCGACGTCGACCTGGTCGCGCTCGTCCGCGCCGCGACCGCGGCGGCGGAGTCGGGTCAGGACGAGGTCGCCGTGCACGCGAAGATCGCGGGCACGCTGCCCACCGTCCGCGGCGATGCGGAGCGTCTGCGCCAGGTGCTGTCGAACCTGATCGACAACGCCGTCAAGTACTCGCCGGCAGGCGGCGAGGTGCGGGTGTCCACCCGGTCCGAGAACGGTCGCGTGGAGGTGGCCGTCGCCGATCGCGGGCCGGGCATCCCGTCGGAGCAGCAGCGCCTGATCTTCGAGAAGTTCGGGCGCGCGAAGCTCGGCGACAAGACCAAGCCCGGCACCGGCCTCGGGCTCTTTATCGCCCGCTCGATCGCGGAAGCGCACGGCGGCCGGATCGACGTCGACTCGGCCCCGGACCGCGGTGCCACCTTCACCCTGACGCTGCCGCTCGACCCGCCCGACGGCGCTTAGGCCGGCGTCTTCGAAGCGGCGAGCTCGTCGAGGAGCGCCCGCGCACGCTCGGCCACGTGCTTACGCAGGGCGGGAGGCTCGACCACGACCGCGTCCCCCCGCGCGCCGAGGATCTCCGCCGCAAGCCATTCCAGGCTCCCGACGGGCTGGTCGGCGAGCGCGGCACCGTCGATGAGGCCGCGCGCTCCCCGTTCCACGCGCCAGCGGGCGATCGCGGGTGCGTACCAGATACGCGCGATCGTGGCGTCGCGCAGCCGCTCGGGCCGGAACTCCGGGCGCGGCTCGAAGGTCTCGTCGGTGACCGAGGCCGCGCGCATGCGGTCGAGGCGGAAGCTTCGCTGGGCGTCGCGCGAGCGGTCGAAGGCATGCACGTACCAGTAGGGCAACTCCCGCTCGATCGTGTACGGCTCGACGACCCGGATGGTCGGCGCGTCGTCGCCTTCCTTCTGGTACTCGATCTCGACCAGGCGGTGAGCGCCGATGCCCTCGTTCAGCGTGCGCAGCAGGCCCTCCTCGGCCGAGTCCGAGGTGGGGGAGGCGGTGCCGGTGAGGTCGAACTGGCCGAAGGTCTCCTGCAGCTTCGCGCGCACGTTGTCGAGCGGGCTGCGCGTATCGGCCGCGATCATCGGCCCGACGAAGTCGAGTGCGAGGCGGATCGCGCGGGCCTCGAGGGGCGTCAGCCTGGGCGGCGAGCGGAAGGTGTCGCCGAAGAGCTCCTTGAGGACGAACACGGTGTCGCCCCGCAGCTCGGCGTACACCGCGTAGCAGCCGCCGCCGAAGTTGACGAGGTTGAGCAACGACAGGTGCTCCTCGAGCGACTCGTGCGGGATGTGAAAGCGCTCGGCCAGTTCCGCCGCGGGGATCTCCGCCTCCGTGCGCTCGCCGCACCGGTCGAGCAAATAGGCAAGCAGCGCCTGCAACACCCCGAAGCGCTCGGGGGCCACCGGCCCGGCCGGGCGGTCGGCCTGCTCCGGCTCGTCGCTCGGCTCCTCATCCGCGATCGCGGGAGGCCGCCCCTCGTGAGCGCGTGCGACGCGCCTCAGCGCCCGCTCCACTTCCGTCCTGAGCTTCGGGGGGTCCATCGGCTGCGCCCGGCCGTCCTGGCGCAGGATCCAGGAGGCGAGCAGCGGCAGGCTCGCGTACTCGGTCACGAACACGCCGTCCTCGAGGCGTCCGGCGTTTCCGTAGACGCGCTCGATCCACCAGGCGGTGTCGCCGCCGACCTCGATGCGCGCCTCGCCGACGAGGTCGCCCACCTGCCAGTTCGGCCGGCCGCGGTAGTCGTCGATGTCGAAGTCCTCGGGCAGCCGGAAGTCCCGCTCGCGCCGCGTGGCCAGCCGGATGTCGCTGCGGACCCGGGAGACGCGGAACTTCTTGCGCCGCTCGTCCTCCAGATCCTGGCCGATCACGTACCAGACGCCGTTCTCGGGCAGCAGCGCGTAAGGGTTGATCGTCCGCTCGCGCTCCTCGTCGCGGCTGATCGACCAGTAGTCGAACTTGACCGTGCGCTGCTTGGAGATCGCCGATTCCA
>CAVTEM010000004.1:0-212073 GCA_963733845.1 uncultured Actinomycetes bacterium
TGCGGAAGCCGAAGTCGGCGAGGAAGTCGCGCGGGAAGACCGTCCTGTGCACCTGGAACCGCTCCGAGAACGGCTCGTCGGCGGGGTAGCGGTAGGCGAACGTCTCGAGCGCTCCGGCCCGCTGGTCTCGAGCATCTCCGATCGCCGCCAGGAACAGCGACTGCAGCACCCACGGCTTCTCGGCGTCCACGAGATACGCGCAGGCGATCAGAATCGCGTCGTCGGACGCCGGCCCTGCAGGAAGGTCGCGTGCGCGTGGCAAGAGCGGCGCCGGTGCGTACTGCATCGAGCCGAGCACGCGGCCGTCGTCGTCGTAGTAGACCGTCCCCCAGGCGCCCCACTCCTCTTCGGCCCGCTCGATCCAGCGCCGTTTGTTGGCGACGCCGTCGCGGCGAGATTGCCACCAGACGCAGCTGTGGCAGACGGACGGGACGGTCACGAGGGTCGCCCCCGTCAGACCCGTGACGCGAGCGCTCACGATGGCAGTGTACGAAGGACGAGCTCGGTCGCCTCAGGGCGGGCGAAGAACCTGAAGGGCACGAAGGTCGTGCCGAGCCCCGGCGAGACGTGCAGCACGCCTCCCGGCCGGCGGTAGACGCCGCTCGTGTAGCGCGCTCTGGGATGGGCGAGCCGGAGCCTCCCGCCCGGGTGCGGGATGCTGATCTGGCCGTCGTGCATGTGGCCCGCGAGCACGAGGTCGAACGCCCCGGGCGGAAGGTCGTCGACGGACTGCGGGTAGTGGCAGAGGAGGATGCTGAGGTCCGCGTCGTCGACCGCGAGGTCGGCGGGCCGCTTGCGCCCTTTCGACCAGCGGGCACGCGGGTCGGAGCCGGCAACGTGGACGCTCCTGCCCCTCAACTCGATCGTCTCGCCCTGATCTGACAGCAGCCGGACGGGCGCGAGGTCGCGGACGCCGGTCGGCTCCGAGAACGGGTCACGCGAGATCGCGAAGTCGTGGTTGCCGAGGATCGCGTAGGCGGGCTGTGGGAGCCGTGCGAGCAGCCTGCGCAGCCGCTCTTCGCCCGAGCTGCGCGAGAGCAGATCGCCGCTCAGGCAGACGAGGTCGGGCTTCCGCTCCGCCACCCATTCGACCGACCGCTCGACCGCGACGGCGCCGCGCGACGGTAGGCCGAGGTGGAAGTCGGACAGGTGCGCGACGCGCAGGCCGTCGAGCTCGGCGGGCAGCCCCTCGAGTGGAACCTCGAGCGTCCGCAGCCGTACCCAGCCGGCCTCGAACCAGCCCCAGGAGACGGCGGCCGCCGCGGCCGCCGCGAGCGCTCCGATCAGGAGGGTTTGGTGTGACGCCGCTCGTCGACGGGGTGCGATGGTCGCTCCGAGGCAAGGACGCAGGGAGCGTTCCGTGTAGCTGGGACGCGTAGCGTGGCGCGACTGAGGACGCGGCCTCGGGGCGAGCAGCGCGGCCCGGCGACACAGCGTCGTTGCGCCAAGCCCTCCTAAACCTGCAATTTCTCTTCGACCGGCTGGACCGAGACCACGTGACGCCTGAACTTGAGCTCGGAGTCCTCGAGCCCGGCCGCGACGCCGATCAGCTGGGACAGGTGCAGGATCGGCATCTGGAAGTCCTTGCCGGTCGCAGCCTTCAGCTTCGACTGCCAGGCGTCGAGCGAGAGGTGGCAGAGGGGGCACGGCGTGACCATCGCGTCGGCGCCCGCCTCCGAGGCCTGCTCGAGCGGCTGGATCAGCTCCGCCAGCGCCGTGTCCTCGCGCGCCTGGATGATCGGAAAGCCGCAGCACTTGATCTTCGCCGGGTAGTCGATCGGCTCGCCGCCGCAGGCCTGGATGATCGCCTCGAGCGAGTGCGGCCGGTCCGGGTCCTCGAAACCGAGCAGCTTCGACGGACGCAGAATCTGGCAGCCGTAGAACGGCGCCACCTTCAGGCCCTTGAGCCCCTTGTGCGCGGTCTCCTTGAGCAGCTCGAACCGTTCCCCCTCGGCGATCAGCCACAGCAGGTGCTTGACCTCGACCGCGCCGGAGTAGGGCGGGGCGCCGACGGCCTCGAGGTTCCTGTTCACGCGCGCGAGCAGCTCCTCGTCGTTCTGCAGCGCGAGGTTCGCCTGGCGCAGGTTGAGCGTGCACACGTTGCAGACCGTCATCAGGAGATCCGAGCCCGTCGCCTCCGCGTACGCGAGGATCCGCGCGTTCAGGTGCAGGTAGTAGTCGGGCTCCGCCTCGTGGATGTCCCCTGCGCCGCAGCACGTGACCGCGTCGAGCTCCTCGAGCTCGAGCTCGACCCTGGGGGCGAGCGCCTGCGTCGAGATGTCGAGCTCCTTCGCGGACAGCGAGGCGAGGCAGCCCTTGTAGTAGGCGACCTTCATCAGTCCCCCGCCGCCGGCGGCTCGACGCCCGGGGTCGACTCCGCGCTGAGGACGCCCGAGCCGTGCGCCTCGTGCTCGGCCCGCGCGAGCGGACGCTCGAGCTGGATGATCCCTGCCGCCCCGCGTACGCCCTCGCGCTGCACGAGGTCGTGAAGGCCTCGTGCCTCGGAGATCTTGTCCGCCACGTGCGGCGGGAAGGGCGGCGGCACCTTGCCCTTCCTCGCGAGCCCCATCGCGAAGCCGGTTTGCTTGATCGCGGCGATGATCCCCTGCGTCTTCGGGACGAGCTCGGTCTCGCGCAGCCAGCCGGTCGTATAGGCCGAGCGGATGAACCACTTGGCGTGCTTGGCGCCCATGTCGTGCTCGATCCCCTCCTTCATCGACTCGGCGCCCAGCTTGGCGATCGCGTCGCGCGGGTCGACTCCCTTGGGGCAGCGCTCGTTGCAGAAGTAGCAGCGCGTGCAGTCCCAGATCCCGTGCTCGCCGTTGTACTCGACGAGACGCTCGACCTTCGCGCCCTCGCGCGGGTCGCCGACGAACCGGAACCCCTTCGCCAGCGCGGCCGGCCCGAGGAAGGCGGGATCGGCCTCCATCGAGTTGCACTCGCTGACGCAGCAGCCGCACATGATGCAGAGCGATTCCTTCTGGATCGCGTTCATCTGCTGCTGTGAGGCGATCCGCTCCTTTTCCTGGATCTCGTCGTAGCCGGGGTCGAGCCACGGCTTGACCGCGCGGATCTTGTTCCAGAACGGAGCCATGTCCACGACGAGGTCCTTGACGATCGGCAGGTTCCCCATCGCCGAGATCACCGGCACGTGGCCCGCTTCGACGATCGGCGCCATCCGCTCCTTACACGCCAGGACGGCCTTGCCGTCCATCCGCATCCCGCACGAGCCGCAGATCATCATCCGGCAGCTCTTGCGGAACGCGAGCGTCCCGTCGTGCTTGTCCTTGATGATGTCGAGCACGTCGAGCAGGCACGCCCACTCGGGCGCCTCGACCTCGAACTCCTCGAGCCTGCGCTCGCCCGAGCGCGAGTCGTAGCGCCAGACCTTCAGGCGCACGTCGATCGTCGCGTACGTCTCGGCTGCGGTCTTGGCCATCAGTACGTCCTCTCCTGTGGCGGGAAGCGGGTGATCGTGACCGGCTTCCAGTCGAGCTGGACCTTGCCGTCCACGAGCCTCGTCAGCGTGTGCTTGAGGAACTTCTCGTCGTCGCGCTCGGGGTAGTCGTAGGGGCGTGCGTGGGCCCCTCGGCTCTCCCGGCGCTCGATGCCGGCGGGAATCATGCACTCGGCCAGGTCGAGCAGGAACCCGAGCTCCAGCGCCTGCGTGACGTCGTTGTTGAAGAGCGTCCCCTTGTCCTCGACGACGACGTTCTCGTACCGCTCCCGGAGGCGGGCGATGATCTTGCCCTGCTTCTTCATCTGGGCCTCGCGCCGGAAGACGCCGAAGTTCTCGTGCATCGTCGACGCGAGCTCGTCGCGGATCGCCCACGGACGCTCGCCCTTCTTGCGGGCGAGCAGCTTCTTGAGCTCGCGCTCGGCATCGGCCTGCTGCGACTCGGGCACGGCGACGGTGGTGTGCGTCAGCGCCCAGTCGGCCGCATGCTGCCCCACGCGGCGGCCGAACGTGATCGTCTCCATCAGGGCGTTGCCGCCGAGCCGGTTGGCGCCGTGCACGGAGACGCACGCGCACTCGCCGGCCGCGTACAGGCCCGTCAGCTCGGTCTGGCCCCAGACGTCCGTGTCCACTCCGCCCATGTGGTAGTGCGCGCCCGGCCGGACGGGGATCGGCTCGTGGATCGGATCCACGAGCGCGTACGTCATGGACAGCTCGCGCGTGCCGTGGAGCCGCTCGATGATCTTCTCCGCGCCGAGGTGGCGTAGATCCAGCAGGACGCTGCCGTCGACGCCTCGCCCCTCGTCGATCTCGGTCTGTTCCGCGCGCGAGATCACGTCGCGGCTCGCGAGCTCCATCGCGTTCGGCGCGTAGTCCTTGAGGAAGCGTTCGCCCTCGGAGTTGAGCAGGTAGGCGCCCTCGCCACGACACCCCTCGGTGATCAGGATCCCGGTCGGCGACAGGGTCGTCGGGTGGAACTGCATCATCTCCATGTCCTTGAGCGGGACGCCGACGCGGAGCGCCAACGACATCCCGTCGCCGGTGCAGGAGTACGCGTTGGTGGTGCCGACGTAGAGGCGGCCGGCGCCCCCGGTGCAGAGGATCACCGTCTTCGCGCCGATCGTCTTCACGCCGCCGTCGACGACGTCCCACGCGATCACGCCCTGGCAGCGGTCGTCCTCGACGACGAGCTTCCACGCGAAGTACTCCTCGTAGGCCGGAATCGAGCGCTTCATCACCTGCTCGTAGAGCACGTGGACGAGCACGTGCCCGGTGATGTCGGCCGCGTAGGCGGTGCGCGGCTCGCCGGCTGCGCCGAACGGGCGCTGCGCGATCCGGCCGTCCTCCGTGCGCGAGAAGACCGCGCCCCAGTTCTCCAGCTGGTAGACGTCGTCGGGCGCCTCGACGCAGAGGATCTCGATCGCGTCCTGGTCGCCCAGGTAGTCCGAGCCCTTGACCGTGTCGAAGGTGTGCTTCTCGGGGTCGTCCTCCGACGCGTTTCCGAGCGCCGCGTTGATCCCGCCCTCGGCCGCGCCCGAATGGCTGCGAACCGGATGGATCTTCGAGAGGAGCGCGACGTCGGCGCCCGAGTCGTGAGCCTCGATCGCCGCGCGCATACCGGCGCAACCGGCCCCGACGACGAGCACGTCGTGTACGGCTTCCACTGCGGGGTGACGCTACCTGAACGGCGTCATGTAACGCGTCGTTGCAAAGCATGCGAGCGCAGGCGGACGGTGGCGGCGCTACCCGCTCCGAGTGGGCCACCAGGCCGTCACCCTGGCCGCGGGAGGCCGCACGCAAGTCCGCGCGAGCCGGCGCTGTGGACGACTTGTGACGAAGCCGTCACGATCGCCATGCCCAAACCGGCCAGGTCCGGGGGCCAGACCCCTGGACATGACCTGCGCAGCCGTGTCGGATGAGGGCAGCGCGCTAGACGCGCGGCCCGGCGGCCGCGACCGCCTCGCCCGCCTCGCCAGCGAACTTGGCGAAGTTGTCGCGGAACATCTGCGCGAGCTCGCGTGCCCGCTCGTCGTATGCGACCGGGTCGGCCCAGGTCGAGCGCGGGTCGAGCAGCGCCGAATCGACGCCCGGGACCGATGTCGGCACCTCGAAGCCGAACAGCTCGTCCGTGCGGTACGCGGCGCCGTCGAGCCGGCCCGAGAGCGCAGCCGTCAGCAACGCGCGCGTCGCCGAGATCGGCATCCGCTCGCCCTCGCCGTACTGACCGCCGGTCCAGCCGGTGTTGACGAGCCAGACTGTCGAGCCGTGCTCGTCGAGCTTGTCGCCGAGCATATGGGCATACACGGCCGGCGGCTGCGGCAGGAAAGGCGCGCCGAAGCAGGCGGAGAAGGTCGGCTGCGGCTCCTTGACCCCGATCTCGGTGCCGGCGAGCTTCGCCGTGAACCCGGACAGGAAGTAGAACATCGCCTGCTCGCGGCTCAGGCGCGCGAGCGGCGGGAGGATCCCGAAGGCGTCGGCGGTCAGGAAGACGACCGAGGAGGGATGCCCGGCGCGCTTGGAGGGGAGCGCGTTGTCGATCTGCTCGAGCTTGTAGGCGCCGCGCGTGTTCTCGGTCTTGGAGTCGTCGTCGAGGTCGACGATGCCGCGCTCGTCCACGACCACGTTCTCGAGGATGGTTCCGAAGGTGCGAGTCGTCTTGAAGATCTGCGGCTCGGCCTCGGCGGAGAGGCGGATCATCTTGGCGTAGCAGCCGCCCTCCATGTTGAAGAGGCCGTCGCTGCTCCAGCCGTGCTCGTCGTCACCGATCAGGTGGCGTGAGGGGTCGGCCGAGAGCGTCGTCTTACCCGTGCCGGAAAGCCCGAAGAAGACGGCCACGTGGCCGTCGTCGTCCACGTTCGCCGAGCAGTGCATCGGGAAGACGTCGTCCAGCGGCAGCCGGTCGTTCATCAGCGTGAAGATCGACTTCTTGATCTCGCCGGCGTACTGGGTGCCCCCGATCACCACCTCTCCGCGCGTCGGGTGCACGACCACGAAGGTCGCGCTTCGGGTCCCGTCCTCTGCCGGGTCGGCCTCGACGGCGGGCGCGTGCAGCACGAGCGCACTCGGCTCGAACTCCTCGAGCTCCTCCTCGGAGGGATCGATGAAGAGCGTCTTCGCGAAGAGCGCGTGCCACGGGCTGTACGTGATGACTCGAACCGCGATGCGGTGTTCGGGATCGGCCCCGGCAAAGGCGTTGACGACGTAGAGATCCTGGGTGCCCAGGTACTCGGCGACCTTGTCGCGCAGGCCCTCGAAATGCTCCTCGGAGGTCTCCTGGTTGACATCGCCCCACCAGATCCGCTCCTCCGAGCCGGGCTCACGCACGACGAACTTCGCCTTGGGCGAGCGGCCGGTGTGACGGCCGGTGTCGACGACGAGCGGCCCGCCCTCGGCCAGGCGCGCGTCGCCTCGCGCGAGGGCGTGCATGTAGAGCAGGGACGTGGTCGGGTTCTCGAAAACCTCGCCCGTCGTGCTGATGCCGTGGTCATCGAGCCCGCCGCGACCTTCAACCTCGGTGGTGATCGCCATCGGGGGCTTGACCTTACCGATTCCCACGAGCTTGGATCCGAAAGATGGTGCCCCGCCCGTAGTCGGCGACGAGTAGAGCCCCGAGCGGATCGACCGTCACGGCGATCGGGTGCTCGAAGCCCGAGGCGAACGTCGAGACCGTCCCCGGACGCCCGGAGCGGAGCACCACGCGGCTCAGCTTGCGCCCGCGCCGCCTGCTCGCATACTGGCCCCACTCGGCCACGAAGAGGTTCCCGAGGTAGTCCTCGCCGAACGACTCGCCCCGGTACACGGCGAGGCCGTCCGCCGACGAGTGCGGCTCCAGATAGCCCAGCGGACGGGTGACGCCGGCGCAGGCACCGGTGAGCCGCTTGCGACGGTAGCTCGGCCAGCAGGCCGGCCACCCGAAACGGCGCCCCTGGCGGATCTCGACCACCGTCTCGGCCGGCTCGCCGTCCCCGAGGCCGTCACGCTCGTTCACCGACGCGTACAGGCGGCCGGTGGCTGGGTCCACCGCGAGGCCGAAGGGGTTGCGCAGGCCGCGGGCGACTACGCGCAGATCGCGGCCGTCCGGCCGCACGGACAGCACGGCCGCCGAGAGACGGCTCTTCTCGGCGCAGGCGTCGCAGGTGGAGCCGTTGCCGAAGTAGAGGCGCCCGCGGTGGACGACGACGTTGTCCTGCTGGTGCCGGCCGAACGGGAGCCCCGACACGACCGCGCGCCGCCGCCCGCGCTCGATCCGCCAGAGCGCACCCTGGGCGGAGACGAACAACCGGCCACCGTCCCACGCCAGCCCGAGCGGCGTGCGAAAGCCTTTCGCGATCGTCCTGCGCGGCTTCACGCGGACGACCGCACCGCCCTCCTGTGTCGCGTAGAGCGACCCACCCGGGCCCCACGCGAGTGCCGTCGGCCGGTCGAGCCCGCCCGCGTAGACCTCGACGCGAAAGCCGTCCAGGACGCGGATCGCCTCGCCGGCGCCGTCCGCCGACCCGCCGGCGAGGGCGAGCAGCAAGAGCGCGATTAAGCAGGACGCGGGTCGCACGGCCGCGAATCGTGCCTGTCGTGGAGACTCGCACCGCAATCGAGCGTTTTCTGGCCAGTCCGTCGCTCTCGGACGCGACGCGGCGGGCGTACCGCTTCGACCTGGCGCCGTTCGCCGACTGGCTCGAGGATCGGCGCCTCGCGCTCGACGAGGTCGACGCCCGCGTCCTCGCCGAGTACACCGCAGAGCTGGGGCGCGGCCGCCCGCGCAGGCTCGCGCCCGCCACGATCGCGCGCAGGCTGGCCGCCGTGCGCTCGCTCCTGCGCTTCACGCTCGGCGCCGGCCGGGTGCCCGAGGCGATCGCAGGCCCGCGCCGCCCACGCCGCCTGCCGGACGCACCGAAGGCCGACGAGGTCGACGGCCTGCTCGAGTCGCTCGCGGGCGACGGCCCGCTCGCACTGCGCAACCGCGCGCTCGTGGAGCTCGTCTACTCGGCCGGCCTGCGCAGCCGCGAGGCGGTCGACCTCGACCTCGCCGACGTCGACTTTGAACAGGAGCTCGTGCACGTACGCGGCAAGGGCGGGAAGGAGCGCACCGTCCCGCTGGGCGAGGAGGCCGCGCTCTGGCTCGCGCGCTACGTGCGTCGACGCGCGCCCGGAGCTGGCCCGGGGCGCGGAGAACGCGCTCTTTCTCTCCACGCGCGGCCGCCGTCTGGACACGAGCGCGCTCCGCAGGCTCGTCCCCCACCCCCACCGGCTCCGTCACGCCTTCGCCACCCACCTGCTCGAGGGCGGCGCCGACCTGCGCGTGATCCAGGAGCTGCTCGGGCACAGCTCGCTCTCGACCACCCAGGTGTACTCGCACGTCGACGCCCGCCGGCTCCGGAAGGTCTATGACCACTCCCATCCCAGATCCTGAGGTCGAGGCCTTCCTGGCCGTGTCCGCGGCCCGGCTGGCGCCGCGGACGGTGGACGCCTACCGCCGCGACCTCACCTCCGCCGCGGCTGCGCTCGGCAAGCCGGTTAACTCGGCGACCCACGAGGACCTCGAGCAGTACCTGGCAGGCCTGCGCGCTCGAGGGCTCGCCTCGACCACGATCGCGCGACGCGCTGCCGCGCTCCGCTCGTTCTTCCGCCATCAGATGCTGCTCGGCGCCCGGGCCGACAACCCGGCCGCGGAGCTCGACCTGCCGCGCAGAACGCGCCGGTTGCCGAGGACGCTCTCGCCGGGCGAGGCCGAGCGTCTGGTCGAGGCAGCCCAGGGAACGGCGCCGAGAGCGCTCCGGGACCACGCGCTCGTCGAGCTGCTCTACGGCGCGGGCCTGCGGGTCAGCGAGGCCGTCGGGCTGGAGAAGGGCGGCGTCGACCTCGACGACCGCTTCGTGCGCACGATCGGCAAAGGCGGCAAGGAGCGCGTCGTCCCGATCGGCAGGCAGGCGGCCCAAGCGGTTCGCCGCTACCTCGCCCACGGTCGGCCGCACCTCGACCGCCGGCACCGGCCGGAGCTCTTCCTCAACGCGCAGGGCGGGCCACTCACCCGCGCCGGCGCCTTCCTGATCCTGCGCAAGCTCGCGGGCAAGGCCGGCCTCGATCCGGAGCGCGTCCATCCCCATCTCCTGCGCCACTCCTTCGCCACGCACCTGCTGGAGGGCGGGGCCGACCTGCGCAGCGTCCAGGAGATGCTCGGCCACGCCGACCTCGCGACGACGGAGCTCTACACCCACGTGAGCGACCGCCGCCGGCGCGACGCCTACTTCAGCGCCCACCCCCACGCGCGGAGGCGAGGTTTGGGCGAGGGGTCGCGGCGCAAGAACTCCAGTGGATGAGCCTCGACCCACAGCTGACGACGCTCTTCGCGATCACGACCGGGATCGGCTACCTGATGATCCAGCGCGGGCTCCAGAAGAGCATGCTCGAGTGGCGACGCCGCAAGCGAGCGTGCCCGTCGTGCGGTCGTGAGTCCTCGGTCTGCAGCTGCCGCTTGTAGCTAGCGCGTCGACGAGCGCTTCCGCAGCTCCTGGGCCACGCGCATGGCCGTCGCACGGAGCTCCCGCGCCTCGTCGTCGTCCTCGGACAGGTGCTCGAGCAGGACGATCGTGTCGCGCTGAGGCGAGCCGTTGCGCAGGCAGACCAGAGCCAGCCGCCGCACGGCCTCGTTGTCGTCGGCGTTGGCGAGCGTGTGCAGCAGCGGACGCACGTCGTTGACCGGGCGTGGATGGCCGCGGGAGAGCAGCTCGAGCGAGACGAGCGCCGAGCCGCGGCAGGCCGGGCTCTCGTCCTCGAGACCGCGTCTCAGGAGCTCGAGCTTCTGGCGGAACCGGAACTGGCCGATCGCCCGGTAGGCGACCGCGCGCTGCCGGTAGTCGGAGCTACGGGCGGCGGCCTCGAGCTCGTCCGCCCACTGGGCCCGCAGGTCGGCCAGCTCGCGCTCGGCCCCGCCCTTGCCGGCGAGGGCATCGGCGGCGGCGGCGGCCTCGGCCAGGTTCAAGCCGGCTGGAGCGAACGTGGGGCCGGCCCGACGTAGCGGGCCGAGGGACGGAACAGCCGCCCGGTGCGCTTCTGCTCGAGGATGTGGGCCGACCACCCGGCGACCCGCGAGCAGGCGAACATCGCCGGGGCCAGCGGCGGCGGGATCTCGGCCACGTCGAGCACGATCGCCGAGTAGTACTCGACGTTGGTGGCGAGCACGCGGTCCGGCGATCGCTTCTGCAATGCCACGAGCGCCACGCTTTCCAGCTCCTCTGCGACCTCGATGTTCGGCGCGCCAAGCTCCCTGGCGACGCCCTTGAGCAGCCGCGAGCGGGGGTCCTCGGCGCGGTAGATCCTGTGGCCGAAGCCCATGATCCGCTTCTTCTGGGCGAGCGCCTCGTCGACCCAGCGCTGAGCGTCGCCAAGCTCGGCGACCTCCTCGAGCATCGGCTTGACGTATGCGGGCGCGCCGCCGTGGAGCGGGCCCGAAAGGGCGCCGACCGCGGACGAGAGCGCGGCTCCGCAGTCCGCGCCGGTCGAGGCCGTCACCCGCGCGGTGAAGGTCGAGGCGTTCAGGCCATGCTCGGCCGTGCAGATCCAGTACGTGTCGATCGCCTTGACGTGCTTCGGGTCGGCCTCGCCGCGCCAGCGCAGCAGGAACTTCTCCGCGGCGGTGGAGCCCCTCTCGACGACGTCGTCGGGCGCCGCCTCGCGGCCGTCCGCAGTGGCCGCGGAGCGCGCGACGATCTCCATCATCAGCGCGGACAGGCGACCGAGATCCTGCCGGGCCTGCTCGTCCGAGATCTCGTTGAGCTTGCCGAGGCCCCACTCGCCCGCGAGGCGCGCGGTCTCGGCCTGGAGGTCGGCCGGCGCGTTGCCGGTCAGGCGCGCGGGCTCGTAGGGCTCCGGGTCGGGCATCTTCGAGCTGAGGTCGTCGTCGACGAGCAGCCCCCACACGTTCTCGTACGGGTAGTGGCCCACGAGGTCCTCGATGTCGATCCCGCGGTAGCGGAGCGCGCCGCCCTCGCGGTCCGGCTCGGCGATCTCCGTCTCGACGGCGACGACGCCCTCGAGGCCTGGTTTGAAGTCGCTCACGGGCCGCGAATCTACCTGAACGACCGAGATGCAAACCTCAGCTATCGTCTCGCGCCGTGGCGCACAGGGTCACCCTCATCCCCGGCGACGGCACCGGCCCCGAGCTCACCGAGGCGACTCGGCGTGTGCTCGAGGGGACGCGGCGTCGACTTCGACTGGGACGTGCAGCACGCCGGCACCGACGTCATGGACGCCAACGACGGCAACCCGCTGCCGGATCACGTCCTCGACGCGATCCGCGAGACGGGCGTCGCGCTCAAGGGCCCGATCACGACGCCGATCGGCGGTGGCTTTCGCTCGGTCAACGTCGGGCTGCGCAAGGCCCTCGACCTGTACGCGCAGGTGCGCCCGTGCAAGAGCTACCCCGGCGTGCGCTCCCGCTTCGAGGACGTCGACCTCGTCCTCGTCCGTGAGAACACCGAGGATCTCTACGCCGGCATCGAGTACGAGGAAGGCTCGCCCGACGCCGTGGAGCTGATCGAGTGGATCGAGGCCCACGGCGGCAAGTTCCGGCACAACGACGCAGGGATCTCGATCAAGCCGATCTCGGTCACAGGCACGCGGCGCATCGTCGAGTTCGCCTTCGACTACGCGCGCAAGAACGGCCGCAAGAAGGTCACGGCCGTACACAAGGCCAACATCATGAAGTTCTCCGACGGGCTCTTCCTGCGCGTCGCACGCGAGATCGCAGCGGAGAACCCGGACATCGCCTTCGACGACCGGATCGTGGACAACATGACGATGCAGCTCGTCCAGCGGCCGGAGGAGTACGACGTGCTCGTGTGCCCCAACCTCTACGGCGACGTCGTCTCCGACCTCTGCGCCGGGATGATCGGCGGCCTGGGCGTCGCGCCCGGGGCCAACTTCGGCGAGGGCATCGCGATCTTCGAGCCGACCCACGGCTCGGCGCCCAAGTACACGGGCCAGAACAAGGTCAACCCGCTCGCTCAGATCCTCTCCGGGATGCTGATGCTCAGGCACCTCGGCGAGACCGCCGCCGCCGACCGTCTCGAGCGCGCGATCACCGAGCTGATCCGCGCGGGCGACAGCGTCACCTACGACATGAAGCCGACCCGCGACGATCCGACCGCTGTCGGCACGAGCGAGGTCGCCGACGCGCTGATCGAGCGGATGGACGTGCTCGCCCGTGCGTAGGAAGGTCACCGTCGTCGGCGCGGGGAACGTCGGCGCCACCTGCGCGCAGGAGCTCGCCCGCCGCGACTACTGCGACGTCGTCCTCGTCGACATCAAGGAAGGGCTCCCACAGGGCAAGGCGCTCGACATCAACCAGTCGGGCCCGGTGCTCGGCTACGAGCCGAACGTGCTCGGCTCGAACGCGTACGAGGAGACCGCCGGCTCCGAGGTGGTCGTGATCACGGCCGGCCTGCCGCGCCAGCCCGGGATGAGCCGCGACGACCTGGTCGCGACCAACGAGAACATCGTCAAGGCGGTCACCGAGGCCGCAGTGGCGGCCTCGCCCGACACGATGCTGATCGTGGTCTCGAACCCGCTCGACGCGATGTGCGAGGTGGCCAGGCGGGTCTCCGGCTTGCCCAGGGAGCGGGTCTTCGGCCAGGCGGGCATCCTCGACACGGCCCGGTTCCGGACCTTCATCGCCCACGAGACCCGCGCGTCGGTCAAGGACGTCCACGCCCTCGTCCTCGGCGGCCACGGCGACCAGATGGTGCCGATCGTCTCCGCGACGACGGTCGGAGGCGTGCCGCTGACGAAGCTCGTCCCGGCCGACCGGATCCAGGCGATGGTCGAGCGCACCGCCGTCGGCGGCGGCGAGCTGGTGAAGCTGCTCGGCACCTCCGCCTGGTACGCACCGGGCGCGGCCGCGGCACAGATGGTGGACGCGGTCTGTTTGGACGAAAAGCGCGTGCTTCCCTGCACGGCCTACCTCCAGGGCGAGTACGGCATCGACGACCTCTACATGGGCGTCCCGGTCAAGCTCGGATCCGGCGGCATCGAGGCGATCGTCGAGCTCGATCTCTCGGACGACGAGCAGCGAATGCTGCAAGCTTCTGCAGATGCGGTCCGGGAGGTCGTGGCCGTCCTCAAGACGTGAGCGCGCGAACGTCCGTGCGCGCCGCCGCCTGGAAGAGGCGCCCACTGCCCCCTGCCCGCACTGCGGTCGGGTGACGAAGACGGTGGACGGCGTCTGCGCCGACTGCTGGGGCGTCAAGGATCCCGCGAGGGCGCATCGCTGGCTGCCGCGTCCGCGAACCCGCCGGATCTTCGACGTGTCCGACTTCGGCTGGCTGGATCCGGTCACCCTCCTCTGGGGCGTCGGCACCGGCATCGTCGGCGTGCTCGTCGTGCTGTTGCTGGTGAGCCGGTGAATCTCGAGCTCGACGGCAAGACCGCGATCGTCTGCGGCGCCTCGCAGGGCATCGGGCTCGCGGTGGCCGAAGTGCTCGCCGAGGAAGGCGCGAACGTCGCCATGTTCGCCCGGCGGCGCGAGGTGCTGGAGCGCGAGGCCGAGCGGATCGGCGGCCTCGCGATCCGCGGCGACGTCACCAACCCCCAGGACCGCGAACGGCTCGTCCGCCGGACGGTGGAGGCCTTCGGCGGCGTCGACATCCTCGTGAACAACAGCGGCGGCCCGCCGCGCGGCCCGGCCCTCGACGTGACCGAGGAGTCGCTCGAGGCCGCCGTCGCGCTCCTGCTCACGTCGGCGGTCGGCCTGACCAACCTTTGCCTGCGCCACCTGCGCAGGAGCGACGCGGGACGGATCCTCAACATCGCGTCGAGCACGGTTCGCGAGCCGACCGACAACTTGGCGCTCTCCAACGTGGTCCGACCGGGCGTGATCGGGTGGGCGAAGTCGCTGGCGCGCGAGCTCGGGCCCGACGGCATCACCGTGAACAACATCGCCGTCGGGCGCATCGACACGGCGCGGCTCGCCGAGAGCTTCAAGCAGCGCTCGCGGGCCGACAGCATGAACGAGGTCCCGCTCAAGCGCTTCGGCTCGCCCAGGGAGCTCGCCGACGTGGTCGCGTTCCTCGCCTCCGCGCGGGCCGGCTACGTCACCGGGACAACGATCCCGGTCGACGGCGGCCTCACTCGCGGACTCTTATGAGACGCTCATAAAGCCCCGGCTATCCTGGGGCGCGTGCGCTCGCTCACGCCGGTCCGCGTGGCGGCGGCAGGCCTGGTCTTGGCCGCGCTCGCGGCGGCGCTCTTCCTGCTTCCGTCCGATGATTACCTGCTTCTGCCCGATCGGGCTCGGGCGGTCGAACCGCTGGTCCAGGTCGAGGGTGCGAAGCCGAGGCGCGACAGCGGCGGCATCTACTTCGTCGCCGTGGACGTCCGCAAGGCGTCGCTGCTCGAGAGCGTCTTCCCGGGGATCCACGAGGGCTCGACGCTCGTTCCCGAGGAGCAGCTGCTGCCCCCCGGTGTCGACGAGAAGGCTCGCCGCCAGGGAGAGATCAGGGCAATGGCCCGCTCGCAGCAAGTCGCCGCGGCCGTGGCCCTCCGCCGCCTGGGTTACCCCGTCCAGGTCCGGAACGACGGCGTGCTGGTCGATGCGCTCGTGCCGGGCTCGCCCTCGGTCGGGAAGCTGCGCCCCAACGACGTGATCGTCTCCGTCGACGGAAAGCGCGTGCGCTCCCGCTCGGACCTCCTGCGCCTCGTCGGCGCACACAAGCCCGGCGAGGACGTCCTGATCACGGTCAAGCGGGGAGACAAGCAGGAGACCGTGACCATCCGCACCGCGGCCGATCCGAAGGACCCCAAGCGTGCCGTCATCGGCGTCTTCGTCGAGCAGGCCGCCGCGATCAAGCTGCCGCTCGACGTCAAGATCGATATCGGCAACGTGGGCGGGCCGTCGGCCGGCCTCGCCTTCGCGCTGGACGTCATGGAGGAGCTCGGCACCGACGTCGACGGCGGGCACAAGATCGCCGCCACCGGCGAAATCGAGCTCGACGGAAGCGTCGCCCCCGTCGGCGGCGTCAAGCAGAAGACGATCGCGGTCCGCCGATCGGGAATCGACGTTTTCCTCGTGCCGGCTGGGGACAATGCGAGGGAAGCGCAGCGCCATGCGGACGGGATCAGGATCGTGCCTGTGAAGAGTTTTCAACAGGCGTTGCAGAGCCTGAAAACGCTCACTGCCACCTGAGACAAAGTCGCCGGAAAATGCGGGATTTTCGTCTGCGCGTCCCCCTCGAATCACCCCGCTGAGGCCCTAAGATGCCCGCTTGTCCGGAGTCCTTCGACAGAGGAGCAAACGGAACACATGGCTAAACGCGGCGAACCATCCTGCACCGATTGCTACTTCCATCGCGCTGGGCTCTGCGCACTCACCCTCGAGGCGCCCTGTCCGACGTTCCGCGCAGTCCGGCGCGGCGCGATCGCCGCGCCCCGGCAGGCGCCGCTGATTCCCCGCCCCGCGCACCCGGGCAAACCCGCCGCCGCGGCCGCCTAGACTCCGAGCGTGCCCTTCAAGCGGCGCGCCCCAGAGGCTTCCGAGACCTGGCAGCCGAAGCTCTGGCTCGTGCTCGCCACGCTGCTTCTCGTGGGCGGCTACCTGTTCGCGTTCGCAGTCAAGAACGACGAGCGCGTCGACGTCGACTTCGTCGTCGCGACCACCACGACGTCGGTCCTCTGGACGATCCTGCTCAGCCTCGTGCTCGGCCTCGTCGTCGGCGTTCTACTGAGCCAGCTGTACCGACGCCGTCGCCGGAAGAAGCGAGGCGAGCCGAGCGATGCCCTCGGCGACCGCGGCGGCGTCGACGAAGCTGAAGGCTAGGCGCAGGCTGTTCGGGGGCCCGCCGAAGTCGGCGCCGGGAACGAACGTCACGCCTGCCGCCTCGGCGCGAGCGAGCAGCTCGATCGCATCGACGCCGTCCGCGAGCTCGACCCACAGGAAGTAGCCGCCCTCGGGACGCGACCAGCGGGCTGCGTCGCCGAGCTCGCGCTCGAGCGCGGCGAGCATCGCGTCCCGGCGCGCTCCCAGCTCGGCGCAGACGCGCTCGAGATTGGGCTCGAACAGCCCGCGGCGCACGAACTCGTACACGGCCGCCTCGCCGATGAGCGACGGCGTGATGTACGTGGCAGTGGCGGCGGCGGTCACGACGGACGCCAGGTCGTCGGGGAGGACGAGGTATCCGACGCGGGCGCCCGGCGCGATCGTCTTCGAGAAGGACGAGCCGTAGACGATTCCCTCCCCGCCGGCGAGCTCGAAGATGGTCGGCGGCGACTCGCCCTCGAAGCGGACGAGGCCGTAGGGATCGTCCTCCACGACCGCCAGTCCGTGCTCGCGGGCCAGCTCGACGAGCCTGCGCCGACGCTCGGTCGAGAGCGTCCGGCCGGACGGGTTCTGGAAGGTGGGAATCGTGTACAGGAACGAAGCAGGCGGGCCGTTGCGGAGCTCCGACTCGAGAGCGTCGACGTCGAGGCCCTCCTCGTCGAGCGGGATCCCGTGCACGTCGGCGCCGAGGTCGGCGAGCAGCTTGAGCGGCCTGTCGTAGGTCGGCGTCTCGACGAGGACGCGTCCCCGAGACACGAGCTGAGCGGCGAGGAACGCGAGGCCCTGGAGCGAGCCGTTCGTGAGCACGACGCGGTCGGGGTCGACGCCGTGGCGTTCGGCGATCCAGGCCCGGAGTGGCCCGTAGCCGCCCGCGGGGCCGTAGTTCAGGATCGTGCGGCCGTCGCGCTCGATCGCGGCGCGGGCACAGTCGGCGAGCTCCGCGACCGGAAGCAGCTCCGGCCCTGGAATGCCGCGCGCGAACGAGATCGTCTCCATGGCCCGAGTGTAGGCACTGACCCGGCCGACCGTCCGGTCAGGCCCTGACCCCAAGTTCGCTAGGGTCGGCCGCCGTGCGGGTCTGCCTGATGATCGAGGGCCAGGAGGGCGTCACGTGGGAGCAGTGGGTGGCGCTCGCCCGCACGGCCGAGGCCGCGGGCATCGAGGCGCTCTTCCGTTCCGACCACTACCTCGGGATCGGCCGTCAGAGCGCGAGCGGCTCGCTCGACGCGTGGACGACTCTCGCCGCGCTCGCCGCCGCGACCGAGCGGATCCGGCTCGGCACGCTCGTCTCGCCGGTGACGTTCCGGCCCGCCCCGGTGCTGGCCAAGAGCGTCGCGACGGTCGACCACATCTCGGGCGGCCGTGTCGAGCTCGGGATCGGCGCCGGCTGGTTCCAGGCGGAGCACGATGTGTACGGCTTTCCGTTCATGACCGCGCGCGAGCGAGTGGCGCTCCTGAGCGAGCAGCTCGAGACGATCGTCCGCCACTGGACGGAGGACGAGCGCACCCAGCCGAAGCCGCTCCAGCAGCCGCATCCGCGCCTGATCGTCGGCGGCTCCGGCAAGCCCGGAACGGTCAGGCCGGCCGTGCGCTGGGCCGACGAGTACAACACGACGGGTGCGTCGCCCGACGCGTGCAGGGAGCGCCGCGAGGCGCTCGACCGCGCGTGCGAACGCGAGGGACGCAACCCCGCCACGCTCCCGCTCTCGCTGATGCGCACCTGCATCGTGGGCAGCGACGAGGCCGATCTCCGCGAGCACGCGAGCCGCTACGTCGAGATCTACGAGCCGGGCCGCTCCGTGGACGACTTCCTCGGCGGCGTGGGCCCGGCCGACCTGGTCGGCACCGTCGACCGCGTCGCAGAGCACCTGCGTGAGTACGAACGCGCGGGCGTGACGCGCGTGATGCTCCAGCACCTGGTGCACGAAGACCTGGCAATGGTCGAGCTGATCGGCCGGGAGCTCGCGCCGGCCGTCGCCTGAACGGCGGCACCCTCCGCACCGGCCGGCTCTTACAGGTAGACGCGCGCGCAGCCCCCACCCATGGGTTGGGGGGTGGGACGAGGGTAGACCCCGGCTCGCGCAACCGTGCGCCGACTTCGCGAAAGGTTCTCCACATCCAGCCGCGAACACGCGGCGACGTGGCCGGCGATCGCCCTCGAAGCGCCGCCTAGGCGCGAACGCCCGCGGCTTCGGCGACGAGGTTCGAGACCTCGGTGGGCGTCGTCCCGACCCGCACGCCGCGCGCCTCGAGCGCTTCCTTCTTGCCCTGGGCGGTGCCGGAGGACCCCGAGATGATCGCGCCTGCGTGCCCCATCGTCTTCCCGGGCGGCGCCGTGAAGCCGGCGATGTACGCGAGCACGGGCTTCGTCATCGAGGCCTCGATGAACTCGGCGGCCTTCTCCTCTTCGTCGCCGCCGATCTCGCCGACCATCACGACGTACTCCGTCTCGTCGTCGGCCTCGAAGCGGGCGAGGATGTCGACGAAAGAGGAGCCGACCACCGGGTCGCCGCCGATCCCCACGATCGTCGAGTTGCCGAGGCCGAGCTGAGTCAACTCGTGGCCGATCTGGTACGTCAGCGTGCCGGAGCGAGAGACGAGGCCGATCGAGCCCTGGCTGAAGATCTCCGCCGGGATGATCCCCACGTTCGCCTTGCCCGGCGAGAGTGCGCCCGGGCAGTTCGGCCCGATCATCGTGATCCCGCGGGGGCGAATGTAGTTGTAGACGCGCAGCATCTCGTGCGCCGGCAACCCCTCGGCGATGCACACGACCGTCTCGATGCCCGCGTCGACCGCCTCGTAGATCGCATCCGCGGCGAAACGTGCGGGCACGAAGACCATCGTCGTGTTCGCGCCCGTTTCGGCGACCGCGTCGGCGACCGTGTCGAACACGGGGATCCCGGACACGTCCTGGCCGCCCTTGCCCGGCGTGACCCCCGCCACGACTTGCGTGCCGTAGTCGCGGTTCCGCGTCCCGTGGAAGGAACCCTCGCTCCCCGTCAGCCCCTGCACGACGAGCCGCGTCGCCCGATCGACGATGATCGCCACTAGCTCTTCCTTCCCTTGAGGATGATCGCGGTGCTCCGCACCATGCCGTCGTCGTCGACGTAGTCCGCGATCAGCTCGCGAACGCGTGCGGCGACCTCCGGCCCGGCGATTGCATTCTCGATCCAGGGCTCGAGCGGCAGCTTGCGTCGGACGAGCGCCAGCGCCTCGACCTTCAGACCGGCGGCCTCGAAGAAGCCGACCCATTCGTCCTCCGTGTAGCAGCGCACGTGGCTCGGATCCCGGGTGCGCTCGGCCTCCTCGACGCGCTCGCTGTCGAAGAGATTGTCCTGGACGACGACCCGGTCGCGCGCGACGCGCGCCAGCTCGCGCACCGCCTGCTGCACGTCGTCGAAGTGATGCGCGGCGATGCGGCACGCGACGACGTCGAAGCTCTCGTCCTCGAACGGAAGCTCCTCGGCCCGCGCCACGACGTCCGGCTCCATCCCGGGAGCCGGATCGAGTGTCACGGTCTCGCAGCCGGCCTCGCGCAGCCGACGGGCAACGTGTCCGCCGCCGGTCGCGACGTCGAGCGCCGACACGTCAGGCCCGGGCTCGCACCACGCGACCACGAGGTCGAGGTCGACGCCCGAGCGGTGCGTCGCGCTCTCCCGCATCAGCTGGGCGCGCTCGGACCAGGTGTCCGTCACGCGGCGAGCTCCACGGCCCGCTTGGCCGCCTCGAGCATCGTGGGCTCGGTGTAGAGGTTGGGCGGGCTGGCTTCGGAGAGCAGCCGCCGCCCCTCCTCCGCGTTCGTGCCGTCCAGGCGGACGACGATCGGGTGCTCGATCGTCATCTGGCCGAGCGCCTGCAGGATGCCGCGCGCGACCTCGTCGCAGCGGGTGATCCCGCCGAAGATGTTGAAGAGGATCGACCTGACCTGCGGGTCGGTCGTGATCACCTCCAGCGCGTCGACGACGCCCTGCGCGTCGCCGCCGCCGCCGAGGTCGCAGAAGTTCGCGGGCTTGCCGCCTGCGAGCGCGATCACGTCCAGCGTGGACATGACGAGACCGGCGCCGTTGCCGAGAATGCCCACCTCGCCTTCGAGCTTCACGTAGGTGACACCCTTCTCCCTGGCGAGCGCCTCCTGCGGGTCGGCGGCCGAGACGTCGCGCATCTCCGCGATGTCGGCGTGCTTGTAGAGCGCGTTGTCGTCGACCGTGAACTTGGAGTCGAGCGCCTTCACCTCGCCCTCAGGCGTCACGATCAGCGGGTTGATCTCGCAGAGCATCGCGTCGGTGCCGACGAAGGCGTCGTACAGGCGCGCGGCGATCGTCGCGATCTGCTTCCCCTCGCCGGGGTCGTCGATCCCCGCGCCGTGCAGAAGGCGACGGGAGTGGTAGGGCTGGAAGCCGACCAGCGGATCGACGTGCAGGCGGGCGAGCGCCTCGGGCCGCTCCGAGGCGACTTCCTCGATGTCGACGCCGCCCTCTCTCGTGAACATGTACAGGGCCTGCTTCGCGCCGCGATCGAAGGTGACCGAGAGGTAGTACTCCTTCGCGATGTCCGAGGCCTGCTCGATCCAGAGCTTCCGGACGACGTGGCCTCGGATGTCGAGCCCGAGGATCTCGTTCGCCCGCTCCGCCGCCTCGTCCGGGCCGGCCGCGAGCTTGATCCCGCCGGCCTTCCCGCGCCCGCCCGTCAGCACCTGGGCCTTGACCACGACCTCGCCGCCGAGCTCCTCCGCGGCAGCGCGGGCCTCCTCGGGGCTCTCGGCGAGACGCCCATCCGACACCGGGATCCCGAAGCGGCGGAAGAGCTCCTTGCCCTGGTACTCGTAGAGATCCATTCCGGCGGCGGAGTCTAACGACGCCCTCCTGCCCTGCTCCTACGATGCGCGCGTGACGCCCGAGCCGATCCGGCGACTCGTGTGGTTCGCCGTCGCCGTCGTGGTCGGCCACCACCTCGGCACGATGCTCGGCTGGCTGGGCGGCCCCGGCGACACGAGGTGGGCCGACTGGGTCGACCTGCTCGTGCCGTACGCGGTGGTCGGGTCCGCGGCCGCGGTGCTGGCGTCGGCGCGAGCGGGCCCGCGCGCCTGGACGCTGCTGGTCGCGAGCGGGCTCCTCTACACGCAGGGCCACGGCATCCACCTAGCTGCGAACTCGATCGCGAACGTCGAGCCGAGCGACGCCGTCCACCTCTGGGACGAGACGGTCGGGCACTGGCTCTGGTACGGCGGCCTTGCCGGCCTCGTCGCGACGCTCGCCTACGCGCTCGACGACGTGCCCTGGTCCCGGAGCATCTGGGGCGCAGCCGGCTCGGTCGTCTTCGGGCTGACGATCTTCACCAACTCGGTCGAGGGCGGCACCGTGATGCTCGGGCTGGCGAGCGGTGCTGCGTTCGTCGCTTGGGGCCTGCGGCGCCGCGGCCGCGCACCCGAGCTGCTCGTTCCGGCCTACGCCGTCACGATCGCGTGCTTGCTCGGTTGGGGCCTGTACTGGGGCGGGTTCCCACAGTTCAGCGAGCTCGGCTGGATCTGACGGCCGCGGACTCGAGCAGCGAGCGCAGAGCTTCGAGCCGCCGGTCCCACTCCGCACCGAGCGCAGCCATCCAGAGCGCGGCGGCTTCGAACGGCGCCGGTGTGAGCCGGTAGCGGGACTCGCGCCCGGCTCGCGCGGGCTCGACCAGGCCCGCGGCCGCGAGCGCGCCGAGGTGCTTCGCCACTGCCTGGCGTGTGACGGGCAGCCGGGCTGCGAGCTCGGTCTGCGTCAACGGCCCGTGCTCGGAGAGCAGGCGGGCGATCTCGACGCCGAGTGGGGTCGGCGAGGGCGGCGAAGACCGCCCCCGCCTCGTCGTCGAGCCGGCCCCTCAGGCCACGGCCCTCTCGAGCAGGAACGCCCGGAGCTCGCCCAGCTCGGAGTCCCAGCCGTATTCGTTTCCCTGCCGGGACTCGATCCCGAACCGCGAGAAGCCGGATTCGACGAGTGTGAGCCGCGTTCCGCGCGGGATCTCCTCCAGCCGGAACTCGACGAGCGTCGTCGGGCCGCCCTCGTTCGCGCCGCCGGGCTCCCAGCGGTAGGCGAAGCGCGCGGGCGGTTCGACGGCGACGATCACCACGCGCGTGGTGACGCCCAGCTCCTCCCACGTGAAGGAGCCCTCGCCGCCGGCGCGCAGGTCGAGCTCGGCGCTGCTCCCGAACCAGCGGGCGAGCTGATCCGGCTCCGTGATCGCCGCCCACACGTCCTCGCGTGGGAGCTCGAATGTCATTTGCCTCTCGATCGTGTCCTGAACCACCAATCTCGCCTCCTTGTGCAACTCTGTGGTTGCACAACTTATAGCAACCTCAAGGTTGCACGTCAAGCGGCCCGGCGGCTCGTGACCCTCACGCTCTAGACTCGCGGCCAACCAGCGAAGGAAGGAGCGTCAATGGCCGACGACACGACCACGCTCAGCGACGAGGAGATCGTCACCCAGCCCAGCTGGACCTCCTCGCCGAGTGTCACCGCGGACGCGGACGGTGACGACACCGACGACACCGACACGACGGACGCCGACTCCGACGATTCCGACGATTCCGATTCGGGCGACGACGCAGACACGATCGACGCGCACTAGCGCGGAGGCGCTGGCGCGCTGCCTCGAGCCGGTCGGCGCGGAGGAGTTCCAGTCCGAGTATTGGGAGCGCCGACCGCTCGTCGTCGCACGGAACGAGCGCGGGCGGTTCGACGACCTGCTGTCCGAGCGCGAGGTCGAGCGGCTCGTCTGCGAGACGGGCCTGCGGTTTCCCGCCTTCCGGCTCGTGAAGGAGGGGGCGAAGCTGGAGGTCGCCGACTACACGGTCGACCTTCCGTGGCGGCCGGTCCCGTTCGGGCGGACCGCCGACGTCGAGCGCGTGCTCGCCGAGTTCGAGGCGGGAGCCACGATCGTGATCCAGGGCCTCCACCTCAACCGCGCCGAGACCGCGGCCTTCTGCCGTGCGCTCGAGGGCGCGCTCGGCCATCCGGTGCAGGCGAACGCGTACTACACCCCGCGCGGATCTCAAGGCCTCGCCGTCCACCACGACACGCACGACGTGTTCGTGCTCCAGATCGCCGGTGAGAAGCGCTGGCTCGTCTACGAGCCGGTGCTGGAGCTGCCGCTGAAGGAACAGCGCTACCGGGCCGAGCTCGGCAGCCCGGGCGAGCCCGTGATCGACACCGTCCTGGGCCCGGGCGACACGCTCTATCTCCCCAGAGGGTGGCTGCACGAGGCCCGCACCTCCGAGGTCGACTCCCTGCACCTCACGGTCGGGATCAACGTGTACACGTGGCTCGACGCCTTCCGCGACGCCCTCTCCGACGTCGAGGACGACCTCGGCTTCAGGCGGGCGGCCGAGGAGGGGTCTGCCCCGGCCGACCTGCTCGACTTGCTCGGCGAGCGACTCGGCGGCGACGACGTCACCCGGCGGAAGGACGCCCGGCTCGAGCGACGGCGCAGGCCGGTGCTGGACGGGCAGCTGTCGCAACTCCGCGCTCTGGATTCGCTTACCGGCGGCACGCCTCTCGAGCGGCGCCCGACCGCCCTTGCCACCGTCGAGGCGAACGGCGACGCGATCGCGGTCGCCTTCCACGGCAAGCGGCTCGTGCTCCCAGCGCGACTCGCGGACGAGATCGCCTTCCTCGTCGACGTCGAAGGCGCGTTCAGCGCCGACGACCTCCCGGGCAGCCTCGACGAGGGCGGGCGGCTGGTGCTGGTGCGCCGCCTCGTGCGCGAGGGCTTCCTGCGGATCAGGCAGCCGGACGCACCCGGCGGCCGGTGACGACGAAGCGTCGCGGCCGTCTCAGCGTGTCCGAGCTGCAGGTGAGGTGAACCAGCTCACCCGCCTGCTCGCGTAGGTCGACCTCCTCGATTCCACGCCCCCGCGCGGACATCGCGACCGTCCAGACGCCGTCCTGGCGCCGGTGCGCTGCCACCAGGCCGACGTCGTCGATCCCGAGCAGCCCCGTGTCGAGGCGAATCGCCCGCTCGGCTGCTTGCACTGCGAACGAGAAGCAGGACCGCCCGCGGTAGAAGTCGGGGTAGACCCGCTCGGCGAGCGTCTCGTCCAGCACCGCGCCCGCGCTCGAGCGCTCGATCCGGCCGTAGTAGAGGCCGTGCGGCAGGACGACGAGGTTTCCGGCGAAGCGATCGCCGCCCACGTGCGTGCACTGCCAGACCCAGTCAGGCTCGACCTCCTCGGCGAGCGCGTCGTAGAGCGGGCGGCCGTACCGGGCGCAGCAGGGGTCGTGCTTGCCGTGCGTGCACACGAGTAGGAGCGGATGCTCGACCGGATCTCCGGCGCCGCCCGACAGGTCGACCTCGAGCAGGTCCGGGTACGCCTCGATCGCCAGCCGCCTCAGGTCGACCTCGCCCTCGCGCGACGTCGCCGAGTAGGCGAGCAGCCCGGGAACGCCGCGGCGCGCGCGGCTGCGGATGAAGAGCAGACGGGTCCGGCGTCTCGCGGCCAGCTGCTCGCGCAGGTACGACTTCACCTGCTCGGACAGCCCGCTGCCTGCGAAGGCGTCGTGACTCCAGAGCGACCGGTACTCGACGAGCAGCCAGTGGTCGACCGTGCTCGCGGTCGCGAAGAGCGGTTCGTCGTTCTCGCGGGACTCGTCGGCGCAAAACGGCCTAGCGCTCGGCATCGCCCTCCTGGCGAACCACGCAGATCACCTGACCGGTCGTGACGGGCTGCCCGGCGGAGACCGAGAGGCCCGTGACCAGGCCGGCCCGGTGGGCGGTGAGCTCGTTCTCCATCTTCATCGCTTCGACGACGCACAGCACCTGGCCCGCAGCGACCTCGTCGCCTTCCGAGACCTCGACCGAGAGCACCGTGCCCTGCATCGGACTGACGACCGCGTCGCGCGCGGCCGCGTGTCCGGCAGCGCCGTCGTCGCGGGCGCGCCGGCGCCGAGCGAGGTCGGCGTGAGGGGGCTCGGGGACGAGCACCGTGACGGCGAAGTGACGGCCGTCGACCTCGGCCTCCAGCACCCGCTCGGCGGTCGCGGGAGCAGCGGCTCCGTCCGACCGCGCGGCTACCTTAGTTGTCCGATGCGACAACTCCTCCGCTATCTCGGCAGCTCGGCTCGCCAGCTGCTCCGACTCGACCACGCCGTGGCACGTCGCGCCCTCCGCGAAGCACGGATGCTCGAGCAGGGCGACGTGAAACCCACTCAGCGTCGTGACGCCGCCGATCTCGAACTCTCGGAGCGCGCGGAGCATTCGCCGGCGAGCATGCTCGCGGTCCACGTCGTGAACGCAGAGCTTCGCGATCATCGGGTCGTAGAGGTCGCTGATCTCGCTCCCGGCCTCCACACCGGAATCGACCCGGATGCCGGGCCCACCCGGCTCCCGGTAGGTCGTGATCCTCCCAGGCGCCGGCATGAAACCCCGGCCGACGTCCTCGGCGTTGATGCGGCACTCGATCGCGTGGCCGTGCAGGCGAACGTCTTCCTGGGTCAGCCATAGCGGCTCTCCAGCCGCGATCAGCACCTGCTCGCGGATCAGATCGAGTCCGGTCACGAGTTCGGTAACCGTGTGCTCGACCTGGATCCTGGTGTTCATCTCGAGGAAGAAGTACTCCCCGTCGGTGGACAGCAGGCCCTCGATCGTCCCCGCCGACTGGTAGCCGACAGCCCGGGCGGCCTCGACTGCGACCTCCCCGATCCGAGCACGGAGCTCGTCGTCGACCGCCGGCGAGGGGGTCTCCTCGACCAGCTTCTGGTGACGACGTTGGATCGTGCAGTCGCGCTCCCCGAGGTGGATCACGTTCCCGTGAGCGTCCGCGAGGATCTGAACCTCGACGTGGCGGGGATCCTCGAGATAGCGCTCGACGTAGACGGCCGGGTCGGAGAAGTACGCCTCGCCCTCGCGACGTGCGGACTCGAATGCTCGTTCGGCCTCCTCGGCGCTGCGGACGACCTTGAGGCCTTTCCCGCCGCCGCCGGCCGAGGCTTTGATGGCGATCGGCCAGCCGATCTCCTCGCCCAGCCGGACGACCTCCTCGGCCGACTCGACGGGCTCGGTCGTCCCCGGGATGATCGGCACGCCGGCCTCGCGCATCCGTTCACGTGCGGAGATCTTCGAGCCCATCACGTCGATCGCCTCGGGCGGCGGCCCGATCCAGACGATGCCCTCGTCGCGACACGCCCTCGCGAAGCCGGCGTTCTCGGCCAGGAAGCCGTACCCGGGATGGATCGCGTCGGCTCCGGCGCGCTTGGCCGTCTCGATGATGCGCTCGCCGACGAGGTAGCTCTCGGCAGCCGGTCCGGGCCCGATCAGGTAGGCCTCGTCCGCCCTGGCCACGTGTAGCGACGAGCGGTCCGCCTCGGAGTAGACGGCGACCGTTCCGATCCCGAGCTCGCGCAGCGTGCGGAAGACGCGTACGGCGATCTCGCCTCGGTTGGCCACGAGCACCTTGGAGAAGACAGCCACTGGCCGCATATTCTCCCCGCGCATGACCGTCGCCGATCAGCTGACTGTCGCACGCATCTGCGCGGCGCCGCTGATCGTGCTCCTGTTCGTCGTGGACTTCCCCAACCACGACTACTGGGCGACGGCGCTGTTCGCGGTTGCGATGGCCACGGATTGGCTCGACGGCAGGCTCGCGCGTCGGAGTGGACACACGTCCGCGCTCGGATCGCTGCTCGACCCGATCGCGGACAAGATCCTCGTCCTGTCCGTCATGATCGTGCTCGTCGGTCGCGGCGCATTCCCGGGCTGGATGGTCGCGGCGATCGTCGCGCGCGAGTTTCTCGTCTCCGGACTGCGGCTCGCGGCGCTCGAGCGCGGCACCGTGCTGCACGCCCGCGACCTCGGCAAGCTGAAGACCTGGTCTCAGGCGATGGCGACAGGCCTGGGTGGGCTCGCCGTGGCGGGTGCTTTCGACGAGGCCGTCGCCTGGTGGGCACTGCTCGTCGCGCTCGTGCTGACGTGGGTGTCCGGGCTGGACTACGCGCGCCTGGCGCCGGGGTTGCTGCGGTCCACGCCTACCGCCCAGGGCGGGAGCGGCCCTCTACCCGGGAGCCCCGCCGTGCGCCAGCGGCTGCGGTAGGCGGCCCCACGCCCGAGCTCGGGTGGGAGGCGGCGCACGGCGGCCTCCAGGGCGCGGCGCTGGCCGTCGTCCGGCTCCGGCCTGATCTCCAGCTCCACGGCCGGCAAGCCTAAAGCCCGAGCCGTTCTCGGACGATGCAATGAGCGTGACCCGGCGCGCCGCTCCTCGCCATGCTCGCGATCACGCTGGTCGTCGCGACGCCTCCGCTGGCCTCCGCGGCGAAGCGCTCCTGGGCGCACGGCGAGATCAAGCTGGTGACTTCGAAGGGCCTGATGACTTCGCCGGGCGGCGCGTTCCGCCCCGACGACGCGCTCTCGCAGGGCGAGCTCGCCCAGCTCGTCAGCGGCCTAACAGGCCGCGAGACGCGCGTCCCCGCGAGCCCGTCCGGCACGGTCACGATCGCGCAGCTGGACGCGCAGCTCGTGGATGCGCTCGGGCTCGGCGACGAAGCTTCGCTCTTCTACCGCGCCGCACGCGCTGCCGGGATCAAGCCGCCGGCGCGCTTCGGGCGTGAGGTCGTCGCCCGCCTCCTGGGTCTCCGCTACAACCACCCCGCCGCCCAGGACCGCCTGGAGCTGATGTGGTCCGACCGCGCAACGCGCGCCGAGGCCGCGTATTCGGCCGCGCAGATCCTCCGCTTCCGCGGCTGGGAGGTCCAGTCGGTCGAGGAAGCCGCGGCCGAGCTCGTCTTCCCTGAGCTGACCGACTCGCAGCAGCGCATCCTCACCTACGCCGTCGGTCTGGTCGGGTACCCGTACGTCTGGGGCGGTACCAGCACCACGCGCCAGGCGCCGTTCGGCGTTCAGGCGCCGGGCGGATTCGACTGCTCGGGCTTCCTCTGGCAGGTCTACAGGCTGCATGCATACCCGGGCCTCGAGGGCCTCGGCGAGGTGATCCGCGGCCGCACCGCGGCCCAGATGGCCGGCGAGGTCAAGGGTGCGAAGCGGATTGGCTTCGCCAAGCTCGAGCCGGGCGACCTCCTCTTCTTCGGGTCCGGCGGCCCCCGCGCCAAGGCGGCGTCCGTGAACCACGCCGGGATCTACGTCGGCGGCGGCTGGATGGTGCACTCGTCGCGGTACGGCACAACACTCGCCAAGGTCGACGGCTGGTTCCGCGAACGGTTCGCCTGGGGTCGGCGGCCGCTCGCCGAAGCCGGGCTCTACTAGCCGAAACTCCCTGGAGAGACCAAATCACCTTTTCGGGTGATGAGCCCGGGGCGGGCAAGGGGAACAATCGCCTAACCGCAGTCCGCATGAGGTTTGGAGGTACGCAGTGTTGGAGTGGAACCCTCGTTTGTTCTCGCTGCTTGCGCTGATCGCGCTGCTCGTGGTCGCGCTCGCCGGCGGGTGGTCCGACGTCTTCTCGCCCGCCAACTACTGGGAGTGGTAGCCCGACTGGGCTGAGGAGAGAGATGCCGAAGCGCCTGCTGACGGTCGTAGTACCGGTCTGCACGCTCGGTTTCGCGACGGTCCTTGCGGCGGCCGTTGCGTTCGCACTCGAGCCGCACGACGCTACGACCCTGCTCGGGGTGACAGCACTGCTGGCCGCCTCGACGCTCGCCAACCGCTTCCCCGTGCCCGTCGAGGGTGTGGACAGCGGCGGCGTCTCGCTCTCGTTCGTCTTCGGAGCGAGCGCGCTCGTCCTCTTCGGCTGGGAAGCCGGCGTACTCGTCGCCTTCGCCGCGCCCGCGATCATGCAGCTGCTCGAGCACCGGCCGCTGATCCGCATCGCCTACAACTCGTGCTCGTTCGCCCTGGCCGCGGCGGCCGCGGCGCCGCTCGTTGCGCTCATCGGGGGTGAGAGCACCGGCGCCGTGGTCGGCGCGGTCGCGGTCTCGGCCAGCGCCCAGTACGCGGTCAACCTGGCCCTGATGTCGGCGGTCGTCGCACGCAGCTCGCGACGCCCCTTCCTCGGGCTGATGCGCTCGAGCCTGCGCTGGACGATCGTCGTGTTCGCGCTGATGGCATCGGCCGCGGTCATGCTCGTCGTGCTCTGGCAGCGCTCGCCGCTGCTCTCTGCGGTGCTCGTGGGCCCGCTGCTGGCGATCGCGCTCTACCAGCGCTCGACCTACCACGCGCTGCGCGCGATGCGCCTCGCACTGACCGACCCGCTCACCGGGCTCGGCAACCACCGCCATTTCCACGACCGGCTCCAGCGCGAGTTGCTCGAGGCCGAGGCGAGCGGAACACCCTTCACGCTCTGCCTGCTCGACGTCGACGACTTCAAGCGCATCAACGACCTGTTCGGCCACCCTGAAGGCGACCGGCTGCTGGCCGAGCTCGCTTCGAGGCTGCGCCAGAACGGCGAGGCCTTCCGGCTCGGCGGCGACGAGTTCGCGCTGTTGCTTCCCGAACACGACCCGCGCGAGGCGCTCACTGTCGCCGGCGCGATCGTGGAGCGGATCGGGGAGCTGGAGCTCGACCTCGTCGGCTCGGTCACGGTCAGCGCCGGCATCGCCAGCTTCCCCGAGCAGGCGTTCGACCGGGACGAGCTCATCCGCCTCGCGGACAGCGCGCTGTACTGGGCCAAGGAGCATGGACGCAACCGCGTGCACTCGTACCGCCCGGACGTGGTCGAGCTCGCCGAGCTCCGACGCCTCGCCCACGGCCCCGACCGGGCCGCCCGCTATCGGGCCGCGGCGAGCCTCGCGAAGGCCGTCGACCTGCGCGACACGTACACCGGGAGCCACTCGAGCCGAGTGGCCGACCTCGCCGCCAGGCTCGCCGAACGCATGGGCCTCGACGAGGAGCAAGTCGAGCTCACCCGTCTCGCGGGCAGCTTGCACGACCTCGGCAAGCTCGCGATCCCGGAGGAGATCCTGCGCAAGCCCGGGCCCGCTGACCGAGCCCGAGCGGCTCGTGCTCGAGCGGCACCCGCAAATCGGCTTCCGCATGCTCGAGAGCCTTGGCGTCGACCCGGTGGCCGAGTGGGTGCTGCACCACCACGAACGCTGGGACGGCATGGGTTACCCCGACAAGCTGAGCGGAAAGCGCATCCCGTTGGGCGCACGGATTCTCTTCGTTGCCGACGCATACGACGCGATGACCTCGGACCGCGTCTACCGCTCGAGACTCACCGCGGCGGACGCGCTCGACGAGCTCGAGCGCTGCGCCGCGACGCAGTTCGACCCCGAGATCGTCGGCGCGCTGGCCGAGGAGCTCGCGCTCACGCCGGTCGTCCGCACCAGCGCCGACGCGCTGGCTTCCTAGGCGCGTCCACGGCGGGACGCAGCCGCTAGAGCGGGATGTTGCCGTGTTTGCGGTCGGGCCGGGGCTCGCGCTTCGTGAGCGCCGTCTCCAGCGCGTCGATCAGCACAGGTCGCGTCCGCCGCGGCTCGATCACGTCGTCGACGTAGCCGCGCTCCGCCGCCACGTAGGGGTTGGCGAACTGCTCCCTGTAGTCCGAGATCAGCTCGTCGCGCCTCGCGTCCGGGTCACCGGACTCCTCGAGCTCCTTGCGGAAGACGATGTTGACCGCGCCCTCGGGCCCCATGACGGCGACCTCTGCCGTAGGCCAGGCGAAGTTGAAGTCGGCCCGGATGTGCTTCGAGCTCATCACGTCGTACGCGCCGCCGTAGGCCTTGCGCGTGATCACGGCCAGCTTCGGCACCGTCGCCTCGCAGTAGGCGTAGAGCAGCTTCGCCCCGTGCCGGATGATCCCACGCCACTCCTGGTCGGTGCCCGGCAAGAAGCCCGGCACGTCGACGAACGTGACGAGCGGGATGTTGAAGGCGTCGCAGGTGCGCACGAAGCGGGCGGCCTTCACGGACGAGTCGATGTCGAGCACCCCCGCCAGCGCGTGCGGCTGGTTGCCCACCACGCCGACCGGATGGCCGCCCAGGCGGGCAAAGCCGCAGACGATGTTCGGCGCGTAGCGCTCGTGCACCTCGAAGAACTCTCCGTCGTCGAAGACGCGGTGGATCACGTCGCGCATCTCGTATGGCTTCGTGGGAGCGTCGGGGATCAGCGTGTCGAGCCCAGGGTCCTCCCGGCCCGGTGGATCGGACGCCTCGAAGAACGGCGGGGGATCGAGGTTGTTCTGCGGGAGGAAGCTCAGCAGGTAGCGCGCGTCCTCGAGGCACGCCTGCTCGTCGGAGGCGACGAAGTGCGCGACGCCGGACTTGGACGCGTGCGTGGCCGCGCCTCCGAGCTCCTCGAACGTGACCTCCTCGCCGGTCACCGTCTTCACCACGTCGGGCCCGGTGATGAACATGTACGAGCTGTCCTGCACCATGAAGACGAAGTCCGTCATCACGGGCGAGTAGACGGCGCCGCCCGCGCACGGGCCCATGATCAGGCTGATCTGCGGGATCACGCCCGAGGCCTGGACGTTGCGCCAGAAGATCTCGGCGTACCCGGCGAGCGAGACGACGCCCTCCTGGATCCTCGCGCCACCGGAGTCGTTGATCCCGAGCAGCGGGCAGCCGTACTTGACGGCGAGGTCCATGACCTTGCAGATCTTCTCGGCGAACGCCTCCGACAACGAGCCGCCGAAGATCGTGAAGTCCTGCGAGAAGACGAAGACCTTGCGACCGAAGATCGTCCCGTAGCCGGTCACGACCGCGTCGCCGTAGGGCCGATTCTCCATCATCTCGAAGTACGGATTCCGGTGGCGTACGTAGCGGTCGAGCTCGACGAACGAGCCCGGATCGAGCAGTGCCTCCAGTCGCTCGCGCGCGAGCAGCTTGCCCTGCTTACGCTGGCGCTCGACCGAACGCTCGCTGCCCTGGTGGGCGGCCTCGTCGCGGAGCCGGCCGAGCTCCTCGAGCTTCGCCTCGGTCGAGTCGGTGCGGTCGTCCGTTGCGGCCATCGGCCGGAGCCTATCCCTGCGGCGATAGGGTCGCGGCCATGGAGCCACTCGACCGGTCGACGATCTGGCCCTACGAGAACGCCGAGCCGGGCGAGTTCTTCTACCAGCGCTACGGCTCGCCCACGGTCGCCGCGGCCGAGGCCGCCCTCGGGGAGCTCGAGGGCGGCACCGCGCTGCTCTTCCCGTCCGGCGCGGGCGCGACGACCGCGTTGGTCCTCGCCCTGCTCGAGCCCGGGCAGAGCGTCGCGATCGCGCAGGACGCGTACTACGGGACGATCGGCACGCTCGCGCTCCTGGGCCGCTGGGGCCTCCACCACGTCGAGTTCGACCAGACCGGAGCGCCGCCCGACGGCGCCGACCTGGTGTGGGTCGAGTCACCCTCGAACCCGCTGCTCACGCTGCCCGACCTGGAGGCCGCGGCGGCGCACCCCGCGCCGGTCGTCGTGGACGCGACCGCCTCGACGCCCGTCTACCTCAAGCCTCTCGAACGCGGCGCGGACTTCGCGCTCCACAGCGCGACGAAGTTCCTCGGCGGCCACCACGACGTGCTGCTCGGCGCGGTCGTCTGCCGCCGCGCCGAGGACGCCGAGCGCCTGCGCACTGCGCGCGGCCGCCTGGGGATCGTCGCGGCGCCCGACCCTGCCTGGCTGCTCCTGCGCAGCCTGCGCACGCTGGAGGTGCGGATGGAGCGGCACACGGCGAGCGCGACCGAGCTCGCGCGCCGGCTCGAGGCCCACCCGGCCGTCGAGCGCGTCCGCTACCCGGGCTTCGGCGGCCTGATGTCCTTCGACGTGGCCGGCGGCGCCGGCGCGGCCCGCGCGGTCGAGACGGGCGTGCGGCTGATCGAGAACGCGACCTCGCTCGGCGGGGCGAGGTCGACGCTCGAGACGCGTACGCGCTGGGAGGGCGACCGGGTACCGCCCGGCCTCGTCCGGCTCAGCGTCGGCCTCGAGGACGTCGACGCCCTCTGGGACGATCTAGCCCGCGTGCTCGCGTAGGAACTCGAGCGTCAAGTCGCGGAACTCGTCCGGCCGCTCGAGCGGGATCGTGTGCGCGGTGTCGGGAAGGACGACCATGCGCGCGTCGGGCAGCTCCGCCTCGAGCTTCTCTCCGATCGCGACGAAGTCGGGCACGTCCGCATCGCCGACGACGACCAGCGCGGGCGCCCGCACCTTCCGCAGGTCCAGGTCCACCGGTTCCTCGGGGCCCGGCGCCGGCGTCGCCTCGTACGCGGGCACCTGCACCTCGAACGCACGCTGCTGCATCACGCGCACGCGCTCGCGAACCTCCTCGCGGACGGGATCGGGGCCGCGCTTCGGCCCGTCCACCCACAGGCGCACGTTCAGGTCGGTCGCCGCCTCGATGTTGCCCTCTTCGTCGAGCAGGCGCTCCTCCTCGTCGCCGAACTCCCGCACCTCGCGCGACCACTCGTGGTCGCGGAGGCCCGCCGAGGCGAGGACGAGCGCCGTGACCCGGTCCGGCGCGACGAAGGCGGTGTCGAGCGCGACCCGCCCGCCGTAGGAGACGCCGACGAGGGCGGCGCGCTCGAGCCCGACGTGGTCCATCAGGCCGAGTGCGTCCCGGCTCTGCGAGAACGGACCCGGCGGCATGGTCGACTCGCCGTAGCCGCGCATGTCGTAGCGCAGGACGGTGAACTCGGACGCCAGAACGGGCACGAGCTCGTCCCACATTCGCAGGTCGCAGACACCCTCGTGGACGAGCACCACCCCCGGGCCGTCGCCCGACAGCTCGTAGTTCAGCTCTGCGCCGTTGATCTCCGCGCGCCGCACGGCCGCATCATGACCCGTGGCCGAGAACCGGGTGCGGTCGGTACGGCTCCTCGAGCCGCGCGATCTCCGCGTCCGTCAGCTCGAGCTCGGCCGCGGCGAGGGCGTCCTCGAGGTGCCCGAGCTTCGTCGCCCCCACGATCGGCGCGGTCACGCCGGGTTTGTGCAGCAGCCAGGCGAGCGCGACGCGGGCCGGGGGCTCGCCGCGCTCCCCGGCGACCTCCGCGAGCCGATCGATCACGTCGAAGTCCTCGGACCGGCCGTAGAGACGGTCGCCGAAGGGGTCGGTCTCGGCCCGCGTGGTGAGCCGCTCACCCTCGCGTGTGCGCGTCCCGGCGAGCCAGCCGCGGGCGAGCGGGCTCCACGGGATCACGCCCACGCCCTGGTCGAGGCACTGCGGGATCATCTCCCGCTCCTCCTCGCGGTAGAGCAGGTTGTAGTGGTTCTGCATCGAGACGAACTCGGTGAAGCCGCGCCGCTCTGCCACTCGCTGCGCCTTGGCGAACTGCCACGCGTACATGCTGCTCGCGCCGATGTAGCGCGCCTTGCCGGAGCGCACGACGTCGTGGAGCGCGTCCATCGTCTCCTCGATCGGCGTCTCCTGATCCCAGCGGTGGATCTGGTAGAGGTCGACGTAGTCCATGCCCAGCCTCGTGAGCGAGGCGTCGATCGCCGACAGGACGTGCTTGCGCGACAGCCCGCGGCCGGTCGGCCCGGGCGTCATCTGGCCGTGCACCTTCGTGGCAAGGACGAGCTCGTCGCGGGACAGCAGCTTGGGCAGCAGCCGGCCCGTGAAGACCTCGCTGCCGCCGTCCGAGTAGACGTCGGCCGTATCGAAGAACGTGATCCCGCCCTCGACGGCCGCGCGCACGATCGGCTCGGCGTCGGACTCCTCGAGCATCCAGGGCCGGTTCGGCGTCGCGCTGTAGTAGCTCATCATCCCGAGGCAGATCCGGGAGACGTGGAGGCCGGTGTTGCCGAGTCTGACCTGCTCCATCGGGCCAGCCTACGCGGCGTCCGCCTCCGAGCGGAGGGTCATGGCCGCGACCACGAGCGCGACGCCGGCAATCTCGACGGCGCTCGGGATCTGGGCCAGGACGACGATGCCGATCACCGTCGCCGTCGCCGGAAGGAGCGCCACCATCATCGCGTAGCCGGACCGGCTGAGCCTCGCCATCGCCAGCTGGTCGAACACGTAGGGAATGACCGACGAGGCCAGGCCGACGCCGATCCCGGCGACCACGGCGATCGGGTCGAGCAGGGCCGGCGCCGCGCTCGCGAAGCCGATCGGAGTCACGACCACGGCCGCGACGAGCATCGCCGCGCCGAGCCCGTCGATCGGTTGCAGGGCCCGGCTCCGGGCGACCCGATGCGCGAAGACGATGTAGGCCGCGAACAGCACGGCGTTCGCGAACGCGAACGCTACGCCGACCGGCTCGCCGTCGAGCCGGACGTCGACGAGCGCGTAGACGCCGGCGACCGCAAGCAGGAGGGCGGCCAGGTTGCGGGCGGTGCGGACGCCGAGCGCGGCGAGCACGATCACCGGCAGGAACTCGATCGCGGCGACAGTGCCGAGCGGAAGCCGGTCGATCGCGATGTAGAAGCAGGCGTTCATCACTGCGAGGACGGCTCCGAAGCCGACCACGAGTCGCCACGTCTCCGGGGCTGGCGCCCCTCAGCGCACGCCACGGGTGCCTCCACAGCGCGAAGGCGGCGCCGGCGCTCACCACCCTGAACCAGGCGACGCCGAGCGGCTCCACGCGCGCGAACAGCAGGACCGCGAAAGCCGGACCGAGGTAGTGGAAGACGGCACTGCCCACGAAGTACGCCGCGGGCGGTGCGGCCGCGATCCGATCCGCGGTGAGCGAGGCGGTTCGAGCCATCACGACATGGTCGCCTTCAAGCTGCGATGATGGAATGGTCGATCGAAGGAGATTCAGCCGCAAGTGGCCGGCAAAGTACGGACAAGAGATGCAGTCGCCTTCGAAGCGAAATTGCTCGACGACGTGAACCTGCGACTCCTCAAGGAGCTCCAGCAGGACGGCCGCCTGGGGATGGCCGAGCTCGGCCGCCGCGTGGCCATGTCGCCGCCGGCCGTGGCCGAGCGCGTCCAACGGCTCGAGCGAGCCGGCGTGATCGCCGGCTATCGCGCCGAGATCGACCCGCGCGCGATCGGCTACCCGGTGTCCGCGATCGTGAGGATCCGCCCTGCCCCCGGCCAGCTGCAGCGGATCCCCGAGGTGGCGAAGGAGACGCCCGAGGTCGCCGAGTGCTACCGGATCACGGGCGAGGACTGCTACCTCATGCGCCTGTACCTGCGAGCGATCGACGAGCTCGAGGAAGTGCTCGACCGCTTCACGCCCTACGGGCAGACGACGACGTCGATCATCCACTCGGCCCCGTGCCCCGGCGGGGACCGCCGCTAGAGCCGGAGGTCGGATTCGAACCGACGGCCTGCTGATTACAAATCAGCTGCTCTGACCAGCTGAGCTACTCCGGCCTGCGACTCAGGCTACTGCAGGACCTGGCGTGAAGCCTGGTGCTGGAGGATCTTGCGCTTGACCCGCTGGAGGGCGTTGTCGATCGTCTTCGTGTCGCACCCCAGCTCCTCGGCCATCTGCTCGTAGGAGGAGCCCTCGAGGTAGAGGCGGAGCGAGTCCGACTCGAGCTGCGACAAGCCTGTGCCCAGGCAGCCGACGAGGCTCTGCAGCTCCTGGGTCGAGATCACGCAGATCGACGGCTCGTTGACGGCCGGGCCGGGGAGCGCGTCGCCGAGGGTGCAGTCGCCGTCGGACTCCTGGCCCGCGGGCGTGTGGCTGAACGAGACGTACGTGTTCAGCGGCGCGTGCTTGAAGCGGGTGGCCGTCTTGATCGCCGTGATGATCTGGCGCGTGACGCAGAGCTCGGCGAAGCTGCGGAACGAGGTCTCCTTGTCGGTGCGGTAGTCGCGGACCGCCTTGTAGAGGCCGATCAGGCCTTCCTGGATCAGGTCCTCGGAGTCGCCGCCGGCGAGGAAATACGAGCTCGCCTTGAGGCGCACGAAGCCGGTGTAGCGGCGAATCAGCTGGTCCATGGCGACGAGGTCGCCGTTGCGCGCCTTGAGGGCGAGCTGCAAATCCTCGAGTTCCCGTTGAGCCTTCTGGGCTGGGCGAGTCGCGTGCGCTGCGCGGGCGGTCATCGGCGGCTCCCTCTTGGTTAGAGGCGTTGTGGGCGGAGGGCGATAGGAGCCTTCCTAACCCTCAAGTCGAGCAGAAGGTAGCAGTGGACCACGCAGATTACAAGGGTGTTGCATGTGGACCCGGTTTGACCGGTCCCTACTGCGAGCCGCCGCGCCGCAGCCGCTCGAGCTTGGCGCGGGTGTCGTCGTCGAGCCGGTCGGCGAGACGGGAAGGGGTCGAGTCGAGCTGCGGCCCGACCTCGCGGAGCTCGTCGGAGAAGTTGGCGGAGCTCCGCTTCATCACCTCCTGGCCGGAGACGCTGCGGATCTCCAGGTCGGACGAGACGAGGCAGACGCGCTCTGTGCCGCGATGCTCGGCGGCGAGGCGCTCGAGCAGCTCGTCCGCGTGCGCCGCGAACCGAACCGCGAGCGGGCCGACGTCCAGCTCCTCGCCGACGCCGTCGAAGACGACCACTCCCCTGGCGCCGCGGAGCGCGACCCAGCTCGCCAGCCGATCGACGAGCGCCACCCGGTCTTCGAGCCCGCTCACGCGCAGGACGTTGAAGCCGTCGAAGAGGTAGAGAGTGGGTTCAGGCACTCGCGCTGCCGGCGCAGCCTCGTAGAGCAGGATCCCCGCGGCAACGCTGACATTGAGCGAGTCGACGGTGCCGGCGAGCGGGATCGAGACGGCCGCGTCACAGGTCTTGCGGACGAGCGGCCGCAGGCCGCGGCCCTCGGCGCCGAAGACCAGCGCCGTGCCGCCCGTGAGGTCGGCCGACCACATCGGCGTCTCGGAGTCACCGACCGCCGCCCAGACCCAGAGATCGCCGCGCTTGATCTCGCCGAGGTAGCGCGCGAGGTTGGGCACGACCGCAACGGGCAGGTGCTCCACCGCGCCTGCCGATGCGCGGGCGACCGACGCGGTCACGCGCGCAGAACCGTGCGCGGGCACGACGACGCCGGTCGCGCCGGCGCCCTCGGCGGAGCGGATGACGGCCCCCAGGTTGTGCGGGTCGGTGACCTGGTCGAGGCAGACGAGCAGGGGCCGCTCGCGCCCGGCGAGCTCGTGCGCCTCGGCGTAGCGGTACGGCTCCGCCCAGGCGATCACGCCCTGGTGCTCCTGCGTCCCGGCCGCAGCCGTGAGCGCCCGCTCGGGCTTGACGTGGACGCGCAGGCCCTCGGTCTCGCGCAACCACGGCTCCGCCTTCAGGGCGCGCTCGCTCGCCCAGATCTCCAGCGCCTCGCGCGGTCCGCGCACGAGCTCGCGCACCGGCCTGCGGCCGTAGACCAGCTCGCGCGTCACCGCCGCCGGACGAGCCGGTAGCCGGGCTCCTCGGCAACGTCGCGCAGCTCCCAGCCGGCCGCCTCCACCTCCGAACGCAGCCGGTCGGCCTCCGCGTAGTCGCCGCCGGAGCGGGCGGCCTGCCGCCGTTCGGCCAGGTCGATGACCTCGGCCGGGACGTCCTCGGACACGTCGGCCAGCGACTCGAGCCCGAACACCGTCAGGGCCCGGCGCAGGAGCTCGTGGTCGCGCCAGCCGTGCATGATCGCGAGCGCCTCGGGCGTGTTGAAGTCGTCGTCGAGGGCAGCCGCGAAACGCTTCCACTCGCCTTCGCCGGCAGGCACCGACGGGTTGCGGAAGACCTCGCGAAAGCTCTCGGCTCGCGCCTCGGCCGCCGCCAGCGTCTCCTCCGACAGGTCGATCGGCTTGCGCCAATGGGCGGTCAGGTAGAAGACGAGGAGGATCTCCGGCCCGTGGCGGTCGAGCGCCTCGCGCATCGTGACCACGTTCCCGACCGACTTGGACATCTTCTCGTCGGTGAACTGCAGCATCCCGTTGTGCATCCAGAGCTTGGCGAACTCGCGGCCGAGCGCTCGCGACTGAGCGAGCTCGTTCTCGTGGTGGGGGAAGACGAGGTCGAGGCCGCCGCCGTGGATCTCGAAGACCGGCCCGAGCAGCTCCTCCGCCATCACGGAGCACTCGATGTGCCAGCCGGGCCGGCCTCGCCCCCAGGGCGACTCCCACCAGGTGTCCTCGCCCGGCTTGTTCGCCTTCCAGAGAGCGAAGTCGCGCGGGTCCTCCTTCAGCGGGTTCGGTTCCTGCTCCTCCACCTGGTCGGGCCGCTGCCCGGAGAGGCGCCCGTACTCGGGAAAGCTCGACACTCGGAAATAGACGTCGCCTTCGACCGCGTAGGCATGGCCCTTCTCGATCAGGCGCTCGATGAACGCGACGATCTCGGGGATCATCTCGCTCGCCTTCGGCACGTGGTCGGGCCGGCCGAGTCCGAAGGCGTCGGTGTCCTCGAGGTACCACTGGGTGGCCTGCTCGGCCAGCTCCGCGCTGGCTCCGGGGGCCGCTTCGTAGATCTTGTCGTTGATATCGGTGATGTTGTGAACGAGCGTGGCGTCGTACTCCTGCGACCGAAGCCACGAACGCAGCCACATCCCGAGGATGTACGGACGGGCGTTCCCGATGTGAGCCCGCGCGTAGACGGTCGGACCGCAGACGTACATCCGCACCGGGCCGGGCGGCTCGGGGAGCTCGTCGAGCGCGCGGCTGTAGGTGTTATAGAGCCGCATCGATCCTCCGCAGGGCCTCCTCGCGCGAGAGCGCGGCGACGACGGCCCACAGCTCCGGCCCCCGCTCCTGCCCGGTCAGCGCCGTCCGCAGCTGCCTGAGGTCGCCGCCGACCGCCTTCAGCTCCCGCACGATCGAGCGCGCGTCCTCGCGGGCTCAGCCCGCCGTTCGCTCCCTCGCGCAGCTCGCGGAAGCGGACGAGCGTCTCGGGCGACCAGACCTCGACGGACTCGGGCGGGGTGAGGACGGCGGCCGCGTACTCGCGCGCCTCGGCGAGGTCGCGTGCGCCTCTGAGGACCGGCGCGACGCGAGACGGGCGCCTCCACGCGCTCGGCCAGCTCCTCGTCCGAGAGCCTGCCGATCGCCTCGGTCGAGAGCCTCCGGATCCGCGCGAGGTCGTAGTGGACGTCGTGCGCCGGCAGCCCCAGCTCCTCCAGGTATGCACGCACGGCCTCGGGCGGGATCCCGGCCTCGCGCAGGGAGGCGACGGTGGCGCCGGGCGCCCGCTTGGAGAGCTTCTTGCCGTCCTCGCCGAGGATCAGCCCGTGGTGGACGTACTCGGGCGCGCGCGTGCCGAGCGCCTCGTGCAGGCGGCGATGGAGGGCTTCGTTCGGCCGGTGGTCGTTCCCGCGGATCACGTGCGTGATCCCGAAGTCGGCGTCGTCGACGACCGTCGCCAGCTGGTAGGTCGCGCTGCCGTCCTCGCGGAGGAGCGTGGTGCCCGCGAACCGGTCTCCCAGCGGAGCGGCTGCCTCGCGGTAGCGCTCCTGCCGCTCGCTCTGCCGGACCGGGCCCTCGTCCCACTCGACCCCGAGCCAGCCGAGGTCGGCCACGATCGCCTCCTCCCCGCCCGGGACGTTTCGCGCAGCGTCCGTGTCGTCGATCCGCAGCAGCATCCAGTCGCCGAAGCCGCGATTCGCGACGGCGCTGAGCGCGTTGCCGACGTGCAACGAGCCGGTCGGGCTGGGGGCGAAGCGCACCTTCTTCACTGGCCGAGGAATCTACCTCCGAACCGAAACGACCCCGCGCGACGAATGGGTGGCGCTCCGCAAGAACCACGAACCCTTCCAAGGAGGAACACCGCATGGAGACCACCCGCGCATCCTTCCTCGCCAACGGGGCGAGGGGCGGCCTCGCTCTCGTCGCCGGCGGCTCGCTGCTCGCGGTCGCCGAGGGCACCGCGCTCGGTGCGACGACCAAGGACGCCGACATCGCCAAGCTGGCGGCGACCGCCGAGCTGCTCGCGATCGACTTCTACGGCAAGGCGATCGGCTCCCGCAAGTTCACCGGGGACGAGCTCGCCTACCTGGCGGCCGCACGCGAGAACGAGCGCGCGCACTACAAGGCGCTCGCGGGCGTGCTGAAGTCGGCTGCCCCGAAGAACCTGCGCTTCGCCTACCCGGGCGGGTCCTTCGGCTCGCGGCGCTCGATCGGCAAGCTCGGCATGGCGCTCGAGACCGCCTTCGTCGGCGCGTACCTCGGCGCGGTCACCGCGCTCAAGTCGAACGAGCTCAAGGGCGTCGCCGCCACGATCGGGGCGAACGAGTCGCGCCACCTGAGCGTGCTGTCGAACATCGCCGCGGGCACCATCGTCGCGGCGCCCGCGTTCCCGAAGGCTCTCACCGCCGCGCAGGCGACTGCGGCAGTGAAGCCGTTCATCGCGACCTAGCGATGCCGTTCGGGATCGGCATCTGGGAGCTGCTCGTCCTGCTGGCGGTGCTCCTGCTCGTCTTCGGCCCGAAGCGCCTGCCCGACCTCGGTCGCCAACTGGGTCGCGGCTTGCGCGACTTCAAGGACGCTGTGTCCACTGCCGACGAACCGGCACTGGAGCCGGTGTCCGCCGAGAGCGAGCCGCGGGCCTGACGTGCTGCGGCGCGCCCTGGCCCCCACGCCTGGGCAGCGACCAGACGGTGGAGCTCGCCGATCACCTCGGCGAGCTCCGCCACCGGCTCGTGCTCTGCCTGCTCGCGTTCGTGCCCGCGTTCGCGCTGTCCTTCGCGTTCCACGAGCGGATCGTCGAGCTGCTCGCCCGCCCGCTCCCCGAGGGAAAGCGGCTCGTCACCCTCGGCGTCACCGAGCCGTTCACGACCTCCGTGAAGGTCAGCCTCATGGCGGCGCTGGCCCTGACGCTGCCGATCGTCCTGAGCCAGGTCTGGGCGTTCTTCGCCCCGGCGCTCACGCCCTCGACGCAGCGGGCGATCGGCGTCTTCGTCGCACTCGCCGCCGGCCTCTTCGCCGCCGGCGTGCTCTTCGCCTACTCGGTCGTCCTCCCCCGGGCGCTGACGTTCCTGCTCGGGTTCGACGAGCACCTGTACGAGATCCAGATCCGGGCGTCCTACTACTACTCGTTCGCGGCGCTGACGCTGCTGGCGAGCGGGCTGGCCTTCCAGCTCCCGATCGCGATCCTCGGGCTCGTCCGCGTAGGCGCGCTGTCCGCCGCGAAGCTGCGGCGCAACCGGCGAATCGCCTATGTCGCCCTGGTGTCCTTCGCGATCCTGCTGCCGACCGTGGACCCGGTCTCGCTCGCGCTCGAGGTCGCGCCGCTCGTCGTTCTCTTCGAGCTCTCGGTCGTGCTCGCAGCCGTCCTGGAGCGGCGCTGGGCGGCGGCGGCACCCGTCGGCGCCGAGGCCTAGACCCAGCCGCGCTGTTCGTAGAGCTCGCGCCCGTCCGCGAGCGCCTGCTCGATGTGGCCGAGCGAGCGCGTCGTCGAGCCGCCTCACGTGGAAGCACGACTTGCCCTTCAGGAGCTCCAGCAGCTCGGGACGCGAAGAGCGCCTTGCGCTCGGGCTCGGCGTAGACGGGCATGTAGTAGAAGCCGACGTAGCTCTTCTGGCGGATCAGGCCGGCGAAGTAGACCTCGCTGCGCGGCCTGCCCTCGACCACCACGTCCTTCTCGGACCAGAGTTGGTAGTCGCGCTTGTCGCGCACGCCGCCCGTGCGCACGCTGAAGGGCGGAGCGTGTGCGGCGAGGAGGGGCTCGAGCCGGTCGAAGATGACGTCGAGGTCCTCGGCCACGCAGCCGAGCCTAGCGCGGCTCCTCGAGCGTCAGGCCGTCGAGGCTGTCGAACCTCGCCTGGATCCCCCAGCCGAAGCCGAAGTCCTCGGAGACGGCGAAGACGAGCTCGTTCGGTCCCTGCGCGAGCGGCAGGTAGAGGGCGTCGAACCAGCCGATGCTGCCGAGGAAGCGATAGTCGCGCGAGCCGTAAGCGTCGGCGCCGCCGTACTGCGGCCGGCCGTCGAGATACACCCGGACGCGGTCGCTGAAGCCGAACTCCAGCCTTCTGGTCTGCTCGCGATCGGACACGATCTTCGCGCGCGCCAGCACGGTGTTCGCGCTCCCGTTCAAGCGGCTCACGCGTGCGAGGTCGACCAGCCCGCCGGGCTCGGCATCGAGCCGCGTCCAGGTGCGCCCGTCGCGCGGGTCGCCGCCGTCGAGCCGGTCCTCGGCGAAGACGTCCGAGACCGACCAGGCCGCGATCGCGCCGGGCATCGGTTCCGGCAGCGGAGGCGGGCTGATGGGATCGCCCGCGTCGGTCGAGTAGGCGAAGTTGGAGAAGTGGCCGGCGACCGGGCCGCCGACGCCGAGGCCGACCGCGCCTGCCGCCGGAGCGCGCTTCAAGGGCACGGTCGTGAGCGGCTCGCCGGCGACGTCGATCGAAGCCGCCCCGGCCTGGAAGCGGATCCGCACGCGGAACCACTCGTCGAAGGGCAGTTGCACGGCGACCGCGAACGGCTCGCCGTGGTAGAGCTGCCAGCCGCTGCTGCCGTTGAAGACCGGCGTGTACTGCGTCGCGTCCGGGTTCCCCGACTGGTGCGGGCGGACGTAGAACCATTCGAAGGCGTCCTCGTCCCGAACCCGCCAGATGCCGCCGAGGAAGCCACGCTCGCGGGCCATCGCGAGGTCGAACTCGACCGTGCCGTCCTCCAGGTCGGCGTCGGCGACGGTCGCGATCCCGCCGCGCAGCCGTAGGCTCGGCCGGCCCAGGTGCTCCTCGACCGCATGCTCCTCGGCCTGGAAGCGCCAGCGGTCGGAGTCGAAGGGAACGGCCGCTCGCACCGAGCGATCGTAGGCCGAGCGGGCAGGCCGACCCGATTACGAGTCATGATCGGTGCATCAGCGAGTTCCCGCAGATCGCGCCGATGCTGAGCTACGAGGACGTGGCCGCCGCCGCGGACTGGCTCGTGCGCGCGTTCGGGTTCGACGGAGGAGGAACGGATCGAGCACGAGGGCGAGGTCGTCCACGTCACCCTCCGCCTCGGCACCGGCGCGGTGATGCTCGGAAAGCCCGGCGACTCGTACGTGAACCCGAGACGGCTACGCGAGCAGAGCGAGGCCGCCGCCCGGATGTACGAGGTGCCCTGGGTGGTCGACGGTGTGTGGGCGCGGGTCGACGACGTCGAGGCGCATCGGGAACGCGCGAGGGAGGCGGGGGCGACGCTCCTGGGCGAGGTCGAGGACGGCCCCGACGGTCGCCTGTACCGCGTCGAGGACCCCGAGGGCCACCGCTGGATGTTCGCCGAGGGGTAGTCGAGGCCGGAAGGTGGAGGGCAGTGTCGCCACCACCCTCCACCACCCGTAGGGGTCTCAGTCGTCGCCGTGCTGCTCGCGCAGGCCGACGAGGTACTCGAAGCCGCGGGCCGCCGTTGCGAGCTGCGCCGCGTTGCGGGGCTCACCTGCCGCGGGAGGCGGTCCGGGGAAGTTGTGGTTGTCTCGTTCCACGATGTAGTAGTGCTCGTCCGTCTCGAGGCCGTTGAAGAGCTCCCAGAGCGGCACGTTGCCGTCGCCGGGGTCGACGAACTGCCAGCCGAAGGTCGTCGGCTGGCCGACGTCCGTCCGCACCCCGTCCTTGGCGTGGAAGAGCGGGAACCGCTTCGGCTGCTCCCAGACGAGCTCGGTCGGGTCGAAGTTGGGGAACCAGCTCTTCATCCCACTCGGAGTGGCGACGGGCGGCGCGCCGGTCGCGCCGACGTAGGCCCAGAAGATGTCGAGCTGGAAGAAGACGAGCCTCGGATCGGTCTCCTCGAGCAGGACGTCGTACAGCCTGGTGCCGTCCACGACCGCGAACTCCGAGGAGTGGTTGTGGTGGTAGAAGCGCATCCCGCGCGCCCGCGCCGCAGCGCCGAAGCCGTTGTAGGCCTCGGCGGCACGCCGGTAGGCGTCGACCGTCTGCCGTTCGGCGGCCGGGAAGAGCTGGTCGGGCTCGCTCGCAGTGCCGATATAGCGGAGCCCGAGCGTCTCGGCGTCGTCCAGCACCTGCTCGAGGTTGTCCCGGAACTGCGTGACTCCGATGTGGCTGCCGATGCCCTTCAGCCCGTAGCGCTTGAGCAGGCTCCGGACGTTCTCGACGCTCGGGAGCGTCGCCGGCGGTGGGGTCGGGTTCGGCACGTTCGTGTCCGGTGCCGAGTAGCCCGCAAACTCGACCCACTTGTAGCCGATCTCGGAGAGCTCGCTGAAGACCTGTCCGAACCCGAGGTCCGCGATCCGATTGCGCAGCGTGAACAGCTGGACACCGATCCGGTCCTTGGGCAGCAGCCGGTCGCCGTGGTGGCCGTGTCCGTGGCCGCGGGGCTTGCCGTGTCCGATCGCGGCCGGCGCGAACGGGCCGACCGCCGCCACGCCGGTTGCGCCGGCGGCGACGCCGATGAACTTCCGGCGGCTGATCGTTTGCTCCTTGCTCATGCATTCCCTCCCTCCGTGGAGTCGGCGGCGCCGCGCACGCGGCGCCCCCGGTTCCTTGGTTTCTGGCTTATGGCGTGCTCTTCACGTACGAGAGGTTCCCGTCCGGACCAATTTCAGACGAGGGGCGGCCGATTTCGTCAAGAGCGCTCCGTTCACGCAGGAGTGCTCCTGTGGGTAGGTTCGGCTTGGTGTTGTCGAGCGAGAGTCGACTGCTGGAAGCCGCGCTCCTGGCGTGGTTTCGGACTTTCGGGCGCGACCTCCCCTGGCGGAAGACGAGCGATCCCTACTCGATCCTCGTTTCGGAAGTGATGCTGCAGCAGACGCAGGTCGAGCGCGTCATCCCGCGCTATCGCCGCTGGCTCGAGCGCTGGCCGACCGCGGAGGCGTTGGCGGCCGCCTCGCCGGCGGAGGTGATCCGCGAGTGGCAGGGGCTCGGCTACAACCGGCGAGCGGTCAACCTCCACCGTGCGGCGCGGCAGATCGCCGAGCGGGGCTGGCCCGACGACCTGACCGAGCTGCCCGGCGTGGGCGGGTACACCGCGGCGGCGATCCGCAACTTCGCCTTCGGCGCGCCGGTGCTTCCGGTCGACACGAACGTGCGCCGCGTGCAGGAGCGCACTCGTTCCACGTTCGGGCCCGAGTGTGCGCAGGCGCTGTTCGACCTCGGCGCGACCGTCTGTCTGGCTCGAGTCCCGCGGTGCGGGATCTGCCCCCTCGCGGCAGACTGCCCCTCGCGCGGAACGCGCTACGAGCCGCTGCGCAAGCAGTCGCGCTTCGAGGGCTCGTTCCGGCAGCGCCGTGCCAAGGCACTCCGTGCAGTCGCGGACGGCCCGCGGCCCCTCGCCGAGCTCGACGCCGAGGCCGTCGCCGCACTCGAGCGGGACGGCCTCGTTCGTCTCGAAGCCGAGGTCGTCGCGCTCCCTAGATGAGCGGGCAGTTCACGACGGTCTCGGTGCGTCGCACCGTGAGGTCACCGGCGGACGCAGCGGAGCGAATCTGCGCCGCCGACTTGAGCACGCGCGGGGTGATTCCGTCGGCCCAGGTCACCATGCTCACCTGCCACAGCGGGGTGTAGCCCGCCTGCCCGGGCACGACGTCGATGACGTTCTTCTGACCCGAGGCGCCGTTCGTGAAGGCCCAGATCGGCGCCACCTTGTTGCCGCGCGCGAGCTTCACCGGGCCCAGGTCGTAGTAGGCGATCGTGGAGCCGCGGTGGAAGCCGAGGATCTGCTTCTGGCCGAAGCCGACGACCGGGCAGTTGACGACGGTGTTCGTGCGCCTCAGTGTCACCTCGCCGGCCGCGGCCGCCGCCCTCACCTGAGCGGCGGAGCGCAGAACACGCGGGCTCGCGTCATCGGCCCAGCTCACCATGACGACGCGCCACAGCGGCGAGTAGCCGCGGTCGCCCGGAACGACGTCGATCACGTTCCGCTGTCGGTCCGCGCCGTTGGTGAAGACCCAGATCGGCGCCACCTTGTTTCCCGGGCGCAGCTTGATCGGCCCGAAGTCGAGATACCGCACAGTCTTGCCCTTGTAGAAGCCCGCCGTCTTCTTCTGCTTCGGAAAGTGACGGATCGGCTCCATGGCGTTGCCCGCCGGCGCGGCCGCAGGAAGGACCAGCGCGGCCAAGAGGGCCGCGATCAGCAGCTTCTTCATGGTCGCCTCCTCGGTGGCTTGCCGTCCGCCGAGGCTAGGACGAGGACCTTGCGAGATTCTTTCGCGCCTCTTAACGTCGCGCGGAACTCGATGTGCTCTCGCAATCGTTAAGATCGCGGACAATGAGCCCATGAGCACCGTGCTCGTCGTCGACGACGAGCCCATCGTCCGCGAGGTCGTCGTCCGCTATCTGCGGCGCGAGGGGTACGAGACGCTCGAGGCCGCCGACGGGCTCCGCGCGCGAGAGCTGCTCGAGCGCCACGAGCTGAGCCTCGTCGTGCTCGACCTCATGCTTCCGGGGACCGACGGGCTCGAGCTGTGCCGCTGGATCCGGTCACGCTCGGATCTGCCGCTGATCATGCTCACGGCCCGCGGCGAGGAATCCGATCGCATCGTGGGGCTCGAGCTCGGCGCCGACGACTACGTAACCAAGCCGTTCTCGCCCCGGGAGCTGGCCGTTCGCGTGCGGGCGGTGCTCCGCCGAGCGAGTGCGCCTCGACCTCGCGACGAGAAGCTCACCTTCGACGGGCTCGAGATCGACGCCGGCTCCCGCGAGGTGACGAAGCGAGGCGACGCCCTGCGGCTGACGGCAAAGGAGTTCGACGTCCTCTACTTCCTGGCGTCGAACCCTCGCCGCGTCTTCTCACGCGAGCACCTGATGGAGCGCGTCTGGGGCTATTCCACTGCCGTGGACACCGGCACGGTGACCGTGCACGTCCGCCGCCTCCGCGAGAAGATCGAGGACGACCCGTCGCGGCCGCGCTTCCTCGAGACGGTCTGGGGCGTCGGCTACAGGTTCGCCGGATGATCCTGTTTGCGGTCGTGGTCGCGCTCGCGACGCTCGCCGCCGGCCTCGTCGCGGCCGTCGCGGTGCGACGACTGCCAACGGTGAGGCTCCAGCTCTTCGGCCTCGCACTTGCCGCGACCCTGCTCCCGCTCGGGGCGGTGGTCCTCTCCGGCGTCGTGATGTTCGATTCCGGTCACGACCTCGTGCTGCTCGCGGTCGCCGCGGCGTCGTCGACGGTGGCACTCGTCGCTGCGCTCGTCGTCGCACGAGGGATTGCCGGTCCGGTGGAACGCCTGAGCGCCACCTCGGCGGCCCTCGCGAGCGGCGACCTGGGCGCGCGCGCGAGCGAGAGCGGTCCGGCCGAGCTGCGACACCTGGCCGAGACCACCAACGAGATGGCCGGCCGGCTCGAGGAGCTCTTCGATGCGCGGCGCGAGCTCGTGGCCTGGGCGAGCCACGACCTGCGCACGCCGATCGCCTCGCTCCAGGCGATGATCGAAGCGATCGAGGACGGCCTCGCCGCTCCGAGCGACTACCTCCCGGCGATGCGGGAGCAGGTGCGTGCCCTGGGCATGCTCGTCGACGACCTGTTCGAGCTCGCGCGTATCGACGCGGGCGCGCTGACCCTGGAGCTCGAGGATGCGTTGCTCAGCGGCCTCGTCGCGTCGACCATACGAGGCCTTCAGCCGCAGGCGACTGTCCGTCAGATCAGGCTCGAGACCCGCGTGGTGGACGGCGACGGCCTGCGCGTCCGCTGCGCGCCGGAGAAGGTCGAGCGCGTGCTCTACAACCTGCTCGCGAACGCGCTCCGGCACACGCCGTCCGACGGGTCCGTCGCCGTGCTGGCCCGGCCGCACGAGCGCGAGATCGTCGTGACCGTGGAGGACACGGGCGAGGGCCTGCCCCCGGACGGCGCGATGCGGGTCTTCGAGCGCTTCTGGCGTGCCGATCGGTCGAGGTCACGCGAGCGCGGCGGCGCCGGGCTCGGGCTTGCCATCGCGCGCGGGCTCGTCGAGGCGCAGGGCGGGCGCATCTGGGCGGAGAACCGACCAGGCGGCGGCGCCAGCATCTCGTTCACCCTCCCGGCCGCCTAGACCCGGTGACGGACCCAGACGTTCGGCTCGACGTGGCGGCCGCTTCCGCCCTTCACCTCGAGCGGTGCGAGCGCACCCGGGAACACGTACGTGCCGTCCTCGGGGAAGCGCATGCCCGTCCACTCCTCCCACTCGGCCACCGGTGCCTCGATCAGCATCGACTCGGGCGCGGCCGCGACGATTTCGCCGCCGACGCGCTCGTGGACTCGCAGCCAGGGATCGAAGTGCGTGCCGTCTTCCCGGCGCCACGCGACGTAGCGCTCGATCGGGATCAATGGGTACCGCTCCTTCAACGTGGGGCGCACCGGCGCGATCACGTCGCCAAGCCCCTCGGCCCGCGCGGCGTCGCGAAACGCCTCGATCATGCGCGCGGCGAGGCCTTCGCCCTGACGGCTGGGCCGGACGCTGATCACCAGCGCCGACAGCGCGGTGGCGGGTTCCTGCGACGTCATGCCCAGCTCGAACGCCTCATCCCAGCCGCGCGGCAGACCCGAGACCGAGCCGTCCCACGGAACCGGCAGCGAGTGCCCCTCGGCGACGAGCTCGTCCGCGTCCAGCAACGCCACCTGGAACGCGGGAAAGCGATCGTAGAGCAAGCCCCACCAGCGGCCGCCCGGCTCGTTGTGGTGCATGAACTCCGGAAAGGTCTGCTCCGAGAGGTCACGCCGCTCGAGCAGATCGCGACGGTCGGCGTAGCGAACGAGCTTCATCGAGACAACAGTGCCACGGCCTGCGCGGCCAGGCCCTCGCCGCGACCGGTGAAGCCGAGGCGATCCGTTGTCGTCGCGCGAACCGCGATCTGCGAGGCGTCCACGTCCAGCGCGTCGGCCAGCCGCCGGGCCATCTCCACCCGGTGGTCGACGATCCGCGGGCGCTCGCCGACCAGGACGCAGTCGGCGTTGACGAGCTCGTAGCCCGAGGCGCGCACGCGGCCGTACGCGTCGCGCAGGAGCTCGAGCGACGACACGCCCTTCGGCGTCTGTTCCCCGGCCGGGAACAGCGAGCCGATGTCGCCGAGGTTGGCCGCTCCGAGCAGGGCGTCGATCAACGCGTGCACGAGCACGTCCCCGTCCGAGTGGCCGGCGAGGCCGTCGCCCTCGAGCTCGACCCCGCCGAGCACGAGACGCGCGCCGGCCGAGAACGCGTGCGCGTCCACCCCGATGCCGACCCGGAGGTCAGACACCGAGCACCTCGACGACCTCGGCCAGCGATTTCGCGCGGAGAGCGCCGGGAGGCGGCTCGTGCAGGTACCCCCACGGCCCTCGTCGGAGGTGGACGGCGACCATTCCGGCGCGCAGCGCCGGCTCGACGTCGTTGTCGACGCGATCGCCGACGTACGCCGCCTCGGCCGGCGCGCAGCCGGCCTCGCCCAGCAGGCGCTCGAAGAACTCCGGCGCCGGCTTCTCCACCCCCCAGCGCGCCGACGAGCCGACGAAGTCGGCGTGCTCGCGGATCACGTCCTCGAAGGCCTCCGGCGTGTTCCCGACCACGCCGACGCGCAAGCCGCGCGCTCGCAGGTCCGCGAGGCAGGGCAGCGCGTCCGGGTAGAAGTCGACCGACTCGAAATCGGCTCGCGGCTGCTCGACGCCGAGCAGCTCCCACACGCGCGAGTGCCGCTCGCCGCGCGAGATCAGTCCGCCGAGCGTGCCCATCAGGGTGAAGCGCGGGATGCCCGCCAGGTCGGCCGCGCGCTGCCACAGCCCGGTCTCGTCGACGAGGGTCTCGCCCGCGTCGAAGACCACCGCTCTCAGTCGAGCCACCGGGCGACGAGCTCGAGGTCGGCGGGCTCGGTGATCTTGACCAGCTTCGGGTCGCCCTCCACGACCCGCACACGCCCGCGGGCTGCCTCCACCAACGACGCGCAGTCCGTCGCGCCGGCCACGTCGCCGCCGAGTGCCGTCCTCAGCAGCGATGCCACGAAAGCCTGCGGAGTCTGAGCGGCGCGCAGGTCCTCACGCTCGAGCGTCTCGACCACCTCGTCCCCGCGGACGCGCTTGACCGTGTCCTGCACGGGTACGGCCGGGACGACGCCGTCCCAGCCCTCCGAGAGCGGCGCGAGCACGCGGCCGATCACCTCGTCGGTCACGAGCGGCCGGGCAGCGTCGTGGACGAGCACCACCGCGGCCTCCTCGGGCACCTCCGCGAGCGCGACCCGCACCGACTCCGCGCGCGTGTCCCCACCCGTCACCGTGCTCGAGACCTTCTCGCACGCGAGCTCCTCGGCCAGCAGGATCGCGGGCTCCTCCCAGTCCGGCGGAGCAGCGATCACGATCCCCTCGATCCACTCGGAGTCGTTCAGCCGCTGGAGCGGCACGGCCAGCAGGACGCCTTCGCCGAGCGGTGCGAAGGCCTTGGGCCGGTCCAGGCCCAGCCGGTCGCCGCGGCCCGCAGCGGCGAGGACGGCCCAGACGCTCATGGCGCGAGCTTAGGCGCTAGGAGGGCTTGGTGGAACGTCGCTCGTCGCCGGGGTGCGATGGTCGTTCCGAGGCAAGGACGCAGGGAGCGTTCGTATCCGCAGCGATACGGGCGCGACTGGGACGCGGCCTCGGGGCGAGCAGCGCGGCCCGGCGGCATAGCGATGTTTCGCCAAGTCCTCCTCTAGGAAACGCCGACCGCGGTCTTCTTCTTGGAGCCGGAGGCGGCGGGCTCGGTGCTGCCGCTTTCGGCGAGCACGTCGTCGAGCCAGACGGCCGTCTCCTCCTCGTCCATGCCCTTGGCGTACATGAGCTCGCTGACGAGGATCTTCTTCGCCTTGACGAACATCTGCTTCTCGCCGGTGGAGAGGCCCTTCTCGTGGTCGCGCAGGGAGAGGTTCCGCACGACCTCGGCGAGCTCGAAGATGTCGCCGGTCTTCATCTTGTCCCGGTTGTGCTTGAAGCGGCGGTTCCAGTTCTTCGGCATCGTCGTGCCGTCACCGGTCAGGGACTGCAGGACCTTCTCGACGGTCTTCTCGTCGATGACCTTGCGCAGGCCGACCTTCTCCACGTTCTCGCTGGGCACATTCACTGTCATGTCGTTGTGAAGGATCTGGATCGTGAGGTACTCACGCTTTTCACCGAGAACCTCACGGGACTCCTTCTTCACGACGGTGCCTGCGCCGTGATGTGGATAGACGACCTTATCGCCGACTTTGTACAAGCCTCGAACCTCCCCGTTTCGTCGCTCTTCGCCAATGCGCCGGCGGGTGACCGATCCGCCGGCGTGAGGCAGCAAGTATAGCAAAAAGCGTATGTTTCCAGGGATTTTGGGCGTTGCGGGAAAACCCCTGCTCAGCGGCGCCTTAGGCCGCCTCCCGCGCAGCCTCCGCGAGTGCGGCGCCGAGCGCCCGCCGGAGCGTGTCGGCCTCGACAACACGGACGCCCTTCGCGGCGGCCGTCTCGGTGGGTGCGACGACGGTGCGGATCCCGAGCTTCGCGCACTCCTCGAGCCGGCGGCGGGTCTGCGCCGCGGCGCGCAGACGGCCGGTGAGGCCGATCTCCCCGAAGACCGCGGTCGCAGGCTGGAGCGGAGCGCTCCGGGCCGCGGAGGCGATCGCCAGCGCGACCGCGAGGTCGGCGCCCGGCTCGTCGATCCGGACGCCGCCGGCGACGTTGACGAAGACATCGGCCTGGGCGAGCGGCACGCGCGCGTGGCGGGTCAGCACGGCGACGATCATCGCCAGGCGCTTGGGGTCGACCCCCGTCGCGACACGCCGGGGCATCGCGAGGTCGGTCGGCGCGACGAGCGCCTGCACCTCGAGCAGCAGCGGCCTCGTCCCCTCGAGCGCGCAGGCGACCGCGGAGCCGGCCTCGCCGTCGACGGTACGGCCGAAGACCTCGGACGGGTTCGGCACCGCGACGAGCCCGGCGCCGGTCATCTCGAAGACGCCCAGCTCGTTGGTCGAGCCGAAGCGGTTCTTGGAGGCGCGCAGGACGCGGTGCGCGTGGTAGCGCTCGCCCTCGAACTGGAGCACACAGTCGACGAGGTGCTCGAGCACGCGCGGGCCGGCGACCGAGCCGTCCTTGGTCACGTGCCCGACCAGCAGCATGGCGACGCCGTTCTCCTTGCCGACCCGGAGCAGGCGTGCGGCCGCCTCGCGCACCTGGCCGACCGAGCCGGGTGCGGAGCCGACGTCGCTCGACCAGAGGGTCTGCACCGAGTCGATCACGCAGACGTCGGGCCGCTCGCGTTCGAGGGTCGCGCAGATGGTCTCGAGCGAGGTCTCCGCGAGGATCTCCACCCCGGCCGCCCCGCCCAGGCGCTCGGCGCGAAGCTTGACCTGCGCCGCGGACTCCTCGCCCGTCACGAGCAGCGCGCGGCGCTCGCGCGAGATCGAGGCGAGCGCCATCAGCAGCAAGGTGGACTTGCCGACACCGGGCTCACCCGCGACCAGGACGAGCGACGCAGGGACGATCCCGCCGCCCAGGACCCGGTCGAGCTCGGTCAGGCCGGTGGGGATGCGGGCGGCCGCCTCGATCTCGACCTCGTCGAGGCGGAGCGGCGTCCGGGCGGTTCCCGTCGAGCCACGGGAAGCCGGAGCCTGGGCCGGAAGCGCTTCCTCGACGAGCGTCCCGAACGAGCCGCAGCCCGGGCACTTGCCGAGCCAGCGCGCGGTGGACTGACCGCACTCGGTGCACGCGAACTTGACGGACGTCTTCGCCACACGGCCATCCTAGGAACCAGGTCCGACGGCGCCTGTGTCAGCTCTGTGCCTTTTTGTGATGCCTAGGACGCGTAGCGTTCCCAGTGGTCGTAGCGGCGGGCCACGGTCATCCCGGCGCGCTCGTAGAGCTGCACGGCACCCGTCGGATTGGAGCCGTCGACGCCGAGGCCGGCGCGCGGCTTCCCCCGGGCGCGGAGCTCGCGGAAGGCGTGCAGCAGCAAGGCGCGGCCGAGCCCTCGGCGCCGCCACGGCCGTCGGACGCCGAGCACGCTGATCCAGCCGAGCGTCTCGTCCCCGCCGCGCTCGGGACGGGCGATCACGATCCCCGCGAGCTGGTCGCCGTCCTCGGCGAGGAACAGAAGCTCCGGGTCGAACGTCTGCCCAAAGGTCCAGTGCCGCCACTCGTCGTAGCTGAGCCGCTCGTGGTCGAGCTGGTCGGCGAACGTCTCCTCCTGCACCTCGTAGACGCTGCGATCGTCCTCCCCCGGCCGGAACGTGCGGACGGCGATGCCGCCGGGCCACTCGGGAGCCGCCGGCACCGAGGCGAGGTCGGCCTCCATCCGGAACGAGTGCCGGACGACGCGGTAGCCGCGCGCCCGGAAGAGCTCGGCGAGCTTCGTGTCCTCCTCGGCCACGTACGCCTTGAGGCGGCCGTCCGCGGCCAGGTGCGCGAGCGCACGTTGCTCGAGCTCGTCCACGACCGCAGCGCCGGCACCCTCCGGCGCGCCTGGGCGGGTGTGGATGTCGAGCCAGACGAGCCGTCCCTCGTTCGACGGATCGGAGAGGTCGCCGTAGGCGGCGATCGAGCCGTCGGCGGCCTCCGCGACCACGACGTCCGTGTCGAGGTCGAAGTCGGGCGCCTCGAACCAGAGCCGGAGCTCGGCCTCGCTCATCTCGCCACTGCCGTGCAGCGACTGGCTCAGCTCGTTCATCGTCGCGACGATCGCCGGCACGTCGGCCATGGTTGGAGCGCGGAGCTTCACGCGCCCTCCGGAACGGGCTCGGGCACGCGCGCCCGCCGGCCGAACGAGGCGATCAGCAGGCCGGCGAGGATCGCGCCCGCGCCCACCAGCTGCAGCGGCGACGGATCCTCGCCCAGGATGATCGCCGCAAGCGCAACCGAGGCCACGGGCTGCAGGGTAAGGAGTACGGAGGTCACGACGACGGGCAGGCGGGGTAATGACACCGTGATCAACAGCCACCCGAAGACCTGCGCGCTCAGCGCGAGCGCGATCAGCCAGAACTGCGCCTCGAGTCCCGGGAGCAGGTCGAGGTCGCCCGCGACGAGCCCGAATGGGAGCACGAGCACGGCGGTCGCGAGCGTGGCGTCGAAGAGCGGCCCGGCGACGCGGCGCTGGCCGCCCGCTCCGTGCCTGAGCGTGAGCAGGAAGCCCGAGTACGCGAGGGCCGTGAGCAGGCCGTACAGCGTCCCGAGCGCGGGGTCGTCGCCGTAGGCGCCGTCCTCGAGCACGCCCGAGATCAACACGATCCCGACGAGCGCGACGGGGATCGCGAGCAGCGAGCTCCGCGACGGCTTCTCCCGCAGCAGCACCCAGGCCAGCAGGCCGACCAGCACGACCTGCGTGTTGCCGAGCACCGTCGCCAGCCCGGCACCGACCGCCTCGATCGAGTGGTGCCAGAGCAGGAGGTCGGCGGCGAAGAAAGCGCCGGCGAGCCAGCCGGCCCTTCTCAGGTCGCGCGTGCGCGGGCCGAGTCGCTGCTCCTCGACGCGGACGAACAGCCACAGCGCGGGTAGCGCGTAGGCGCAGCGGAAGAACGCGCCGGTCGACGGCGAGACCTCGGAGAGCCGGTAGAGGATGCCCGAGAAGGCGATCGCGACCGCGCCTGCGAGCGCCGCCCTGGCGGGGTGGTCGAGGAGGGCGCGCACCGCTCAAGGCTATGCGCGGGCCGGAACCTCGCCGCGCCCGCAGGTGTAGTGACAACGATGGCCCGGCTCGCCCTCGCAACCCTCGCTGTGCTCGTCCTCGCAACGTCCGGTGTGGCCGCACCCGAGCAGGCGAAGCTCTCGGCCGCGCTTCTGACGAGTCCGCGCGGCCTCGTCGCGGAGCGCCCCTGGAATGTGCTCGTCTCGGTGCGCGAACCCGGGCGGCCGCTGGCCGCGAAGTGGGTGACGGTCACGATCTCGGGCGAGCTGGGGACGCGGAACTTCCGCGCCGCGGCGACGAAGCGACCGGGACGGTTCCGCGCGCGCGTGACCTTCCCCGGCGGCGGAGCCTGGACGCTCGGCGTCCGCGCCGGCGCTCGCACGGCGAGGCTGGTGCCGGTGGAGGTCCGGGGCGCGGGCCCGCGGATCGCCGCTCCGTTCGGGCTGGTCGCGGCGGTCGAGCACGGCGACCTGATCGTCGTCGACCGCGAGGGCGGCGGCATCTACGAGCTCAACCTCCGTACGCGCGCGACGCGGCGCGTCGGCGGCGGGCTCGTCAGCCCGGGCTTTCTCAGCTTCGGTCCTGGCGGCTACCTCTACGTCTCCGACGAGCGCCGCGTCTGGCGTTACGAGCCGAACGGCGCCCTGACCCCGGTGGCGGGAAACGGCACGCGCGGGCTTGCAGGCGACGGCGGCCCGGCGACGAACGCGCAGCTCGGCGGGCACGGCGACTTCGCCTTCGACGCGGCCGGGCGCCTGTACATCGCCGAGTACGACAACGGCGTCAGGATCGTGACCCCGGACGGTCGCATCGACACGCTCGCGGGCAGCGGCCGCGAGGGCTACTCGGGCGACGGCGGGCCTGCCCGCGCCGCGGCCTTCGGCGCGCCGCACGGGCTGGACGCCCTCCCCGATGGGACCGTGCTGGTCGCCGACAGCCACAACGCCGTCATCCGCCGCATCGACGGCGCGACCCGGGTCGTGACCACGGTCGCCCGCGGCTTCGGGGCGCCCGTCGCGATCCACGGCCTGCCCGACGGCTCCTACTACGTTGTCGACGCCGGAGCGTCGAGCGTCCAGCGCGTCCACGCGGACGGGACGAGAACGCCGTTCGGGTCGGGCCTGCAAACGCCGATCTCGATCGCCGTCGACGGTGCCGGCAACGTCTACGTCAGCGAGCTCGAGCGGCGCCGGATCCGCAAGATCGACGTGCGCACCGGCAGAACGACCACCCTGCTCGGCCCTTAGAGAGCTGCTCGGCCGCTTCCCGCAGACCGGGCCGATCTTCGCCTCGAGCGGGGCCTAGCTCTCGGAGGGTTGCTCGGCCTGCTCGTCGCCGCCCTCGGCCTCGTCCTTCGGCTCGGGCGGGACGGTGACCTTCTCGGGCTCGGGCGGCGCGCCCGGGATCACGGTGATGTCCACCTCGTCGTCGGACTCGCGCTTGCGGTCGACCAGGATCGTCGAGCCGGGCGTGAGCTCGCGGCCGAGCACGAAGTCGGCCAGCGGGTCCTCGATGAAGCGCTGGATCGCGCGCCGGAGCGGGCGGGCGCCCATCGTCGGGTCGTAACCCTTGTCGACCAGCAGCTCCTTCGCCTCGGGAGTCAGCTCGACGCCGGTCTCGTGCTCGGCCATCTGCTCGCGCAGGCGCAGGAGCATCAGGTCGACGATCACGAGGATCTCCTCGCGCGTCAGCTTGTGGAAGACGATCACCTCGTCGATCCGGTTGAGCAGCTCCGGCCGGAACACCTTGCGCAGCTCGCTCATGACGCGGTCCTTCATGTCGTCGTACGACAGTCCGGACTCGTCCCCGACCGAGAACCCCAGGGACTGGTTCTTCGAGATCGAGGCGGCCCCGATGTTCGAGGTCATGATCACGATCGTGTTGCGGAAGTCGACCTTGCGGCCCTGGGCGTCGGTCAGGCGCCCGTCCTCGAGGATCTGCAGCAGGATGTTGAACACGTCCGGGTGCGCCTTCTCGATCTCGTCGAGCAGGACGACCGAGTAGGGCTTGCGGCGGACGGCCTCGGTCAGCTGGCCGCCCTCGTCGTAGCCGATGTAGCCCGGCGGCGAGCCGACGAGCCGGGACACGGAGTGCTTCTCCATGTACTCCGACATGTCCACCTGGATCATCGCGTCCTCGTCGCCGAACAGGAACTCGGCCAGTGTGCGCGCGAGCTCCGTCTTCCCCACGCCCGAGGGGCCGAGGAAGATGAACGAGCCGGTCGGGCGCTTCGGGTCCTTGATGCCCGCGCGCGCGCGGCGGATCGACTTGGAGACGGCGACGATCGCCTCCTCCTGGCCGATCACGCGCTTGTGCAGCTCGTCCTCCATCCGGATCAGCTTCTGCGTCTCGGCCTCGGTGAGCTTGAAGACCGGGATGCCCGTCCACATCGAGACGATGTCCGCGATCTCCTCCTCGCCGACCTCGCCCTGCTCCGCGTTCTGGTCGGCGCGCCAGTTCTCCTCGAGCTCGCGCTTCTTCTGCGTGAGCTTGCGCTCCTTGTCGCGCAGGGACGCGGCCTTCTCGAACTCCTGGGCCTCGATCGAGTTCTCCTTGTCCTTGCGGACCTTCTCGATCTCCTCCTCCAGCTCGCGGTAGCGCGGCGGCGCGCTCATGTTGCGGATGCGCATGCGCGACGCGGCCTCGTCGATCAGGTCGATCGCCTTGTCGGGCAGGTGGCGATCCTGGATGTAGCGGTCGGCCAGCACCGCTGCCGCCCCGAGGGCGTCGTCGGTGATCTTGCAGCGGTGGTGTGCCTCGTAGCGGTCGCGCAGGCCGCGCAGGATCTGGACGGTGTCGTCGACGGACGGCTCGTCCACACGGATCTGCTGGAAGCGTCGCTCCAGGGCGGCGTCGCGCTCGAGGTACTTGCGGTACTCGTCGAGCGTGGTCGCGCCGATCGTCTGCAGCTCGCCGCGCGCCAGGGCCGGCTTCAGGATCGAGGCCGCGTCGATCGCGCCCTCGGCCGCGCCGGCACCGACGAGGTTGTGGAGCTCGTCGATGAAGAGAATGATGTCGCCGCGCTGGGTGATCTCCTTCATCACCTTCTTGAGGCGCTCCTCGAACTCACCGCGGTACTTCGACCCGGCGACCAGAGCCGCGAGGTCGAGCGTGTAGATCTGCTTGTTCTTCAGGAGCTCGGGAACCTGGTTGCCCGAGATGCGCGCGGCGAGGCCCTCGACGACGGCGGTCTTCCCGACGCCCGGCTCGCCGATCAGCACGGGGTTGTTCTTCGTGCGGCGCGACAGGATCTGCATCACGCGCTCGATTTCGGTCTGGCGCCCGACGACCGGGTCGAGCTTGCCCTCGGCGGCGAGCTTGGTCAGGTTGCGGCCGAACTGGTCGAGCAGCTTCGAGCTCTTGGCCTTCTCGCCGGGCGCGGCCGAGCCGCCGCCCTGGCGCCGGCCGGGGCCGGAGAGCATGCGGATGATCTCGTTGCGGATCTTCTCGGCGTCGGCGTCGAAGTCGAGCAGGATCCGGGCGGCGACGCCCTCGTTCTCGCGCACCAGCCCGAGCAGGATGTGCTCGGTGCCGATGTAGTTGTGGCCGAGGCTGAGCGCTTCGCGCAGCGCGAGCTCGAGCACCTTCTTCGCGCGCGGCGTGAACGGAATCTGGCCGGTGGTGACCTCGTCGCCCTGGCCGACGATGCGGGCGACCTGGGCGCGCACCTCTTCCACCGTGATGTCGAGCGACTCGAGCACCCGGGCGGCAAGACCCTCCTCCTCGCGCAGCAGACCGAGAAGGATGTGCTCCGTCCCGATGTAGTTGTGCTTGAGGGCCCTCGCCTCGTCCTGCGCGAGGACTACGACCTGCCGTGCCCGCTCGGTGAATCGCTCGAACAAACCCTCGACCCCCCTTTCTTTGACGCTGTGTCGAAGGTGCGGCTCATGTTAGCTCTTGCCTCCGAGGTCAGGCCTGGGGCCTTACAACCTTTACTCGCCCGTAACCTTTCGGCATCCGGAGCCGTTTCGATGAGTGGTGGCTCGTATCGCAGCCCTCACGCTCCTCGTCCTGGGACAGTCCCTGGTGGCCGCGCTCGAGCCCGCGGTCGCCCTGATGCCCGCGTTCGTCGTCTTCCTGGCCGCCGGCACGATCATGGCCCGCCAGGCGCTCTCCTAGCGCTCGGCTGCGGGCGCAGGGCTCGGAAGCCTGGGGGACTTCCGAGCCGTCTGTGATGGTGGCCGGTAGACCCTCGGAGAGGGCTACTCGACCTGTCGAGAAGAACGGACGACCGCCAGCGCGGTCATGAGAGCGATTTTCACGTCGAGCCAGAGGCTCCAGTTCTCGATGTAGTAGTTGTCCCACTCGACGCGGTCGGCGAGCGACGTCTTCCCTCGCAGGCCGTTGACCTGCGCCCAGCCGGTGATCCCGGCCTTGACGCGGTGCCGGTCGGTGTAGCGGTAGATGCTCTCCTCGAAGAGGCCGACGAACTCCGGGCGCTCCGGCCGCGGGCCGACGAGGCTCATCTCGCCCTTGACGACGTTGAGCAGCTGCGGCAGCTCGTCGAGCGACGTGCGCCGCAGGAAGGAGCCGACGCGCGTGCGCCGGTCCTCGCCGCCCTCCACGCCGCCGGGTGCGGTGTCTGGAGGAAGCTCGAATGCGGCGTCGGCGCCCGTCGGCGCTTCGCGCATCGAGCGGAACTTGAGCATCTCGAACGGCCGGCCGTCGCGGCCGACCCGGACCTGGCGGAAGAAGAGCGGCCGGCCGAGCGAGATCCAGATCGCGACGGCCGCTGCGGCCAGCACGGGCAGGACGAGCAGGAACGCGAGCGAGGCGGCCACACGGTCGACCGCGTACTTGACGGCGAACTGCCAGCCGCGCGGGTTCGCCGGGTGCGCCGAGACGAGCGGCAGGCCGCCGATGTGCTCGACGGTCACGCGGCCGTTCACGCGCTCGAACAGGCGCGGCACGAAGGAGACGCTCACTCCGTGCTCCTCGCAGCGGCGGGCGAGCCGCAGCAGCACCTCGTTCGGCGCCGTCGAGAAGGTGACGATCACCTGCTCGACGTCGTGCTCGACGATCACGTCGTCGAGGTCCCAGCTCGCGCCCAGGACCGGCACCGTGACCGCGCCGTCGAGCGCGTCCATCGGCTCCTTGTCCAGGAACCCGATCGGCTTGAGGCCCAGCTCCGGATGCGCCAGCAGCCGCTTCGCCAGGAGCCGGCCCACACGCCCGGCGCCGACGATCAGCGTCGGGCGCATCGCCTCTCCCTGCCGGCGCGCCCGCGCCTGCGACCAGTGCAGTGCGATCCGGCCGGCAACCACGTAGGCGGTCGCGAATGCCCACGGGCGGATCGTCTGCGGGGCCAGATCGACCGGCTCGCCGAAGAGCTCGCGCAGCGTCAGAACGGTCATGGCTGCAAGAGAGGTGGCAGCGACGACACCGCGGAGGTTCTCGAGCAGCTCGGGCCGGATCCGGGGCGCGTACAACCCCCGGAGCGCGAAGAAGAGCATCACGAGCCCGACGAAGGCGACGAGGCTGACCGTCGGCGGCGGCGCCACCCCGGCCGCCTGGGCGCCGATCGCGGCCGCGAGGCAGGCGACCGCGAGCATGGTCAGATCGACGATCGGGCGAGCGAGCTGCCACGAACGCCCCGGGCGTCGGCGCTCGACCCGCTCGAGGGCAGGGTACTCCGACACGGCCTCGAGGGCCTTGTTGACCGCAGTGGTTTGATCCATGGTCTACCCGGCTACGCCAGCGTGAGCGTCTCCTCGGAGGAGGGCTGCACCGACGGCTCTGGACGGCGCCGTCTCAGGCTGACGCCGATCAGGAGCAGAGGGCCGCCTCCGGCCATGAGTAGAGCTAGATCGAGACCGCTGAACGGCAAGCCGTCGTGATGGACGACCGGCTTGGGCCCAGTCTGGGCGACCGCGGTCGCAGTCTCAACTTTCTGTTCGTGCGGTGCTGCCGCCTGCCCCGCGCTAGGTGTGAGCAGAACCAGCGCCGCCGCAGCGAGGCAGATAATCCGCCTCCGACGCATCGGTCTCCTTCCCCTGTTTGGTTGTCCAATCTTGCCGACGAAATAACGCCGCCGCAAGACCCAAAGATACGGGCTGAACGGACCTACGTTGCGACCTCTCCGAGGCCCACCGTCGCGGGTCGCCCAAGGTAGGCTCGCCGTCGTGAAGAGCGCACTCGTGACCGGCGGCGCGGGCTTCATCGGCTCGCATCTGTGCGAGCTTCTGCTCGACGAAGGCTGGGAGGTCTTCGTCCTCGACGACCTCTCCACGGGCGCGCCGGCGAACGTCGCCGGGCTGCGCGACCGCCCCGGCTTCCACCTCGTCGTCGAGTCGGTGCTCACGCAGTCGGTGGTGAGCGAGCTCGTGCACAAGTGCGACGCCGTCTTCCACCTGGCCGCCGCGGTCGGTGTGCGCCTGATCGTCGAGCAGCCGGGCAAGACACTGCTCACCAACGTCCAGGGGACGGAGAACGTGCTCGAGTACGCGAGCCGCTTCGGGAAGCCGGTGCTCGTTGCATCGAGCTCCGAGGTCTACGGCGACCACGAGGCGGAGAACCTGCCGCTGCGCGAGGACGCCCGGCGGATCTACGGCCCCACGACGGCCAGGCGGTGGGGCTACGCGGCCTCGAAGGCCATGGACGAGTTCCTGGCGCTCGCCCGCCACGAGGAGGAGGGCCTCCGCTGCGTCATCGCCCGACTCTTCAACACGGTCGGGCCGCGACAGAGCGGCGAGTACGGCAATGTGATCCCCCGCTTCGTCAAGGCGGCGCTGGACGGCGCGCCGCTCGAGGTGCACGGGGACGGCACGCAGACTCGATGCTTCTGCCACGTCTCGGACACCGTGCGCGCTCTGGCCGGCCTGATGGCCGAGCCGGCCGCGAACGGCGAGATCTTCAACGTCGGCTCGAAGGAGTCGGTCACGATCCGCGAGCTCGCGGAGCGGACGATCAAGGCGACGAACAGCTCCTCGGAGCTCGTCTTCGTCCCCTACCACGAGGTCTACGAGCACGGGATCGAGGAGATGTTCCAGCGCATGCCCGCGATCGACAAGATCGCGGCCGCGATCGACTGGCGTCCGTCGAGCTCGCTCGACCAGATCCTCGGCGAACTGATCGCGAGAGCGAGGACCGACGCGCCGGTGTCCACCACCAACGCGTGAGCTCCGCGCCGGGCGACGAGGCGCCGGCCCTCAGCGTCGTCCTGCCGTCCCGCAACGGCGCGGCCACGATCGCCGTGCAGCTGGAGGCGCTCGCGTCCCAGTCGTGGGGTGGGCGCTGGGAGGTCGTGCTCGTGGACAACGGCTCGACGGACGAGACGGTGCAGATCGTCGAGAGCTTTCGAGAGCGCGTTCCCTCGCTGCTGATCGTCGCGTCGGCCCAGCGTGGAATCGCTCGGGCGCTCAACGCCGGCGTCGAGGCCGCCCGCGGTCGCTCGATCGCTTTCGTGAACGACGACGACGAAGTCGCCCCGGGCTGGCTCGAAGCGATCGCCACCGGGCTCGAGGAGTACGACGTCGTCGGCGGCCGGCTCGAGTACGACCGCCTGAACGAGCCTTGGGTGATCGAGGTGCGAGAGCGGGCCCAGGAAGCCGGGCTGCTGGAGTGGGGCTTCCTCGACCATCTGCCGTTCGCCGCCGGCGCCGCCCTCGCCGTGCGACGCGAGGCGCACGAGTCGATCGGCGGCTTCGACGAGTCGATGGTCCCCGCCGGCGAGGACATGGACTACTGCTGGCGCCTGCAGCAGGCCGGTGCGAGGATCGGCTTCGTGCCCGAGGCGGTCACCCACTACCGCCTCCGCCGTTCCATGGGGGCGTTGTTCCGCCAGGGCCGGAACTACGGCGAGGCTCACGCGCTGGCGTACAAGAAGCACCGCGGCCTGGGCCTCGAGCAAGCGCCGCATCCCTGGCGCCGCGGCTTCAGGGCGTGGCTCGGGCTCGCGCGTCGGCTGCTGCTCGTCCGCAGCAAGGTCGACCGCGGGCGCCTCGTCTGGCACGCAGGCCTCCGGATCGGGATGGTGAAAGGAAGCATCAAGCACCGCGTCGTCTTCTTCTGAGCGCGTGAGCGTCGACGACAGCTCACTCACCCTCCGCCTTGCGACGAACACGCTCGTCCAGGCGGTCGGAACCCTGCTGACCTCGCTGGTCGGCTTCTTCACGTTCGTCGCGATCACGCGCGGGCTGGGCCCCGAGGCCTTCGGCGACTTCACGGCCGCGACCGTGTTCCTGCTGATCCCGGTCGTCCTCGCCGACGTCGGGCTGTCGGCCGCACTCCTGCGGGAGATCTCCGCCGACCCCGCGCGGACCGAGCCGGCCATGCGGGCTGCACTTCCGCTGCGAGCGCTGATCGCCGTCGGCGCGATCGCCGTCGCGGTCGGCGTCGCACTCGTCGCGCCGTTCAACGCGCAGATGAAGGACGCCATCCTGATCGCGTCCTTCGGTGGGGTCCTGACGATCATGACGTTCGCCCTCCAGCCGGTCCTCCAGGCGGAGCTGAAGATGCACTGGGCGGTCGCGGCGAACCTCGTGGGCCGCCTGGTCACGCTCGGCCTGACGCTGGCGGCGCTCGCCGCCGGGCTCGGCTTCAAGAGCGTCGTCACCGCCCAGGTGATCGGCCTGGCCGTGACCTTCCTCCTCCACCTGGTCGCCGTGGCTGCGATCGTGCCGCTCTGGCCGGTCCTCAACACCCGTTACTGGGGGCGGCTGGTCGGCGGGTCGATGGCGCTCGGGCTTGCAATCGCGCTCTCGCAGATCTTCTTCCGCGTCGACACCGTCATCCTCGCCCTGATCAGGCCCGCCCAGGAGGTCGGCTACTACGGAGCGGCCTATAGGTTCGTCGAGCTGGTCGTGCTGATCCCGGCGGCGGCGGCCGCCTCCGTCTTTCCGCCGCTCATGCGCTTCATCGCCGGTGACGACCCACGCTCGTACGGGCTCGTCCAGAAGGCGTTCGACGTGCTGCTCGCGGCGTCGGTGCCGCTGACGATCGTGATGCTCGCCTATCCAGAGGAATTGATCACGCTGGCGGCCGGCCCCGAGTTTCGCGCCGGCGCCGACGCGCTCCGGCTGCTGGCCCCCTATGCGCTCTTCGCGTTCGCCAACGGTCTCCTGTGGCGGGTGCTGATGGCGACGCAGCGCGACCGCCTGCTCCTGGGCACCGCGATCTTCGTCCTCGTCGCGAACATCGCGCTGAACCTGATCTTCGTGCCGGTCTACGGCTTCGAGGCGGCTGCTGCGATCGCCGTTCTCTCGGAGGCGGCGGTCGCGGTGCCGATCGTGGTCGCCCTGCGCCGGCAGGGGCGGCTGCCGCACCTCGGCTACGCGCCCGCCATCCTCGTGGCGACCGCGGCTATGACCGCTCTGGTCGTCCTCCTGCGCGACCACGCCGTGGCCGGCACCGTGCTCGGGGGCGCTGCCTACGCCGTCGCCCTGCTCGTGCTGCCCGGGACGACGCGCGACGTCGTCAGGCGCGATCTGCTGCCGGCGACGCGGCGGGCCGTGCTACGCCGCGGGTAGAGACCCGTCGCATCGGAGGTGGCCCAGGTGGATCGCCCCTCGTTCGAGGGAGTGCGGACTATCACCGGCCGCGGGGAACGCTAACGTGTGGTGCGAAGCTTGATGGATCCGAAAAGGCCCAGGCGATGAGGCCGAGCGCTGCTGAAGCTCTCAGGGCGGCGATTCGCAGGTCGCTCCCGATCGTCGCCGTGCTGGTCGTTCTCGGCGTTGTCACCGTGAACGCCTTCAAGCAGATCCAGGGCCCGCGCTACTCGGCGACGGCACGCGTCTACCACAGCACGACCGACCTCTCGACGGTCGTGACGCAGATCGACCCCGGCTTCGTCGACCCGGAGCGCGTCATGGAAACGGCCCTCAGCCTCGCCGCCTCGCCCGAGCCGTACGAGCGGGCCGCGAGGAGCGTCGGCGGGACCGGCAGCGAGCTACGCGATGAGACGGCCGTCGACGGCACCAACCAGGTCGACATTCTCGCGTTCACGACGACCGCCGACGATCCCGATCGCGCCAAGCGGGTCGTGAACGCGGTCGCGAACGCCTACGTCGGCTGGCGTGCGGACATCCAGAGCCAGGCCATCACCCGGGCGATCAATCAACTCCGCAACCAGACCGGGACCACCGCCGCGAGTCGCGCCCAGCTCAGGGACGAGCTCGACCAGCTGAACGTGATGCGTACGCTGGCGTCCGGAGGCGCGACGGTGATCGAGCGCGCCAAGGACGCTCCCAAGATCAGCCCGGCGCCGGTCCGCGACACCCTGCTCGGCGCCTCGCTCGGGTTCGTGATCGGCTTGCTGCTCTCGGGTGCACGAGAGGCGTTCAACACGCGCGTGCGCTCGGAATCGGACGTCGAAGAGGCGCTGGCAAAGCCGGTGCTCGCGACGATCCAAACCCTGCCGAGGCGGGCGGGGATCGTCGTGGTCGGCAGGCACGAATCGCGCTGGGGCGACACGTACGCGCTCCTCGCCGCGAACCTGATGCAGATCAGATCCGGCAAGACGGGGCCGACCGTGCTCGCGGTCACGAGCTCGATCGCCGGCGAAGGCAAGACCACGACTGCCTCGAACCTCGCCGTCGCGATGGCCATGCGCGGCCAGCGGGTGGTCCTGGCCGAGTTCGACCTGCGCAAGCCGGCCGTCGGCCGCATGTTCCGGATCCCGCTCGACTCGCCCGGGGTCATCCAGCTCGTCGACGGCAACGCGACCCTCGAGTCGGCGCTCTGGCAGATCGAGCTGAACGGCGCAGGCCCCTCAGGCGTGGTCGCGGTCCCGCCCGGGCTGGGGAACGGCGATCGTCCGGACGGGAGCGAGGGATCGCTGCGCGTCGTCGCCGCCGGCGGGCAGGAGCGCGGCGCACGGGTCGCGCGTTCGGCGCAGATACCGCAGTTGCTCGCGAAGCTGGGCGAGGGCGCAGACGTCGTCGTGCTCGACACGCCGCCGGCGCTCGCGACCGTGGAGATGGCGGAGCTCTCGGCGAACGTCGACGGGGTGCTGGTCGTGGTCCGCCACGGGCGCGTGACCCGGCGCAGCCTCGTGTCCCTCAACCGGCAGGCCGAAGGCTGGCGTGCCGACATCATCGGCGCGGTGCTGACGGACTCGCCCTCGGAAGAGGACGAGTACTACTACAAGAACTGAGCCCCGGCGTGCGCCCCGCGTGGCTGAACCTTCACCGGGCCGACCTTCCGCTCCTCGCGACAGGCGCCCTCCTGACCGTCCTCGCGTCGATCGCCGCGACGAGCATCGGCGGAACCTTCAGCCTCGGCCTCCTGCTCGGCGTCACGCTGTTCTTCTTCGCCGTGGCCGGCTTCATCGCGTTTCCGCACATCTCGGTCGCGGCGATGATCCCGATCTTCGCGCTGATACCCGCGATCAAGGTGCTCGCGGTGCCGTGGATCGGGCCGCTGAAGGACGGGCTGACCCTGGCGGCGATCACCGCGGCCGCCGTGCTGGTCGTCCAGCGGGCCGGCGAAGGCCACCGGCAGCGAGGTGACTTCTGGGTCGCGGCGATCGTCGTCTTCGTGATCGGCCTCTACTTCGTCAACCTGGGCGGCGGGATGCAGCGAGACGTCGCCTGGGCGCAGGGCATTCGGCTGATCTCGGAGCCGCTGCTCCTGCTCGTCGTCGGCTTCGTGCTTCCCCAGCCGCGCCGTGTGCTTCGGTGGTCGGTCGTGTCGCTCGTCGCAACGGGGGTCTTCGTCGCCCTCGTCGGGATCGCCCAGCAGGCGGTCGGCGAGGAGCGCCTGATCGAGCTCGGGTACTCGTACACGATCCAGGTACGGTCGATCGGCGACCGCCTGCGCAGCTTCGGCACGATGGACGAGTCGTTCGCGTACGCCGCGTTCCTGCTCCTGGTGATCGTCGCGCTGCTGTTCGTGATGCGCCGGACCGTCCCGGTGGCGATCGCCGGCTGCGTGATCGCGCTCGGCATCCTCTTCTCGTACGTCCGGACGGCGCTCGTCATCGCGATCGCGCTGATCGGACTGTGGCTGTGGCGCAGGCAGCGTCCCGCGATCGCCGCCTTCCTGCTGAGCGTCTCGGTGGTGGCGGCAGCCGCGATCCTCATCTGGTCGTCAGGCGGCACGGAGACCAGGACGGTACGGGCCGGCCCGTCGCTCTTCCTCACGATCAACGGCCGGACGGAAGGATGGAAGGTCGTGCTCGACCACCCCCGCACCTGGGCGGTCGGCAAGGGCGTGGGCCAGGTCGGAGTGGCGGCCGAGCGCGCGACGTACAGCGTCAGCCGGCGGGAGCGCGACCAGAGTGACGTCTCCGCCGTCGACTCCGGCTACTTCGCACTGATCGCCGACGTGGGGTTCATCGGGCTCGTGGCGTTCCTCGCGCTCGCCGGGCGCCTGTTCTGGCTCGCGAAGCACGCGATCGACCGCGGCGTCGCCGAGGGGTGGCTGGCCGTCGGGTTCCTGGTCGTGATCCTTCTCGACGCGGTCACACGCGACTCGTTCACCGGCTTCCCGACCGCGTTCCTGGGCATGTTGCTGATCGGCATCACGCTCGCCGCAGCCCGCGAGATCGAAGAGGCGGCTGAGCAACCGGCGTCGCCTGCACGCGCGTGATCGACACCCACTGCCACCTTCTGCCCGCCCTCGACGACGGGCCTCCAAGCGAAGCCGACGCGCTACGCCTCGCCCAAGAGCTGAGGGCCCAAGGCGTCACGCGTGTCCTCTGCACGCCGCATTTTTCGAACCTCTTCCCGACACAGCACGCGCTCGCCCGGGAGCGCCTGCGCGTGATGAAGGAGGCGCTGCGCTCTGCCGGCCTCCAGCTCGAGCTCTCGCTCGCCGCCGAGATCGGGCCCGGGTACGCCGTCGCGGCGCCGCTCGAGGAGTTGCTCGACCGCACGATCGACCAACGTTTCGCTCTCGTCGAGGTGCTCCCCGACACGTCTCCTTCAGCGCTGGTCGCGATCCGCGATCGTCTCGCCGAGGCCGGAGTTCAGCTCGTGCTCGGCCATCCCGAGCGCTGCCGGGCCGTCCAGCGCCGGCTCGGAGTGCTCGACCCGCTGCGCGCCGACGGCGTCCTGCTCCAAGTGGTGGCTCCGAGCCTCATCGGCCGCTGGGGCAGGGAGACGGAAGTTGCCGCCTGGCATCTCGTGGACACCGGCCGCGCCGATCTGCTGGCCAGCGACGCCCACAGCATGCGCCGACGTCGACCGCATCTGCGGGAGGCCTGCGAGCTGGTCGCTGCACGCCTGGGCGACGGGGTCGTGACCGAGCTCACGGAGCACCGGCCGCGGCTGCTGCTCGATGCAACGGACGCTGAGGCGGCGAACCCATACTGAGGCGATGACGGGCTTCGAGTCGCTCACGGTCGTGATCCCGAACTGGGAGACGCCCGACTACACGGTCCGAAGCGCGCGGGCCGTGATCGCCGACGGCGTCCCGGCCGACCGGCTCGTGATCGTCGACAACGGCTCCCGGGACGAGAGCGCAGAGCGCTTCAGCCGCGAGCTCGCGGAGTGCCGGCTGGTGACCCTGAGCGAGAACATCGGCTACGCGCGGGCGGCGAATGCCGGCGCCGCCGCCCTCGAGGGTGAGGCGTATCTGATCGTCAACAACGACGCCTTCGTCGAACGGGTGGGAACGATCGGCCGAATGCTGGAGGTGCTCGCGCGCGACCGGACCGGGATCGTGGTGCCGCGCCTCCTCAACCCAGACGGATCGCTTCAGCCCACGGCCAGGCCCTTCGACACGCCCGCGGTCGCGCTCGTGCGTGCTTCCGGGCTCAGCCGCCTGATTCCCAACCGCTGGCAGCCTCGGTGGAGCACGCACTGGGACCACGCGCGGTCGCAGGCGATTTGCGCCGCGGACGGCGCCGTCATGCTCGTGCGCGGCGATGCCTGGAACGAGCTCGGCGGCTTCAGCCCCACGAGCTACATGTACGCCGAGGACACGGACATCTGCTGGCGGGCGGTGAACGGCGGCTGGACGGTGTGGTTAGAGACGGAAGCCGAGTTCGTGCACCTCGGCAACGCGACGGCCAGCCGGCGCTGGTCGAACCCCGAACGTGCCGAGCGCTGGAGCCGCTCGGAGGCTCACCTCGTTCGTGAGCGGCTGTCCGGCCCGTCCGCGGTGGCCTCGATCCTGATCACGGCGTCCGGGCTCGCGATCCGCGCCGTCCTGTTCCGTCTCGCGGGCCGGCGCGAGCGGTCCGCAAACCACCGCGCGCAGCTGCGCGGCTACTTGTCGGCGCTCGGCCGAGCCTCGCACTGAGCATGGCCGCCGACACCAGGCTCGGAGAGCTCGTCTTCGCGCACGACTATGCGTTCCTCCGTGACCGCGACGGAGCCGTCTACTCCGACCGCGGCGACTGGACCTGGCATCGGTATCTCGAGTTCGCCGACCGCGTCACGGTGGTCTCGCGGGCGCGAGAGCTGACGGCCGACGCGCCGAGGGAGGCCCTGACGCTCGTGAGCCAGCCGAACGTCAGCTACCACTCCGTCCCGTCCCTCAGCGGCCCGCTCGCGCGCTACACCAACCGGCGTGAGGCCACGCTTCGGATGACGTCCGCCCTGGACGCGTCCGACGCGCTGATCGCGCGCCTGCCGAGCGAGATCGGCTCGCTCGCGATCCGCGTGGCCGAGCGGATGGGCAAGCCGTGGGCCGCCGAGGTGGTCACGTGCACTTGGGACGCGCTCTGGAACTACGGGACTTGGCAGGGAAAGGCGTATGCGCCGATCTCCTGGTGGAGCACCCGCCGACTCGTCCGCCGGGCCGACTTCGCGATGTACGAGACGCAGGCGTTCCTCCAGGGCCGGTACCCCGCGCGCGGCGCGATGGTCGGCTGTCCGATCGTCGAGCTTCCAGAGGTCGACCCTTCGGTGCTCGAGCGGCGGCTGGCGGCGATCGCCGCGTCGACGCCGCCGCTGCGCATCGGGCTGATCGGCGCGCTGTCCGTCGGCTTCAAGGGAATCGACACGGCGATCGAGGCGCTCCGGCGAGAACGCCGTCGGCTCCCCGAGTTCGAGCTGCGAATCCTCGGGGCGGGCGATCCGAGCCGGTGGCGGAAGCTCGCTGAGGACGCCGGTCTTGGCGAGCGCGTGCACTTCGACGGCGTCCTCCCGGCCGGCGAAGCGGTGAATGCTTGGCTCGACGCGGTCGACCTCTACATCCAGCCGAGCTTCCAGGAAGGGTTGCCCCGCGGCACGCTCGAGGCCATGAGCCGCGGCTGCCCCGCCGTGACCTCGACCGCAGGCGGACTGCCGGAGCTGCTCGAACCGACCGAGCTGCACCCACCCGGAGACGCGGAGCGCCTCGGCCGGCTGATCGTCGGTGCAGCCGCCGACCGGGAGTGGCAGATGCAGCAGGCTCGCCGGAACTTCGAGGTCGCCCGGCGGTACAGCAAGCCGGAGCTCGATCGCAAGCGCACCGCCTTCTGGCGCGAGTTCGCGCGAACCGTATGAGCGACGGACCGAGCATCGTCTTCGTCTCACCCTTCGCGCACCTCGCCGGGGCGGAGCGCTTCCTCGAGCTGATGCTCGCGAACATGCCCCGCGACCAGATCCGCGGGGTCGTGTTCCTCCAGGACGGGCCCTTCGTCGCCCGGGTCCGCGAGGCGGGTTACCCCGTCAGCGTCCTGCCGACGTCGCCGCGAGCGCCGGGGCTCATTGGTTCGGCCTGGAGGCTGCGCCGGCTTCTTCGCGACGACCCGCCCGACCTCGTCCATTCGAACGGCGTCAAGTCGACGCTCGTCTGCGCGCTGGCGCTGCTCGGCATGCGCACGCCACTCGTCTGGATGAAGCACGACCTGAGTTTCGACCGCTCGCTCGCGCGCCCGCTCGCACGCCGCTGCCGGCTGATCATCGGGATCAGCGAGGCTACGCTGGCGGTCTTCCGTCCGAGCATTCGCCCGAAGCTGCGGCTCGTCCCGCACGGACTGCCCCCGATCGAGGTCGACCGCGCCGCCGCACGCCGCGATCTGCTGAGCCTCCTGCCCGAGGCCGGCGAGGACACGCGCGTCGTCGGCCTCGTGGGGCGCCTGTACCGGATGAAGGGCCAGCACGAGCTGCTCGAGGTCGCCCCGAGCGTGCTCGACCGCGTTCCGGGCGTCCGGTTCGCGTTCCTCGGCGGCGAGGACCCCAGCGTGCCCGAGTACGCGGAGCAACTCCGTCGCCGGGTCGACCAGCTCGGCATGTACGCGGCGATCACGTTCCTCGGCCACCGGGACGATGCCACCCGGCTGATGGCCGGCTGCGACCTGATCGCGATCCCGAGCGTGCCCGCCGAGCGGGGAAATCGGGAGGCGTTCTCGCTCGTAGCGCTGGAGTCGATGCTCCTCGACACGCCGGTCGTCGCGTATGCGGAGGGCGGCCTCCCCGAGGTGCTGGGGGACTGCGCGCTGCTCGTTCCGACGGGCGAACGGCAGGCGCTCGGCGACGCGATCGTGCGCGTGCTGGAGGACGCCGACCTCCGAAGCAGCCTCGCCGAATGCGGCCGGGAGCGGGCGCGGACCGAGTTCCGGCTCGAGCGCATGGTCGAGTCGATCCTCGGCTGCTACGTCGAGGCGGTCAGTTCGCCAGGACGCGGTACTTGATGCTTCCCCGGTAGCGACCGACCTGCCAGCCGAGCAGCCAGGCGAGCTTCGCCCGGTCAGGACGGCGGTGGATCGACGCGAGGCACGCGAGCACGGGCTTCCAGCCGCGGACGAGCCACGGGCGGCGACCTCGGGGCCTGGCGGCTCGGTCCTCGTGGCGCTTCTGGACCTGCGCCATCTGCTCGGCGTAGCGGCGCGCCTGGCCGAAGACGCTGCGCCACCCGTGCCGGTAGCGGTAGTGCAGGAGTGCGTCGTGCACGAGGACGAGCTCGATTCCCACCGCGTGTGCCCGCAGGCAGAAGTCGACGTCGAAGAGGACGAACATCTCCTCGTCGAAGCCGCCGAGGCGCTCGTGGGTGCTCCGCCGAACGCCGAGCCCGCCGGAGCCCGCGTACGGGGCGTAGGGCGGAAAGGACACCCTCGAGAGCTCGCCCGGCGTCTGTGCCTCGCGGGTGTCCCGGACCCAGGGCTCGTTGAGCTTCGTCACGTCGGACTGGCAGGCCACCAGCTCGCTCGCATCGAGGGCGCTCCCCATCGCGGCGACCCAGCCGGGCGAGACCTCGTCGTCGGCGTCGCAGAACGCCACGGCGGGCGCGGCGGCCGCCTCGACTCCGACGTTGAGCGCATGAGCCTGGCCACGCCGCCCGGAGGCGTCGGCGATGCGCAGGCCGGGCAGCCGATCGCGGTACCTCTCGACGACAGCGCGCGTTCCGTCGGTGGAGCCGTTATCGGCGACCACCACCTCCCAGGGCTCGCTCCACTGCTGGGCCGCGAGGGCGGCGAGCTGGCCGCCGATGTCGTGCTCGGCGTTCAATGCCGGCACGACGACCGTCAGCTTAGGCTGCGCGCTCATGGCCGGGATTCCAGCAGGCCCGCTGCTCCTCGTCTCGCCGCACGTGGACGACGCCGTGTTCTCGTGCGCCGCACTCGTCGAGCGTGGGGAGCCGATCGACGTCCTGACGGTCTTCGCCGGAGGGCCCGATCCGCCCCGGCAGGGCTGGTGGGACGCCGACTGCGGCTTCGCGAGCTCGGCCGACAGCGTTCCGGCCCGGCGCCGCGAGGACGAGCTCGCGTTCGCCGGCACCCGGCACCGACGCACCTACCTCGAGCTGCTCGAGCTCCAGTACCTCGACGACCGGACCGGCTCGGAGCGCACCACGGTCGCGGCCGCGATCCGCGAGTGGGTCGTCCGGAACCCGGCGGGAACGGTCGCACTCCCCGCGGGCGCCGGGTGCTCGCGCCGACGAGCCTCGCGCTGGCTCCGTCGCCTCCGCCGCCGGACGTGCTCGCCGCCTCAACACCCCGATCACGTGCTCGTCCGCGACGCGGGCCTCGACGCCCTTCGGGGCACCGGGGCAACGCCGTTGCTCTACGAGGAGGTGCCCTACGTGTGGGGCGCCGCCGCCGACCGTGAGGCCGCTCGCGCCGCCGCCCGGGGCGGTTGGCGCCCCGAGGCGTTCGAGGTGAGCGTCGACCGGCGTCGCAAGGCGAAGCGGATCTCGGCCTACGCAAGTCAGATCCCGCACATCTCGCCGGCGCACGGGCGGGTCGACGAGGAAACGACGCTCCCCGAGCGAGAGCGCTACTGGCGCCTCGCCCGCGACTCGAGCACCTCCGCGTAGAGCTCGGCCATCGCGGCCGTCGCGCGGCGGACGTCGTAGAGCGCCTCGGCGCGTTCACGCGCTGCGGTGTCCCGCCCGCCTTCGAGGAGCCTGTCGGCGACCGCCTCGGCCAGACGAGCCGGATCCTCGGGGGGCACGATCGTCCCCGTCTCGCCGAGCGCCTCGCGCATTCCGGGGACGTCGGTCGCGACGACCCGCCGGCCACTCGCCATCGCCTCGAGGACGACGTAGGCCAGACCCTCCCAGCGCGAGGGCTGGACGACGACGTCCGCAGCCGCGAGCCAGGGGCGGACGTCCTGCTGCTCGCCCACGACCCGGCCGCGTCCCCGCAACGCGTCCTCGTCGGGGCCGCCGCCGACGAAGACGAGCTCCGCGCCGGGCACCCTGCGAGCGACGGCCGGCCACGCCTCCGCGAGCACGTCCTGACCCTTCTGGCGCGAAAGGCGGCCGAGACAAACCGCGACCGGGCGGGAGCCGAATCCGAGCTCCTCGCGGGCGCGGGCGCGCTCTCCGTCCAGGGCAGGCCGGAAGACCTCGAGGTCGATCCCGTTCGGGACGACGCGCCACGTCGCGACGATCCCCTCGCGTTCGCCTGCCGCCCGTTCTCCTTCGCTGACGCACACGATCGCGTCGGTCCAGCGTACGGCGGCCCGCTCCCAGCGGACAGCCGCGGTGCGCAGCGGCTCGCCGACGGCGAAGAACGACCAGGCGTGAGGCTGGAACAGCGTCGGTAAGCGGCCTCTCAGCGCGAGCCGGCCGGCGAGCGCGGCCTTGGACGAGTGCAGGTGTACGAGATCGGGTGACCACTCCTGCGCGATCTTCGAGACGGCGCGCGTCTCGGCGGGGACTCGGACTCCGGGCGAGCGGCGAGCCGGCCAGGCCATGTGGTCGGCGCCCACGACCCGCGCGCGCTGCAGCAGCGGGCCTCCGGGCGGGCACGCGACGCCCACCCGCCAACCACGCTCGATCTGGTCGGCGACCAGATCAGCGACACACCGGGCCACGCCGCCGTCGACAGGCTGCGTGACGTGCAGGACGGAGGGGCTCACCGGGCGGCTTTCAGCGTAACGCGCAGCTACCCTGCCGTTCACCATGGCTCCGAGGACTCTGGCCGTAGCGGCTGCGGCCGTGTCGCTCCTGACCGGGGTCGTGGGCGCGTCCCAGGCCGGCTCCGCGAGCAACGACAGGCTGGGCGCGAAGACGCTCCGCGCGTCGAAGGTCAACCCCCGCTACTTCACCGACGCCTCGGGCCGCGCGATCTACCTCACGGGCTCGCACGTCTGGTGGAACCTGCAGGGCGAACGGACATGGCGGGTCGACTGCGAGCGCGGCCGCGCAGTGCCCTTCCGCTACGCCGACCACCTCGATCAGCTCGCTGCTCAGGGGCACAACTTCATCCGGCTGTGGCGGATCGAGCTGACCAAGTGGCGCGAGTGCGGAGACGACGTCGTAGTCGCCCCACAGCCGTGGCGCCGGACCGGTCCCGGGCTCGCGCTCGACGGCCTGCCGAAGTTCGATCTGACGCGCCTCGACCAGGCGTATTTCCGCCGGCTCGGCGCGCGCGTGGCGGCCGCAAACCGCCGCGGCTTCTACGTCTCGGTGATGCTTTTCGAGGGCTGGAGCGCGCAGTTCGAGAAACAGCCCTGGCGCTCGCACGGCCACCCGTTCTTCCCCGGGAACAACGTCAACGGGCTCGACCCGGACAAAAACCGCGACGGAACCCTCCAGGAGCTCTATACCCTCGCGAGTCCGCGCATACGCAAGCTCCAGGAGGCGTACGTCCGCAAGGTGATCGACACCGTCGGTCGTAACGACAACGTCCTCTACGAGATCGCGAACGAGAGCGGCGCCTTCTCGATCCCGTGGCAGTACCGGATGATCGACTACGTGCGGCGATACGAGCGGGCCAGGGGCCTCCGCCGCCATCCGGTCGGCATGACCTACGTGCACGGCGACCCGGGCGTCGCGCTCGCCCGAAGCAGCGCCGACTTCGTCGCGCCGAGCGACCATCGCTTCGTCACCGATCCGCCCGCGGCCCGCGCGCGCCAGGTGGAGTTCTGGGACACCGATCATCAATGCGGCGCCTCCTGCAACGACGCCGGCTTCCCCTGGCGCGCGTTCACCCGCGGCTACAACCCGATCTACATGGACGAGCTGACCGCGGAGCCGAAGGCCGAGGCGATCCGCCGCGCCATGGGGGTGACCCGTCGCTACGCAAGGCGGATCGATCTCGTCCACATGGCTCCGCGGGGCGATCTCTGCTCGACCCGATACTGCCTCGTTCGCCCGGGGCGCGAGTACCTCCTCTACCAGCCGAAGAGCGGTCAGTTCTCCGTTGACCTGTCCGCCGCGCCCGGTGCGCGGTTCTCGCTCGAGTGGGCCGATCCCTTCAGGGGCCGCGTCTCGGACGGCGCCGATCTCGCCGGAGGTGCCGTGAGAACGGTGGCGCCACCGTTCGGCGGCCCTGCCGTCGCATACCTGCGACGTCGCTGACGCATTGAGGCTCGTAGGTGTGCTCCCGGCGGCGGGCCGCGCAGAGCGGCTTCAGCCCCTGACCGGCTCGAAGGAGCTGCTCGAGGTCGGCGGACGGCCGGTGCTCGAGTACGCCGTCGAGAGGATGAGAGCCGCGGCCCCTGACGAGATCCGCGTGGTGACTCGTCCGGACAAGGTCGACGTGCAGGACCATGCGCGCGGCCTCGGCCTCGCGGTCGTCGAGGCGGAGCCCGAAACCCTGAGCGAGTCCATCGCCGCGGGGGTCGCCGGCCTCGCGGCCGAGGATGTCGTTCTGATCGGCTTGCCGGACAGCATCTGGCACCCCGTCGACGGGTTCGCAGAGCTCCTTCGCAACCTGTCCCCCGCCGCCGATCTCGTCCTCGCGGTCTTCGGCTCGAGCGAGCCGGAGCGGGGCGATGTGGTCGACGTCGCCGACGGCGTCGTCCGCGGGGTTGCCGTCAAGCCCCGGGAGCCGGCCGGTGACCTCGTCTGGGGCGCCGTCGCCGCACGCGCGGGGTGCCTCGCCGGGCTCCGCCTGCACCGCGAGCCCGGGTACCTCTTCGACGAGCTCGCCCGAAACGGTCGGGCGCTGGCCGTACGCTTCCCGGGCGAGTTCATCGACATCGGCACGAAGGAGGCTCTGGCGCAAGCCAGGAGAGAGCTCTCGTGAAGATTCTGCTGACCGGACACCACGGCTTCATCGGCTCCGTCTGCGGGCCGCTGCTCGCGGAAGCCGGGCACGACGTCGTCGGACTCGACACGCTCTTCTACCGCGACTGCGATCTCAGCTCGGCGCCCGCACCGTCGACGGCGGAGCTGCTCCTCGACGTCCGGGACGTCCGGCCGGCGCAGCTGGTGGGCTTCGACGCCGTCGTCCACCTGGCCGCACTCTCGAACGACCCCATCGGCGACTTCAGCCCCGAGCTGACACGTGAGATCAACTTCGGGGCGACGGTGTCGCTCGCGCGAGCGGCACGCGAGGCCGGAGTAGGGCGGTTCGTCTTCTCCTCGTCCTGCAGCATGTACGGCGCCGCCTCCGACAACGCCGTCGACGAGAACACGCCCCTGAAGCCGCTCAGCGCCTACGCCGAGTCGAAGGTCCGCTCGGAGGAGGCCCTCGCCGAGCTGGCAGAGCCTGGCTTCGCGACCGTCTCGCTCCGCAACGCGACCGCGTACGGCGTCTCGCCCCGGCTCCGCGTCGACCTCGTCCTGAACAACCTGGTCGGGTGGGCGCATACGACCGGCCGCGTGAAGATCATGAGCGACGGCACCCCCTGGCGGCCGCTGATCCACATCGAGGACATCTCCCGAGCGGCCCTGGCGGCGGTCGAGGCGCCCGAGGAGCTGGTCCGCGGCGAGGCCTTCAACGTCGGCCGCGAGAGCGAGAACTACCAGGTTCGCGAGCTGGGCGACATCGTCCAGGACGTCGTCCCCGGCTCCGTCGTCGAATACGCGGGTACCGGTGACCCGGACCCGCGGAGCTACCGCGTCAACTTCGACAAGCTCGCGCGGGCGTTCCCGGATCTGGAGCTTTCGTGGACGGCGCGGTCCGGAGCGGAACAGCTCGCGGCCGCGTATCGCGCCGCCGGTCTCACGCTCGAGGAGTTCGAGGGCGACCGTTTCATCCGGCTCAAGCGTCTCCGCCTGCTGCTCGACCGTGGAGAGCTCGATTCCTCGCTGCGCTGGCGGGAAGCGGCGTGATCTTCGCGGAGACGAAGCTCGGCGGCGCCTTTCTGGTCGACCTGGAGCGGCGCGAGGACGAGCGTGGCTTCTTCGCCCGGACGTGGTGCGCGGACGAGTTCGCCGACCACGGCCTCGTCAACGAGGTCGTCCAGGCAAACGTCTCCTGGAACGCCCAGCAGGGGACGCTCCGGGGCATGCACTTCCAGCGGCCGCCGCACGCCGAGACGAAGCTCGTCCGGTGCACACGCGGCGCGATCTACGACGTGATCGTCGATCTGCGCCCCGACTCGGAGACCTACAAGCACTGGCTCGGAGTCGAGCTCACGGACGAGAACCGCCGCGCGCTGTTCGTCCCGGAGAGGTTCGCGCACGGCTATCAGACGCTCGTGCCCGACAGCGAGGTCGTGTACCAGGTGTCCGCGGCGTACGCCCCCGACGCAGAGGGCGGCGTGCGCTGGGACGACCCGGCGTTCGGCATCGAGTGGCCGGACCCCGGCAACGCCCTCCTCTCCGACAAGGATCGGAGCTGGCCCGACTTCACCGGGTAGGCGACGCGTGATCATCGTCGACCGAGCGCTCGAGCAGCGCCTCGCCGAGGGTCGGCCGATCTGCGTCGGCATGGTCGGCGCGGGGTTCATGGGGCGCGGGATCGCGCTCCAGATCCTCGGCGCCGTTCCCGGCCTTCGCCTTGCTGCCATCGCCAACCGGACGCTCGACCGCGCCCGGGCCGCCTACGCGGAAGCGGGTGTGGACGAGGTCACCGAGGTCGGCAGCGCTGCCGAACTGGAGGCCGCGATCGCCGCCGGGCGCTACGCGATCACCTCCGACCCGCAGGTGTTGTGCGAGGCACAGCCGATCGAGGCCCTGATCGAGGTGACGGGGACGGTCGAGGAGGCCGCCGGGGTGGCGCTCTCCGCGATCGAGCACGGCAAGCACGTGATCCTGATGAACGCCGAGCTCGACGGCACCGTGGGGCCGATCCTCAAGACCTACGCCGATCGGGCCGGCGTCGTGTTCACGAACGCCGACGGCGACCAGCCCGGCGTGATCGCGAACCTCTACCGCTTCGTCCGAGGCCTTGGAGTCCGGCCCGTCCTGTGCGGAAACATCAAGGGCCTCCACGACCCCTACCGCAACCCGACGACACAGGAGGGCTTCGCGCGACAGTGGGGGCAGGAGCCGTCGATGGTGACGTCGTTCGCCGACGGCACGAAGATCTCGTTCGAGCAGGCGATCGTCGCCAACGCCACCGGGATGCGCGTCGCCAAACGCGGCATGCACGGACCGACCGTGGAGCCCGGCACCCACATCCGTGAGGCCGTCTCGCTCTTCGACGTCGACGAGTTGCTCGCGGGGCCCGGAATCGTCGACTACGTCGTCGGCGCGGAGCCCGGGCCGGGCGTGTTCGTCCTCGGCACGCACGACGACCCGCGACAGCGCCACTACCTGAACCTGTACAAGCTCGGCGAGGGCCCGCTGTACTGCTTCTACACGCCGTTTCACCTCTGCCATTTCGAGGTCCCGAACACGGTCGCCCGCGCCGTGCTCTTCGGCGACGCGGCGATCGCGCCTCTGGGCGGTCCGCTCGTCGACGTCGTCACCGCCGCCAAGACCGACCTCGAGAGCGGGCGTGAGCTCGACTCGCTGGGCGGCTACACGGTCTACGGCCTCGCCGAGAACTCCGAGGTCGCGGCCGAGGAACGCCTGCTCCCGATCGGGCTAGCTCCCGGATGCCGCCTCGTCCGCGAGCTCAAGAAGGACGACGTGTTGTCCTACGACGACGTCGAGGTGCCGCCGGGACGCCTGAGCGACAGGCTGCGCGCCGAACAGAACGAGCGCTTCGGCGCCTGACGCGCCTTACCAAACGCGCCAGGGCGGCTTCCCCGAGGTCCAGTACTCCTCGAGCACGACTCGGTCTCGAAGCGTGTCCATCGGATGCCAGAACCCCGAGTGCTTGTAGGCGAAAAGCTTGCCCTCGGCTGCCATCCGGTCGAGCGGTTCCTGCTCCCAGACGGTCGTGTCCCCCTCGATGTAGTCGAGCACTCCGTGTTCCACGACGAAAAAGCCACCGTTCACCCAGCCTCCGTCGCCGCGCGGCTTCTCCATGAACCTCGTGATCTGGTGCGTGCCGGGCATCAGCTGGATCGAGCCGAAACGGCCGGGCGGCTGGACCGCGGTCAGGGTCGCCTTCGCCCCGGATCCCTCGTGAAAGGCGAGCTGCCGGGTGATGTCGATGTCGGCGACGCAATCTCCGTAGGTGAGGCAGAACCGGGGGCCGTCGAGATAGTCGGCCAGCCGGCGCAGCCGGCCGCCGGTCATCGTGTCCTCGCCGGTGTCGACGATCGTGATGCGCCAGGGCTCGGCGCCCGAAACGTGCGTCGTGACCTCGCCGCGCTCGAGATCGAAGGTGACGTCGGAGACATGCAGGGCGTAGTTCGCGAAGTACTCCTTGATCAGGTAGCTCTTGTAGCCGGCCGCGATCACGAAGTCGCGAATCCCGTGGGCGTCGTAGATCTTCATGATGTGCCACAGGATCGGCTTGCCGCCGATCTCGACCATCGGCTTGGGCCGCACGGCGCTCTCCTCGCTGATCCGAGTCCCGTAGCCGCCGGCGAGGATCACGGCCTTCACGCCACCCTCCGGCCGAGGTCGAGGAGCGTCGCGGAGAGAGTCGAAGCCATCGCAGTGGCGATCAGCACCCACGCGGCAAGCTCGAGCCCCTCCTCGACCACTACCTCGAGAACGTAGGGGAGCGTGTTTTCCGAGTCGCCTGCGATGGTCGTCGAGCCCATCTCTGCGAAGACCGCCAGCACGAGCATCACCAGGCCGAGGCGAATGAACCACCCCGACCGAGCCGCCGCCCGATCGCCGAACCGCCACAGCAGGAGGAAGGCCGCGGCAAGGAGCGGGAAGAACATGATCGGCCAGATGACGCGCCCGTACGCGACCTGCACGCCAAGCACGTCCTCGCGGAGCCCGAAGGAAAGATCTTCGTGGAAACGGGCGATGTCGTCGAGCGAGAAAAAGGCGAGGATCAGCATGAGTGCGAGCAGCAGGCGAGACGACCACCAACCCGTGATTGCGAGCAACGCACAGCTGAACGCGGCCGCAAACTGCGCGACGGAGCTCGCCCATGCGAAGGCGTTGTTGTCGGCGTCGATGTTGAGGTTCCAGACGTCGAGGTCGAACGCGAAGTAGTCGACGAGCTCGCTCGCGGTTTGGACGAGGGTGCCGACGATCGCGATGACGAAACCGATACGCAGGATGCGCTCCGGGATCCGGCCAGGCTCGTCGAGCTGATCAGGCGAACGGGCCGTTCTGTCGAGAAGAGCCACGTCGTCTCCAAATGTAGACCGCAGGTCACCTGTGTATCGGATTCGTCGCCGGGACGCTTTAGCTTGCCCGCAGCGGGCAGGGGCGGGAGGCCACGAGCCTACGGCCCGCTCGCAACCTCCCGCAACGGCGGGGAGAGGGAGAGGGGCAGTCCACCCCGCCGCGGCGGCGAGCGTAGGCCACTCGGGCGCGGGCCGTCTGTCGAACTGTTTGCTAGCGCTGGCGGAGCGCAGGGAACAGCGTCACGTCGCGAATCGTGTCGCGGCCGGTCAACACCATCGCCAGCCGGTCGATCCCGAGCCCGAGGCCGCCGGTGGGAGGCATCCCGTAGCTGAGGGCGTCGACGTAGTCGGGGTCGCCGCCCTCCGCAGTCTCGTCGCCCGCGGCGCGGTCGCTCTCCTGCATCGCGAAGCGCTCTGCCTGCTCCTCGGCGTCGTTGATCTCGGTGAAAGCGTTGCCCAGCTCCATCCCGCCGACGAAGAACTCGAAGCGCTCGACGATCGTCGTGTCCTCGTCCGACGTGCGCGCGAACGGGGAGAGCTCGATCGGATAGTCGTACAGGATCGTCGGCTCGATCAGGTTCGGCTCGACGAAGCTCGACAGCGCGTGGTCGGCGAGCTGCGCCCACGTCTTGTCCTGCTTGGTGTCGATGCCGCGCTCGTCGAGTCGCCCGCGGAGCTCGTCGGCGTCCCTCGTCCACAGGCCCTGCTCCTCGAGCGCGTCGACGAGCTTCACGCGCCGCCAGCTCCCGAGGTCGACCTCGTGCCCACGGAAGGTCACCTTCGTCGTGCCGATCGTCTCCTGGGCGACGGTGCGCGATCAGCTCCTCGAGGCGCGCCATCGTGTCGCGGTAGTCGGCGTACGCCTCGTACCACTCGACCATCGTGAACTCCGGCTGGTGCTTGTAGGAGATCCCTTCGTTGCGGAAGTCCTTCCCGATCTCGTACACGCGCTCGAGGCCGCCGACGATGAGGCGCTTGAGATAGAGCTCGGTTGCGATGCGCAGGTAGACGTCGGTGTCGAGCTCGTTCGAGTGCGTGACGAACGGCTCGGCGAAGGCGCCTCCGTAGCGCGGCTGCAGGATCGGCGTCTCGACCTCGAGGAACCCGTTCGCGTCGAGGTAGCGGCGGATCGCGGTGACGATGCGCGTGCGCGTCTGGAAGTCCGCGCGCGTCTCCTCGTTCATGAGCAGGTCGAGGTAGCGGCGGCGGTAGCGCTGCTCGACGTCGGTGACGCCGTGGAACGTGTCCGGGAGCGGGACGCGGATCTTGGCCAGCAGCTGCAGCTCGTCGACAGCGAGGGAGGGCTCGCCGCGCCGGGTCTTCGCCGGCTTGCCGGTGGCTCCGACGATGTCGCCGAGGTCGAGGTCGACCGGCCCGGCCCGGCTTTCGTCGACCAGGAGCTGGATGCGGCCGGAGCGGTCGACCAGGTCGAGGAAGACGAGCTTCCCGTGGCCGCGGCGCGCCATCACCCGGCCGGCGATCCGGCGCTCCTCGCCGCCCTCCTCCCCGGGCTCGAGCCGCTTCGGCCTCGGCGCGAACGGAGGCAATGTCGACGCGGTCGGGGAAGCGCTTGGGCAACGAGGCCATGACGCGCGAGTCTAGTGCCGCCCCGGCCCACGTCCCTTTGAGCCGTGTCCAGGGGTCTGGCCCCTAGACATGGCTCGTACGGACACCTCTGGACGATTCGTCACGCTTCTTTGACAGTGCCTGGCACCGAAGCGCTCGAACACGCGGAGAGCCTGATCCCTCGCTACCGTCCTCCCTCGTGAGCGACTACGTCTTCACGATGGTGCGCGCGTCCAAGTTCTACGGGCCCGAGCGGAAGGTGCTCGACGACATCACGCTCGCGTTCCTGCCGGGCGCGAAGATCGGCGTGCTCGGAGCCAACGGCGCGGGCAAGTCGACCCTGCTGCGGATCATGGCCGGCGTCGAGGAGACGTCGAGCGGCCGCGCCGACCTGGCCGCGGGCGCGAGCGTCGGCTGGCTGCCGCAGGAGCCCGACCTGGACGCAGGCAAGGACGTCCGTGGGAACGTCGAGGACGGCGTCCGTCCGCTCCGCGACCTGCTCGACCGCTTCAACGAGATCTCGAACCGGTTCGCCGAGCCCGACGCCGACTACGACGTGCTGCTGGCCGAGCAGGCAGACGTGCAGGAGCAGATCGACCGTGCCGACGCCTGGAGCCTCGACGCCGCGCTCGACCGCGCGATGGACGCTCTGCGCGTGCCCGACGGCGACCGCGACGTGACCACCCTCTCCGGCGGGGAGCGCCGTCGGGTCGCGCTCTGCCGCCTGCTCCTGTCCTCTCCGGACCTGCTGCTCCTGGACGAGCCGACCAACCACCTCGACGCCGAGTCGGTCGCGTGGCTCGAGCGGTTCCTCGCCGAGTACGCGGGCACCGTCGTCGCCGTCACCCACGACCGCTACTTCCTCGACAACGTGGCGGGCTGGATCCTCGAGCTCGACCGGGGCCGCGGCATCCCCTACAGGGGCAACTACTCGGGCTGGCTCGAGCAGAAGCAGACACGGCTGGCCTCGGAGGAGAAGCAGGAGTCCGCCCGCCGGCGGGCGCTCGCCCGCGAGCTCGAGTGGGTGCGCTCCTCCCCGAAGGCCCGTCACGACAAGTCGAAGGCCCGCCTCGCCGCGTACGAGCGCCTGCTCGCCGAGGAGCGGAACGTCAAGCTCGACCGCGTCGAGATCCACATCCCCGCCGGCCCGCGCCTCGGCGACGTCGTCGTGCAGGCGGACCGGGTCGCGAAGGGTTACGGCGACCGCCTGCTCGTCGAGGAGCTGAGCTTCTCGCTGCCGCCGGGCGGCATCGTGGGCGTGATCGGACCCAACGGCGCCGGGAAGACGACGCTGTTCCGGATGATCGCCGGCGAGGAGCAGCCGGACTCGGGCGAGCTGCGGATCGGCGAGACCGTCGAGGTGGCCTACGTCGACCAGGCGCGCGCCGACCTGACCCCGGACAACTCGGTGTGGAAAGAGATCTCGGGCGGCAACGAGACGATCGAGCTCGGCAACCGCGAGGTCAACTCACGCCAGTACGTGTCGTGGTTCAACTTCAAGGGCGGCGACCAGCAGAAGCGCGTCGGCGAGCTGTCCGGGGGCGAGCGGAACCGCGTCCACCTGGCCAAGCTGCTGCGCTCCGGCGGGAACCTGCTCCTGCTCGACGAGCCCACGAACGACCTCGACGTCGATACGCTGCGCGCCCTCGAGGACGCGCTGCTCGACTTCGCCGGCTGCGCGGCGGTGATCTCGCACGACCGCTGGTTCCTCGACCGTGTCGCCACGCACATCCTCGCCTTCGAAGGCGAGTCGCAGGTGACCTGGTTCGAAGGCAGCTTCGAGGAGTACGAGGCCTGGGTCCGCGAGACCCGCGGGGTCGAAGCGCTCGAGCCGCACAGGATCACGTACAAGCCGCTCGTCAGGCCCGGCGCCTAGCCAACGTCCCGGCGGAATGAGAGACTGCAGGAGTGAAGGGCGCCGACAAGCAAAAGAAGTCGCAGAAGAAGGCCCCGCAGAAGACGCTGAAAGAGAAGCGCAGCGAGAAGAAGCTGAAGAAGAAGTCCGGCGGTTTCTGACCGCCGAAGGCGGCTCTAGGCCGCCTTGATCTCCATGATCTTGTACTTCAGCCGGGAGCCGCGCGGGGTCAGGACCTCGACGGTCTCGCCCTTCTTGTGCCCGATGATCGCCTTACCGACCGGCGACTCGTTCGACAGCTTGTTCGCGGACGGATTCGCCTCGGCCGAGCCGACGATGTGGTACTCGACGGTCTGCTTGGCGTCGACGTCGCGCAGCCGCACGCGCGAGCCGACCGACACGACGTCCGTCGTGATCTCCTTCTTCTCGATCACGCGCGCGTTGCGCAGCTGCTCCTCGAGCCGTGCGATCCGGTGCTCGAGCAGCATCTGGTCGTTCTTGGCGTCGTCGTACTCGGCGTTCTCGGCGATGTCGCCGAATTGGCGGGCAACTCGGATCCGCTCGGCCACTTCGCGGCGCTTCTCGGTCGAGAGGAGCTCGATCTCCGCCTTCAGCTTCTTGTAACCCTCTGGAGTGAGGATCACTTCCTTCACGGTGCCCTCCTAAGAAAAAAGCGAGGCGCCCAGCCGCGCCATCGCGGCGGCCATAGTAGCTGTCGTCTCCGAGGCCGTCAAGCCGGCGAAAACCCCTGCTACTGCGGCTATCATGGCCGCCCGTGAACGTCGATCTCCACTCTTCCTGGCGGATCGGGACGGTGGAGATTCCGACCCGGCTCGTGCTTGCTCCGATGGCAGGAGTGAGCGTGCAGGCCTTCCGTCGCCAGGGACGCCGTTTCGGGGCCGGTCTCGTCTGCTCGGAGATGGTCAGCTGCGCCGGCCTGCACCACGGCAACGAGCGCACGCTCGGCTACCTGCGGATCGCCGCCGACGAGCATCCGCTGGCCGTGCAGATCTTCGGCTCCGACCCGCCCGTGATGGCGGAGGCGGCACGGATGGTCGCGGACGCGGGCGCGGACATCGTCGACATCAACTTCGGCTGCCCGGTGCGCAAGGTCACGAAGACCGGCGCCGGCGCCACGCTGCTCGAGGATCCCGCCCGCGCTTCCCGGATCGTCGCGGCAGTCGCGGGCGCCGTCGACCTGCCGGTCTCGGTGAAGATGCGCCGCGGCCTCGAGGACGGCTCCCGCACGTGCCTCGAGCTGGGGCCGCGCCTCGTGGACGCAGGTGCCGCGACGCTCACGCTGCACCCGCGCTCGGCGCGCCAGATGTACACCGGCACGGCGGACCACTCGCTGACCGCGGAGCTCGTCGACCGCGTCGGCGTCCCGGTGATCGCCTCGGGCGACATCACCTCCCGCGCCCGGGCGCAGGCCGTCCTCGCGACCACCGGCGCCGCCGCGGTGATGGTCGGTCGGGCTGCCCAGGGCAACCCCTGGGCGCTGAGCGCGATCCTCGACGAGAACGTGCCCGAGCCGACGCGCGAGGAGGTCGCCGCCGAGCTGATTCTGTTCATCCGCGAGACCGTGCGCGAGCTCGGCGAGCAGCGCGCCTCGAGCTTCCTGAAGAAGTTCTACAGCTGGTACCTCGGCCGGGGTCGCTTTCCGCGGCCGTTCAAGCAGGAGCTCGTCCAGCTCGACACGACCGAGGAGGTCGAGTTGCGCTTGCTCGCGGCCGCGCCCGGAGCCGGCGAGGTGCTCGAGCGGCTCGAGGAGGAGCTCCCCTCAGGCGACGAGGTCCTGCTCGACCTGCCGATCTCCGTCTACGGCGGCGGCTAAAGCGTGGGGGACACGGCTAGGCGTTCCGTTCCCAGACGAGGCGGAGGCCCTCGAGCGTCAGGAACGGGTCGACGCGCTCGATCGTCTTCGCGTGCGGGGCGATCAGCTCGGCGAGGCCGCCGGTGCCGATCGCGCGAGCCTCGGTGCCGAGCTCGCCACGGATGCGCTCGACGATGCCGTCGACCTGGCCGGCGAAGCCGTAGACGAGGCCTGACTGGAGGCTCGCCGCGGTGGTCTTGCCGATCACCGTGGGCGGCTCCACGAACTCGATCGTGAACAGCCGCGCCGCGCGGGCGAACAGCGCCTCCATCGAGACCTCGACGCCGGGCGCCAGCACGCCTCCTGCGAACTCGCCCTCGGCCGAGACGACGTCGAAGTTCGTCGACGTTCCGAAGTCGACGACGATGCAGGGCGCGCCGTAGCGCTCCAGCGCCGCGACCGCGTTGACGATCCGGTCTGGGCCGACCTCGCGGGGATCGTCGTAGCGGATCGGGATCCCGGTCCGCACGCCCGGCCCGAGCGCCAGGATCGGCGCGCGGAGCCACCGCCGCGCCACCTCGTCGTAGGCCTGGACGAGCTGTGGCACCGAGGACGAGAGGCTGATCGCGTCGACGTCGTCGGGATCGAGCAGGCCGGTGATGAGGACGCCGAGCTCGTCTCCCGTGCGCTCGCGGTCGGTCGCGAGCCGCCAGTGCTCGCGCAGCTCGGAGCCGTCGAAGAGACCGAGGACCGTCTGCGTGTTGCCGACGTCGACCGCGAGCAGCACTGGCGCGCCGGGGGTCTAGAGGTCTTCGTCGACGGGGCGAGGCTCGCCGAGACGCTCGGCGAGAGCCTCGGGCGTGAGGTGGGACTCCTCGCCCTCGCCGCGCAGCTCCTCGACCGTGACGTCGCTGGAGGTGTAGACCTCGGCGCGCGGGATCATCCGGGTCGGCCGGTTCTTGTCCCAGACCCAGACGTCCTCCATCTTCACGTGGAAGAACGGGTAGCTCGGCTGCGGGACGTACTGCAGGTCGAGCTTGTTGCAGAGGTAGGTGGCGTCCTGGGTCAGGACGCAGTAGCGGAACAGGCCGAAGACGGCCGTGTACTCCTTCTTCAGCCGAAGCTCGAGCTCTGCCTCGAACTCGTCGAGCTCGTCGAGGTGCGACATCACCTCGATTGTAGCCCTCGCAGCAGGTCCGACACACGACCGCGACCGGGGATCTCGAGCTCCGGGTCGAGCTCGGCGAGAGGCTCGACCGCGAACCGCCGCTCGGCGAGCCGAGGGTGCGGGACGGTCAGCCCGGGCTCGTCCACCTGACGCTCGCCGTAGACGAGCAGGTCGAGGTCGATCGTCCGCGGCCCGAAGCGCTCTCCGCCCCGGGTCCGGCCCAGCTCCTGCTCGACCGCGAGCAGCCGATCGAGCAGCTCGCGCGGGCCGAGCTCGGTCTCGACGGCCGCGGCGCCGTTGAGGAAGCGCGGCTGCTCGAGGAGCCCGACCGGATCGGTCTCGCGCAGGGTCGAGACAGCCTCCACCCGGACGCCTTCCTGCTCGGACAGGAGTTGGAGGGCGCGCGCGATGGTCGCCTCCCGCTCTCCGAGATTGGCGCCGATGCCGATATATGCCCGCATCACTGCTATTTTGGCCAGGTTGCGCGTCGGGGCCCTGATCGCCCTCGTTCTCGTGGGCCCCGCGTTCGGTGCCCAGGCCGCGCATGCTTCCGATCAGCTCCTGCACGAGCGTGCGGCCGCCCGCGCGCCGGCGATCCAGCCGCTCGGCGCCCAACCGTTCTCGCTCGTCGAGGTCTCGGGCCGCCGCGCTGAGGTCGCGCTCGCGCTCGCGGGCGGGCAGCCGGTTTCGCGACGCTTCGGGATCTGGCGTCTGCGCCGGCCCGCGGCCGAGCGGGTCCTGCCTCCGCTCCGCCGGGCGGGCCTCGTACGCGCGGCCGAGCCCGACCGGCCCGTGCGCGTACTGCATCACACGACCTCGGGTGACGCGCTCGTCCCGACCCAGTGGTGGATCCCGATGATCGGCGCCGACCGCGCCGAACCGCCGGGGCCCGGCAAGCCCGTGACCGTGATCGACTCCGGCCTCGACGTCGCGCATCCCGAGTTCGCCGGGCGGCCCGGGCACCGAGCTGCTCAACGCCCAGGTACTGAGCGCCGGCGACGGCTACCCGCACGCCACGGCCGTGAGCTCGGTCGTCGCGGCGCCGGTGAACGCCGCCGGGCTGATCGGCGTCTACCCGCAGGCCGTCCTGCGCAGCTGGGATGCCGACGCCGACGGCGACCTGACGACCGCGCACGTGATCGCCGGGCTGGACGCCGCGATGAAACGGGGTCCGGGAGTGATCAACCTCAGCCTCGGAGTCGCGCGCAGCCAGGTGCTGGAGGACATCGTCAACGCCGCCTTCGGAACCGGCTCGCTCGTCGTCGCCGCTGTCGGGAACGACCGCGCCAACGGCAGCCGGCCCAGCGTCCCGGCCGTGCTCCCGCACGTGCTCACGGTCGCCGGCATCGACCCGACCGGCGCGGTCGCCTCGTTCTCGAGCGCATCGCCGGCGACCGACCTCGCCGCCCCCGCCACCGACATCCCCGTCGCCGTTCCGCTCGACTTCGAGGCCACCGGCTTCACGCTCTTCGACGGCACCAGCTTCTCTTCGCCGCTGGTCGCGGGAGCGGCTGCGTGGGTGTGGACCGCACGACCAACTCTCGACAACACGCAGCTGTTCGAGCTCATGCGCGCCTCGGCTCGCGACATCGCTCCGCCGGGCCGCGACAGCGACACCGGCTACGGCCTGCTCGACATCCCGGCGGCGCTGACGAAGCCCGCGCCGGCAGCGGACCCGCAAGAGCCGAACGACGACGTGCACCACGTCCGTGCGGGCGGCCTGTTCCGCCAGGCGTCGCCGCCGATCACGCGGCCGCGGCACGGACGGGCGGCGTTGACGGCGAGGGTCGACTCCACCGAGGATCCCGAGGACGTCTACCGCGTCTGGGTGCCTGCCGGCCGCACGCTCGTGGCGACCCTGCGGCCGAACGGGGACGTCCAGCTCGCCGCCTGGGGCCCGAAGACGCGGACGGTGTTCGAGCACGGCGCGGCGCAGAGGCGCGACCTCGTCGCGACCAGCTTCAAGCGCGGGACGGCGACGGAAGTCGTCCGCGTCCGCAACTCGACCCGCCGCGGCGCCTACCTCTACCTCGACGCGTTCCCGGCCCGCAACGTGCACCGGGCCACGTACAGGCTCTCGGTCACAACCCAGCGTTAACAGCCGGCCCGTTAGGGTCGCGCGGAGCGAGCGTGAAGAGGCTTGTCTGGACGACCGGGGTCGTCCTCGCGCTGGCGGCGCCGCCCTCCGGGGAAGCGGCTTCGTCGCCGGCGACCGGTCTGCGTGCGCTGGAGGGGCACGCGGACGCGCTCGTCGCCCTCGAGCACGAGAGCGCGCGCCCCGGACGCTGGGCGCTCCTGACGCACGGCGGCCGGCGCCTCTCTCCCGACCTCGAGCTCTGGCGCGTGCGCAGCGCCGTCGCCCGCCGCCTCGTCCCGCGCCTCGCCGAGGACGGGCTCGTCCGCGGCGTCTGGCCCGACCTGCGCCTGCGGCCGCTGACGGCCGCCTTCGAGCTGGAGCCGCTGTTCTACAGCCAGTGGTGGTTCGCGCTGGTCGGCGCAGACCGGGCCACGCCGCCCGGGCCGGGCCGGCCGGTGATGGTCCTCGACACCGGCATCGATCTCGCGCACCCGGAGTTCCGTGGGCGGCCGGAAACCCACGTCCTGAACCAGATCACGTTCAACGACGAGGATCGCGGCTCGCACGGCACTGCCGTCGGGTCGCTCGTCGCGGCGCCGGTGAACGGCGTGGGGCTCGTGGGCATCTACCCGCAGGCGCGGCTGCAGGTCTGGGACGGCTACGACCTCAGCTTCGGCGCCGTGATCGCCGGCCTCGCCGCCGCGTCGAGAAGCGGCCCCGGCGTGATCAACCTCAGCCTCGGCTACCCGGCCGGCTCCTTCGGCGGCAACCTGCTCGAACCGCTGGTCGACGCCGTCAACGCGGCGATCCGCCGCGGCTCGCTCGTCGTGGCCGCGGCGGGGAACGGCCGCGAGGACGGCAGCCCCGAGCTCGCTCCCGGCCGGACTCCCGCACGTGCTCACGGTCGCCGCGACCGACGCAGCCTCCGCGGTCTCGTTCTTCTCGAACGCCTCCCCCACGGTCGACCTTGCCGCCCCCGGCGAGCGTGTCCCGGTCGCCGTGCCGCAGGCGATCGACCCGTCCGGCTACCGGGTCGGCTCCGGGACGAGCTTCTCGTCGCCGATCGTGGCCGGCGCGGCGGCCTGGGTCTGGACGGCGCGGCCGCAGCTCGATGCGAGCCAGGTCTTCGAGGTGATGCGCCGCTCCGGCCGCGACCTCGGCCCCACCGGCTTCGACGCCGACACCGGCTTCGGCATGCTCGACGTCCCGTCCGCGCTCGCCTACCCCGCTCCCGTGCCGGATCCGCTCGAGCCGAACGAGGACGTCCGCCTCGTCAAGAAGAACAAGCTCTTCGCCGAGCCGATGCCCGCGCTGTTCGGAACGCTGCGCGCCCGCCTGACCGCCGGCGAGGACCCGAACGACGTCTACCGCGTCCGCGTCCCGGCGAAGCGAACGGTCGTCGTGACCGTGCGGCCCGACGCCGATGCCGACCTCGAGCTCTGGCGGCCGTGGACGAGGTCCGTGCACGAACCGTCGCGCAACCTCGCCGCCGTGAGCGCCCGCGCGGGAACCCGGGTGGAGACGGTGCGCTTCCGCAACGGCTCCCCGAGCACCGTGACGGCCTTCGTCAACGTCAAGCTGCCGCTCGGCGCCGTGCGCGCGACCTACCGGGTGAGCGTCACCGGCGCCGCTCGGCGGTAGCCGCCGACCACTCGGCGGCGATCCCGTACGGCTTCGGCTTGCGCACTCGCACGCGCACGCGCTCGGCGTCGAAGCGGGCCAGCAGGACGTCGGCGACCGCCGCAGCCAGCGGCTCGAGCAGGTCGAAGCGCCGCTCCTCGGAGACGACGCGCGCGAGCTCGGCCACCTCGCGGTAGTCGACGGCGTCCTCGATCCGGTCCGAGAGCGCCGCGTCGGAGGTCTCCAGCTCGATGTCGTAGAGGAAGGTCTGGCCCGTGCGCTCCTCGGGCAGCAGCCCGTGGCGCCCGAAGATCTCGAGGCCGTACAGCTCGACCAGGACCGTCACGGGCGGCAGGGTAGTCGCAGCTCAGGGTGGAGCCGCTGCGGCCGCCTCCGGATCGGCCACGGCCCGGGCGGCCGCGAGCGCCTCGACGTGCTCGCGGACGTCGTGGACGCGCAGGATCGTCGCGCCGGCCGCGTAGGCGGCCACGGCTGCACCGACGCTGGCTGCAACCGACCCCGTCGTCGCGTCGGGGTCGCCCAGGAGACGCCCGAGCGAGCGCTTGCGCGAGAAGCCGATCACGACCGGGCGTCCCAGCGCCAGCAGCACGTCGAGCCGCCTCACCAGCTCGAAGTTGTGCTGGAGCGTCTTGCCGAAGCCGATCCCGGGGTCGAGACAGATCAGCTCCTCCGGGACACCCGCGTCGACCGCGGTGCGCAGGCGCTCCTCGAGGAACGCCGTCACCTCCGAGGCGACGTCGTCGTAGCGCGGGTCGGCCTGCATCGTCCTCGGCTCGCCCCGCATGTGCATGAGGCAGAGGTAGGCGCCCCGCTCGGCGACGACATCGGCCAGCTCCGGGTCGCCGCGGAGCGCGGTGACGTCGTTCACGAGCTCGGCGCCGAGGTCGATCGCGGCCCGCGCGACCTCGGCCTTGGCGGTGTCGATCGAGACGGCCAGCTCGCCTTCCAGCGCCTCGAGCACCGGCAGCACGCGGCGCAGCTCCTCGTCGGCCGAGACGCCCTCCGAGCCGGGACGAGTCGACTCGCCGCCGACGTCGACGATCGAGGCGCCGTCTGCCGCCATCCGCCGCGCGGAGGCGATCGCGGCCGCGGGGTCGAGGTTGACCCCGCCGTCGGAGAACGAGTCCGGCGTGACGTTGACGACCCCCATCACCGAGGGGCGCGGGAAGCGTTGCGCGAGCGGCGTTCGCACGGGGCGAGCCTACTGGCGCGCGGTCGCCGCCTCCCGCAGGAGCAGGAGCATCGCCTCCACGGCCGCGGGCCGGTGCGCCGACGGGAGCACCGCAGCGAAGACATGTCTCGACGGGGCATCGCGGAGGGGCACCGCGACAACGCCCGGCGGCGGGTCCTCCAGCCGCAGAGGCGAGGTAAAGGTGATCCCGACCCCGGCGGCGACGAGGCCGCCGATGATCCGCGGGTCGTCGACCTGGCACGCGACGCGCGGCTCGAACCCGGCCCGCACGCAGGCGGTCCGGATGACGCCGACCCCGACCGGCGCGGTTCCGACGAGCCAGCGCTCCTCCGAGAGCTGCCGGAGGTCGAGCGGGCCCGCGCCGACGAGCGGATGGGACTCCGGCAGCGCCACCTGCATCTCCTCGGTGAGCAGGTGCAACCGCTCGATCCCGTCCGGCCGCACGCCCTCGTCCGGGTCGCCGTCGAACACGACAGCGAGATCCAGCTCGCCGGCTCGCAGCCGCGTGAGGCAGGCGCTCGACGGCGCCTCGACGACCGCCAGCTCGACCTCGGGATGGCGCTCGTGGAAGCGGGTCAGCGCGTCCAGCAGGACGGTCGCCCCTGCGGTCGGGAAGGTGCCGATGCGCAGGCGGCCGGAGCGCAGCTCCGCCAGGTCGCCCAGCTTCGCCTCCGCCGCGGCGAGGTGGCCGGCGATCGCGTCCGCGTGGTCGAGCACGACCCGGCCGGCCTCGGTCAGGCTGACCCCGCGGGCGGCCCGGTTGAAGAGCTGGGCACCCGCCTCACGCTCGAGCGCCGCGATCTGCCGCGACACCGCCGGCTGCGTCATCCAGAGCGCCTGGGCGGCGCCGGAGATCGTGCCGCGCTTCGCGACCTCCCTGAAGATCTGCAGCCGCCGGGCGTCGATCATGCTCTGAGCGTATCGATTCGCTGTTGACATGCATCTGAGCTATGCCATTCGCCTCGAGCGGCAGCGCCCGTTCCAGCTTCAGGGCGAGCAGCGCGCCGAGCCCGCAGAGCCCGATGAAGGCGGCGAGCAGCGGCCCGCCGAGCCCGAGGCCGAGCAGCTGGCCCGCGGTGGTCGCACCGATGATCCGCGCGGTCTGCCAGGAGAGCGCGCCCGCGGCGTTGTAGCGGCCGCGGAGCCGGTCCGATGCGAGGTCGTTGACGATCGCCGGGATCGTCGGAGAGTGCAGCATCTCCGCGCACGCGAAGAGGACGGCGACCAGGACGAACAGGTACGGGGCGCCCAGGCGTGCAGCCACGAGCGCGAGCGCCCACGCCGCGGCCCAGAAGACGGACTCGAGCATCAGCCCGCGTGTTCGGCGGTGGCCGCGCAGCCGCGCGGTCACCCAGAACTGGCAGAGGACGATCACGGCCGTGTCGGCCGCGAACGCGAGCCCGAGGACCCGCGGCGACGCGCCGCCGACCTCGGTCGCGAAGGCGGGGAACGCGTTCTCGATCTGCCCGACGCCGATTCCGACGAAGACGAGGTTGAGCGCGAACACCAGCCGAAAGCGGCGGTCGCGCACGACCGCGCGATAGCCGCCGCCGCGGGCCAGGCGAGGCTCGGCGGGTCGCGGTGGGATCGCGACGAACGGGAGCACGGCCGCGAAGACGAGGTAGCAGCCGGCGGCCGCCAGAAAGGCGACCTCGAAGGTGGCCGGCCGGTCGAAGTCGACGAGGAGCCCGGCCGTCAGGCCGCCGAGCCCGATGCCGGCGTTCAGCAGCGCGAACTGCACCGCGAACGCGTCGCCGCGCTGCGCGGGCGGGACGACGGCGGCGATCACCTGCTGGAGCCCGACCCAGCCGGTCGTCAGGCCTGCGCCGAAGAGGGCCGAGCCGACGAGGGCGAGGGCGGCCGTGTCGGCGTAGGCGAGCGTGGCGGCGCCCGCAGCGCCCACAACGAGCATCGCCCCGACGACCCGTCGCGGGCCGAGCCGGTCGACGGCCGGCCCCGCCGCGAGGTTGAAGGCGATGGCGGCGCCGGCGATCGTCGCCGCGGCCAGCCCGGCCGTTCCCAGCGAGAGGTCGCGTACGCGGTGGAGGTAGACGACGAGGAACGGGTACGTCAGCCCGTTCGCGAGCGCCGACAGCGAGCCCGCGGCGAGCACCTGCCACGCGGCGCGCGGCAGCGACGGCACGAGTTTGCGCATCCGTCGAGGGTGCCCGCGAGCCCCCCGAAGAGCCATCGCGTTTCAGCACCACGCCCATGCCGAGTCAGCATCGAGGCGCCGCGGCCGCTTTTCTGTTGACGCGTGATCCGGGGACCGCCAGAGGGTCTGGCGGAATGTCGCTCGTTGTCGGGGTGCGATGGTCGTTCCGAGGCAAGGACGCAGGGAGCGTTCGTATGCGAGCTATACGGGCGCGACTGGGACGCGGCCTCGGCGAGCAGCGTGCCCGGCGGCACAGCGTCATTGCGCCAGATCCTCCTCAGCCCCGCCGGCTCACGCTACCAGGCGAGCCGCACCGGACCGCGCCAGATGTGTGCCGAACGAGCCACCCCTGTGTTCGGGGCGGCCGGGGCGCTAGCCCTTCGCGCCCTCGGGAGGCGGAGGCTGCATCGTCGCGCCGGGCAGCGGGAACGGCCGCGGCTTCGGCGCGCGCCGCTTCTTCTCCTCGGCGGCCTGCCTCCTCGTCCGTCGCCGGGACGGGCTCGTCGCCGAACACGACCTCCTCTTCCTCGCCCTCGAGCAGGCGGACGAACTGATCCTTGTCGATCGTCTCGCGCTCGATCAGGATCGCCGAGATCCGGTGCAGGTCGTCGATGTGCTCCTCGAGCGTGCGGCGGGCCAGCGTGTGCGCCTCCTCGATCACGCGGCGGATCTCGTCGTCGATCTCGCGCGCGATCTCCTCGGAGTAGTCGGGCTCCGACGACATCTCGCGGCCCAGGAACGGCATGTCCTGGTTGCGCCCGAGGACGCGCGGGCCGAGCTTCTCGCTCATGCCGTAGCGCATGATCATCTGCTTCGCCGTGGACGTGACCTTCTCGAGGTCGTTCGCGGCCCCGGTCGTGACCTCGTTGAAGACGAGCTCCTCGGCAGCGCGCCCGCCGAGCGTCATCGCGAGCTGCTCCATCAGCGCTCGCTTCGTCGTCAGGTAGCGGTCTTCGCGCGGCAGCGAGATCGTGTAGCCGAGGGCCTGCCCGCGGCTGATGATCGAGATCTTGTGCACCTCGTCGGTGTGCTCGAGGTAGTGGCCGACGAGGGCGTGGCCCATCTCGTGGTAGGCGGTGATCTTGCGCTCCTCCTCCGAGAAGAGGCGCGTCTTCTTCTCGGGCCCGGCGATGACGCGCATGATCCCCTCCTCGAGCTCCTCCTGCCCGATCGTCTTCCGCCCGCGCCGGGCCGACAGCAGCGCCGCCTCGTTGACGAGGTTGGCCAGGTCGGCGCCGGTGAACCCGGGCGTCCCGGCAGCGAGCGTGTCGAGGTCGATCGACGGGTCGAGCGGCTTGCCCTTGGCGTGCACCTCGAGGATCTTGCGCCGGCCGTTCCGGTCGGGCCGGTCGACGACGATCTGCCGGTCGAAGCGGCCGGGGCGCAGCAGCGCCGGGTCGAGGATGTCGGGCCGGTTCGTGGCCGCGATCAGGATGATGTTGTCCTTCAGCTCGAACCCGTCCATCTCGACGAGGAGCTGGTTCAGGGTCTGCTCGCGCTCGTCGTGCCCGCCGCCGAGGCCGGCGCCGCGATGGCGGCCGACCGCGTCGATCTCGTCCATGAAGACGATGCACGGCGACGACTGCTTCGCCTGCTCGAACAGGTCGCGCACGCGGGAGGCGCCGACGCCGACGAACATCTCGACGAAGTCCGAGCCCGAGATGGAGAAGAACGGGACGCCCGCCTCGCCGGCGACCGCGCGCGCGAGCAGCGTCTTACCGGTTCCGGGCGGGCCGTACAGCAGCACGCCCTTCGGGATGCGAGCCCCGAGCGCCTGGAACTTCTTGGGGTTCTCGAGGAACTCCTTGATCTCCTGGAGCTCCTCCACGGCCTCGTCCACACCGGCCACGTCCTTGAAGCCGATCTTCGGCGAGTCCGGGGTCATCCGCTTCGCGCGGGACTTGCCGAAGCTCATCACCTTGGAGCCGCCGCCCTGTACCTGGTTCATCAGGAAGATCCAGAAGCCGAACAGGAGCACGAACGGCAGCAGCGAGATCAGCAGGTTCCACCACGGCGAAGAGCCACGGCCCTTCGAGTCGTAGGTGACGTTCTGCTCCTTCAGCTGCGACTCGAGCGTGAGCAGCGACTGGTCGCTCGGGTAGTTGACGTTGAACTTCTCGCCGTCCTTGAGCTCGGTCGAGGCGCGCTGCTTGTTCGGGTCGATGACGATCTTCTCGATCGTCTGGGGCTGATCGGCGACGCGGTCCTGCAGCTGCGAGTACGTGACCTTGCGCTCGTTCTTGGAGTTGCCCATGAGCGTCTGGCTCGCCAGGTAGACGAGCAGGACGATCACGATCAGGGGAAAAAGGGCGCTACGGAAGAAACGATTCAAGGAGGCCTCCGAGCCAGGGTAGCAACACTACTTCCGAATACTCACCCCGGTTTGGGGTTCCTTACGCGCCTTCGGTAATCAGCTCGGCGTTCAGGACACCCACGTAGGGGAGGTTGCGGTAGCGCTCGCCGAAGTCGAGCCCGTAGCCGATCACGAAGCGGTTCGGAATTTCGAAGCCGACGTACCGCACCGGCACCTCGATCTCGCGCCTGGACGGCTTGGTCATCAGCGAGCAAATCTCGAGCGAGGCGGGCTCGCGCGAGCGCAGGTTGCGCATCAGGTACGAGAGCGTCAGCCCCGAGTCGATGATGTCCTCGACCACGAGGACGTCCCGGTCCTTGATGTTCCCGTCGAGGTCCTTGAGGATCCGCACGACTCCGGACGAGTCCGTCTGGCCGCCGTAGCTGGAGATGGCCATGAAGTCGATCTCGCACGGCACCGTGAGCCGCCTCATCAGATCGGCCATGAAGAACACGGCGCCCTTGAGCACGCCGATCAGCAGCAGGTCGCGACCGGCGTAGTCGCTCGAGATCTCGTCGCCCAGCTCCGCGATGCGGCGCTGCAGCGAGTCCTCGTCGATCAGCACCTCGGCGACGTCCTTCTCCAGCTCGGACATCACGCTCACTCCTTCACGGCCTCCACTGCACCCTCATAGCCGGGAGCCTCGGCGAGGCCCGGTACCGCCACGACCTCGTCGCCCCGCACGACGAGAGGCCAGGCCTCGCGCTCGGAGCGGGGAACCTTCGCGTCCACGAACACGTCCTGGATCTTCCTCCTACGCCCCGCGAGGCGGTCGCCGGCTCGCCATCCCCGTACCTTAAGGCCTGTCTCCTGCGTCCGGATCGTCCAGGGCCCCCAGCGCACCTCGCCCTCCAGAGGCACGGGCGCGTCCTCGAGCCAGACGCTCCCGTACTCGCGGACGGCGACCCTGCCGCCGCCCAGGTCGAGCCGCTTCGTGCCGACGGCCGAGTCGAGCAGCTCCGCGAGCTGGGGCGAGATCGTGCGCCGCTCCAGCAAGCGCAGCAGGTTCGCATCGGCCCGCGGGTCGAGCTCGCGCAGGCGCGGGAGCAGCTCGCGGCGGATGAACCCGCGCTTGGTGCCGGCGTTCGAGCTGTCCTGCCGGAACGGGATGCCCACCGCGGCACAGTACGCCTCGGTCTCCGCGCGCCACACGTCGAGCAGCGGCCGCACGACGCCGTCCTCGCGGCAGCGCCTGATCCCGCCGGGGACGCCGCTCGTCACGACGCGGTAGAGGACGGTCTCGACCTGGTCGGACGCCGTATGGCCGGTCGCGCGCAGGCGATCGGTCGCGAACGAGTAACGAATGTCCCTCAGCTCCTCCTCGGACGAGCCGCCGCGGCCGTCCACGACCTCGGCGCCGAGCTGCTCGCGGCAGAACCGGGCGTCCTCGTCCGACTCCGACCCTCGCAGCCCGTGGTCGACGTGGAGCGCGCTCACGCCGTACCCGAGCTCCGACAGCGCGTGCCAGAGGCACGTCGAGTCCGCCCCGCCGGAGACGAAGCAGACGACGTCGCCGCCCGGCGGGATCAGCTCGTGCTCGCGGATCCCTCGTTCGACCTTGGCCCGGAAGTCCTTCGCGTCCACCACGGCATTGTCTCAGCGGTCGAAAGGCCCGGGCATGAACCCGGGGAGCCGCCCCGGGTCGGGTGGCGGAGGCGGCGGCCTCCCGGGCCGCCCCGCGAGCCGGCTCGCGACCTCCAGAACAGCCCAGCGCCCGATCCAGGCGAGCAGGGCGAGCCCCAGCAGCCGCCGGATCACCACGTCGGCGCCGCCGTCCACGCCTCGAGCCGCTCGACTGCCGCCTCCAGCCGGTCACGGTCGAGGCGGTACGGGCGCCACGTAGTCGAGCAGGTCGATCCGCGGTGTCGCGCCGCCGAGCACGTACGCCATCGGCAGCGCGTGGCCGACCACGAGGATCGCGTCCTCCGGCCGCTCGAGCACCCGTCGGTAGCCGCGCGCGAGCCGGACCGCGACCGCCAGCCGGCTCTCGCCGCCGCCGGGCGGCTCGTCGGAGGAGCCGTGGGCCCAGGCCCACTCGCGAAACGCATCCAGCGGCCCGCCCTCGAAGCTCCCCGCGCGCGGGTCGTTCAGCTCGGGCACGACGTCGATCGGCACGTCCCTCGCGGCGAGCGCGAGCTCGGCGGTCCGCCGCGTTCGCTCGAACTCGGTCACGAGGCAGACGTCGACGGACTCGCCGGCGAGCGCGCGCCCGAGCTCGCGCGCCTGCTCCTCGCCGCGTGCCGTCAGCGGGCAGGGCGCGGCCGGATCGCTCGACACCGCCGCGCGGGCGGAGAACTCGCTCTCGGCGTGGCGGACGAGGATCGCGGTCCTCAAAACAGCAGCGACCGGTAGAAGCCGGTCCGCGTCATCCCGATCGCCTCGTAGACCCTGATCGCGGCCGCGTTCTCGGAGCGGACGAACAGGCAGATCTGCGGCACGCGCTGGAGCAGCAGCCGCACGAGGTCGCGCATCCCGCGTTGGGCGTTGCCGTGACCGCGCACGTCCGGGTCGACCCAGACCTGCTGGATCTGGATCGCACTGGGCGTCCACGCGGAGGCTTCGGCCTTGAAGAGGATCGCGCCGTCCTCCTCCCACAGCCACGAGCGCCCCTCCTCGATCTGCGCCCGCGTCCGCCAGCGGAAGCCCTCGGGATCGCGCCTGAGCGGGTTGACCCCGATCTCCTCCAAGTGCGTGCGCGCGCACGCGGGCACGAGCAGCTCGAGGTCGTCGAGCGTCGCCGGGCGCAGCCCCGTGTCGCCGGTCTCCGGAGGCTCCTCGATCACGTAGACCGGCTGGCCGGGACGGTCGGCGCGGGGGCGGGCCATGCGGTGTCGGGCGACGTCCCAGAGCTCGCCCACGGCGCGCTCCTCGCCGATGACCATGCGCGGCCGCCCGCGGGCCGCCGCCCGGGCGAAGACCGAGCAGCCGACGCCCGACGGGACGACGTTTGCGCCCACGTGGCAGAGCGCGGTCAGCCTGCCGTCTCGCTCGACTGCCTCGAAGCGGCCGAGCCCGCGCCGGGCGACGTCCTCCAGGAAGACGCGCTCCACCGGCTCCTCGGCGCAGAACGCCAGCACGAGAGCGAGCGGGGGGTCCGAGACGGTGGCGGCCATCGGCCGCAACTGTAAGAGCTGCGAACGTGATGGGACTCAACGCCTCATCGCGCCGGGAGCTCTAGGGCCGCTCAGGCCTGGGCCCTGTGGCGATACCGCGTCGTCTTGACCCGGTTGCCGCAGACCGACATCGCGCACCAGCGGCTGTTGCGATTCTTGGAGCGGTCGTAGAAGACCCAGCGGCAGATGTGCCGCGGGCAGGCCTTCAGCCGCGGCCAGGTCCCGTCGGCCATCGCCGTGTGCACGACGCCGACGATCCGGCCGAGGGCGCCGTCCACCCCGCCCGCGTCCGGCAGGAGAGCGGTTCGGCCCCCGTCGTCGAAGCGGACGGCGAGCCGGCCCCGCCTGGTCGCCTCCTCCAGCGTCTCGAGCGTGGCGCGCTCGACGGGAATCCCGTTGTTGCCGAGGAGCAGCGCGCGGAGGGCCTCGCGGACGCGAAGCGCGCGCTCGAGCTCGGGCGGTCCGAGAGCCTCGCCCCGGTCGAGGACGCCGAGCCCGGTCAGCGCCGCCTCGAGCGCGGTCGGGTCGGTCAGCGTCTCCACGCCGTTCTCGAAGTCGACCGTGTTGACGAAGGCCTGCACCAGCCGGAGCGGCTCGGGGGCGGGCGCTCGGCCGCCTGGGTCGGTGAGCACGAGAACAGTCTAGACACCAGCGAAGTACTTACGCTAGTGTTTCGTGCGATGTCGCTCCTGCCGTCGTCCGCGAGAACGCGTCGCCGCCTGGGCGCCCTCGGCGTGGTCGCCGCGGTGGCCGGCGCCGTCTGGGTGTTCTCGATGCTCGAGCCGGCGCCGAAGCGCGTGACCGCCGAGCCGCTGGAGCCCGGGGCCCCACAGGTGCTGAACGACCACCAGGTGCCGCTGCGTCGGGCCGACCGCGCGAGGATCAACGCGGTCCTCGACGCCTTCGTGCCGGCGGCGGTCGAGCGCAAGGATCCGCTCGCCGCGTACCGGCTCGCCACCCCGCAGCTGCGCAAGTCCGCCACGCGCGCCGAGTGGCGCAAGGGCAACATCCCGGTCTACCCGTATCCGGCGAGCGAGCGGCGCGACTGGACGCTCAACTTCTCCTTCCCGCGGCACGTCAGCCTCGACCTGTTCGTACAGCCGCGCCGGGGAGCGGACGTCGGCCCGATCGCGTTCACCGTCGAGGTCAGGCGCTTCGGGAAGCGGCGCTGGCTCGTCGACTCGTTCTTCCCGACGGCCATGTTCCCGAAGCCGACGAAGGACAGCGGCGGCGGCCAGCCGCTGGCGCAGCCGGACCTCTCGCCTGCAAACGTCCAGGGCACGAGCCAGACGGGTAAGGCGCGCGTCAGCCCGGCCTTCTTCCTGATCCCGGTCGTCCTGATGGGCGTGGTCTTCCTGATCCCGGTGTGGATGTTCGTCCGCGGCAAGCTCCGAGAGGCGCGCGCCGAGCGGATCTACGCGCGGACTCCGCGCCGCACGATGCCACCGCTGCCCAGGCCGAGCCGGCAGCAGAGCGACGAGCGCGAGCCCGCGCTGCTCCCTTAGAGTCCCGCCTCGTGCCGATCCACCTCCGCGCCGAGCCCGGCGACTACGCCGATGCCTGCCTGCTCCCGGGCGACCCGCTGCGCGCGAAGTACATCGCCGAGACGTACTTCGACGACCCGGTCCAGGTGAACGGCGAGCGGGGACTGCTCGGCTACACCGGCGAGTTCGAAGGCAAGCGAGTCTCCGTCCAGGGCACCGGCATGGGCTGTCCGGGAGCCACGATCGTGTTCGAGGAGCTCGTCCAGCTCGGCGTCAAGAAGCTCGTCCGGGTCGGCACCTGCGGCGGCCTGCAGCCTCACCACGCACTCGGCGACCTGATCGTGGCGCTGAGCGCGGTGCCCGCCGACTCCACGGCGATGCACCTGGTCGCGAACGAGCCGCATTGCCCGACGGCGAGCTGGTCGATCATCCACGGTGCCGTCCACGTGGCCAAGGAGATGAAGCAGCCGATGCACGTCGGCCCGATCGTCTCCAGCGACCTCTTCTACAACCCCGACGGCGGACAGTACGGGCGCTGGTCCGACCGGGGCGTGCTCGCGGTCGAGATGGAGGCCGCCGCGCTCTTCACGGTCGGCGCCCTGCGCAAGGTCGAGAGCGGCTGCCTGCTCACAGTCAGCGACATCGTCGTCGAGGGCGAGTTCAAGCGGATCTCCGACGACGAGCTGCGGGCGGCGGTCGACCGGATGACGCGGGTCGCGCTCCGCACGGTGACGGATTAGCTCCAAGGTCGTCTTCCTCGTCAACCCGGCCTCCGACAACGGAGCCACCGGGCGGCGCTGGCCGCAGCTCGCCCATCGCGCAGCGGAGCGAGGTCTCGAGGGCGCGACGCTGTTCTCCGAGCGCCCCGGGCACCTCGGCGAGCTGGCCGCCCAGGCCGCATCCGACGGGGCGGGGCTAATCGTCGCGGTCGGCGGCGACGGGACGCTGAACGAGGTCGCGAACGGCCTGCTCGGCCTGCCCGGGGACCGGCCCGAGCTCGCCGTGATCCCGCTCGGCACGGGAATGGACTTCGCCCGCAGCAACGGGATTCCGCGCAAGCTCGACGCCGCGATCGACACCGCGCACACCGGCAAGACCGTCGAGATCGACGCGGGTCGTGTCTCCTACCGCGCCTGGGACGGATCGGACGGCGACGCCTACTTCGCCAACATCGCGAGCGCCGGCATGAGCGGCGCGGTCGCGCGCCAGGCGAACCTGACGACGAAGGCGCTCGGCGGGCGGGTCAGCTTCTTCGCCGCCCTCGTGCGCGTCTTCGCCACGTGGCGCAACACCGAGCTCGCGGTCGAAGCCGGCGGCGAGCGGCGCAGCGGCAAGATGACGAACCTGATCGTGGCCAACGGCCGCTACCAGGGCGGCGGAATGCTGATCGCGCCCGAGGCGTCGCCCGACGACGGCCTCTTCGACGTCCTCCTGATCGGCGACATCACGAAGCGGGACTTCGTCCTCAACGTGGGCAAGATCTACCGCGGCACGCACCTCTCGCACCCGAAGATCGACCTCTTGCGCAGCGCCACGGTGTCCGTCGACGGAGAGGTCGCAGTGCCGATCGAGCTCGACGGCGAGCAGCCCGGGACGACGCCTGCGCGCTTCGAGGTCGTGCCGCGGGCGCTGCGGCTTCGCGTGCCGGGCTAGGCGCTCTTCTTCGGCGCGGCCGGCTGCGTGCCCGACTTCGACGACGAGGAGGAGGTCTTCGTCGACGTCGTCTTCTTCGCGGTGGAGCGAGCGCGGGTCGCCGGGCGGCCGCCCTCGAGCGCCTTGACGCGCTTCTCCAGATCGGCGAGCCGTTTCTCCATCTGCTCGAGCCCGCGGACCCGCTTCTGCATGTCGTCCAGCCGGTCTCCGAGCCCCTGCACCGACTCGATCAGCCCTTCGCGCCCGGGAAGCTCGGTGATCCGGCCGAGCACGTTCCCGAAGAGATCCTGCTTTCGCTGCGCCATCTTCACCCCGCCTTTCGCCAGTTTCGGAGGACCTTACCCGCCTTGCCCCTAACCATTCCCGCGAAAGGACGTCCGAATTTTCACAGGATCCTTACCGTCTCGTCACGGGAAACGAGGCCCGGTGGCCGATGGTACGGGTAGCCTCGATGTCGATGCAGACAACCTCCAAGCCCCCTGCAGCGCGGCACCGCCACAAGGCGGTCACGCTGCACGTGCTCGCCCAGCGGCGCGGGATCCCCTACGAGCTCGAGCAGAAGGTGTGCTCGGCTTGCAGCCGGGTCCTCGACGAGCGCCCGCTGAAGCGGGCGGCTGCTTAGGCAGCCAGGACTGCCGCTACCTGCGGCAGGATCTCGCCGGCGCTGCCGTCGAGCTTCAGCGTTGCCTTGGAGTCCATCGCCGTCGGCCCCCGATTGACGATCGCGAGCGCGCCTCCCGCCCGCAGCGTGTCGCAGCGGGAGCCCGGCGACCGGGTAGACCTCGAGCGCCGAGCCCACGACCAGCATCAGCCCGGCCGACGCCGACAGCTCCGTAGCTCGCTCCATGGCCGCCTCGGGCAACAGCTCGCCGAAGAAGACGACGTCCGGCTTCAAGATCGAGTCGCAGTCGGCGCACGCCGGTGCGGGCGAGCCGTCCAGGAGCTCCAGGACCTCGGCGAGCGGGTAGGAGCGCGCGCAGCCCGGGCAGGTGGCGGTGCGGATCGAGCCGTGCACCTCCACGACCTCTCGGCTCCCCGCCCGCTCGTGCAGGAGGTCGATGTTCTGGGTCACGACCGCACGCACGTGCCCGAGCCGCTCGAGCTCCGCGAGGGCCGTGTGCGCCGGGTTCGGTTCGGCCGTGGTCAGCATCGAGAAGCGGGGCGCGTAGAACTCCCAGACGCGCGTCGGGTTCTCACGGAAGGAGTCGATCGAGCCGTAGTCCAGGGGGTCGAACTGCGCCCACAGGCCGCCCGCCGAGCGGAAGTCCGGGATCCCGCTCTCGGTCGAGATCCCCGCGCCCGTCAACACCACGGCGGGGCCGCGTTCGCGGAACAGCTCTGCCAGCCGCTCGACGCTCACGTGGGCGATCGTAGACTCGCCGCGTGGACGGTTTCCGATTCACGACGGAGGTGACGGTGCGGTTCTCCGAGACCGATGCACAGGCCGTCGCCCACCACGCGGCGTATCTCGTTTGGTTCGAGATCGCCCGGATCGACTACCTCGCGCGTTTCCAGGGCGGCTATCCCGCGCTGCTGGAGGCGGGCGTCGACGCGACGACCGTCGAGGCCAACGTCCGCTACCGCGTCCCTGCGCGCTTCCCGGACCGGCTCGAGATCGGCGCACGCTGCCTCGACGTCCGCGGAGCCCGCTTCCGCTTCGAGTACGCAGTGCAGCGCGACGACGTCCTGGTCGCCGACGGCTGGACGAGCCACGCCTGCGTCGACTCGACGACGCTCCGGCCGACGCGCGTGCCCGCCTTCCTCGTCGAGGCGATCGCCGTGGCGGAGGCCTAGTTCGGGCGCCCGGCGGGCGGTGGAGGCGGCGGCGCCTCCTCGGTCGTGGTCGGAGGCTCGGTCGGCTCGTCTTCTCCGGTCGTGGTCGGCTTGTCCTCCTCGGTGGTGGTCGGCGGAGGAGGCGGCTTCGGCTTGGCCTTCGGCTTCGGCTTCGTGCCCACGTGGACGATCCGCGGCTCGGCCACGTAGAAGGACGACCACGTCGTGTCGTGGAGCAGCTTCCCGGCGGGCGAGTAGACCCGGCGGCGCACGCTCGTCGTGCGGGCCGGCTCGCCGTAGCTCTCGAGTCCCGCCTCCCCGATCAGGCGCGCCGGGTCCGGGATCCGCCTCACGGTCGGCTCCGCGGTCACGCGAAGCGGTGCCGTCTCGACCTCGATCCGCCGGTTCACCGGCGTCCCGTAGAGGGCGACCGTGAGCGACGACGAACCGACGAACGTCCGCAGGAGCAGCCACTTGCCCGTGTCGTTGACGAAGCGCAGGTCGAGGTCCGGATAGTTGACCGTCGCGTCGCGACCGGTCGGGTAGTGGCTGATGTAGAGCGAGTGGTTCGTGCGGGCGGTAATGGGGAGCCCGGCCTCGAACGCGGCGTTGAACACCGTCGTGGAGACCTGGCACACACCGCCGCCGAGGCCCGTCTGAAGCTCGCCGTTGATGATCACCGGCGCCTCGAGGAAGCCCTTCTCGACCGTCCTCTCGCCGGTCGTCCGGTTGAACGAGAACTCGGCGCCCGGCGGGATCAGGTGGCGGTCGACGAGCTGGGCCACGAGCCTCACGTTGTGGAGGCGGTTGGCCTCCCCGCCGTAGGTCGTCGTGTAGCTCGCCACGAGCTTCTTGATCCCCATGAGCCGCGCCTCGTTCGCCGTGCGCTCGGCGTGCGCTCTCGTGACGGTCAGGCGCGCGACGCGGCCGCTCCGCTGCAGCGCCGCCGCGAGGATTGCCTTCGCCGCGGCCGACGTGTCGAGCGCGAGGCCGTCCCGCTCGGGGGCGATCCCGACGTCGATCCCGTTCGAGGAGACCAGAAAGTCCGCGTTCTTCGCGGGCCGGTTCACGTTCCGCTCGAGGGCTGCGAGCCAGCGATCGGCCTTGGCCCCGCCGATCGCGAGCCGGCGCTCGCCGCCGGCGGGCAGGTCGAGCAGGCCGGCGAGCCGCCAGCGCGGCAGGCGCCAGCGGGTCTGCTCGAGCGAGAGCGTGATCGGGGCGGAGAGGGCCGTCCTGACCTGGGCCGCGACCGGTCGCAGCGCGGCGACGGTGACGCTGGGGCGCTCGACCCGGAAGGGCAGCGAGACGGGGACCCGCTCGAACGCGGCGAGCGCGGAGACGATCGTCGCCGCGGCCGCCTCACGATCGAGCTCGCGTCCCGGCCGCCCCGGCACGGTGACGGGCTCCAGCCCGCGCAGTCGCAGGGAGGCGTCGCGGTGCTCCTGGTCGATCTTCTTCGCGATTTGTCCGACGGAGAACTCGAGCGCGGGCTCGTAGACCTCGGTCGGCGGATGGATGTCGGTGCCGAAGACGCGCACGCCGATCCGGCGGAAGCCGCGGAACGGGCCGAAGCCGTCACCCTGCCGCCGCGCGGCCTCGACGCCCGCGCCCCAGTCGACCTCGACGCCGAGGGCGCTCGGGCGGATCTTCCAGCGTGCGACCGGCCGCGCGGAACTCGACCGGCACGTGACGGAGCCGGTCGGCTCGCTGCTCGAGCTGCCTCCGGGCGACGTCGGCTTCGAGCCCGCCGACGGGCACGCCGGCGATCTGCGCGCCGGCGGGCAGCTTGGCGGTCGAACCGGCGAAGGCGAAGCCGAGGAGCGCCCCCACACCCACGAGAAGCGTTGCCACGAGCAACGACCACTGCCAGACGAGACGGCTCCGCGGGCTACGCCTCCGCGACCGCGACGAACGGTTGGCGGGGCGCGTGCTCACGTTTCGGCACTGTACCCACGCGCCCGGAGCGCCGCCCTACTCGAGCCAGTAGATGCCGCGGTTGTCGTACGTGACCTCGAGCCTGCGGCCGTCCGGGTCGCGGACGTGGAAGCCCTTCGACCATGGCGTATGCCCGACGGGCTCGCCGACGACGGCATCCAGCAGCCGCGCACGCTCGAGGGTCTCGTCGAAGCCGGCGGCGTCGACGTCGAAGGCGATCTCGTCTGACCAGGGCGCGTAGCGCGTGTTCTGGTCGGAGCCGAAGAAGACGAGCAGTGTCGCGCCGCACGCAGCGGCTCGTGCGAGCCTTCGAGCGGCTCGGCGCCGAGGAGCTCGGCGTAGAACGCCCGTAGCCGCACCGGGTCCGGCGTTCGAAACGCGATGTGATTGACGCCGAGGACGCCCACGCTGCGCTGCGCTGCCCTGCCCTACGGGCCCTGGTCAGACGCGATCGCCAGCGCGTGCAGCTCCGTGAGGCGATCGCCGTGTGCCTCGATCGGCTCCCAGCTCTCGCCCGCGTCGGACGTGACGTACACACGGCCGTCGGCGAGCCCGGCGAACAGCCGGTCGCCCGCGTGCGCGAGCGCGTACGGCATCGCGTCGAGCGGCTCGGGAAGACCGCCGTCGAGCCGGCGCCACGGCCCTTCGCCCTCCCAGCGGTAGATGCCGGCTTGCGGGTCGCGGCCGCCGTGCGCGGCGAAGGGGCCGGTGCTCGCGCTCACGAACCAACGCTCGGGATCGCCGGGGTCGGAGGCCACGGCCCAGGTGTAGTGGCGATCGCGGCCGGCATCGGCGGCGTTCCAGGTGTCGCCGCCGTCGACGCTCCAGGCCGACCCGCCGCCGCCGGCCTCGTAGGCGCGACCTGCCTCCGTCGCGTGCCACGCGAGCGAGTGCACGTCGGCCTGCGCGCCGGGCCGGTGGTCCTGCCACGACTCGCCCCCGTCCGTCGAGCGCATGAGGCCGCCCAGCTCGATCCCGACGAGCAGCAGCCCGGCGTCGTGCGGGCTCGGGGCGATCCAGCGCACGTGCGACGTCCACGGCCGGGGTGGAAAGCTCCAGGTCGGCCGGGACGGGAGGTCGAGAAGCGCCGTGAGCTCGCGCCACGCGTCGCCGCCGTCCTCGCTGACGAACAGCGCGCTCGGCTCGCAGCCCGCGTACACCCTGCCGTCGGCGGCCGAGACCGCGAGCGAGAAGACACCGGGCCGCGGCAGCTCGACGTCCTCCCAGCTTCGTCCTCCGTCCCGGGAGCGGCGAACGCCGCGCTCGCGCAGGCCGGCGAAGACCGTGTCGGCGCGGGCGGGGTCGACGGCGAGGCACTGCGCGCCGCTCCCCTCGAGCGAGAGCTCGACCTCCCAGCCGCTCGATCCCTCGTCGAGGCGCGCGATCGCGTCGCCGGTTGCCGCGTAGAGCCTCAAAACGTGAACAGTTCGATGCCGCCGGTCACGGGAATCTCCGCCCCCGTGACATAGCTGGCGAGGTCGGAGCAGAGGAACGCGATCACGTTCGCGATCTCCTCGGTGTCCCCGGCCGCCGCATCGCCGTGCGCTTCACCATCCGCTCGTTCATCTCGGGGTTCCCGAACCCGAACGCTTCGGTGCCGATGATCCCGGGGACGATCGCGTTCGCGGTGATCCCGTGGCGGGCGCCCTCCAGTGCCAGCGTCTTGGTCAGTCCGAGCAGTCCGGCCTTGGTCGTCGAGTAGCTCGCCTGGCCGAAGCCGCCGAGCGTGCCGGCCACGGAGGCCATGTTCACGATCCGGCCCCAGCCGCTCTCCCGCATCGCCGGCCAGACGGCCTGCGCGCAGTTGAACGCGCCGGTGAGGTTCACGCGCAGGTCCCGCTCCCAGAGCTCGGGCGACTGCTGGTGGAACTGCGCAGTGTGATCGAGCGTGCCGGCGTTGTTGACCAGGATCTGGACCGTCCCGAGCTCGTCGGCGATCCGGGCGACGGCCGTGTCGACCTGGTCGCGGTCGGTGACGTCGCACTTGACGGCGAGCGAGCGCCGCCCCAGCCCGCGGATCTCCTCGACGGTCGACTCGGTGTAGACCAGTCCCTGCGCCCGGGCGACCTGCGCGAGCACGCCGTAGCGCTCGGCGTCGGCGCTCTCGTCCGACTCGATCTGGATGTCGGCGATCGCGACGTCCGCACCGGCCCGGGCGAGCGCGAGCGCGTCGGCGCGCCCGAGCCCGCGACTTCCGCCGGTGACGAGTGCTACGTGTCCCGAGAGGTCGAGCTCAATCGCCACTCGGTAGGAATATCTCACGCGCGATCACGAGCCGCTGGATCTGGGAGGTGCCCTCGTAGATCTGGAACAGCTTGGCGTCGCGCATCAGCTTCTCGACCGGGTACTCCTTCATGTAGCCGTAGCCGCCGAAGACCTGGACCGCGTCGGTCGTGACCTTCATCGCCGTGTCGGCGGTGAAGCGCTTGGCGAACGAGGAGTACAGCGTGGCCTTGCGCCCGTAGCCGTTGTCGAGCATCCACGCCGCCTGCCACGTGAGCAGGCGCGCGGCCTCGATCTCCGTGGCCATGTCCGCGATGAGGAAGTTGACGCCCTGGTGCATCGCGATCGGGACGTCGAAGGTGACGCGCTCGCGCGCGTAGTCGACGGCCAGCTCGTACGCGGCCTGCGCGACGCCGACGGCGCCGGCCGCCGTGCCCGGGCGCGTGAAGTCGAGCGTCTGCATCGCGATCTTGAAGCCGTCGCCCTCCTCGCCCAGCCGGTAGGCCGCCGGGACGACGACGTCGGTGAGCGCGAACGCGGACGTGTCGGTCGAGCGCTGGCCCATCTTGTCGAGGTGCTTCTCGATCGTCACGCCGGGCGCGTCCATCGGGACGATGAACGCCGAGAGCCCGCGGTGGCCCTTGCTCGGGTCGGTCTTGGCGAACACGACCGTCCAGGCGGCGTGGCCCGCATTGGAGATGAAGGTCTTGGAGCCGTTCAGGACGTACTCGTCGCCGCGCCGCTCGGCGTTGGACTTGATCCGGGCGACGTCCGAGCCCGCGTCGGGCTCGCTGAGCCCGAAGGAGCAGAGGATGGGCTGCTCGAGCAGCGGCACGAGCCACTCGCGCTTCTGCTCGTCCGTGCCGGCGAGGAGGACCGGACCGGCACCGAGGGTGTTCGCAGTCAGGGACACAGCCATCCCGGCGCAGCCCCAGGAGAACTCCTCTCCGATCAGGATCCCGTCGAAGGTCGACAGGCCGAGGCCGCCGTACTCCTGCGGGACGTGGACGTTCATCAGGCCGAGCTCGTGCGCCTTCTCGATCACGTCGGCCGGATGGGTCTGGTGCTCGTCGTACTCGGCCGCCTTCGGCCGGATCTCCTTCTCCGCGAACTCGCGCGCGAGCGCGCGCAGCTCCCTCTGCTCGTCCGTCAGCGCGAACGAGACGCCCGTCGCCGTCGTCTCCATGGTTGCCACTGCCTTGCCGCTCCTCGTTGATTGACTCGTCAGTCAAAAGGTAGCAGGGCTTGAAACGGAGGTTTCGGCGCGCTTTGATTGCGCCCTATGGCGACGGTCGCTGCTCCTCCGGCGGAGCGCCGCTCGAATACCTGGGCGCTCTTGCCGCTCGGCGTCTTCGCGCTCGTCGCGCTGACGGTCGGGCTGCTCGCACGCAGCCAGCAGACCGGCGACGGCAGGCCCAGGGCACCTATATCGAGCTCCTCTTCACGAGCACGATCCACATGAAGGCCTGGCTCGCGACCGCGGTGGCGCTGCTCGCCTGCGCGCAGCTGTTCACGGCCGCGTGGATCTACCGCAAGCTGCCCTTCGACAAGCCGGCCTGGGTCAACCCCGTACATCGCTGGAGCGGCCGGCTGGCGTTCCTGATCTCCCTGCCGGTCGCCTACCACTGCATCTTCCGGCTCGGCTTCCAGGGCGAGGAGGGCCGGGTGCTCGTGCACTCGCTCGCCGGGTGCGCTTTCTACGGCGCCTACGTGGCCAAGGTGCTGATCGTGAGGATGCGGCGCTACCCGGTGTGGGTGATCCCGACGGCGGGCGGGTTGCTCTTCACCGCGCTGATCACGGTCTGGTACACGAGCGCGTACTGGTTCTTCACGACGATCGACTCAGGAATCTGAGCTGTCGAACGTGACGACGAGGCGGGCGATCTGCCCGTCTCGAGCCGTGAGGCGCATCTCCCCGGCCCGCTGCTCGGGCGCAGCCGCCCAGGCGTAGCCGGCGACCGTCTCGTCGCCGGTCGTCTCGGCGTCGAGGAGTCGCACCTCGTCGTCGGGCGGCTGCTCGCGGTAGGCGCGGGCGATCGTCTCGCGGCCCGCGAACGGGCCCGACCGGCACGCCTTCGAAGCGCAGCTCCGCGTCCTCGGTGAAGTACGCGGTCATCCGATCCCAGTCACCGCCTCGGACCGCGTCGTTGAAACGATCGACGTGCTCACGCAGCAGCTCGATGCTCATCGCGCCAAGTATCGCGCTCGGAAGCGGAGCACCCGGGCGGCCGCGTCGTCGAGCTCACCGCGGCGGGCGAGCGGGACCAGCCTCCGGATCGCCGCCCGAGCGCTCGCCGGACTGGTGAACAGGACCATGTCCGCGCCGGCACGCATGGCGCGGGTCGACCAGTGGCGCGGCGATGGATTGACGATGTCGAGCGAGTCGGTGATCGCCACGCCCTGGAAGCCGAGGGAGCGCAGCAGGCGGTAGGTGCGCGGCTCGAGCGACGCGCGGAACCGTCCGAGCCGCCGGTAGAAGGCGTGGCCGGTCATCGCACACGGCACGCCTGCGGCGATCGCCGCACGGAAGGTCCGCAGCTCGCTCTCCCGGACGACCGCTCGAACGTGGGGGCGGGAGTCCGTCGAGATCGCCGCAGAGCCGAGCCCCGGGAAGTGTTTGACGCAGGCGGCGGCCCGTCCGGCCGCGAGGCCCCGGGCGAAAGCAACACCGTCGGCAGGTGTCTTGAAGTGGCGCGCGCCCAGCGGCCCGTCCGGATCGTCGAGCACCGGCGCGAGGTCGACGTGGACCCCGGCGGCCCGGAGCGCCTTCCCGGTGGCGCGACCGGCCGCGAATGCCGTGTCCGTCCCGGACATGCGCGCGGGGCTGAGGGCGGGTGGCAACGACGGGAACGCGCGCACGTTCCCGCCCTCCTGATCCACGAAGACGAGGGTCCCGGCCGGTCGAGGTGCGGTCCGATCCCAGCGCCGCACGATCACGCCGCCGACCCCCGGCGGCGCGGGCAGCCCCGAGACGACCACGATCGCCGCCTTCTCCCGCGGGGTCATCTGCTTGACGGCGACCGCCTCGGGCGAGAAGAGGCCTGTGAGCACCGAGAAGAAGGCGGCGATGGGCGTCAAGCCGCGCGTACACTAGCCCGCGCCATGGACTTCGAGCTCTCTCCCGAGCAGCGCCTGATCCAGGACACCGTCCGCAACTTCGTGGACGAGCGCGTCCTGCCGAGCGCGATCGAGAACGACATCAACCACCACCTCGACCTCGGGATCATCGAGGGCATGGCCGAGCTGGGCCTGCTCGGGATCGTGATCCCCGAGGAGTACGGTGGCGCCGGCCTCGATTTCGTCGCGGAAGCGCTCGCCTGCGAGGAGATCGAGCGCGGCGAGGCGGCGTTCCGGACGCTGATGTCCGTCCACGTCGGGCTCAACTCGCTCTCGCTCCTGCACTACGGCAGCGAGGAGCAGAAGCAGCGCTACCTCGTGCCGCAGGCGCGCGGGGAGAAGCTCGCCTGCTTCGGCCTCACCGAGCCCGATGCCGGCTCCGACGTGGCCGCGATGCGGACCACGGCTCGGCGCGAGGGCGACGTCTACGTCCTCAACGGCCAGAAGAACTGGATCTCGTACGCCTCCGTCGCCGACCACCAGCTCGTGTTCGCCAAGACCGATCCGTCCGCGAAGCACAAGGGCATCTCCGCGTTCGTGGTCGAGCGCGAGTGGCCGGGCGTGTCCACCAAGGACACCGAGCACAAGCTCGGGATCTGGGCCGGCTCGACCGGCGAGCTCTTCTTCGAGAACGTCGAGGTGCCGGCCGAGAACCTCGTCGGCGGTGAGGGCCAGGGCTTCGAGATCGCGATGTACGGACTCGACCAGGGCCGCTTCACGGTCGCCGCGGGGGCGTGCGGCGTCATCCGCGCCTGCCTCGAGCGCTCCGTCGAGTACGCCCGCGAGCGCGAGACGTTCGGCCAGCCGATCGGCAAGTACCAGTTCGTCCAGGACATGCTCGCCGAGATGGTGCTGGGCTACGAGACCTCCAAGCTGCTCGTGATGCAGGCGGCCTGGCTGAAGAACCAGGGCGTGCGCAACACGCGCGAGACGTCACTCGCGAAGTGGCATGCAACCGAGTCGGCGTTCAAGGCCGCCCACCAGGCGATCCAGGTACACGGCTCCTACGGCTACTCCGCCGAGTACGGGATCGAGCGGTACTTCAGGAACGCACGCGCGCCGATCATCTACGAGGGCACGACGCAGATCCACAAGATGATGCAGGCCGAGCACGCGCTCGGCTACCGGAACCTCAACGGCCGTGAGGGCGAGATCTCGCCCATGGCCGCCTGGGGCCCGGCTCTGGCCTCGCGCTAGCCGGTCCCGCCGCTTCCAGCGGTGCAGCAGCTTCGATTTGCGCTCGCTCTTCGGCACCTGGAGCGGCGGCGGCGGGTCGTTCTCGGCCAGCCAACGTGCCGCATCGTCATCCGGTTCGAGTCCGAGTGAGCGCTCGCGCTCGCCGAGCTTCTGCGCGCCGCGGCTCGTGATGCGGCTCCGGGGGCTCAAACGGGTGGAGGCTCCCATTCGTGGACGGCCGGCTGCGCTGCCATGACGGCCTCGCGCTGCTGCGGCTTGATCTCGCCGGCCTTGATCTGCTCGGCCCAGTGGCAGGCCACGACATGCCCGGGCTCGAGCTCGCGCAGCGGCGGCACCTCATCGCGACAGAGGGTCTCCTGGATGTACGGGCAGCGCGTGTGGAAGCGGCAGGCCGGCGGCGGGTTCGCCGGGCTCGGCAGGTCGCCCGCCAGCAGGATCGTCTCGCGCTGCCTCTCGACCACGGGGTCGGGGATCGGCACCGCAGAGAGCAGCGAGATCGTGTACGGGTGCAGCGGCGAGTCGTAGAGGTCGTCCGCGGGTGAGACCTCGACGATCGAGCCCAGGTACATGACCGCGATCCGGTCGGAGATGTGCCGCACGACGGCCAGGTCGTGCGCGATGAAGAGGTAGGTCAGCTCGAACTCGCTCTGGAGGTTCTCGAGCAGGTTGATGATCTGCGCCTGGATCGACACGTCGAGCGCCGAGACCGGCTCGTCGGCGACGATGAAGTCCGGGTTGACCGCCAGTGCGCGGGCGATGCCGATGCGCTGGCGCTGGCCGCCGGAGAACTCGTGCGCGTAACGGGAGGCGGCGTCGCCGGGGAGGCCGACGATCTCGAGCAGCTCGCGCACGCGCCGGTGGGCCGTCTTGCCCGAGGCGAGGCCGTGCACCCGCAGCGGCTCGCCGACCATGCGGCCGATGCTGTGGCGCGGGTTGAGCGAGGCGAATGGATCCTGGAAGACCATCTGCATCCGCCGCCTGAGCGGTCGCATCTGGCCCTCGCCCAGGTTGGTGATGTCCTGGCCGTCGAAGCGGATCGTCCCGGCGGTCGGCTCGTAGAGGCGGATGATCGCGCGGCCGACCGTGGACTTCCCGCAGCCGGACTCACCCACGAGGCCGAGGGTCTCGCCGCGCTCGATCGTGAAGCTGACGTCGTCGACCGCGCGGACGTCGCCGACGTGGCGGTCGAGCACGAGCCCGCTCTTGATGGGGAAGTAGACCTTGAGGTTCTCGATCTGGACGAGCCCGTCACCGTTCGCGGTCCCCGCCTCGGGCGTCGGGCGCTCCGGCGCCTCCGCCGGCGGCACCTCTACGCCCGACCCGGCTGTGGAGCCATCGGCGCGGTCCAGGTCGAGGTCGGTCACGGACCGGTGCACCTTTCGCCGCTACGCTCGCAGCGGGTGGCGGGTGGACGAACTTCCCCACCCAGGGTGGGGAAGTGGGCGTTGGAGGCGCGGAGCCGCGCTCACGCGACCACCGCCTGCCTCGACTTCTGCCACTCGTCCTCCGGCACGGGGTTGAAGCAGCGGACGAAGTGCCCCGGCGCGATCTCGGAGAGCGGCGGTACCTCCTTGCGCGACTGCTCGACCTCGTACCGGCACCGTGGCTGGAACGGACACGCCTCCGGAGGCGACAACATGTTCCGCGGCACGCCCTCGATCGGCTGCAGCTTCGTCCGCCGGGCAGCGTCGAGGCGCGGGACGCTCTGCAGCAGCCCGAGCGTGTACGGGTTCCGCGGCTGCCCGAACACCTGCTCCGCCGAGCCGGTCTCCATGAACATGCCCGCATACATCACGTTCACGCGCTCGCACATGCCCGCGACCACGCCGAGGTCGTGGGTGATCATGATCAGCGCGGTGTCCCGCTCGGCCACGAGCTCGCGGAGCAGGTTGAGGATCTGAGCCTGGATCGTCACGTCGAGCGCCGTCGTCGGCTCGTCCGCGATCAAGAGCTTCGGCTGGCAGGCGAGCGCGATCGCGATCATCGCCCGCTGCCGCATCCCGCCCGAGAACTGGTGCGGGTAATCCTTGAGCCGCATCTTGGCGCTCGGGATCCCGACCTGGTCGAGCAGCTCGGCTGCCCGCTTGTTCGCCTCGCCCTTGTCCAGGCCGAAGTGCGTCTCGAGCGTCTCGCGAATCTGCTTGCCGATCGTCAGCACCGGATTCAGCGAGGTCATCGGATCCTGGAAGATCATCGCGATCTCCCGGCCGCGCACCGACCGCAGGTCCGAATCCGACAGCTGCAGCAGGTCGCGCCCACCGAACATCACGGTGCCGCCCGTAATGCGCCCGGCCCGCGCGAGCAGACCGAGAATCGCGAGCGAGGTCACGCTCTTCCCGCAGCCTGACTCGCCGACGATCCCCAGCGTCTCGCCCGGCGCGATGTCGAACGAGATCCCGTTGACCGCATAGATCGTCCCGCGCGAGGTCCAGAACTCGACGCGGAGGTCGTCGACCGAGAGCAGCGGCTCGGCCACGGCTGGTTTCCGGTCAAGGGCGCTAGCCACGGCCTCGGAACTTCGGGTCGAGGGCCTCGCGGAGCCCGTCCCCGACGAGGTTGAAACCGAGCACGGAGATCACGATCGCGACCCCGGGGATCAGGGCCAGGTGCGGCGCGGTCTGGAGGTAGCGCGTCGTGTCGGTCAGCATCGTCCCCCATTCCGGCGTCGAGGGATCCTGCGGGCCGAGCCCCAGGAAGCCCAGCCCGGCGACGTCGATGATCGCCGTCGCCAGCGCCAGCGTCGCCTGCACGATCACGGGCGAGATCGAGTTGGGCAGGATGTGCGAGCCGAGGATGGACGTCCGCGTCACGCCGACCGAGCGAGCGGCCAGCACGTAGTCGTTCTCGCGCGTGGCGAGCACGGACCCACGCATCAGCCGGGCGAAGATGGGTATCTGGGTCACCCCGACCGCCACCATGATCTGCGCGATCCCCGGACCGAGCATGGCCACGATCCCGATAGCGAGCAGCAGGCCCGGGATCGAGAGCATGATGTCCATCGCCCGCATCACCACCGAGTCGGTCGCGCCGCCGAAGTAGCCCGCGATCGCGCCCAGCACCAGCCCGAACGAGAGCCCGACGGTCACGGAGACGACGCCGATCAACAGCGAGTAGCGCGCGCCGTAGACGATGCGGGAAAACTCGTCGCGGCCCTGCTGGTCGACGCCGAACCAGTGATCCAGCGACGGCCCGGGGCAGCAGGTGCCGCGCGAGCCGCGAGAGGTCGCCGGTGCGCGGGTCCTCGGACGCGATCCAGGGCGCGAACAGCGCGACGAACACGAACAGCCCGATCAGGAAGAAGCCGATCAGCGCGCCGCGGTTGTACCGCAGCCGGTGGAGCGCGTCCCGCCACAGACCCTGCGGCGCCTCGAGCTCGAGAGATCTGGCTTCGGCTTCGGCGACGCTCACGAGACTCGGATCCGCGGGTTGATGAGGGCGTAGGAGAGGTCGACGATCAGGTTCACGAGCACGAAGACCAGCGAGACGAACAGGATCCCGCCCTGCAGCACCGGGTAGTTGCGGTCCTCGATCGCCTGCACCAGCCAGGTGCCGATGCCCGGCCAGGCGAACACGGTCTCGGTCAGCACCGCGCCGGAGAGCAGCAGGCCGGTCTGGAGCCCGATGATGGTCGCGATCGGCAGCAGCGCGTTGCGGAAGATGTGGCGTACGTCGACGACCCGCGGCGGCAAGCCCTTGGCGCGTGCGGTGCGCACGTAGTCCTCGTTCTGGACGTCGAGGGTGGAGGCCCGCGTGATGCGGGCGATGATCGCCAGCGGGATCGAACCCAGCGCAATCGCGGGCAGGATCAGGTGCTTGATGCAATCCCAGAGCGCCTCGGGGTCGCCGGCGATGATCGCGTCGAGGATGTAGAAGTTCGTCGGGTGCGGTGTGTCGATCAGGACCGACTGACGGCCCACGGTGGGTAAGAGCCCGAGCTTGATCGCGAAGACGTACTTGAGCAGGATCGCGAGGAAGAAAATCGGGATCGAGACGCCCAGCAGCGAGAGCAGCAGGCTCGTCTGGTCGATCGTGCTGCCGTACTTCTTCGCGGCGATGTAGCCGAGCGGGACGCCCAGCACCATCGCGAAGATCATCGCCCCGACCGCGAGCTCGATCGTGGCGGGGAAGCGCTCCTTCAACTCATCCGTGACCGCCCGGCGCGAGTTGATGCTCGTGCCCAGGTCGCGCTCGCCGAACGTCGTCCTGAAGTAGCGCCAGTACTGGACGTAGACCGGATCGTCGAGGCCGTACTGCTCCTCGATCTGCGCGACCGTCTCCGGTGTGGCGCGCTCGCCGAGGAGCGCCTGCGCCGGCCCGCCCGGCAGAGCCCTGATCCACGCGAAGACGAGAATCGAGAGCCCGAGCAGGATCGGGACGAGCAGCAGCAGCCGGCGAATGACGAAGCGCAGCATTTAGAAGCGGTTGCGTATCACAACGGTTGCCCCTGACGCCCGTTTTACGAAGGAGGCGCGGGCAAAGCCCGCGCCTCCTCAGAACGGCTTGTTACTCGGATCGAGCTATTCCCCGCCTCCGATCGAGACGGGCGCGAACGACTCGTTCGTGGTCGGGCTCGCGACGTAGCCCTCGATGTCCGAGCGGAAGCCGAGTGCCGGCTTCGAGTGCGCGTACGGCACGGCCGGGAGGAAGTCCATGATCAGGCGGTTCGCCTGCTTGTAGGTCTCCTCGCGTGCGGACTCCTCGGGCTCCGCCTCGCCCTTGTCGAGCAGCGCGAACAGCTCCGGGTTGCGGAAGCCGAACTGCGGCGAGAACGACTGGAAGAACACGCCGATGAAGTTGTCCGGGTCGGCGAAGTCGCCCGTCCAGCCGATCAGGTTGAGGTGGCCGGCCGTCCCCTCGTCGACGCGGCCCAGGTAGTCCGGGCTCCACGGCGCGCTGTGCGCCGTGACCTTGAAGCCGGCCTTGTTCAGGCTGGCCGCGAAGGCCTCGAAGTTCCGCTTCGGGTCGGGCATGTACGGCCGTGACACGTCGGTCGGGTACCAGAAGTCGATCGGCACCGGCAGCGTGAGACCTGCCTGCTGCAGCAGCTCCTTCGACTTCTCCGGGTCGTACGTGTACTCGGTGACGTCGTCGGCGTAGCCCATCACCTCGGGCGGCATCATCTGCGTCGCGACGACGCCGCGACCGCCGTAGAAGTTGTCGACGACCGCCTGCCTGTCGAGGCCGTAGGCGACCGCCTGCCGCACCTCGAGCTGGTCCATCGGCTTCTGGGCCTGGTTGATCGTCACGTACGCGACGTTGAACGCGGGCCGCTCGATGACCTTCAGGCTCTCGTCGCCCTCGATCGTCGGCACGTCCTGCGGCTCGACGAGGTCGTACCCCTGGATCTCGTCGTTCTGCAGCGCCTGGAGGCGAGCCGCGTTGTCGCCGATCGGACGGATGATCAGCTCGTCCAGCTTGGCCTTGTCGCCCCAGTAGTCGTCGAAGCGCGACAGCACCAGCCGGTCGCCCCGCGTCCAGGAGTCGAACTTGAACGGCCCCGTCCCGATCGGGTGCTCGGTGCCGAACGTGCCGGTCGGCTTGAAGCCGACCTCCTCGTCGACCGTGCCCGCGTCGGCGTCGAACTCCTCCAGCGCCTTCGGGCTGGCGATCGAGAACGCCTGCTGCGTGAGCGCCCCGAGCATCGACGCCGACGGCTTCGTCAGCGTCAGGACGGCAGTGGTGTCGTCCTGGGCCTCGCAGCTCTTGAACAGCGAGGGCGAGAGGTCCTCGCTCTCGTTCTTCGCGAAGCCGCCGAAGAACGACTGCCAGTAGTAGGACGCGCTCGGGTTCTGCAGCGGTCCCTTGAAGTTGTACCAGCGGTCGAAGTTGAAGCAGACGGCGTCGGCATTGAAGTCGGTGCCGTCGTGGAACTTGACCCCCTCGCGGAGCGTGAAGGTGAAGACCGTCGCGTCGTCGTTGACCTCCCACTCGGTCGCCAGCGACGGCTCGAGCTCCGTAGTGCCCGGCTTGAGGCCGATGAGGGTCTCGAAGAGCTGTGTGATTACTCGAATCGACTCGCCGTCCGAGACGAGCGCGCCGTCGAGCGCAACGGGGTCGGATGCGCCGGCAAAGACAAGCGTGCCGCCGGACTCACCCCCGTCGCCGCCGGTCGATTCTTCGTCGTCGCCGCCGCAGCCGCCAAGGGCCAGGGCGAGCGCGGCAAAGAGCAGCAAGAGCCAGCGCCTTCCTCCCACCGTGTCTCCTCCTTTGTGAATGAACCGCCCGGGTCAGGGCGGTAGCAGTATAGGGACGTCGATCGGGCGTTCCAGGTCGAGGCGACCCCGGTCGGCTTCGGTTTCGCAGGCCCGGGAACGACAGCGCAGGAACGGCGCGACCCGAACGCCGTGGTCGGCGTCGGTGCGGTGACGGCGCAGCTCCTCACGGTCTCCCTTCGCTTCCCACCCGAGCGTGCGCGAGATCGCCCCACGCGGGCGACAAGAAGTAGGACCGGCGGAGGGGCCGCTCGGTTAGGTGTGGCGTTGCCGGCTAGGCGGCGGCGACCGAAGCGAGGTCGCGCAAAGCCGAGAGACGCGCCAGTGCCTGCGCCTCGAGCTGGCGGACCCGCTCGCGGGTCAGGTCGAGCTCGTGCCCGATCGCCTCGAGCGTCCACGGCTCGCCCTCGAAGCCGAAGCGAAGCTCCAGGATCCGCCGCTCGCGCTCGGGGAGCGCGTCGAGCGCCCGCCGGACGCCCTGGCGCCGCAGCGACTCCTCGGCCTCGTCGAACGGGTCGGCCGCCTCGCGGTCGGCGAAGAGGTCACCGAGCTCACCCTCGTCGTCGGCGCCGACGGTCTGGTTGAGCGAGACCGACGCGTGCGCGGCGCCGAGTGCCTCGTCCACGTGCTGCATCGGCAGCCCGGTGGCCTCGGCCAGCTCGTCCTTCGTCGCCTCGCGGCCGAGCTCCACCTCGAGCCTGCGGGCCGCGCGGCCCAGCTTCTGCTGACGCTCGACGACGTGCACCGGCACGCGGATCGTGCGCGCGTGATTCGCAACCGCGCGCTGCACCGACTGGCGGATCCACCAGGTCGCGTACGTGGAGAACTTGAAGCCGCGGCGCCAGTCGAACTTCTCGACCGCCCGGTTCAGGCCCAGCGTGCCCTCCTGGATCAGGTCGAGGAACGGGACGCCCAGGCCGCGGTAGCCCTTCGCAATCGAGACGACGAGGCGGAGGTTGGACTCGATCATGCGGCGCTTGGCGGTCGGGTCGCCGCGCTCGAGCGCCTTGGCGAGCGTGACCTCCTCGGCGGCCGTCAGCAGCTTGTGGCGGCCGACGTCGGCGAGGAAGAGCTGGAGGCTGTCGGCGGAGCCCACGACTGCGTCCGGGTCCGGCGCGCGCGGGGCGACCTTCTCGACGACTTCGGCTTTCGGCTCGCCCACGTCGAGGCCGATCGCCTCGAGCTCGCGTGACAGCTGCTCGACCTCGTCGTCGGCGAGATCGTGCTCGAGCGCGAAGGCTTCGAGCTCCGTCTGCTCGACGAAGCCGCGCTCTTCGGCGGCCTCCACGATCGTGCGGCCGCCTTCGCTCTCGAGTAGCTCCTGAAGCTGGTTCTGGGTCAACTGATCCTTTCGTTGCAACGCGTCTTCCCTATCGAACTGTAAGACGCGGCTCGGTCGTCAAACCTTCGCAGTCTCTTGGGCTTGTCCTTGTGGCTTGGAGGGTCCTCATGGCCGTTCTCCGGCTACAACCGTCAGAACGAGCAGGCTCTATCGCCTATTCCGTCCGGGCGGCTCCGTCGGTTCTTGCAGGCCGTCTGACTGGGGCCGAAGGCCTGCGTTCTCATTACTACGAATACTCACCCGAATTGTTTGGGCGTGCGCCGCGTTTTTCACCGTGCGGCAACAAATTGGCGCACCCTTAACTGAGGCTTAACGGAGGGCGCGTCTCACTCGGCCGTGGCCGGCTCCGGCTCGGGCTCGGCCTCCTGCTCCTTGGCGGGCCCTCCACGTCGCGGTGTGGGGAAGTCGAACTCGACCTTGTCCTCGTCGTTCAGGACGAGGCGGGCACGGAAGGGCTTGCCGGCCCGCGAGCGGAAACCCGAGACGACGTCCTTGGTCTTGCGGTCCTCGAGCAGCTGGCGCGCCAGCTCCGGTGTGATCGTCCGGCCGGCGACACGCTTCCAGATCACGAAGCCGCAGCCCGGCTCCTCGCGGCTCTTCCAGCTCGTGCAGCCGTAGGCGCGCGAGTTCTCGCGGATGATCTCGCCGGTCTCGGCGCCGCACCGCGGGCAGAGCCCGAGCTCGACCCGCTCGGGCCGGAGCTTCTCCTTGTCGAGCTCGGCGATCTGGCCGACGATCTCGCCGGTGAAGCGCTCGATCTCGTCCATGAAGCTGCGCCGGTCGCCGGAGCCGTGCTCGATGTCGGAGAGCTTCTTCTCCCAGTCGCCGGTGAGCTCGGGCGAGGTGAGCTTGTGCTCCTCGAGCATCGCGATCACCTGCAATCCCTTCGGCGTCGCCTGGAGGTCCTTGCCTGCGCGCTCGACGTACTCTCGCCGGATCAGCGTCTCGATCGTCTCGGCGCGAGTGGCCGGGGTGCCGAGGCCGCGCTCCTTCATCGCCTCGCGCAGCTCCTCGTCGTCGATCAGCTTGCCGGCGGTCTCCATCGCGGAGAGCAGCGTCGCCTCGTTGTAGCGGGGCGGCGGCCTCGTCTCCTTCGCCTCGCTCTCGGCCTCGACGCACTTGACCTTCTGGCCCTGCTCGAGCGCGGGCAGCTCGCCACCTTCGGCGTCGTCCTCGTCCTGGCGCGTCGCCGTCGGCTCGACGCCGTAGACGCCGCGCCAGCCGGCGTCGAGCGTGACCTTCCCGCGGGTACGGAAGCGCTCCTCCTCGACCAGCGTGACCACCGTCGTGCGGGCGTAGCGGGCCGGCGGGAAGAACACGGCGAGGAAGCGGCGCGCGACGAGGTCGAAGATCCGCCGCTCGTCGGGCGTGAACGAGTGCACGTCGTGCGGGACGTCGGTCGGGATGATCGCGTGGTGGTCGTCGACCTTGGCGTCGTTGACGACACGGCCGAGCGGAAGCTGCTCGAGGCCGAGCACGTAGCGGGCGGCGCCCGCGTACTCCTCGATCGGCTGCAGCGTCGCGGCCGTCGGCTTGAGCTCGGGCACGAGGTCACCCGAGAGGAAGCGAGAGTTGGTGCGCGGGTAGGTGATCGCCTTCTTGCCCTCGTAGAGCGACTGCGCAGCCTGGAGCGTGCGCCGCGCCGAGAAGCCGAAGCGGCGGTTGGCGTCCCGCTGGAGCGAGGTGAGGTCGTACAGGAGCGGCGCGCGCTCGGACTGCTCCTTGCGCTCGACCGACTCGACGATCCCTTCCTGGCCCGAGACCTTGGCGACGATCTCGTCGGCGCGCTTGCCGTCCTTCAGCCTGACCTCGTCGCCCTCGAACCACAGGCCCTCGTAGCGTGGGTCGAAGCGGGCGTGGACGAGCCAGTAGGGCTCAGGAACGAAGGCCTGGATCTCGCGCTCGCGCTTGACGATCAGCGCGAGCGTCGGTGTCTGCACGCGGCCGAGCGAGACGACGCCGCCGACCCAGGCGCGGCCACGGATGGTCGCGGCGCGTGTGGCGTTCATGCCCACGAGCCAGTCCGCTTCGGCGCGAGACCGGGCGGCCGCCTCGAGCGAGCGCAGCTCCTCACCGGGCCGCAGGCGCTCGAAGCCGTCGCGGATCGCGGCCTTCGTCATCGACGAGATCCAGAGCCGCTCGACCGGCTTGTCGACGCCGGACGTCTCGTAGATGTAGGAGAAGATCAGCTCGCCCTCGCGCCCGGCGTCGCAGGCGTTGACGACGCGCTCGACGTCGTCGTCCCGCAGCAGCTTGTAGATGGCCTTGAGCTGTTTCTCCGCCTTCTTGTCACGCGGCTGCACGCGGAACTCGTCCGGGACGATGGGCAGGTCCGCCATGCGCCACTTCTTCAGCTTCTCGTCGTAGTCCTCGGGGTTGATCAGCTCGAGCAGGTGGCCGACCGCGAACGTGATCACGTAGTCGTCGGACTCGAAATGCGTTTCCTTGTTCTGGAAGGGGCCCTTGAGCGCTTCCTTCAGGTCGCGCGCAACGGACGGCTTCTCAGCTATGACGAGGGTCTTACCCACAGCGGAGCACCATAGCGAAGCGCCTCGACAAGCCATACTGCGCCGCTGTGCATCCCTTCTACTGGATCCTCGCTCTCCTGAGCTGGCCCGTCATCCGCTTGCTCTTCCGCGGGCGGGCGAAGGGCCTGGAGAACATCCCCGAGGGGGGCTTCGTCCTGGCTCCGAATCACACCTCCAACTTCGATCCGTGGCCGCTCGGGATCCCGCTCTGGCCCCGGCGGCAGCTGAACTGGATGGCCAAGAGCGAGCTGTACAAGCCGGTCATCGGCACCCTGATCACCTGGGGCGGGGCGTTCCCGGTCCGGCGCGGGCAGGGGGACGAAGGGGCGATCGACGTCGCAGTCGAGCGCGTCCGCGCCGGCGAGGTGGTCGTGATCTTCCCGGAGGGCACCCGCAAGGAGAAAGGCATGATCAAGCGGTACGAGTCGCGGCCGAGGACCGGCGCGGCGAGGGTCGCGCTGCGCGCCGGCGCGCCGCTCGTGCCCGCCGCGATCGCCGGCACCGACCGGCTGCTCAGGCTCGGCCCGCTCCGGGTCGCCTACGGCCCGCCCGTCGACCTCTCGGGCCTGAACGGCATCGACGAGCGCGAGAACGCGAAGGAGGCGACCGAGCGGCTGATGGCCGACATCGCCCGGCTCAAGGAGACGCTGTGAGGCCGCTGCTGGTCGTGGACGGCGACTCGCTCGCGCACCGCGCCTACCACGCGCTGCCCAAGTCGATCCGGAGCTCGAAGGGCCGGCCGGCGGGCGCGCTCGTCGGCTTCACGAACATGCTCGTCCGCCTGTGGGAAGCGGAGGAGCCGCGGGCGGTGCTGGTGGGCTGGGACACGCTCAGCGTCCCCACCTACCGGCACGAGGCGCTCGAGGGGTACCAGTCCGGCCGCCACTTCGACGAGGAGCTGCTCGAGCAGCTCGACCTCCTGCCCGAGGCGGTCGAGGCCTTCGGGTTCGCGGCGGCCAAGGGCGAGGGCTACGAGGCGGACGACTTCCTCGGCGCGGCCGTCGCCGTTCGAGGAGGAGCGAGGCGGCACCGCGGTCGTCGTCACCTCGGACCGCGACTCCTTCCAGCTCGCGAGCGAGCGGACCACGATCCTCACTCCGACGCGCGGCGTCAGCCAGATCGCCCGGATCGGCCCGGCCGAGGTGCGCGAGCGCTACGGGGTCGAGCCGGCCCAGGTGCCCGACTTCATCGCGCTCCGCGGCGACCCGTCCGACCGGATCCCGGGTGCCCCGGGGGTGGGGCCGAAGAAGGCGGCGGAGGTGCTCGCGCAGTACGGGACGCTCGAGGACGCGCTCGCCGCCGGACGCTTCGCGGCGATCGCGGAGGAGCTCAGGCTCTACCGGCGAATAGCCACGCTAGACGCCTCTGCCCCTCTCCCTCCCCTCGAAAACCAGTCCCCCGCGTGGGCAGAGGCGTCGTCCATCTTCGAGCGCTGGGGCGTGAAGCAGCTGGCAGGACGTCTGGCCGAGCGGGTCTGACAGGTCCTCCTGGATGGAGCTCGTCAGCCACGCGTCGCTCCAGGAGCTCCACCCGACGTTCGGCCACCCCGAGACCGCGGAGCGGCTGGCCGTCCTGCTCGACGCCTTCCCCGACTTCGTCTCCTGCACGGCGGCCTCCGAGGAGGACCTCCTGCGCTGCCACACCCCGGCGTACGTGGAGCTTGTGCGCTCGATCGAGGAGCCGACCTGGCTCGACCTCGACACCGTCGCCTCGGCGACGAGCTACGACGCGGCGCTGCTCGCGGCCGGCGGCGCGATCGAGGCCGTGCGCCGCGGCGGGTTCGCGCTCGTTCGCCCGCCCGGCCACCACGCCCTCGCCGACCGCGCGATGGGGTTCTGCCTGTTCGCCAACGCCGCCGTCGCGGCTCGCTGGGCCCAGGCCGAGCTCGGGCTGGGTCGGCTCGCGATCGTCGACTTCGACGTCCACCACGGGAACGGCACCGAGGCGATCTTCCGCGGCGACGACACCGTCCTGACGGTCTCGCTGCACCAGTGGCCGTTCTGGCCGGGGACGGGCGGGCCCGACGACCAGGCGGCCACGACCCTCAACGTGCCCATGCGCGCAGGCTCGGGTGACGAGGAGTACTTCCGCGCCTTCGAGCGCGTCGTCGAGCCCGCGCTCGCGCGCTTCGAGCCGGAGCTGGTGCTCGTCGCGGCCGGCTTCGACGCGCACGTCGACGACCCGCTCGCCGACATCCGCGTGACCGCGGATGGTTTCCGCGAGCTCGCCCGCCGGTGTGCAGCCGCTGCGCCGCGCTGCGCCGCCGTGCTCGAAGGCGGCTACAACCTGGAGACGCTGCCGGCGCTGGTCGGCGCCGCGCTGGAGGGGTTCGGGTAGGAAAACGGTCGCCGACCCCGTCCGTGGTCGGTCCCGATCGGAGCGTCGGCCTCGAGGGAACGTGGACAAACCGTCACACTTTCGTTCCACTCGACACGTCTCGGTTAGCCATGTCCAGGGGCCAGACCCCTCGACATGTCCGCTTGGGCCAGGGCCGGGAGCGCCAAGCCCTCCCTAGGTCAGGTCTGGCAGGTGCCGCCGCGCAAGAAGAGTGCGGCCCACGCGACGAGCACCGCGAAGCCGAGCAGCACCGAGAGCGGCCAAGCCCACAGGACACGGCGTGGGCTCGTGAACGCCGCCGCCCCCGCGCCGAGATAGGCGAGCACCGCCGGGATGCTCCACGCATCGCTGAAGCTGCCGCCGTCCTCCCCGCAGAGGTCGTGGCTCGTGACCAGGTTGTAGGCGGCCGCGAAGCCGAGGGCGCCGGCCAGGCCGGCCAGGAGCGTCGCGCCGGCGACGATCCCCGTCGCGTGGGAGCGGCTGAGCTCCGGCCACAGGAGCCACGACCCCAGCGCGACCGCTGCGAGCACGACGACGAGCGGCGTCGCGCCCGAAGGCACGAGCACGAGCGCCGCCGGACCCACGACGAGCAGCGCGATCGTCGCGACGATCCGGCCTGCCCAGCTCAGCGCCGACACGACTCGGGAGGATGACGGAGCCCCCGGTCTCGAGGGCTCCGCATCGATCAGTGCTCAGCAGACGACGATCAGGTGGAACGCACGATCGGCCAGCGCGCCGGCGAGGTTCCTCGTCTCCACCCGCACGCCGTTCGCGTTCCCCGCGCGCCGTGTGACGGTCGCGGCGCCGCCCGTGCCGGTCGCTTCACCCGGGTCACCGACGCTGGCGACGAAGGCGCAGTTGGTCACGTTCTGCCCGAAGATCACCTCGTAGACGCCGAGGCCGAGCCTGCCCGCAGAGGTGGTGCCGGCCGCCCGCCCGATGCTGCCGCTCGAGTTCATGACGGCCCACAGCCTCGTGACGACGCCGGCCGGGCCGGGCGGTCCGGCGATTCCACGCAGCCCGCGCGGTCCGGGACGGCGTGCGGTCCGGTGGAGGTCTGACAGTCGGATCTGGCCGTTCCGGATCTTCGCGGAGGTGACGGCGTTGTTCCGCAGCTGTGCGGTGCCGACGCTGTTCCGCGGAACGAGCTGCGAGACCGTGGCCCAGCTCGTATCGCCGAGCGCGATCAGAAGTGCCGCACCGGCGACGACGAGCGCCGGGCTGACCCTGCGGCGGCGAACGGCTTTCATTAGCAACCCCCTTTTCGGACCCCTTTTGGCGGCGGGATCCTACTCTCCGACTCGGCCGGGACCGCCGGGTGCTCGCCTCCCGGCGGTCCGTGACCGATCGGATGCTCAGCGAAGGGAGATCGCCACCTGCTCCAGCAGGTCCATGGCGTCCTGCATCCCCGCTTCCATTCCGGACTCGATGTGGCCGTCGCGGTGCTCCTTGCTCTGGTGCTGCACGAGCACCGTCAGCGTGGTGCGGCCGTCCTCCTCAGCGAGGGTCAGGGTGTTGACCGCCTCGCCCTCCGGGAACCCCTCGTAGACCTCCGTCGAGACGATCCGCTCGTTCGGGACGATCTCCCGGAACTCCCCATGGAAGCCGACCTCGAAGCCGTCGTCCGTGACGCTCACGTAACGCCACGTCCCGCCGACCCGCAGGTCGATCTCGGCGCTCTTCACCTCGCCCCGGTTGGCGTGCCACCAGCGCTTGACCAGCTCCGGGGTGGTCCACGCCTGGTAGACGAGATGCCTCGGCGCGTCGAACTCCCGGGTGATCAGGATCTGATCGTCCGCGGGCAGCGTCACCGTCGCCGTCCCGCTACTCGTCATCGCCATCTCCTTCCTCCTTCTGTTTGAGCTCTTCCAGCACGACGTCCAGACGGTCGAACCGCTCCGACCACGAGCGCTCGTAGCTCTTCACCCAGTCGTGGATGGGCTTGAGCGCCTCACCGTTCAGCCGGTACAGCCGCTGACGGCCGTCGGAGCGCACGTCGACCGCTCCAACCTCGCGTAGGACCCGCAGGTGCTTGGACACCTGCGGCTGGGCCAGCCCGAGCACACGCACCAGGTCGTTCACCGGGCGCTCGCCGCCGGCGAGGGCGTCGAGGATCTGCCGCCGCCTGAGGCTCCGCGACCGCGTTGAACGCATCCGTCGTCGTCGCTGCTCGTGCCATGCAAGCGATTATATGCTCATATAGGAATATGTCAAGTGGACGCGTCGTGCGAGCGCGGCTGCACGAGTCCCGACTCGTATGCGACCACCACGGCCTGGGCGCGGTCGCGGACGCTCAGCTTGGTCAGCACGTGGCTCACGTGGGTCTTGACGGTCTCGCCGCTCACCACGAGCCGTTCCGCGATCTCGCCGTTCGAGAGACCCTCGGCGACCAGGCGCAGGACCTCGGTCTCGCGTTGCGTCAGCTCGCTGAGCGCCGCGGGCCTGGGTGGCAGCGTCGGCCGCAGGCGGGCGAACTCGCTCACCAGCCGGCGCGTGACGGCCGGGGCCAGCAGCGCGTCGCCCGCCGCCACGACGCGAACGGCCTCGAACAGCGTCTCGGCCGGGACGTCCTTGAGCAGGAAGCCGCTGGCGCCGGCGCCGAGCGCGTCGTAGACGTATTCGTCGAGGTCGAAGGTCGTGAGCACGATCACCTTCGGTTGCGTGCCGTCGGCCGCGTCGAGCTGTCTGGTCGCCTCGATGCCGTCGAGCGTCGGCATCCGGATGTCCATCAGCACCACGTCGGGACGCTCCTCGCGGCTCACGCGCACGGCCTCCTCGCCGTCGGCGGCGGTGCCGACGACGCTGATGTCGTCCTGCGTCTCGAGTAGCGCGGCGAAGCCCGCCCGGACGATCTCCTGGTCGTCCGCGACGACGACGCGGATCGTCACGACGGCGGCAGCGGCAGCTCCGCCTCGACCGCGAAGCCGCCTTGCTCGGAGGGACCGGCACGGAGTGTGCCGCCGGCGATCGTGGCGCGCTCGCGCATGCCGAGGAGCCCGTGTCCGTCGAGGTCGCCGTCGGCCGGCCCCGGCCCGTCGTCCCTGATCCGCAGGGCGAGCGAGTCGTGGCTGTACGCGATCTCGACGTCGACCGTCGCGCCGGGCGCGTGCCTGCGCGCGTTCGACAGCGCCTCCTGCACGATCCGGTACGCGCACAGGTCGATCCCGGGCGGGAGCGTCGTGGCTTCGCCGCTCATGGTCAGGCGCACCGTGGAGCCCGCGGCGCGGGCCGTCTCGATCAGCTCGTCCAGCTGGGCGAGGCCGGGCTGAGGGACCCTTCCGGAGTCGCCGTTGGCGTCCTCCCGCAGGACGCCGAGCAGGCGGCGCATCTCGTCGAGCGCGTCGCGGGCGGTCTGCGCGATCGCCTCGAAGTGGGCGCCCGCCTCCTTGGGCAGGCGCTTGGTCGTGAGCCGCGCCGTCTCGGCCTCGACGGCGATCGCCGAGACGTGGTGCGCGACGATGTCGTGCAGGTCGCGCGCGATCCGGGCGCGCTCCCCCATCGCCGCCTGGTCCTCGAGGGTGTCTTGCATGGCGCGACGCGTCTCGTCCCGCTCCGCGATCGCCCGGCCGCGCTCCCTGCGCGAATCGCCGAGCGCGAGCGCGGCGACGACGACGAAGAGCAGCAGCACGTTCGCGAAGCCCGGCTCCTCGCCGCTGTAGGGCGAAACCGCGTTGACGAAGAACGGGAACGCCAGCAGGACGCACCAGCGGCGCCGGTAGCGCGACGCGGACAGGTACAGGACGATGAGGAGGGCGAGGAGGCCGGAGATCGTCAGCGCCTGCTCCCCGAGCGCGACCGACACGGCGAGGACGATCGTCGCCGTGGCCCACGCCAGCCGCTTCCGCACGAGCGCGAGCGGCAGCGTCGCGAGCAGGTTCGTCAGCAGCGCAGGCTCGATCTCCTCTGTGTAGAGGGTCGCCTCCGCCGTCGCCGTCATCGCGAGGAGCAGGGCGAGCGCCAGCGGGCCGTCCGGCCCCGAGAGGACCCGGCGTGCCGCGGCGGCGCCGCGGGAAAGGAGGGCTGTCACCTCGTCGATCGGGTCCGGCTGCGCCTGCGCCACGGCGTCATTGTCGCCCTCGGCGCGGGCGACCGCGTCGGCCGCGATCGCGAGATCGCGCGTCCCCCTCGAGGGGGACTTCGCCCCCACCTGTCGCTCTCGCGTGCGTCGCCGAAGACGGCTCCCGGGCGCGACGACAGCGGGACTCGTGGCTCGTACCGTGGCTGGGGTGGACGCGACGATCGAAGCGCACACCGTGTCGAAGAAGTTTGGCAGGACCGTGGCCGTCGACGATCTGTCGTTCACGGTTCGCAGCGGGCGGGTGACCGGGTTCGTCGGCCCCAACGGAGCCGGCAAGTCGACCACGATGCGGATCGCCCTCGCGCTCGATGCTCCCGACCGTGGCGAGGTGCTCGTCGGCGGACGGCGCTACGACCGGTTCGACCGCCCGCTCCACGAGGTCGGCGCCCTCCTCGATGCGACCTCGACTCACCCGGGAAGGAGCGCGCGCAGCCACCTGCGCTGGCTGGCGCGCAGCAACGGGATCTCGCGCGCGCGGGTGGAGGCGGTGCTCGAGCTCGTCGGACTCACGGAGGTCGCGCACCGGCGCACCGGCGGCTACTCGCTCGGCATGGCGCAGCGGCTCGGCATCGCGGCCGCGCTCCTGGGCGACCCGCAGGTGCTCTTGCTCGACGAGCCGATCAACGGGCTCGACCCCGAGGGCATTCGCTGGATCCGCGGCCTGCTCAGGGAGCTCGCCGACGAGGGTCGGACGGTCTTCGTCTCCAGCCACCTGATGAGCGAGCTCGAGGGCACCGCCGACGACCTCGTCGTGATCGGCCGCGGCCGGCTGATCGCCGAGACCAGCGTGAGCGAGCTGCTCGCACGGATGTCCGACACGCGGGTCACCGTGCGAACGCCCGACGTCGCCGGGCTGATGAGGGTGCTCGCGCGCGCGGGCGCGAGTGCGACCTCGGCGGCGGACCACAGCCTCGTCGTCTCGGGCCTGGACGTGAGCCGAATCGCCGAGCTGGCGGTCGAGCATCGGCTTCGCCTCGAAGAGCTGGCCCCGCACCGGACCTCGCTCGAGGACGCGTTCCTCGAGCTCACGCGTGGCGCAGTCGAGTACGCGACGGAGCCGCGGGCATGAGCGCGGCGCTCGGAGCCGAGTGGATCAAGCTGCGCACGATCCGAAGCACGGTCTGGGCCCTGCTCGCGTTCGCGAGCGTGTCCGTGCTGTTCAGCGCGCTCGCCTGCTGGGAGTCCGAGACCATGGGTGGCGGCCCCGGGCGCCCGGGCGACAACGACATCGTGCTCGACAGCCTCTCCGGGATCTGGTTCGGGCAGGTGGCGCTCGCGGTCCTCGCGGTCCTGGCCATCACGTCCGAGTACACCCATCGCATGATCAGGACGACCTTCGCCGCCGAGCCGCGCCGACGCGCGGTGCTGGCGGCGAAGACCGCTGTGGTGACCACGGTCGTGCTGCTCGCCGGGCTGATCACGAGCGCCGCTTGCTTCGTCCTCGGACAGTGGATCCTCCGCGGCAACGGCTTCACCTACGAGAACGGCTATCCCGCTTCGACGCTGACGGACGGCTACGCCCTGCGAGCCGTGGTGGCGAGCGGCCTCTACCTGGCTCTCCTGGCTGTGTTCTCGCTCAGCCTGGGCACGATCCTGCGGCACACGGCGGGCGCGATCACACTCGTGCTCGCGCTCTTGCTCGGCCCCGTGATCGCGATCAGCTTCCTGCCGGAGAGCGTCGCGGAGTGGTTCGAGAAGTTCTCGCTGATGGGTGCGGGGATCGCCGGGCAGCAGACCGTCGTGCGCGACGACTCGATCCCGCTCGGCCCCTGGGAGGGGCTCGGCGTCGTCGCGGCCTACGCCGCGGCGGCCCTCTTGGTCGCGCTGTGCGTCATCCGCATGCGCGACGCGTAACGCGGACTTGCGCTCGCGTTATATACTCGGTATACTACTGGGTATGTTCGTTGACAAGAGCCGTTCATGAGCGTCCCACACGCTCTCCTCGCCTTGCTTCATGAGGGGCCGAAGTACGGCCTGCGGCTCCAGAACGAGTTCGAGTCGCGGACAGGCGAAGTGTGGCCGCTCAACGTCGGGCAGGTGTACACGACTCTCCAGCGCCTCGAGCGGGACGGGCTCGTCGAGACGGACGACGGAGAGAGCGAGCGCTCTCGGAAGCGCTACAGGCTCACCGCCGCCGGCGACCGCGAGCTGGCCGACTGGCTCCGCACGCCGCCCGACCTCGTCCCTCCCCCGCGCGACGAGCTCGTGATCAAGGTGCTGGTCGCCCTGCAGGTTCCCGGGATCGACGTCCACGAGATCCTGCAGGTCCACCGTCGCCACGTGATCGAGATCATGCAGCGCTACACCCAGATCAAAGCGGCGGCGGCCGAGGACGACACGGCGCTGGCGCTCGTCGCCGATGCCGAGCTCTTCCGGCTCGAAGCGATCGTCCGCTGGCTCGATGCCGCCGACGTGCGCTTGAAGCAGCGGCCGGTCCTTGCGCCGGCCCTCGAGGCCGACGCGCCTCTCGAACCAACTCGTGAGATGGAGGTTTCGCAATGACCAGCGCACTCGAGCTGCGGCGTGTATCGAGGGTCTACGGCTCCGGGCCGACCGAGGTGCGTGCGCTCAGCGACGTCGATCTCTCGGTCGAGCGCGGCGAGCTCGTCGCGATCATGGGGCCGAGCGGCTCCGGCAAGAGCACGCTCCTGACGATCGCCGGGAGCCTCGAGGAGGCGACCAGCGGCGAGGTCCTCGTCGACGGCGTCGACTTCGCGAGCGTCTCGCGCTCGCAGCGGGCGCAGATGCGACGCCGGTCGATCGGCTACGTGTTCCAGGACTTCAACCTGCTCCCGGGGTTGACGGCCGTCGAGAACGTCATGCTGCCCCTCGAGCTGGACGGCAGCCGTGCCAGGACAGCTCGCGCGGCGGGGCTCGAGGCGATGAAGCAGCTCGACGTGGCGGACCGTGCCGACCGCTACCCCGACGAGCTCTCGGGCGGCGAGCGCCAGCGGATTGCGATCGCCCGGGCGATCGTCGGCGAGCGCCGGTTGCTGCTCGCGGACGAGCCCACCGGCGCCCTGGACTCCGTGAACGGCGAGGCGGTCATGCGCCTTCTGCGGGCCGCCGCCCACCACGGCGTCGCGGGAGTCGTCGTCACCCACGAGGCGCAGCTCGCCTCCTGGGCCGACCGCGTCGTCTTCCTACGTGACGGCCGGATCGTCGACCAGACGGTCGCGCCTCCCGGCCCCGAGTCGCTGCTCGCTGCCGGTGACCGGCGATGACGACGGTCGCTCACGGCTCGGCGTTGCGAGGACCGAGCGGGGGCGGACTTGCCGCGCGCCGTCCGCTGATCCGCTGGGCGTGGCGCCTGTTCCGCCGCGAGTGGCGCCAGCAGATCCTCGTGATCGCTCTCGTCGCGGTCGCGGTCGCGGCCGCGACCACGAGCATCACGATCGCCTACAACTCGGGGCCCCTCGACTACGCGGAGTTCGGCTCGGCCAGGGCCCTCATCGAGTTGGACGCCGCCGATCCGCGCAAGCTCGAGGCGAGTCTCGCCGCCTCCGAGGACCGGTTCGGGACGACCGACGTCATCGGCCACCGCTCGCTGCCCGTTCCGGGCGGTGTCGACAGGGTGGAGTTCCGCGCCCAGGACCCGAGCGGACCGTACGGGGGCCTCGCGCTCCGCCGAGGCAGCTACCCGGAAGGCCCCGGCCAGGTCGCCGTCACCGACGGCGTCGCCACGCTCCTCGGGCTCGAGCTCGGGAAGAGCCTCGCCCTGGACGGCCGCCGCCGAACCGTCGTCGGCATCGTCGAGAACCCGCTCGAGCTGAGCGACGAGTTCGCCCTCGTCGCCCCCTCGTCCGCGGAGGCACTGGACACCGTCACGGTCTTGGTCGACGCCGACGACGTGGCGGTCGGTTCGTTCGCAAGAGCGCAGGGCGACCAGTCCGCCCTCATGGGCTTCAAGATTCGGGGCCACTACGAGCCGGCACCCGAGCTGGCGATGTTCTCGGTCGCCACCGTCTTCATGTTGCTGGCTTCGCTCGTTGCCGCGGCAGGCTTCGCCGTGATCGCGCAGCGACGGCTCCGCCACCTCGGCATGCTCGCTGCGATCGGCGCGACCGAGAAGCACCTTCGGCTCGTGCTGCTCACGAACGGCGCACTCGTGGGCGCAATCGGCGCCCTGATCGGAACGGTCGCGGGTCTCGCGCTCTGGGTCACGGTCGCGCCGACACTCGAGCCCGCGCTCGACTATCGCCTCGACCGGTCCAGCCTGCCCTGGGCATTGCTCGTCCTCACTGTCCTCGTCGCGGTCCTCGCAGCGACCGCCGCCGCCTGGTGGCCGGGGCGAGCGGTCGCCCGCGTCCCCGTCACGCGCGCCCTCTCGGCACGACCGCCGAGACCGAAGCCCGCGCACCACTCGGCACTCGTCGCCGCGGTGTTGATCGTGGTGGGAATCGGGGCACTCGTGCTTTCCGGCCGAAGCACCCTGCCGCTGATCGTCGCCGGAATCGTGGCGACCATCCTCGGCACGCTGCTCCTGGGCCCGCTGGCGATTCGTCTCGTCGCCCGGGCAGCCGGACACGCCCCGATCGCCGTGCGCTTGGCGCTACGAGACCTCGCGCGCTACCAGGCCCGCTCCGGAGCGGCACTCGCTGCCATCACGCTCAGCTCTCGGCATCGCCGCGACGGTCGCCATCCTCGCGGCGGCCGAGGAGAAGAAGGCTGCCGGTGAACCGCCCAACCTGTCCGACCGGCAGGTCCGCGTGTACACCGGTGCAACGGTGGGTCCGGAGCACGTCGCGATTCAGACGCCCGCTGAACTCGAACGCGCGGCCGCTCGAGTCCGCCGGCTCGCGGCGGGCCTTGACGACGCGGCCGTGATCCCGCTCCACAACGCCTACCAACCAAGCGAACAGCCCAGGCCGGAGGGCGGCAACCGAGTCCTCCGCACGGAAGTCCTCGTACGGAAAACCGACGACCCCGACAAGTCGTCAGGGGGGTCATTCATCTGCGCGCCCCCACCTTCGGGCTGCTACGTCTACGAATCGCGCCTCTACGTCGGCACACCTGCCCTGCTCAGGAGCCTCGGAATCGACCCCGCCACGGTCGATCCGAACACGGACTTCCTGATCGACAAGAGCGTCCGAGCCGACGGGCTGGAGACTGTCCACTTCGAGAAAGCGACTCGGGCACGCGGAGAACCACGGCTGACCGGACGTGCCGTCACGAACGTCCAGACGCATCGACAGCCGGAAGCTCTTCGGCTCGCCCGAGGGAGAAACCGGCATGGCGCCGACCTCGATCATCACGCTCGATGGTCTTCGCCGCCACGGCTGGAGACAGATCCCGTCGGGGTGGCTCGTCGAGTCGAGCCGGCCGTTGACGAGCGAACAGATCGTGAATGCGCGCGACCTCGCTGCCGCCGCTGGCCTGACGATCGAGACACGGCGCGAGGGCCCTTCCTCCACGACGGTCATCGCCATCGCAACCGCTGCGGGCGCCCTCCTCGCGCTCGCGATCCTCGCCATGACGGTCGGGCTGATCCGCAGCGAGAGTGCCGGCGATCTCCGCACGCTGACCGCGAGCGGAGCAACCAGCAGGATCCGCCGAACGCTGACGGCCGCCACGGCGGGCGCCCTCGCCCTCCTGGCCGCGCTCCTCGGCGTGAGCGGTGCCTATCTCGCGCTCGGAGCGACGTACCACGACAAGCTCGACTATCTCGGTCGGATCCCGGTGCTGTACCTGTTCCTCATGGTCGTGGGCCTCCCCGTGGCGGCCGCCGCGGCCGGCTGGCTGCTCGCCGGCCGCGAGCCGCCCGCCATCGCCCGGCCCGCTATCGAGTGACTCCCACTTGCCTCGCTGGCCGACGGCGCGCATCGCGGTCGGATACGTTCGCCGCCGATGATCCTCGCGATCGACGCCGGGACGACCGGGGTCACGTGTCTCGTCGTCGACGACGAGCTCCGGACGCTCGGTCGCGGCTATCGGGAGATCCGGCAGTTCTATCCCCAGCCCGGCTGGGTGGAGCACGATCCGGACGACATCTGGCAGAGCGCGCTCGGTGCAGCCGAGGCAGCCCTGACGCAGGCACGCCTCGCCGCAAGCGACCTCGCGGGAATCGGCATCGCCAACCAGCGCGAGACGACGCTCGTCTGGGAGCGGGACAGCGGCACGCCGGTGCAGCGCGCGATCGTCTGGCAGGACCGGCGCACGGCCGAGCGCTGCCGACAGCTACCGGCCGATCTCGTCCGGGAGCGCACCGGGCTCGTCGCCGATCCGTACTTCTCGGCGACGAAGCTCGAGTGGATTCTGAGTCGCACGGAGCTCGAACAGGAAGCTCTCGCCTTCGGGACCGTGGACAGCTGGCTCGTCTGGAAGCTGACGGGCGGTAGGGCGCACGTCACCGACGCGACGAATGCGTCGCGGACGATGCTCGTCGACCTGCAAACGCTCGACTGGGACGACGAGCTTCTCGACCTGTTCGGCGTCGAGCGCGTCGTGCTTCCGCGCATCGTCTCCTCGTCCGAACGGGTCGTCGACGCCGAGCTGCTCGGAGCGACCGTTCCGATCTCCGGCATCGCGGGCGACCAGCAGGCTGCGCTCTTCGGCCACGGCTGCTTCGCCCCGGGCGAAGCCAAGGCCACGTACGGGACGGGCAGCTTCGTGCTCGTCAACGTCGGCGCCGATGGACAGCCCGCTCCACATGGGCTTCTGAAGACGGCAGCCCCGACGGTGGGCGGTGCCCCGCACGAGTACGCGGTCGAAGGGGCGATCCTCACTGCGGGCGCCGCCGTTCAGTGGTTACGCGACGGGCTCGAGGTCGTGGCATCGGCAGCCGAGACGGAGCGCCGGCGGCGCGGCGGTTCAATAGAAAAGCCCTGGGAACCAGGGCTTTTCCGTAGCAGGCCTGTAAGCCGGATTCTGTCTTGGGCGACCATCTCTCTGGGCGACCGGTTGCCCGGCCGCTCGAGCGGCGTACCCGGCCCCTCAGCGGGCAGCTTCGTCGGGGCCTGCTTCGCCTTGCACCGGACGGGGTTTGGCGAGCCGCCGCGTCACCGCGGCGCTGGTGGGCTCTTACCCCACCTTTTCACCCTTACCGCCGACAACTGCGCACTTTGTCGGTGGCGGTCTCCTTTCTGTGCCACTTTCCGTCGGCTTTCGCCGCCTGGGATTTCCCCAGCGTCCTGCCCTTCGGTGTCCGGACTTTCCTCGAGCCCGAGGGCCCGCGGTCACCCGGCCTGCAAGCCCAATTGTAGCCCCGGCTCGCCTACGGCGCCGATGCGCGACTCGCATTCCGGGCATTCCAGCTCGCCGCCGCGATGCAGGACGAACTCCCCGCACACGAGGCATTCGAGGCTGGCGCCCGCGCGCGAGCGCAGCGAGCTCCTGGTCGAGCGTCCGGGCGAAGTTCCTGACCTCCATCACGACACCTGTCTGAAGACTCCGATCACCTTCCCGACGATCTGCACGTGGGCGGCATAGATCGGCTCGAGCGTGTCGTTCTCGGGTTGGAGCCGGATGCGCCCGTCCTCGCGGAAGAAGCGCTTCACGGTCGCCTCGTCCGCCGACTCGTCGTCGCCGGCCAGTGCGACCACCACGTCGCCGTTCCGCGCGTCCTGCTGCTTGCGCACGACCACGTAGTCGCCGTCGAGGATGCCGGCCTGGATCATCGACTCGCCCTTGACGCGCAGGAGGAAGTCGGCTCCGCCCGCGGCGAGGAGCTCGGGCACCTCGAGGAACTCCTGGACGTCGTCCTCGGCCAGCAGCGGCCCGCCGGCCGCGATCTCGCCGACGAGGGGGAGCGAGCGCACGCTCGACTCGGCGCGGGAGCCGATCGCCCTTGTCGCGGCCGACGAGCTCGAGCGCCCGTGGCTTGGTGGGGTCGCGCTTGAGCAGCCCGGCTCGCTCGAGGTTCGCGAGGTGCGCGTGCACCGTTGACGGGGAGGCGAGCCCGACGGCCTCGCCGATCTCACGCACGGTGGGCGGGTAGCCGCGCTCGCGCACGTAGTCCGACACGAAGTCGAAGATCTCGCTCTGTCGTCCGGTCAGCATCGCCCCTCCTGGTGGTCGCTTGCGAACATACGTTCGCCACCAGGGTAGAGACTCCTCCGGACGACGTCAAACTGCTGCGCTGCCGGAAAGGGAGACGCCCGAAAGCCGGACGGCCTTCGGGCGAGCCATGCGCTGGAGAGGACTTGAACCTCCACGGCCGTTTAAGGCCACTAGGCCCTCAACCTAGCGCGTCTACCAATTCCGCCACCAGCGCCTGAGGGACGGCCATTGTAGCGGCGGCTCAGTCTCCTCCCCACTCGCGACGCAGCTCGATCCGGATCCAGAGGATGTCGACGAGCAGCTCCGCCTCGGGGTCGATCGAGTGCGCGACTAAGGTAAGCGCGATGCGGCACCTGGGCGACGCAGCGGTGGACGCGGCCCTCGGAGCGGGTGCGTCCTACGCGGATGCCCGGGTCGTCTTAAGGCGCGCGCAGATGGTGGCGACGAAGAACGGCCAGGTCGAGGAGATCAGCGACCTCGAGAGCGAGGGCGTCGGCGTCCGTGTCCTGGTCGACGGCGCCTGGGGCTTCGCCTGCAACCGCGAGCTCACGGACGAGGGCGCCCGTGCCGCGGCGCTGCGAGCGACGGCGTTCGCGAAGGCCGCGCCCGGCGCCCACCGCCGCTCGCTCGCGCCGGTCGAGGCATACGAGGCGGAGTACCGGACGCCGCTCGAGCGCGATCCGTTCTCCGTCTCGATCGCGGACAAGGTCGCTCTCTGCCTCGCCGCCGAGGAGGAGATGAAGCACGACGACGTCACCGTCCGCTCCGCCTTCGTGCGCGCGCACCGCGAGCGCAAGCTGTTCGTCTCGTCTCTCGGCAGCGCGATCGAGCAGGAACTCGTAGAGACGGGCGGCGGGATCGAGGCGATCGCGACCGGCGACGGGCTGTTCCAGGTGCGCAGCTACCCCAGCGCGCACGGCGGCTCGAGCAGTCAGGCCGGCTGGGAGTACGTCGAGGGCCTGGACTTCGTACGCGAGGCGCCGCGGGTCGGAGAACAGGCGTGCGCGCTCCTGCGCGCGGACGAATGCCCGGCCGGGACGACCACCGTCGTCCTGGACTCCGACCAGATGATGCTCCAGGTCCACGAGTCGATCGGGCATCCGACCGAGCTCGACCGCGTCTACGGAACAGAGGCGGCCTACGCCGGAACGAGCTTCCTGAAGCCCGCGGACCTCGGCAGCCTGCGGTACGGCTCCGGGCTGATGAACGTCATCGCCGACTCGACGACGCCCGGCGGCCTCGGCACCTTCGGCTTCGACGACGAGGGCGTCCCCGCCCGCCGGGAGCCGATCGTGTCGGAGGGCGTACTGCGCGGCTTCCTCACTTCGCGCGAGACCGCGGCGCAGATCGGCCATGGCGACGGCGGCTCGATGCGGGCCGACGGCTGGTCGCGGATGCCGCTGGTACGGATGACGAACCTCCATCTCGAGCCGGGCGAGGGCGGCTCGCTGGAGGACCTGATCGCGGGCGTCGACGACGGCGTCTACCTGGAGACGAACAAGAGCTGGTCGATCGACGACAAGCGCCTGAACTTCCAGTTCGGGACGCAGGTGGGCTGGGAGATCAAGGACGGGAAGCTCGGCCGGATGCTGCGCGACGCGACCTACACCGGGGTGACCCCGCTCTTCTGGGGCGGCCTCGACGCGGTCGGCGGCGCGGAGCACTGGCAGCTGAAGGGCCTGACCAACTGCGGCAAGGGCCAGCCGGGCCAGAACGGCCACGTCTCGCACGGCTCGTCGCCCGCGCGTTTCCGTGAGGTCCAGATCGGCGTGCGGGCGTGACAGAAACCGCGCTCGAGCTCGCCCGGCGCGCCCTGTCCGCGGCCGAAGCGGACGAGGCCGAAGTGGTCGTCCAGAGCGAGCGTTCCGGGTTCGCGCGCTTCGCCGACTCGGAGGTGCACCAGCCGACGTTGATCGACAACGCGGTGGTGCAGCTCCGCGTCGTCCGCAACGGGCGCCTCGGCTCGGCGTCGACGAACAGGGGCGAGCAGGAGGCGCTCGGGGAGCTCGCCCGCAAGGCCGCAGAGGCGGCCGACCTGGCGCCGCCCGATCCCGACTTCCCCGGGTTCGCGGAGCCGGCCGACCTGCCAGAGGTCGCCGGTTACGACGAAGCCACCGCCGAACTGGATGCCGAGGCACAGGCGCGACTCGCGGGCAGGTCGATCGATGCGGCCGCGCCGTTCGCGGCGTACGGCTTCTTCACGAGCGCCGAGTCGGAGCTGGCCGTCGCGACGTCGAAGGGCGTGGCGGCCCACCAGCGAATGACGGACGCGACCTCGCTCGTGATCGGCGCCGGCGAGGATGCCTCGGGCTACGCGGAGCGGACCGCCTGGCGGGCGGCGCTCGTCGAGCCGGACGGCGTGGGCCGGGAGGCATCGGAGACAGCGGGCAGGACCCACGGCGCGGGCATGATCGAGCCCGGTCGCTACGCAGCCGTGCTGGAGCCGTACGCGCTCGGCTTGCTGCTGCAGTGGTTCGCCTGGGACAGCTTCAGCGGGCTCGGCATCCTCGAGGAGCGCAGCGCGCTCTGCGACCGCCTGGGAGAGAAGGTCGCCGACACGAAGGTCTCGATCTGGGACGACCCGCTCGACCCGGACGGGCTTCCGAAGGCGTTCGACTTCGAGGGCGTCCCCAAGCGGCGGGTGACGCTGATCGAGGACGGAGTCGCCCGGGGCGTCGTGTGGGATCGCGCCACCGCTGCGCGCGCGGCCGACGGCGTCGTCTCGACCGGCCACGCTCCGCCGCCCCCGGCTCGTGTGTACGGGCCGATGCCGAGCGCCCTCTCGGTCGCATCCGGCGAGGCCGAGTCGGTGGAGGAGCTCGCGGAGCTCGTCCGCGACGGGATCTATGTCACGCGCCTGCACTACCTCGGGATCGTGAATCCGCGCGAAGGCGTGATCACCGGCATGACGCGCGACGGGACCTTCCGCATCCGCGACGGCCGGATTGCCGAGCCGCTCGTCAACCTCCGTTTCACCGTCGCAGTGCTCGACCTCCTGAGCGAGGTACCCGGCCTCACGCGCGGGCGCAGGCTCGTCAACCAGAGCGAGTTCTACGACGAGCGGTATCCACAGGGCGTCGTGTGCCCCGCGCTTGCGACCGCGAGCTTCAACGTGACCGGCTCGGGGTCGGGCCCGGGGCTCTAGGAGGGCTTGGTGGAACGTCGCTCGTCGCCGGGGTGCGCTGGTCGTTCCGAGGCAAGGACGCAGGGAGCGTTCCGTGTATCTGCGACGCGTAGCGTGGCGCGACTGAGGACGCAGCGTCGGGACGAGCGGCGCGGCACGGCGGCACAGCGCCGTTGTGCCAAGCCCTCCTCTTAGTCCAGGAAGCGGAAGAGCAGGATCGTGTTCGTGAAGAAGATCGTCGCGACGGCGATCGTGAGCCGCGTCAGGTTCTTCTCCACGATGTGAGTGCCGCCCTGCGACTGGGGGACGAAGCCCATCCCGGACATGCCGGTGTCGCGGCCCGAGTGCATGAGCACGAGGCCGACCAGGGCGATCGAGATGATGAAGTGCCAGAAGACGAGAACCGGGAGCACGGCCGGGCCAGGATAGCTAGCGCGAGCCGAGATCGTGGATCGCCGGCAGCAACTCGGTGGCGATCCGGTCCTTGGTGAGGTACCCCGCGGCGCCCGCCTTCCGCGCCTCGTCGATGTCCGCCGGGTTGTTCGCGCCGGTGAGCACGAGGACGCAGGCCTCCGGGTCGGACGCGCGGATCTGGGCGATGGCCTGGATCCCGTCGAGGCGCGGCATGGCGATGTCCATCAGCGTCACGTCGGGGTCGAGCGCGAGCGCATGCTCGACCGCCTCGTGCCCGTTGTAGGCGTGGGCGACGACGTCGATCTGCGGATCCGCCGCGAGCATGGCCTCGACCATCTCGACGAAGAGGTGCTCGTCGTCGACGACGAGGACGCGGATCCGCTCCTCGAGGGGTTGGGGAGCGGCGGCCATCTCCTGCTGCTTATAGCGCACAAAGGGGCGGCTAGGCTACGGCCCGTGGAAACGTCCGAGGCGCGAACGCGCATCCAGAAGCTCCTGGTAACCGGCGACAATCGCCTCAAACAGGGCGTCTCGGCCGAGAAGGCCCGCGAGAGCTACGAGGCGGCACTTGCTGTCGCGCGCGAGGCCGGGATCGAGGACGCCGTGCGGCCGCTCGTGGAGGTCAGGCTGAACGACCTCGAGCGGCTCGCTCGAGAATCGCCTCCAGCCGCGCCGCCTGCCGCTTGACGTCGTGCGGCTCGGCCGCGGCCCTGGCCGCAGGGTTGGGCGTGGGTAGCTCGGCGGCGGCGCGGAGGCCGGCCACGATCGCGTCCTCGTCCTCGGGATCGATGAGCACGCCTGCCTGCTGGGTGACGTACTCGGGCGGACCGCCGACCCTGGTGGCAAGCACGGACCGCTCGCTCGCAAGCGCCTCGATGAGCGCTTGCCCGAAGGGCTCGACGAGGCTTGGCTGGCAGACGACGTCGGCCGCGGCCACCCAGCGGGCAACCTGTTCATGCGGCACGCGGCCGACGACCCGGATACCCGGCCGGCCCTCGAGGGCGTCGCGGAGCGGACCGTCGCCGACAAACGCCAGCCGGCCGTCCTCCAGGTCCTCGAAGGCACGCGCGAGACGCATCACGTTCTTGCGCTCGTCGAGGGTGCCGATGCAGACGAAAGCCGGGCCGTCGCCGTTCCAGTCGAGCTCCTCGCGGGCAGTGCGGGGGTCGGCGCCGCGGAACAGCCGGAGGTCGACGCCGCTGTCGGCCACCTCCGTCTTGCCGCGCGCCTCCGGAACGCGCGCCTCGAGCTCCTCGCGGAGGTAGGCGGAGACGGCGACGAGCGCGGAGGCGCGGCGCGCCACGGCGCGGGTGGCAGCCCGGACTCCGGGGATCGAGCCGACATTGCGGACGTCGCGGCCGTGAGCAGTCACGACGAGCGGTGCGCGCGACGCGAAGCCCGCGAGCAGGCCCGTCGGGACGAGGAAATGGGCGTGGACGACGTCCGGCCGGAAGCGCCGGGCGGCGCGGGCAGCCTTCGCGTAGAGGCTCGCGTAGCGGCGCCTGCCGCCGGCGCGGGTGGTGAGAACGGCACGCTCCAGCTCGTGGCCGCGCTCCTCGAGGGCGTCGGCCATCCCCTTCACGAACACCCCGTGGTCGGGCGCTTCGGGGCCCGGGTACATCTGCGAGACCAGCAGGATCTTCACGCGGGGATGATCTTCGACGCTTTCGGCACCGTTGCGTCACACACCCGCGCGTTCTTGCTCGTTAGGCTCGAAGCGGTGGGTGGTCAGCGGCCGGCCCCGAAGGGCCTGGCCGAAGGGGACGGTTACTGGGCGTCGTACGTCCCGAACTCGTCGCGGAGGGCGTTGCAGATCTCGCCGACCGTGCAGCGGGCGCGCAGGGCCTCCCGCATCGGGTGCAGCAGGTTACCGTCGCCGCGCGCCGCCTCCCGTACCTCGTTCAGGCGCGCTTCGGCCTCCTCGGCGTTCCGCTCCGCGCGAATGCGGGCCGTCCGGTCGAGCTGCCGCTGCTCCGCGGCCGGGTCGAGGCGGTGCAGCTCGATTGGCTCGGCCTCGTGCTCGGCGTACTTGTTCACGCCGACGATCACGCGCTCGCCCGACTCGACCAGCTGGTTGTGACGGAAGGCCGCCTCCTCGATCTCCCGCTGGACGAAGCCGCGCTCGATCGCCTCGACCGCTCCGCCCAGCTCGTCCACCTGGCCGATCAGATCCCAGGCGCGCTCCTCCAGCTCGTCGGTCAGCGTCTCGATGAAGTAGGCGCCGCCGAGCGGATCCGCAGTGTCGGTCCCGCCCGCCTCGTGGGCGAGGATCTGCTGGCTCCGCAGGGCGATCTTGGCCGACCGCTCCGTCGGCAGGGCCAGCGCTTCGTCGAACCCGTTCGTGTGGATCGACTGTGCGCCGCCGGCCACCGCCGAGAGCGCCTGGATGGCCACGCGCACGATGTTGTTCTCGGGCTGCTGGGCAGTGAGCGTCGATCCGCCGGTCTGCGCGTGGAAGCGCAGCGCCAACGCTTTCGGGTTGGTCGCGCCGAAGCGCTCGCTCATGATCCGCGCCCACAGCCGCCGGGCCGCCCGGAACTTGGCCACCTCCTGGAAGAAGTGGTTGTGGGCGTTGAAGAAGAACGAGAGCCGGGCGCCGAACTCGTCGGGGGACAGCCCCGCGTCGACCGCCGCCTGGGCATACGCGATCCCGTTGGCCAGCGTGAAGGCGAGCTCCTGGACGGCCGTCGAGCCCGCTTCGCGAATGTGGTAGCCCGAGATCGAGATCGTGTTCCACTTCGGCAACCGCTCGTGGCAGTACGCGAAGACGTCGGTCGTGATCCGCATCGACGGCCGCGGCGGGAAGATGTAGTTCCCGCGCGCGCAGTACTCCTTGAGGATGTCGTTCTGGACGGTGCCGCGTAGCGCCTCGCCGGACGTGCCCTGCCCCTCCGCGACCAACTCGTACAGCAGGAGCAGGAGCGAGGCCGGGGCGTTGATCGTCATCGAGGTCGACACCTCGCCGAGCGGGATGCCCTCGAACAGCAGCTCCATGTCGGCGAGCGAGTCGATCGCGACCCCGGTGCGGCCGACCTCCCCGACGGCCCGCTCGTCGTCGGAGTCGTAACCGAGCTGCGTGGGCAGGTCGAAGGCGACCGAGAGCCCGGTCTGGCCCCGTTCGAGCAGGTAGCGGAAGCGCGCGTTCGTCTCCTCGGCGGAGGCGAAGCCCGCGTACTGGCGAATCGTCCACGGCCGCCCGCGGTACATGTCCGGATACGGGCCCCGCGTGAACGGCGGCTCGCCGGGCAGCTCGAGCTCGAGGTCGCCGACGTCCTCCGCCGTGTAGACAGTCTCGATCTCGATGCCGGAGTCGGTCTCGCGCCGGTTCTCGGCCGTCGCCATAGACCAATCGTATGGGGAGAAGAAGGCGCCCGCCGCAGCCCCCCTCAAAGCTGCCGGCAAAAAGGCCGGTCACTACGCGGCAGGCGCCTTGCTCTTCTGACCTGCCCGCCCTCTTACCGTTTCAAACGCATATGACTGCGGAAGTAGTCTCCGCCCCGTGCGCGTCACCGTCAGGCTGTTCGCCGGCCTCCGCGAGCGGGCCGGATTCGGCGAGCGGACCCTCGAGCTCGACAACGGTGCCGTGCTCGGCGACGTCTGGGCGGCGCTCGACCTCGGGGACGAGCCGAACGGCCTCCTCTACGCGCTGAACCGCGCGTACGCCACTGCCACGGACGTACTGGCCGACGGCGACGAGGTCGCTCTGATCCCGCCCGTCTCGGGGGGTGCCTTCCGGCTCTCCGGCGAGCCGCTCGACCCGACCGCGGTCGTGGCCGAGGTCGCCGACGAGCGCGCCGGCGCGATCGCCACGTTTCTCGGCACCGTCCGAGTCGAGTCGCGCGGTCGCACGGTGCTCTACCTCGAGTACGAGGCCTACGAGGGCATGGCCGAGCAGGTCATGGAGCAGATCGCGGACGAGCTCCGCGCTGCGCTACGACCTCTGCGCGATCGCCATCCACCACCGCACCGGCCGCGTCGGCATCGGCGAGGCGAGCGTTGCGATCGCCGTGTCTGCGCCCCATCGCCACGACGCCCTCGTCGCCTGCAAGGACGCGATCGACACGCTCAAGGAACGCGTGCCGCTCTGGAAGAAGGAGGTCTACGAGGGCGGCGAGGAGTGGATCGGCCGCGGTTCATGAGCTTGCCGGTTGTCGACGTGCGCTGAACGCAAGACCTCGACCCCAACGCGTCGAGGGCGGCGGCTAAAGCCGACCCCCTACCGTGCTACCTCCGTCGATCCACTCCCTACTCCGTCGAGTCCCTTGGAACTCGTGATCGGGCCCGCGCCGAGCGCCGAGGCAGCTGCCGCCGTCTTGGTTGCGCTGTCGACCGTATGATCGCGACGATGCGCGTGTCCCCACCGCCATTGCCGAACAGGTAGCTCGACGAGACACGACCTGGCAGGCCATCACCACCGAACCGGGCGGCGTCCGCGCAAGGTATGGACGACCGTGCGTGTTGATATGCCCGAACCACCCGTTCTGCAACCGGTCGAAGGACAGGTCGGATGACGCCGTCGGCCCCGTGCCCGCGGTGCAGCCGACATTCCGAGCTGCGGTATCGACGCCGCCGTTGGGACCTAGAAGCGCCTTTCCGAAGATCGCGTACGAGCCGGCGGGCAGGCTCAGCGTCAGCGAGCGCGACCTGCCCGGCCGCCCGAGCGCCAACCGAGGCGGTCAGTCGATGCTCGTAGAGCGTTGAAGGCCCTGGCGGCCCTTGCGGACCTTGCCCGCCCGAGGCGCCCTGCGCGCCCTGAGCGCCCTGCGGACCTGCCGGCCCCTCCGGCCCCGGAGCGCCCGGCGCGTCCCTGGGGGCCTCGCGCGACCGGAATGCCGACGATCTGGCCCTTGCCGTTGCGCTGCACGATCGTGTTCGGCTTCGCCTTGACCGACGGCGCCTTGCCGCGCAGGAAGTTCGCGTTCTTCGCGAAGTGCGTCTGCACGATGGTGGACGTCGCATGCCCGAGCGGCGTGATGCCGAAGACCGCGACGACCAGCGCGGTCGCGGACAGCACGAGTGGCAATCGGTTCTTCAAATCTCCTCCCTAACCTCGACCCCTACCCCGGGGATTCGCTTCATCGAAGGTAACTCGAAGTTTCGGCAGATACAAGGCTGCGCCATCGCTCTTCGCCGAAACGACCAGTTCGTCGAGTCCTGCGTACGATGCGCCGCTGTGCAGACGCGCGAGACGCGCATGGCGCACGCCGGCTGGACGCAGAACCTGATCCAGGCGGGGCGCCTCCAGCGAGGGCGAGCACGTGCTCGTCGTCGTCGAGGAGTCGCTCGCCGGAGAAGGCTCGGAGCTGCTCGCCGCCGTCGAGGACGCGGGCGGCACGGCGCGGCTCGAGCTCTGGACGGGCGACCGGCCGATGTCGAAGGCGCCGCAGGCGGTGCTCGACGCGGCCGAGACGACCGACCTCTCGTTCTTCCTCGCCGAGAAGCCGCTGCCCGACGAGGGCGGCGCGCGCTTCTCGCTGCTGCAGACGGTCGCCGGGCACGGCGGCCGGCAGATCTTCCTCGGCTTCGTCGACGGCGAGCTCCTGCGCGGCGAGCTCTCGCGCCCGGGACCGACCTCGAGCGGCCGGCGCGCGACCTGCTCGCGCAGCTCGAGGGCGCGGAGACGATCCACGTCCGCGGACGCGCGGGCACCGACTTGACCCTGCGCGTCGGCGGCCGGCCCTGGAAGTCCGACGCGCTGCCGCTCGAGGGCGGCAACATGGCCAACTACCCGGGCGGCGAGGTCTTCGTGGCGCCGCACAAGGACGGCGCGGACGGCGTCCTCGTCGTCGACCTGACGGTGCCGTACACGGTCGAAGGGCTCGTCGACGAGCCGGTCACGCTCCGCTTCGAGCGCGGCCGCGTCACCAGCATCGAGGGCGGCCGCGCGGCCGACATCCTCCGCAAGATCGTCGACGAGGCCGGCGAGGGCGGGGACGTGATCGCCGAGCTCGGGATCGGCTTCAACCCGACCGTCAGCCCGCGCGGTCACGTCATGCTCGACGAAAAGGCGGCCCGCACGGCCCACGTCGCCATCGGGCGCAACACCGGCCCCTACGGCGGCGACAACGAGGCCACGATCCACATCGACTGCGTCTTCTCCGAGCCCGAGATCGAAGCCGACGGCAAGCGAGTCGAGCTGCCGCGCTACGCGCCCTAGTTACATGTCCTAGCTAGACAGACGCTCCTTCCGCTTACGGAGCCACGGTCGCCGTGCCTCCGAAGATGCAGCGGTTGGCGCCGGCCACCGACACCTGCTCGGCCAGGAACGAGACCGAGACGTATGACGTCCCCGCTGGCGCGCGGTAGACGAGCGTCCCCGCCGAGTCGTCGTCGCTCGAGCCCAGGAAGTCGAAGCTGTCGGCGGTGTCGAGGTCGTCGTCCTCGACGTACGCGGCGACGTTGGCCGGATTGTCGGCGACGAGGAACGCGGACGCCTTCGCGTTGTTCGCCGTCGAGCTCGCCTCGACCGAGAGATCGCCCGCCGCACTGCAGGCCGCCTGCAGCACGAGCCCGCCGAGGCTGAGCACCTGCGTCCCGGCGGTACCCGCGAGGGCGTCGAAGTCCACTCTCGCGGCGGCAGGCCCTGGTGGTCCAGCCGGCCCAGCCGGGCCGCCGGGGCCGGTCGGCCCGGTGGCGCCGCGTGCTCCTTCGGGCCCACGCGGACCCTGGGCGCCGTCCGCTCCCCTGGCACCGCGCAGGACCGGCACGACAGCAGGCGGGAACTTGCCGTTCCTGCCCAGCGGGAGCAGCCGGCCTGGAGCGGGCTTGCGCGCCGCCTTGATCCCGTTGACCGCGCCGGCGTTCCTCGCGAAAGCCACAGCGCGGTCGGCCGCCCGCCCGAGCGCGCTCGAGGCGAGCAGCGCCACGACGACCAGCGCGAGGGCGAGTGCGAGCGAACGGTTCACGACCATCCTCCTGGGTAGACCGGTGACATGGATGGCCCTCTGAAGTACAGGCAGCGCCGCCCGTCCGCATCGTCTCGGCACGCCTCTGGCACACAGAAGTCACAAAGCTACGATGAGTTCGTGAGCGAAGTCACGCGCGAGCCGGCCCAGTACGAGCCCTACGAGCCGTACCACCCCGGTCCCGTCCGCCCCGAGCCGAGGTTCCGCCTGCTGCGCAAGCTGGCCGCGCCGCTGATCGTCGTCGGCGCCTTCCTACTGAAGTTCAAGTACATCCTCTTCGCGATCTTCAAGTTCAAGGTCGTCACGACCTCGCTGTCGATGGTGATCTCGATCGGGGCGTACTCGCTGCTGTGGGGCTGGAAGTTCGCGCTCGGGTTCGTGGTGCTGTTGTTCGTGCACGAGGCGGGGCACGCACTCGAGGCGAAGCGCCAGGGCCTGCCCGTCAGCGCGCCGGTGTTCATCCCGTTCCTGGGCGCCGCCATCCTGCTGAAGGAGAACCCGCAGAACGCCTGGCGCGAGGCGCAGATCGCGCTGGCCGGGCCGATCGTCGGCAGCCTCGGCGCCGCGGCCGTCTGGTGGTACGGCGAGGCGACGGACAACAACCTGCTCGTGGCGATCGCCTTCACCGGCTTCTTCCTCAACCTCTTCAACCTGCTGCCGATCGTCCCGCTCGACGGGGGCCGCGCGGTCGCCGCGCTCCACCCTGCGTTCTGGTTCGTCGGGCTGCTCGGGCTCGGCGTCCTGACGTTCTTCGCGCCCAACCCGATCCTGATCCTGATCCTCGTGGTCAGCGCCATGGAGCTCTGGAACCGCTGGCGCACGCGAAACGACCCGGCCTCGCAGGCCTACTACCGCATCGCGGGCTGGCAGCGGGTCGCGGTCGCGGTGACGTACCTCGGCCTCGCCGCTGCCCTCGGGGTCGCGATGAGCGCGTCGTACATCGAACGCGACATCTAGTGGAAGACAGGAGGATCCTCGACGAACGCCGCGAGGCGGAGGATCTCGAGCTCCACGTTCAGCGGATCGCCGAGGAGTTCCGGCGGGGCTTCGAGGCGGTGGACGCCATCGACCGGCCGGCAGTGACGATCTTCGGCTCGGCGCGCATCCGCGAGGGCCACCGGTGGTACGAACACGCGCGCGAGGTAGGGCGCGCCTTCGCCGAGCGCGGCTTCGCGGTCGTGACCGGCGGCGGGCCTGGAGTGATGGAGGCGGCCAACCGCGGCGCGAAGGACGGCGGCGGCCTCTCGATCGGCTTCAACATCGAGCTCCCGCACGAGCAGTTCTCGAACCCCTACCTCGACGTCTCGCTGACCTTCCAGCACTTCTACGCGCGCAAGACGATGTTCGTGAAGTCGGCGGAGGGGTTCGTGATCTTCCCGGGCGGCTTCGGCACGCTCGACGAGCTGTTCGAGTCGCTGACGCTGATCCAGACCGGCAAGGTGCTGCACTTCCCCGTCGTCCTCTTCGACAGCGCCTTCTGGCGCGACCCGCTGGCGTGGTTCGCCGACGAGCTGCTGGCCGACGGCCTGATCTCGCCCGAGGACCAGCGACTGCTCTTCGTCACGGACGACCCGGCCGAGGCGGTCTCGATCGTGCTCGACTTCCACCGGGAACGTTGCGCGCCCGTGCCGGCCGCGGAGGTCAAGGCCGACACGCCGTAGTCCATCCGGCCCGCTGATCGTTTCAGCACGAATGCTGCTGGTGCCGAGAGCCGCTGCGCGCGTAGCGTTTGGGACGCATGGGAGCGTCGATGTCCCGCCGAGGCGCGGTCCTGTTCGCCGCGATGTGCGTCATCTGGGGCATCCCCTACCTGCTGATCAAAGTCGCTGTGGAGGACCTCAGCCCGGCGATGCTCGTCCTCGGACGGACGACGATCGCTGTGCTCCTCCTGCTGCCGATCGCCGCCCTTCGCCGCGAGCTTCGTCCTGTGCTGCCGTACTGGCTGCCGCTGCTCGTCTTCGCGGCGATCGAGATCGCGCTGCCCTGGTTGCTGCTGGGTGCGGCGGAGACGGAGATCTCGAGCTCGCTGACTGCGCTGCTGATCGCGGCGGTCCCACTCGTCGCCACCGTGATCGCCCTCACGACGGGGAGCCGCGAGCGGCCGGGCCTGCAGACCGGGCTCGGGCTCCTGCTCGGCATCGTCGGCGTGGGCGCGATCGTGGGGGTGAGCGTCGAGGGCGCCAGTCTCGTCCCGATCGCCCAGGTCGCAACCGTCGCCGTCTGCTACGCGGTCGGGCCCGTGATCCTGCAGCGCTGGCTGTCGGAGCCGCCCGCGCTGGGCGTGATCACGGCCTCGCTGGCGGTGACCGCGGTGGCGTACGTGCCGATCGCGCTGGTCTCGCCGGGCTCGGCGCCGTCGGCCACGTCCGCCCTCGCGGTGGTCGCGCTGGCCGTGGTGTGCACCGCGCTCGCCTTCCTCGTCTTCTTCGCGCTGATCGCGGAGATCGGGCCGGTGCGCGCGACCGTGATCACCTACGTGAACCCGGCCGTGGCCGCCGTGCTCGGAGTGGCGATCCTGGGCGAGGACTTCACCCTCGGGATGGGCGTCGGGTTCGTGCTGGTGCTCGCCGGGTCGGTGCTCGCGACGAGGCCCGGCCGGCCGCGGGAGCGGTCGCGCGCTCCGGCGCTGGAGGCTGCGCCCTAGGCCACTCTCCGCGCGGGGAGGACGAGCTGGAAGCGGGCGCCGCCCTCGGCCGTGGGCTCGTACAGGATCTGGCCGCCGTTCGCCTGGGCGTAGGACTGCGCGATCGAGAGGCCGAGGCCGGAGCCCTGCGCGTCCTCGCCCCGGGAGAAGCGTTGGAAGAGCCGGGGGACGAGCTCCTCGGGGACGCCGTCCCCGCCGTCGGCGACCGTGACCCGGAAGTGGCGGTCGGTCTGCTCGGCTCGGATCTCGATCGGCGTGCGCCCGTAGCGGATCGCGTTCGTGATCAGGTTGGCGACGATGCGATCGAAAGCCGTCCGGTCGGCCAGGACCTCGAGGTCGTCCTGCACCGTCAGCTCGACGGCTGCAGCGTGACTGCCGGCCACGCTCTCGACCACGTCCTCCAGCCGCTCGCGGACGGGTAGCGGCTCGGGGGAGCCGGGAGCGGCGCTCGCCTCCAGGCGTGAAAGGTCGAGCAGCTGGTCGATCAGCAGGTTCAGGCGCTCGGCCTGGCCGTGTAGGACCTCGTGTAGGTCGGCCAGGTCCTCACGGGTGAGCTGGCCGCCACGGTGCTTCAGGGTTGCTGCGAAGCCGTAGATGACGGCCGCCGGCGCACGCAGCTCGTGCGAGGCGAGCGCGATGAAGCCGTCCTTCAGCCCGGCCTCCCGCCTCAGCTCGGCGTTCTCCCCGCGCAGGCGGACAAGCCGGCCGAGGCCGGTCCGGGTGCGGACGCTTCCCCAGCCCCGCGCGAGCAGACCCCGCACGCCTCCGTGCTCGGGGGTGCCTCCGAGCACGGGGAAGGCCGCAAGCTCTCCTCTCAGCTCGCGCACTACCTCTCCACTACCGGTCTCGTGCGAGTTCCAAACGTGATGAGGGGCCGCCGTAGACTCCCTCGTGCCGTGAACCTGCGCGACCTGCCCTCGGTGGACGAGCTGGCCGGCCACGAGTCGCTGCAGGGCGCTCCGCGCGCTCTGGCGGTGCAGGCTGCCCGGGCTGCGCTCGCGGGGGCGCGCGAGGAGATCCGCGCCGGGCACGATCCCGGCGACCTCGCGGCCCGCGCAGCAACCGAGCTCGAGGCGGCCTCCCGGCCCAGGCTGCGGCGCGTGCTGAACGCCACCGGCGTGATCGTCCACACGAACCTGGGACGCGCTCCGCTCGCTCGAGCCGCCGCCCAGCGCGCGGCCGAGATCGGCGGCTCCTACTCGAACCTCGAGCTCGAGCTCGCCGCGGGTGCGCGCGGCTCCCGCCAGGACCACACTGCGGCGCTGCTCCGCCGGCTGACGGGGGCGGAGGCCGCGCTCGTCGTCAACAACAACGCGGCCGCCGTCCTGCTCGCCCTGGCCGCCCTCGCCGAGGGTCGCGAGGTGGTCGTCTCCCGCGGCGAGCTGATCGAGATCGGCGACGGCTTCCGCATTCCCGATGTGCTCGCGCGCTCCGGCGCGCGGCTCGTCGAGGTCGGGACGACGAACCGCACGCGGGCGGCGGACTACGCCGCGGCCGTCGGGCCGGAGACCGCGCTCCTCCTCCGAGTCCACCAGTCGAACTTCCGCGTCGTCGGCTTCACGGAGCGGCCGTCGACGTCGGCTCTCGCGGACGTGGCCCGGCAGGCCGGTATCCCCCTCGTGGACGACCTTGGTTCGGGCGCTCTCGGGGTAAGTAACAGTCTGTTACTTGCCGAGGAGCCCTCGCCCCGAGCGGCCCTGTCCGAAGGGGCCGACCTCGTCTGCTTCTCGGGGGACAAGCTGCTCGGCGGGCCGCAGGCTGGGATCGTCGTCGGGCGCGCCGACCTCGTCGAGCGGCTCCGCCGCCACCCGCTCCAGCGCGCGCTGCGCGCGGACAAGCTGACCCTCGCCGCGCTCGAGGGGACGCTCGCGCTCCACCTCGATCCGGAGCGCGCACGGCGCGAGCTCCCGGTTCTGCGCATGCTCGACGAGCCGGCCGAGGCCGTCCGCGCCCGGGCGGAGAGGCTGGCCGCCGCGGTCGGAGGCGAGGTCGAGCGGACCGTGGCTCGCGTCGGTGGGGGCGCGCTGCCGCTCTCGGAGCTCGAGAGCTTCGCCTGTGCGGTCGAGGAGGAGCTGGCCGCGCGGCTGCGGGAGGGCGAGCCGCCGGTGGTCGCGATCGTCCGGGACGGTCGCACGCTGCTGGACTGCCGCACGCTCTCGGACGCCGAGGCCGACGAGGTCGTTGCAGCGGTGGCCGCCGCTCGCCGGTGAGCGGCCCGGCCCTGCAGGTGGTCTCTCGGAAGGCGCGATGCCGCTGACGGTCGGCACGGCCGGCCACGTCGACCACGGCAAGACGTGGCTCGTCCGGGCGCTGACCGGCAAGGACACCGACCGGCTGCCCGAGGAGCAGCGGCGCGGGATCTCGATCGAGCTCGGCTACGCGCCGCTCGAGCTGCCGGGCGGCCTGCGGCTCTCGCTGATCGACGTCCCGGGCCACGAGCGCTTCGTCCGCACGATGGTCGCCGGGGCCACCGGGATCGACCTCTTCCTCCTGGTCGTCGACGCCCGCGAGGGCGCCAGGGCGCAGACGCACGAGCACCTGGCGATCCTGCGCCTGCTCGGAATCGCCGGCGGCGTGGTCGCGATCACGAAGGCGGACACAGCCGACCCGGGCCCAGCGCTGGTCGAAGCCCGCGAGCTCGTGCCCGAGGCGGAGGCGGTGGCGGTCAGCGCCAGGACGGGCGCAGGGCTGGACGAGCTGCGCGCCGCTCTCGCCCGGGCCGCCGCGAGCGTGCAGCCGCGCGTGCGAACGGGGCCGACGCGCCTCTTCGTCGATCGCGTCTTCACGCTCCGCGGGATCGGCACGGTCGCCACCGGCACGCTCTGGTCCGGATCGGTGGGAGCGGGCGACGAGCTGCGGGCCGAGCCGGCGGGGCTCGAGCTGCGGGTGCGAAGCGTGCAGGTACACGACCGGCCGGTCGAGCGGGCCGAGGCGGGACAGCGCGTCGCCGTCGCGCTCACCGGCGCCGACCGCGCCCGGCTCGGGCGCGGGCTCGCACTGGTCGAGCCAGGCGCCTACCAGCCCGCGTACCGCCTCGACGTCGAGCTCGAGGAGCTGGCTCCGGTTCCGGCGCGCGTGCGGGCGCACCACGGCACCACCGACACCGGCGCCCGCGTCGTGCGCGTGGACGGGCGTGCCCAGCTGCGGCTTTCGGACCCGGTGGTCGCGTCACCGGGCGACCGGATCGTGCTTCGGGCCGGGACGACCGTGGCCGGGGCCCTGGTGCTCAAGCCGATCCCGCGCGGCCGTCCCAGGCCCCCGGACCCCGAGCCTCCCGTTCCGGAGCCGGCGCCGATCGACACCGCCGAGGTCGAACGTGAGCTCGCCGCCGCCGCCGGCGCGCCCTTCCGGGTCGCAGACGGCCGCGCCGCCGCCGAGCTCGAACGGCAGGGGCGGCTCGTACGCGTGGGCGACGGCTTCGCGCTGGAGCGCGGCGCCTACGAGCGCGCGCGCGAGCTCGTCGTGTCCGAGTGCGAGCGCGCCGGAACGATCACCCTCGCGCGGGCGCGGGATCTGCTGGGTGAGTCACGCCGGAACGCCCAGCTCGTGCTCGAGCGCCTGGACGGCGACGGCGTCACCCTGCGCGTCGGTGACGCCCGTCGGCTCAGGCGTCGCCCTTAGCCGCCCCGAATCCCCCTGACGACGATGTCGCCCTGCACGCGCTGGGCGGCACGGGCGGGCATGATCGGCTCGGGGCACTGATTCGGCGGGACCCGGAAGCCCTGCAGGCGGCTGATCCGGTCCGCGGTGCCGCTGCTCGCGTTGTCCTCCACGTAGATCAGGACGCCTCCGGCGGGGCGGCCCGCGCGAAGCGCCGGTCCGCCGAGCACGGCCCGGTTCTCGGCGATGCGCAGGCAGGTCACCTGGACCGACCAGCGGACCGCCCTCGCAACCCGAGGCTCGAAGGTGGCCCGGCCGAACGCGGCCTTCGATTCCCTGCCCCCGATCCGCACGTTGATCTCGAAACGGTGGAGCGGCGTCGTTCCCTTGCCGGTCACGATGCTGGGCCCCGGGATCGGCAACGGCGGCGGATCCTGCGCGGCCGCAGAGCCCTGCAACGCGACGGCGGCGGCCGCCGCGGCGAGCCCCAGGCCGAGCGACAGCATGAGTCTCATCGGCATTACCCCCTGATTCTGGCTGTTCCCCGGGACCCCGCTTCCTAAGCCTCGCCGGTCGCGCTCGGACTGAGCTTCACCTCGAACCGGCAGGACGGGTCGCCGCGGCGCATGCACGTCACCTCGTCGATCTGCGCGGTCTCCCCGTAGTGGCGCGCGGTCCCCTCGGCCAACCCGCGCAGCAGCACGCAGAGCTGTCTCGGAGACGAGTAGTCGATCGCGACCCCGTCGGCGCCGAGCTCGGAGACGCGCAGCTCCGGCGGGGTCGCGTTCGGGATCGTGGCGCGGACGAGCTCGTGGATCCTGACCTCGACGGTGAGCAGGAAGTCGCGGGCCGAGGGCGCGGCCGCGAAGAAGGCCGGGTACAGCTTGGTGAAGGTGGTCGAGCCCGTGAAGAAGCCGAAGTCGTGCACCACATCCTCGACGTCGCGGCCGGTGGTCTCGGCTGAGCGGGCGACGAGGGCCATCAACCGCTCGTCCGGGTATGCCTCGCTGAGCAGATAGATCGGCTCCTCGGCGAACACCTCCCGCGCGAGCTCGGCTCCGTGCTCCTCCGTGAGGTAGTCGCGGAAGCTGGTGAAGATCAGGCCGTGCAAGGGAGGCCCGATCTTACGGTGACCGCTCGGCTTAGGCTTCGACCCGGAGCGGCAGGGCCCGGTGGCCCAGCGCGTCTTCAAAACGCGTGAGGTCTGGTAGCCCCAGGCTGGGTAGGTTCGACTCCTGCGCCGCTCCGCTGCTACCGGACCCAGAACTGCGCGAACAGCGGCCCCCACAGATGGTGGTGCTGGTAGTTGCCCACGCGCTTCGACACGAAGTCGCCGCCGTACGGGGTGTAGAGGAAGATCCACGGTGCCAGGTCGGTGAGGTCGCGATCGAGCGCGGCCCACGACTCGTTGGCGGCCGCCGGGTCCCGCTCCTGGAGCCGCAGCGCCCGGCGAATCCTCGCGTCGACAGCGCCGTTGCAGAAGCGCCCCCAGTTGTTCGGGGACGAGCACGACAGCAGGTTGATGAAGTTCGACGGAGCCGGAGCGTCGGCGAACCAGCCGGTGCCCACAGCCTGCCAGGACGCTTTCGGCGCCTCGATCGCGGCGAAGTACCTGTCGAAGTCTCCCGCGAAGAGGCGGAGACGAGCGCGGTACCCGAGCGAGTCGAGCAGCGACTCGAGGTAGCGCCCGGCCGCGCACGCCGAAGTCGCGATGCCACCAGAGCTCGACCTCCGCCCCTTTCGTTCCAGAGGCGCTGATCAACCTCTTCGCCTTCGCCAGGTCGGGAGCCGTCCAACCCGATGCATCGCTCACGTCGAGCGTATACGGGCAGTAGGGCTTGTACCCCGGGAAGTTCGGCGGGAGAACCTGGCACGTCGCCTTCGCCGAGCTCGGGCCGCCGCCGAGCCGGACGACCTTGTTCCGGTCGATCGCGTGGTTGACGGCCCGACGCACGCGGACGTCCCGGAACGGCCCCCGCTTCGTGTCGACGACGAGGTAGAAGGTTGCCGCGCGCGGCTGAACGTGCAGCTGTGGCCGGTCGGCGGGCGGTAGGGCGACTGGCTCCCCGAGGGCGGTCGACGCGTAGTCCGCCTTGCCCCGGGCAACGAGCCGCGCCCGCTGCGCCGCGTTCCGGATCAGCCGGAGAACGATCTCGTCGGGAAAGCCCGCCGGCTGGGCTGCGCTCGACCACTCGCGGAAGCGCGGGTTGCGAACGAGCCTCAGCGAGCCACCTCCGGACACACTCGCGACGCGATACGGGCCGGTTGCCGGCAGGGGCTTCTGGACGGCCTCGCGCAGCGTCGTTCCTGCCGGAAGGACGTACGCAAACGGCAGCGCCAGCTTGAACAGGAACTCGGGGTCGGGCGTCGCTAGACGGAACGTCACCGTCCCTGCCCGGTCGTCCGTCACGATGCCGCGTGAGAGGTCGCAACGAGACGGGCGTGCGCTGCAGCGGTCCGCGCCGACGATTGCCCGGTATGTCTCGACAGCCACCGGCTGCCGCCGCGGCTTCAGCTTGAAGAGCCGCTCGAACGAGTAGCGAACGTCGCCCGGTCTCACGGAGCGCCCGTTCGAGTAGGTGACGCCGCGTCGCAACTGGAACGTGTACGCCAGTCTGTCGCCCGAGACCGAGGGAAGCGAGACGGCCAGGTCCGGCACGAGCTCGGTACCGGCCTGGCCGCCGACCCGCCTCCAGCCCACCAGGCCGTCGTTCGTCAGCGCGAGGATCGACCAGGTCTCAGGTGTATACGCGGTCGCGGTATCGACGATGGCGCGGTGCGAGATCCGACAGGAGAACTCGTAGCGTCCCGCCGACGTGCGACGCGCCGCTCGTGCGCAGCCCGACATAGACCTTGGTGTCTCGGGCCGCAAGCGTGCTCGGCCGACCGCCGAAGTCGATCTTCTTCGTCACGCGTCCGTCGCGCACGTCGATACGCGAGATGGTCCCGGCCAGCCCGTTCGCGACCCAGACCGCGTCCCGAGTGACGGCGAGGGCATCCGCGCTGGATCCGACGTCGACGGTCCCCCGGACGTCGCCCGTTCGCGGGTCGACGCGCGAGACCGTGCCCGAGAGGCTGTTCGCAACCCAGACGGATCCGGCCCCCACGGCGACTCCGACCGGGCCTTCGCCGACGGACGTCCGATCGATGACCTCACCGCTGGTCGGGCTGAGCTTGACGACGGCCCCCGCCAACTTGCTCGCAACCCAGACGGCGCCTTCGCCGAGCGCGACCGCGCCGGGGTCGGGGCCGGCGGCGAACGTGCGGAGAACCTTGCCGTCGGACGCGCGGAGCTTGCTGACCGTGTGATCGCTCGTGTTCGCAACCCACACGTGCCGTGCTCCCGCCGCGATTCCCGTCGGTCCGTTGCCCACGCGAATCGTCTGGACGACGGAGAGCGTCTCCGGGCTGATCTGAGACACGGTGCCGGTCAAGCTGTTGGTCACCCAGACCCAGCCGCCGCCGGTCGCGATCCCACCGGGAGCGCTCTCGACCGGGATCGTGTCGCGCACGGTGTTCGTCTCCGGATCGACTACGACAACGGTGTTCGAGTCGGCGCTCGCGCTCCAGACGAAGCCGAGACCGGCGGCCATCGCCGACGGCGGCGCAGGTGCCTCCACGGCTTCGCGGACCGCGCCGGAGCCCGTATCGAGCGTGGCGACGGCGTTCCCGTCAAGGTCGAGGTGGCTCGGCTCTCCGCCCGCGTCGAGGACGAGCAGGACGCCCACGGCGCCGGCAATCGCCAGGACGAGCGCGCCGACGACCACGAGCACCCTGGGATGACGCCTGCCTCGCGGACCGACATCGGCGAGCGGCAAGCCGTTCTGCCTCGCACTCGCAGGCGCGACCTGCAGGATGTCCAGGTACGCAGCCTCCGTCTCGGGGGAGGGGTACGCGCCGAGCTCGTCGGCGAGGAAGCGCCGGCAGCCTTCGTACACGCGGAGCGCCTCGGCCGGATCGCCGGACGCGGTGTGGGCCTGCATCAGCCGGCGGTAGCCGCTCTCGCGGAACGGCTCCAGCTCGGTCACCTCCTTCGCATGCCGCACGGCCTCGGCGTGGTCGCCGGCCGCGAACGACGCGTCTCGCAGGCACTCGAGCGAGCGCACGAGGACTTCGCGGAGCTCGCGCCTCCGGTCCTCCACCCAGGCTCCGTCCTCCCCGGCCAGGAAGCTTCTCCGAGCGAGCGCGGCTGACACTGTCGCCTGTGAGCGCGCCTCAACGAGGTCGCCCGCGGTAAGTGCCGCTTCGGCTCGCTCGAGCGCCTCGGTCGCCGCCTCGACGTCGATCCAGCTGCCCTCGGGAAGCGTGAGCTTGTAACACCCGAACGCGCTCGTGAGGGCGGTCGAGCCGTCGATGCCGCACTCCTCGAGGAGTGCGCGCAGCTTCGTCATGAGCACCCGCAGCGCCTTCTCCCAGGTCGCAGGGAGCTCCTCGCCCCAGAGCAGCTCGGCCAGCTCGTCGCGCGAAACAGCACGCCCGTTCTGCGCCGCCAGATACGCGAACACGATCCGACCCTGCCGGCCGGGGAAGCGCCGCTCGTCGAGTCGAGCGCCGTTTGCCTCGACGGCGAGATGGTCCGTCAGGGAGATCCGAACGTTCAGGTGCCGCAACCCTTCTCTCGGGACCGCTAGCGGCTAGCTAGCGGTCCTCTAACCGCAGGCTCCCAGTATCGGACGGAACATGTTCGCTGGCAAGGCTCTCCGCTGCGATTGCGGCTACGAGGTTCGGGAGGCCGACGAGGCCTCCCTCGTGGACTCGGTCCGGCGGCACGCCCTGGAGGCGCACGAGATCGAGTTCACCGTCGAGCTCGCGCTCGACGTGATCCGGCGTGCGGGCGTCGTGCCAAACGGCGAACACATGGGGAATCGAGAGGAGGAATAGATGTCGAACAAGTCATCGTTCGCCAGGAGACGGAAGATCGTTGCTTCCGGAATCGTTCTCGGCTTCGTCGCCATCGTGGGCACCGCTCTCGCCACGCCGGGCATCGGGATCATCTCGGCGCCGGTCCATGCGCGGGGGACAATGAGCGAGAAACAGGTCATCAACAGCAAGTCCGGTGTGCACTTGAAGACGAAGGGTTCCGTCGACGTCGCAACGCAGCAGATCAGGATGGCCGGTGGAGGATCGACCGGCTGGCACAGCCATCCGGGGCCCGTGCTCGTGACCATCAAGTCGGGGGCGTTGCGGCTGATCTACGCCGACGACGAGTCGTGCGAGGGCACGTTGTACGAGGCCGGCGACAGCTTCATCGACCGCGGCGACGCGGTCATCCACATCGCCCGGAACGAGTCGTTGGTCAACGAGGTCGAGTTCTGGGCGACGTATCTCATCCCCGGAGACCCGGGAACCGGTTTCCGGATCGACGCAACGCCTGCGCCGAGCGACTGCTAAGCCAGAGTCCGACTACGCCGACAGCCAGGGCCGCCGGCTGCCGCTCAACGCGCGGCGGCGGCCCTGACGCGGTCGCGACGGAACAAATCCACCCGCGGGTCCGTCATGAGGTGTGAATGCGCCGCGTCTGCATCATCGCGATTCTGTTCGGAGCGCTCATCTGGGGGTCTGCGGGGGCATCCGTGACCGCCGCGCCGACGAGCGCTGGGAGCAAGAACGCGGTCGACCGCGCGACCGCGTTCCTGAGCGGCAAGCGGTTCACGCACCTCACCGACACGGGCACCATCGGGGTGCCCTCCTCCTACGACGAGCGGCTCCATCTCTGCGCCGGCGGTCGCTTCGTCTACGACGAGGGCTCGAACCTCCCCGAAGTCGGGACCCGCGTGAACCGGACGGTCGGACGCTGGCGTGTGCTGACGGCGAGCTTCAGCGGAGAGAGAGCTGTCGCCCGCGTGCGCGGGGTCGCACGCAACCGGGCACTCGTCGTCACCATCGCCAGCGACGGCCGCCGCACGGTCGTGGGCGGCCGCGCGGTGAGCGTGGGCCGCAGCGACCTCTGCCGCTAGGACGAGCCGGGCAGGCTTGCGAGCCCGCGCTCGCGTCCGGCCGCGTACTCCTCGTCGCCGATCGCGGCGCGGACGGCGGCCAGCGTCTCGTCGTGGACCTTGCGCTCGAGCGGCTCCAGCGACACGCCCGTCTCGCGGCGCACGCGCTCCGCGCCGCCGAGCGCCTCGGCCGCCTCGGCGAAGCGTCCCTCGCCGACGAGCACCGCGGCGAGGCCCTCGAGCGCGTAGTTCACGCCCTCCACCCAGCCGACGCGCTCGGACAGCCCCCGGCTCGACTCGAAGAGCTCTCGCGCGCGAGCCAGGTCGCCGCGGCGAAGCGCGACGAAGCCGAGATTCTGGAGCGGGATCGCCGTCTCCTCGTTGGCGCCGAGCTCGCGGAGGATGTCGAGGCTCGCGCTCAGCATGTTGTTCGGCCTCGTCCAGCTCGTCGAGCGTCAGCGCGAGGTAGCCGAGGTTCGAGCTCGTCAGCCCTTCGCCCCAGCGGTCGCCGCGGCGGGCCGCCAGCTCCATGCTCTCGAGAAAGAGCGCCCGGGCCCGGTCCGGCTCATCGCCGGAGATGGCGAGCGCGGCGAGGTTGTTCAGCGAGGTCTGCACGCCTTCGAGGTCCTCGATCGCCCGGTAGAGCTCGAGCGCCTCGTCCGCGTAGCGCTGGGCGTCGTCGAAGCGGCCCTGCCGGTGGGCGAGGCTCATGGCGCCGCGGAGGGCCTTCGCGCGCAGCGCAGGCGGCTGCTCTCCCTCGGCGGCGAGCGCCTGCGCGAACCAGCGGCGGCCCTCGCCGAGGTAGCTGCGCACGTACCAGAAGTTGCGCAGTGCGCCGGCAAGGCGGAGCTCGAGCGCCGTCTCGCCGGCGTCGTGCGTCCAGGCGAGCGCGGCGCGCAGGTTGTCGTGGTCGGCCTCGACGCGCGCGATCCAGTCGGCCTGCTCCTCGCCGCGGAGCACCGTCATCTCGGCGGACTCGGCGAACTCGGCGAAGTGCTCGGCGTGGCGCCTGCGCATCGCCCTCGGCTTCCTGCGCGCTCCTCGAGCCGCTCGAGCGCGTAGGCGCGAATCGTCTCCAGCATGTGGAACCGGGTGCCCGAATGGCGGAGCAGGCTGTGCTCGGTCAGGGTCTCCAGCGCGAACACGTCCACGCCGCAGACGTCGTCGGCCGACGCGAGCGTGAACCCGCCCGAGAAGACGCCGAGCCGGGCGAGCGCCTCGCGCTCGGTGTTCTCGAGCAGCTCGTAGCTCCAGTCGATCGCGGCTCTCAGCGTCCGATGGCGCTCGGGGAGGTCGCGGCCCCCGCCCGCGAGCAGGCCCATCCGGTCGGAGAGCCGCTCGAGCAGCTGCTCGGGAGCGAGAACGCGCACCCGTGCGGCCGCGAGCTCGACGGCGAGCGGGAGGCCGTCGAGGGCGGCGCAGAGCTCGGCGATGGCGCCGTCGGCCGCGAACTCGGGCCGGATCGCCGAGGCCCGCTCGGTGAACAGCGCCACGGCGGCCTCGGCGCTCAGGCCCCCGAGCGCGAACTCGCGCTCGCCGCGGATGCGCAGCGGGATTCTGCTCGTGGCCAGCACCTTCAGGCGGGGCGCGGCTGCGAGCAGCCGTGCCACGAGCGGCGACGCGCCGAGCACCTGCTCGAGGTTGTCCAACACGAGCAGCGTGTCCCGGCGGACGAGGAAGCGCTCGAGCGCGGCCTCGAGCGAGCCGGCGCTCTCCTCGACGCCGACCGCGTGCGCGATCGCCGTCAGCACCAGGGCGGGCTCCGAGACCGCGGCCAGCTCGACGAACACGATCGCGTCCGGGAAGTCGAGCTCCGGCTGGGCGGCGACCTCGAGCGCGAGCCGGGTCTTGCCCGCGCCGCCGGGCCCGGTCACCGTCACGCAGCGCACGTCTTCGAGGGCGAGCAGCTCGCACAGCTCGGCCACCTCGCTCGCGCGGCCGACGATCGGCGTGGGAGGCGCGGGCAGCACGAGCCCGGAGCCCTCGAGCGAGCGAGGCGGCGGGAACTCTGCGGACGCGCCTTCGACCACGAGCTGGTAGAGGGGCTGCGGCTCGGGCAGGTCCTTCAGCCGGTGCTCGCCGAGTGCGCGCACCCGCGTGTGCGGGACCAGCGCCCTGGTCGCCTCGGAGAGCAGGATCTGGCCGCCGTGCGCGGCGTCGGCGATCCGGGCCGCACGGTGCACGTCGAGGCCCACGTAGCCCTCGCCGGAACGCCTGGCGACCCCGCTGTGGATGCCCATGCGAACCCGAAGCTCCACCCCTTCGGGCCAGTCGTGCTCGGTGATCGCCCGCTGGGCGGTGGCTGCGGCGGCGACGGCGCCGGCCGGCCGCTCGAAGACGACGAAGAAGCTGTCGCCCGACGTCCCGACCTCGCGGCCCGCCTCGCCGGCGAACGCGTCGCGGAGCAGCTTGCAATGATCGGCGAAGACGTCGTCGTAGGCTTCGCCGAGCCGGTCGAGAAGACGAGTGGACCCCTCGATGTCGGTGAAGAGGAAAGTGGCGCTCTCCGACCGCCCGGCCTCTGACACACGGCGATTGTAGGCTCGGCCGCGGTGACCGCCCGACGCCGGATCCCGCGCCGCCTGGAGCGCGCCCTGCTCGGACCGCTGATGGCGCTCGCCGCCTTCGTGGCGGAGCGGCGCCTCTTGAAGCAGCTCAGGCGCCGCCGCTAGCCAGGCGCGGCATTCCGCCAGGCGCCCCGGGCTAGCTGCGGCGGCGGAAGACGTCGACGAGGAGCATCCCCGTGAGGAAGACCCCGGCGCCTCCGAACGCGACCGGCACCCACGCGTCGACAGTGTCGGCGCTCGCTGTCACCGCGGACCCGAGGATCGCGGCCGCGCCCGTGAGCCCGAGCGAGAGGCGACGTGCCGCACCGCGGACGACCTCCTCCAGCTCCGTCCCGCGGAAGTGCACCTGGAGCTTCTGGCCCGGCCGCGCGCCGGTGACGCGCTCGAACGCCTCGACCAGCCGGATCGCGCGCACCCGGAGCTTCTGGCCCTCGTAGAACATGCGCTTGGGGTCGGCCGAGCTTCGCACGCGCGTGAGCAGGTCGCGCAGGACGAAGCCGCCGACCGCGGAGAACGGGTCGAGGGTGGGATCGAGCACCATCGCGGCCGACTGCATCTGGGCGAGCGCCTTGCCCGTGAGCGCGAGCGAGGCCGGGAGCCGTACGCCGTGCCGGGTGGCCGTCTCCGTGATCGACTGCAGGATCGGCCCGAGCTCGAGCTCCTGCAGCGAGGCGTGCCTGTAGGTGCCGAGCAGGGCGCCCAGCTCCTCGCGTAGGCCGGCGAGGTCGAGGTCCGAGCGCAGGTGGTCACCGCCGAGCTGGAGCACGACCTCGGTGAGAAAGCCTGCGTCCTCCTGCCAGAACGCCATCAGGAGCAGCAGCACGAGGTCGCGAGTCTCGGGTGGGACCTCGCCGACCATCCCGAGGTCGAGGAACCAGACGCGGTCGTCCGCCCAGAGCAAGTTCCCGGGGTGGGGGTCGGCGTGGAAGAAGCCCTCGGTCAGGATCTGGCGGAAGTAGCTCTCGACGAGCTGGCGGGCGGCCTCGGAGCGCGCCTCGCCCGCGGGCGCCTGCGTGATGGGCACGCCCTCGATCCACTCGAGCACGAGCAGCCGCCGAGACGTGTAGCGCTGGTGCACGCGCGGCACGCCGAGGCGCGGGAACGGCTCCAGCACCTCGCGCAGCCGCTCGACGTTGCCCGCCTCCTGGGTGAAGTCGAGCTCGCGGCGGAGCGAGTCGGAGAGGTGCTCGGTGACGGCGGGCAGGTCGACCACCTGGCGGAACACGGGCCGGTTCTGGGTCTTCTCCGCGAACAGCGAGAGCAGTCCGAGGTCGCGGAGGATCTCCTCGCGCGCGGTCGGGCGCTGGACCTTGATGGCCACGTCCTCGCCCGTCTCGAGCCGGGCCTTGTGCACCTGGCCGATCGTCCCGGCGGCGAGCGGCTTGGGCTCGACGCTCTCGAACACGTCCTCCCAGGGGACGCCGAGCTCCTCCTCCATCACCGCGACGACCTCGGCCTCGCTCATCGGCGGCACCCGGTCCTGCAGCGACGCCAGCTCCTCGACGAACTCCGGCGGCAGCAGGTCGGGCCGCGTCGAGAGCATTTGGCCGAGCTTGGCGAAGGTCGGCCCGAGCTCCTCCAGCGCCTCGCGAAAGCCGCGGGCGCGGTCGCGGGTGGAGCCGCCTCGGCTGCTGCAGGCCGTGCCGCGCCATCACGCGGCCGATCTGCGCCGCACGCCCGAGCAGCGTGCCCTCGACCTCCGGCTCGACCGTCACGGCTGGGTCGTGTTGACGATGATCACGGTGCAGGGAGCGTTGTGCGAGACGCGGTTCGGCACGTTGCCGAGCAGGAACTCCTTGCGGCCCTGCATCCCGACGCTGCCGACGACGAGAACGTCGGCGTCCTCCTCCCGGGCGGCGGCGCAGATCCCCTCGGCGGGATCGTCGGCGCGGCGCACGAGCGGGCGCACGTTCTCGCCCAGGCCGGCCGCGTACGCGGCCAGGTCGCCCTCGAGCTCGGAGGGGACTCCGTCGATGGTCACGCGCAGCACGACGAGCTCGGCCCCGTAGCGCTCGGCCATCTCGGCGGCCCACTCGACCGCCCTGTGGGCGGTCTCGGACCGGTCGGTCGCGACCAGCACACGCGTCACGCGCGCCTTCGGCTCCCGTCTCCGCAGTCTGGACAGCATCGGCAGGATGGTACGCCGATGCTCGCCGAAGCTCTCGCCGCGACGCTGATCTGCCTCGATCCCGGTCACGCGACCGCCCCGTCCGTGGGCGCCCAGGTCGAGCCGATCGGGCCGGGCTCGCGCGTGACGAAGATCAAGGACGGGGGCGGCGCTGCCGGCGAGGCGGAGGTCGCGCTCGCGATCGCGCGGCGGACGCGCACCGAGCTTCAGCGCCGTGGCTACCGGGTGGTGATGACGCGCGACGGCGGCCTCTTCCGCGGTGGGAACATCGAGCGCGCGCGCTTCTGCAACCGCCGAGGGGCCGCGCTGATGCTCCGAATCCACGCCGACGGGTCGCGCGATCCGGGCAGCCGTGGGGTGGCGACGCTCTTCCCCGCGCGGCGGGCCGGGTGGACGAGCGACGTCTACGGGGCGAGCCTGCGCGCTGCACGCCTGCTTCAGCGTTCCGTCGTCGCCGCCACCGGGGCCCGCGACCTCGGGCTCAGCCGGCGCTCAGATCTGACGGGCTTCAACTGGGCCGACGTTCCGGTGGTCCTGGTCGAGACGGGGTTCATGACGAACGCCGTCGAGCGGCGGCTACTGCGAACCGCGGCCTACCAGGCCCGCGTCGCGCGCGGGCTTGCGACCGGGGTGGCGATGTTCACTCCGGCTCGGACTTAGGCTTCTTGGCGCTCGAGCGGCGGCGCATCTCGCCTGCGACCGCGTGGCCGTGCGAGTGCACCTTGCGTCGCCTCTCCTCGAGGTCCTCGCCGGTCGGCTCCGCCTCGTCCACGGGCGTCTCGCCCCCCTCCGCCTCGTCGCGCTCGGCGACGACCTCGCGGGCCTCGGCGAGCTTGTCGCGAAGCTCGTCCGCCCTCGGATCGGGGGCCGGCTCGACCTCCGGCGCGGTCACCGGAGGGCGGCGAAGCGCATAGGCCAAACCCGCTCCCAGAGCGGCTCCGGCAGCCAGATAAGCGACGGGCCGACGCATCGAGGCCGATGCTACACTGCCCGCTCTTCCTGCCCCGCCCGCACCGCCGGCCCGAGCGGCGGCAACACCGGTGAGGCCGACTCAGACCGAAGGAAGGAGCCACTCGGAACCGTGATCGACTACGAGATCCTGCTCATGCTCGACCCGGAGCTCCCGGAGGAGCGCCAGTCCGAGATCGTCACGCGCACGCGCGGAGCTGATCGAGAAGGGCGGCGGCACCTGGGAGGCTCACGATGTCTGGGGGCGGCGCAAGCTCGCCTACGAGATCGACCACAAGCCCGACGGCGCCTACCACCTGCTCACCTTCTCGGCCGAGCCGGAGGCGCTGGCCGAGGTCTCGCGGATCCTCCGCATCAGCGACGGCGTCATGCGCCACATGGCCGTGCGGCGCCCGCAGACAGGGCAGACTCGGCCAATGGCGCCGTCCGAGCCGCGCAGTCAGGATGTCGCGGAACCTGTAAGCGTCGCCTCGGAGGAGGAGTAACCCAATGGCGAACATCAATCGTGTCGTCCTCGTCGGCAATCTCACGCGTGATCCCGAGCTGCGTCACACGCCCAGCGGCTCGTCGGTCTGCAAGCTGCGGATCGCGGTGAACAGCCGCACCAAGGACGCCCAGGGCAACTGGGGCGACAAGCCCAACTACTTCGACGTCACCGTCTGGGGCAACCAGGCGGAGAGCTGCTCGCAGTTCCTCTCCAAGGGCCGCCCGATCGGCGTCGACGGCCGCCTCGACTGGCGTGAGTGGGAGGCCCAGGACGGCTCCAAGCGCCAGGCGGTCGAGATCATCGCCGACACCGTCCAGTTCCTCGGCAGCCGTGAGGGCGGCGAAGGCGGCGGCGAGCGTCAGTTCGTACCCGCCAACGCCGGTGCCGGCTCCGGCGCGGGCCCCGACTTCGGCCAGGGCGCCGACGACGACATCCCCTTCTAAGGAGAGCGATGGCACCACCGAGAGAACGCGACAGCAAGCGCCGCAAGCCGCCGATGGGCGGGTCGCCGGGCGGGCCGCGACGGAAGAACTGCTTCTTCTGCCGCGAGAAGATCGTGGAGGTCGACTACAAGAACTACAACCAGCTGCGGCGCTACGTCTCCGAGAAGGGAAAGATCCGCTCGCGCCGGATCACGGGCACCTGCCGCCGGCATCAGAGCCAGGTGGCGTTGGCGGTCAAGCGGGCGCGCGAGATGGCGCTGCTGCCCTACGTCACGAACCTAGCCATGGAAGTCATCCTGCTCAGCGACGTGGAGAAGGTCGGGCTGCGCGGCGAGGTGGTCGACGTCACGCGTGGCTACGCCCGCAACTTCCTGCTTCCGCGGCGGCTGGCCGAGGAGGCGACAGCGGGCCGGGTCGCGGAGTTGCGCAAGCGCGAGGAGCGGCGCGGGCGCCAGGAGGCCAAGAACACCGAGCAGGCGGCGGAGATCGCCGAGGTGCTCGGCAAGACGGTGCTCCGCTTCGAGGTCAAGTCGGGCCCGACCGGGTCGCTGTTCGGCTCGGTCACGCCCACCGACATCGCCGACGAGATCTGGCGGACGCGCAAGATCCGCGTCGACCGGCGCAAGATCGGCCTCGACGACCCGATCAAGCGGATCGGCCGCTACGAGGTCACGATCGCCGTCTTCGAGGGCGTCGGCGTCGACGTCAAGACGCTGGTGGTGCCAGAGGGCGGCGAGCTGCCTCCCGAGGAGGAGCTCGAGGCGATGGTCGCTGCCGAGGAGGCAGCCGCGCAGGAGGCCGAGGCTGAGGCCGAGGGGACGGTCGTCGACCCACTCGAGGCCGCGGTCGAGGAGCTCGAGGCTGCGGAGGCGGAAGCCGAAGCGGAGGCGGAGGCCGAGCCAGAGGCGGAGGCCGAGCCAGAGGCGGACGCTGAAGCAGAGGCAGTCGTCGAGACCACCGCCGAGGCCGAGGAGCAGGAGCCGGTCGAGACGTCCGACGAGGCGATCGGCGAGCACGCCGACGCCGAGCCCCGCTAGAGCCGAGAGCGCACATTTCGTTCCACAGGCGGACCCACCGCACTGTGGAAAAACCGCCAAAGATCACGCTCTTAGCAGAGAGTTCGTGATCGGGTCCTGTTCGGGAAGCTGGGGACGACGTCCGACCCGCTGGGGACAATCGGAACGAACATGCGTTCCGAACCCCTGCACAGACGCCCTTTTCGCCGCTCGACGGGTACGAGGTCGCGGCCGCCTTTCCACCGGTTGCGACGGCCCGTTCAGACCTCTTGAATTCCGACGTGGCCGAGCTCGCCCAGATCTCGCAAACCGCCCCGGTCCCCCCGCAGAACCTCGACGCTGAGGAGTCCGTTCTCGGGGCCATGATGCTCTCCCCCGGCGCGATCGGGGCGGTCAGTGAGATCCTCGACGCCGGAGACTTCTACCGAGAGAGCCACAGCAAGATCTACCGGGCTGCGCTCGCACTGTATGCCCGGGGCGAGCCCGTCGACGCCATCACACTCGTCGACGAGCTCGAGCAGCGTGGCGAGCTCGAGGATGCGGGCGGTCGGACCCGTGTCCACGAGCTCGCCGCGCTCGTGCCCGCCAGCGCGAACGCGGGCCACTACGCCCGGATCGTCCGCGAGATGGCGACCCTGCGCGGGCTGATCCGCGCCGGCGGCGACATCTCCAGGCTCGGATGGGATCGGATCGGGGAGCCCGCCGACCTCGTCGACCGCGCGGAGCAGATCGTCTTCGACCTCTCGCAGAGTCGCGTCTCCACCGAGTTCTCCCACATCGAGACGCTGCTCAAGGAGAGCTTCGAGCGGATCACTGCGCTCTACGAGGCCGGCGAGGAGATCACGGGGGTCCCGACCGGGTTTCGAGAAGTCGACAGGCTGACCTCGGGGTTCCAGCCCGGCAACCTCGTGATCGTCGCGGCCCGCCCGAGCATGGGGAAGTCCGCCTTCGGGCTCTGCGCCGCGGCCAACATCGCCATCAGGCACCAGATCCCGGTCGCGATGTTCACGCTCGAGATGTCGAAGGCCGAGGTGACGCAGCGCCTGATGTGCAGCGAGGCGAAGGTCGAGTCCCAGCGGCTGCGCTCCGGCAAGCTCGCCCCGGACGACTGGCCCCGGCTGACGGCGGCCTGCGACAAGCTCGCGAAGGCGCCGATCTACGTCGACGACACCGGGTCGATCACGATGATGGAGATCCGCTCCAAGGCGCGGCGGCTGAAGTCGAAGGAGCCGACGCTGGGCCTGATCGTCGTCGACTACCTCCAGCTGATGACGTCCGGCTCGAACGTCGAGAGCCGCGTCCAGGAGGTCTCGCAGATCTCGCGGAACCTGAAGGTCCTCGCCCGCGACCTCGACACCCCGATCCTCGCGATGAGCCAGCTCTCACGCGCGGTCGAGCAGCGACACGACAAACGGCCGATTCTGTCCGACCTGCGCGAGTCCGGCTCGATCGAGCAGGACGCCGACCTCGTCGCCTTCATCTATCGCGACGAGTACTACAACGAGGACTCGCCCGACCAGGGCCTGGCCGAGGTGATTCTCGCCAAGCACCGCAACGGCCCGACCGGTATCGAGAAGCTCTCGTTCCTCAAGCGCTACGCGAAGTTCGCGGACCTGGCCGCCGCCTGACACCAGGCCCTCGGGGGCAACCGGCGCCCCAGCTCCCCTTGCCCCGAGCTGCGCCACCCGGGATGCGGCCGCGACTCCCGTAGGCGCGTCTGGCACACTCAGCCACCGTGCCTGCCACGGTGATAGTCGGGGCCCAGTGGGGCGACGAAGGCAAGGGGAAGGTCGTCGACCTGCTCGCCCAGGACTCGGACATCGTCGCCCGCTACCAGGGCGGGCCGAATGCCGGGCACACCGTGATCGCCGACGGCGAGAAGTGGAAGTTCCACCACATGCCCTCCGGGATCCTGTCCGGCAAGACCTGCGTCCTGGGCGCCGGCGTGGTGATCGACCCGGAGACCTTCGTGCGCGAGTTGGACGAGCTGGAGGAGCGCGGGGTATCGACCAAAGCGGTCCGCGTGTCCGGCAACGCCCACCTGATCATGCCCTGGCACGTGGCGCTCGACCGCGCGAGCGAACGGCGGCTCGGACGGCTGAAGATCGGCACCACGCGCCGTGGGATCGGCCCCTGCTACGCGGACAAGGCGGCGCGACTCGGGATCCGCGTCCAGGACCTGCTCGACCCCAAGATCCTGCGCCAGAAGATCGAGGTCGCGCTCGCCGAGAAGAACGTCTGGCTCGAGCGTGTCTACGGCGCGGAGCCGCTGGCGCTCGAGGAGGTCGCCGAGCGGTACGAGCAATTCGCGCAACGGTTGCGCCCGTACGTGTCGGACACCTCCCTCCTCGTCGACCGGGCGCTTCGCGGCGGGAAGTCCGTGCTCTGCGAGGGAGCGCAGGGCACGCTGCTCGACCTCGATCACGGCACCTATCCGTTCGTCACCTCCTCCAACCCGCTCGCGGGCGCGGCGGCGACCGGCCTCGGCATCGGCCCGAACCGGATCGACGCGGTGCTCGGCGTCGCGAAGGCGTACGTCACGCGCGTCGGAGAGGGGCCGTTTCCGACCGAGATCGAGGGCGCGGACCAGGAGCGGGTCCGTGAGCTCGGGCACGAATTCGGCACGACCACCGGCCGCGAGCGGCGCTGCGGCTGGCTCGACCTGGTCGCGCTCCGCTACGCCGTCCGCGTGAACGGGATCAGCTCGCTGGCGCTGACCAAGCTCGACGTGCTCTCGAGCTTCGCCGAGCTGCCCGTGTGCGTGCGCTACCGGCTCGAGGACGGGAGCGAGACGGACGAGTTCCCGGCCCACCAGAGCGACTTCCACCACTGCCGGCCCGTCTACGAGACCCTTCCCGGCTGGTCGCAGCCGATCGAGACCGTGGAGGACTTCGACGCGCTTCCCGCAGCTGCGCGTGCGTACGTCGAGTTCGTCGAGCGCTGTCTCGAGGTGGACGTGACGCTCGTCGGCACCGGCGCCGAGCGGGAGCGCGTCCTCGCCAGGGCCGGGGCGGCGGCCGCCGCGTGAAGGTCCTGATCGTCGGCTCCGGCGGGCGGGAGCACGCGCTCGCGTGGCGCCTTTCCCAGACGGACGGCGTCGAGATCCACGCCGCACCCGGGAACCCCGGGATCGCCAGGCTCGGCGAGTGCCATCCGGTCCGCGCGCACGACGGGGAGGGCCTGCTCTCGCTCGCGCGCACGCTCGACGCCGGCCTCGTCGTGATCGGGCCCGAGGCGCCGCTCGTCACGGGCGTCGCCGACGAGCTGCGGCACGCGGGGATCGCGGTCTTCGGCCCCAGCGCGGCCGCGGCCCGGATCGAGGGCTCGAAGAGCTTCGCCAAGGAGATCATGCGCGCGAGCGGGGTGCCGACCGCCGATTCGCTACCCGTGGCGAAGCCGCCCTGCGTCGTCAAGCTCGACGGGCTCGCCGCGGGTAAGGGCGTCTGGGTCTGCCACACCGCCGCGGAGCTCGACGCGGCGCTGAAGAGCGCCGCCCGCGCCGGCGGCCAGGTCGTGATCGAGCAGCTGCTCGAGGGCGAGGAGCTGTCCGTGTTCGCTCTCTGCGACGGGACGCACGCACTTCCCCTTGCTCCGGCCCGCGACTTCAAGCGGTTGGCCGAAGGGGACGAGGGCCCGAACACCGGTGGGATGGGCTCCTACTCGCCGGTGGCGGAGGTGGGCGCCGACCGGCTGGCCGAGATCGTCGATACCGTCCACTCCCCCGTCCTCGAAGAGCTCGCGCGGCGCGGCTCGCCCTTCATCGGGCTCCTCTACGCCGGGCTGATGCTCACCGACTCCGGGCCGAAGGTGCTCGAGTTCAACTGCCGTTTCGGCGATCCCGAGACGCAGTCGATCCTGCCGCGGCTGGAAGGCGATCTCGTCACGGCGCTGGGCGCCGCCGCGGCCGGCGACCTGGGCGACAGCGAGCTGAGCGCCGACGAGGGCGCCGCGGTCACGGTCGTCCTCGCCGGAGGCGGCTATCCCGAGCGCTCCGACTCGGGTGGCCCGATCGAGGGCGTCGAGGACGCAGAGGCCACCGGGGCGCTCGTCTTCCACGCGGGCACCGCCGTCCGCGGCGAGCGGCTCGTCACGAACGGCGGCCGGGTGCTCAACGTGACCGCCCGCGGCGAGACGACAGTCGAGGCGCGCGCGGCCGCCTACGCCGCGTGCGAACGCGTGACGTTTCCCGGCATGCGCTACCGGCGCGACATCGCAGCCCAGGAGGCCGGCGTTGCAGGGTGAGGTCAGGACCGAGGCCGCCCGGGAGCCGCTCCCCGAGCCGCTCGCGATGCTCGACGTCTTCGAGGAGCCGGGGCCGCTGGTCGGGATCCTCGTCGGTTCCGAGTCCGACCGCGAGGCGATGGAGCCGGCCCTGGAGGAGCTGGACGCGCGCGGAATCTCCCACGAGTTCAACGTGCTGTCCGCGCACCGCGATCCGCGCGGGGTCGCCGAGTACGCGTCCACGGCCGCCCTGCGCGGCGTCCGGGTCCTGATCGCCGGCGCAGGCATGGCGGCGGCGCTGCCCGGGACGGTCGCCGCCTACAGCGAGCTGCCCGTCATCGGGGTGCCGCTCCGCTCGAGCAAGAGCGTGCTCGACGGTCTCGACGCCCTGCTCGCGATCGTCCAGATGCCGCCGGGAGTCCCGGTGGCCTGCGTCTCCGTGGACGGTGCGAGGAACGCAGCGATCCTCGCCGCCCGCATCCTCGCGCAGGGTGGCGGCCCACCGACCGCGTCGGCCTGACGTCTCTTTAGACTGACCCGGTGATCGCCCGCTACTCGCGCCCGGCCATGAAATCGATCTGGTCGGACGAGGGCAAGCTCGAGCGCTGGCTCGACGTCGAGCTCGCCGCGCTCGACGCCTGGGCGGAGCTGGGGGTCGTGCCGGCCGACGCGGCCGGGCGCATCCGCGACCGCGCCGAGCCGCCGACCGCGGCCCGCGTGGCGGAAATCGAGGCCCGCACCCACCACGACCTCGCCGCCTTCGTCGACGCCGTCGCCGAGCAGCTCGGCGCGGACGGGCGCTGGTTCCACTACGGCCTCACCTCGAGCGATGTCGTCGACACCGCCCTCGCGCTGCAGGTGCAAGACGCCGGCCGCCTGGTGCTGGAAGGGCTCGACAGGGCATTCGCCGTCGTCGCGGCAAGGGCCGAGGAGCATCGCGACACGCTGACGATCGGGCGAACGCACGGCGTCCACGCGGAGCCGACGACGTTCGGGCTCAAGCTCGCTGTCTGGGTCTTCGAGCTCGACCGGGCACGGGCCCGGCTCGCCGACGCGCTCGATGGACTCCGCGTCGGGAAACTGTCGGGCGCGGTCGGCAATTACGCCGCCACCGACCCCGAGCTGGAGCGAATCGCGTGCGAGCGCCTCGGGCTCGAGCCCGCTCCGGCCTCGACGCAGGTGCTCCAGCGCGACCGTCACGCCGCCGTCCTGGCCGCGCTCGCCGTCGCGGCGGCGTCGCTGGAGAAGTTCGCGGTCGAGATCCGCCACCTCGCCCGCACCGAGGTGCGCGAGGTGGAGGAGCCGTTCGCGCGCGGCCAGAAGGGCTCCTCGGCCATGCCGCACAAGCGCAACCCCGTCGTGGCCGAGCGGATCTGCGGGCTGGCCCGCATCGTCCGCGCGTCGGCGCTGGTCGGCTTCGAGAACGTGGCGCTCTGGCACGAGCGGGACATCTCGCACTCTTCCGCCGAACGAGTCGCGCTCCCGGACGCCTTCCTCGCCCTCGACTACATGCTCGATCGCTTCTCGTGGCTCGTCGAGGGGCTGGTCGTGCACCCGGAGCGGATGCAGCGCAACCTGGACGCGAGCCACGGGCTCTACTTCAGCCAGCGCGTGCTGCTGGCGCTCGTCGCCGCCGGGCTCGGCCGCGACGAGGCGTACCGGCTCGTCCAGCGAAACGCCATGCGCGCCTGGGACGAGGAGCGCGACTTCCGCGGCCTCGTCGAGTCGGACGAGGAGATCACCTCGACCCTCGATCCCGACACGCTCGCCCGCGCCTTCGACCCGTCTGCCTACACCCGCCACGTGGACGCCGTCTTCGATCGGCTCCGCTCACTCGCCCGAAAGGAGGAACCGATCCATGCCTGACGCCGCCGTCCACCTCGGCAGCGGCAAGGTCCGCGAGCTCTACGGGCTCGACGACGACCGCCTGCTGCTGGTCGCGACCGACCGGATCTCGACCTTCGACGTCGTGCTGCCTACCGAGATCCCCGACAAGGGCCGCGTGCTCTGCGGGCTCTCCGCGTTCTGGTTCGCGCGCACGAGCGAGGTCTGCGCGAACCACCTCTTGTCCGTCTCCGACGACGGTCGCTCGATGGAGTGCAGGCGGCTCGAGATGCTGCCGATCGAGTGCGTCGTCCGCGGCTACCTCGCGGGCTCCGGCTGGAAGGACTACGGCCGGACCGGGTCCGTCTGCGGGCACCGGCTCCCCGAGGGTCTCGTGGAGTCGGACCGGCTGCCGGAACCGATCTTCACGCCGGCGACGAAGGCGGCCGAGGGCCACGACGAGAACATCGACCTGGAGACCGCGGCGGGGCTGGTGGGCGACGAGCGGCTCGCAGAGGTGCAGGAGACCGCGCTCGCGCTCTACCGCTTCGCGGCCGAGCACGCGCTCGCCCGGGGCATCGTCATCGCCGACACGAAGTTCGAGTTCGGGCTCGACGGCGAGGGCACGCTCGTCCTCGCCGACGAGGCGTTCACACCCGACTCCTCGCGCTTCTGGCCGGCCGACGAGTACGCGCCCGGCGGTACCCAGCCGTCCTTCGACAAGCAGTTCGTCCGCGACTACTGCGAGTCGCTCGGCTGGGACAAGACCGCGCCCGGCCCCGAGCTTCCGGACGAGGTCGTGGCCGGGACCCGCGCTCGCTACGTGGAGGCGTTCGAGCAGCTGACCGGGATCCCGTTCGCCGAGTACGTCGCCGATCCGGACGTGGTGCTCCGGTGAGGGCGACCGTGCTCGTCCGCCCGAAGCCCGGCATCCTCGATCCGCAGGGCGACGCCGTTGGGAGCTCACTCCGGCAGCTCGGCTTCCCGGTCGACACCGCGCGCGTGGGTCGCGTTGTCGACCTCGAGCTCGAGGCAGGAAGCCCCGACGAGGCTCGCGAGCAGGTGGAACGGATGTGCGCGGAGCTCCTCGCCAACCCGCTGATCGAGAGCTTCGACATCGAGCTCGCCGAGGGATAGGGCGCCTTGATTCAGGCTATGACGGAGCTCGAGAGGTGAGCGGGCGGAGACCGCGCGTTGCCGTCGTGGTCTTCCCCGGCTCGAACGACGACCGGGACGCGGCCGGCGCGCTGGCCGAGCTCGGAGCCGAGCCGATCCTCGTCTGGCACGGCGACGAGGAGCTGCCGGCCGTCGACGCCGCGGTTCTGCCCGGCGGCTTCTCGTATGGGGATTACCTCCGCTGCGGGGCGATTGCCCGCTTCTCCCCCGCGATGGCGTCGGTCGTCGAGTTCGCCCGCGGCGGCGGGCTCGTGCTGGGGATCTGCAACGGCTTCCAGATCCTGTGCGAGGCGGGCCTGCTGCCCGGAGCGTTGCGGCCGAATGCCTCGCTCGCGTTCGTCTGCCGCGACGTGGGCCTCACCGTCGAGCGCGCGGACACACCGTTCACCTCCCGCTGCTCCGCGGGGCTGCCCCTGACGATCCCGGTGAAGCACGGCGACGGATGCTGGCACCCCGGTCCCGACTTCGGGCCGAGCAACGTCGTTCTGCGCTACGCGCAGGACGAGAACCCCAACGGCTCGATCGACGACGTCGCCGGGGTCGTGAACGAGGCCGGCAACGTGCTGGGACTCATGCCGCACCCCGAGCACGCAGTCGAGCCGCTGCTCGGCTCCACCGACGGGGCACTGATCCTCGGGTCGATGGTCGACGCCGCACACGAACGCACCTTCGCGGCGGCCTAGACCAACCCGAGGGTCGCGGCGAGCTCGGGCGTGTCCGCCAGCGCCGTCCTCAGCTTGTCGAGGTCGCGTGCCCTGAAGGTCACCGGACCGCGGCGGGCGGTGCCGTCGGTGGCGTAGGCGAAGCGGACGAGGCGTTCGCCGCGCGGGTCCTCGAGCAACTGGACGAGGGAGGAGAAGCGCTTGTCGCCGGCTCGCTGGGCGACGCGGAGCTCCTCGACGACGGTGGCCGCGCCCCAGGGTGTTGCCGCTTTGGTCGACATGGCGGGGAAGCTAGCCGGGAAGGTGTGCCGTGTCCGTGCCGGCTTCGTGACTAGTTTGTGCCGACGCCATGGCCCGAGCGCTCCCCACCGTCCAGCCCGGCGACTCGCCGCCCTGGTGGATCGAGGAGGCGGGGCTGCTCGCCGAGCCGGCGGCGCCTCCCCTCGCCGGCGACGCCGAGGCCGACGTCGCCGTCGTCGGCGGCGGTTACACCGGGCTGTGGACCGCCCTCGCCCTGCGCGAGCGCGAGCCGGGCCTCCGCGTGGCGGTGCTCGAGCGAGGGCGCGTCGGGGAGGGCCCGAGCGGGCGCAACGGAGGTCACCTGTACGGCTACTGGGGCAGCCTCGTGGCGCTCCGCGACGTGCTCGGCGACGAGCGCGCGCTGGCACTCGCACGCGCCGGCGACCGGATCATCCCCGCCGTAGCCGCCTTCGCGGAGAGCCGCGGCGAGGACGTCTGGCTCCGTCGAGGCGGCGCGATCAAGGTCTCGACCACCGAGCCACAGGACGCGAAGCTGGACGCGGTCGTCGCAGCGGCCCGCGCGCTCGGAGCCGAGGCGGAAGCGGTCCCGCTCGACCGTGACGAGCTGAGGGCGCGTGTGGGCTCGCCGGCCTTCCGCCGCGGCGTCTTCTTCCGCGACGGCGCGACCCTGCAGCCGGCTCGGCTGGTGAAGGCGCTGCGCGGCGCCGTTCGCGCCGACGAGGGAGTCGACCTCTACGAGCGCACACCGGTCGTCGGACTCGAGGCGGGCGACCCCTGCACGCTCGAGACGCCGGGCGGGACGCTCAGGACGCGCCAGGTCGTCCTGGCGGTGAACGCGGCCGCGACCGGCCGGCGCCCGACGGCGGGCAGGCTGACCAACTTCGGCAGCTACATCGTCCTGACCGAGCCCGTTCCGGAACTGCTCGACGAGCTCGGCTGGAGAGGCGGCGAGGCGCTGACCGACGCGCGCATGTTCCTGCACTACTTCCGCACAACCCGGGACGGCCGCGTGCTCATGGGCAGCGGGTCGGGCCCGATCGGGCGGGGCGGCCGGCTCGACCGCCGCTTCACCCACGACGCGGCGACCGCGGCCCGCGCCGAGGCCGGGCTCCGACGCTTGCTCCCGTCGCTCGCCGACGCGCGCGTCACCCATGCCTGGGGCGGCCCGATCGACGTCTCCGCCGACCGCCTCCCCTTCGTCGAGACACAGGATGGCCGCATCCACTACGCGGCCGGCTTCTCGGGCAACGGCGTCGGCCCGAGCTGGCTCGCCGCGCAGGTACTCGCCTCACGCGCGACCGGCCGCGACGACGAGTGGACGCGCCTACCGCTCACGGGACGCCGAGTGCGCCGCCTGCCGCCCGAGCCGCTCAAGCGCGTGGGCGGCGGCGCCGTCCGCGCGGCGGTGCTGGCGCTGGAGGAGGCCGAGAGCGAGGGCCGCAGGCCGCCCGCGGTCGCTCGGGCCGTGGCGTCGCTCCCCCGGCTGCTCGGCTTGCGGATCGGCCTTCGTTAGAGAGCAGCGGCGGGCCGCCGGCGCGCGTGGAAACCCCACGCGGACACGAGCGCCCAGACGCCCTCGAGCAGGAAGAAGCCCCACTGACGCTCGTGGTAGGCGAGCACGGTCAGGACGACCGAGCCGACGAGGTTCAGCGTCAGGTAGGACGTCGAGCGCTGGTCCAGCCGCCCCGCCTGGGCCAGGGCGTACGCGGCGAGGATCGCGAGCGCGCCGGCGATCTGGATTGCCTGATCCATCGAGGCAGCATGCCTGCCCCGACTCGGGCGAGGACGCGCCCTCTAGTCCAGCGCGCCCACGTCGAGGACGGCCGTCTTCAGGTCGGTCATGTCGAGCATCGTGTAGCGGCCGCCGATCCGGCCCCAGCCCGTCTTCGTCCCGGCCGCGCCGCCGAACGGCTCGTGCGCCTCCCAGTAGTCGGTCGAGTCGTTGACGACGACGTTGCCGACGCGGAGCGAGTCGAGGAAGCGGAACGCGCGCCGGAGCGACCCGGTGTAGACGGCCGCCTGCAGCCCGAGGTGCGAGTCGTTGGCGACGGCGAGCGCCTCGTCGTCGTCGTCGACCACGATCACGGGGACGATCGGCCCGAACGTCTCGTCGCGGTTGATCAGCGTGTCCACGCCGACGCGGTCGACGACCGTCGGCTGGTAGTAGAGCGTGGTCGGCCTGCCCGAGTCGCGCGCGCCACCGAGCACGACCTCGGCGCCCTTCTCGACTGCGTCGCTCACGTGGGCGTCCATCTTGCGGGCGGTGGGCTCGTTGTTCATCGGCCCGACGAGCGTGTCGTCGTCGAACGGATCGCCCAGCTTCCACCCCTTCGCCTCGTCCACGACCGCGGAGAGGAAGTCGTCGTGGACGCTCTTGTCGACGAGTACGCGCTCGGTCGCGCAGCAGACCTGGCCCGCGCAGAAGAAGCCGCCGTAGACCGCCCCCTTCGCGGCCGCGCGTAGATCGGCGTCGGCGCAGACGATCACCGGCCCGTTGCCACTCGCCTCGATCAGGGAGCGCTTCAGCCCGGCGGCGCGCACGATCTTCTCGGCAGTCGTGTGCGAGCCGACGAAGCCGATGCAGTCGACGTTCTCGTCCGTGACCAGCGCCTCGCCGACCTCACCGCCGCCGTAGACGACGTTGACGACCCCGTCGGGCAGGCCCGCGTCGGCCATCGCCTGCATGAACGTGGCCATGGCGATCGGCGTCCACTCCGAGGGCTTGACGACGATTGTGTTCCCGGCCGCGATCCCGGGCGCGATCAGCTCGCTCGGGATCAGGCTCGGGAAGTTCCAGGGCGTGATCGCGGCGTAGACGCCGTTCGGCTTGCGGAAGGTGAGGATGCGCTTGTTCACGTCCTGCGAGGGCAGGATCGCGGTCTCCATGCGCTTCACGTCCTCGGCCGCGATGCGGAAGTTCTCCGCGATCTCCTCGATGTCCGGGATCGCCTCGGCCCTGAACGGCTTGCCCTGCTCGAGCGAGAGCTCGCGCGCCATCTCCTCCGTGCGCTCCTCGATCGCGTCCGCGATCGCGTGGCAGACCTTCGCCCGATCCCAGGCGGACAGGGCGGCCCAACCCGGCTGAGCCTGCCGCGCCGCGCGTGCCGCGCGTGCCACGTCCTCTCGGGAGGCGTCGGGTGCGTCCGCCAGCTTCTCGCCGGTGACCGGCGAGACGATCTCACGCACGGTCTCGCCGGTGGAGTCGACCCACTCGCCGCCGACGAAGTTCTGCAGCGTGCGACCTGCTACGACCATGTCACCTCCGTGTCCAGGGAGGCCAGGAAGGCCTCGGCGTCGGGAATCGCGTCCTCGGGCGGCTTGACTCCGGGTGCCTCGATCCGCCCTTCGAGCAGCTCCGCGGCTGCCCGCGCCGGCGGCTCCGAGGTCGAGCGCGCGCTGCCCCCACGCGTGAGCGAGGTGCCAACGACCGCGCCGCCGTCGCCGTCTCGGACCTCGACGACGTGCGCCGAGACCGAGGCGCTCGACTGCGTGTACGGCTCGGGCTCCTCGCCCTCGGGCAGCGCGAGCAGCTTCTCGATCAGCCCCGGCGCGAGGCAGAGGCGGAAGCTCGCCTCCACCAGGCTCGGATAGCGCAGGGGCAGGGTGGCGAGCTCGGAGTGAAGCGTGTAGATGCCCTCCTTCTCGCCGACGGGATCCGGGAACGTCCGGCTCGCCCGACCGGAGACGGGCTCGGTGTCCTGCAGCTCGCCGTCGCGCACGACCATCGGGCGCATGCTCAGCTCGTCGAGCAGCGTACGCACCGAGTACGGCGCCGGAAACGGATGGCCGTCGGCGGCGGGGTCGCGCGTCGCGGCCCAGATCTCCATCGCGACTGGTTCGCCGCCGACGCGCTCCGCCGCGAGGCGCGCGAGCAGGTTCGTCTTGCCCGGCGCCGAGCCGAGCCCGAGGATCGCCGTGCGGCCGGCGGCCGCGAACTCTTCGTCGAGCTCGAGCTGGAGGCGCGTCATATGGAAGAGCCCGCCGAGGTCGACGTAGTCGGCGCCCACGGCGAGAGCGCCGCGCATCACCTCGAGGTTGAAGCGGTAGTCGACGCTGTTCACGACCACGCCCGCGCCCTCCAGCCCGCGCTGCAGCGAGTCCGCGTCGGTGACGTCGACGTGCTCGTCGCCCTCGAGGCGGTGGTCGAGCCGGCGGAACGGCGCTCCCCACTCCTCGAGGAACCCGGCCACGGTGCGGCCGATCGTGCCGGCGGCGCCGAGGACGGCGATCACTGCGTGGCCGTCCCCCGTCGCGCCTCGAGCGCGTCGTGCGCCTTGAGCGCCAGCCACAGCTCCATGCGCTGCTCCGGGTCGTCGGGGTGGCGCCCCGTGACCTCGCGCAGGCGGTCCATGCGGTAGCGAAGGGTGTGGCGGTGGACGCCGAGCCGCTCGGCCGCCTCGCTCCAGCGGCAGCCCGCGTCGAGCAGCCCGGCCAGGGAGTCGAGCAGCCAGGAGTTGTGCGCGGCCGGCCCGAGCACGCGGTCGACGAACGCCTCGAGCGGCGCGTCCTGGAGATTGAGCAGGAGCTCGAGCGAGCCGAGGTCGCGGTACGAGGCGACGCTGCCGTCGGTCGTGTCCAGAGCCGCCCGCGCCTCGAGCAGGCTCCGGCCGAGGTCGCGCCCGCGAGCTGGGCGGCCGATCCCGAGCCGCCAGTGGGCGCCGTTCCCCGCGAGCCGGCGCGCGAGCGAGAGCACCGCCTCGTCCTCGTCGGCCTCGACCAGGAAGGCCGCCCGGTCGAGCCGGGCCGTGGAGACGTACGGGACCGCGAGCGCGTCGAGCTCGGACGCGAGCCGCTGGCGCACCGTCTCGGCAATGGCGCCGTCGGCCGGCTGCGCGAGCAGCGCGGCGTAGCTGCGGCGCGGGTCGAGCCCGAACGCGGCCATCCGGCGGCCGGACTCGCGCTCGTCGAGGCGGTCCTCCTCGAGATCCTCGAGCAGGTCTCCGGCGAGCCGCAGTTCGGCGGCGCTGACCGCCCGCCGCCGCGAGAGCTCGAACGCCAGGGCCGTCTGCCCGTGGTGGAGCACGAGGCGGTCGTACTCGCCGAACGGCCTGCCGTCCCGGGTGGCGCGGAGCGTAGCCAGCTCCTCGTGGACGACGACCGGGAGCTCGAGGGCGCCGTCGAACGACAGCCGACGGCCCGAGTGGCGCTCGCTGACGACGCGACCGGCCTCGTCGACGAGCTGCAAGCTGCAGTCGAGATGGCCGCAGACGATCCCGAGCAGGTCGTTGAGGCCGCGGCTCTCCAGGACGGCGGCGGCGAGCCGCTCGTGCACGGCGGTGGCCTGGGTCAGCTGCTCGAGCCGCTCGCTCGCGATGTGCGAGACGGCCGTCTTCGTGATCGCCACGAACGGCACCTCGTACGGCACCTCGAGCACCGGGAAGCCGTGCAGGTCGGCCTCCTGCGCCAGCGCCGCCGGGACCTCGGCGAAGTTGAAACCGACGCCGAAGCAGAGACCGGCCAGGCCGTGCTCCGCGAGCCTGCGCACGTACGCCCGCTGTCCGGCCTCGAGCTCGCCCACGCCCAGCCCGGTCGTGAGCAGGACCTCGCCGCCCTCCAGCCACTGGGTCGGGATCCTCGAGCTCGGAGACGTGCAGCCAGCTGACCTCGCGACCGAGGCCTTCGGCGCCGGCGGCGACGCGCAGGTCGAGGCCGGGAAGGGTGGCGATGTCGCGGACGCTGAGCATGGCCCCGGCGCTAGAGGAGCGCGTCGATCACCTCGTTGGCCGCCCGCTCGCCGGTCTCGACGGCGCCGTTGAGGTAGCCCTGGAAGTCGATCGAGGTGTGCTCGCCGCAGAAGTGGCAGGCGCCCTCGACTTCCCTCTCGACCCCGGCAAAGCGGGTGTACTGGCCCACCTTCCAATACGAGTACGAGCCCCGCGTCCACGGGTCGGCGGTCCAGAAGTCGCGCGTCGCTCGACCGTTCCACTGCGCCGAGATCCCGGGCAGCACCGGCTCGATCTGGCCGAGGAACTCCTTGGCGCGCGAGGCGGCCGTCCCCGAGCCGAAGCCGGCGCCGATCAAGCCGCCGGTGTAGTCGACGAGGATTCCGGACCGGCCCGCCTGCGTCCGGGTGACGTCCCACGTGCTCTGGTAACCGGTGTCAGCGTACGGTCTCACCGCTCGACCGCAGCGACTCCCAGTGCCGCGTCCGGAACTGGACGTGCAGCTTCGAGTTCGTTCCCATGCCCTGCTCGGCGATCGCGATGCGCTTGAGAGCCTTGAAACCGGCCTGCGCGTAGTCGACCGAGGCGCGCAGCACTGCGAACGGAAGCGCGAGCACGACACGGTCGGCGACGACGGTCTTCGTCGAGCCTCTACTCCGGAAGTCCAGCGAGTACGCCGCGTCCGAGCGCAGCCGGATGGCGGTCAGCTCGGAGCCGAGCGTCACCTGCCCGGCGAGCGCGGCGGCCAGCCGGGCCGGAATCTGGTCGTTCCCGCCGCGGACGTGGTACTTCTCGTTCGACTTGCCGAAGATCCGCAGCTGACCCGGGCCCGCATAGGCGAGCAGGTAGAGCAGATTGAGCGAGCTCTGCTGGGCGGACTCGGCGCCGTACTCGATGGTGTAGGCGACGTTCAGCAGTTGCCCGAGCTTGGAGCGCATGCCGCCCGGCACGGACTCCTCGATCCAGTCGACGATCGACATGTCGTCGAGCTCGAACCCGCGTTGCGTGAAGCTGTCATAGGTCGTGGGATAGCTCGCGGCCGACGCATCGCTATGGATTTTCTGCCAGACGGCCTTCAGGTCCGTGGTCGCCTGCGTGAACGGGTAGTCCGCGCCGTCGAAGTGATAGGTCGGCTCCGCCCCGTTCTGCTCGGCCTGCAGCAGGTTGTCGAGCTTCAGGCCCAGCTCGTGCGCGAGCTGCCGGATCGCGGTGTGTCCCTGGTCGATCAGCTCGCCGCCGTGTTCGGCGATCTGACCGTCTGTGAACGCGCCCCGAATCGTCCAGCAGCGGCCGCCGACACGATCGGCAGCGTCGTGGATCTGGGCGAGGTAACCGGCCTGCTTGAGCCGGTACGCGCACGTCAGTCCGGCCAAGCCTGCGCCGACGACGACGATACGCGGCGCGGTCGCCGGGTTTGCCGGTGGCGCGAAGCGTCCTGCCGCGGCGAGGGTCAGCCCGGCGAGCCCGGCGTCGCGGAGGAGGCGCCGTCTCGTGACTGTGGGCTCAGCCCCAGGCGCTGCGGCCGCCCGCTGAAGCTCGTGTGCCAGGGGGGTCCGCGTCATGTCTCTCCTCTCCTGCTGGTCGCCAGTACCCGTCTCTGGACGAGCTGGGCCAAAACTACGGTTCCGGAGCGGGACTTGCAAGGCCCCGACAGCGCCAATCGGGCGAAGGGTCCTTGGCCACATTGTCCAGGCGAGCGCGCCCCAACTGGACGGGACGGCCCTTGTCGCACAGGCCGGGCAGCGGTTTAGCTAGCGCCACCGCAACGGAGGTACGTGTATGCGCCGTCTCGTCGTTCTGCTCGCGTCCACCACGGGCCTGGCTCTGATCGCAGCATTCCCGCTCTACGCCGGCGGCGGCGGAAAGGCAGCCACCGGCCCGCTTCCGGACCTGCAGACCGTCGTGCCGCGCCATCTCCAGCTCGTGAATCAGCAGCAGAAGGAGCTGCTCCGCTTCGCGAACGGAATCGCCAACACCGGCCAGGGTCCGCTCGCCCTGCGGCCGGACCCGCCGATCGCCGACGCGACGACGACGACGACCGCGATCCAGGAGATCCGCAGCAGCAACGACCTGTACAAGTGCGGCGAGCAGCCGAAGCAGGTCACGGCCTGCTACACGATCGTGCGCGAGCGCGTCACCGGGACGTTCGAGTTTCATCCGGCCCACAACCACTGGCACATCGGTGACGTCGCGCTGTTCGAGCTCCACCAGGGCAGCCCCACCGGCCCGATCGTCGGCGGTCAGTCGATCAAGACCACGTTCTGCCTGATCGACTGGTACAAGCTCGAGGGCAACTCGAACACGGCCGACCGCGTCTTCCACGACTGCGAGCGGAGCTACCAGGGCATCCAATCGGGCTGGGTCGACCAGTACCACCATGCGCTCCCCGGCCAGGAGCTCGACCTGACCGGGATCGCCAACGCGGACGACTACTACCTCGTCAGCACCTCGAACTTCGCGCAGCGCTTCGAAGAGACCGACTACATGAACAACACGGCGTGGGTGAAGTTCCGGCTCTACGCGGACTCGAACGGCAACCGGAAGATCGAGGTCAAGGGGAACTCGCCATGCTCGACCCCCGGCCTCTGCGGCGTAAACGCACCCAACCGCTGACGGTGGCGACGACCCAGGGCACCGAGACCGAACGCGTGCTCAACGCGCGGGAGCGCTTCGTGGCGCGCGGGATCTCGACGCCGAGCATCGTGGTGGCGCGCGCCGAGGGCGCGAGCGTCGAGGACGTCGACGGGCGCCGCTACGTCGACTTCGCCGGCGGGCTCGGCTGCCAGAACACGGGCCACGGCTTGCCGACGGCGGTGGCGGCGATGCACGAGCAGATCGACCGCTACCTGCACCAGTGCTTCATGGTCGGGATCTACGAGCCGTACGTCGAGCTGTGCAGGCGGCTCGCCGAGCTCTCGCCGTGCAGGGGCGTCGAGCAGAAGAGCCTGCTCGTGAACTCGGGCGCGGAGGCGATCGAGAACGCGGTCAAGGTCGCGCGGGCGGCCACGGGCCGGCCCGCCGTGATCGCGTTCGACAACGCCTTCCACGGCCGCACGCTGCTGACGATGACGCTCACCAGCAAGGTCGCCTACCGCAAGGGCTTCGGGCCCTTCGCGCCCGAGGTCTACCGCGCGCCGGCCCCCTACGCGTACCGGGGCGTGTCGACGGACGACGCGCTGACCGGGCTGGAGCTCCTGTTCAAGAAGGAGGTCGACCCGGCCTCGGTCGCGTGCGTCGTACTGGAGCCGGTCCAGGGGGAAGGCGGCTTCATCCCGATGCCGGCGGACTTCCTCGTCGGCCTGCGTGCGGTCTGCGACCGGCACGGCATCCTCTACGTCGACGACGAGGTCCAGAGCGGCGTCGGCCGCACGGGGCCGATCTGGGCGATCGAGCACGCGGGCGTCGAGCCCGACCTGCTCGTCTCGGGCAAGAGCCTCGGCGGCGGCCTCCCGCTCGCCGCGGTGACAGGAGGCGCAGAGGTGATGGACGCCGTCGACCCGGGCGGGCTCGGCGGTACCTTCGGCGGCAACCCCGTCGCGTGCGCAGCCGGGATCGCCGTGCTGGACGAGGTGGCAACTGAGGACTTCCGGGCGCGCGCCGACGCGATCGGCGAGCGGCTGCGGACGCGGCTCGACGCGATCGCGGCGCGTGTCCCGGAGGTAGGCGAGGTCCGGGGGATCGGCCCGATGCTCGCGCTCGAGCTCGTGCGCGACCCGGCGACGAAGGAGCCGGCTCCCGAGCTCGCGCTCTCGACCCTCACCGGCGCTCGCGAGCGGGGCCTGATCCTGCTCACGTGCGGCCTCTACGGCAACGTCGTCCGGATCCTCGTCCCGCTCGTGGCGTCCGACGAGGAGCTCGCCCGCGGCCTCGACATCCTGGAGGAAGCGCTTGTCGCAGCCTGCGGCCGCGGGTAGCGCCGACGTCGAGATCGTCTCGGCGTACAAGTCGTACGGCGACGTGGCCGCGGTGGACGGGGTCGACCTGCTCGTGCGCGCGGGCGAGTTCTTCACGATGCTCGGGCCGAGCGGCTCGGGCAAGACGACCACGCTGAGGCTGATCGCCGGCTTCGAGCGGCCCGACTCGGGCCGCATCCTGCTCGGGGGCGACGACGTGACCAAGGTCCCGCCCTACGCGCGCGACGTCAACACGGTCTTCCAGGACTACGCGCTCTTCCCGCACATGACGGTCGCGTCGAACGTCGACTACGGGCTGCGCGTCAAGAAGGTTCCCCGCGCCGAGCGCAAGCGCCGCGTGGGCGAGGCGCTCGAGATGGTCCGCCTCGGAGCACACGGCGGTCGCAAGCCGGGCCAGCTGTCGGGCGGCCAGCGCCAGCGGGTCGCGCTCGCACGCGCGATCGTCAACCGCCCCAAGGTGCTGCTGCTCGACGAACCGCTCGGCGCCCTCGACCTGAAGCTCCGCCAGGAGATGCAGATCGAGCTGAAGCGGATCCAGGAGGAGGTCGGGATCACGTTCATCTACGTGACCCACGACCAGGAGGAGGCGCTGACGATGAGCGACCGCATGGCCGTGTTCAACGAGGGCCGGATCGAGCAGGTCGGCGCGCCCGCAGCCGTGTACGAGCACCCCGAGAGCGAGTTCGTCGCCGGGTTCGTGGGCGTCTCGAACGTGCTCGAGCGGACGTACAACGGCAGGCCGAGCCGCTTCACCGTGCGGCCGGAGAAGATTCGCCTGCTCGCGGAGGGAGAGCTGCCCGCGAGCGGGTGGAACGTCGAGGACGGCGAGATCAGGGACGTGGTCTACGTCGGAATGGTCACGCGCTACGTGGTCGACCTCGACGCGGGCGGACGGCTGATGGTCGTGCGCCAGAACCTGGAGACGTCCTCGAGCGAGGTGCTCGAGGCCCGAGGCCGCCGGGTGCGACTGGAGTGGCGGCCGGAACACACGTACGCAATCGAACCGGGGGGAGAGACGGAGGAGATGGATGAGTAGAAAACGGAGACGATGGCTCGACCCCGCCGTGCTCGCGGCACTGCTGGTCGCGCTCGCGTTCGCAGCAGCGAGCTGCGGCGGGGACGACGACGATGACGGCGACGCGAGCGGCGGGACGACGACGGAGCAGACGGGCGCCTCGACCGAGATCGCCGGCCTGGGCACGACGCTGGACGAGATCAAGGAGAAGGCCAGGGCGGAAGGCCAGGTCAACCTCGTGCAGTGGCCGGGCTACGCCCAGCTCACGAAGGAGTTCCAGCAGGCGACCGGGTGCACGGTGAGCACCAAGGACGGCACGACCTCGGACGACATGATCTCCCTGATCGGGTCCGGCGAGTACGACGGTGTCTCGGCGTCCGGCAATGCAAGCGTCCGCATGATGGAGCGAGGCGATGTGGCCCCGATCAACCCGGACCTGGTTCCGAACTACGCGGATGTCCAGGAGGGGATCAAGAACAAGGACTACAACTCGAGGGACGGCCAGCCCTACGGCGCACCGCACGGCCGCGGTCCGAACCTGCTCGCGTGGCGGACGGACGCGGTGACGCCCGCGCCCGACAGCTGGGGAGCGATCTGGGACACGAAGACGCCCTACAAGGGCAAGATCTCGATCTACGACGACTCGATCTTCATCGCCGACGCGGCGCTCTACCTCAAGGCGACGAAGCCGGAGCTCGAGATCGACAACCCGTACCAGCTGAACGACGAGCAGTTCACCGCGGCGGTCGACCTGATGAAGGGGCTCGCCCCGAACGTCGGCGAGTGGTGGGCCGACTACGCGAAGCAGATCCAGTCGTACGCGAACAAGGACGTCGTGATCGGCACGACGTGGCCGATCCAGGTCAACCTCCTCAAGGGCGACAAGAAGCCGGTCGAGGGGATCAAGCCCAAGGAGGGCACCACCGGCTGGTCGGACACCTGGATGATCTACTCCAAGGCCGCCCATCCGAACTGCATGTACCTCTGGATGGACCACATGATCTCTCCGGCGGCGCAGGCGGCAGTCGCGGAGGGCTTCGGCGAGGCGCCGGTCAACCTGAAGGCCTGCGAGCTGACGAAGAACAAGAACCACTGCGACGAGTTCCACGCCTCGGACGAGTCCTGGTGGGAGGACGTCTACTACTGGACGACGCCCACCGCGGACTGCGGCGGTGAGGGCGGGACGTGCAAGACCCAGGAGGACTGGGTGAACGCCTGGACCGAGATCCGCGGCTAGGGCCGGCGAGCCCGCGAGGCACGCCGTGACCTCGGCCGAGTACGCAGGGTCGCCGCCCCGGGGAAGCCCGGGGCGGCGGCTCTCGACCTTCTTCTACCGGCACCCGTACGTCGGTCTCGCCGTGCTGCTCGCGCTCCCGCTCGGCTGGCTCGTCGGCATCTACCTCGGATCGCTGTTCTTCTTGCTGCTCGCCTCGGTGTGGGACACCGACCCGTTCACGTCCCTCGTCGTCCACGACTTCACGCTCGACAACTTCCGCCGGATCCTGGAGGAACCGGTCTACCGGGAGGTGGCCTGGCGGACGATCTCGATGGCGAGCTTCGTCACGGTGGCGGACGCGGTGCTCGCCTTTCCGATCGCGTACTACCTGGCCCGGGTGGCGTCGCCGCGGACCCGGAACCTGCTCGTCGTCGCGGTGCTGATGCCGTTGTGGGTGAGCTACCTGGTCAAGGCCTACGCGTGGCGGACGATCCTGTCCGACTCGGGCGTCGTGAACTGGGCGCTCGACCCGCTCGGCCTCAGCTTCGACGGCTACTCGTCGGTTGGCCTCTGGCTCGTGTTCACGTACCTCTGGCTGCCGTTCATGATCCTGCCCGTCTACGCCGGGCTGGAGCGGATCCCCGACTCGGTGTTCGAGGCATCGGCCGACCTCGGCGGCCGCTCGCTGCGCACGTTCTTCCGCGTGACCCTGCCGCTCGCGTTCCCCGCCGTCGTCGCCGGCTCGATCTTCACGTTCTCGCTCACCCTGGGCGACTACATCGCGCCCGACCTGATCACGAGCGAGCAGTTCATCGGCACCGTCATCTACGACCAGCGCGGCACGAATCTGCCCGTGGCCGCCGCCTTCACGCTCGTGCCGATCGGCGTGATGGTGATCTACCTGCTGGTCGCCAGACGGCTGAAGGCCTTCGAGGCGCTGTGACCGAGTCCCGCCTCACCGCTCTGTTCCTGCGGCTCGGGGCCGGGCTGACGCTCGCGTTCATCTACGTGCCGCTCATCCTGATCGGCCTGTACGCCTTCAACGAGGGCGTCACCCAGGCCTGGCCGATCGAGAACTTCTCCACCAAGTGGTTCTCCGTCGCCTACCACAACGAGGGCGTGCGCCAGGCGCTCTGGCTCTCGCTCCGGGCGGCCCTCGGGGCGACCGCCGTGGCCCTCGTCCTCGGCACGCTCGTCTCGCTGGCGGTCTCCCGCTACCGCTTCTTCGGGCGCGAGACCGTCTCGCTCGTGATCATCCTGCCGATCGCCCTGCCCGGCATCGTCACCGGGCTCGCGCTGCAGACCACCTACACGACCGTGGGCATGGATTTCGGCCTGCTGACGATCATCATCGGCCACGCCACCTTCTGCGTCGTCGTCGTCTACAACAACGCGGCCGCCCGCCTGCGCCGGCTGCACGGCTCGCTCGAGGAGGCGTCGTACGACCTCGGCGGGGACGCGTGGCAGACGTTCCGGCACGTGACCTTCCCGCAGATGCGCACGGCCCTGCTCGCGGGCGGGCTGCTGGCCTTCGCGCTCTCCTTCGACGAGGTCGTCGTCACGGTCTTCACCTCGGGGGCGCAGCAGACGCTGCCGATCTGGATCTACGCCAACCTGTTCCGTCCCGTCGAGCAGCCGATCGTCAACGTGGTCGCGCTGTTCGTGATCGTGGCCTCGATCATCCCGGTCTACCTCGCGCAGCGGGTCGGAAGCGGAACCGCGAGCGGCCTGCCGACCGGGAGGCGCTGACTTGGACACTGCGGCCAAGAATCCGCGCCAGGATCGGCCAACGGTTCTGGCTTGTCCGCCCAAGTGGCGAACGGTACGCTCGCCGCTCCGACCAACCCCGGAGGTTTCCCCATGAGCGTTGCGGTTGCGCGCTACCAGAACTTCGTCGGCGGCGAGTGGGTCGACGCCGTCGAAGGCGACACGGCCGAGATCATCAACCCGGCGACCGGCGAGACGATCGGCGAGGTGCCCCAGGGTTCGCAGGCGGACGTCGACCGCGCCGTGGAGGCCGCGAAGAAGGGCTGGGCCGAGTGGCGCGAGACGACCCCCGGCGAGCGCGCGGAAGCGCTGCTCGGGCTCGCGGACGTGATCGACGAGCACGCCGAGGAGCTGGCGCAGATCGAGTCGCAGAACGTGGGCAAGCCGCTCTCGTACGCGCGCGACGAGATGCCGGTCTGCAGCGACAACATCCGCTTCTTCGCAGGTGCCGCGCGCATCCTCGAGGGGCGCTCCACGGGCGAGTACATGCGCGGCTACACCTCGATGATCCGGCGCGAGCCGCTCGGGATCGTCGGCCAGGTCGCGCCGTGGAACTACCCGCTGATGATGGCCGTCTGGAAGTTCGCGCCCGCGCTGGCCGCCGGCAACGTGAGCGTGCTGAAGCCGTCCGAGCAGACGCCGCTCTCCACGCTTCGCTTCGCCCAGCTGGCCGCCGATGTGCTCCCGGCCGGCGTTCTCAACGTGATCACGGGCGACGGCGAGCCGGTCGGCGCCGGGCTCGTCAGGCACCCGGACGTGCGGCTCGTGTCGCTGACCGGCGACGTCGCCACCGGCAAGGAGGTCGCGCGCGCCGCGGCCGAGTCGCTGAAGCGCGTCCACCTCGAGCTGGGCGGCAAGGCGCCGGTGATCGTCTTCGACGACGCCGATCCGGCCCAGGTCGCCGAGGCGATCAAGATCGGCGGCTACTGGAACTCCGGCCAGGACTGCACGGCGGCCTCCCGCGTCGTCGCGGGCCCGAAGATCTACGACAAGCTGCTCGAGGAGCTCGTGCCGGCGGTCGAGAGCCTCCACGTCGGCGACCCGGCCGAGAGCGAGGACGTCGAGATGGGGCCCGGTGATCTCGCAGGCGCAGCAGGAGCGCGTGCTCGGCTTCCTCGACCGCGCGAAGGGCGCCAAGGTGCTCACGGGCGGCGGCACGAACGGCGACCGCGGCTTCTTCGTCAAGCCGACCGTCGTCACGGACGTCGCGCAGACCGACGAGATCGTCCAGCGCGAGGTGTTCGGGCCGGTCGTGACGGTGCAGCGCTTCGCCGACGACGACCAGGCGCTCGCCTGGGCGAACGACGTCCACTACGGCCTCGCGGCCTCGGTGTTCACGCGCGACATCTCGCGTGCCCTCAACGCCGCGCGCAAGCTCGAGTTCGGGACGGTCTGGATCAACGACCACATCCCGCTGGTCTCCGAGATGCCCCACGGCGGCTACAAGCAGTCGGGCTACGGCAAGGACCTGTCGATGTACTCGCTCGAGGACTACACCCAGGTGAAGCACGTCATGGCCAAGCTCGACTAGGCATTTGAACGACACGACCGTCGCTGCGGAGCAACCAGCGGCCCAGGCGGACTCGCCGGGCCCGAAGACCGGCCGCCCCGCGCTCGTGATCCCGCCGGAAGGAGGTCGCGATGGCGACTGAGCTGCGATCCGAGCCGGCCGGCGAGCAGCGATCCGAGCCCTCCGACGTCAGGCTCGAACGCGTCACCAAGAGGTTCGACGACGTCGTCGCCGTCGACGACCTCAGCATCGAGATCCCGCAGGGCTCCTTCTTCGCGCTCCTGGGGCCCTCGGGCTGCGGCAAGACGACCACGCTGCGGATGATCGGCGGCTTCGAGGAGCCGGACTCCGGCGCGATCTACCTCGCCGACCAGTCCGTGACGGGGCTCCCGCCGTACAAGCGCGACGTCAACACCGTCTTCCAGAGCTACGCCCTCTTCCCGCACCTGACGCATCTTCGAAAACGTCGCGTTCGGGCTCCGCCGCAAGCGGCCTGAAGGGGTCGCAGCTCGACGGGCGCGTGCGCGAGATCCTGCGCCTGGTCGACCTGGCCGGCGTCGAGAAGCGCAAGCCGCGGCAGCTCTCGGGCGGCCAGCAGCAGCGCGTCGCGCTCGCGCGCGCGCTCGTGAACAGGCCGCAGGTGCTGCTGCTCGACGAGCCGCTCGGCGCGCTCGACCTGAAGCTGCGCAAGCAGATGCAGCTCGAGCTGAAGGCGCTCCAGCACGACATGGGCATCACCTTCGTCCACGTCACGCACGACCAGGAAGAGGCGATGACCATGGCCGACCAGATCGCGGTCATGAACAAGGGCCGGATCGAGCAGCTCGGGCACACCGACCGAGCTGTACGAGAAGCCGCGCACCGCTTTCGTCGCCCGCTTCCTCGGCGCCTCCAACCTGCTGCCGGGAACCGTGTCGGGCTCGGGCGTCGTCCGCCTCGACGGCGGCGAGCGAGGTGCGGATCCCGCCCGCGGCGCTGCCCGAGAGCGGGTCGCGCGTCGCCGTCGGGATCCGGCCCGAGAAGCTCGCCTTCGCGCGGCAAGGACGGCGGCAACCGGATCGCGGGCACCGTCACCGAAAGCGCCTACGTCGGCGTCGCCACGCAGTACATCGTCGACACGGCGTCCGGCCGCCTCACCGTCTACGTCCAGAACGCGGAGCCCGGCGCGAACGCCGTCGCCACCGGCCTCCCCGTCGAGCTCAGCTTCGCCCCGGAAGCCGCCTTCGTCGTCGACTACACCCAGGAGGGTTCACCATGACCGACCAGCTCACCCGCATCGAGCTCCTGCGCCGGGCGGCGCTCGGAGGCACTCTGCTCACGCTGCCGGGAATCCTCGCCGCGTGCGGCGGCGACGACGGCGGCGGCGAGAGCGCCGGCGGGACGACGACGACTGCGAGCGAGCTCGGCGACTCGCTGCGCTTCTCCAACTGGCACGCTCTACATCGACGTCGACCCGAAGACGAAGAAGAGCCCGTCGACGCAGATGTTCGAGCAGGAGACGGGCGTCACGGTCTCCTACTTCGAGGACATCAACGACAACGCGAGCTACTTCGGGAAGATCCAGGGGCCGCTCTACGCAGGGGCGCGGGATCGACCGCGACATCATCGTCATGACCGACAACTCCCGCTTCCCGGGCCTGCTCGTCAGCAAGGAGTGGGTGGAGAAGCTCGACAAGGCGCGGATCCCGAACATCACCAACCTGATCGACGCGCAGATGAGCCCGCCGTTCGACCCCGACCGCAGCTACAGCCTGCCGTGGGCCTCGGGGATCACCGGCATCGCGACGAACCTGAAGGCGAGCGGCGGCGACATCGTCACCACCCCCAGCCAGCTGCTCGAAGACCCGAAGCTGAAGGGGAAGGTCACCCTGCTGACCGAGATGGCGGACTCGATGAGCCCGATCATGCTCGAGAACGGCGACGACCCGAGCCAACGTCACCGACGAGAGCTTCAACAAGGCGTACGACCAGATCAAGAAGGCGGTCGACTCCGGCCAGATTCGCCGCTTCACCGGCAACGACTACGTGAGCGACCTCGAGAAGGGGAACATCGCCGCGGCGCTCTCCTGGTCGGGCGACGTGGCCACCGGCCTGAAGGCGAACAAGGACCTGCGCTGGAACCTGCCGGAGAAGGGCAGCGACATCTGGACCGACAACATGTTCATCCCGCTGGACGGAGACGCCGCCACGGCGTCGGCCTACATGAACTTCGTCTACGACCCGAAGATCGCCGCGATGATCTCGGTCGGCAACGGCTACATCTCCTCGGTCAAGGGCGTCCAGGCGGAGGCCAAGAAGCTCGATCCGGAGTCGGCCTCGAACCCGCTGATCTTCCCGGACGACGAGATCCTCTCGAACGTCGTCCAGTTCGACTCGAAGGCGCTCAACAACCAGACCTACATCGAGCAGTGGCAGAAGCTGCTCGGCGCATGAGGCCGAGTGCGCCGGCCGTGACGTTCATCCACCGCCATCCCTGGCTGGCCCCGGTGCTCCTGCTGGCGCCGGGCCTCGCCTGGCTGGCCGTGTTCTTCCTCGTCCCGCTCGGCTTCCTCGGCTACCAGTCGCTGCAGTCGGGCTCGTTCGAGCAGGGCTACAGCTTCACGTGGGAGTTCTCGAACTTCCGCGACGCCATCTCCGGCTACAACGAGCAGCTGATCCGCTCCTTCGTCTACTCGGGCATCGCGACGGTCGCCGCGCTCCTGATCAGCTACCCGCTCGTCTACTGGATCGCGTTCCGCGGGGGGCGCTGGAAGAACCTGCTGCTGCTGATCATCATCGCGCCCTTCTTCGTCACCTACCTGATCCGGACGCTCGCCTGGCAGAACATCCTCGCCGACGAGGGGCCCGTGGTCGGCTTCCTGCGCGACATCCACGTCCTGTCCGCGGACGGACGCCTGCTCGCGACCACGCTCGCCGTCGTGGCGGGCATCACCTACAACTTCCTGCCCTTCATGGCGCTGCCGCTGTACGTCTCGCTCGAGCAGATCGACGCGCGGCTGCTCGAGGCGGCGCAGGACCTCTACGCGAGCCGGACGAAGGCGTTCCTGCGCGTGACGCTGCCCCTCTCGGCGCCGGGCATCGTGGCCGGGACGCTGCTCTGCTTCATCCCCGCCGCAGGCGACTTCATCAACGCGCAGCTGCTCGGGACGCCGAACCAGTACATGATCGGGAACGTCATCCAGTCGAAGTTCCTCGAGCTGATCGACTACCCGGCGGCCGCGGCGTTGTCCTTCGTCCTGATGGCGCTGATCACGATCTCGCTGCTCGTGTACGCCCGGGTCGTCGGCACGGAGAAGCTGACGGGATGACGACCGCCGCCGAGACCCTCCCCGCCCGCTCGCGGCCCGGCCTGGCTACGCGCGTGTGGGCGTTCGTGCGCCATCACGTGCTGACCGTCTACGCGGTGCTCGCGTTCACCTACCTGCTGCTTCCGATCGCGGTCGTGATCGCGTTCTCGTTCAACCAGCCCGCGGGCCGCTTCAACTACACCTGGAACAGCGTTCACCTTCGACAACTGGGTGAACTGGGACGCCGTGCTCGGAATCCGGGAGGCGGTCATCCTCTCGCTCGAGATCGCGCTGCTGGCGACGGTGGTCGCCACCGTGCTCGGCACGATGATCGCGCTGGCGCTCGTCCGCCATCGCTTCCGGGGCCGTGGCCCGACGAACATGCTCGTCTTTCTCCCGATGGCGACGCCGGAGATCGTGCTCGGCGCTTCGCTGCTGACCCTGTTCCTCCAGATGCGGTTCGCCACGGGCTTCACGACGCATCTTCATCGCGCACGTGATGTTCATCATCAGCTACGTCGTCGTGACCGTGAAAGCACGCCTCGTCGGCTTCGACCGCCATCTCGAGGAGGCGGCCCTGGACCTCGGAGCGAACGAGTGGACGACGTTCCGCAAGGTCACGCTGCCGCTGATCGCGCCGGCGATCCTGAGCGCGGCCCTGCTCGGCTTCGCGATCTCGATCGACGACTTCGTGATCACGTACTTCAACGCCGGCTCCGAGACGACGTTCCCGCTGTTCGTCTGGGGCTCGGCCCGCGTCGCCGTCCCGCCGCAGGTGAACGTCGTCGCCAGCGCGATCTTCGTCGTCGCCCTCGGCCTGATGCTGGTCAACATCCTGTGGCAAAACCGCCGAACGAAGGGAAACGCATGAGCTCGCCCCAGACCGCCGCGCCCGCCCGCGACTTGAAGCGCCTGGCCCGCGACCACCTCTGGCTGCACTTCACGCGCATGGGCGAGTACCGCGACTCGGCGCCGCCGATCATCGTGCGCGGCGAGGGGTGCTACCTCGAGGACGACGAGGGCCGCCGCTACCTGGACGCGCTGGCCGGGCTGTTCGCGGTGCAGATCGGGTACTCGTTCGGCGAGGAGGTCGGCGAGGCCGCGGCGGCGCAGCTGCGCGAGCTGCCCTTCTACACGAACTGGTCGTACGCGCACCCGCGCGCGATCGAGCTGGCCGCGGAGGTCGCCTCGCTCGCGCCCGGCGACCTGAACCGGGTCTTCTTCGTCTCCGGCGGGTCGGAGGCGGTCGAGTCCGCCTGGAAGCTCGCGCGCCAGCACCACGCCGCCCGCGGCGAGCGCCGCTGGAAAGCGATCTCGCGGAACGTCGCCTACCACGGAACGACGATGGGCGCGCTCTCGATCAACGGCATCGCCGCGCTGCGCGCGCCCTTCGAGCCGCTGGTGCCCGATGTGCACCACGTCCGCAACACGAACCGCTACCACCGCCCCGCCGACGAGACAGAGGAGGAGTTCACCGCCTTCCTGCTGGACGACCTCGAGCACACGATCGAGGCCGCAGGCCCGGAGACGGTCGCGATGGTGATCATGGAGCCGGTCCAGAACGCGGGCGGCGCGTTCACCCCGCCGGCCGGCTACTTCCCGGGCGTGCGCGCGCTGTGCGACGAGTACGGGATCCTGCTCTGCGCCGACGAGGTGATCACCGGCTTCGGCCGCCTCGGCCACTGGTTCGGCTCCGAGCGCTACGACGTGAGACCGGACCTGATCACGAGCGCGAAGGGCCTCTCCTCCGCCTACGCGTCGATCGGCGCCGTGATCGCGAGCGACTCGGTGATGGAGCCGTTCCTCGAGGGCTCGGCCAGCTTCGCGCACGGAATCACCTTCGGCGGCCACCCGGTGCAGTGCGCGATCGCGCTCAAGAACATCGAGATCATGAAGCGCGAGGGCATCGTCGAGCACGTCCGCGAGCACGAAGACCGCTTCCGGTCGACGCTCGCGCAGCTGCTCGACCTGCCGATCGCCGGCGACCTGCGCGGCTCGGGTTTCTTCTACGCGCTCGAGCTCGTGAAGGACAAGGAGACGCGCGAGAGCTTCTCGGACGAGGAATCGGAGACTCTCCTGCGCGGCTTTCTCTCGCCGCGCCTGTTCGAGCGCGGTCTGATCTGCCGTGCCGACGACCGCGGCGACCCGGTCGTGCAGATCTCGCCGCCGCTGATCGCCGGCCCGCACGAGTTCGACGAGATCGCCGGGATCCTCGGCGACGTGCTGGACGAGGCCTGGAACGAGCACACCCGGGCCGGCTCGGCCGAGGGGCCGGCCGCACGGGCGCGGGGCCGCACGGCGGGTGGGCCCGAGGCGCCGACCGGCCCGGCTTGACGCCGTCGCCGGCGGTCTGGGCGGCCGTCGGGCTGTTCGCGTGGGCGCTCGCCGCGGCCGTCGTCGGCACCGAGGCCGCTCCGCCGCCGGGCGTGCTCGTCGTGGTCGTGCTCGCGATCGCGCTCGCGGCAGCGACGAACCGGCGGATGCGGTCGACCGGCCGGCTGCTGCTGATCCTGCTCTCGGTGGTCTTCGCCACCGCCGCCCTGGTCGCGGGGCTGAGCTGGGTGACCGCGGTCGACCTCGTTCTCAGCGTGACAACCGGCCTGCTGGCCCTGTTCGAGCTGATTCCCGACCGGCGGCGGGCCTAGCGCCTGCGCGGTTGCGAGCGGAGGACCTCGGGGCCTGTCCGCCTCGGGTCTCCGTCGCCGGGCTCTGCGGTCACGCTCAGGACCGGGTACGCGGCCGGATCGACCGCCGCCGCGAAGCGGACGTGCGAGCGCCCGTTCTCGTCGGGGTGGAAGGTGCCGGCCGAGATCCGGTTCGGGCTGGCCGAGCGTGTCGCCGGGCGCGACGAACCAGAGCTCGTAGTACTCGCCCTTCGGCAGGATGGGCAGGTCGTCGCTGTCGAAGCGAATCACGCGGCCGATCCCGGTCTTCCGCACCTCGACTGTCGCCTGCTCGGGCCCACCGAGGGGTGACGAGAGAGCCGTCTCGAGCTCGACCGGGCCGGCCTCGCCGCCCAGCCGGGTCGCGGCGACGAACGCGAACGCCGCCACCGCCGCAGCGGCCGCGACGGCGAGCAGCCGCGACCTGCCGAACCGGGCACGACGGGGCACGAGCGGGGTCGGTGCGGCGCCGGCCGCGCGCTCGATCGCAGCGAACGTGCGCCCTTCCAGCCCGCGGGGCAGGACGAACGGCGGTGCGGCCCGCGCGCCGAGCACGGCCGGACTACGCAGATCGGCGAGCTCGGAACGGCACGGCTCGCACGTCTCGAGGTGGCGCTCGAAGCGCTCGCGCTCCCAGCGAGCAAGACCGTCGAGCAGGTAGGCCGCCAGGTCGTGGTGGAGCGTTCCGTTCTCAGTCAACGAGATCGCGCTCCTCGAGTTGCCGCTTCAGCGCCCGCAGCGCGTGGTACGTGCGGGTCTTGACCGTGCCGAGCGGAATCCCCAGCCGGTCGGCGATCTGCTGCTGGGTGAGGTCTGCCCGGTAGTGCAGCTCGAGCACCTCGCGATGGTTCGCGGTCAGCTCGTCGAGCGCGTCCCGGAGCTCGAGTGAGAGCAGGAGCTCCTCGAACGAGTCGTCGTCGACGGCCTGCTCCGGCCCGTGAGCCGCGACAGCATGGGGCTCGCGCCTGCGCCTCCAGAGATCCACGGCCGCTCTGCGCGCGAGCGTGAACACGAACGTCTTCACCGATCCCCGGTCGGGGTCGAAACGCGGCGAGGACCGCCAGAGGCGGACGAAGGTCTCCTGCACGAGGTCTTCCGCGAGACCGCGGTCGCCGAGCAGGTGCAGGCCGAGCCCGTAGATGCGCTTGGCGTAGCGGCGGTAGAGCTCGACGAGCGGCTCGTCCCGGTCGCCGGCGGCGACGAGCGCCACGAGCCCGGCCTCCTCGGCCGCGAACCGTTCGGCGGCGACTGTCGAGTTCCATTCCATGGCGGCGCTCCGGATTCGCCGCAGCGACGGCTGCGGTTCGGGCGCGCTTCGGGGCGGGCCGCGCCGCAGGTGGCCCGCCCCGTGGTCAAGGCGTCCTACCGATCCTGGTCCTGCACCGCGGCGAGACCGGTGATCGTGCGGGTCCCGTCGCCGATGCGGCCCATGGACTTGGCCTGCCCGGTGGTCACGTCGACCTTGTACAGGCGATTGCGGAAGCTGCTCTGCTGGGTGCCCGCGACCCAGCCGACGTTGTTCGCGCCGGCGATGTCGAACCCGAGGCTGCTCCGCAGGCGGAGGCCCGTGGACAGCGGCATGATCAGCGTGCCGGCGTTGGCCGGCCGCTGGATCCAGAGCCGGTCCACTGCGCCGCTGACGTCGTAGGCGTAGAGCTCGGTCACGGTCGGTCGGGTCGCGAACGCCGTGAACGACGAGTTCGTGTACGCCGACCCGACGATCTGCACGTCAGCGGGGGTCAGCATCGTGTCGACCGACAGCAGCGTGCCGTCGTCCGGGTTGAGCCGGATGTTCTCGCGCGCGTCGCTGGTGACCCTGATCTTGTCGACGGTGGGGTTGAAGTCGAACCCGTTGTTGCCGCCCATCAGGATCGAGGGGCTCAGGTCGAAGCTCTTCCCCTCCGGGACCGCGATCGCAGTCCGCGTGTTCACCCGGTACACGACCTTGTCGCTGCCGAGCGCGTACAGGTCGCCGGACGCCGGCCGGAAGTCGATCCCCTTGAGGGAGACCCCGGCCGGCAGGCCGGTGATCTGCTTGGCGCGCAGGCGGCCCGGATCGTCCGAGCTGAACCGGAGCAGGTTGTTTCCGGTGTCGGTGGCGTAGAACTCGCGGGCGTTGCCGCGTTGCCAGTCGTCACGGTCGCCCTTGCCCTTGTCGGCGAACGCCGCCAGCGGCGCAGTCAGTGCGAGGAGCGCGACGAGAACGACGCCGCGCCGAAGAGAACGAGAAAGGTGCATTTCACCCTCCAGCTCGAGGTACATGTCGGAGGGTCTTCGCGCGAGTCCCCGCGAAGGGTTCAAACAGCCGGCCTAGGTCCCCCACCCGTCGTGTGGCTCGTGCCGGCCCGGCTGGACGTGCCAGTACTCACGCAGCTCGGCACAGCGACCGTCGGAGGCGAAGCGAAGCAGCAGGCAGCCGGGCAGCGTGACCTCGCCGTCGTCGGGGTCGTCCATCGTCGCCCACCACTCCACGGCGGCACGCTCGCCGTCGACGAAGGGACGGCCCATCCGGACCCGCACGTCCTTCTGGGTGCCCGCGCCGCGCCGCCAGTAGGCGCAGATCTCGTCCCTGCCCCTGTACGGCTCGCGAAATGGAGCGGAGCGGTAGACGGCATCCTCGGTGAACAGGCCGGCGATCGCGTCCTCGTCGGCCTCCGCCCACGCACGCCCGTATGCAGTGGCCCACTCCTCGACGGTCACGCGGCGATCGTAGATGCGTGATCGCGATGCTGCGGTTGCGGCGGCCGGTGCTACGTTGAGGGCACGGAGCACACCGACGCCCCCACCCTCGAGTTACTGAGCTGGATCGACGGCCGCCCGCGCTCGTATACGGAAACGCTCGAGGCGTGGCGCAGCAACTGTCCGAGGCTGGCCGTCTGGGACGACGCGCTCAGCTCGGGCCTCGTCCGCGTCACGCGTCGGCAGGTCGAGCTGACCGAGCGCGGACGCGAGGCGCTCGGACGCGTGCAGACCGCGCTCTAGCAGGACTCGACCGCGGCCTCGGCGTCCTCGTAGAGCAGGTAGGGCGTGACGGTCTGCACGCGGCCGTATTCGATCACGCGGGCAACAGCAGGTGCGCCCCCTAGCCTTCTCGGCGTGGACGCGTTCGACCGCCTCGCTTCCGTTCTCCTCGACTACGAGCACCGGCCCGAGCAGCTGGCCCTGGCAGCGGCGGTCGAGCGTGCGCTCGCCGACGAGGAACACCTGCTGGCGCAGGCCGGCACCGGCACGGGCAAGAGCCTCGGCTACCTCGTGCCGGCGCTCGCGTCCGGCCGCCGCGTCGTGGTGGCGACCGCGACGAAGGCGCTCCAGGAGCAGCTGCTCACGAAGGACGTGCCGCTCGCGGCCGAGGCGCTCGGCCGCAAGGTGCGAGTCGCCGTCGTCAAGGGGCGGCAGAACTACCTCTGCCGCCGGCGCGTCGAGACGGTCGAGCTCAACGGCCTCGGCCTGCTCGGCGACGAGGCGGGCTACGAGCGGATGCTGCCGTGGATCGGGTCGACCGCGACCGGCGACCGGGCCGAGCTCGACGAGGAGCCGAGCACGGCGCTGTGGAGCGAGCTCGCGGTCGGCTCCGACCGCTGCCTCGGCCGGCGCTGCGCGCGCGTGTCGACGTGCTTCGCGGAGGGCGCTCGGCAACGCGCGGCCCAGGCCGACCTGGTGATCGCCAACCACGCCCTCTACTTCGCCGACCTCGCGCTGCGCGAAGGCGGCGACGGCGCGCGCGTCCTGCCCGAGCACGACGCCGTCGTCTTCGACGAGGCACACAAGCTCGAGGAAAGCGCTGCGAGCTGGCTCGGGGCACGGATCACCGTCGCGGCCGTGCGCCGCCTGGCGACCGACGCGGCCCAGGCAGCCTCCGAGGCTCGCGTCGCCCTGCCACCGCGAGCGGAGGCGCGCCTCGAGGCAGCTGCGGAGGAGCTCCTGCGCCGCGTCGTTCCGCCGAGCGGTCGCAGCCGCGTCCGGCAGCTCCCGCGCGAGGAGGCCCTCGTCCTGATCGACGAGCTCGAGCGGGTCGCGCAGGCGGCCTGGGGCAAGAACGACGAGCTCGACGCCGTCGCAATCCGTGCTCGCGGGCTCGCCCGTGACGTCGGCATCTGCCTGGAGCCGCCGACGCCCAACGTGGTCGTCTGGGCCGAGCCGGGCGTGCTCGCACACGCGCCCATCGACGTCTCCGAGCGACTGCGCGACTCGCTCTGGGCCGAGGGGCCGACGGCGATCCTCGTGTCCGCGACGCTCGAGCACGGGTTCGTCGAGCGGCGACTGGGCCTCGAGCACGCCGACCGCTTCGACGCCGGGTCGCCGTTCGACTTCCGCACCCAGGCGCTCCTGTATGTCCCGAAGCGGCTGCGCGAGCCGCGGGAGGAGTCGGTCGCGGAGCAGGTCGAGGCGCTCTGCCTGGCCTCGCGGGGCCGGGCGCTCGTCCTGACGACGTCCTACCGGATGCTCGGCGAGCTGGCGGGGCGGCTGCGCGAGCGGCTGCCGTACGACGTCCTCGTCCAGGGCGAGGCGCCACGCGAACGCCTGCTCGAGCGCTTCCGGGCCGAGACGGACTCCGTGCTCGTGGCCACGTCGACGTTCTGGCAGGGCGTCGACGTCGCCGGCGAGTCGCTCTCGCTGCTCGTGATGGACAAGCTGCCGTTCGCCTCGCCGGGCGACCCGCTGACCGAGGCGCGCTGCGAGCGGATCTCCGAGCAGGGCGGCGACTGGTTCCGCGACTACGCGCTGCCGGTCGCGACGCTCCAGCTGCGTCAGGGCTTCGGCCGCCTCGTGCGCGGGCATGCCGACCGCGGCGTGGCGGCGATCCTCGACCCCCGGCTCTACACGCGCGCCTACGGCGAGCACCTGCTCGAGGCCCTTCCTTCCTGCCCGCTGGTCGACGACCTGGCCGAGGTCGAGCGCTTCTTCGCCGACGACGAGGTCAGCGGCGGGCGACCCCTAGCACGTACGGCGCAGACGTAACCGTCAGCCAGCGACGAGGCGTGGAAGCCGCGCTCCACCTCCGCGACCTCGAAGCCCCGCGGCCTCGATCGCGGCGAGCGTGTCGCGGGTGGTGTGGCAACCGCCGAGCGCACGCGTCCAGAACAGCGCGTCGCCGGCGCGCTGGACCGCTCGGAGCGCGGCTCGCGGCGAGCGCACGTGCTCCCAGAAGCGGAGCTCCCCGCCGGGCCGGAGCACGCGGCGCAGCTCGGCGAGAGCCGCGGCGGGCTCCGGCACGCTGCAGAGGACGCCCATCACGACGGCCACGTCGAATGTCCCGTCCTCCGCGGGCAGCGCCTCGGCGACTCCCTCGACCACCTCGATCGGAACCGCCGCGCTCCGCGCCCGCTCGGCGGCGTTCTCCCGCGCGGTCGGATCCGGCTCGACGGCGAGCACGCTCGCCGCGCCGGGCGGGTAGTGCTCGAACGAGCGGCCGTCGCCCGAGCCCACCTCGATCACCCGCCCACCGGTGACGCCGGAGAGCAGGCGCCTCCTCAGCTCGCGGAAGACGGGGTCGGGACGCCGCTCCTCGCGGCGCTCGAGGTAGGCCGCGAAGCGCGATTGTCGAGGTCCGTACAGGGTCGACCCGGTCACGGGCGACGATTATCGTCGCGCTGACGGTGTCGCTGCGCGCGACTGTCCGCCGGGGCACAGCCCGCGGACGCCACTACCTGACGAGCGGCGTCGAAGCTCCTCAAGCGAGAGGACGACGGCGCCGCGCGACATTGCTACGTTCCTGGGCGGCTAGCACGTCGAGCGAGATGGGCAAGATCGTGTCAGCGGGAACGTCACGCTCGACGGAGTCGTCGAGGACCCGGCCGGTGCGGAAGGGTTCGAGGCGCTGCGGCTGGGTCGGTCGTGTCGGCGACGGGGTCGCGATGATGCGGCCAGGCCTGCTGGACGAGGCGCTGGCGCGGAGGCCCAGTCTTCGTGTCGGCGAACGCTACGAGTTCTCGCGGCGCGTGGCCATCCCGGACGTGGCGAACTGGCGGACAGGTTGAACGACATGCCCAAGTACGTCGTGTCCTCGACCCTCAAGGATCCCGACTGGAACAACTCGACGGAGCTTGCTGGGACGTCGATGCAGGAGGTCTCGAAGCTGAAGGAGGAGCTAGACGGAGAGATCGTCGTCGCCGGCAGCATCCGGCTCGTCCGTACGCTGATGGAGAACGACCTGGTCGACGAGCTGCGGCTGATGATCTACCCGGTCGTGCTCGGGGCGGGCGAGCGCCTCTTCGGCGAGACCAGCGACCAAAGGCCGGTGCGCCTCGTCGAGACCCGGACCGTCGACGACCTCGCCTACCTCACCTACGAGTCCGTCTGAAACGTCAATACCCTGGCGACGCGCCGCCGAATGGGGCTAGGCGCCTCGGGGGACATTCGTGAACGCTGGCCCAGCCGAGGATGTTTGAGCCGTGAAGTGGTAAGGGTCGCCCAACAAGGGCAACAACATGCCGATGCGGACGACCCGAGCGCTGAAGCCTGACGACCTCCATCGTTGCAGCGTTTGGGAGGAAGTCGGGACAGGAGACGGTGGGCCGTATGGGGGCGACCTTCGCCCACGCCCGGATCTGGTGCGCGCCGACGACCCTGAGAGCGAGACGGGGATGTTCGTCGTCGCGACCGACTTCACACTCGCGGATGGCGGCAGCCTCGTCGGTTACTGCACGCCGACACCTGTCGCCGTCGTCAAGATGCGCGGCTGGCTCCGCGGCCTCGGACTCCTCCAACCGGCGATCGTGCTCGATGACGGACAGGTTCCGTTCTGGTCAAAGGACGAGCCGGAGCAGATGGCGATCCAGGCGCTTTACGACCGCCTCCAACGTCAGCCGCAGCAGGTGTTTCCGGCCACGTACGAAGCCCGCGTCGACGTGCCCTCCGATCACTTCGCGTCGGGTCGCCTCGAGGGCTTCTACTTCAAGCGGCATCCCCCGTTCACGACGCCGTTCCCCGCGTTGAACCGCACTCTTCTCGCAGCGAGGCTCGGCAAGGTGCGTTAGCGGGCAGCGACGGCGATCCTCCTCGACGAGAGCTTCATCGCAGCTTCACCCCCGCCTTAGGCGGCTCTCAGACGGGTCCGGTCTCCTGCGACGAGACCGAACACCGACCTGGAAGGAGAGCGTCATGACCAAGCACATCCTCGTGATCGCGGACGGGATCGCCACCGGCGACGAGCTCCAAGCGGCGGTCGCCGGCCCGGGCGGGGGCGCCACCCGGGTGCTCGTCGTCGCGCCAGCACTTCACTCGACTCGCAGCTGCATCGCGCGGCTCGCGGCGCGGGGCATCCACGCGGAGGGGACGATCGGGGACGGCGAGCCGCTGCGCGCGGCGATCGACGCGCTCCGGCTCTTCCCCGCCGACGAGATCGTGCTCGCGACCCGGGACTCGGACCGCCTCGTCGAGCGGGTCGCGGAGCACTTCGACGGCCCGATCCTCGACGTCGTCGGCGCCCGCGAGCACAGACTCGCGGCTGCGTAGGGTCCGTATCATCGGGCCATGGTCCCGGAGGCCAGGCTCGAGGAGACGGAGGCCGGGCTCTTGCCCGTGAGCCCGGGCTGGTTCGTGCTGAACGCGCGTGACACACGCTGGTTCGAGAAGCCGGGCCAGGGGCACAGCGTGCCCCTCACCGGGTACGACGAGTACGAGGCCGAGACCTTCTTCCCCATGCTCGGGATGGCGATCCGAGTGGTCGAGCCCGGGGAGCCGACCGGGACCTACCACTGGGAGACCGAGCAGGAGGACTTCCTCGTCCTGCACGGCGAGGCGGTGCTCATCGTCGAGGGGCAGGAGCGGCCGCTCAAGCAATGGGACTTCGTGCACTGTCCTCCCGAGACGAAGCACGCGTTCGCGGGCGCCGGCGACGGGCCGTGCGTCCTGCTGTGCGCGAGCTCGCGACAGTTCCAGAAGGACGGCCCGTGGGGCTTCTCCTGTGCCGACGAGACGGCCGCACGCTACAACGCGAGCTCGCCCGAGGACACCCAGGACAACGACATCGCGGACGCGCGCTTCCCGCCGCCCCGGGAGACGCGTTACAAGGACGGCCTGCTACCGGAGTAGCGCCTTGGCGCGCACCCGGCGCGGTGGTAGGGTCGCGCCCGATCTCGCCCCTTCGAGTCGGGTCCCGGGCAAGGAGGTAGACCATGCTCTCGTCGCGAGCCGCGCGCATCGGCGTGCTGGTGTCCTCGCTGTTGGCGCTCAGCATCGTTGCGACGCCCGTCGCAGCCGGCGCCGACCGCTACGTCGCGCTGGGCGACAGCTTCTCTTCGGGCGTCGGCACCGGCAGCTACACACTGTCCAGCTCTTGCCGGCGCGGCGTGTTCGCCTACCCCTGGCTGGTGGCCCAGCAGCGCGCCGACACGTCGTTGACGTTCGTCGCCTGCTCGGGCGCGACGACCTCGAGCCTGCTGTCGAACCAGATCGCTTCGGTGACGGCCGACACCACCATCGTCACCGTCACGATCGGCGGCAACGACATCGGCTTCGCCGACCTGATCGTGCAGTGCACGCTCGCCAGTTGCTCGACCGCGCTCGACAACACGCGCGCCGGCCTCCGCACGGTTCTGGCCCCGCGGCTCGATGCGGTGTACTCCGCGATCCGGAGCCGTGCGCTCAGCGCACGGGTCGTCGTCCTCGGCTACCCGTTCATCTTCTCGTCCGCGAGTTGCTTCGGCTCCTTCGGGATCACGTCGACCGAGCGAACGAAGGCCAACCAGCTCTCCGACGCGATCGACCAGCTGAGCAGGGAGCGGGCCGGCCTGGCCGGGGTGACGTATACGAGCGCGATCGCAGCCTTCACCGGCCACGCGGTGTGCTCGGGGAGCGCGTGGCTGAACGGCCTCAACCTCTTCGCCACCGTCGAGAGCTACCACCCCAACCGCAACGGCAACAGCAGCGGGTACGCGCCGCTGGTGCACTCGGCCCTCCGGTAGACGCGAGGTCAGTCCGCGGCGAACCGCTCGGGTTGCCGGGCGAACTCGCCCGCGCACGCGAGCGAGCAGAAGAAGTACGCGTTCCCGTCGTGGAGCAGGCGCCCCGGCGCGCGCTCGGGATCCACTGCCATCCGGCATACCGGGTCGACGGGGAGCTGATCGGCCGTCTCGCCGACGTCGAGCGCGGCGAAGATCTCGACCGGCTCGCTGACGTTCCTGAGTGCGTGCCTGCCGCGGGACTCGTAGACGACGCCGTCGAGGTCGGGCACGAGGGCAGCGGTCGATCCCGACACCAGCACTTCGCCGCCCGCCGCGAGCGCGGAGACACGGGCCGCGAGGTTCACGGCCGCACCGAAGTAGTCGCCGTCCCGCTCGATCGCGGAGCCGTGGTGCAGGCCGACGCGGATCGCCGGTGCGCCGTGCTCGCCGAAGACGCCGCGCACGATCCGGAGCCCGAGCCGGATCGCCGGCCCGGGCTCGGGGATGCGAAGCATGAGCGCGTCGCCGATCGTCTTCACGTGCTCGCCGCCCACGGCCGGAAGCTCCGCGGCGACCGAGTCCCCGAACCGCTCGATGAGCACGACGGCCTCCTCGTCACCGTGGGCCTCGGTCAGTGCGGTGAAGCCCGCGATGTCGGCGAAGACGAAGCTGGCGGTCGATTCGGCCACGGCGCGTCCGAAACCTAGCGTCCGCCTCGTTTCGGCCGCGCTAGCTCGTACCCGACCGCTAGGCGATGGGCTCCTGTACACGCGCAAAGACGACTCCGTAGCCTGAACCCGAGGCGCGGGTGCGCCGCATCACCTCGCCGCCGTTCGAGTCGTTGTCGATCGAGGTATTGCCCTCGATCGCAGTGAACTGCGTCGACGACACCCACTTCTCGAAGAGCCCGATGTGGTCAGGCTCCCCGTCGCGGGTCCAGTCGTAGATCACCAGATCCCCGGGCTCGGGGCTCGAGACCACGGACAGGCCGTAACGACCCTTTTTGGCGTCGTTCAGCACGTAGGGCACGTACGCGTACCTGTTCCCCCGCGAAAACGTCGGAGAATCGGTACCGACCTTCTGAGCGCCTATCTCGTAGCAGTAGGTCACGAACATGGCGCACCAGAAGTCGATCATCCCGTACCACTCGCTGAACTTGACCCGGTTCGAGTTGGGCGGCGACTCCTTCGTCCCGATCCACCTGCTCGCTTCCGCCAGCGCCGCAGCGCGAACAGTCCCCGTCGGCGGTGGAATCGGCGAGCCCTTGAACGTGTCCCAGGCCTCGATCAGGAGCGCTGGGCGACCGCATCGATCGCGTGCTCGCCGGCGTGAGGAAGCCCGTTAGGGATCTTGACCGAGCGCAGGAGGTTGAACGTGCGCTCGCCGATCCAGCCGCTCGCCGGCCGCAGGTGCGCCTGCCGCTGCACGCCTGCGATTCCTGAATCGGCCGCGTTTCCGCCGTTCTTCCCGTGCGCGAACGTCTGGAGTACGTCTCGTCCCAACCATCGGGATCCCACTCCCAGCGGCCGAGGCGAGCAGCCGCGCGCTTGTACGCGACCACGTCCGGGCCGTCGATCGACGGCCGTTTCCCCTGCTCGGCCACATCCGGCGGGTAAAGCGGGCGTGGAAACCCGGGCAGGTCGACCATCTTTCCGCCTCGGTAACGCTCTTCTGCCCATCGAGGCATTGCTTTCTCCTTTCGCGGCGAGCCGGGGGCCGCCGGTGAGCCACCCGGGAGGCCGCGTCCTCAGGGTGCGTAGTGCTGTACCACGACGCTACGACGAAGCAAGGGGGCGGTCGTTCACGCGAACGACACCCGTACCGTCACGCCCTTTACAGACGCCGGCTACGCGCCAGAGACCGATGCGCTGCGCGGGTTCCAGGCGAGCCGTGCGGCAGAGGCGCCGTGGATCTCGGCGAGTCGGCGGATCTTGCCGGTGGCGACGTCGAGGGCGTAGACGCGGAGGAGCATGTCGGAGGTCGGGGAAGCTAGGTCGGCGCCTCCGACCGAGAAGGCGACCTCGCGGCCGTCAGGCGACCAGCTGAAGCCGTCGTACTCGACCACTGCGGGATCGCGCTCGGGATCAGGCCGCGCAGCGGTAGTCTCCTCGCGTCCGCCTCGTTCGCGACGACCACGTGTGGCCCCGCAGGTAGACGAGAGAGCGACCGTCACGCGACAGAGTGAAGTCCGGGCTCGCTCGAGGCGCGAGGACGCGTCTGCGGCCGTCGAGTCGTATGAGCTCGATCGCCCACACTTCCGTTCCGGCGACCCGTCGAGCGATCACGACAGCCGTCCCATCGGGGAGCCACTGCGGGCGCGCTCGAAATGTCGGCCGGACTCAGGGCCGCGCGTCCTCGCGACGATGCGAGGCGTGCCCCCCGTGAGAGGCACGAGCTGGAGCCTCGACCCAACGAGCTGCCCGGTGCGCTTCGTCCGCCTGTAGCGCAGGTACGCCACCGTTTCTCCGTCCGGCGACAAGGCAGGCGCCATGCCCGGAGCCACGAGTCGATCCGCTCCCGTCCTCGGTCCAGGAGCCGAATGCCGTTGCCCTCGAAGAGCAACGATCGGCCGTCCGGCGTCCACTGCACTTCGCCTCCAATGCCAACGTCGAGCAGGAAGGGGCGGTCGTCGACCCAGATCCTGCCGTCGAAGTCGCCCTTGTAGGCCAATCGTCTCCCGTCGGGCGACCACGCCGGCCCGACACCCGATCTGCGTTCCTCGACCTTCCCGTTCTCCACGACGTAGAGCGCAATCGGATCTGTCGAAACGGCTAGCTCCCAGCGGCGTCTCACCCTGAAGCGAGCGAGACACGAGCACAAAACCGAACGCGAGCACGCCCACGAGCACCAACGCGAGCAACGCTGCACGCGAGAGTGACGCGACCTCGGCCACGCCATCCCGCCACCCGCTCGCACCCACTCATCTACCCCCACAGGGGCGCCACGCAACGCAATCCAGACGCGGTTCGTGACCGCGAATCCGTGCTCTACTGAGCCTCTAGTCCGTCTGCGCCTCGCCCTTCACCTCGATCGCCGTGAGCTTGCCCTTGTCCCAGTACATCTGGACGTCCTCCGTGTGCTTCTTCGCATCGCACCGCGACGGTGGTGGAGTCGACGCCGGGCGCGGTGGTCACGACGGCCATCAACTTGACCTGCTCGCTCGTCTGGCGTTCCTCGTCTCGAGACCTTCGCCGAGGTAGGGCGCATCGTCGACGATCTTCGGTGTCGCTCTCGACGAGGGCGCAGGTGGAGCCGTTGTTCCGGAAATCGTCGAGCAGGGCGAGCTTGGCCTGAACGAGCGAGCTCCCCGCCGGGAGGTGGACCACCATGAGGTTCGGGCAGTTCAGCATGTCGGAGCAATCCTCGACGGACCCCCAAGACGGTCCACCGTCGTCGACGCGTAGGCGCGGAGCGTCGAGCGAGGTGCGGGCTCCGGGCGAGAGATCGGCGAGCACGACGCTCTCGTCGAGGATCTCCGAGCCGCGGACGGCATCCGCCTGGATCTCGGGCGAGCGCACCGCATCCGCCTGGATCTGCTCCGCCCCGACGCTGTCGCGCGGCAGGACAATCGCCGCGGTCGCCGTCCCGGTCAGCGCGAGGAACACCCCCAGCGTGGCCATGACGTTGGCGTAGCTCAGCCGTGCGCGCAGGCGGGCGAGGAACCTGTCTCGGTGCTCGTCGGCGTGCGGTCTCGTGTCACTCATGACTCCCCCTCAATCGGCTAGGCGTGGACGTTCTGTCATTGCCTTCGAGGCTAGGCCGCACCTGCCTGAGCCTCTAGCTGGAAAGCCCTAGATCCGCCGCGGGAAGCCCTAGAGGTGATCACCGGTTCTGGCGGGGCCAGGCGCGAGATCGCCGGGCCCCGGGGTCTGGAACGTTCTCACAGGCAAGGCATAGGCTGCGCCCCGTAACCGTCGCAGCCGAGGGGGAGATAACGACATGGCTCAACGACGTTTTCGTAGTGTGCTCGGACTGATCGGCGCGGCGGCGCTGATCGCCGTCTCGCGCTCCCGGCCGGCGGCGCGGCCGCCAGCTGGGCGTCACCGCCGCGCGAGCCGGTCGAGGACTTCGCTCCGGACGGCCGAATCAGCCGCGCGACGGTCCCGACGCTCGACTCCGGCACGGTGCCGGCGGCGAAACTCGGCCGGACGAGCGTCACGGAGATTCAGCGGACCGGCCCGACAGCCAACCGGTTCGACATCGTCTTTCTCGGCGACGGCTACACCGCGGACGAGCAGGACGAATTCCTGGCCCACGCCAGGGCCCGCTGGGCCGAGCTGGCAACGATCTCGCCGTACTCGCGCTACCAGAACTTCTTCAACGTCTGGGCCGTGAACGTCGTCTCCGAGGACTCCGGCGTCGACAACGATCCGACGCTGGGGATCGAGCGGGACACCGCGCTCGACGCGTACTACTTCTGCAGCGGCATCGACCGGCTGATCTGCGTCGACACGGCGAAGGCCCGCGCGTACGCGACTCGGGCGCCGGAAGTCGACCACATGCTCGTCGTGATCAACTCGGACACCTACGGCGGTGCCGGGTACTGGGACCGCAAGCTCGTCACGTTCTCGGGCACCAACATCTGGTCTGCCGAGATCGTCGCGCATGAGCTAGGGCACAGCATCGGCCAGATGCACGACGAATACGACTACGCCGACGGGACGGTCTACTCCGGTCGCGAACCGTCGCACATCAACGTCTCGACGCTGACTGCGGATCAGCAGCTCGCGATGCAGAAGAAGTGGTGGCGCTGGATGGGCGAGCCCAGCATCACCGGCTACGAGTCGATCAGCTCCTGGGAGGGCGCCGTCTATGCGCAGTACGGGATCTACCGTCCGAGCTGGGGCTCGCTCATGCGGTTCATCAACTGGCCGTTCGATCAGGTGCAGCGAGAGGCGATGACCGGCAAGTTCTTCGAACTGTCGAAGGTGCTCGGGACGAACCGCGACAGCACGCTGTCGCCCGCGGCGACCCTCGACCTCGGGCTGCCCGTCCTCGTCGGCGCCTCATGGACGACGCGCTGGACGCTCGACGGAGCGCCGATCCCGCAGTGGAACGACAAGACCGTCGTGGAGCTCTCCGAGCTCGCGATCGGCGGGCCGGCCCGCTTGGCCGTACGGGTGAGCGAGGAGACCTCGTGGGTGCGCGACCCAGCGGTTCGCGCGCACCTGGCAGGCGGCCGCACCTGGACGATCGTGTCGAGCGAGGGCTGACGGCGCAGGCTCACGGCACCACCCCGCGGCGCGCCCGGGGCGGTGTCTCCCCTTACCGGCGTTCGATCAGTTCGATCCGGTACTCGTCCGGATCTCTGACGAAGCAGAGCCTCGCCCCGCCCTCGCGGATGCTGTAGGGCGGGCGCTCGGGCTCGATGCCCTGCTCGGCCAGCTCGGGCGAGCGTGGCGTCCATGTCGTCGACCGTGACCGCGATGTGGCCGTAGCCGGTGCCGACGTCGTACGAGTCGACGCCGAAGTTGTAGGTCAGCTCGAGCCGCTCGTCGTCGCCGGGCAGGCCCATGAAGATGTTGACCGCCTCGTCGCCGATCGGCAGCTCGCGCCGCTTCTCGAAGCCCAGCGCCTCGTAGAAGGCGACCGAGCGGGTCCGGCTCGGTGATGCGGTAGCAGGTGTGGATCAGCTCCCATTGCCGCGAGCCTAGAGGATGCCGCCAGGTCGAGGCGCGCGGGTGGGTCGGGCCTACCCTTCGGCCAACGACATCACGACGTTTGGCCCGGTCCGGCTCACATCGTCGTCTGCACTATGGATACAGCCGTGAGTGTGACCATCGAGATCGACCCCCCGAAGCTTCTACCGCAGTTGTTGTCCGGCCTGCGAGCCGCCGGCTGCCTGACTCAGCGCATCAGCTGCCACGCGTGCCGCGTCTTCCCCGCACCGGACCTCGACCTCGACGCCGCCTTGTGCGAGCTTCGTTTC
>CAVTEM010000005.1:0-321370 GCA_963733845.1 uncultured Actinomycetes bacterium
TCGGCTGCGAACGCGCCTGCGGTTGCCACAAATCTTCTCTGATCAAAATGGGTAAGCCTTAAAACAGGACGACGCAATATCGGCGCTTCTGGAATATTTCAACTGCAGGTTCGGGGGGGGAAGTGCGCCCGCCCAAGATTGGCCGTTCTCTTTTTGTATCGCATTTTATCTGGTTTTTCGGTAGCGAATTACTAGATTGGGGTCAAATGTCCGGATTGCCTGACGATATTCCGTTTTTCGCTGAACCTGATGTGTCCCCTCGGCAGCCTCGGGTATCGCCGCGCGCGCCATGCAGGCGCGTGGTGCACCGCCCTATCTTACAGGCCTCAATCCCCAGCAGCGCCTTGCGGTTGAAACGACGGAAGGCCCGGTCCTGGTTCTTGCCGGGGCCGGCACGGGCAAGACCGCGTTCTGACCTCCCGCATCGCCCATATCCTTGTCGCTCGGCATGGCCTAACCGAGCCAGATCCTGGCCGTCACCTTCACCAACAAGGCCGCGCGCGAAATGAAGGAGCGCATCGGCGTTCTGTCGGCGGCGCGGTCGAAGGCATGCCCTGGCTCGGCACGTTCCACTCGATCGGCGTCAAGCTCTGCGCGTCATGCGGAACTGGTCGGCCTGAATCCGATTTCACCATTCTCGACACGGATGACGTCGTCCGCCTGATCAAGCAGATCATCCTGGCCGAAGGCCTCGACGACAAGCGCTGGCCGGCCCAGCAGTTCGCGCTGATGATCGACAGCTGGAAAAACAAGGGACTCGGCCCCTCGGAGATACCGGAGGGCGATGCGCGCGCCTTCGCCAATGGCAAGGGCCGCGAGCTCTACACGCGCCTACCAGAACCGGCTGAAGACGCTCAACGCCTGCGATTTCGGCGATCTGCTCTGCCATCTGATCCGCATGTTCCGCGCCTATCCGGATGTGCTGAAGGAGTATCACGCCAAGTTCCGCTATATCCTCGTCGACGAGTATCAGGACACCAATACCGCGCAATATATGTGGCTGCGGCTGCTCGCGCAGGGCCGAAGAATGTCTGCTGCGTCGGTGACGACGACCAGTCGATCTATGGCTGGCGCGGCGCGGAAGTGGACAACATCCTGCGCTTCGAGAAGGATTTTCCCGGCGCGAAAGTCATCCGGCTCGAGCGCAATTATCGCTCGACAGCGCATATTCTCGGCACCGCCTCCTTCTCATCTCCCACAATGAAGGCCGCCTCGGCAAAACGCTGTTCACCGAGCGCGAACCCGGAAGACGCCAAGGTCAATGTGCACGCCGCCTGGGATACGAAGAGGAAGCGCGCGCCGTCGGCGAGGAAATCGAGCAGGCACAGCGCAAGGGCCACAATCTCAATGACATGGCGATAATGGTGCGCGCCTCGTTCCAGATGCGCGAATTCGAAGACCGATTCGTCATGCTCGGCCTGAACTAAGGGTCTTCGGCGGTCCGCGCTTCTATGAGCGCCTCGAAATCCGCGATGCGCTGGCCTATTTCCGCGTCGTCGCGCAAGGCGCCGACGATCTGGCGCTGGAACGCATCATCAACACGCCCAAGCGCGGCCTCGGCGAGGCAGCGATCCGGCAGGTGCATGATTATGCACGGGCCCGCGACATCAGCATGCTTGATGCGGCGACTGACCTCATCGAGACGGAAGAGCTGAAGCCCAAGCCGCGCTCGGCCTTGCGCGAAGTGGTGGAAAATTTCCAGCGCTGGCAGTCGCAGATTGAACCACACCGCATACGGAGCTCGCCGAGAAAATCCTCGACGAATCCGGATATACGGCGATGTGGCAGGCGGATCGTTCGGCCGAAGCGCCGGGCCGGCTGGAAAACCTGAAAGAATTGATCCGCTCCATGGAGGAATATGAGTCACTGCGCTCTTTCCTCGAACACGTCGCGCTGGTCATGGACGCCGAGCAGAACGAAAACCTCGATGCCGTCAACATCATGACGCTGCACTCGGCCAAGGGCCTCGAATTCGAGACGGTGTTCCTTCCCGGCTGGGAGGAAGGCCTCTTTCCGCACCAGCGCGCGCTGGACGAAGGCGGCCGTTCGGGCCTCGAAGAAGAACGCCGCCTCGCCTATGTCGGACTGACCCGCGCCAAGAAGAACCTGCACATCTGGTTCGTTTCCAACCGGCGTATCCATGGCCTGTGGCAATCGACGATCCCTTCCCGCTTCCTCGAAGAATTGCCGGAAGCGCATGTGGAAGTGGTAGCGACCGGCGATTCTTACGGCGGTTATGGCGGCGGGCGGCGGCTACGGCCAATCGCGTTTCGATCGCGCCGATCCATTCGAAAACACCTATTCGACACCCGGCTGGCAACGCGCCCAGCAGAACCGCTCCGACGCGACACGCAACAATTGGGGCTCACGCTCCGGCGCAAAGCGTCGAGCGCATCGGCTACGGCGAAACGGATTCCGGCCAGGCGCCGGACGGGTTCGGTCAAGGGCCGCACCATCGATGGCGAACTGGTGGCGAAATCCGTCAGCGAAACGCCCTCGAATTTCGATGTCGGCGACCGCGTGTTCCACATCAAGTTCGGCAATGGCAATGTCTCGTCGATCGAAGGCAACAAACTGACGATCGATTTCGACAAGGCCGGGCAAAAGCGCGTGCTGGACAGTTTCGTGAAGGGGATTTGAGCGCACTCCGGCCCTTCTGTACCCCTCAAACAACCAATCGCCATGCACCCAGCCGGAAAAATCCGGCTTGCCCGCCCGCTCAACACCGAGACATAACGCCATTTGCCACTGGCTTCGTGCACCAGCACTCTCGTCCCGTCAGGCAAGGCTGCTGGCTTGACCGTGGGGTAGGAAGCTCCAGCGCCTGCACGGATGTTCAGCCCGCTGCTGAGCGGACTACCATGACCGCGCCGCCATTTTCGGCCTCGCCCCTCACCTTTGCCTTGAACGCCTCCATGTCCCAGGCAGGCCCGGATCGGATTTTCGGCCGGGCGCGATATCATCATGGCCCATGATGTCCTCGATAGCATATTCACTGCAGATGGCTCGTGCGGCGGCGATCGCGGTCTCGATCTGAGCGGTGGTAAAGACTTCCCAACCGCAATCGGGCACACCGAATTTATGGCGGGCTTCGATGACTTTCGAGCCATCAACCGCCGCGCCGGTCCATGACACCCAGCCTCCGGCACTCTTGTTGAGCGGTCCCCAGTTTTCGATTTCGATGCCGATGGCAATGTGTTCAGTCCCGAATACGCGTGCCGCCCTTGCCCGTCCACTGGCTCTTACCTGCGTGCCAGGCGACAACATTGAATGGCACGCATTGCGTGACCGACCCATCGCGGCGGACGACGAGATGCGCCGAAACATTGGCGGCTTTCTGCGAAAAATACCTGGCGATATCGGCGTCCGGTCCGCTCGCGGTGTAGTGAATGATCAGGAATTTGGGTTTCAGTTCGCCGCCAATATTAGGCGAACCGACGAAATTCACATTGGATGGAGCCGCGCCGAGCCTATGATTTTTAATGCGAAAATTCATAATCAAACCTTTGAAAAAGCTCGATTATTCTGCATCATGAAAAATGAAATTGATATTGGCCAATAGTATGAAGATCGCCGTATAAACGGCAGATCGTGAAATGCCGGAATGATTATTCCGGCTTGCCTTTGTCCAGGTGACGTTCCCTGCAAAGAGCGGGATCGTCGAGATCGAGGTCTTGGCCGAACCATCCTGGACCTGGCTGGCATGGGCAAGATAAATGAGCGAGTTGTTGGCGCTTGTCGTAGATCCGCGTAATAATGAGTTTCTTCCAGATGAGGCTGGTGCGCTCGGAAAAAACGCGCTCGCCACCTTCGCCCAACTCGATATCGTCAATAGTGATCGGGCCGGTCTGCTGACAGGAGATCGAGGCATTGGAAGGATCCTCGAACCAGTTGCCTTTCTGCAGCCGGTCGATCATACCCCGCGAAAACGAGGCGAGATGGCAGGTAACGCCCTGCACTTTCGGATCGGTTGACCGCATCGATGACGATATCATTGCCGAACCAGTCGACGCCGACCTTGCCGACTTCTTCGGCCTGTGCAGGCAGGATTGCGGCGCCTAGAAGGGCCAGTGCAGCAAGTGTGCGCTTCATCGAAAATCTCCCGAGGGTTGCGTTAACAGGTGGCCAGACAACAGTTGGATACTGGCGCCGGAAGATTGCAAGCGGAATGTTTATCCGACAGTGGCAACTCAACGTTCCCATTTCGCCAGAAAATCCTCAATGCTGAGTGACTGGATATCGGGAATGGCTTCGAAAATCGTCTCTGAGGGCCAATCCCACCAGGCAAGTGCAGCAGGCGCGCGGCAATCTCCTCGGGGAAGCGAAGGCGGATCAGCCGGGCCGGATTGCCCGCAACGATCGTATAGGGCGCGACATTCCTTGGTCACCACCGCATTCGCGCCAATGACTGCGCCATGACCGATCTGGACTGCTGGCATGATCACCGCGCCATGGCCGATCCACACGTCATGGCCGATCCCGACGCGTTTGGCTTGCCGGCGGGCGCGAAAGACGTTGTCGATGCCCTGGTAGTTGAAGAATTCGTTGGGCCGATAGCTGATCTTGTGCGTCGTCAGCCGCTCCATCGGGTGTTCGAGTGCGTTGATGCGAACATTCGCTGCAATCGAGCAAAACCGCCCGATATCGGCATAGATGCCCTCGCTGTGCCGTTCGAAATAGGTAAAATCACCGGCTGTCACATCGCGCAGAACAACGCGCTCGCCAACTTCGGTATATTTGCCGAGCTTGACGCCTTTCAGCTGCGCGCTGGATGGATGCGCGGCTGGTCGTTCTGGAAGCGCGGATCGTCGTTATCGGCCATGATTTTCTCAAATTGTTCAGGCAATTCTTTTGCATAAAAAGTGAACGGCGATGCCAATTCGCCTCAATGAAAATCAAGTCCGGTTTGGCTGCTATCGATCATGCACACGTAATGCCTGCCAGCACGTGAGCATTAGAGAGCCAACGATGGGCACTACAGTCTACGGCGTCGGCACAAAATATGAATAGCGCCTTGGCATTGTACCGGCACTGCGAACATCTTGATCATCACCTGCGCTGCGCCTTTATCAGCGTTCCGTGCGACAAGTGCATCGCAGCCATCAGCTTCGGCCAACGACCGAAGGCATGATTGTCACCGACATCCTATTGAAACGCGCTCCCATCATTCCGGCGCCTCGGAACGGCAATAGGCCGAGCTTTGTCTTTCCGCAAGAGCGCAACTTTTACGGATTAGCTCGGCTAGGTGGTGCCTGGGCGATGGTATCCGGACGCAACCAACGGCGTTCCGATATTTCGCCAATGCTGACAGCCGCCAAGGCAATCGTGGCGATAACAGCCGCCAAGAAAATGTTTCTCATTTCCGCTTCCCCCCGATTGAAGTCGGAACAGTATACGGCATGCCGATATAAAATGTATCGCCTTGTGCTTTCAGGAAATATGCGGTAGCCAGCTGTTCGCATGCCAGCTCCAAATCGCACAAGTCCGGACAGGTTGGTTTATCTGTATAGACGAGTAACAGGTCCCCGTCTTTGCTTTGCATAAACGACAGCCGAAATCCTATATTCGAACCATGAAAACATCATCCTCCATCAGCGCACCGAGAATGGTGCTCTATGCAGCGCTTGCGCTCGGCGCCGCCGCAGCTTCGGGGCTGACTTTTGCCGCATGGTTCAACCAGGGCGATTCCATCTTCCTTTCCCTCATCAATGCGGGACTGGCGTGGTGCATGTAGTCGCCTCGCAGCTCAGAGTAATCATCCATGAACAAACGTCTGCTGCCTTTTTTGATCGTAGCGATTGCGCTTCTTGCTGCCGCGGCCGGCTGGATCACGTTCCAGTCGTCGCGCCAGACGGCCGCGGCAATCAGGGACCGTTCGGCACGTCGTTCCAGCTTACAACGATGAATGGCGAGCCGATCACGGAGGCGGCATTCCGGCAAAAGCCATCCGCCATATTCTTCGGCTTCACCCATTGCCCGGAAGTTTGCCCGACGACATTGTTCGAGCTCGACGGCTGGCTCAAGAAGCTCGGGCACGGAAGGCAAGGACATCAACGCCTATTTCGTCACAGTGGACCCTGAGCGCGACACTGCGCCGTCATGAAATCCTATGTCAGCAATGTGTCCGACCGGATCATGGGCGTGACAGGCGATCCCGACAAGATGGCGGCCATGCTGAAGGGTTATAGTGTCTTTGCGCGCAAGGTTCCCGTCGAAGGCAGTGACTACAGCATGGACCATACCGCCTCGATCTTTCTTCTGGACAGCAAGGGCGGTTTCTTCGGCACCATTGCCTATGGCGAAAATCCTGATACGGCTGTCGAGAAATTGAAACGTCTCGCCAAGAGCTGACCGAATATCCGAAAGCCGTTTCCTGATGACCACCCAGACCCGCCTTTTCCTCACCGCCGGCAAGATCGAAGCCGAGCGTGTCTTCTCCATGCTTGAACGCGCATTCGAGGAGGATGGCCTGCCGATCTCCACCTGCGGAGATCGACGAGGATCGCGAGATATTCGAGGTTTCGGTCTATACATTCGAGCCGGACGAGATCGAGCCTCGTATCAGGGATGTTCTCGGCAGCGATACCTTTGGCCTTGAACTCAAGCGCGAACAGGTGCCAGACATCGATTGGGTCGCGCATTCGCTGGAAGGGCTGAAGCCGGTTCGCGCCGGACGGTTCTTCGTGCACGGCTCGCATGACCGCGACAAACGCCGCATCAATGATCTCGGCATCGAGATCGATGCAGGACAAGCATTCGGCACAGGCCATCACGGGACCACATCCGGCTGTCTCGACATGATCAGCGAGGTGATCCGGCGCGAACATCCGCGCAATGCGCTCGATCTTGGAACCGGCAGCGCTGTGCTTGCCATCGGCATCGCCAAGCTTGCGCCCATCCCCGTTCTGGCGACGGATATCGATCCGGTCGCCGTTGCGGTGGCGCAGGAAAATGTCGTGAAGAACGGCGTTGCCGCGCGGGTGCAGACTGAAACCGCGACAGGGTTTCATCATCCGGCAATGCGCTTCGCCGCGCCGTTCGATCTGATCGTCGCCAATATTCTGGCACGGCCGCTGATGCAGCTGGCACCCGAGATGCGCAGACACCTCGCCTGGGGCGGTTCGCTCATCCTTTCAGGCATTCTGGAAACACAGCGCGAAAAGTCCTCGCCGCTTACCGCGTGCAGGGACTATTCCATCAGAAAACACTGCGCCGCGAGGGCTGGGTTACCCTGCACCTCAAGCAGCGACACGCAGAGCGCTTAAACGTAATAGTTGATGTGTCTTGTTCTTTCGCGTGTCCCGTCGATTGACCGCACCACATATCGTTGCATCTGGGCTGTACGGTAGGCGATCAGATTTTCGAGCGCTGTCTTGAAAAATCCACGGATCTTGTATGCCATCTCTCATCTCCATGATCATATGGTGGCAACCGATCCTCCCATTGCAAAGGATAGTTGATTTGGGTGGCTCCGAACCAGCGCCTTTCCGCATGGCAGCCATGTATCATTGCGCATCTGCGAGGAATAATTGTGCAATGGCAACTGTGCTTGACTGAGGCTTTAACGGCAGAATCCGGTTGCTAAATCCACTCCTCCATTGCGCGCGTGAAGACAGGGAGATAGGTTTCGACCTCTAACAAGCAGAGGTTCAAAGTCATCATGTTCCAGTCGTTTGAGGTCGCAAGCAATCCTGCCACCGGCGCGCCCCGCGTCGCCAAGCTGCGCGCCGAACTCGAGAACCTTGGCCTTGACGGTTTTCTCGTGCCGCGCGCCGATGAACACCAGGGCGAATATGTGCCTGCCCGCGCCCGCCGTCTGGCATGGCTGACGGGTTTTACCGGCTCGGCCGGCGTTGCCCTGATCATGAAAAGCAAAGCCTATCTGTTCGTCGACGGGCGCTATACGCTGCAGGCAGCCGAACAGACGGATCCGGAAATCTTCACGATTGAAAGCCTTGTCGATACGCCGCCGCCGGTGTGGCTGCGCAATGTCGAAAAGAAACTCACCATCGGCTTCGATCCCTGGCTGCACACGATCAGCGAAACCAAGTCTCTGCGCGAGGCTCTGGAAAAGAACGGTGGCAGTCTCGTTGCGGTCAAAGACAATCTGGTCGACATGATCTGGGACGATCAGCCCGCCCCGCCGCTGGAAGCCGTCACGATCCAGCCGGAGAAATATGCAGGCAAGCTTGCCAGCCAGAAGCTGCACGAACTGGCCGAGGCCGTTGCCAAGGCCAAAGCCGATGCGACGATCCTGACGGATCCATCCTCTATTGCCTGGGCTTTCAATATTCGCGGCAATGACGTCAGCAACACGCCCCTGCCCTTGGCTTTCGCGCTGATTCCCGCATCGGGCGAGCCGCTGCTTTTCATCGACAAGCGCAAGCTGCCGATCGAAACGGAAGCCTATCTTACACAGCTTTCGACATTGCGCCCGCCTTCAGCATTGGAGGGCGATGTTTCGGCCTTTGCCGCTGAGGGCAAGACGGTGATGCTCGATCCGGCGCTGACAGCCGAAAAGCTGCGACTGATCATTGAACAGGCTGGCGGAAAGGTCGTCGACGGCCTTGATCCGGCACGGTTGCCGCGCGCCGTCAAGAACGCCGTCGAGCTTGAAGGCGCACGCAAATCGCACGAGCGCGACGGCGTCGCCATGGTGTCTTTCCTGTCGTGGATCGATGAACAGGCGCCCGGGACAATCGATGAGATCATCGCGGCGACGAAACTGGAAGAAACCCGCCGTACTGTGGCGGAGGGCTTCCAGATGCCGCTGGAAAATCTCTCCTTCGACAGCATTTCCGGTGCGGGGCCGAATGGCGCCTTCGCGCATTACCGGGTCAGCACCGCGTCAAACCGCACATTGGAGGACGGCGAGCTTTACCTGATCGACAGCGGCGGCCAATACCGCGACGGCACGACCGACATCACCCGCACGCTGCCGGTCGGCAAGCCGACCGACGATATGAAGCGCAAGTTCACACTGGTGCTGAAGGGCATGATTGCCATCTCGACCGCGCGCTTCCCCAAGGGCACGCGTGGCATGGATATCGATGCTGCTTGCCCGCATCGCGCTGTGGAAACAGGGATATGATTATGGCCATGGTACCGGCCACGGCGTCGGCTCATTCCTCTCGGTGCACGAAGGGCCGCAAAGCATCTCGAAGCGGGGCGTGCAGGAACTGCTGCCCGGCATGATCCTTTCCAACGAGCCCGGCTACTACAAGCCCGGTCCTGGCGGCTATGGCATCCGCACCGAGAACCTGTTGATCGTCACCGAGCCGGAAGTGCCGGAAGGCGGCGATATCCCGATGATGGGCTTTGAGACGATCACGCTCTGCCCCATCGACAAGCGGCTGATCGACACCAGCCTGCTGGTACGGGAAGAACTGATCTGGCTGGACGCCTATCATGCGCGGGTTCGCGAGGCGCTGCTGCCGCACACGAATGGCCCGGCGCGCGAATGGCTTATCGCGCGACCGAGCCGTTCGGTCACGAGAGCTGAAAGTTTGATCAGGAGAACTGGCGCAGCAGGATGATCACTGCTGCGCCGGCGAGAAACATGGTCAGCGCATTGAAGCGCAGCGCCACAAGACCGGCGAAGGCAAGCGCGATCAGATCCGCGCCAGTCGGCTTAGCCGCGGCAGGGCGCAACAAGCGTCGTCAGAACCGCAGCAGGCACCGCATTGAGCGCGACTTCAACACGAGGATGAATGCGCTCAAAGCGCGACAGCACCAGATGACCGCCGATACGCGTCAGGAAAGTCAGAACTGCGCCGGCGATAATGATCCAGAATATCGAGGACATCAGCGTCTGCTCCTTGTGCTTTTTCCGGCTTGGCGACGATCACGGCCACCAGAATGCCGGCCAAGGCACCAATACTGACATGCCAGGGCGAGCCGATCGTCTTATAGGCAATGATTGAGACTATGGCGCTGGCGATGACGATCGCCGCCCAGTTATCGCGCTTGCGAAACCCCATGACCAGGCCAAGGAAATAGATCGGCAGCAGCATATCGATACCAAGGGCATGCGGGTCGGAAATGAGATTGCCGAACAGACCCGCCGATCCAGGCTTCTGTTACCCACATCACATAGATCGGCGTGGCGACGCCAAGGTACCAGATGAAGGTCACCGGTTTCCCGGATTCCGCGCGCTTTTCGGTTTCCGCATATTGCGGATCGGTCAACAGGAAATAGCTGAGAGCGCTCTGCAGCGGTTTGAAGTGGCCGATACGCCGCCCCACGGCCGCCGAATAGAGCACATGGCGGAAATTGACCGCGAAAATCGAAAAGACGATCAGCCAGGCAGGGACATTGTGGCCGAATAGCTCGATACCGACCATCTGGCTTGCACCGCCAAAAATCGCGGCGCTCATCAGCACCGCTTCGAAACACGGTGAAGCCATTATCGACTGCCAGCGCGCCAAACAGCAGGCCGAACGGCGCCGAGGCGATCATGATGGGCAGGCCTTTGGCGAAGCCTTCCCAGAACTGCGAGCGGGCACGGCCTGGATCGGCCGGGACCGATTGCCGTTGATATATTTGTTCGTCCATAGGTCTGCTCTAGGCCAGGATCGACAGGCTGTCACGTCAGATTTGTTGATCGATACCATCAATGTCGCTGCAGTGAACGGGACGCACATCCCTTCTTGTCACGCGATTTGCCCCGTAATATTTTGCATCGAGAGGATCAAAGGAGACAAAACCATGGCGCATATCATCGATCGCGATGTCTGGGCGGACATCCGGAACATTGGCAGGGAGAGGTCACCGGCAAGCCCTATGGCACCAACGTTCGATGATCTTCAATTGCCAGGAACGCATCGGCGCCGGACCGCGCCTACACAAACATCCCTACACGGAGACATTCATCATCCGCAAAGGCCATGCCCGATTTACCGTCGGGGATGAAATCATCGATGCCCATGAAGGTCAGATCGTCGTTTCACCCGCCAACACGCCGCACAAATTCGAAAATCTCGGGCCCGGGCACGCTGGAGACAATCGATATCCACGCCAACGAGGTGTTCGTAACGGAGTGGCTTGAGTAGCTGCGCTCAGACGACCAGCGTGCCCTTCGATTGCCCTGCCCCAGTCGATCAACGGCTTTGCCCGCACCGCAAAGTCGAGAAGATCGTCGGCAAGCTTTGGCGAGGTGATGCCGGCGGGGTCGATCGGAAAGCGGACGACGAAGTTCCGGTTGCGCAGCGCTTCGATCAGATCTGGATCAGTGACAGTTTCAAACCCGCGCGGCGTTCGCTTCAAGCGATTGGTATCGTTCAGCTCCAGCCCATTCTTCGCAAGCGCCTTGACCATTGCACGATATTTTTCCGGCTTCTCGACAATAGCCTTGCGCATGGCAAGCAGAAGTTCCGGCTTCGGCTGCCACCAGGCGATGGCGGCATAGCAGCCACGATAATCCTCAAGGCCGATACAGACATAGAAGCAGCCGCTCTCGGCCCATTTATTGCCGTCGGGCGAGAGCAGCGCGGACAAGATGGCGGTTATAGGGGCTCTTGTCCTTGGAAAAGCGCGTATCGCGTTTAATGCGGAATTGCGATTTCTTGCGGTCGCCCCGGAAAGGCAGGCCTGCCTTTTCGAAACGCGCCAGCAGATCCTCAACCAGATCGCCGAGCGGTTCGTAGAGATGCGCTTCGAACAAATCCTTGTTTTCCAGAAACCATTCGCGGTTCTGATGGAAATCGAGCGCTTTCAGAAACGGCAGCGCCTTGTCACCAAAGCCTTTAAAGACAATCTCGCTCATGCGCCCACCAGTGTAAACCAGGCATCCTCATCGATGACTTCGATGCCGAGAGTTTGCGCCTGTGCAAGTTTCGATCCAGCGCCAGGACCGGCCACAACAAGATCGGTTTTCTTGGAGACGGAACCAGCCGTCTTGGCGCCATAACGCTCGGCCATGGCCTTGGCCTCGTCTCGCGACATGCGCTTCAAGCGAACCGGTGAAGACAATGGTCTTGCCGGCAACCGGCGAGTTGCCCACGGTTTTCACTTCCTCATCGAGCGGCGTGACCTCGGCGAGAAGCGCTGCAAGTGCTTCGCGATTGTGCTCTTCGGCATAGAAATCGACCAATGCCTCGGCGACGATGCTGCCGATGCCTTCAACCTCGTTCAGTTCGCGCCATGCATCATTGCCCTTGTCGGCTCTGTCCTTGGGCGGCACCGCCGCCATGGCAGCATTGGCAAGTGCTTCATAGGAGCGATAGGCCTTTGCCAGCCGCTTGGCATTGACCTCGCCAACATGGCGGATGCCGAGAGCGTAAATGAAGCGGCTGAGCGAGATTTCGCGCCGGTCATCGATCGCGTCATAAAGTTTCTTCACCGAAGTCGCGCCGAAACCGTCAATGTTTTCAAGCTTGGTCAGCGAAGTCGGCTTGGCGTTTCTTCAACGTGAAAATATCGGCGGGCGTGCCGATATGCAGCGCCGGATCATCCGACTTGAAGAAGAACTCCACCTGTTTCTCGCCAAGGCCCTCGATGTCGAAGGCATTGCGCGAGACGAAATGCCGGATGCGCTCCACCGCCTGCGCCGGGCAGATCAACCCGCCGGTGCAGCGGCGCACCGCCTCGCCTTCCTCGCGCACCGCGTGGGAACCGCAGGCCGGGCACATGTCCGGGAAGACATAGGCCGACGGCTCCGCGCGGCTTGTCGGCAACGATATCGACGATCTGCGGAATGACATCGCCGGCGCGCTGCACCACGACCGTATCGCCAACGCGGAGGTCCCGGCCCTCGCGGATCGGCTGGCCATTCTGGCCGATGCCCTTGATGTAGTCCTCATTGTGCAGCGTCACGTTGGTGACGACGACGCCCGCCGACCGTGACCGGCTCAAGCCGCGCGACCGGCGTCAGCGCGCCGGTGCGGCCAACCTGAATGTCGATGCCCCTGAGGATCGTCATCGCCTGTTCGGCCGGGAATTTATGCGCGATCGCCCAGCGCGGGCTGCGCGAGACAAAACCGAGCCGCTGCTGCAGTGCCAGATCATCGACCTTATAGACCACACCATCGATATCGTAGCCGAGCAAGGCGCGCTGTTCTTCGATCTGGTGATAGTGCTTCACCAGAGCTTCCACCGTCTCGAAACGCTGCATCAGCGGATTGACGCGGAAGCCATAGGATCTGAACGCTTCGACCATGCCCATCTGCGTCTTGGCCGGCATCTCGCTGACCTCACCCCAGGCATAGGCGAAGAATTGCAGCGGCCGCGAAGCGGTGATCGTTGCATCGAGCTGGCGCAGGGAGCCCGCCGCCGCGTTGCGCGGATTGGCGAAAATCTGCTTGCCCTCTTTGGCCTGCCGCTCGTTGAGCGCGGCAAAATCCGCATGGCTCATATAGACCTCGCCGCGTACCTCGAGCACATCGGGCGGGTTGCCACTCAGCACGTTGGGGATGCTCGCCACCGTGCGGGCATTGAGCGTGACGTTCTCGCCGGTCGTGCCATCGCCGCGCGTCGCGGCCGTCACCAGCCGCCCCAGTTCATAGCGCAGTGAGAGCGACAGGCCATCGATCTTGGGTTCCGCCGTGATGCCGATTTTCGCGTCCGCACCAAGTTTGAGAAATCGGCGGATACGGCCGACGAAATCCTCGACATCACTATCGTGGAATGCATTGTCCAGTGAGAGCATCGGAACGACATGAGTGACCTTGCCGAACTTTTCCGAGACGCTGGCGCCGACTTTGTTCGAGGGCGAATCCTCGCGCCTCAGATGCGGGAAACGCTGCTCGATGGCGAGGTTCCGCCGCCGCAGCGCGTCATATGCCGCATCTGAGATGATCGGTGCATCTTCGGTATTGTAGCGGTAGTCGTGCTGGGCAATCTCGGCTGCAAGGCGGCCAAGTTCCTCGGCGGCTTCCGCCTCGCTCAAGTGTTCTACGGGAATGTCTGCCATAACTATCGTCTAATTGTTGTGCTTCGTCATGTGTGTAACGTTAGCGAGCCCGTTGTGAAAGAGAAAGTGACTCAAGCGCCCTCATGAATTATTGGTTCTGGCTTTTTGTTGTTGTACCTCCAGCCTTGGTACTTAGCGCAAGACCACAGGAAAATGACTGGCTCACGATGGCGCGATTGGTCGGCGCTGTTGCCCTGGCCGTCTTGCTTGGCAAACTGGTGGCCGCATTCGATGAACGGGTTGCAACCGAAGTCTATGCCGAATGCCTCGCCCGCATCCCCTCCGGTGAACTTGAAGCCATGCGTTTCGATTGCACCACGCAAAAGTACCGTGCGGTGGAAGTCCGCGACCTGTATTTTTATTTTTTCTGGACAACAAGTGTCGGATATGCTGCGGCCTTCGAAATTATCCGGCGCATCTGGCTTCATCCCAAAAGGCCGATATTTTGCAGGAAGAACTTGATAAGCAATATGTTTATCCTCTTAACTTCTCCACTTGTTGCCGCATTGCTCGTTCTATCGCTTATGTTTTTTTTCTATGCGTTTGGGGACTACATACTTTTGACGCATCGCGTCGTTTATGGGAAATAGACACTCATTCCGGCCATCGGTACATGCTATCTTCCGCATTGATTTTCGCTTCGCTTGTGAAACGTGTGGTCCATGTAGCTGTAATCGAGTACGCTGTTCCTCCGAATTCTGTCCATTGCCACGAATCCGGTGTCAAGGCAAAGGAACCAGTCGCGATTTCCCGCAAGTCTGCAGTATCCGTAAATGTGTCCGAGTATTGGTAGACGATTTCACCTTCTATATACATCATGCCGTTTTCGGTTTTGACCGATCCTGTAAATTGCCCGCCGACGACACCGCCCCCGAACGCAATAACATAGTTGATAAATTGATACGATCCGTCGAAATCGTAGGAGACCGGACCAGATTTCACCCTCCTGGCAGCGTCGATGATCTGCGCGTTAATGCGATCGATCACCAAAGCGGGATAAAAATATTGGAAAATCAGGCCCGCCAAATGTGCCTGTTTCAGACAGTGTAACGGGCCTACCACCACCATTTCTGAAATGATCGATAAAGTTCCACGTATTCCACTGTTTAGGATTGTCATTGATGTCGCTGATAACTGTCTGATAGGCATATTCGCTGTCCCCTCGTTCATAGGGCTCCGCTGTGCAGCGGCAGCCATAGTCTTCGCCCGGATGGCCGGTTTCCGGTGGATTATCCCAGGCAAATAGCTTGCCGTTATTTTCAATATGAGAGGGGCGGACCTGCGGATCGCCGCGTGTGCGCCAGATATAATGCGTGGTTGGATGGCCGAGATCTTCCGCCTTTAGCGACAGGCGTATCGGAGTTCCCCGGCGCAGATAGTCACTAAAGGCCTTGCGGTATTCCAGTGAATTGAGAACGTTCATCGTGTCTTGTCCCGTTGCGTTGAGACAATGATACGGCGGTAAAAGAGAGCGTGGATAAGTTACCAGTGAGAGACCCTGGAATGCCGTCAATACCGCGCGTTCACGGGGCTCGGTCGCTCAGGATACGGCGGCAGCGTTTTCCCGTAGCAAGGCGCACGGCCGCGGCGCGCGCTTCGTCGGTGACGCTGGCGCCGGCCAGCATGCGGGCGATTTCTTCCTGCCGGTCGCCCGTTTCCATCGCGCGGATGGACGTCGCCACGCGGTCATTGCCGGCGGCCGCCTTGGCGATGAGGAAATGCGTCTGCGCCCGTGCGGCAACCTGCGGCGCATGGGTGACGGAGAGAACCTGAACCTGTCCGGCGAGCCGCCGCAGACGCTGGCCAATGGCATCGGCAACTGCGCCGCCTACACCCGTATCGATCTCGTCAAACACCAGCGTCGGCGCCGAGCCGCGATCGGCAAGCGCCACTTTCAGCGCCAGCAGGAAACGTGAGAGCTCGCCGCCGGACGCGACTTTCATCATGGGCCGGCGCGGGTGCCGGGATTGGTCCGCACCCAATATTCGACCGTGTCGATGCCATCGGCTGTGCGGCTCTGCTGGATCGGTCGTCATCTCGACGATGAATTCAGCCCGCTCGAGTTTCAGTGCGGGCAGTTCGGCCATGACGGCCTGTTTCAGATGAACGGCAGTCTCGCGGCGGTCATCGAAAGTGCCAGTGCTGCCTGATCATAGGCCTCGCGTGCCGCCATGGCTTCCTTTTCCAGTGCAGCAAGGCGTTCGGCACCGGCGTCGATATCGGCAAGGTCTGCATCCATCCTGTCGCGCAGGGCAGCGAAGGTCATCCACCGGAACCGAATATTTGCGTGCCGCGGCACGAAGTGCGAACAGCCGTTCTTCCGTCTGTTCAAGCACACGCGGGTCGAAGTCGATGGCGCGAATGGCCTGTTCGATGCCATTTTGCGCCTCAGCCAGCGCGTTCAGGGCTTCATCGATCGCCTTGACGACCGGCTCCAGCAATTGCGGCGCTTCCGGCACCTTGCGCTCAAGCCTGCCGGACCAGGCTGGCAAGCGAGGGCACGGGCGACGCATTGCCGGACAGGACCTCGTTGGCATCGTTGACATCGCCCGCGATCTTTTCGGAGCGCATCATGTCCGTGCGCTTGATTGCCAGCGTCTCTTCTTCCTGCGGTTCGGGATCGAGCTTGGCAAGTTCCTCAACCGAGGCGCGCAGGTAGTCGGCCTCGCGGGTTGCCGCTTCCACCTTGGCCCGGTGGCGAACCAGCGTGTGTTCCGTATCGCGCCAGGTCTTGTGCAGTGCCCGAACAAGTGCCGCCTTGGTTTCAAGCGCGCCAAAAGCATCGAGCAGTGTGCGGTGGATATCGATGTCGATCAGCGCGCGGTCATCATGCTGGCCATGGATCTCGACAAGCCTGCGTCCAAGCTCCTTGAGCAGCGTGACGCTTGCGGCCTGATCATTGATGAAAACGCGACTGCGGCCATCGGCGGTTCTGCACGCGGCGCAGGATGATATCGCCATCGTCGTCGATATCGTTTTCACGCAGCAGCGTGCGGGCCGGATGGCTGCCCACCACATCGAAGACGGCCGTAACCTGCCCCTGCTCCGCGCCATGCCGCACAAGCGAGGCGTCGCCGCGTGCCCCAAGGGCAAGCGACAACGCGTCGAGCAGAATGGATTTACCGGCACCAGTCTCGCCGGTCAGCACCGACAAGCCTTCGCGAAACTCGATGTCGAGCCGTTCAATCAGAACAATATCGCGGATCGACAGATGCGAAAGCATGGTCGCTCAGGTTAGGGCTCGTGTTGACACCTATCGGTCTAGACGCCGTCTTTGCCACCAGTGATAGCAGCTGCGGCCTTGGACAGCCATGAACCCGGCGTTCTCACGCGGCTCAAGGCCACCACTCTGCAGCAGCTTGTAGCTATCCTTGTACCATTCGCTGTCCGGATAGTTCTGGCCAAGAACAGCCGCAGCTGCCTGCGCTTCATTGGTGATGCCCAAGGCGTAATAGGCTTCACCAGACGGGCCAAGGCCTCTTCGACATGGCGCGTGTTCGAGTATTGCTCGACAACGCCGCGGAAGCGCTTGATCGCTGCCAGATATTCCTTGCGTTCGAGATAATAACGGCCGACCTGCATTTCCTTGCCGGCGAGCTGGTCGCGGCCGAAACGGATCTTCGCCTTGGAATCCTCGACATATTCGGAATCGGGATAGCGTTCGACCACTTCGCTGAATGCAGCGATCGAGCGGCGCGTCATGCTTTGCTCGCGCGTCACATCCGGAATCTGGCGGTAGTAGCAAAGGCCAGTGATGTAATAAGCGTAGGCCGCTTCTGGCTGCGTCGGATAAAGCGCAATGTAGCGCTTGGTCATGGCAAGCGCATCGTCATATTTGCCGGCGCGATAGTTGGCAAATGCGCCCATCACCAGCGATTTGCGGGCAAATTCCGAATAGGGATGCTGGCGGTCAACAGCATCGAATTTCTTGGCGGCCTCGTCGAGACGGCCGGAATTCAGATTGGCAAGCGCCTGGTTATAGAGAACGTCAGCAGGTTCGATCGTGTCGACATAGGCATTCAGATCGATGATCATCGTCTTTGGAGGCACAACCGGAAATGGCTATAGCGCTGGCAATTGGAACGAGCAGAAGGGCCATCCGGGCCTTGTTGCCAAACCCTGTTATTCATCGACATTCTGCAATTCGCCATGCTGTCTCCGGCCCCACATAATAATTTAAGAGCATTGATCGCAAACCCGATATCACGTTTGCGGCTCATGCTCTAGGCATAGTCAATCTTACCGTCGGTTGGGCGTTCATAAACCACAAGCGACGAGAATCAGCAATCTTATTGCCATGTAATCGTCCAATTTTGTGGCGGACCGGAAAATGAGTGGCAAAGACCCCCGTTAATCCGATTTTGGCAGCGAAAGATGCCCGATTTTATACGCTTGGATGCCATCTTGCGGAACTATATACTGCGGCTCGCCCCATAGTTGAATGCGAATCCGCGTCCAGTTCGTGGGTTCGAATGCAGAAATAGCGGCAAGTGCACCACCTTTCTCGACGTCATGGAAGGCTTCCTCGCTTTCACGCTTGCGCAATTCAGCGAGCGAAACATGACCTGGCGTTACCAGGATTTCGCGCGTAGCAAACGTTGCCTCGCGGATCGCCGGTGACATGTGCGCCTGCCAGACGAACCAGGTCTTGACCTGCGGCCAGCCGAACGACCGCGTGAGCCCGACAAAACCTTCCCCGCAAAGAAAATCATTCAGACCCTCCTCGTGGTTCCAGAGGTAAAACGGCGCATAGAGATTTTCCTGGCTTCGGGTTTCATCGTCCCGGCGCGCCGTCAGATAGGCCTTCAATTTCAGGTTGGGAAAATTGTCGAGCAGATGCCCTTTTTCCACGATACGCCGGTCGATGACCGACATGTCGTAGTCGGCCGGCAAAGAAAAACTGTACTGCATGGCAATCATGGCCACGATTCCTTTCCATGCAATCAGGTCATACGGCGTCCAGCATCTGTGCTTCGCCATTACTGAAGGACCACTCATCCCGGCTCGATGTGCTGATAATGATCATGACATCCTCCGGCCTGATACCGGGCGCATCTTCCAGCAACGCGACCAACCGCTTGTAGAACGCCTTTTTGTCGCCGTGTCGCGCGGTTTGCCCGTGGTAATGGAGAAAACAACAAATTCATCCGAGCGCGGTCCGCCGAAGTAATTGCGATCGAAGATCAGTTCTCCGGGGCGATGCTGATGGATAGCCTGGAAACGGTCATCCGCGGGTACGTTGAAAGTTTCCACCATCGCTTGATGAAGGCTGTCTGAGAGCGCTTTCAGGTATTCGGGTGATTTACCCTCAAGAAGCGAGATTCGGGTAAAAGGCATGGAATTGATCCTTTCTATACAGCCTGAGTAGCAACTCGATAAACTTGACGCTGGATTCATAGACGGGCATATTAATCCTGAAAATCAGAAAATACAGGACTTATGATCCTGAAAAACAGGATAATTAAAATGCGACGGATCACTTTCGATCTCGATGTGTTGAGAACCTTTGCCACCGGCATGGAGCTTGGCAGCTTTGCCAAGGCAGCTGACAGGCTAGGGCGCTCCACCTCGGCGGTAAGCGCACAATTAAAGAAACTGGAACAGCAGGCGGAAACTCCGATTTTTATAAAAGCAGGGCGCGGCTTGGCACTCACCGATGCAGGGGAAACCATGCTTGCCTACGCACGCCGTCTGCTCGATCTCAACGATGAAGCTGCCACGGCGATCCACGGAACCGGGCTTGAGGGCTGGGTAAGGCTCGGCCTGCAGGAGGATTTTGGCGAGACCATTCTTCCGGAAGTGCTTGGGCAATTCGCGCGTGCTCATCCAAAGGTGAGGATTGAGGCGCGCGTGGCTCGCAATGCGGAACTGATCGATCGCGTTACATCCGGGCGTCTCGATCTGGCTCTCGCCTGGAGCGCTGGAGCGGTTACCCCCCACTGCCAACGCGTCATGGATGTACCGATGTGCTGGGTTGGCCCGGCCAGGGAGCCAAAGGATTGGATGGCGTCGGCAGACGAACCGCTGCCGCTGGCCGCATTGGAAGCGCCGTGCCTCCTGCGAACCGCGGCAACGAACGCGCTCGACCGCGCGGGAATTCCATGGCGGCTGGCATTTTCCAGCCCAAGTCTGGCGGGCTTGTGGGCGGCAACCGCAGCAGGGCTGGGAGTCACGATCCTACCCCGATTGGACTTCCTGCTAGCGTACAACCTCTGGTTCCAGCGGATGGTGGATTACCCGCCCTGCCGTCTCTCGGATTGGTCCTTCATCGCGCGGAAGCGCAATCCGAACCCGCGACGGCGCGCCTGGCAGCAATCATGCTGCAGGCGGTGCACAAGGAGATACCAGGCTTCTGACCGTTGTCAGATGGCCCAAGGCGCAAAGACAGGAGCGTTTACAGCAACGAGCGACGCGCCTCGCGACTGTCCGCGTTTGCCCGCCATTTCCACAATCTCGAATGCGGTATGATCTGAAAGAAGTGCACGCAGGGCGGCAGCGTTGAGACGGTGGCCGCCACGATAGGAGCGGAAACAGCCAATGAATGGAGCTCCGGCTAGCGCCAGGTCGCCAATGGCATCAGAGTCTTGTGGCGCACGAACTCATCCTCGTAGCGCAGGCCGCCAGGATTGATGACGGAATTGTCGTCGCCGATGACCAGGGAATTGTCGAGCGATGAGCCAAGCGCCAAGCCGGCGGCCCAGAGTTTTTCCACGTCGCGCATGAAGCCGAAGGTACGCGCCCGCGAAATTTCCTTACGGAAGATTGCCGCGTTCATATCGCTGGCGAATTTCTGCCGGCCAATGACCGGCGTCTCGAAATCAATCTCCACCTCATAGCGCGTGCCTTCATACGGACAAAATTCCGCCCATGAAGCTCCCGCCTCGATACGCGACGTCTTGAGCACTCGGATAAACCGGCGCTTCGCCGCCTGGTGCACAAAACCGGCTTGTTCGAAGGCATCCAAAAACGCGGATGATGTCCCATCAAGGATAGGCGCTTCCGGACCATCGATCTCGATAATCATGTTGTCGATACCCGAACCGGCAATCGCCGCCATGACATGCTCGACAGTGCTGATGCTAATACCCGCCCGGCTGGCAAGCGTCGTTGACAGATCTGTCGTACCGACTTCGGACACGAGCGCTCGAATTTCGTGGCTATCGCCAGTTCCATCGAGCCTGTGGAAAACAATACCGGTATCCGGGTCGGCGGGCACAAACGATATCGTCACTGGCGCACCACTGTGCACGCCTGCGCCGGAAAGCGAGATACGCTCTGCAATCGTTGTCTGGAAATCGTGCAAATTGACTCCGTCCCAGCGGGAGGCGGGCGCGTGACGGAGAAGCGGCTCTACCACGCTGCGGCGATCGCCGCGGAGATCGCCGTGCCGGTGGCGATCCTCGCTGCCTGGCAGGTCTGGACCGTCCGCGCCAACGATCCGATGTTTCCGCGCCTGTCGACGATCCTCGTCGAGTTCCGCGACATGTGGCTGTTCTCGCAGGTCGAGTTGCATCTGGTGCCCAGCCTCACGAGGATCCTGCTCGGGTTCGGGATCGCCGTCGTCATCGGCGTGCTGCTCGGCATCCCGCTTGGGCTCTCGCGCTGGGGCCGGATGCTCGCGATGCCGCACATCGAGTGGTGGCGGGCGATGCCGCCGCCGGCGCTGCTGCCGATCTCGGTCGTGCTCCTGCACTCGATCGGGAACCGTCAGAAGGTTGCGTTCATCGCCTTCTTCTGCCTGTTTCCGGTGCTCTTGAACACGATCGACGGGGTGCGCGGCATCGATCCGACGCTCGTCGATACCGCGCGCTCGTACGGCATGGGCCGGCTCGAGCGGGTCCGGAGGATCGTGTTCCCGGCCGCCCTTCCACAGATCTTCGCCGGGATGCGGACGAGCCTCTCGCTTGCCGTGATCGTCATGGTGCTCACGGAGTACTTCTCGAGCACGAGCGGCGTCGGCTACGTCCTCTTGATTTCGAAGAACACCTTCCAACTCGTTCCGATGTGGGCGACAATCCTGCTGATCGGGGTCCTTGGCTACTTGCTGAACCTTCTGCTCCTCCTCGTCGAGCGCCGCGTGCTGCGCTGGCACCGCGGCTGGCGGTTGGCATCACCGGTATGAGCCAGGCGGACGGCGAGATGCTCGAGATCAGGAGCGTGGCCAAGACCTACGGCAGCGGGGCGAAGGCGACGAGGGCGATCGCGGACGTCTCCTTCTCGGTCGCCGAGCGCGAGTTCGTCTGCGTCGTCGGCCCGTCGGGCTGCGGGAAGACGACGCTGCTGAAGTGCGTCGGCGGCCTGCTCCGGCCGTCGAGCGGGGAGGTGCTGCTGCGTGGGCGGCGCGTGACCTCGCCGCCGGAGGAGATGGCGCTCGTGTTCCAGGAGTACGGGCGGTCGCTCATGCCCTGGTCCTCGGTGCGGAACAACGTCGTGCTCCCCCTGCGGCACAAGCGGCTCGGGCGGAGCGAACGCAAGGAGCTCGTCGAGGACGCCCTCGACGCCGTCGGGCTCACGCGCTTCATCGACCACTACCCCTGGCAGCTCTCGGGCGGAATGCAGCAGCGCGTGGCGATCGCGCGCGCCCTTGCGTACCAGCCTTCGATCCTGCTGATGGACGAGCCGTTCGCGTCGGTCGATGCCCAGACGCGGGGCGATCTCGAGGATCTGGTGCTTCGCGTCCGGGAAGAGTTCGCGATCACGATCCTCTTCGTCACCCACGACATCGACGAGTCGGTCTATCTCTCGGACCGCGTCGTCGTCCTGACGCATGCACCAACGGTGGTGAAGGAGATCATCGACGTCGATCTGCCCTTCCCGCGCGACCAGATCGCGACGAAGGAGCTGCAGGAGTTCATGCAGCTCCGCGGGCACGTCTATCGGCTGATCAAGCGAGAGCAGGGCGAGGAAAGACAACTAGCGACCGTGACAACTGCGACGGAAGGAGATGGAGGATGACCAGACTCATGCGGCACCGCCGGTCAGGGCGCCTCGGCCTCACTGTGGTGGCCGGGGTGATCGTCGGGCTCGCCGTGTTCGGAGGCGCGGCGGCCAGTGCGCCTGCCCAGCCGACGACCGAGATTCGGCTGATCACGCTGCCGATCGCCAATGCACTGCCACAGCAGCTCGGGATCCGGAAGGGGTTCTTCGCAGCGGAGGGGATCGAGCTGAAGACGACGACGCTGCAGAGCGGCAACGACGTCGTGCTGGCCATGGCGAACAACAACGGCGACGTCGGCTATGCCGGCTTCGTTCCGATGATGATCGGATCGACGAGCGGCATTGCCCTCGAGGTCCTGGCGTCGAGCGAGGTCGAAGGCACCACGGCGGCGGACAACTGGCAGAACATCCTCGTCAAGGGCTCGAGCTCGATCCGGACGGACCGCGACCTGGCCGGCAAGACGATTGCCGTGAACGCGCTCAAGGGCGTGGGCGAGATCATGATCAAGGCGGCGCTCGAGAAGCGAGGCATCAGGCTGAGCTCGGTCAGGCTGGTGGCGATCCCGTTCCCGCAGATGCGGTCGGCACTGAACAACGGCCAAGTCGATGCGATCTGGACGCCCGAGCCGTTCCTGTCGCAGGCGCTCAACATCGACAACGCCCGCATCGTCATGGCTCCGGGCCCGGTGCTCGGCAACTACTTCCCGATCGGCGGGTATGCCGTCAAGCCGAGCTGGAAGGCTCAGAACCGGAGCCTCGCAGCGCGCTTCCGGCGGGCCGTCAACCGGTCGTTGCTGTATGCGCAGTCGCATCCGGATGAGATCCGTGCGCTGCTTCCCACCGGCACGCAGAACGTCCGGCTTCCGATCTGGAGCACCCTGGTCGATCGCGGCAAGCTGCAGCAGCTCGCGGGCTATGCGAGGAAATACGGCGTCATCACGAGAATGCCGAACATGAAGCAGCTCGTCCCGAACAGCATCGCGAGCGGGCTCGTCCTGCAGGGAACCGTGCAGGGCCGCCGGGTGCTGCTCCGCGTGGAAGGGCGGCCGGTGACGACGCTGGCCGTCGGCCCGTACACGTTCGTGGTCACCGACAACTCCCGGACCCAGAACTTCAAGCTGAAGGGCCCCGGCGTGAATCGCCAGACGAGCGTCCGGGGGCGGGGCCGGACGACCTGGACGGTGAACCTCCGCAAGGGCACGTACCGGTACTGGTCCAGCGCGAGTCCAGGAGCGAAGAAGAGCTTCAGGGTCGGCTAAATAACTAAGGCGCGAAGGTCGCTGTCGGAGCGATCGCCACGTCGAGGAGCAGCGGCTCCTCGCGCGTGGCGAGCTCCGGCACGACTTCGTCGAGCGTCGCGACGAGGTCGTCGTGCTCCGCGATGCGCCGCCCCTCGCAGCCCTGGGCGCGTGCGAGCGCAGCGATGTCCACGTCGAAGCCCGGCCAAGGCCCGGCGGCGCCGTGGCGTTCCGCGAGCCGGTCCATGATCGCGTAGCCGCCGTTCGCGAGGATGACGAACAGCACGCCGGCGCGGTAGTGGGCGGCGCTCCACAGCGCCTGGATCCCGTACAGCGCCGAACCGTCGCCGACGACCGCGACAACGGGCCGCTCCGGGAGCGCCATGCGCACGCCGGTCGCGCCCGAGAGCGCGAACCCGAGCCCGCCCATGGCAGCGCTGAGAAAACCGAGGGGCTCGCGTGCGAGGAGGCGGTCGTGGAGCTCAGGCCGGTCGACGGGAGCCTCCTCGACGACGACCGCATCACGCGGTAGGCGCTCGGCGAGCGCCGACAGGACATGACCCGCCAGCAGCGGCTCTCCGGCTGCAGGCGGCTCCGGCGCAGGTGGCGGCCGATACTGCTCGGGCGGGCTCGCCTTGCGCGCCGGCAACCGTTGGGCGAGCTCCCGGCATGCTGCCGCCGGAGACCCCAGCACGGCGAGCTCCGCCGGGCTGCGGTGGATCTCGTCGGCGTTGTCGCCAACGACTGCGATCCGCGTTCCCGGCTCCGTGAACGCCCCCGGCGTGTACGGCGACTGGCGGAACACCGGCGCGCCGACCACCAGAATCGCGTCGTAGGGCGCGAGCCGCTCCCGCAGGCGCGGCCGGTCGGCGGGGAGGACACCCGCGAAGAGCCTGTGATCCTGGGGGAACCCGGCCCGGGCGCCGAACGACTCCTGGAAGACCGGCGCGACAAGCCGCTCCGCGAGCTCGGTCAGCGCTGCCCAGGTCTCGGGGTCGTCGGCGCCGGCGCCGACGACGAGCGCAGGCGCGGCGGCAGCCGAGAGGAAGGCCACGAGCTCGTCGATCGCGGCGGGGTTCGCGGCGGTGCCCCGCACGACTCTGGCCGGCGCCGCGTCCTCGCGCTCCTCGTCGGCGGGGACGCCCCAATCGTCCATCGGGGCGATCACGAGCGCCGGCCCGCGATGGGTGGCCGCCTCGTGGGCTGCCCGCCTGATCGAGCCCGGGAGATCCTGCGCCTGCACGGGCTGGTCGACCCAGACCGGGTACTCGCCGGCGAGGCCCTGGAGCCGGCCGGCGAGGAACGGCTCGAAGGCCAGGTGCCGCCGATCCTGTTGGCCGACGAGCACGACCAGCGGCGCCCGGTTGACGCGCGCGGTTGCGAGGGCGCCGACTGCGTTGCCGAGGCCGGCCGTGGTGTGGAGCAGGGCAAAGGCGGGCTCCCGCCGACCGATCGCCCACCCTGTTGCCAGGCCGACCACGGACGCTTCGTGCAGGGCGAGGACGAAGCGCAGGTCCTCGGGGAGCCCGGCGAGGAACGGAACCTCCGTCGAGCCCGGGTTGCCGAAGATCGTCGTCAGGCCCTGCTCCCGCAGGACCTCAAAGGTCGCGTCACGCACGGTCCGGCCGCTCATCGCCGCCAGTATCCCGCAGCGGAAAGTTCGGTATGAGAACATCCGTTCACATGCTGGATACCGGCCGGGAGCGAAACCCCGACTACGTTCAGTCGCTCGAGCGCGGTCTCGCCGTCATCAAGGCCTTCGGCGCGGACGCCCCCGAGCTGCGGCTGAGCGACGTGGCCCGTGCCACAGGGCTGACCCGGGCGGCGGCGCGCCGCTTCCTGCTCACGCTCGTCCGGCTCGGGTACGTGCGCCAGGACGGGACCTCGTTCTCGCTGCGCCCACGCGTGCTCGAGCTCGGGTACGCCTACCTCTCGGCGCTGAGCCTGCCGGAGGTCGCCATGCCGCATATGGAGACACTCGTGGCGGACGTGAACGAGTCGTCGTCGATCGCGGTGCTCGACGAGCTCGACATCATCTACGTCGCGCGGGTGCCGACCCAGCGGATCATGACGATCACGATCGCCGTCGGCACCAGGCTGCCGGCGTACGCGACCTCGATGGGGCGCGTGCTGCTCGCCGGCCTCGAGCATGACGACCTCGAGGACCGGCTCGACCGGATCGAGCTGCAGCGGCTGACACCGACGACGGTGCCCGATCACTACGCCTTGCGCGAGCAGGTCGACCGGGCGCGCGAGGCCGGCTGGTCGATGGTCGACCAGGAGCTCGAGCAAGGCGTTCGATCTGCCTCTGTCCCGATCCGAGATGCGACCGGAGCAGTGGTCGCGGCGATGAACGTCTCCGTCCATGCCTCGCGCATGACGATGCAAGCCCTGAGACGCGAGGTGGTGCCGAAGCTGCTGCGCACCGCGGAAGCGATCGAGAACGATCTGCGCGCGGCCGCACCCGTCGGAGGTGCGAACACGGCTTGACACGCTTGGGACGCCGATGGGAGAGTGCGGTGCGGCAGACGGATGATTGTTCTCATGGCGAACACCGTCGGACCGGAAGGAGTGTGAGATGACCGTCGCAATGGAGAAAGCCGTTCCAGGACTGCACATCGGCGGGGAGTGGACCGACGCGACGGGCGGCGGGACGTTCGAGGACACCGACCCCTTTACCGGCGATGTCGTCGCCAGCATTCCCGCGGGCACGCGGGAGGACGCGAAGCGCGCGATCGAAGCGGCCGATAAGGCGTTTCCGGCGTGGTCGCAGTCGCCGCCGGCCGAGCGTCAGCGCATCTTCCTCAAGGCCGCGGACATCCTCGAGTCCCGCGCCGAGGAGGTCGGCTCGTGGCTCACCCGGGAGACCGGCTGCACGTTCGGGTTCGCGATGTTCCAGCTGCAGTTCGTCCAGGGCCTCTTTCGGCAGGCCGCCGCGCTCGGCTACCAGCCGATGGGCGAGATCATCCCGTCGGACACGGGCGCTTTCGCGATGGGCATCCGCCGCCCGGTCGGCGTCGTCGGCGCAATCGCGCCCTGGAACGCCGCGCTGATCCTCCCGGCGCGCTCCTTCGCGTCACCGGTCGCTCTCGGCAATACCGTCGTGCTGAAGCCGTCCGAGCATTCGCCGTACGTCGGAGGGTTGCTGTTCGCCGAGATCTTCAGCGAGGCCGGCCTTCCGGAAGGTGTCCTGAACGTCGTCACGCACGCTCCGGGCGAGGCCGGTCCGATCGCTGACGAGCTGGTGGAGAACCCGCTCGTCCGTGTGATCAACTTCACCGGCTCGACCGAGAAGGGGCGCCTGATCGCCGAGGCGGCGGGCCGCAACCTGAAGCGCATCGTGCTCGAGCTGGGAGGATCGAACCCTCTGATCGTCCTCGCCGACGCCGACCTGGACTACGCGGTCGATGCCGCAGCGTTCGGAGCGTTCCTCCACCAGGGCCAGATCTGTATGTCGGCGCGCCGGATCATCGTCGAGCAGCCGATCGCCGAGGCGCTGACCGAACGGCTCGTCGAGAAGACGAAGGGCCTGAAGGCAGGTGACCCGAAGGAGCAGGACACGATCATCGGCCCGCTGATCACCGGCGAGGCGCTCGAAACGGTCAAGAGCCGGGTCGACGACGTCGTCGCGGAGGGAGCGAAGCTGCTCGCCGGCGGCGAGGCCGAGGGCTCCGTGTATCGGGCGACGCTCCTCGCGGACGTCCCGAAGGACTCCGAATTCGCCCGCGTCGAGACCTTCGGGCCGGTCGCCACGATCGAGGTCGTCGAGAACGCCGACGAGGCCGTCGAGCGCGCGAACGACACGACGTACGGTCTCTCGGCCGGGATCATCACCTCCGATCCCGACCGGGGCCTCGCTCTCGCTCAGCGGATCGAGTCCGGGATCGTCCACGTCAACGACCAGCCTGTGGCGGACGAGCCGCAGATGCCGTTCGGAGGCGTCAAGGACAGCGGGTTCGGCCGCTTCGGCGGCGCGGCGGCGATCAACGAGTTCACGGACCTCCACTGGGTGACGGTGAAGAGCGGCGCCCACCCGTTCCCGTTCTAGGGACTGACGGCATGGCGGAGATCGTTCCGCTCTCCGACGCGGTTCGGGACCTCGTGCACGACGGCGACGTCGTCGCGCTCGAGGGGTTCACGCACCTGATCCCGCATGCGGCCGGCCACGAGCTGATCCGGCAGCAGCGGCGCGACCTGACACTCGTCCGCATGACGCCCGACGTCGTCTACGACCAGCTGATCGGAATGGGCTGCGCGCGCAAGCTCGTGTTCTCGTGGGGCGGGAACCCCGGCGTCGGCTCGCTGCACCGGCTTCGCGACGCCGTCGAGCACGACTGGCCCGCGCCGCTCGAGCTCGAGGAGCATTCGCACGCCGGGATGGCCGCCGCGTACGCGGCGGGCGCGGCGAGGTTTCCGTTCGGTCGTCGTTCGCGGCTACGAGGGCACCGACCTGGCCGAGCGCACGCGGGTCGCGTGGGTCACCTGTCCCTTCACGGGGGAGCAGCTCGCCGCGGTGCCGGCGATCCGGCCCGACGTCGGGATCGTCCACGCGCAGCGGGCGGACGAGGCCGGCAACGTCCAGCTGTGGGGCATCAGCGGCATCCAGAAAGAGGTCGTCCTCGGGTCGAGCCGGTCGATCGTGACCGTCGAGGAGATCGTCGAGCGGCTCGATCCGCGCCCGAACGCGGTGTTCCTGCCGGGTTGGACGATCACGGCCGTGTCGGTGGCGCCGGGCGGCGCGCATCCCTCCTACGCGCACGGCTACTACGACCGTGACAACGCCTTCTACGTCCGCTGGGACGAGATCAGCCGCGATCGCGACCGCTTCCTCGAGTGGATGCGCCGTCACGTCCTCGAGGGGGAGGTGGCGCGCGCATGACGCAGGTCGAGCAGCTGACGTACACCGCCGACGAGATGATGGCCGTCGCCGCCGCGCACAGGCTCCGCAACGGCACGGTGTGCTTCGTCGGCATCGGTGCTCCGAGTCGCGCGGCCAATCTCGCGCGGGCCACGCACGCACCGGACTGCGTCCTGATCTACGAGAGCGGCGCCATCGGGGCGAAGCCCATCCACCTTCCCCTCTCGATCGGCGACGGCGAGCTGGCCGAGACGGCGGACGCAGTCGTCTCCGTTCCGGAGATCTTCAGCTACTGGCTGCAGGGAGGGCGGATCGACGTCGGCTTCCTGGGCGCGGCCCAGATCGACCCGCACGGCAACCTGAACAGCACGGTCATCGGTGACTACGTACGACCGAAAGTGCGGCTGCCGGGCGCGGGCGGGGCGCCTGAGATCGCGGCGTGGTGCCGTGAGACGTTCGTGATGCTCCGCCAGACGCCGCGGGCGTTCGTCGAACGGCTCGACTTCCTGACGACCGTCGGCCGGCCCGGAGGCTCGGGCGGCGCGGGCGTGACCTGCGTCATCACGGATCTCGGCGTCCTGGAGCCGGACTCGGAGACCGGCGAGCTCGTGCTGACCGAGCTTCATCCGGGCGCCAGCGTCGAGCAGGCCCAGGAGGCGACGGGGTGGGACCTCCGCGTTGCGTCGGACGTGCGAACAGGACGATCCCCTGCAGCCGAAGAGCTCGAAGCGCTCCGCGCGCTGAAGCCCGCGAACGAGGACACTGTCGGCCCATGAGCCGGGCCACGCCGATCCTCGAGACCGTTCGCGACGGTGAAGGGCCTCATCCGCCGTACCTGTATCCGGACTACCGCTCGACCGAGCTCCGCGCACCGAAGCGACCGCTGCTCCTGTTGCCCCACACGCTCTCGGAGCTGACGGGCCCGGTCTACGGCCACGAGTCGGTCGGCGAGCTCGACCACGACCTGACCAGGCAGCACGAAGGGGAGCCGCTCGGCGAGCGGATCATCGTCGAGGGCCAGGTCACGGACTCCGCCGGGCATCCGGTTCGCTCGGCGCTGATCGAGATCTGGCAGGCGAACGCCGCCGGCCGGTATCGCCACGAGGTCGACCGGCATCCGGCGCCCATCGATCCGAACTTCACCGGCGCAGGTCGCTGCCTCACGGACGACGACGGGCGCTACCGCTTCGTCACGGTCAAGCCGGGCGCGTATCCCTGGCGCAACCATCCGAACGCCTGGCGGCCGGCCCACATCCACCTCTCGCTTTTCGGGCGTGCGTTCACGAACCGGCTGGTGACGCAGATGTACTTCCCGGGCGATCCGCTCTTCGAGCTCGACCCGATCTTCCAGTCCGTGCGCGACCCGGTCGCCCGCTCCAGGCTCGTGTGCGCATTCGAGCTGGAGAGGACCGTCTCCGAATGGGCGCTCGGCTACCGCTTCGACATCGTCCTCGGCGGCCCGGCCGAGACGCCGCTGGAACCCTGAAGTGAGCTCCGAGCCGACCCCCTCGCAGACCGTCGGGCCCTATTTCTCGCTCGGGCTCCTCGATCCGCCCGCGAACGAGCTCGTGCCGGGCGGAATCCGCATCACGGGGCGGGTGCTCGACGGCGCGGGAGAACCGGTCCCCGACGCGGTGGTCGAGATCTGGCAGGCGGACGAGGAGGGCCGGTACCGGCCGGACTTCGGCTGGGGCCGTTCTGGGTGCGACCAGGAGGGACGCTACGCCTTCGTCACCGGCAAGCCGGGCTCGGTGGACGGCCAGGCGCCGCACCTGACGGTGCTCGTGTTCGCCCGCGGGCTCCTGAAGCCGGTTCTGACCCGGATGTACTTTCCGGACGAGCAGGAGGCGAACGCCGGCGACCCGGTGCTTGCCGCGCTCGACGACGGCTCGTCGCTCGTCGCTCGGCCCACGGCGGACGGGCTCGAGTTCGACATCCGGCTCCAGGGCGAGGACGAGACGGTCTTCTTCGCCGTGTGACCGTGTTCGACGGGATCTTCATCCCAGCGCCGGTCCGGGATGCGGTCTCGGACGAGGCGTGGCTCCACGCCATGCTCGAGGTCGAGCGTGCTCTGGCTGCCGCCGAGGCGCGCGCGGGTGTGATTCCGGCCGAAGCCGCGCGGGCCATCGCCGACGCCTGCCGGGCAGGACGCTTCGACGCGGCGGCGATCGGGGACGCCGGCCGGGCTCCCGGCAACCCAGTGGAGCCGCTCGTCGGCGCCCTGCGGAAAGCCGTGGGCGGCGAGGCGGCCGACCACGTCCACCGCGGCGCGACGAGCCAGGACATTCTCGACACCGCGGCGATGCTGATCTCGCGCCGTGCTCTCGACCTGATCCTCGAGGTGCTCACAGAAGTGGCCGGCGAGTGTGCGCGGTTGGCCGACGCCCACCGCTCGACTCCGATGGCCGGGAGGACACTGCTCCAGCAGGCGGTGCCGACGACGTTCGGCCTGAAGGCGGCCGGCTGGCTCGTCGGCATGCTGGAAGCGCGCAGCGGCCTCGAGCGCATTCGCGCCGAGCGCCTGGCCGTCCAGCTCGGCGGCGCGGCGGGCACGCTCTCGGCGCTCGGCGACGCCGGTCCAGAGGTCGCCCGACTGCTCGGCGAAGAGCTCGGGCTCGCCCAGCCCATCGGTCCGTGGCACACGAACCGAGTCCGCATCGCCGAGCTCGGGAGTGCGCTCGCCGTCGCCGCGGGCGCGGCCGCGAAGATCGGGCTGGACGTCGGGCTGATGAGTCAGACCGAAGTGGGCGAGGTGGCGGAGGCGGAGGGCGGCGTCTCTTCGACGATGCCCCAGAAGCGAAACCCCGTTGGCAGCGCGCTGGCGATCGCCTGCGCGCACCTCGTGAACGGGCACGTGTCGGTCCTGCTCGCCGCGATTCCCCAGGAGCACGAGCGGGCGGTCGGAGCGTGGCACGCGGAGTGGCCGGCCCTGTCCGGCGCTCTGGCCTACACCGGCGGCGCGGCGGACGGCGCGCGCCGGGCGCTCGTCGGGCTCGAGGTCGATCCGGAACGGATGCGCGCGAACCTCGAGCTCGCGGGCGGCCTCGTCATGGCCGAGCGGGCCTCGTCCCTCCTCGCCGGCCAGGTCGGGCGCGGACGAGCGTACGAGCTCGTCGCCGAGGCTGCTGCGAGTGGGCGGCCGCTGGCCGAGGAGCTCCAGATCGAGCTCGCGGACCTCGAGCCCACCACCTACCTCGGCTCGGCCGAGGAGTTCGTCGACCGTGCCATCAGCGCGTATCGGGACGAGCTGCGGTGACGCCCGCGCTCGTGCTTCCCTCGTCGCTCGGCACCACCACCGAGCTGTGGGCCGCCAACGTTCCCCACTGGGCCGGCTCGTTCCGCCCGCTGCCCTACGACCAGCGCGGCCGCAGCTCGGTGGCCGAGCTCGGCCAGGACCTGCTCGCCCTGCTCGACGAACACGACCTCGAACGCGTCTCGGTCTGCGGCCTCTCGCTCGGCGGCGCGACGGCGATGTGGGTAGCAGCGAATGCGGCGGAGCGGGTCGACCGGCTAGTGCTCGCCTGCACCTCCGCCCGCTTCGGCGAGCCCGAGCCTTGGCTGGAACGTGCCGCGATCGTCCGGGAGCGGGGGCTCGAGCCGATCGCCGACCGGATCGTCGCCCGCTGGTTCACGTCGGCGGCGCCTCCCGAGCTCGTTGACCGGTTCCGCCAGATGCTCGTCCACACGCCGCGGGAGGCGTACGCCGCGTGCTGCGAAGCACTGGCGCGCTGGGACTTCCACGAGCACTTAGGGGAGATCAAGGCGCCGACCCTCGTGATCGCCGGCGCCGAGGATCCGGCGGCTCCGCCGGAACACGCAGAAGTGCTCGCCGCAGGCGTGCCGGACGCCAAGCTGATCGTCCTCCCCAAAGCCGCGCACATGGCGAACGCCGAACAGGCAGAGACGTTCTCGAGGCTCGTCGCCGAGCATCTGGCGCGAGTGGAGGAGGTGGCATGAGCGCGGACGAAGGAATGCGCATCCGCCGCGAGGTTCTCGGCGACGAGCACGTGGACGCCGCCGTCGCCGGGACGACCGACGACACGGCCGCGTTCCAGGATCTGATCACGCGCTACGCCTGGGGGGAGATCTGGGCGCGACCCGGGCTCGACCGGCGCACGCGCAGCGCGATCACGCTGATGGCGCTCGTCGCGCTCAATCGCGAGCACGAGCTGGCGCTGCACATCCGGGCCGCGCTCCGGAACGGGCTCAGCCGCGAGGAGATCGGCGAGGTGCTGCTCCAGAGCGCGATCTACTGCGGCGTCCCGGCCGCCAACGGGGCCTTCGCCGTGTTCCGTGACGTTATGGCCGAAGAGGGAGGAGAGCGATGAGCCAGAGAACGACGCCGCCGTTTCGCGCCGACCACGTGGGCAGCCTGCTGCGCCCGCCCGAGCTGCTCGAAGCACGCGAGAGGTTCGCTCAGAGCCGAATCAGCGCCGACGAGCTGCGCTCGATCGAGGACGACGCGATTCGCGACGTCGTGCGGATGCAGGAGGAGGCCGGGCTGCAGTCCGCCACCGACGGTGAGTTCCGGCGCACCTCGTGGCACATGGACTTCATCTACCAGCTCGACGGGATCGATCCGGCCGACGAGCAGATCAAGGTCGAGTTTCACAACGAGGACGGTGACGTCGAGTTCACGACGGCAGCACTCAGCGTCCACGACCGGGTCGGGCTCTCGACCACGATTTTCGGCGACGCCTTCGAGGCCTTGAAATCGATGACGACGACGGTGACCCCGAAGCTGACGATTCCGTCGCCGAGCATGGTCCACTACCGGGGCGGCCAGGCCGCGATCGACAAGGACGTCTACCCGGAGCTCGACGGGTTCTGGCGCGACCTGGTCAGCGCGTACCGCGAGGAGGTCCGGCGGCTGGGCGAGCTCGGCTGTACGTATCTCCAATTCGACGACACGAGCCTCGCCTACATGAACGACCCCAAGCAGCGCGAGTACATCGCATCGATCGGCGGCGACCGGGAACACCAGCACGAGGAGTACATCCGCCACATCAACGAGGCGCTCGCCGGCCGGCCGGAGGGGATGAGCGTCACGACCCACATGTGCCGCGGCAACTTCCGCTCCTCCTGGGCCGCCGAGGGGAGCTACGAGTTCGTGGCCGAGGCGCTCTTCAACGAGCTCGAGGTCGACGGCTTCTTCCTGGAGTACGACGACGCCCGCTCGGGCGGCTTCGAGCCGCTTCGCTTCGTCCCGCCGGAGAAGATGGTCGTGCTCGGTCTCGTCACCACGAAGCGGGGCGAGCTCGAGCAGAAGGACGAGCTGAAGCGCCGCGTCGAGGAGGCGTCACGCTACGTCCCGCTCGACCAGCTCTGCCTCTCGCCGCAGTGCGGGTTCTCGTCGACGGTCGAGGGCAACCTCGTCACTCGTGCGGGCTCGGATCGGCGCCGCGCCCGGTCTGATAGACGAAGCCGAGCGCCTCCTGGGCGGGTGCATAACCCTGGGCCGCCGCACTTCTCGTACCAGATCGCGCGCCTGCGCGAAGTCCTGCTCCACGCCCGTCGCCGCTCGCATAGCGGTTGCCGAGCGCGTGCTGCGCGGCGGGTTGCCCGCCGTCCGCGGCCGACGCTGCAGCCACGCGCAGCGCTCGTCGTCCGCGTCGCGCCGGCCTGCCCGCTGCTGCGCGAGCTCCCAGGCCGCATCGGGATCGCCCTGCTCGGCCGCGCGCGTGAGCAGCGCGAGCGCCTCGGCCTCCTTGCCGGGCTCGCGCGCGAGGCGCCGCGCCTGCTCGAGCTGGCCGCGCGGATCGCCCGCTTCGGCGGCGCGCGCGATCCACTTCGCCGCCTCGGCCTCGTTGCCGCCCGCGGCGAGCATGTCGCTCGGCGAGCAGCACCTGGGCGTGCGCATCGCCGCCCTCGGCCGCCGCGCGCAGCCAGCGCTCGGCGCGCGCCGCGTCGCGGGTCGCCGCCGCGCTCGCCGTAGAGCGTCGACGAGCCGCATCTGCGCGGCGGTCGACCCGTTTTCGGCCGCCTTCTCGAGCCAGACGAGCGCCTCGTCGAGGTTCTGCTCGACGCCGTCGCCGGCCGCGTAGCCGCTCGCCGAGCGCGCGCTGCGCGTCCGCGGATCCGAGCCGCGCGCTCCAGCGCGTGCGGTCGAGCTCGTTGCACGCGGAGCAGCGCGAGCAGCGCGGCGACGGCGAGCGCGACCGGGCGAGACGCATCGCGCGCGATCCTAGCTCGTCCGCCTTCCGGGCCGACCCCTGCCCCGCGAATCCGCGGGTGGTACGTTCGCCGGCCCCGGAGCGCCCGTGAAGTTCGTCGTCTCGGCCGCGTTCAACGATCCCGATCACCTGCTCGAGCTCGCCGTGTGCGCCGAGGAGTGCGGCTTCGAGGCGATGGCGTTCCCCGATCACGTCGTGCACCCGGAGAAGCTCGACACGCCCTATCCCTATACCGCGGACGGCTCGCGGCGCTGGCAGGCGTTCACGCCCTGGGTGGATCCGTGGGTGGCGATCGCCGCGTGCGCCGCCGTGACGACGCGGCTGCGCTTCACCAACAACGTGTTCGTGCTCGCGATGCGCAACCCGTTCCTCGCCGCGAAGGCGATCGCGACCGCGGCGGTGCTGTCGCGCGGGCGCGTGACGCTCACGCTCGGCGTCGGCTGGTCGAACGTCGAGTACCACGCTGCTCGGCCAGGACTTCACGACGCGCGGCAAGCGCACCGACGAGATGATCGAGGTGCTGCGCAAGCTCTGGACCGGCGAGATGGTCTCGCACGAGGGCGCGTTCTATCGCTTCGACGCGCTCGAGTCGAACCCGGTGCCGCCCGCGCGCATCCCGATCTGGGTCGGCGGCATCTCCGACGCGGCGCTGCGCCGCGCCGCGCGCAACGACGGCTGGCTCTCCGATCTGCAGTCGACCGCCGAGATCGAGGCCTGCATCGACAAGGTGCGCCGCTTCCGCGCCGAGCAGGGGCGCGCGGGCGAGCCGTTCGACGTGATGGCGAGCGCGAGCGACGCGTTCACGCTCGACGGCTACCGGCGCCTCGCGGAGATCGGCGTGACCCACGTGCTGACGCTGCCCTGGATCTTCACGCACGGCGACACGAAGGTGCTGCGCGAGAAGAAGGACGGCATGCGCCGGTTCGCAGACGACGTGATCGCAAAGATCTGAGCAAGTTCGCGCAGCGAGCCGAAGGCGAGCGAGACCGGATGAGGCGAGAGCGAGACGAGATCCCGATGGCCAGATCAGCGTCGAGCAGCGCGGCCGGATCCTCCTGATGGGGCTCGACCGGCGCGAGAAGTACAACGGCCTGACGCCGAAGATGATGCGCGAGCTCGGCGCTCGCCTACACGCGGCTCGACGAGGATCCCGAGCTCTGGGTGGGCGTGCTGTTCGGGCACGGCAAGCACTTCACCGCGGGCCTCGACCTCCCGAAGTGGACCGAGGGGATGAAGGACGGCAGCTGCGCGCGCGAGCGCGAGCGCGAGCGACCGCGTCGACCCGATGGCGCTCGCGCGCGCGTGCCGCAAGCCGATCGTCACCGCGGTGCACGGGATCACCTACACCGCGGGCATCGAGATGATGCTGGCCGGCGACATCGTCGTCGCCGCCGACGACTGCCGCTTCTCGCAGCTCGAGCCGAAGCGCGGCATCCACGCGACCGGCGGCGCCACGATCCGCTTCGTCGAGCGCGGCGGGTGGGGCAACGCGATGTACCACCTGCTCACCTGCGACGAGTTCGGCGCGGAGGAGGCGCGCCGGATCGGCCTCGTGCAGGAGATCGTGCCGCGCGGCGCCGAGCTCGCGCGCGCGCTCGAGCTCGCCGAGCAGATCGCCGCGATGGCGCCGCGCGCCGTGCAGGCGACCAAGGCGTCGTCGCGCCGCTATCTCGACCAGGGCTTCGCCGCGACGGTCGCGGCGTTCGCGCGCCGACCAGGCCGCGCTCGCGAGCCCGAGGACGCGCGCGAAGGCGTCGCTTCGTTCGTCGAGCGGCGCGATCCGAAGTTCACCGGGCGTAGCGCGCTACGAGTCGATCCGGCCTCCGACGCACTCGGCGAGCGAGTGCGTTGCGGCGACGACGGAGTTCGTCGCCGCTCACACCGCTGAGTCGCCGTCGCGGGCGCGGAGTCACCGTGCAACGCGTCGAGGCTCCAACACGGCGATCGCCCTCGGGGGACCCGTGAGCGACACGCGCTGGACCGACAGCTCGGCGAGATGCGCAGCCAGGGATACACGATCCTCGAGGACGCGATCGAGCCCGAGCTCGTCGCCGCGCTGGTCGCGGCGATCCGGCGCATCGAGCGCGAGAGCGGCGCGGCGCCGCGCGGCAATCCGGCCGAGGGCTTCGCGACGCTGCGCACCTACAACCTGCTCGCGAAGGATCCGGTGTTCCAGCAGATGCCGGTGCACCGCGCGGTGCTGCCGCTCGTCGAGCGCGTGCTCGACCCGGGCTGTCTGCTCTCGGGGATGACCGCGATCGACATCGGCCCGGGCGAGCGCGCGCAGCCGATCCATCCCGACGATCTCGTGATGACGGTGCCGCGGCCGCACCCGCCGCTCATGTGCACCTCGCTCTGGGCGCTCACCGATTTCACCGACGCGAACGGCGCCACGCGGATCTTCCCCGGCACGCACCTCGAGTCGGGCCGGCCCGACGGCGCGCGCCGTCGATTCCCGCCGAGATGCGCGCGGGCAGCGTGCTCGTGATCGACGGCGGGCTCTGGCACGGCGGCGGCGCGAATACGACCGCCGACGAGTGGCGGATCGGCGTGAACGTCCAGTACTGCGCGGGCTTCTGCCGGCCGCAGCAGAACCAGTATCTCGGCATCCCGCGCGAGATCACGCGCACGTTCTCCGACCGCCTGCTCGAGCTGTGCGGCTACAGCCTCTACAAGGGCATCATGGGCCACATCGACGGACAGAGCCCCGCGGTGGTGTTGGGCGACGGGCGGCTCGAGGAGCGCGCCTACGCGTCGAACGAAGCAGCTCGGCGCGCGCCGCACGCGCGCGGAGTACTGACGTGGCGGTGTGGCGCAGCGAGCCCGAGGCGGCGCCCGAGTCGGTCGGCATGGATCCCGCCGTGCTCGACGCGCTGGTCGCGGAGTTCGAGAAGACGGTCGAGCAGGGCGAGCTGTTCCACGGCGCGCAGCTCGCGGTGTACCGGCGCGGCGTGCGCGTGCTCGAGGCCGGCGGCGGACTCGCGCGCGTGCGCACGCGCGTGCCGGTCACGCCCGAGTCGCTGTTCGTGATCTTCAGCGCCACGAAGGGCCTCGCCGGGCCTCGCGATGCTCGATGCTCTACGAGCGCGGCGCGTTCCACTACGACGAGCCGGTCGTGAAGTACTGGCCCGAGTTCGCGAGCGCCGTGCCCGAGAAGCGGCAGGTGACGATCCGCCACGTGATGAGCCACCGCGGCGGGCTTTCCGCTCGGGCCGAGGTGGCTGAACGTCGACCACTGGGGCGATCGCGAGGCGATCCGCCGCGCGATGATCGAGATCCCGCTGCGCTTCACGCCCGGCGAGAAGAACGCCTATCACGCGATGAACTACGGCCACATGGTGAACGAGCTGGTCTCGCGGATCGACGGCCGCGATTGCGGCCAGTTCCTGCGCGAGGAGGTGTTCGCGCCGCTCGGCCTGCGCGACCTGTACGTCGGCCTGCCCGACGACGCCGCGCTCGAGGCGCGCGTGGCGTGGTGCTACCACGAGATCGTGCTGAACGCGGCGCGCGCGACCGGCGTGGTCGGGCCGCCGCGAGCCGACGGCGTCCGCGGCTGCGCTGGACGCGCCCGAGCTCACCGAGAGGCGCCCGATTCCGCCGCAGTACCGCGACACGCCCGAGCTCGCGCACGATTTCAACCGGCCCGAGACGCACCGCGCGGTGCTGCCCGCGGCGGGCGGGATCGCCGCCGCGCGCGATCTCGCCGCGGTGTACGCGGTGCTCGCGCAGGGCGGCAGCGGGCGCGGCGTGTCGCTCGTCTCCGCGCGACGGTCTCGCGCAGGTCACCGCGCCGACCAACCGCCCCGGCGACATCGACGGCACGATCGGCTTCCCGCTGCGCTGGGGGCTCGGCTTCCACATGGGCACGCACGGGCGCGGCAGCACGATGCGCACGTTCGGACACGGCGGCGCGGGCGGCCAGATCGGCTTCGCCGACCCCGACCGCGAGCTCGCGTTCGCATTCGTCACCAACGGCGAGCTCTCGCCCGACTTCGTGGTCTGGCGCTACCGGCTCCAGGGGCTCGCGTTCAAGGCCTGCATCGACTGACCGGCGTCAGTTGGCGCGGGCTCGCGCGCTCGCGAGCACCGCCACCACCCACGCGTGCAGCGGCGGGATCTTGCGCGCGCGCGGCAGCTCGAGCGAGCGGCGGCTCGCGTCCTCGTAGCGCGGATCGCGCGGCGGCGGCTCGGGGCGCCGGCTGCGGCGGCGGCTCCTGCTGCGCGGGCAGCGGTGACGCGCGTGCGCCGTCGCGAGGTGAGCGCTTCGGTCTCGAAGCCGAGGCCGAGCCGCGCGCCGGGCGCGAGCGTCACGCCGGCTAGCCGCGTCGAGCCCGAGAGCGGCGTGCCGAGCGCGATCCGGATCTCGTACGCGATCACGTCCGCGCGCGCGGCGGCCTCGACGTCGATCGGGCCCGCGGAGGAGCCGACGAGCTGCTCGCCGTACTCCGTCGCCGTGCTGCACGATCTCGACGTAGGCGGGCGCGGTGGCCTTGGCGCCGGCCGTGAACGGCGCGACGCGGAAGCCGATCCGCTTCGCGCGTGCCGCCGGCGGGATCGACCCAGAGCGTGAAGCCGAGCCGCTCGATCAGCGTCTGCACGTCGAGATCGCGCGTGACGAGGCACAGGTAGAGGTTCGCGCCGTCGTTCGCGACGCCGAGCGCGACGCTGCGGTCGTCGTCGATCCGCACGAGCCGCCCGGACCACTCGGCGTAGGCGCCGTCCACGGCGATCGGCGGCGCGGCTCCAGCGGCTCGCGAGCTCGGGCGTGTGCGCGCACGCGAGCGCGGCGGCCAGCGCGATCAGCATCGAGAGCGCTCGCACGTCAGCTCGCCGCCACGCCGCCGTCGATCGACAGGATCGAGCCGTGCACGAAGCGCGCCTCGTCGGAGGCGAGATAGGCGATCGCGCCCGCGACCTCCTCGGGCTGGCACATCCCGCGGTGGCCGACGTAGGGCTTCACGAGCTTCCAGTTCATCTCCTTGGGGAAGTCGATGCTTCTTGTTGAGCGGCGTGTCGACGCGCGCCCGGCGCGACCGCGTTCACGCGCAGGCCGGTCAGCACGTACTCGGCCGCGAGCGACTTCGTGAGCTGGACGACGCCGCCCTTCGCGGCGCAGTAGGCGACGGTATACGCCTGCCCCATCAGCCCCGCGACCGAGGCCACGTTCACGATCGCGCCCTTCGTCTCGAGCAGGTGCGGGATCGCCGCCTGGCAGGTGAACGCGACCGCCGAGAGGTTGAGCGCGATCATGAAGTTCCAGCTCGCCTCGGGCATCTGCTCGAACAGGTGGAACTGGCTCGCGCCCGCGACGTTGCCGAGCACGTCGAGCCGGCCGAACGCGGCGGTGGCGGCGGCGACCGCGCCGAAGCAGTCGTCGCGGCGCGTGAGGTCGAAGCGGCCGCCCTGCATCTTGCCGCCCGCGGCGGCGACCGCGTCGGAGGTGCGCGCGAGCCCCGCCTCGTCGATGTCGGCGCCGAACACGAGCGCGCCCTCGCTCGCGAGCCGCAGCGCCGTCGCGCGCCCGATTCCCGACGCGGCTCCCGTGATCAATGCGACCTTACCGTCGAAGCGACCCATTCCTGCTCGTCCTCCTGCCGCGCAGCTGCTCTGCGCGCGCGCGGGATGGTACCGTCCTCTCGCGCCGCGATGGTCGACTACCACCCGTTCAGCGACGCGATCTTCGACGACCCGTACCCGATCTACAAGCGGCTGCGCGACGAGTCGCCGATCCACTACCTCGAGGAGTTCGACTGCTGGTTCGTGTCGCGCTTCGAGGACGTCTGGAGCCTCGAGCAGGACCAGCGCAACCTGACCTCGAAGTTCGGCACCACCTCGACCCATCTCGTCACCAAGCAGACGCCGATCTCGCCCAATCTCTCGGGCCTCGACCCGCCGCACCTGAAGCCAGGACGGCGCGCGCCGAGGCAGGCGTGTTGTGGGGAGAGCTCGACCGCGAGACCCAGCTCTTCGGGCTCGCCACCGTCGGCGGCATCGTCACGCACACCGGGATCGCCGGCCTGACGCTCGGCGGCGGGATCGGCTGGCTGATGCGCAAGTACGGCGCGACAGTCGACAACCTGCTCTCCGTCGACCTCGTGACTGCGGACGGCGAGCTGGTCACCGCCAGCGAGGATCACAACCCGGATCTGTTCTGGGGCGTGCGCGGCGGCGGAGGGAACTTCGGCATCGTCACGTCGTTCGAGTACCGCCTGCATCCGGTCGGGCCGATCGTGCTCGCCGGGACGATCTTCCACCCGCTCGAGGACGCGCCGGAGGTACTGCGGTTCTATCGCGAGTTCGCCGCCACCGCGCCCGACGAGGTCACGACGATCGTCGAGCTCGAGCTCGCGCCGCCACTGCCGTTCCTGCCCGAGGACGTGCACGGCAAGCCGATCGTCATGGTGGGCGCGTGCTACGCCGGGGCGCCCGAGGACGGGGCCGAGGTCGTCCGGCCGCTGAAAGAGTTCGGCAGCCCAATCGTCGATCGGCTCGAGCCCAAGCCGTACGTGGAGCTGCAGTCGATGTTCGACCCGTTGGTGCCCCACGGCTGGCACCGCTACTGGAAGTCGGTCGAGCTCCCCCGCTCACCGACGGGGCGATCGACACGCTCATCGACCACACCTCGCGAATCACGTCGCCACGCTCATACACCATCATCCTCCAGCTCGGCGGGGCGCTCGGTCGAGCGCCAGAGGACGCAACCGCCTTCAGCCAGCGGGACGCCACGCACAACGTCGTCATCAACGCCGTCTGGACCGAAGACGATCCAGAGGGGGACCGGCACACCGCCTGGGCGCGCGACTTCTTCGACGCCATGCAGCCGCACGCGCGCGACCGCGTCTACGTCAACTTCCTCGGCGACGAGGGACCCGACCGCGTTCGACAGGCCTACGGCACCGAGAAGTACGAGCGGCTGGTCGAGCTCAAGCGCAAATACGACCCCACGAACTTCTTCCGCCTCAACCAGAACATCCCGCCGCAGTAGCTCAGATCACATCGGTCGACGCCGTGCCGTCCACGTCGCGCGGAGGGTCGAGGCGTCCGCCGGCTCGTGCGTGTACTCCTCGCCTACCGCGATCACCGCGAAGCCCGCGCCTTGGAGCGCGGCACGGACCTCCGCATCCGTGTGGAAGTACTGCCTGTGCTGCTCGCTGAAGGAGTCAGCGGCGCGGGGCCGCGTGAGCTCGATCGTGGTGTCGCACGTGCGGGCGTCGGGATCCACGGTGCTGCTGATCACGAAGCCGTTCCCGGCCGATTCGCCCGCGACGACGGAGTTGGAGATGGTGAAGTTCATCATCCCGTCGGTGTGGAGGTCGAAGACGAGCCACCCGGCGGGACGAAGCCGGAGGGCCACCGCGGCCATCGTTGATCGCAACTCGTCCGGCGTGAGGTAGTTGAAGCCGTCGAACGTGCAGACCGCCGCGTCGAAGACACCTTCGCCCGCGAGGTCAGGGAGAGTCATGCGGCTCAACTCCACTTCGGGGCCGAGGCGTTCGCGTGCGAGCGCCAGCATCGCGTCGGATGCGTCGACGCCGACGACCCGGTAGCCCCGTGCGATCAGCTCGCCCGCGAGGACGCCGGTGCCGCAGCAGAGATCGAGCACCGAGCGTACGCCCTCCGGGTCGGCGCTCCAGAGCTCATGGAGGAACGAGGCCCAGCGGTCATGGCAGGGGTCGATGACAATCTCGTCGTAGACCCCTGCCAGCCGCGAGTACGCCTCGGCGTGCCTCACAGGCCCGCGCGTGATCCGCTCAGATTCCGAGGATCTTGGCCTTGGCTGCAGCGAACTCCTCATCGGTGAGCACACCCTGGGTGTGAAGCTGCGCCAGCTTCTGGAGCTGTGCGCCTGAGTCGTCCTCCGGTGCCGGTGGCGGTGCGGCCTGCTGGTACTGCTGCTGCTCCTGCTGGTACTGCTGCGCGTCCTGCTCCTCCCACTTGGCGTTCTGACGACGCGCCACACGCCCGGACACGGCGGTCGCGGTTCCCGCGACGACGGCGGTGCGGGTTGCCATACGAAGTAGTCCCATGTCGCTCCTTTCGATCTCGAAGTGGACGGTCTAGCCCTCGATCACGGCCGCCGCGACCTCGGCGGGGATCCGGATCGAGTCGATCAACACGGCGTCCGCAGCCTGGAGGGCGTCGACCACCTTCGTGGCCCAGAGGTTCTCGAATGCGATCAGGAGGGCCGCGCTGTTGGCCGGGAGATCGTCGCTGACCTCCTCGGCATCCTCGGGCCCCAACGCACCCGGCTGCACGACGTCGATTTCGACGAAGCCCGCGCCCTCCGCGTCGAGGTCCGCAGCTTCGAGTGTCGTCACGACGCCGTCTGCATCCTTCATCACGAAGGTCAGATCGAGCACTCGGATCGTGCCGTTCTCTACGAGCTCCAAGATCGCCGGGGCGATACGCCCGGTGAACTTGTTGCCCGGAAAGCCAATGATGTATACGTCGACGGGGCCGACTGCCATAACCTCTCCTTGTCGGGGGACAGCGCTTCAGCTGAAGACGTGGTCGAACGGAACGCCGGCCTGGGCAGCCTTCTCGTTCCGCTGGCCAGTATGCCGCGCGCATGCAGGCCTCGCAAGCGACATCTCGGTCCGTACTGAGCCGAGCAGCAGGCGCGCCGGTCGTGGGGAGTAGGTCGCTAGGCCTCGCAACGGAAGGGCTGCGAGCGGCCTGCAAGCGAGCGTGATCATCCACACAGGGTGAGGCACGCCGGCCGGTCTGCGGTCTAGCATCGTCCTCGACCTCGAGAAGGGAGCAGCGCATGTCGTGGTTCTGGTGGCTACTGGGCGTCTTCATCGTGGTGATCTGGATCGCGACCGTCGTCGACATCATCCGGCGGCGCCACACGCGCTCGGGCCTCAAGACGGCCACATGGATCCTGCTGATCATCATCCTCCCGGTGCTCGGCTCGATCACCTACTTCCTGGTCAACGGGGTCGCCTCGCCCGGCGCGCCGAGGGACTCCGACATGGACAACATCGCCCCACGGCGCTACTGACCGGCTGAGGAGTCCAGCTCGGCCAGGCGGGCGATGTTGTCCCGCTCGTCAGGGTCGGGCTGCTCGACCGCGAACCACGCCTCGAGGATCTCGCGCGCGGTCTCCGGCGTCGTGCGCTTCAGGCTCATGACGAGGACGTTCGCGTCGTTCCAGCGGCGCGCGCCCTCGGCGATCCACGGCTCCCACACGAGCGCCGCCCGCACGCCCGGGACCTTGTTGGCGGCCATCGCCGTGCCCGTGCCCGTCCAGCAGAACACGACGCCCTGATCGGCCTCGCCGGCGGCGACCGCCTGCCCGACCCGGCTCGCGACCTCCGGCCACCGGTCGCGCTCCAGCAAGGTCACTTCGTGCCCGCGGGCCTGCAGGTCCTCGACGACCGCGTCCGCGACGGCGCCCTCGTCGTCTGCTCCCACCACGATCCGCATTTCGAGGCCAGCCTAGCTCCGCTTGCAAAAAAGGATTTCGAGGCCTAACCTCGAAACGAAGCGCACAATTTGGAAGCTGCGGTCCGAGAGCTCGAAGCGAGGTCGAGATGACGGATACTGCAGTTCAGCCCGAGCAGGACACGGTCGCTGAGCACGTCCCCGAGGAGGCGCTGACGATCGGCGAGAGCGGGTCAGTCTCGTTCGCGGAGCTGGTCCGCGTCCACTACGAGTGGGAGCGCTCGTTCCGCAACGGCAGGCCGGACGAGGCGCTCGAGGAGGAGTTCCGCGCGAAGCTGGAGGAGTTCCAGCGGTGCGAGGGTGTTCTCTTGCATGCGTACTGGTCGAGGCGCCGGCCCTCGGCGGTCGCGCTGACGATCAGGGCGCGCAGCCGCTTCAAGCGCTGGAAGCTGAAGGGTTGGAGGCTGGTGCGGGGGAAGTTCCGCGAGGACGTCGACCCGCTGGTCGACCAGGACGCCATCATCCGGCTGCACCGGGCGTCGGACTGGCTCGCACGCGAGGCGCGGATCGCCGACTTGCTCCACTACTGCGACACGCTCGGGATCCGTGTCGGCGAGGTGCTCCGCGGCACGAGCGAGCGCATCGCGATGCAGTGGATCTTTACGGTTCAGAGCCACCTGCTCGGCTTCATCGAACGGCAGCCGAGCAAGGTGGACGCGCAGAAGATCGACGAGATCGTGGACTCGCAGTCGAAGGAGCTCGTCCAGATCGAGGAGTACTACGGACGGGCGGCCGAGCGGTCGGCGCGCTTCGTCTATTTCACCGGCATGATGGTGGGCGCCTTCGCCTCGGCGCTCGTCGCGAGCGGGCTGGCGTTCGCGTTCTGGCTGACGGGCTGGTTCGAGGGTTCGCACGTGCAGAGCCTGCAGGCGTTCTTCGTCTCCTACGCGGCCGGGGGCATCGGAGCGATCGTCAGCGTCATGTTCCGCATGTCCGACAGCGACAAGTTCGAGCTCGACTACGAGGTGGGACGGCCGACGGTTCGGCGACTCGGCTCGTTCCGGCCGTTCGTCGGAGCGGTCTTCGGGGTCGCGATGTACTTCTTGATCGCGAGCGGCCTGCCGCAGGTCGAGCTGCCGGCCGACGAGCAGGCGTTCTTCTACTACGGGACCGTTGCGTTCCTGGCCGGCTTCTTCGAGCGGAAGACGTCGGTGATCTTCGGCAGCGCCGAGAAGACGCTCGAGCGCAGCCTCGGGCTCACGGACAAGGACGGCAACGGAATCGGCCCCAAGCCCCCCGGCGGCGGCCGCGGGAGCAACGGCACGCCTCCACCGCTGGGGCCTGGGGAGCGCAGGGAGACGCTGATCAAGGAGCAGGGGCCCGAGCTGGGGCGCTTCGAAGAGATGCGCTGAGCATCCGCTCTGTCGCGGATTTGACAGTTTGAGCGTCGCGCGCGCGAACGACACGCGGGTTGCTCGCTTCTAGCGTGGGGGCATGCCAAGTCCCCTCCTCGAAGGAGCAGCAGAGATGACTCGCACCAAGCGTTTCTCACTTCAAGCGTGTGGCCTTCGGACTGGCGATCGCGGCCATCATGGTTCCGACCGCCCAGGCGAAGCCCACTGCGTCCAACAATCAGCAGCCCGTCGTCGAGATCCCGTACCTCAGCGGCGGCGTCGGCGTCTCGCACATGGACTTCGATCCCGCGAGCAGCGCGAGCGGCAAGCAGAGCAGTGAGATCCCGTACCTCAGCCACGGCGTGCTGTCCAACAGCGGCGCGATCGGCGCCGACGACCTGACGGTCTCGCGGCCGTCCAACCAGGGCTCGCCGGCGGTGGGCTCGAGCGGCGAGGGCTTCGAAGTCGGCACCACGGTCGGCGGCTTCGGCCTCGCACTCGCCCTCCTGATCGGCGGCTCTGCCCTCGTCATCCGCCACAGCCGGAAGACCAGGCTCTCGCCGGCCTGACCGACCGTCTTCGCAGGGGCGAGCAAGGGCGGGCCTACGGGCCCGCCCTTCTCGTGCTCGACCCGTTCGAGCGCTAATTTCTGTGGGTGACGACCGAACGCGCCACGGGCCGCGTCGAGCTTCTGCTCGAGGCGGCTCGTTACCTGGGCGAGACGCTCGAGCCGGGCCGGGTCTACGACCGCTTCCACGAGCTGCTCGCCGACTCCGTCCACCACGACGGCGTCGTCGTCTCGGACTACGACCCGGGCGACGGCCTGATCCGTTGCGAGTACGCCTGGGTGAACGGCAACCACGTCGACCCGGAGACGCTGCCGCCGGTTGCCTTCAACCCGGAGGGCGGCATGCAGAGCCGCGTGATCGCGAGCGGCGAGCCTCTGCTCCTCAACGACGTCCGCGAGCAAGTCAAGAGGGGCGGCACGTTCTACGACGTCGAGCGCGACGGCACTATGCGCAAGGTCCCGGACACGGGCCCGCCCGGGACCAAGGCAGCGCTGATGTTCCCGGTGAAGCACGAGGGCCGCGTCGTCGGGGTCGTGCAGCTCATGAGCGACGGCGAGCCGTACACGGAGGAGCACCTCGAGCTCGTCGGGGCGCTCGTCGCGCTGATGGGGGCGGCTGTCCGCAACGCGAGGCTGCACAAGGCCGCGGAGGCCCAGACGGCCGCCCGCGTACGGGCCGAGGCGGTCGCGGCGGAGCGCGAGCGGGCGGCGAACGTGCTCGAGGCGGTGGGCGAAGGGATCTTCCTTGTCGACGACGACGGCATCGTCCGCCTGTGGAACCGGGCTGCGGCGCTCCTGACCGGCCTGAGGGCCGAGGAGGTCTCCGGTCGTCCGATCGCCGACGTCCTGCCGGGCTGGGAGGCGATCGGCTCGCAGATCAACGCCGGCGAAGGGGGTGCGCCCGGTCCGTCGGTCACGCTGCCGCTCGAGCTGAAGGGCGGCGAGGCCTGGCTCTCGTTCGTGGCCGTCCGGAGCCCGGAGGGCATGGTCTACGCCTTCCGGGACCTGACGAGCGAGCGGGCGCTCGAGGACGCAAAGAGCGAGTTCGTCGCCACGGTCTCGCACGAGCTGCGAACGCCGATGGCCGGCATCTACGGAGCGGCGCAGACGCTGCTGCGCGAGGACGTCGACTTCTCGCCGGAGGAACGCCGGACGCTGGTCGAGATCATCGCCAACCAGGCGGTCAGGCTGACCCAGATCACCGAGGAGGTGCTCATCGCCAGCCGCCTCGAAAGCGGCGAGCTGCCGGTGGGCCGCGAGTTGGTCGACATCGTCGAGCTCGCCCGCGAGACGATCGAGCAGATGTGCAGGCAGCTACCTGACGCGACGACGGTCGAACTCGAGGCGGAGGCCGGGCTGCCCGAGGCGTTCGCCGACCGCGACCGGCTGCAGCAGGTGCTGGTGAACCTGCTCGACAACGCGGTGAAGTACTCGCCGAACGGCGGTCGCGTGACGGTCGGCCTCGCAGCCCGGCCCGCCGCGGTTCGCATCGCCGTGACCGACCCCGGGCTCGGGATCCCTGCGGCCGAGCAGCAGCGGGTGTTCGAGAAGTTCTACCGGCTCGACACGAACCTGACCCGCGCGGGCGGGGGTACGGGGCTCGGGCTCTACATCACGCGCGAGCTCGTCCGGCGGATGGGCGGGACGATCGCACTCGACTCGGAGCCGGGCGTCGGCTCGACCTTCACCGTCGAGCTGCCACGCGCCTAGCCACTCCTCTTAGCCGAGGACAATCGGGGCACTCCGCAAGGCCCGCCCCACTACACTGCCGCCCGTGCGTCTCGCGCTCGGCGTCATCGCGATCGGCGTGTCGCTCCTGCTCGCTTCGGCGGCCGGCGCCGCCATGCGCGACCGCTACTGCAGCCCAACGGGCGACTACTGCACCTCGGCGCAGAGGTCGGGCGGGGCGATCAAGCTTCGCCTCGCCACGTTCAGCTTCTCGGGCCGCTACCGCCTCTGTGTGAAGCCGATCCGGCGGGCGGCGACCTGCAAGAGCTTCCCGCTGCGGCGGCGGGGAGACCAGTGGCTCTCCGAGGTCACCTGGTACAAGAACTTCCCCAACCTCGGCACGGGGCTCTACACGGTCACGTGGCACTACGGCGGCGTGCGGCTCGGCCCGCCGCTCACGTTCGCCGTCGCGAACAGCTAGCGGAGGTTCTTCGCGACCGCGCGCAGGTCGTGACGAAGGCCTGGAACTCCCCTCCGGTCCTCTCCTCCTCAACATGACTCTACACCTCAACACCCGCCCCCCCCACCCCCCGTGCGGGTACCCATCCGGTCGACACGGGAAACGCGTTGTCTCAGACGGCGACTTGCCGTTTTCGCGAGCTACGGATAGCGTTTTCACCGTGCTTTGTACGGGCGGGCTTGGGCTCCGTCTGCGGCGAGCCCTCCCCGGTCGAGGGCTGTTCGTCATCGCACTCGCGCTGTTCCTCGCCCCACCTGCCCTCGGCACGCCGTTGCTGCCGTCGCCGGAGCCGCTCCCGCGGCAGCACGTTCCAGGGCGCCGACGGCAACCAGAACAACGCGCCTCCTCTCATCGACTGGGAGGGCCTGAGGGCTGAGGGCCGGGTCGGGCACACGTCGGACGACAACCCCCAGGACACGGCTTTCATTGGGGGCAGCAAGGAGAACGAGCCGGACGGCTGGGACTTCACGATCGAGGCGGGCGGCGTGAAACCACCCAAGGCGAACATCCTCGATTCCTGGTCAGCCGTCGACTCGGGCGGTGCGGACGCATTCGTCTATCTCGGGTTCGCTCGCGGCGGTCCCGATATCAGGCTTCGGACCGGGGTTCGGGCTGCCACGACCTTCCTCACCTTCGAGCTCAACCACGACTCGCGTCTCTGGAACAACGGACTGGCAATGATCCCGTGCCGGCGCACGGGCGACGTCCTCGTCTCCTACGAGGCCGTGGGGGGGAACAACGTCGGCGTCGACGTCGTGCTCCAGCAGTGGGTCACCACGCAGACCGATCCCAGCACGGGGTGCGCCACCCGCGGTCATCTCAGCGCGCTCAGCGGACTGACTCCGAACGTCGACGCACAGGGGGCCATCAACGCGGACACGATCCTCAGCCGGCTTCCCGGCTTCTACGAGGAGACGATCCCGACTCAGCGGTTCGGCGAGGCGGCGCTGAACCTGAGCCAGATCCTGGACGACGCGCTGGACAACGAGTGCTTCTCGTACGCGTCGATCTGGATGCACTCGCGCTCCTCCACGTCTGAGTCTTCGAACATGCAGGACTACGTCGCCCCACGTGCGATCAACCTTCGCTCCTGCGCGGCGTCCGGGACCAAGTTCCACGACCTCAACGCGAACGGCCGGCGGGACGACGGCGAGCCCGGCCTTCCCGGATGGCGCATCTGGGCCGACTACAACAGCAACGGGACGTGGGAGACCAACGAGCCGTCCGGGATCACGGACGCTCAAGGTCAGTACGTCGTCAACGACATCCGGGGCAGCTCATACATGCTGCGCGAGACGCTCCCGACGAGCGCGGCGCGCAGACGAGCGGCCGCTGCCGACGTGTCTTGCAGCTTCCCGAACGCGCTCCACTCCCGGCGGCACCGGCTCGGCGCCCGGCGGCCAGTTCCAGTGCGGGTGGGGGCCGATCAGCACTGCCACCACGACGTACGCGCGAGGAAAGGACTTCGGAAACTTCCAGGCGGCGGTTCTGACGCTCGTGAAGCAGCTGTTCCCGAGCAACGATCCGGGCCGTTTCGACCTGCTCGTGAACAGCGTCGTGCTCGTCGCCGCCGCAGGTGACGGAGCGAAGGGCTCGGTGTCCAAGCCGCCCGGTACGTACACGGTGTCCGAGGCCGCGAGCGGCATGACGAACCCGGCCGACTACACGTCGTCGGTCGGGTGCAAGCCCGGGACGAGGCGTGCACGGCGCCGCGCGGGCGGCGTGTCCACGACCGTGCAGCTGTCGTCGGGAGAGACTGCCACCTGCACGTTCTACAACGTCCGCCGCGGCACCCCCGGGATCGCGATCGACAAGACCGGGCCTGCGACCGCGACCGCCGGCGACACGCTGCGCTACACGCTGTACGTCACGAACCCGGGCGAGCTTCCCTTCCCGGCCGCGTCCGTGGAAGTCGAGGATCCGCAACTGTGACGCGCCGCCGGAGCTCGTCGGCAAGGCCGACGCCGCCGGCTCGGACGACTCGCCTGAGACGCTCAACCCCGGCGACACGTGGACGTACGCCTGCTCGAAGAAGACGGTCGCGCCCGCCGACTGCAAGCCGTCGGTCGTGCCGAACACGGCCACGGTAACCGGCAGGGTGGGGGGCAGCACCGTGAGCGACAGCAGCAGAATCACCACCCAGCTCACGTGTCCGCCCGTCCCGCCACAGCCACAGCCACAGCCACAGCCGCAGCCGCAGCCACAGCCCCCGCCTCCGCCGCCCGGGCCCCCGCCGCCGCCTCCACCTCCGCCGCCGTCGCCGCTCGTGCCGCCGGGGCCTGCGCCGCCCGATGCGAACGACGCCGCGGTCGCGGGCATCGAATTCCGCAAGGCGACGTCAGCGTGCATCCGCGAACGGGTGCCGCGGATCAGCTTCGAAGGCACGCGCGTCGCCAGCGTCCGGATCTTCGTGAACGGTCGACTCGAGCGTCTGCTGAACCTGCAGTCGCTCCAGGCACACGTGACTCCGCGCGTCATCCGCGGGCCCGGCCGCTACCGGCTGAGGGTCCGGGCGACGTTCCAGAGGGGCACCGGCAGCCCGCCGGTCACCCTCAGAACGGTGATCCGGGTCTGCGCCGCGCGGAGAGCGGTCGTGTTCACCGGTTAGCGACCGACCCGTGAGCTAGCGTTCGTCGGGTCGGCGTTACCATGCCGCCGCATCCAGGGCGCCGTGGCCGAGTGGTTAGGCAGAGGCCTGCAAAGCCTCGTACACCAGTTCGATTCTGGTCGGCGCCTCTCTAGCCCTACTCGAGCTCGCCGGCAGCGGCCCGGCCTTGGCCCCGCCTACCGCGTCAGCGGGCCCGCGTGACGCGTTCGAGCACACGGCCTGGAAACCGCATGTGCGGAGCGCGCCAGACGTGTCGCTTCTCATAGGGCCACACGTAGATCGGGTTGCCGTCGCGGACCAGCTCGAGGACACGCGGTTCGCCGAGCTCGTCGGCGGACCACTCGTACAGGCGTTGCAGCCTCGGCACGATCACCCCGTAGTCGAGCAACCGGCCAAGGCGCTGCTCGTCGGCGACATACCACTCGACGTCGCGCTCGAGTGGGTAGTAGTTCGGGATCACGCGGCGGAGCGAGAGGAACGCTCCCGCGATTCCGAGCCTGGGATCGCCGAGCACGCGGGCAAGCGGAGCAAACCGCCCCAGCGCCAGGCGCGGGGCCGCCACGAGGGCGTGCGCGTAGAGCACGCGCGCCAGCGCGACGTTCATGAAGAAGCGCTCCGGGGCGCTCTCGTCTTCGGCAAGCCCTTCGTGCTCCAGGTAGCCGGCCACGATGCTGGCGTTGTGGGCCCGGTACCACTGAGACGGTTTCGGGGTGGCGATGAAGTCCAGCCACAGCCGCACGGCCCGCGATGACGGATCTCCAGCGAGGGCCCCGACCAGCGCGACGGCTTCGCAGCCGTCTCGCAACAGGCGCTCGTTGACCGCCCGCCACCAGCGGCTGCCGGGAAGCGATGCGTCGAGCGGGTTGAGCAGACCGCGCTGAGCCTGCCAGCGCATGAACGACAGCGCCGCCCGCCGGAACGGCAGATGTCGGGGCGCGCGTCCCGTCGGCCCGTGGTAGGTCCGGGCGAGCAGCGCGAGGCGCGCCGCCGGATCGTCGCGTGCTGCCGCGACCTGCGCCTCAGCCCACGCAAGCGCGTCGCCCGTCGTCAGACGTACTTGCCCATGCCGCCCGCCACATCGATCGACGCGCCGGTGATGTAGCTCGCCCGCTCGCTCAGCAGGAACGCGACGAGCCCCGAGACCTCGTCGGGCGTCCCGAAGCGGCCGAGCGGGACCTCGCGGGCGGCAAGGGAAGTCGAAGAACTCCTCGCGCTCGAGCTCCGGCGCCCTCTTCTTGTGGATGTTGTCCCACTGGGGCGTGACGACGAAGCCGATGTTGACGGTGTTGACGAGGATCTCGTCCTTGGCGACTTCCAGCGCCAGGGTCTTGGTGAACGAGAGGCTGGCGGCGCGGTTCACCGAGGTGGCGAAGAACGCCGGGTCCGGATAGCGGCCGTAGACGGCGCTGATGTTGACGATGCGCCCGCCGCCTGCGGCCCGCATGTGCGGCAGCACCTCGCGGCTGCAGCGGATGAGCGAGAACAGCTTGACGTCGAGGTCGCTGCTCCAGTCCGCGTCGGCGAGCGTCTCGAAGGTCCCGGGATGGGCGCGCCCTGCGTTGTTGACGAGGCAGTCCACGCCTCCCAGAGCCTCGGCCGCGCGGGCAACGAACTCCCGTACCTGCGCCGGGTCGGTGACGTCGGCGCGCTGCGCGTGGGCGACGGGCCCGTCCCGGCCCAGCTCGGCGGCGGCTGCGAGCACCTCCTCTTCGCTGCGCGAGCAGATCGCGACCGACGCGCCTTCCCGAAGCAGCTCCTGCGCGATCGCGAAGCCGAGCCCCTTCGAGCCGCCGGTGACGATCGCCTTGCGGCCCTCGAGTCCGAGCTTCACTCGGGCTCGGCGGCGCGCATCGTCTCCAGCAACGCCCGCCTCGGCGGATGGAAGACATCCACCTCGAGACACGGTCCGTCGTGCGTGCGGGCGCCGTGCGGGACGTTCGGCGGAATGACGACGGCTTGCCCCCGAGTGAGCATCCAGGTCTCGCCTGCCACCTCGAACTCGAGCTCACCCTCGAGCACGAACGAGATCTGCTCCTCCTCGTGCCAGTGGAGCGGCGCCTCCGTGTGCGGCTCGAAGCGGACGAAGTTGGCCATCACCCGATCCCCGACCACGGGCTGGAAGAACAGCCCGGGCACCATCTCGAACGGATCGAGCTCGTCCCAGCGCACGAGGGAGCCGGACCCCTCCTCCTGCGCGCCGGCGTCGGCCCCGAAGTACCTGGGTGAGTTCGTCATGCCCGCTTCCTTTCGTCGGCAACGAGGGCGGCGAGTCGTTCGATGCCCTCGTCGATGAGGTCGTCCTCGACCCTGCTGAACGACAGGCGCACGTTGTCTGTACCGCGCCCGTCCGGGAAGAACGGCGTGCCCGGGACGACCGCGACTCCCCGCGCCGCGGCGCTCTTCGTGAACCCGGCCGACTCGAGCGCTCCCGGCAGCGTCAGCCACGAGAAGAACCCGCCTTCGGGCCGGGTCCAGGTGACCTCGGCGGGCATGTGCCGCTCGAGCGCGCCCAGCAGCCGCTCGCAGCGCCGCCGGTAGAGCGCGCGTGAACGCTCGAGCTGCTCGTCCATCCAGCCGCGGCGGGCGTACTCCTCGAAGAGCCGCTGGCCCAGCGCGCCCGCGCACTGGTCGGTGTTCTGCTTCGCCGCGACCAGCTGGGCGACGACGGTCGCCGGGCCGACGGCCCAGCCCAGGCGGACGCCCGGGAAGAACGTCTTCGAGGTCGTGCCCGCCTGGACGACGACGTCGGGCGCGACGCTCCACATGCTCGGCGGCGGCTCGCGCCCGAAACCGAGCTCGCGGTAGGCGACGTCCTCCACGATCAGGAAGCCGTAGCGGCGCGCCAGCTCGACGAGCTCGATCCTGCGTTCGTCGGACAGCGTCAGGCCGGCCGGGTTCTGGTAGTCGGGGATCGCATAGAGCAGCTTGGGCCGGAGCCCGGCCGCGAGGCGGCGTTCCAACTCGTCGACCTGCAAGCCCTCGCCGTCCAGCGGCACGGCGACGACGTCGGCCTCGAAGCTGCGGAACGCCATGATCGCGCCCAGGTACGTCGGGCCCTCGACGACCACGACGTCTCCCGCGTCCAGAAACGACTTGCCGATCAGCTCGAGCGCCTCGATCGTGCCGCTCGTGATCATCACCTCGTCGTCGGCAGGGCGCCGTCCCTGGTAGGCGTCGAGCCGGCCGGAGACGACGTCCCGTGGGCCGGGCAGGCCCTGCGTCGGCGCGTACTGGAGGGCGCTCGCGTCCCCCGCGGCCACGAGCTCGGCGAGCAGCGTCGAGACCGCCGCGGCCGGGAACGTCTGTGCGTCCGGGAAGCCCCCCGCGAACGGAATCAGCGTCGTGTCGCCGGCCAGGGCGAGGATGTCCGCCAGGCCCGCGCCGACGCCTGCGCGCGTTCGCGCGGCGAACAGGTCGTTCCAGCTTCGCGCCTCTCGAGTGAGTGCCATCGGGATCGCCGGGCCAAACCTACCCGGTGCTGTCTGCTACTCGCCCCGAATAGGGTCCGGCGCGTGCAAGTCTCTGCGGACGCCGCGCGGCGCTTTCTGGTCGCGCGTCACATGCTCGCGCCGGCGCGGTCGCTCGAGGGAGGCCCAGCCGCCGTGCTCGAGGTCGTCCGGAGGTTCGGCTCGATCCAGTTCGACCCGCTCGCGGTCGCCGGCCGAAACCACGACCTCGTCCTGCATGCCCGCGTTGCGGACTACGACCCGGCCTGGTGCGACCTGCTCTACGAGCGCCGCGAAGTGTTCGAGGCGTTCAACAAGGGCCTCTCGCTCGTTCCGATGAGTGACGTCCCGTGGTTCCGAGTTCCCTGGAGGGACGGCGCACCGCGCGTCCTCGCCGAGAACGCCGAGGTGGCCGAGCAGGTGCTCGAGCGGATCCGCTCCGAGGGACCGCTCTCCGCGCTCGACTTCGAACGCGGCCCAATGGGCGACCAGTGGGGATGGGGCGACTCCCAGCGGACGAGCGCCGCGCGCGCCGTGCTGGAGGCGTACTCCGTGACCGGGGTGATCGGTCTCGCGCGACGCGATGGCAACCGCCGCTACTACGACCTGATCGAGCGGCTGCTTCCGGGAGACGTGCTCGCGCGCAGCGTGCCGCCGCGCGAGCAGCTCCGGCACAAGATGCTCTCGCGCTACCGCGCGCACGGCCTCCTCGGTATCGCCGGCTCCGGAGACGTCTTCGGCAGCCTGGGCCCGGCAAAGCCGGACCCGGAGGTTCCGGAGCATCCCGGGCGAACCGCGTTACGCGAGGAGCTGGTCGAGGACGGCGAGCTCGTCCGGGTGACGGTCGACGGTGTGCGCGGCCCGCGCTTCGTTCTCCGCGACGAGCTCGAGCTCCTGAGTGCGCCGCCCGAGGCGGCCGCGACTGTCGCCTTTCTTCCCCCGCTCGACCCGCTGATGTGGGACCGCAGCCTCCTCCAGCCGCTCTTCGACTTCGACTGGGTCTGGGAGGTGTACACCCCGGAGCCCAAGCGACGGTGGGGCTACTACGTGCTCCCGATCCTCTTCCGTGACCGCCTGGTCGGCCGGATCGAGCCGCGGATCGACCGGGCCGAGAGCCGCGTGCGCGTGCTCGGGCTCTGGTGGGAGGACGGCTTTGTGCCGCGTCGCGTCGACGGCTTCGTCGATGCGATGCGCTCGGCGCTTCGCGCGTATCTCGACTTTGCCGGCGCGAACCGGCTCGAGTGGGCGGCGCACCTGAACAGGGAGAAGAGCCTCTTCTCGACCCGACCGTGAGGGCTCCCTAGCGGCTGACAGCGGGCGTCCTCCGTCCGCCTCGTCGCGCATGATCGGCGGCACGTGAAGTCCGGCGTCGCTGGAGCGAATCTGCTGTGTTCTTCGGGCTGAGCAGCCTCGTCCTCGGGCTGCTGCTCTTTGGAATCGTGCTCGGGACGACCCTGCTCGGTGTCGCCGTGGGGCGTCGGCTCCGTGCGCACGGAGAGGCCTTGCGCGAGCCGTTCGGCGTCCTGCAGGCCGCGCTGCTCGGTCTCGTCGGGCTCATCCTGGCGTTCGGTCTCACGATGGCCGTCGGCCGCTACGACTCTCGACGTGCCGCCGTCGTGCAGGAGGCGAACGCGATCGGCACGACGTACCTGCGCGCGCAGACGCTGAAAGAGCCGGTCCGGTCACGATCGCTCGAACAGCTCGTTCGCTACACGGATTCCACGATCGTGCTGTCGGGATCGGTGCCGGGCAGCGCGGCAGCGGACGAGGCGATCGCGGACGGCCAGCTCCTGCAGCGCTCGCTGTGGCGCCTCGCCGGCGAGGCGCTCGCCGGGTCACCCACCGACAGCGCACCGCGGCTCTACGTCGAGACGCTCAACGAGATGATCGACATGCAGACCGTGCACGTGTCCGCGCTGAACAACCGCGTGCCCACCGCCGTGCTCGTGATCGAGGTGGTGGGGGCCGCCATCGCGCTCGGCTTGCTCGCCCTCTACCTTGCGATCCTCGCCCGCGGTGTGCTCACGGTCGTGCTTGCGGCCGCGTTCGTCTCCGTGCTGCTGCTGATCACCTTCGACCTCGACCGTCCGGTCCGTGGGCTCGTGCGCGTTCCGGACACGCCGCTCGTCAGCCTTCGCGCCTCGATGGAGCTGCCGCCGGCCGCCCGCGCGCCGAGCGGGCGCTGAGGGGACGCTGCACGTCAGCGGTCCAAGCAGTAGGGTCGCGGGCACACGACGCGGAGGCAGCCAATGAACCGTGATAGCGCCCTTCGGTGGGGCGGACTGGTGGCCGGCGTGGTCTTGATCCTCTTCGGCATCGGCGCGCTCTACCTCGGGATCGACGCGCGGCAGACCGTGCAGGACGAGCTCTCGCAGGAGAAGATCGTCGGCTCGCCGGACATGTCGCCCGACGAGATCGAGCAGGGTGTGCAGGAGGCGGGCCTCGAGGACGTCGAGATCCCGTCCTGCGACGTGGCGGAGGAGGAGATCACGACCGGGTCGGAGGCGCGCTGCTTCGCCGAGTACATGCGCATCCACGCGCTCGAGTCCTCCGGCGGCCTCACGTACGCGGAGATGGGGCGTTTCGTCTCCGAGTCCGATCCCAACGATCCGGCCGGGACGAGCGACGAGGAGGCTGCCGCCAAGGACGAGGAAGGGCAGCCGATCGCGAACGCGAAGCGCAACACCTGGGTGACCGAGACGGCGCTCGCGACGGCGCTGAACGTGTCCTACATGGCCGAGCAGATCGCGCTGTTCGGCATCGTCGTCGGGATCGCGCTGATCCTCACCGGGATCGGCCTCGTCATCCTCGCCCTCGCCGTCTTCAGAAGGAGCCCGACAACGGCCCCCGGATAGCCGATGTCTCGACGAGCGCCGGCTCCTGCTCGCGCAGCCGCAGTACGCTGCGGCGCGTGGACGAGGGGGCGCGGAGCGCGTTCGAGCGGCACGGGTTGATGCGCCTCCTCGGGGCGGAGCTGGTCGAGGTCGGCGACGGGCGTTGCGTGATCGAGCTGCCCCGCAGCGACGAGGTCACGCAGCACCACGGCTTCTTCCACGCCGGCGCGATCGGCGCCGTGCTGGACACCGCGGGCGGATTCGCGGCCTCGTCGACCACGGGCTGGACCGACGACGTGCTGACGGTCGAGTACAAGGTCAACTTCCTGCGGCCCGGTGTCGGCGAGCGGCTGCGCGCCGAGGCGACCGTGCTCCGCGCCGGGAAGCAAGTCGTCGTCTGCCGCGGCGAGGCCTACGCGGGCGGAAAGCTCTGCGCCGCGACGCAGCAGACCGTCATGCTCGGGCCGGCGCGCTGACCCGGTAGCCGTGTAGCTCGTGGCCGAACTCGCGTAGCCAGGCCGACTCGGCTCGCCAGGTCGGCCGCGCCTCGTCGAGCAGGCGGTAGAAGCGCCGCGAGTGGTTCAGCTCGCGCAGGTGGCAGAGCTCGTGCACGACGACGTACTCGAGCACCTCCGGCGGTGCCATCACCAGGCGCCAGCTGAAGCTCAGGTTGCCGCGTGCGGAGCACGAGCCCCAGCGCGTGCGCGGGTCGCGGATCCCGATCCGCTCGTACTCGACGCCGAGCTCACGCGCTGACCGCGCGGCTACCTCGCCGATTCGTCGTCTTGCCTCTTGCCGGTACCAGCGCTCGAGGTCGCCGGCCGGCGCGATCCGCGGCTGGAGGCCGACCCACACGACGCCGGGGCAGTCCAGGCCGAGCCGCGGTTCGGGAAGCTCGCGGAGCTTGCGCGCGATCCAGTCGCGGTGCTCCTTGAGGAAGCGGTCGAGCTGGCGGTTCGAGATCCGGCGCGGGACGACGGCCTCGACACTGCGTTGTGGCCGCACCGTGACGCGCAGCCGCTTCGCGCGCGCCGACTCGCGGACGGCCACGCTGACCGTTCCACCCTCGACCGCGAGGAGGCGTGGCGCCCGCTGCATCGCGGGACGCTAGCCCGCGGCGTCGGACGTCAGCTCGAGGGTGCGCACGCCGCGCGAGTCGATCCAGGCCCGCTCGCCGGCGGTCACGATCTTCATCAGCACGGCGTCGCAATGGGGGCAGCGCAGCACGAGCCCGGCCGCGCGGTAGAGGCGCGCGGCGCCTACGAAACCCGCGGTGCCACAGCCGTCACAGGTGCCGACCGCCGTCGTCAGCTCGACTCCGTAGAGCGAGTGGAGGATCCCCGCCGCAGCGTTCCCGTCCAGCACGAGCTCTTCCATCTTCACGTCCCCGTCGGCCCGAACCGCTCGGTCTTCACGAGGGCAGGATCGTGGCCGAGCTCGACGAGCGCAAGCGCGACGGCCTCCACGAACGGGGTCGGGCCGCAGACGAAGGCCAGAGGCCGCTCAGCGGGCGGCGGCGCGACCTCCACGAGCAGCGACGCGTCCACGCGCCGCGCGAAGCCGCTCCAGCCCTCGGGCTGCGACCGGGTCAGGGTCAGGACGAGCCCGAGGCCCTCGTCCGCAAGCTGCTCGAGCTCGCTGCGGTAGATCACGTCCTCGAGCGAGCGCGCCGAGTAGAGCAGGGTCGTCGGGTGGTCGCCGCGCTGCCGGGCCATCGCCATCAGCGGCACGACACCGGACCCGCCGCCGACGAGCAGCACGGGTCCCGCATGGCCGGCGTCCCAGACGAAGTAGCCGCCGACCGGGCCGCGGAGCTCCAGCTCGTCGCCGGTGCGCGCCTCCTCGGTCAGGTAGGGCGAGACTTCGCCGTCGTCGACGTTCTCGACCGTCAACTCGACGCGCTCGCTGTCCGCCGGTGCGGCGATCGAGTAGCTCCGCTCCGCCTGATAGCCGTCCTCGGCGGTGAGCCTGATGTCCACGTGCTGCCCGGCCCGGTGGCCCGGCCAGCCCGGGACGTCGAGGACGATCGTCTTCACCCTCGGCGTCTCCGCGCGGACCTCGGCGATCGAGGCCGTGCGCCAGCCTAGTCGCCCCAGTACCGCTGCTCCCGCCAAGGGTCCCCGTAGAGGTGGTAGCCGTTCGTCTCCCAGAAGCCGGGCAGGTCGGTCGCGGTCAGCCGCAGGCCCCGCACCCACTTGGCGCTCTTCCAGAAGTACAGGTGGGGCACGAGCAGCCGGGCCGGCCCGCCGTGCTCGGGGTCGAGCGGCTCGCCGTCGTAGGTGTACGCGACCCAGGCCTTGCCACCGGTCAGGTCCTCCAACGGGAGGTTGGTCGTGTAGCCGCCGTCGCAGAACGCGGTGGCGTACTCCGCCTCGGTCTCGATCCCGTCGAGCAGCGTGTCGACGGAGACGCCCTCCCAGGTCGTGTCCAGCTTCGACCAGCGGGTCACGCAGTGGATGTCGGCGGTGATCGTCTCGCTCGGCAGCGCGCGCAGCTCGTCCCAGGTCCAGCTGTGCAGCTCGTCCACTTCGCCGACGATCGTGAAGTCCCAGTCGGCGAGCGAGGTGTGGGGAGTCGGGCCGGCCGACAGCACGGGGAAGTCGCCGGTCACATACTGGCCGGGCGGCACGCGGTCGGCGGGCGCGTCGCGGCGCTTGCCTCTGAAGCCCCGGGAGATCGGCATCGGCAAAGACTCTCTGACGGGCGTCGCCATGACAAGCGTGAGAGGATCGGAGCGTGAAGGAGGTCTTCTTCGCCGAGGATGCACCGAAGCCCGGTGGGGCCTACTCGCACGCAGTCAAGGTGGGGGACACGATCTACCTCGCAGGACAGACCCCGCACGACCCGGAGACGCGGGAGCAGCCCGAGGGCTTCGAGGAGCAGGCCCGCCTGACGTTCCGCAACCTGGAGGCGGCCGCACGGGCGGCCGGCTCGTCCCTCGCGGACGCGGTGCGCGTCGGCGTCTACCTGCGGGACATGGCCGACTTTCCCGTGATGAACACCGTCTTCGCCGAGTTCGTCCCAGAGCCGTCCCCGGTGCGGACGACGATCCAATCCGATCTGCCCGGCTTCGCAATCGAGGTCGACGCCGTTCTCTACGTTGGGAGCTGAGGGCGCCGAGGTCCATGCAGCGCTCTTGACCCCGCTGGCGGCCGACGGCGGGGTGGAGGTAGAAGCGCTTCGCGCTCACTTCCGCTCGCTCGTCGAGAGCGGGATCGACGGCGTGCTCGTCGCCGGCACGACGGGGGAGGGGCCGCTGCTCGGCGACGACGAGGTGGTCGCCGTCGTGACAACACTCGCCGGAGAGACCCGGCTGATCGTCCACGTCGGCCGCCCGTCGACGGCCGCGACGATCGCGCTCGGCCGTCGCGCCCTCGACGCCGGCGCCGACGAGGTCTCCGTCGTCGTTCCCTACTACTACGAGCTTGGCGACGATCAGCTGCTGACGCACTTCTCGGCGGTCGTCGGGGCCGTAGCACCGGCCGCGGTGCTCGCCTACGTGATCCCCGCGCGCACCGTCAACGACGTCTCCCCCGAGCTGCTCGACAGGCTGGCGGACGCGGGCGTGGCGGGCGTGAAGGACTCGAGCAAGTCGCTCCAGCGGCATCAGGAGTACCTCGACGTCGTGCGAGGTCGTCCGGGTTTCCGCGTCTACATGGGCTCGGACGGCCTCGCCGTCGACGCCCTCGAACGCGGAGCATCCGGCCTGATCTCGGCGGTGGCCAACGTTCGTCCCGAGCTCGTCCTGGCCCTCCGCCACGCCGTCGGCAGCAGCCGCGCCCGCGAGCTCGAGCGCGAGCTGCTGGCGGTCCGCGCCGAGGCGGGCGGCCTCGTGGGCCTGAAGCGGCTCGTGGCGGAACGGATCGACGGCTACCCGGTCGGGGTCCGGGCTCCGCTGGGCTGATGCGCGTCCTGACCGTCGGCGAGACGATGGCGCTGCTCGATCCGCTCGATGACGGCTCGACCTATCGCCTGCGGATCGGCGGCGCGGAGTCCAACTTCGCAGTCGCTCTCTCGCGGCTCGGCGTGGGCGTGACCTGGATCTCGCGGCTCGGCGCCGACCCGTTCGGCGACCTCGTCGCCGAGACGCTGGCCGGCGAGGGCGTCGACGTTCGAGCGGCTCGCGATCCGGGCCGGCCGACGGGCGTCTACTTCAAGTCCCGGGTCGGCGGCCGGACGCGGATGCACTACTACCGCGCGGGATCGGCGGCCTCAGCGCTCACGTCCGAGGACGTGCCGGACGAGGCGCTCGAGGGCGTCGAGCTCCTCCACCTGACAGGGATCACGACCGCGCTCGGCTCAGGGCCGCGCCGCCTCGTCCACGACCTCGCCGAACGTGCTCGTGCGCGTGGGATCGCCGTCGTTGCTCGACCCGAACTACCGGCCCGCCCTGTGGGAGCGTCCGGCCGACGCGGCCGAGGCGCTGCCGCCGGCCGACTGGGTGCTGTGCGGGCTCGACGAGGGCAATCTGGTCTTCGGCACCGACTCACCCGAAGCGCTCGCGGAGGCGATCGGCGGGAACGTCGCGATCCGCGTGGGGGAGCGGGGCGCGCTCGTGTCCGCCGGACGGCGCTCTGGTCGAGGTCGGGCCGAAGCGCCTCGAGGACGTCGTCGACGAAGTCGGCGCGGGCGACGGCTTCGCGGCCGGGTTCGCGTATGGCCTGCTGCAGGGCTGGCCGCCGGCACGGTGCGCGAACGCGGGCAACGTCGTCGCGGCGGGCGCGCTCAGGGGCGGCGGCGACTGGGAGACTTACCCGCGGCTGGCCGACGTCGCATGGTCTCGTTCTAGCCGAGTCCGGGGTCAGACCCCGGCCGTGGCCGCGGGGCGACTAGGCGCGGGCGCGGCGGTGGCGCGATTCTGGAAGACGTTGTCCAGCGCGGCCCGCCGGCCTACCGCCAGCGCGCCCGTGAGCACGGCCGCCTCGCCCAGCGACGAGACCTCGACGCGTGGGGGGTAGGGGAGCCACTCGGCGAGGCGCTGGCGCACAGGCTCCAGCAGCAGGTCGCCGTTCGTGCCCAGGCCGCCGCCGAGCACGACCAGGGCGACGTCCGCGACTGCTGCGATCGGGACGACGTGCAGCGCGATCCGGCGCGCCTCCTCGTCGACGATCCTGCGGGCCAGGGCGTCACCGGCGCGCGCAGCGCCGAAGACGTCGCGGGGATCGAAGGGCGCGGCGAGCCGACGTCGCTCCCTCGAACCACGCGGCCAGCTGCCGAGCCACGTCGAGAGCGCACCGGCGCAGGGGTCGATGTCGCCGTTGTCGATGCCCGCGGAGACGAGGTCGACCTCGCCCGCGGCGCCGTTGTGGCCGCGATGCACCTCTCCGCGCAGCACGAGTCCGGCCCCGAGCCCCGTGCCGACCGAGAGGAAGACGAAGTCGTCGAGCCCGCGCGCGACGCCGAGCCATTGCTCGCCGACCGCCGCGAGGTTGATGTCGTTGTCGACGATCACCGGCACGCCGAGGCGTTCGGCAGCCGCGTCGCGCGAAGTGCATGCCGTCGAGGCCCTCGACACTGGTCAGCCCGACTACTCCTGTCGCCGTCTCGACGACCGCCGGCACGCCGACCACCGCGGTGTCGATGAGGTCGTCCGTCAACCCTGTCACCGCCACGAGCGAGTCCCGCAGCGAGACGAACACGTCCAGAACCGCGGCCGCGTTCGCGCCGACCAGTTCGACGTCCTGGCGCGCCCGCACCTCGCCGTCGAGGTCGCAGATCGCGCCGCGGAGGAAGCGGGCGCCCAGGTCGAGCCCGAGCACCAGCGCGGCCTCGGGTACGGGCTCGAAGAAGACCGCGCCGTAGCTCGGGCCGCCCGGGTCGTCGTCCGCCTCGCGGACGAGGCCGGCATCGAGGAGCGACTGCAGCGCCTGCGAGACGGTCGGCTTCGAGATGCCGACGCGGCGCGAGATTTCGGCGCGGGAGATCGGCGCGCCGTCGCGGATCGCCTCGAGCACGGTGCGCTCGTTGAGGTTCTTCAGCAGCGGTGGAGTTGCGCGCGTCGCGGCCATCTCGTCAACAACATCTAACTCAAAGAGCGCCAAGAAAGGACACAATTTGACTTTCATGATCGACCACCAGAATAGTGTCCTCGTTCGGAAAGTTAACTAACCCCGTCGGGAGGGAATCCCCGACCCACTACCTCAGGAGGGATTCCATGAGACGTGTGACGACGGCAGTCGTCCTCTTCGCAGCCGCCGTGCTGGCACTCGTGCTCGCCGGCGTCGCATCCAGCTCGAAACCGAGCGCGAAGGCGCCGGCCGGCGGGGCAAAGGCCTCGGCGACCACCCTGACGGTCTGGGTCGGCTGGAGCGCCCGCGAGCTCAAGGAGTTCAAGAAGGTCGTCGCCGAGTACGACAAGAAGAACGCGGACGTGACGTGAAGGTCGTCGGCTCGATCAACGACGACAAGATCGTCGCGTCGTTGCGCGCGGGGCAGACCGCGGACGTGATCAGCTCGTTCACGTCGCAGAACGTCGGCGTCTTCTGCAAGCGCGGCGCCTGGGTCGACCTCGAGCCGTACCTCGACAAGGACAAGATCGACCTGAACATGTTCCCGGCCTCGACGCGTCTACTACACGGAGTACAAGGGCTACCGCTGCGCTCTGCCGCTCCTGGCCGACGTCTACGGCTTCTACTACAACAAGAAGCTCCTCGCCGCCGCCGGGCTGAAGGGCCCGCCGAAGACCTTCGCGCAGCTGGCCACGTACGCGAAGAAGCTGACGAAGAAGAAGGCGGACGGCTCGCTCGACGTCGTTGGCTACGTGCCGACGTTCGGCTTCTACCAGAACACCGCCGGCGCCTACCAGCCGCTCGTCGGCGCCAAGTACTTCGACGGCTCGGGCAAGTCCTCGCTCGGCAAGGACAAGAACTGGCAGAGCCTGCTGCGCTGGCAGAAGAGCTTGATCGACTACTACGGCCACGGCAAGCTCGTGAAATGGCAGGCGGGCGCAGGCGACGAGTTCTCCGCCTCGCACGCGTTCGAGCGCGGGAAGCTGGCGATGATGATGGACGGCGAGTGGCGCGTGGCGTTCGTCGCGGCCGAGCACCCCGAGCTCCAGTACGGCACCGCGCCGATGCCCGTCATGGGCGCCGGCAAGTACGGCTCCGGCTACATCAACGGCACGATCATCGGCATTCCCGAGCGCGGCAAGAATCGTGAAGAGGCCTGGAAGCTCGTCAAGTACCTGACGACGAACGACCATGCGCTCGCCACGTTCTCGAACGGGATTCGGAACGTTCCGTCCACACGGACCTCGGCTCGCTCGAAGGAGCTGAAGCCGGACAAGAACTTCGCGGTGTTCACGAGGATCTTCACGAACCCGAAGTCCGGCACGATTCCGATCACCCCGCTCGGTGCGGCGCACCTCGACACCTTCCAGTCGTTCCTGGCCAAGTGGCAGTCGGGCAAGGTCAGCGACCTCGCCGCCGGCCTGAAGAAGGTCGACGAGCAGATCGACGCGAAGATGAAGCGCGCCGGAGGCGGCCCTCCGTGATCTCCGAGTCTGCAGCCGGGGCGGTGACCGCCGCCCCGGCCGCAGCCTGGGCCCGCCGGCGGGCCAAGCGGCGGGCGACCTGGCGCAGGCGCGGGACCGTCCTGCTCTTCCTCAGCCCATGGATCGTGGGCTTCTCGGTCTTCTTCGGCTATCCGCTTGTGATGAGCGCGTATCTGTCGTTCACGAGCTACGACCTGATCAGCTCGCCGCGCTGGGTCGGGCTCGGCAACTACCGCTACATGTTCCACGACGACCCGGAGATCTGGACGGCCGTCCGCAACACGCTCTGGCTCGTCGCAGTGCTCGTGCCCCTCCAGGTGCTGTTCGCCTTCGGTGTCGCGACGATGGTCATCCGGGCGCGGGCCGGCGGCGGCTTCTTCCGCACGGTCTTCTACTTGCCGGCCCTCGTGCCGCCGGTAGCCGCGACGCTCGGGTTCGTCTACATCCTCAACCCGGCGACGGGGCCGGTGAACACCATCCTCGGCAAGCTCGGGATCGAGGGCCCGCTCTGGTTCAACGACCCTGCCTGGTCGAAGCCGTCGCTGACGCTGCTCGGGATCTGGGGGATCGGCAACACGATGGTGATCTTCCTCGCCGCGATCCTCGACGTCCCGCAGCACCTCTCCGAGTCGGCGCAACTCGACGGCGCCGGCCCGTTCAGGCGCATGCGCTGGGTCACGTTGCCGACGATCAGCCCGGTGATCCTCTTCTCGGTCGTGATCGGCGTGATCGCGGCGATGCAGTACTTCACGCAGGCCTACGTCGCCGCGGCCGTCGCGGCCGGCCAGGCCTCGCAGGCGGGGTCGGTGAGCACGCTCGAGCTGGGCTACCCGGAGGGCTCGACGATGTTCTATCCGATCCTCCTCTACTACAACGGCTTCCGCTTCTTCCAGATGGGCTACGCCTCGGCGATGGCGATGCTGATGCTCGGCGTCGTCTTCCTGCTGACGCTGCTGATCCTCGGCCAGTCGCGCCGCTGGGTGCACTACCAGGGGGCGGCGCGGTGAGCGCGACCGCTGTCGCCGCGCCGATCCGGCGCAAGCCGCCCGCGGCCGTCCGCCGTCGCCGCTTCCTCGTCGCCGTCGCCGACCACAGCCTCCTGATCGCCGCGGCCGCGCTCTTCCTCGCGCCGGTGGTCTTCATCGGGCTGACCGCGCTGATGACCTCCAAGCAGGCACTCTCGTCGCAGCTCTGGCCGGAGCCGTTCGCGTGGGGGAACTTCATCGACGTCTTCGAAGCGGCTCCGCTGTGGAAGTGGGCGTTCAACTCGTTCCTGTACGCGAGCCTGGGCACGCTCGGACTGCTCGTCTCGAGCATCCCAGTCGCCTACGCCTTCTCGCGCCTCCGCTGGCGGGGCCGCGACGTCGTGTTCCTGCTCGTGCTGGTCGCGTTGATGCTCCCGCCGCAGGTCACGGTCGTCCCGCTCTACGTGATGTGGGCCAAGCTGGACCTCGTCGGCTCGCTCTGGCCGCTGATCCTGCCGAACTGGTTCGGCGACGCGTTCGCGATCTTTCTGCTGCGCCAGTTCTTCCTCACGATTCCGCAGGAGTACATCGACGCCGCGCGTGTGGACGGCTGCGGCGAGTTCCGCATCCTCGTCACAGTGGTGCTCCGACTGGCCAAGCCTGCGATCGCGGCCGTCGCCCTCTTCTCGATCCTGTACACCTGGAACGACTTCTTCCTGCCGCTGCTCTACCTCTCCGACAACCCCGACAACTGGGTCGCGTCGATCGGCCTGTCACAGTTCCGCTCGCTCCACCAGGTCCAGTGGAACCTGGTCATGGCCGCCACGCTGCTCGTGATGCTGCCCGTGATCATCCTGTTCTTCCTGGCCCAGAAGGCGTTCGTCCAGGGCGTCACGCTGACGGGGGTGAAGGGATGAAGATCGCAGTGGTCGGCGGCGGCTCCACCTACACCCCCGAACTCGTCTCCGGGCTCTCCCGCGAGCGCGACCGCATCGAGATCGGGGAGCTCGTCCTCCACGACATCGACGCCGAGCGGCGCGAGGTGGTGGGCGGGATGGCCGAGCGGATGCTCGCCCGCCAGGGTTTCGACGGGCGGCTGACGGTGACCGACGACCTCGACCGCGCGGTCGACGGCGCCGACTTCGTCCTGATCCAGATCCGGGTCGGCGGTCAGGCAGCGCGGCTCTCCGACGAGACGCTCCCACTTGCGTGCGGGTGCATCGGTCAGGAGACCACCGGCGCGGGCGGTTTCGGGAAGGCCCTGCGGACGGTGCCGGTGGTGCTCGAGATCGCCGAGCGCGTGCGCGAGCGGGCGGCCGACGGCGCCTGGATCGTCGACTTCACCAACCCGGTCGGGATCGTGACCCGCGCCCTGCTCGACGAGGGCCACCGCGCCGTCGGGCTGTGCAACGTCGCGATCAACTTCCAGCGCGACTCGGCGCGTCTGCTCGGCGTCGAGCCGGAGCAGGTGCTCGTCGACCAGGTCGGGCTCAACCACCTGACCTGGGTGCGCCGTCTGTGGCTCGACGGCTCGGACGTCCTCCCCGAGCTCCTGGCCGACCACGGCGCGTTCTTCGCCGACGGGCTCGGCTTCCCGCTCCGGCTCTTGGAGGAGCTCGGCGCGGTGCCCTCCTACTACCTGCGCTACTTCTATGCGCACGACGCAGTGCTGGCGGAGCAGCTCGCGGACGGCGCCGTCCCCCGCGCCCAGGCGGTGGCGGAGATCGAACGCGAGCTGCTCGGCCTGTATCGCGATCCGACGCTCGACGAGAAGCCGGCGCTGCTCGGGCAGCGCGGGGGCGCGTACTACAGCGAGGCGGCGACCGGTTTGGTGGCGTCGCTGGCGAGCGGCGACGAAGCGGTCCACGTCGTCGACATCCGGAACCACGGGACTCTTGGCGGCCTCGCCGCGGACGACGTGATCGAGGCGCCCGCGAAGGTCGACCGGGAAGGTGCCAAGCCGATCCCGCAGACGCCGCTCGCACCCGAGCTGCGCGGGCTGGTGCAGCACGTCGCTGCCTACGAGCGGCTCGCGGTCGAAGCGGCACGCTCCCGCGAGCCGGCCGACGCGCGGAAAGCGCTGCTCGCGCACCCGTTGATCGGCCAGGTCGGCCAGGTGGACGAGCTGGTGGAACGGCTGCTCGCGGCGGAGGTGACCGTGTGAGCGAGATCGTGCTCGCGGTCGACGGCGGCAACTCCAAGACCGACCTCGCGCTCGTAGACGCCGAGGGCGGTCTGCTCGGCCTGGTCCGCGGCCCGCAGAGCTCGCCTCACCACCTCGGGCTGAACGGTTGCCTCGACGTGCTCTCGTCCTTGCTCGACCAGGCGGTTGCCGACGCGGGCCTGCGGGTCAACGGCGACGTAGCCGATGTGGCGGAGCTCCTACTCGCCGGTGTCGACTTCCCGGCCGAGGAGGAGCAGCTCGAGGAGGCGGTGCGCCGCCGGCCGTGGGCCAGGCGCATCACCGTCCGCAACGACACCTTCGCCGTCCTTCGGGCCGGCACCGAGCGTGGCTGGGGCGTCGCGGTCGTGTGCGGAGCCGGGATCAACTGCGTCGGCGTGACACCGGATGGTCGCCATGCGCGCTTTCCCTCCCTCGGCGCGATCACCGGCGACTGGGGCGGCGGCTACGACGTCGGCCTCGAGGCCGTGTCGGCCGCCGCCCGCAGCGAGGACGGCCGCGGGCCGAAGACTGCGCTCGAGAGCGCCGTCCCGGCCCATTTCGGCGTCGCCAGCCCGATCGAGCTGGCCGAGGCGATCCACACGCGCAGGATCGACCAGCGTCGTGTGATCGAGCTCGCGCCGCTCGTGATCGGGCTCGCCGAGACCGATCCGGTCGCGCGGGGAATCGTCGAGCGTCTGGCGGCCGAGGTGGTCGCCCTGGCGCGCGTTGCGCTGACGCGCCTCGGGCTGGAGCGCGAGCCGGTGGAGGTGCTGCTCGGCGGCGGCCTGCTCCAGACGGCGGACGACGGGCTGCTCGAGACGATCGCGGACGCCCTGGCCAAGACCGGTCCGCAGATCACGGTCCGGTCGACGCGCTCCCCCGCAATCGTCGGCGCGGCCCTCCTCGGGCTCGACGCTCTCGGCGCGAGCCGCACTGCGCAGGAGCGTCTCCGTGAGGAGCTCGGTGATGCGGTCGAGCGCTTCGAAGGCAGCCCGGTCCATGGCTGAGGTCAAGTTCGAGCAAGCGACGCGTACCTACCCTGGCACGGACGCACCGGCCGTGGACGCACTCGACCTCGAGATCGGCGACGGGGAGTTCATGGTGCTGGTGGGCCCGTCCGGCTCGGGCAAGACGACCGCGTTGCGAATGCTCGCCGGGCTCGAGGAGGTCGACGACGGAGCGATCTACATCGGCGATCGGGACGTGACGTACGTGTCGCCGAAGAAGCGCGACATCGCGATGGTGTTCCAGAATTACGCGCTCTACCCGTACCTGACCGTGGCGGCGAACATCGCCTTCCCGCTCCGGATGCTGCGGGTGCCGAAGAAGGAGCGCGCCCGCCGGGTGGAGCTCGTCGCGGAGCGTCTCGGCCTGAGCGAGTACCTCGACCGCAAGCCGGCACAGCTCTCCGGTGGACAGCGCCAGCGGGTGGCGATGGGCCGGGCGATCATCCGCAAGCCGAGCGTCTTCCTGATGGACGAGCCGCTCTCGAACCTCGACGCCAAGCTGCGGATCCAGATGCGCGCGGACATCGCGGCGCTCCAGGCCGACACGGGCATCACCACGGTCTACGTGACGCACGATCAGTCCGAGGCGATGACGCTGGGGCATCGCGTCGCCGTGCTCATGGACGGCCGGCTGCAGCAGTGCGACACGCCCAAGGAGCTGTACGCGCGGCCCGTGAACGTCTTCGTCGCAGGCTTCATCGGCTCGCCTGCGATGAACCTCTGCGCCCCGCCGAGCGGGACGAACGGCTCGCTCTCCCTCGGCGGCGTGTCGTTCCCGTTGCCTGCCGACGCGGGCTCGGGCCGGCGGGTCGTGCTCGGCCTGCGGCCGGAGTCGCTGCAGCTCGCGCCCGAGGGCGTGCCCGCACGCGTGGACGTTGTCGAGGAGCTCGGCGCGGATGCCTTTCTGTTCTGCACCGCCCAGCTGGAAGGCGAGGAGGTCCGGCTCGTGGCCCGCGTGAACGCCCGCGCAGTCCCCGAGCGCGGCGAGCGGGTCGCGCTGCGTCCGCTCCCCGACGAGGCGCACCTCTTCGACGCGGAGACCGGCGAGAGGCTCGCGCTCTGATCGACACCCCCGCCGCGGTCGTCGACGTCGATCGCCTCGAGCGGAACCTGCGGCGCTGGCAGGACGTGTGCGACGCGATGGGGGTCGCGAACCGTCCGCACATCAAGACTCACCGCAGCGTCGAGATCGCACGGCGCCAGCTCGAGCTGGGGGCGGTCGGCCTCACCTGCCAGAAGCTGGGCGAGGCCGAGACCATGGCCGACGCGGGCTTCGACGATCTCCTGATCTCGTTCAACATCCTCGGCTCGCAGAAGCTCGAGCGGCTGTCCGCGCTGCTGCGCCGAGTCACCGTCCGGGTCACGTTCGACGACCCCGCGCTGCTGCCCGGGCTCGCGGACGCGGCGCAAACGGCGGGCACGGAGCTCGGCGTGCTCGTCGACTGCGACACGGGCCTCGGGCGGACGGGCGTCGTCGACCCCGGCCGCGCTGCCTCGCTCGCGGACGAGGCGGACCGGAGCGACGGGCTGCGCCTCGACGGCTTCCTCACGCACCCGGCGCTGCCGGAAGCGCTCCCGTTCCTGGCCGAGGCGGTCGAGCAGTACGGACGGGACGTCGACGTGGTGTCCGTCGGAGGTACCCCGATGCTCCGCAACGTGCAGGAGATGCGGCCGCTCGTGACCGAGTACCGGGCGGGCACGTACGCGTTCGGCGACATGAACACGATCGCGTCCGGCCTGGGCGACCTCGACGACGTGGCGCTGACCGTACGGGCGACGGTCGTCAGCAGGCCGGCACCCGGGCGCGCTGTGCTGGACGCCGGCTCCAAGTCGCTCGCGACAGACCCCGGCGCCGACGGCGGGCACGGCTACGTGCTGGAGGCTCCTTCGTCGACGATCGTGAAGCTCGACGAGGAGCACGCGTACGTCTCGCTCGCCGACCAGGACTCACTCGAGCTCGGCCAGACGGTCAGTGTCGTGCCCAACCACGCGTGCGTCGTGGCCAACCTCTTCGACGAGCTGCTCGTGGCCAGCGACGGCGAGATCGTGGATCGCTGGCGCGTCGACGCACGCGGGAGGAGTACCTAGAGCGCCGCTAGAGCACGGCAGGCCGCCGACCGTTGGCAGCCGATGGAGGAGACGCGCGTGCGAGAATGGACGCCGTGGAAGACAGAATGGACGCCGCTGAAGATGTCGGGCCGATCCAGATGCTCTGTGTGGCCTTCGACGGCAACCGCTTCAAGGGCGAGATCCTGCCCGAGCTCGATCGCCTGAAGCAGGAGCGGATCATCCGGATCATCGACCTGCTCGTCGTCCGCAAGGACGAGGCGGGACGCGTTCTGGTGATGACCTCGAGCGACCTGGACTGGGAGGAGGCGGCCTCGTTCGGGTCGTACGTCGGCGCGCTGGCCGGTCTCGGCGCTGCAGGCCCGGAGGGGATGGAGCGCGGAGCGATCGCCGGCGCCGCGGAGCTCGCCGACGGGCATCTGTTCAACGAAAACGACACGTTCCGCGTCACCCAGTCGCTGCCGAACAACATGTCGGCGGCCCTGGTCCTGATCGAGCACCTGTGGGCGAAGCCGCTCCGCGACGCCGTCGAGCGCGCGGGCGGAACCGAGCTCTCGAACGAGTGGCTCAGGCCGGAGGAGATCCTCACGGCCGGCAACGACGTTCGCGCGCGCAGCGACGTCGACTAGCCTCGCCGGCGCGGTCGGTCGTCCGTTCGGCCACGCGGTCCGCGTGAGTACGATCGAGCGGGGTGGTCAAGTTCGCGCTCAAGGGGTTGCTGGGGCGGAAGCTCCGCACGGTTCTGACCGCGATCGCGATCGTGCTCGGCGTCGCGATGGTGGCCGGGACGTTCATGCTCACCGACTCCATCGACCAGGCGTTCGACACGATCTTCACGGACGTCCGCCAGGGGTCGAATGCGGTGATCAGCGGGAAGACGGCGTTCGACCTCTCCGAGGGGACCGGCAGCGCCTCGCCCACCCTGGACGAGTCGCTGCTCGGCGAGGTTCGCTCCCTGCCCGACGTCGAGGACGCCGAGGGCAGCGTCGACGGCGAGGCGCAGCTGATCGGCGACAACGGCAAGGCGATCGTCTACGGAGGGGCGCCGAACCTCGGCTTCAGCATCGCCGAGGGCGACTCGCCCTTCAATCCGCTCACGCTCGTCGACGGCGCCTGGCCGGGCGACGGCCAGGTCGTGATCGACCGGTCGACGGCCGACAAGGAGGACTTCGAGCTCGGCCAGCTCGTGCGCGTTCAGGCCGAGGGGGCCGCGCGCGGGCTCCGCATCTCGGGCTTCGTCCGCTTCGGCTCCGTCTCGACGATCGGCGGCGCCACCCTCGCCGGTTTCGACCTCCGCACCGCGCAGGAGCTCTTCGGCAAGGAGGGCCGTCTGGACGAGATCGCCGTCGCCGCCAAGCCGGGGGTGTCGGACGACGAGCTCGTGAGCGAACTCCAGGAGAACGTGCCTGCGACCGCACAGGTCAAGACCGCGCAGCAGCAGGCCAGCGACGACGCGGCGGAGACGAACGAGTTCATCTCCTTCCTGCGCGGCTTCCTGCTCGCCTTCGGCGGGATCGCCCTCTTCGTCGGCAGCTTCGTGATCGCCAACTCGCTCTCGATCACGATCGCCCAGCGCACGAGGGAGTTCGCAACCGTGCGCACGGTCGGTGCCTCCCGCGGTCAGATCCTGCGCTCGATCCTGCTCGAGGCGCTCGTCGTCGGCATCCTCGCCTCGCTCGTCGGCCTCGCGGTCGGCGTCGGGCTCGCGAAGGCGCTCTTCTGGCTCTTCGACGCCGTCGGCTTCACGCTCCCCAACAGCGGCCTCGTCCTGACGCCTACAGCCGTCGTGGTCGCGCTCCTCGCCGGCATCGTCGTCACCGTCGTGGCCAGCATGCGGCCCGCCTTCCGCGCCACCCGCGTGCCGCCGATCGCGGCTGTCCGCGAAGGGGCGACCCTGCCGCCGGGGCGCTTTGCGCGCTTCCGGGTGCCGGCGTCGATCCTGCTGACGCTGTTCGGCTTCGCCGCCCTCTCGTACGGTCTCTTCGGCCCGGGCCTCGGCACCACGCAGCTGCTCCTGTGGATGGGCCTCGGCGCGCTCCTGATCTTCCTCGGCGTCGCGCTGCTGGCGGAACGCCTCGTCCGCCCGCTGGCGGCCGTGCTCGGCTGGCCGTCGTCTCGGATCGGCGGCGTGGCGGGCGAGCTGGCCCGCGGCAACGCGCGGCGGAACCCGCAGCGGACGGCCTCGACGGCCTCGGCGCTGATGATCGGCCTCGCGCTCGTCACGCTGGTGGCCGTGCTCGCCGCGGGGATCGTCTCCACCTTCCGCAGCGCTGTCGACGACCTCTGGAGGGACGCCGACTACGCGCTCACGGCCCAGAACAACTTCTCGCCGATCCCGGTCAGCGTCGCCGAGGCGGCGGCCACCACGCCCGGTGTCGACACGGTCGGCAGCGTCCGGGCGGGAGAGGCCCAGGCGTTCGGCGACGTCTTCAACGCGACCGCGGTCGACCCGCCGACGAGCCGGATCTTCTCGCTCGACTGGAAGGAGGGCTCGAACGAGCTGCTTGCGAACCTCGGCGCGAACGGCGCGTTCGTGAGCGACGGCTACGCCGACGACCACGACCTCTCGGTCGGCTCGCCGGTCGAGGTCACCTTCGCGAACGGCGACAAGCGGACCTTCCGCGTCGACGGCATCTTCGACCCGCCGACCGGGGGCTCGCCGTTCGGCCCGATCACGATCTCCGCGGCTACGTGGGACCAGCTCAACCCCCAGCCGCGCAACCTCTACTCGTTCGTGATCATGGACGGCGGCCAGACGGACGCCAACCGGGCCGCGCTCGAGCAGCGCCTGCAGGACTTCCCGAACGCCAAGGTCGCGACCCGCGACGAGTTCGTGGACAACCAGATCTCGGGCCTGAGCTCCGTCCTGAACGTCCTCTACGTGCTGCTCGCGCTCTCCGTGGTCGTGAGCCTGTTCGGGATCGTGAACACGCTCGTGCTGACCGTCTTCGAGCGGACGCGCGAGATCGGGATGCTCCGCGCGGTCGGCATGACCCGACGGCAGGTGCGGCGGATGATCCGCCACGAGGCCGTGATCACGGCCGCGATCGGCGGCGTGCTCGGGATCCTGCTCGGCATCGCGCTCGGCGCGCTGCTCGTCGCCCGCGTCGACTTCATCGACTTCACCGTGCCGGGCGGACAGCTGGTCGTGTTCGCCCTGGCGGCGATCGTCGTGGGCCTGCTCGCGGCGATCTTCCCGGCGCGCCGCGCGGCTCGGCTGAACATCCTGGAGGCGCTCAAGTACGAGTGAGCGGCTGCTCGACCGCGACCGGGGCCGTGACCGGGGCGCGTCGCTTCGAGGTAACGAACACACCCATCACGGCCCCGGCGAAGGCCGCGACCGCGCTGATCGCGAAGGCCGTCACGAATGCCGACTCGGCCGGGACGGACGTGCCGGCGATCGTGTCCGCGGTGAGGATCGCCGCGCCGACCTGGCCGCCGATCACGCCGCCGATCGTGCGCATGACCGTGTTCATCCCGGTCGCGACACCCGTTTCCGTCGGCCGGACCGAGGTGACCACGACCGTCGCCATCGCCGCGAACGCGAGCACGATGCCGAAGCCGAGCGCGACGTTGCCGACGACGATCTGCCACGGGTGCTCGTGCCAGATCGCGAACGAGGCGATGCCGGCGCCGGTGATCGCCATCCCCGCGACGAGGGGAACGCGCCAGCCGAGCCGCTTGCCCAGCCTGCCGGCGAGCGGGCCGCCGAGCAGGCCCATCAGGGCTCCCGGGAGCAGGTACAGGCCGGTCGTGGTCGCGCTCACGCCGAAGCCGTAGTCGACGAGGCTCGCGACGGACTCGGGCAGGTCGCCGGGCGCCTGGACGAAGTTCGGGATCAGGACGAACGACCCGAGCATCGCGAAGCCGCTGATCAGCGCGATCGAGTTCGCGATCAGGACGGGCCGGAACGTGAGCATGCGCATGTCGACCATCGGCTCGGGAACGCGCAGCTCGACGAGCGCCCAGGTCAGGCCGAGAACCACCGCCGAGGCGAAGAGCAGCAGGATCGGCGTCGAGGTCCAGCCCCAGTTCTCGCCCTCGGTCAGCGCGACCAGCAGCGAGATCAGCGCCCCCGAGAGCAGCAGCGCGCCGGGGAGATCGAGCCGCGACGGCGTCTTCACGGGCGACTCCGGCACGAACAGGTGCACGAGCACGATCGCGATCGCGACACCGATCGCCCCGATGATGAAGAGCCAGCGCCAGGAGGCGTAGTCGACGATCACGCCCGAGAGGACGAGGCCGGTCGAGCCGCCGATCGCGAAGACGGACGAGACGATCCCGATCGCCGTGCCGCGGCGCTCGCGCGGAAACTCGTCGTTGATGATCGCGAAGGAGAGCGGGAAGACCGCGCCGCCAGCGCCCTGGATCACGCGGCAGACGATCAGCGCGCCGATGTTCCACGCGAAGATGGCGCCGATCGAGCCGAGCAGGAAGATCCCGAGGCTGATCACGAGCAGCCGTTCCTTGCCGTGCTGGTCGCCGAGCTTGCCGAGCAGCGGCGTGAGCACCGAGGCGCTGAGCAGGAACGCTGTCAGCAGCCAGGTGGCCCACGCGGTGGACGTGTCGAGGTCGTGCCGCAGGGCCGGGAGCGCGGGGATGACGAGCGTCTGCTGCAGCGAGAAAGCGATCCCGGCGGTCACGAGCGCGCCGAGCGTGATGTTGTAGTGCTGCCGCTCCGGTTGCGCGGTCCGGTCCATCCCGGGACGGTACCGACGGCGATTCGGTCGACCGAGCGGCTCCGATCAGGCGCTACCGCGAGCGGTCGAGGAAGTTGCGCACGACCTCCAGGTAGCGCTCGTTCTCCTCCACGAACGTCATGTGGCCGCTCTCCTCGAAGAGGACGAGCTCGGCGTCGGGAAGCGCGGCCGCGATGACCTCAGCGGCGGCGACCGAGCACGTTCGGTCGCGGCGGCCGGCGAGCACGAGCACCGGTTGGGTGACCGTGCCCAGGCGGTCCTCGACCTCGATTCCGCCGTACTCGGCGTTGGCGAAGTGGCGGAGGACGTCCGGCGAGTACGCGGCGCCGTCCGTGCGCCGTTCGAACTCGGCGATTCGCGGGTCGAGTGGGTCGCCGAAGTGGAACGGGAGCTGGTCGCTCAGCAGGCTCGCGACCTCCTCCTCGGTCGTGACGTGCTTCTCCCGCTCCCACGACTGCGTGACGCGCTCGCGCAGCTCCACCGGCTCGAAGGCGGCGAGGTTGGCGTCCACGTCGGCCAGGTAGCTCGCGGACGGGACGCCGCTCGAGACGATCGTCTGGGCGGCGCCGCCGGGGAAATCGACCGCGTTCTGCAGCGCCACGATCGCGCCGTAGGAGTGGCCGAGCAGCGCGTACCGCTCAAGCCCGAGCGCCTCGGCGAGGGCCGGGACGTCCGCCGCCATCCGCTCGAGCGTCCACGTCTCCTCCGGCGAACGCTCCGACCTTCCCTGCGCGCGCTGGTCGACGAGCACGAGGCGATAAGCGTCCGTGAGCGGGTCGAGGTAATCGCCGAAGCTGCGGTGGTCGAGCCCGGGCCCGCCGTGAAGCAGGATGACGGGGTAGCCGCTTCCGCGCTCGACGACGTGGAGCCGCGTGTCGCCGACCGATACGAGCTGTCCGTCGACCGCAGCCGGCATCGGCCGATCCTAAACCGATGACGCGCGGACCCAGGCGGCGGCACCGGGTGGGAGCCCGTCCGTCACGCTCTGGCTCGCGAGCAAGACGTCACCGTCGGGCAGGGCGAGCCTCGGCGCGTCGACGTTCACGAGGCAGACGACGTCGTCGCGCCGGAAGACGAGCGTGCCCGCCGGGCTCTGCAGCCACTCGAAGCCGCCGGTCGGGCGGTGCGCGAGCGCCGAGCGGTAGAGCTCCAGCACCGAGGCCGGATCTCCGGCCTGTGCCGAGACGCTCTCGAGACCCCAATCCTCGTGCATCGGGAGCCACGGGTCGCCGGTCGTGAAGCCGAAGCTGGGCCCGGCAGTCGTCCAGGGGATCGGAATGCGGCAGCCGTCGCGGCCCTTGCGCTCGCCTCCGGTGCGGAAGAACAGCGGGTCCTGTCGCAGCCTCGTCGGGCAGGTCGACCTCCTCGAGCCCGAGCTCCTGTCCCTGGTACAGGAAGACGGGGCCCGGCAGTGCCAGAAGGAGCAGCGCAGCAGCACGCGCGCGACGGCGCCCCGGCTCGCCGCCGCCGTACCGCGTCGGCAGGCGTGTCACATCGTGGTTCTCGAGCACCCACGTCGGCACCGCGCCGACCGCGCCCATGGCGGTGCGTGTGCGCTCGATCGTCTCCCGCATCGCGGCGGCATCCCACTCGTCCCAGAGCAACGCGAAGTTGAAAGCCAGCTGCAGCTGGCCGGACCGCACGTACTGCGCCACCGCGTCCTGGTTCTCCAGCACGATCTCACCCACGAACATCCGCTCGCCCGGGTAGTCGTCCGCGAGCAGGCGCCAGCGCCGGTAGAGCGGGTGCAACTCGGGCTGATTGACGGCTGTGACCCAGTCGGCGTGCCAGGTCGGTGGGTCCGGCTCGTCCATCTCCGCGAGCGACTGGTCCTTGAAGAGCGCCTGCGCGACGTCGATGCGGAAGCCGTCGACTCCGCGGTCGAGCCAGAAGCGCAGCACGTCCTCGAAGTCGAGCTGCACGGTCTCGTTGTGCCAGTCGAGGTCCGGCTGTTCGAGGGCGAACGTGTGCAGGTAGTACTCGCCGCTCCGCTCGTCGAGCTCCCAGGCGGATCCTCCGAACGCGGAGGTCCAGCCGTTCGGCGGGCCGCCGTCGCGGCCCGGGCGGAACATGTAGCGCTCGCGATCGGGATGGCTCGGGTCGGAGAGCGCGTTCCGGAACCACTCGTGCTCGTTCGAGGTGTGGTTCGGGACGACGTCGACGAGCACGCGGAGGCCGAGCTCGTGCGCGTCCTGCACCAGCGCGTCGAAGTCAGCCAACGTGCCGAACTGCGGGTCGACGTCGGTGTAGTCGGACACGTCGTACCCGTGGTCGGCGCCCGGAGAGGGGTAGAAGGGGGTCAGCCAGATCGCGTCGACGCCGAGGTCGCGCAGATAGCCGAGCCGCGAGCGGATCCCGGGCAGGTCGCCGACGCCGTCGCCGTCCGAGTCGGCGAAGCTGCGCACGTAGATCTCGTACACGACGGCGTCGCGCCACCAGACGGTCGACATCTGGCGCACGGTACTCACGGACCGGCGCCTCGCTGCGAAGCTACGTCTGTGGGCCTCCTAGCGCGTTCGGCCGATCGGCAATGAGCGAGGTCGTCAACGACATCCACTCGCAGCTGAACGAGACGACCGTGCGCGAGGTATGTCCGGTCGACTCGCCCGAAGCCGTCCGCGCCGGCGTGCTCCGGGCTCGCGAGCTCGGCGTGCCCGTGTGCATCGCCGGCGGCCGCCACGCGATGGGCGGGCAGCAGTTCTGTCGCGGCGGCCTGCTCCTGGACACACGTCCGCTCGCGCGGGTCCTCGGCCTCGACGCCGGGGCCGGCATCGTGGAGGTCGAGGCAGGGATCCAGTGGCCCGCGCTGCTCGAGCACCTCCGGGAGACGTCGTGGGCCTTCAAGCAGAAGCAAACGGGGGCCGACCGCCTCTCCCTCGGCGGCGCGCTCTCCGCGAACGGCCACGGACGCGGTCTCACCCTGAGGCCGATCGTGGCCGACGTCGAGTCGTTCGACCTCGTCGGGCCCGACGGAGAAGTGCACACGTGTAGCCGGGAGGAGAACGAGGATCTGTTCGCGCTCGTCGCCGGCGGGTACGGGCTGTTCGGCGCGATCTACTCAGTGCGCTTGCGCCTGATGCCGCGGCGAAAGCTCGAGCGCGTCGTCGAGTTGCGCGACCTCGCCGGGCTGCTGGACGCGTTCGAGGAGCGGATCGCGGATGGCTTCCTGTACGGCGACTTCCAGTTCGCCATCGATCCCGCCGACGACGCCTTCCTGCACCGCGGAGTGTTCTCCTGCTACCGGCCCGTCGACGACGACGACCCGATTCCGCCCGGACAGCGGGCGCTCACGACCGACGACTGGCGGAGCCTGCTGTACCTGACCCACACCGACAAGTCGCAGGCCTTCGAGCGCTACGCGACCCACTACCTGGCGACGTCGGGCCAGCTCTACTGGTCGGACGCCCACCAGTCTGCGGAGTACATCGACGACTACCACCGTGCGCTCGACAAGGCGCTCGGCCGGGGCCGTGCAACCGAGATGATCAGCGAGCTCTACGTGCCTCGCGCCCGGCTCGACGACTTCATGGAAGACGTCGCGGAGGACTTCAGGCGCACGGACGTCGACGTCATCTACGGAACCGTGCGGCTGATCGAGCGGGACGAGGAGAGCTTCCTCGCCTGGGCGCGAGAGCCTTGGGCTTGCGTCATCTTCAACATCCACACCGAGCACACGGACGAGGGCATCGCCCGGTCCACCGACGCCTTTCGACAGCTGATCGACAGGGCCATCGCCCAGGGCGGGAGCTACTTCCCCACCTACCACCGCTGGGCTCGCCGCGACCAAATCGAGGCCTGCTACCCGCAGTTCCGTGAGTTCCTCGCCCGCAAGCGCGAGCACGATCCCGAGCTGGTGTTCCAGAGCGACTGGTACCGCCACCATGTGGACCTCCTTTCGAGCGAGTAGGCGCGCGCTCGTCCTGCTGGCGGTCGTCCTGGACGTGCCCGTCCTCTCCCGGTCGGTCCGCCGTGTCACCGCGAGTCCCGACAGTGAGATCGTCGATCTCGACGGGGTGCCGGTCGAGGTCCTTCGCCCACGCGGCGAAGGGCCGTGGCCCGCCTGGCTGTTCGTCAACGGCGCCCATCCGGAGCGGCGGCGCGAGCCGGTCGTAACCCGCCTCGCCCACGGGCTCGCGCGGGCGGGCTTCCTCGTGCTGGTCCCCGACCTGCCCGGGCTGGGCGAAGGCGCGATCACGCAGCGAACCCTCCAGGCGACTGCCGGCGTGACCGCCGCGGCCGTTGAGCGCCCGGACGTGCGGAACCGTCAGGTCGCGCTGATCGGCGCGTCCACGGGAGCCGGCCTCGCCCTCGTGACCGCGGGGACGGAAGGCTTCGCCGACCGCATCAGCGTCGTCGCCGCGGTGGCGCCGTACGCCAACCTCGACAAGCTGGTCTGCATGGCGACGACCTCGCACTACGAGGACGAGATCGGGTTCGAGCGGTACGACGTCACGGACCTGCATCGCGAGGTGGTGACACGCTCGCTCCTCGAGGCCGCTGGGGAGCCCGGTCGGGCAGCAGTCGAGGCGCTGCTGGCGAACACGGACCCGAACCGCTTCGCAGAGCTCTATTCGGCTTTGCCGGACGACGTCCGCACGTTCGTCGAGCAGCTGTCGCCGCTCAGGGTGGCGAGCCGGGTGAAGGCGCCCGTCGAGGTGATCGTCCCGCCGCGGGACGAGTACTTCCCGCTCGGTGAGGCCCGGTCGCTGGAGGCTGCGCTCCCCAACGTCAGGCTGACCGTGACGGGGACGCTCGACCACACCCGACCGTCGCTCGGCCGCATCGCCGACTTCCGGAGCTTCCTCGGGTTCGTCGTGCGGGGCCTCCGGGCCGCGGACTGATGTCCCCGCTCGCCACCAATGCGGCGCTCGTCGCGGTCCTCGTGGTCACGGTCCTCGCCGTCGCCGACTACCTCCGCCGGACCGGGGCGGAGGACGTCGATCCCAGTGTCGCGGGGGCGTATCTGGCGCTCTTCACGGCGCTGTTCGCGCTTCGCGTCGCGGGACAGGTTGTCGTGTTGCTGGCCGCGCCGAGCTGGCTGCCGCCGATGGATCGCTGGAACCTGATGCCGTACCGGCTGCTGCTGCCGATCCAGCTCGCCTTCCTGGCGGTGATGAGCTGGATCTTCGTGAGCCTGCTCGCCGACCGAGGCTTCGCCGCCGAGCCCCATCGCGGCTTCGGGCTTTTCGCGATCGGGCTCAGCCTCGTCTACGCAGGCTCGATGGTCGTGCGCTACGCGATCAGGATGCGGCGCCGGCCGGGTGAGCGCTGGTTCGGAGGCGCCATCCCGATCGTCTTCCATGTCGTCTTGGCCGCGTTCGTGTTCACCTACGGGGTCTTCCATGCCTCATAGAACTGGCTTCAGAATGAGGCGCTGTGCCGCCGGGCCGCGCTGGGCGGCGCGATGCGGCGTCCTCGGTCGCGCCACGCTACGCGTCCCGGATACACGCCACGCTCCCTGCGTCCTTGCCTCGCACCACCCATCGCATCCCGGCGACGAGGCCACATCCTGAAACCAGTTCTTACTGAGCTCGAGATCGCGGTCGTCGGGGCCGGTGCCTCCGGGCTGGCCGCGGCCGCCGAGCTGAAGGCGCGGGGGCACGAGCCGGTCGTCTTCGAGCGCGACGCGCAGGTCGGCGAGCGTTGGGCGAGCCGCTACGACCGGCTGCACCTGCACACCGTGCGCCGCTTCTCGGGGCTACCGCAGCACGCGATCCCGCGCGCTCAGGGCCGGTACGTCTCGAAGGACGCGTTCGCCGACTATCTGCACGAATACGCCGAGCGGTTCGCGCTCGACGTCAGGCGCGCCACCGAGGTCCTGCGGGTGCGGCCCGGCTGGCGGGTCGAGACGGCGAACGAGGCGTACGACGCGAGTGCTGTGGTGGTCGCCACCGGCCGCTACAACGAGCCGTTCATGCCAGCCTGGCCCGGCAAGGACGAGTTTCGCGGCCAGCTCGTCCACTCGGTCGAGTACCGCTCCGGGAGCGCGTTCGCCGGCCGCAGCGTGCTCGTCGTCGGGCTCGGGAACACCGGCGCCGAGCTCGCAGCCGACCTGGTCGAGCAGGGAGCAGGCCGGGTCGCGGTGGCGGTTCGCACGCCCCCGCCGGTGGTCCGGCGCGAGATCCTGGGTGTTCCGGTTCAGCTTTTCGGGATCGCCCTCTCGCCGTTCCCGCCGAGGCCCGTCGACCGCCTGGCGGCGATCCTGCGGCGGATCGGCACCGGCGACCTGAGCCCGTACGGGATCGGGGCGGCCGAGTGGGGCCCGTTCAGCGCCCGCCGGCCGGCGGTGATCGACGTCGGCTTCCTCGCCCAGCTCAAGGCCCGCCGGATCGACGTGCGAGGCGAGCTCACGCGCCTCACTGCGGCGGGCGCGGTGTTCGCGAACGGGAAGGAGGAGCCGTTCGACGCGGTGGTCGCGGCAACGGGCTTCACACGCGGGCTCGAGCGGTTCCTCGACGTGCCCGGCGCACTCGACGACCTCGGTGACCCGATCCGGGCCGACGACGGCGCCGGCACCGAGCCCGGCCTGTTCTTCAGCGGGTACACGGAGACGATTCGCGGCCAGCTGCTCGAGGCGAAGAAGCTCGCGCCGAAGCTCGCGGATGCGGTCAGCCGCTATCTCGGCGGCCCGTCGAGCCCGCAAGAGACCGCAGGCGCTCGGCGTGATCCGTCGTGAGCTGACCCCGCTCGAGACGCCACGACCAGTTGCCCTCGCGGCGGCCAGGGGTGTTCATCCGGGCCTCGCTGCCCAGTCCGAGCACGTCCTGCACCGGGACGATCGCGACGGCGGCCGGCGACTCGTAGGCCATCCGGATCAGCGACCAGTTCGGCTCCGCGGGGTCGAGACCGGGCCGCGGCTGCGAGCGGAACCACCCGACCGCGGTGTCGTTGTCGTGCGTGCCGGTGTAGACGAGCTGCAGCTCGCGGTGGTGCTCGCGGCAGATGGGGGTTGCGCGGATTGCCGTCGAACGCGAACTGGAGCACCGCCATCCCCGGCAGGCCGAGCTCGTCGCGCAGCCGCTCGACAGGCGGGGTGATCACGCCGAGGTCCTCGGCGACGACCGGTAGCGAGCCGAGCTCGGCGCGGACGGTCTCGAGCAGCTCCCGTCCCGGCGCGCGCCGCCAGCGGCCCGCGCGGGCCGTCCCGCTGCCCGCGGGGACCGACCAGTAGGCGACGAGCCCGCGGAAGTGGTCGACGCGGACGAGGTCGACCAGCTCGAGCATGCGGCGGAAGCGCTCGACCCACCAGCGGAACCCGGTGGCGCGCAGCGCGCGCCAGTCGTAGAGCGGATTGCCCCAGAGCTGGCCGCCGGCGCTGAAAGCGTCGGGCGGGACGCCCGCGACCGCGCCGTCCTGGAAGAGCTCCGGGTGCGCGACCTGGTCGGCACTCCCGGGCGCGACGTAGATGGGTAGGTCGCCGATGATCCGGACCCCGCGTTCGCGGGCGTAGGAGCGCAGCGCAGACCACTCGCGCTCGAACCGCACCTGGTCGGCGAGAGCCCCGCCGAACGCCGCCCAGTCGGCCGCCCAGAAAGCCTCCCGCGCCACGAAGCCCTCGAGCTCCTCCTCGGACACGTGAGCCGCCGGGTCGGCGAGCAGGGCGGGCGAGGCCGCGAACGCGGATGCGGCGGCATACGGAGAGCCGGTTTGGTCGGGCGGCCCGAGCGGTAGAACCTGCCACCAGGACTGGCCGGCCGCGGCCAGCCAGTCGACGAACTCGCGGGCGTCCGCAAGGGAACCGCTCGGCAGAGACGTCGGGTGAAGCAAGATTCCGGCGGACCGTGGAAGCTGCACGACGCTGACGATGCCAAAGGCCCTGCCCAAGAAACCAAAGGCCCTGCCCAAGAAACTCCCGCCGCGGATCCAGATCCGCGACCTCTGGCCGCAGACCGACTGCGGCCGGTACCCGACGAAGGCGATCGTCGGGGACAGCGTCCCCGTCTGGGCGACGATCTTCCGCGACGGCCACGAGGTGCTCGGCGCCGCGCTCAAGTACCGGCCGAAGGGCACACGCAAGTGGCGCGAGGCGCCGATGGGCGAGTTCGGCAGCGACCGCTGGATGGGGCACGTGCAGGTCGACTCGCCCGGCACGTGGGAGTACACGGTCGAGGCCTGGGTCGACCGCTTCGCCTCGTGGCGCTGGGAGATCCGCCGCAAGGTGGAGGGCGGTCAGAGCGACCTCGCGAGCGAGCTGGCCGAGGGCGCCCTGCTCTACGGCGTCGACAGCATGACGGTCAAGGAGGCGCTCGCCGACGAGCGCGAGGACCGGCACGAGGTCACGTCGCTCGCGAAGCCGCTCGAGCTGGCCGTCGACCGGGAGCTCGCTCGCTTCGGCTCGTGGTACGAGCTGTTCCCGCGCTCCTGGGGCGGCTTCGCGGGCGTCGAGAAGGCGCTGCCCGAGCTCGCGGAGCTGGGCTTCGACGTCGTCTACCTGCCGCCGATCCACCCGATCGGCGAGACGAACCGCAAGGGCAAGAACAACATGATCAAGGCGCGGAAGGGCGACCCGGGCAGCCCCTGGGCGATCGGCTCGGCCGCCGGCGGGCACGACGCCGTCAACGCGGACCTCGGGACGATCGAGGACTTCGACCGGCTGGTGGGCGCCGCCAACCGGGTCGGGATCGAGATCTGCCTCGACTTCGCGATCCAGTGCTCGCCCGACCACCCCTGGCTGAAAGAGCATCCGGAGTGGTTCAACCGGCGCCCGGACGGGACGCTGAAGTACGCGGAGAACCCGCCCAAGCGCTACCAGGACATCTACAACGTCAACTTCGACAGCGAGGATTGGCGCGGGTTGTGGGAGGCGCTGCGGGACGTCGTCGCGTACTGGGTCGACCACGGCGTCAAGGTCTTCCGGGTGGACAACCCGCACACGAAGCCCATCCCGTTCTGGGAGTGGCTGATCGCCGAGATCCACGCGCAGGACCGCGACGTCGTGTTCCTGGCGGAGGCCTTCACCCGGCCGGAGCTGATGCAGACGCTCGGCAAGGCCGGCTTCAGCCAGTCCTACACGTACTTCACGTGGAAGAACAGCAAGGCGGAGCTGATCGAGTTCGTCCGCGACGTCGTCAACTGGTCGCCGTGGTACCGGCCGAACTTCTTCGTCAACACCCCGGACATCCTCCACGAGTACCTGCAGCGCGGCGGGCCTGCGGCCTTCGCCGCCCGGCTCGTGCTGGCCGGGACGCTCTCGCCGACCTACGGCATCTACTCGGGCTTCGAGCGCTTCGAGAACGAGCCGGTGCGGGAGGGGAGCGAGGAGTACCTCGACTCGGAGAAGTACGAGGTCAAGGAGCGCAGCCTCGAGGGTGCGCCGCTCCTGCCGCTCCTCAAGCGCCTGAACCGGATCCGGCGCGAGAACCCGGCGCTGCAGCGGGTCGACAACATCGCCTTCCTCGAAACGGAGAGCGAGAACCTGCTCGCCTACGTGAAGGTCACGGGGGACAACGCAGTCGCGACCGTCGTGAACCTCGACCCGTTCGCGGGCCACGAGGGCGTGACGATCCTGCCCGCGTCACTGGGCCTGCCGCCGTCGTTCCCGGCGAAGGAGCTGCTCACCGACGAGGAATTCGCCTGGCGCACCGGCCGCAACTACGTCCGCCTCGAGCCCGGCCAGTCGCACGTGATCCGCCTTGGCTAGTAACAGACTGTTACTAGCTTCGCGAAGCGGGTCATGGTGCGGGGCCGGGGCTCCTTGTAACAGTCTGTTACTTGGGGTTCGAGACGCTGTGAGCACGAAGGACGCGAAGGCGAAGGCGGCCACCGCCGCCGCTGTCGAGCGGACGAAGGCGGAAGAGGCCGCCGACCGCGCGCAGCCCGGGCACTGGTTCGAGTCGAACCCGCACTGGTTCAAGACCGCGGTCTTCTACGAGATCCACCTGCGCGGGTTCTTCGACGGCAACGACGACGGCTCGGGCGACTTTCGCGGGCTGATCGAGAAGCTCGACTACCTGCAATGGCTCGGCGTCGACTGCATCTGGCTGCTGCCGATGTACGCGAGCCCGCTCCGCGACGGCGGGTACGACATCGCCGACTACAACGTGATCCACCCCGATTACGGCGACGGTGGAGGACTTCCGCGCCTTCGTCGAGGCCGCCCACCAGCGCGGAATGCGCGTGATCGCCGACCTGGTGATGAACCACACCTCGTCCGAACATCCGTGGTTCCAGGAGGCGCGCTCGAGCAAGGACTCGCCGAAGCGGGACTGGTACGTGTGGTCGGACACCGACGACCGCTGGACCGAGGCGCGGGTCATCTTCCTCGACACGGAGGCCTCGAACTGGACCTGGGACCCGTCGCCGAGCAGTACTACTGGCACCGCTTCTTCGGCCACCAGCCCGACCTGAACTACGACAACCCCGAGGTGCAGGAGGCAATGCTCGACGCGCTCCGCTTCTGGCTCGACCTCGGGATCGACGGCTTCCGGCTCGACGCGGTCCCGTACCTGTTCGAGCGAGACGGGACGAACGGCGAGAACCTCGCCGAGACGCACGAGTTCCTCAAGAGCGTGCGGGCGACGGTCGACGCCGAATACCCGGACCGCGTGCTGCTCGCCGAGGCGAACCAGTGGCCGGGGGACGTGGTCGAGTACTTCGGCGACGGCGACGAGTGCCACATGGCCTTCCACTTCCCGGTCATGCCCCGCATGTTCATGGCGCTCCGCCGCGAGGAGGCGCTCCCGATCATCGAGATCCTCGACCAGACCCCGGCGATCCCGGAGAACGCGCAGTGGGGCCTGTTCCTGCGCAACCACGACGAGCTGACGCTCGAGATGGTCACCGACGACGAGCGGGACTACATGTACGCCGAGTACGCCAAGGACCCGCGGATGCGGATCAACCTCGGCATCCGCCGCCGGCTCGCGCCGCTGCTCGACAACGGCCGCGACGAGATCGAGCTGATGACGGCGATCCTCTTCTCGCTCCCGGGTTCGCCGGTCCTCTACTACGGGGACGAGATCGGGATGGGCGACAACATCTACCTCGGCGACCGCGACGGCGTGCGCACGCCGATGCAGTGGACGGGCGACCGGAACGGCGGCTTCTCTCGCGCCGACTTCGCCCAGCTCTACCTGCCGCCGCTGATGGACCCGGTCTGGGGCTTCCAGGCCACGAACGTGGAGGCGCAGCTGCGCACGCCGACCTCGCTCCTGCGCTGGCTGCACCGCTTCATCGCGCTGCGCAAGGCGCACCCGGTCTTCGGCCTCGGCACCTACGACGTGATCAGGCCGGAGAACACCAAGATCTTCGCCCACATCCGGCGCTGGGAGGACGACATCGTGCTGGCGGTGCACAACGTCGCCCGCTCGGCGCAGGCGGTCGAGCTCGATCTGTCACGGTTCGCCGGCCATGTGCCCGAGGAGATGTTCGGCCACTCCCGCTTCCCGGCGATCGGGGAGCTGCCCTACCTGCTCACGCTCGCGCCGCGGGGGTACTTCTGGTTCCTGCTGAGACCCCCGGAGTCGGAATGAGCCGCGTCACCGACCTGGTCGCGGGCCTCCAGGAGGACGACCTGACGCCGTTCATGCTCGAGCAGCGCTGGTTCGGCTCCAAGTCGCGCGAGATCGCCCACGTGGGCGTGCTCGACACGACGGTCGCGAGGGAGGAGGAGCCCGCGCTCGCGCTCGCCCTGGTGGAGATCCGCTTCCACCCGGGCACGCACGAGATCTACCACGTGCCTGTCGGCGTCCGGTCGGCGTCGAGCGGTTGGGTCGACGGACGCATAGCCGAGGTGGACGGCTTCGTCCTCTACGACGCCACCGCCGACCCTGAGCTCGCCGCCGAGCTCGCCGCGCTGATGCGGGAGCAGCGGACACTGGAGGCGCCCGAGGGGGCTTCGATCGAGTTCCGCTCCGTCTCGACGGCCGAGGGCGAGCTCGAGCACCCGGACGAGATCCGGCCGATGGGGGTCGAGCAGTCGAACACGTCGCTCGTCTTCGACGACCAGCTCGTGCTCAAGCTCTACAGGCGCCTCGAGCCCGGCGTGAACCCGGAGCTCGAGCTGCTGCGGTTCCTGACCGAGCACGGCTTCCCGAACATCCCGACGCTCGAGGGTTGGGCGCAGTACCTCGGCAAGCCGATGGATGCGACCCTCGCCACCCTGCAGCACTTCGTCGCCAGCGACGGGGACGGCTGGAAGCTCGCGCTCGACTCGCTCGCTGGCGACCCCGAGCCCTTCCTCGAGCGGCTCCGCCGACTCGGTGAGGTCACGGGCGCCCTGCACACCGTGCTCGCCTCGGACTCCTCGGATCCCGCGTTCTCCGCGGAGGAGCCGAGCTCCGAGGCGCTTGCGCTGCTCGTCGCGACCGTGGACGAGGAGATCGAGAGCGTGTTCGGCTCGCTGCCCGACGACCCGGCCCTCGCTCCGATCCTGGGGCGCGGGGAGGACGTGCGCGAGCGGCTGCGCGCGCGCTCGCACGTCGGCGCCACCGGGCGCGTGATCCGCCACCACGGCGACTACCACCTCGGCCAGGTGCTGTGGGCCGAGGAGGACTGGGTCGTGATCGACTTCGAGGGCGAGCCCGCGCGCGGGCTGACCGAGCGCAGGCGCAAGCGCTCGCCCCTCCGCGACGTCGCCGGGATGCTGCGCTCGTTCGCCTACGCCGCGTCGGCGTCGGAGCTGGAGCGCGGCGTGGCGCCGCCGGAGGACTGGGAGGAGCGGGCGCGTGGGGAGTTCGTGGCCGGGTACCTGGACGAGGTGGACTCGAGCGTGATCCCGTCCGGCCAGGCCTTCGACCGGCTGCTGGCGCTGTTCGAGCTGGAGAAGGCGGTCTACGAGCTCCGCTACGAGCTCGACAACCGTCCCGACTGGGTGCGCATCCCGGTGGCGGGGATCGTGCGGCTGCTCGAGGCCGACGCATGAGCGCCGTCGACGAGCTCGTCGAGGGCCGGCTGGCCGACCCGCACAGCCTGCTCGGGCCCCACCCTCAGAACGGCGGGGTCGTCGTGCGCGCGTTCCGCCCTGAGGCCGAGAGCGTGCGCGTGCGCGTCGAAGGCTCGGACCCGGTCGAGCTGGTGCAGGCGCACCCGGCCGGTCTCTTCGAGGGCGAGCTCGAGGGCGTCGAGCTCCCGCTCCGCTACCGGCTCGAGGTCAGCTACGCGGAAGGCGCCACGCTCGTGGTCGACGACCCCTACTCGTTCCCGCCCACGCTGGGCGACCTCGACCTGCATCTCGCCTCGGAGGGCCGCCACGAGCGCATCTACGACCGACTCGGCGCGCACGTGACGGCGGTGGACGGCGTCCTCGGCACGGCGTTCGCGGTGTGGGCGCCCTCGGCCCGCTCGGTGAGCGTCGTGGGCGACTTCAACCTCTGGGACGGCCGGCTGAACCCGATGCGCTCTCTGGGCTCCTCGGGAATCTGGGAGCTCTTCGTGCCCGGCCTGACAGACGGCGACCACTACAAGTACGAGGTCCGGACGCAGGCGGGCGACCTGAAACTCAAGGCGGACCCGCTCGCGTTCGCCGCGGAGGTGCCGCCCAAGAACGCCTCGATCGTGTTCCGCACCACACACGAGTGGGGCGACGGCGAGTGGATCACGAGCCGCACGGAGGCCGACGCGCTGACGGCGCCGATCTCGATCTACGAGGTGCACCTCGGCTCCTGGCGGCGCAACGTGCACGACAACAGCCCTCTGAGCTACCTGGAGCTGGCGGACGAGCTCGCCGACTACGCGACCGACCTGGGCTTCACCCACGTCGAGCTGCTGCCCGTGATGGAGCACCCGTTCAGCGGCTCGTGGGGCTATCAGGTGACCGGCTACTTCGCGCCCACCTCGCGCCACGGCTCGCCCGACGACTTCCGCGCCTTCGTCGACCGGCTGCACCAGCGCGGGCTCGGCGTGATCCTGGACTGGGTCCCCGCGCACTTCCCGGCCGACGACTGGGCGCTGGCCCGCTTCGACGGGACGGCGCTCTACGAGCACGAGGACCCGCGGCGGGGGTTCCACCCCGACTGGGGCACGCTCGTCTTCAACTACGGCCGCAACGAGGTCCGGAACTTCCTGCTCGCGAACGCGCTCTTCTGGCTGCGGGAGTACCACGCGGACGGGCTGCGCGTGGACGCGGTCGCCTCGATGCTGTATCTCGACTACTCGCGCGACGAGGGCGCGTGGGTGCCGAACGAGTTCGGCGGCAACGAGGACCTCGACGCCGTGCGCTTCCTCAAGGAGCTGAACGAGCTCGTGCACGGACGCGAGCCCGGGGCGCTCTCGCTCGCGGAGGAGTCCACGGCCTGGCCGGGGGTCTCGCGGCCGACCTACCTCGGCGGCCTCGGCTTCGGCTTCAAGTGGAACATGGGCTGGATGCACGACACGCTGGACTACTTCCAGCGCGACCCGGTGCACCGCTCTTTCCACCACCACCAGCTCACGTTCGCGCTCGTCTACGCGTTCTCGGAGAACTTCGTCCTGCCGCTCTCGCACGACGAGGTCGTCCACGGCAAGGGGTCGCTGCTCTCGAAGATGCCCGGCGACAGCTGGCAGCGGTTCGCCAACCTGCGCGCCCTCTTCGGCTACATGTGGGCCCACCCGGGAAAGAAGCTGCTCTTCCAGGGCGGCGAGATCGCGCAGGAGGCGGAGTGGTCGGAGGAGCGCTCGGTGGACTGGCACCTGCTCGAGCAGGCCGAGCACGCGGGCGTGCAGTCGCTCGTGCGCGACCTGAATCGGGTCTACAAGGAGCACCCCGCCCTCTGGGAGGTGGACTTCGAGCCGGAGGGCTTCCAGTGGCTGGAGCCGAACGACGCGCACGCCAACGCCCTCGCCTTCGCCCGGCACTCGGCGGACGGCTCGGACGTCGTGGTCTGCGTGTGCAACCTCTCGCCGATCCCGCGCGAGGGCTACCGCCTGGGGATGCCGAAGGCCGGGCGCTGGGTCGAGGCGCTCAACACCGACTCGACGCACTACGGCGGCTCGGACGTCGGCAACCTCGGCGGCATCGAGGCGGAGGAGGTCGGCTGGCACGACCAGCCGTACTCCGCCGAGGTGACGCTGCCGCCGCTCTCCGTGCTCTGGCTCGTGCCCGGCCGCTGAGCGACCCGTGACGACGCAGGAGCGCTGGCGGGCGACCTGGTGGTTCTTCCTGACCCTCTTCCCGCTCGCGCTGCTCGGGTGGGGAGCCTTCGTCTATGCGGGGATGCGGGCCCGCAAGCCGGAGTGGATCGCCTGGGGCGTCGTGTACCTGACGCTCACGGCGGTGGGATGGAGCCTGAGCCAGGCCGGGCCGGACAGCACTGCGAACGGGATCGGCGGCGGGCTCGTGCTGTTCGTCTGGGCAGTAACCATCGTCCACGCGCTCGCGATTCGACCCGCCTACCTCGACCGGCTCGAGCTCGACGCGAAGCTCGACCGCGCTGAGGACCGACTCGAGGAGCGCGACGAGGCGCGACGCCTCGCTGCGGAGGATCCGGTCCGGGCCCGCGAGCTCGGCGTCGGGAGGCCGGACCTGGACGGCTTCGCCGGCGGCCTCGTCGACCTGAACAGCGCCCCGGTGGCCGTGCTCGAGGAGCTGCCGGGCGTCACCCACAAGCTCGCGACGAAGATCGTCGCCGTCCGCGTGGAGGTGGAAGGCTTCTCCTCGCTCGAGGACGCCGCCCACGTGCTCGACCTCCCGGTCGCGCTGGTCGACCGCATTCGCTCGGACGTCGTCGTCCTGCCGCTCGGGACGCCTAGCTAGCGTTCGACGGTGCCGCTCGTGAAGCGCATCGCGCGCCTGATCTGGGGCGACGACGTCGAGCCGGCGATGCGGCCGGTGATCGGCGTCGGGCTCGCGGGCTCGCTGGCCGCGTCGTCGCTGTGGAGCTTCATGGGCATCTGGGCGATCGACGAGCTCGACGCCGACTCGTCCGCGCTCGCGGTGGCGTTCCTCGTCGGCGCCTGCCTCGCCGCCGCCACCGGCTACGTCGCCGGACACGTATCCGACCGCGTCGGGCGGAAGCCTCTGATGGTCGCGGGGTGGGCGATCCTCTCGCTCTACGTCCTGCTCTACGCGCTCGTGGGTCAGCGCACCACGCTCGGCCTCGTCGTCCTCGCGGGCGGCGGGATGGCCGGCAGCATCGGCTGGGCGGCCACCCAGGCGCTCGTCGCCGACCTTGTCCCGCGCGACCGGCACGAGGCGGCTTACGCGTCCCTTCGCGTCGCCAACAACCTCGGCGTCGTGTGCGGGCCTGTTCTCGGCGGGCTCCTGCTGCTCCTCTCGTGGAACGCGCTCTTCCTGGGGGTGTCGATCCTGAGCGCGGGCGTCTTCGTCCTCGCGTGGCGCTTCCTACCGCACCGCGGCGCCTACGCGCCCGAGCACGCGCCCGAGCGCGGGTCGTTCGCCGTCATCAGCCGCGATCGCATCTTCGGGCTCTTCCTTGTGTCGACGGCGCTCGCCAACATCGTCTACGTGGCGTACGAGATCGTCCTGCCGATTTCCCTTGTCGACGAGCACGGGCTCGCCCCCTCGACATGGGGCTTCCTCGTGATCGTCAACCCGGCGCTGGTGACGCTCTTCCAGCTGCGCCTCACCCGCTGGACCGCAGGCGTCCCGCCGTTGCCGAAGCTGGCTGCGGCGATCCTGCTGATGGGGCTGCCGTTCCTCGTGCTCTCGGTCAGCGCGGCCATTCCGGTCGTCCTGGCCGTCATCGTCGTCTTCGTCGTCGGGGAGATGCTCTGGGTTCCGACCTCCCAGGCGATCGCGGCCCGCCTCGCCCCGCCTGATCTCCGCGGGGCCTACCTGGGCGCCTTCTCGAGCATGGCCGCCGTCGGCTTCGCGCTCACGCCCTTCACGGGCCTGCTCGTTCGGGACGCCGCCGGCGATACGGCCATGTGGACGCTCTTCGCCGGGATGTCGGTCATCGGAGCTGCTGTCGGCGCCTTGGCGGTGCGGCTCGCATACGCACGCCCCTTTGCCGTACGGGAGGGGTCGACGGCGCTCGACGCGCCTGCCCCTCCCAATCCTGCGGTCGAGGCGGCGCTAGTAGCCGACTCCGCCGCCGCCGCTGCCACCGCCGGCGTACACGGCGATGAGCACCACGACGGCCACCGTCACGACGAGTCCGCCGATCCACAGCGTTCTGCGCGTGAGTGACATCGTCCGACCCCCTTTCTGAAATTGGACGACACCATTCCCAACGACGTTTCGCGCCGGCTATTCCACGGCCGGCCTCGCGCCGGCCTGGGCGGGCCGGCGCGAGGGCTTTCTCACTGGCTACTCGTGGTGTTTGTGCCGGCGCTCGCCGGCGATGACGTAGACGGTTTCGCCGTTGGCGGCGCTGGCGAGCAGGTCGACTAGACCGTCACGGTTGACGTCGCCGATGCCGACGGCGTCGAAGCCGAGCTGCTCGTTCGCGGTCCGGCTCGTGATGCTGCGGAGCTGCGAGCCGTCACGCCCCGAGAAGAGCTCGATCTTGCCCGCGTTCGGCGCCCCGTCCGCGCTCGTGTAGGAGCCGATCGCCAGGTCGGGCCGGCCGTCGCGGTTCACGTCGCCCGCCTCGCGGCCCGGGCCAAGCCCGGCGCCGGGGTCGCCCAGCCAGCTGAGCAGCTCGGTGCCGTCGCGGCCGGAATAGACCCCGGCACGCCCGCTCACGGGCCCGTTGGTGCCGTCGTTGAAGTCGGCGGCATAGATGTCCGGGGTCTTGTCCCTGTTGACGTCTCCGACGCCTGCGACGAAGAAGTAGCCGAGGTCGACGGAGCCGGCCACGGCGGGGATCTCGAAGAGCAGCGCGCCCGTGCGGCCGGAGAAGACGTACACGTGGCCCGGCCCGTTGCCCGGCCCGACGAGGCCGCCGCCGCGAGCGCCGATGATGTGGTCGGGCACATGGTCGCGGTTGACGTCTTCCGTCCAGTCGACCGCGGAGCCGAACAAGTCGCCCTGGTCGCCGACGTGGAGCTCGCGGATCAGCTTGCCGGTGCGGCCGGAGAAGACGTACGCCCTCCCGGCGTTGAGCGCCACCTCGGCGTTCCGCTCCGCGCCGACGAGGATGTCCGCTCGGTGGTCGCGGTCGACGTCGCCTGCGCTCGAGACCGCCGAGCCGAAGAAGTCGCCGGGATTCACGCCCGTCAGGTCGTGGATCAGCCGGCCGGTCCGCCCCGAGTAGACATAGACATGACCCGCCCCGTCGCCGGGCGCAGTCGTGAGGATGTCCGTCACGTGGTCGCCGTTCACGTCGCCTGCGTCGGCGATCGCGTAGCCCTGCGCAGCGCCTGCCACGGCGCCGTCGAACCGGTAGAGCGGGTGTCCGGTCCTGCCCGAATAGACGTACGTGCTGCCGTTCGTCGTGAACGGCTCGCTCGTGATCACCTCGTCGGCACCGTCGCGGTCGACGTCGCCGAGCTCGCTGCCGGCCCAGCCGAAGCACGCCGTGTTGCAGTTGTTGGGGGGCGTCGTGCCCTGGAGCGTGTACAGCACCTTCACGTCCTCGACGAACTGCCCGGCCGCGCCCGCCACCTGCGTGACCAGCAGGACGCCTCCGAGCAGCGCTAGCAGCGCAACTCCTCGCATGTCTCCCTCCTTCGTGAGCTTCGTCCGACGCTACGGAGCGGCGGTGAGCCGCGCTTCCACGATCTTGCGCAGTTCGCCACCCCGAGCCCGGGCGGCCGATGGGCGAAGCCCGAAGGCGCCTCGGAAGCTGTCGCTGAAGTGGCTGAGGCTGGAGAAGCCGAGCTCGAAGGCGAGGCCGGTCAGCTCCGTGCCGGGCTCGGACAGCCGGGCCAACGACGCGCGCAGGCGCAGGTGCAGTCGGTACCGGTGCAGGGTGAAGCCCGTACAGGCGTGGAAGACGCGGGCGAGGTGGAACGGGGAGGCGTACACGGCCTCAGCGACGTCAGTCAGCGAGAGGGCCTCGCCGATCCGGTCGGCGACGACGTTCTTCGCCGCCTCGGCCAGGTCCTCATGGGCCCGCTTCGTCGCCGGCCGAGCGGCCCTCGGCGCCGGCTCGAACGCCCGCTGCACCGCCCGTCCGAGCATGCCGTGGAGCGCCTCCTCGACGAACAGCAGGTCAGGCTGGGCCTCCTCGCGAAGGTGGCGCACGATCAGGTGCTGGACGAGGAAGACGTCTGGGTCGCTCGCGGCCTGCGAGACGGGCCGCTGCGCGCCCGACGAGCTCCTCCCACAGGCCGGGCTCGACGGCCACGAACGTCGCGCGGGCGCCGCGCGGATCGTGCAGCTGCCGGCGGTAGCGCTCGTGGCTGCCGTAGAAGACGACGTGGTTCGGCGTGGCGAGCACGGGGTTGCAGCCGCGGCGCTCGATGTAGACGGTGGCGCGTGGGAAGACGACATGCGGCCGAATCCCGATGTTGTCGTTGACCTCGTTCCAGAGTGGGTGCGCCGGCACGCATCTGAACTCGCCGACCTGGAGCGTGTCGGTGTCGAGCAGCACCCGTGTCGTCTGGGGCGGCGTCATCCCCTATTCGCAGACGACAGGATCCTCGATCAGTTGGGCGCGCACCTCCTCGGGGATCGTGAAGTAGGGCGCGCCGGGCTGGTCCGTCCGGTTGAAACGGACCTCGCGCGGTCGGGCCACGCGCTCGATCCCGATCGGGTAGATCGTCAGCCGGCCGTCAGTGGCGACGTGGAAGCGCAGGAAGCTCTTCCAATCCTCGATCCCCTGGCAGGAGAAGACCTCGTTCGAGTGCCGGTCGAGGCCCGCAAGGCGCTTGCCGAGGAGCGACACGGCGAGGTCGGCGAACGCGAGGTACAGACCGAGCAGGGCGGCTCCGAACGGCGCCGTGAGCGCCCCGGCCAAGGCGGCGATGGCGATCGTCCACGCGGGCAGCTCGAGGAGCCCGACCCAGAGCCAGGCCGAGACGGCGACCATGAGCGCCAGCACGAGCACGTGCGGAACCGTGTGCACCGCCCCCACCAGCGCGCGCAACCACATGCGGCGCCCCCCGGCGAACAGGACGAACAGCGGCGCAGCGGCCATCGCAGCGAGGATCCCCCACGTGCTCCAGACGGAGTCCTTGACGAGCTCAGGTACGTCGCCGAGGCCGACGTCGGGTCCAAGCTTGCGCCGGATGGGGACGAGAAGCAGCAGCGCAGGCGCCACGTAGAGCGCCGCCAGGAACCCGACCATGCCGCGGTTCTTGAGCGGCAGGCGCCAGGGGGCCGCCCACCTGAGCCATTTGGAGACGCGGGCCGGCGGATACTCCGCCTGCAGCCGGTACGCCACGGTCTGCTTCGTCTCCTTGCGCCCCTCCTCGAGCTCGATGGCCTCCTCGAGGTGGTGAGTAGGGAAGAGGTACGCGCCGCCGCCCCCCGACGTGATCCGGTGCCGCGTGCCGGAGGCGTCCTCGTAGCGGGCGTAGTGGTGCTTGTCGCCGCTGACGACGACGGCGAGCTTGGCCTTCGTGCCCTTCAGAAGCTCGTCCTCGAAGTAGGCCAGGTTGGCGTACGACGGCTCGGGATGCGGCTTCATGCTGTCGGTCCAGCTCGGCTTGCCGGTGGCGAGGATCAGCCGGTCGCCCTCGACTAGCAGCGAGCGCGCCCGGCGGAAGTAGGCGAGCTGCGGCTCGTCGATGTAGGTGTCGAACTGGATGTCGATCGCCCAGAGCCACCAGCGGTGTGGGAGCTGGACGGCGAAGTAGCTGCGCTCCTGCGTCGACTGCCAGGCCCCGATCCACTGGTTGCGGCAGAAGATCCGCATGAAGTTGGTCAGCCCGTCGTACCAGTCGTGGTTGCCGGGGATCGCGTAGACCCTGGGCGGATCGGGGTAGACGAACGGGAGCGCGGCCCGGTAGGGCCCGACGAGACGGTTCTCGTACTCGGTGCGTGTGGCGGTGGGGTAGACCTGGTCGCCGCCCATGACGAGGATGCGGCCGCGCTCGGTATCCCAGGCGCCGCCTTCACGCTCGAGCCGCAGCGCCGGCCGGGCAAGGAAGTGCGCGACCGTGTAGGTCGCCTCGAACCCGTCGCCGAGATCGGCCACGTAGTCGAACCAGAGCTCCTCGTCGTCGGCGTGCTCGCGGTGGGGCTCAGCGGCCGGCGCCAGCGCGGCCTGGATCTCGCGCTTGTCCGAGTAGGAGCCGAACACCGACGAGACGCCGACCTGGATTCCCGTGCCGGCGAGCTGGAGCGGGTCGAACCAGCGCACCATCTCGCGGCGCTCGAAGCCGAGCTCCTCGGGAGCGTCGCTCCGTGGGCGCGGCGGCGGCTCGGGGGCGGTCACGGCGGCTCGACCGTAGGCAGCCTCCGCAGTTCCCGTCAAGGCCGCGGCTTGAACCCACGGCGGTCCCGGCGTATAACCGTGGCCGGGCAAGGAGGAGCTCTGTCGAGAGACCCAGCCATGCCTGCGGCTACGGATCGCTACGCGGAGCGCGTGGTGCCGTTCACGGCGGGCGACGGGCTGGAGTGCAACCTCGTCAACGTGCGCGGCGAGGCCGAGCCCTCACGCGGCCCGGTGCTGCTCGTGCACGGGGCGGGCGTGCGGGCGAACATCTTCCGCGCGCCGGTGGAGCGAACCCTCGTCGACGAGCTGGTCGACGCCGGCTACGACGTCTGGCTCGAGAACTGGCGCGCCAGCATCGATCTGGCGCCGAACGAGTGGACGCTCGACCAGGCCGCCGAGCACGACCACCCGTACGCGGTGCGGAAGGTCGTCGAGGAGACCGGAGCCGACGAGATCAAGGCCGTGATCCACTGCCAGGGCTCGACGAGCTTCATGATGTCCGCCGTCGCGGGCCTCGTCCCCGAGGTGAAGACGATCGTCGCCAATGCCGTGACGCTGCACCCGGTGATCCCGCGGGTCTCGCGCTTCAAGCTGCGAAACGTCGTGCCGCTCGTCGCCCGGCTGACGCCGTACATGAACCCGCAGTGGGGATTGTCCGCGCCGAACGCGACCGCGAAGGCGCTCGCGCTGATGGTGCGCATCACCCACCACGAGTGCGACAACCCGGTCTGCAAGATGGTCAGCTTCACCTACGGCACGGGCTTCCCGGCGCTGTGGCGTCACGAGAACCTCAACCCGGCCACCCACGAGTGGGTGAAGCAGGAGTTCGCACACGTGCCGCTCTCCTTCTTCCGCCAGATGCGCCGCTGCGTCACGGCCGGGCGGCTGCTCGCCGAGGGCGAGAGCGACGCGCTGCCGAGCGACTACACCGCGCAGAAGCCGCAGACGGACGCGCGCTTCGCGTTCTTCGCCGGCAGCGAGAACATCTGCTTCCTGCCCGCGAGCCAGCGCAGGACGCACGCGTGGTTCGAGGAGCAGCGTCCGGGCGGCCACAGCTACGTCGAGCTCCCCGGGTACGGGCATCTGGACGTGTTCATGGGCCAGCAGGCCGCCCGCGACGTGTTCCCGAAGATGCTGGCCGAGCTGGAGCGATGAAGGCGCTCGGGCTGATGCCCCGGCGCCTGAAGCGGCAGCACGGGCGCCACGCGCTCGTGGACGGGATCCCGTTCGCGCTCCCGGTGCGGTCGTTCCGGATGCAGGCTCTGATGGCGGCCTTCCCCGTCGACACCGAGCGGGCGCGCGCGCTGCTGCCGCCGTCGATGGCGCCCGTGCGGCTCTGGAACAGGACGTTGCTCGTCGTGACGGTCGTGAACTACCAGGACACGTCGATCGGGAAGTACATCGAGTACAGCGTCGCCCTCACCGCCGCCCGGCGGGACTCCGACCCGCCGCGGCTGCTGCCGCTCGTGCTCCCCGGCCCGTTCCAGTTCGGCCAGTACGTGGTCGAGCTCCCGGTCAGCACCGAGGTCTCGGTCAAGGGCGGCAAGGGGATCTGGGGGATGCCGAAGCACCAGGCCAACCTCGACTTCGTCGTCGAGCCCGGCCGGGTCTCGAGCCAGTACGACAAGGACGGCAAGCGCGGGCGTCTTCGTGGAGATCGCGCGTCCGCGCGGCCCGCGCCTGCCCGTGGCCATGGGCGCCTCCAACTACTGCAGCTTCCGCGGGATGCTGATGAAGTCGGACGTCTACTTCCGCGGCCGCGCCGAGGTGGGTCTCCCCGGCCGCGCCCGCGGCTCCGTCCGTTTTGGCGACCTGGAGCGAGTCGAGCCCCTACGGAGCCTCGGCGTCGAGGGTCGCCCGCTCTTCACGGTCTTCTTCCCGGAGGCGCACGGGGTGCTCGACGACTACGTCGAGAGCTGGTTCCTGCCCTACGACAAGGCTCCGGACGAGCGGCCCGAGGGGCTCGAGAGCGTGGTCGACCTCGGCCTCGGCGAGGACTGGCTCCCGCCCCCGAAGCGCACCTGATGGCCTGGTGGGAGATCGTCGTCGCGCTCGTGCTGTTCCTCTGCGCCTCGATGTACCTGGGCACGGGCTGGTCGCTCGCGCTGTTCACGCTTCCGGGCCGGCACGCGATGACCGTCGACACCTACTACGACCAGATCATGGCGCCGATCGCCCGGGCGACGCGCTTCTTCACGTGGATGACCATCGTCATGATCGGCACCGCCGTCGCGCTGATCGTCGCCGAGTGGGGCTCCTGGTACGTGCTGGCGCCGATCACCGTCCTCGCCGGCGTGGTCGGAGGCACGCTCACGACCACGCTCGTCATCTTCCGCTACAACCGCCGGCTCAAGGCGCGGATCCGCGACGAGGCCGAGCTGCACGAGGTGCTCGAGCGCTGGGTGTCCTGGAACTGGCTTCGGCTCGGCTTCTGGAGCTCCCAGTGGGTGGCGATGGCCGTCTACATCGGGTTGAAGCTGCGGTGACCGACGTCTGGGCACGGGTGCGTGACGATCCGCTGCGCTTGCTTCTGCTCGCGATCGCAGCCGGGACGTTTCTCTCTGGCGTTGTGCTGGTCGTCGTGCCGGGAGTGGTGCTAGACCTCCTGTCCGCGCCGACCACGACGAGCGACAAGCTCTTCTTCGGGATCATCGGCATGTTCATGGTCGTGGTCGGAGGAGCTCTGACCCAGACCCTGCTCGGGCAGGCGCCAAGTCGTCTCGTCGTCGGCTGGTCGGCGCTGCAGAAGCTCGGCGCCGCGATCGCGATGTCGCTCGCCGTCGTGCTGGAGGTCTTCTCCTACGCCGGCCTCTCGCTCGTCGTCTTCGACTCGGTCTCGGCGGTGCTCGCCGCGGCCTACTGGTGGCGCATCCAACCGTGAGACGCGTAGCGCTTGTCTTGTTCGTCGGCTACGCGGCGACTCTCGTCGTCGCCGGTTTGTGGGGCGCCCTGCTGGCGCAGTACGACTTCCCGCTCATCCTCGACCTGGAGCTCGACGAGATCCCGGACGACGCCGAGGCGACGCTGCTCAGCCACTACCGCTTCCTTCGCGCCGTCGAGTTCTGCTTCGGCCTGTTCTCGCTGGTGTACTGGCGCCAGATCTTCGCGCAGCGCATCCCCAACGTGATCTTCCTCACCACGATGACGGCGGGCGGCGTGGCCAGACTGTTCGGCCTTGCTTTCGACGGCTCGCCGTCCGCCGTCGTCTACGTCGTCCTGGCGTGGGAGCTGGTCGGCGCCGTGGTGATCTTCTTCGCCACGCGCCCCGCACGGGCCGGCTGATGGAGCACGTCCCCGAGCTCGCCGCAGCCGACGCGGGCGGCCCGAAGCGCTCGCTGGTCCTGGCCGGGGGCGGGATGCGGGTGGCCTACCAGGCGGGAGTGTTGCGGGCCTTCGCCGAGGACGGCCTGACGTTCTTCCACGGCGACGGAGCGTCGGGCGGGACGATCAACCTCGCCATGCTCCTCTCGGGCCTGACCGCCGAGGAGATGTGCGAGCGCTGGGCGACGCTCGACGTGAAGGACTTCGTCTCGCTGCTCCCGGTCCGCCGCTACCTGCGCGGGCCGTCGCAGCTGGCATACGGGGACGCCGACGGCCTGGTCGAGAAGGTGTTCCCCCACCTCGGGATCGACGTCGAGCGGATCCGCGCCGCGCGCGGGATGGCACGGAACCTTCAACGTCGTCGACTTACGGCTCGAAGACGAACCACGCGATCCCGCACACCGAGATCGACCTCGACCTGCTCGTCGCCGGAGTCTCGTTGCCGATGATGCTGCCGCCGGTCGCCGCGAGGGGCCGGCTCTGGACCGACGCGGTCTGGATCAAGGACGCCAACCTGCTCGAGGGCGCGCGGCGGGGCGCGGAGGAGCTCTGGCTCGTCTGGTGCATCGGAAACACGAACGTCTACCGCCGCGGCGGCGCTGAACCAGTACGTGCACATGATCGAGCTGAGCGCGAACGGCTCGGTCGCGGAGGAGCTGGAGCGGATCGAGGCGGGGGAGCGGCCGCCTGCGCTGCACGTGGTCAAGCCCGAGTTCCCGATTCCGCTCGATCCCGGACCTCTTCCTCGGCCGCATCAGCGCCCGCTCGCTTGACCGCGATGGGCTACCGCGACGCGCGCCGTTACCTCGACACGCGCTCCGAGGAGGGCGTCGCCCGCGACTGGACGGCGACCAAGATGCGCGACCCCGGCCGGGCCGTGGCCTTCGTCGAGCGCTGGCGCGGCGAGGATCTTTGGCTGGAGGTGCGGGTCGAGCTCCCGGACGTCGATTCCTCGCCGTCCGGCCCGGCCGCGGGCTGGCTGGCCGCTCCGGTTCGCACGGTGGTTCACGGGGTCTACGACGGCTCCGGCTACGCACTCGGCTACGCAGACGGTGGGCAGACGTACGGGCTCGAGCTCGCGCGCACCGGGCGAAGGGAGGGCCGTGTCACCGTGCGGCTCGGTGACTCGGTCGTGCGCCAGACGCCGGTGCGGCGGAAGGGCTCGTCCGCCGCGTCCATGCAACCTCTGCGGACACGCTCGCCGAGCGGATCGGAACGACGATGCGCTTCCTCAGAGCAGGCCGTACACGTCGCGCAGCGACTCCGTGAAGTAACCGCCGAAGCGGCCCATCGCCGCCAGCTCCTGGCGCGGGCCGGTCGCGCCGGTGACCGACATCGTCGCCATCTGGCGCATGAAGTCCTGCGGCCGGATCCGCAGGATGCCGCGGCCCGCCACGGGCCCGTCCTCGCCGTCGCGCCGCACCGTGACGAAGAGCGTCGTCGTATCGGCCCACTGGTCGAACCCGCGGTCGTCGCGGATGCGCTTGAAGCCGTCGAAGTGGAAGGTCTCGCCGTCCTCGGCAGCCAGCTCCATGCGGTAGGTCATGCGTCTACCGTCGGGATCGTCCGGATCGTCGACGAAGAGCCCGAAGTCGCCGTTTCGGACCGTCAGCGCGCCGGTCGAGAGCGCAGGAGCCTCGACCGTCCCGACGAGCCGGCCACGGTGGGAGGGGTCCTCGAGCAGCAGGTCGAGGTCGCGGGCGATCACCGTCAGCACGAAGGTCAGCCGAGAGTCGTCGTCCTTGCCCGCCTCGGCGGCCGCCTCGAAATCGTCGGTCACGCGCGTCGAGAAGGCGCCCGTCATCCGCTCGGTGAAGCGCACACCGATCGTGGCCGCAGGCTCGGGTGCGCGCGCCGGCGCCCGCCCTTCCGCGTACGGGAGCGAGGTCGGGATCGGCCCGGCGAGCAGCTCGCAGCAGCGCTCGGCCAGCGCGGAGATGGTCAGGAGCGGGTTGACGCCGAGGGAGCGCGGGACGATCGAGCCGTCCATCACGTAGAGGCCGTCGTGCACGGCCTCGCCGTTGGCGCCGGAGAACACCTGTCCGCGGTCGTTGACGACGCCGTGCTCGGCCGTGTCCGCCATCGGGCAGCCGCCCAGGGGATGGACGGTGACGAGGTCCTGGCCGAACGCCTGGCTCCAGATCGGGTTGCGCAGGTAGGTGCCGTCGGCCGCGGCCGCCGCCTTCTGGAGCGTCTCGTGCACGCGCTCGAAGATCGGCTGCTCGCCGACGCCCTTCCAGACCACGCGAGCCCGGTCGCCCTCGCCAAGCACCACTTGCCCGCCGCTGTCGTCGTGCGTCATGACCAGGAACGTGAGCGTGTTCGCGAGTGCGCCCTCCCGAGCGCCCTGGAGCAGCGACTCGAGCTCGCGCTTGCGCTCCTCGTAGAAGTCGCTCATGCCGCCGTCCGCGTCGCGGCCCAGGTGGTGGGCGAAGAAGGGGAAGACGAACGGGAGCGAGACCGAGACCGCGCCCGGGATCACGCCCTCCTCGATCACCATCCCGTGGTCGAGCTCGTCCTGCTGGCGCAAGTCGATGATCCCGGCGATGCACGGGCCTACCGGCGCCAGCTCGCCGACGTTCCGGTCGCCGAAGCCGATCCCGTTCACCGGCTGGTCGAGGTTGTAGGCGAATGCGAGCACGTCGCCGTTGCCGGTGAAGCGGGTGCCGAGCCGGTCCGAGAGCGGCAGGCCACGCTTTTGCGAGCGGAGCAGGATCTCGGTCGAGCCGAGTGCGCCCGCGCCCAGCACGACGAGGTCGGCCGAGACGAACGGCATCGGCGCCTCGAAGCGCTCGCGGCCGGCGTCGAGGAGCGAGTAGTGCACGAGCCAGCGCTCGCCGCGGCGCTCGACGCGGTCGACCCGAGCCTGCGTGTAGATCTCGGCGCCGTGGTTGACCGCGTCCGGGAGGTAGTTCATCAGCGTGGTGTTCTTGGCCCGGTAGTTGCAGCCGCTGGTGCAGTCGCCGCACAGCCGGCACGCCTGCTGGTAGACGCCGACGTGGTTGTCCCCGTCCTCGAACGTGACGTTGATGGGCGGTCTGTAGAAGGTGCCGCCCGTGCCCGTCGCCGCCTGCTCCAGGGCTGTGAGCTTCGCGAGCTGCGGCAGCCGGTCGGGGTACCCCTGCGGCCGCAGCATGGCCACCGCCCTCGCGTAGCCCTCGGTGAGCGCATCCGCCTCTCGCAGAGCCGTGGGCCACGCCTCGTCGTCGAAGACGCGCTCCTCGGCCGGGAGCGCGACGTTGGCGTTGACGAGCGAGGTGCCGCCGAGCCCGCAGCCGACGAAGACGTTCATGTCGTCGTTGACGCGGAAGTCGTACAGACCGGTGTCCGGGCCGACGTGAGCGCGCGGATGGTCGACCTGGAACTCGCGGACGGCCTCCGCCGCGCTGTCGGGGTACTCGCCCGGCTGGAGCTCGCGTCCGCGCTCGAGCAGGCAGACCGACCGTCCCGCCCGAGCCAGGCGCGAGGCAGCGATCGCGCCGCCGTAGCCGGAGCCGACGACGACCACGTCGTAGTGCGCGCGCATCCGGTCGACCGGCGAGGCCAGCCGTCGGAGCCGGGGCGCCGCAGCTCCGTTGTGCGCCTGCTGGGAGATCGTCCCTCCTCGGGAGTCGACCGGCCGCGAGCCTATGCCCGTTGCTCGGGGGCGGTCAAGCGAGGGGTAACGTGCCGCGTCCGTGCTCGCCGTTCGCCGCACGCTCGGTGCCACGCCTCGCGAGGAGGGGTCGGTCGACTTCCGCGTCTGGGCCCAGACCCCGCGTGATGCGCGGCTACGCCTGAACGGGGTCGACCACGAGCTCGCGCCCGCGGGCGACGGGGTCTGGGAGGCGGAGCTCGCAGCTGTACACGGCGACGAGTACCTCTACGTCCTCGACGGCCAGGCCTGGCCGGATCCCTGCTCGCGTTGGCAGCCGGCCGGGGTGCGCGGGCCGTCGGCGGTCGTCGACCTGCCCGCGCCGGCAGCCTGGCCGGGGCTCTCGCTGGACGAGCTCGTGCTGTACGAGCTCCACGTCGGCACCTTCAGTCCCGAGGGCACGTTCGAGGGCGTGATCCCCCGGCTACCCGCGCTTCGCGAGCTGGGCGTGACGGCGATCGAGCTGATGCCGGTGGCGACTTTCCCGGGCGAGCGAGGCTGGGGCTACGACGGGTTGTACAAGTGGGCGCCGCACCAGGCGTACGGCGGGCCCGAGGGCCTCGTGTCCCTGGTCGAGGCCGCTCACCGCGAGGGCCTGGGCGTGGTGCTCGACGTCGTCTACAACCACGTCGGCCCCGGCGACGAGGCACTGCGCGCCTTCGGCCCGTACTTCACCGAGCGCCACGAGACCTTCTGGGGCGACGCGATCGACTATTCGCAGCCGCCGGTGCGCGAGTGGGCGATCCAGAACGCGGTCATGTGGGTGCGCGACTTCGGCATCGACGGGCTCCGGCTCGACGCGACCCACGCCGTGTTCGACGACTCGCCGACGCACCTCCTCGCCGAGCTGGCCGAGCGCGTGCGCGAGGTCAACCCGCGCGCGCTCGTGATCTCCGAGATCGAGCCCGGCGACCTACGCCCGCTGCGCGCCTGGGGCCACGACGCGCAGTGGGCGGACGAGCTCCACCACGAGCTCCACGTCCTCCTGACCGGCGAGCGCGACGGCTACTACGGCGACTACGGCTCGCTCGAGGGTCTCGCCGCCCAGCTCGAGCGGACACCCGCCGAGCGGCTGGTCGTGTGCTCGCAGAACCACGACCAGGTGGGCAATCGCGCGCTGGGCGACCGCCCGCGGCCCGAGGAGCTGCGGCTGCGCGCGGCCGTGCGTGCTGTTCGCGCCGCAGACGCCACTGCTCTTCCAGGGCGAGGAGTACGGCGAGCAGCGTCCGTTCCTGCTTCTTCACCGACCACATCGACCCGGCGATCGCCGACGCGACGCGCGAGGGGCGGCGCCGCGAGTTCGCCGCCTTCGCCGCCTTCGCCGGCGAGGAGGTGCCCGACCCCCAGGCTCGCGAGACCTTCGAGCGCTCGAAGCTCGACCCGTCGGCCGGCGACGACGACCTGCGCGCCTTCTACCGCCGGCTGCTCGCCCTGCGCCGGGAGCTTCCCCGCGAGGTCTCCACCGCGGTCGAGGGCCGCGTGCTGCGCGTCCGGCGGGGCGGGTTCGAGCTGGTCGCCGACTTCGACGCACTCACGGTCGAGCTGACGCCGTGAGGCCGTGGACCGGGAATCCGTTCCCGCTCGGAGCCATGTGGACCGGGGCGGGCACGAACTTCTCGCTCTTCTCCGAGCACGCCGAGCGCGTCGAGCTCTGCCTGTTCGACGCCGACGACGTCGAAACCAGGGTCGAGCTGACCGAGCGCACCGCCCACCACTGGCACGGCTACCTGCCCGAGGTCGGCGAGGGGCAGCGCTACGGCTACCGCGTGCACGGCCCTTACGACGCCGCCCGCGGGCTCCGCTTCAACCCCGCCAAGCTCCTCATCGATCCCTACGCGAAGGCGATCGAGGGCCCGGTCCTCTGGGACCGCGCCCAGACGTTGCCGTACGTCGCGGACGGCGGCGACGAGGCCGACCTGCACCCGGACTCGAGCGACAGCGCGCCGGCGATCCCGAAGTCCGTCGTGGTGGACGAGCGCTTCGACTGGGAAGGCGACCGAGCGCCGCGCACGCCGTGGAGCGAGACGATCATCTACGAGACGCACGTCAAGGGCTTCACGAAGCTGGACCGGCGCGTTCGCGAGGACCTCCGGGGCACCTACGCGGGGCTCGCCTCCGAGCGGACGATCGACTACCTCGTCTCGCTGGGCGTCACCGCGGTCGAGCTGCTGCCCGTGCACCACATCGTCGACGAGCAGTTCCTGGCCGCCAAGGGCCTGACCAACTACTGGGGCTACAGCTCGATCGGCTTCCTGGCCCCGCACGCGCTCTACGCGGCGACCGGCACGCGGGGCGAGCAGGTCCGCGAGTTCAAGGGAATGGTGAAAGCCCTGCACAAGGCAGGAATCGAGGTGATCCTCGACGTCGTCTACAACCACACGGCCGAGGGCAACCACCTCGGTCCGATGCTCTCGTTCAAGGGTGTCGACAACAGCGCCTACTACCGGCTCTCGCCGGAGAACCCGCGCTTCTACACGGACTACACGGGCACGGGCAACACGCTGAACACGGTGCACCCGAGCGTGCTCAGGCTGATCATGGACTCGCTGCGCTACTGGGTGATGGACTGCCACGTCGACGGCTTCCGCTTCGACCTGGCCTCGGCGCTCGCGCGGACGCTGTACGACGTCGACCGGCTGCACTCGTTCTTCGACATCATCCACCAGGACCCGGTGCTCTCCCAGGCCAAGCTGATCGCAGAGCCCTGGGACGTCGGCCCGGGCGGCTACCAGGTCGGCAACTTCCCGGTCCTGTGGAGCGAGTGGAACGGGATCTACCGGGACACGATGCGCGACTACTGGCGCGGCGAGGCCGGGGTGGGCGAGTTCGCGGCCCGCTTCACCGGCTCGAGCGACCTCTATCAGCCCGAGGGGCGCCGGCCGTTCGCTTCGATCAACTTCATCACCGCGCACGACGGCTTCACGCTCGCCGACCTCGTCTCGTACAACGACAAGCACAACGAGGCCAACCAGGAGGACAACCGCGACGGCGAGAATCACAACCGCTCCTGGAACCACGGCGTCGAGGGGCCGACCGACGACCCGGCGATCGTCGAGCTGAGGCGGCGCCAGCAACGGAATTTCCTCACCACACTGCTGCTCTCCCAGGGCGTGCCGATGCTGCTCGGCGGCGACGAGCTCGACCGCTCCCAGGGCGGCAACAACAACGCCTGGTGTCAGGACAACGAGCTCTCCTGGATCGACTGGGAGCTCGACGACACGAAGATGCAGCTGCTCGACTGGACGAAGCGCCTGATCGGGCTGCGCAAGGCGCATCCGGTTTTCCGCCGGACGCGGTTCCTGGAGGGGCGGAACGGCTCGTCGGCCCTCCCCGACGTCTGGTGGTTCCGCCCGGACGGCCGCAGGATGACGGTCCGCGACTGGGAGAACCCGGGCTCGCGCTCGCTCGGCGTCTTCTTCAACGGCGACGCACTGACGGACCTGACCCCGTGGGGCGAGCCCGAGCAGGACGACTCCTTCCTGCTGATGTTCAACGCGAACTTCGAGCCGGTGGCGTTCCACGTGCCCGCCAGGCGCTTCGGCGCGCGCTGGGAGCTGGAGCTGTCGACGTCCGAGCCGGAGCTGAAGCCAGGCTCGCGCACGTTCGCTGCCCGGGCCGAGGTGCCGCTGCTCGAGCGCTCGATCGTCGTTCTTCGCCGCGCGTGAGCGAGCTCCGGGCGACCTACCGCCTGCAGCTGACGCCGGAGTTCGGCTTCGCGGCCGCGCGCGAGGTCGTGCCGTACCTGCGCGAGCTCGGCGTGTCGCACCTCTACCTCTCGCCCGTGTTGGAGGCCCGCGCGGGGTCGACGCACGGCTACGACGTCGTCGACCCGACCCGCGTCTCGGAGCAGCTCGGCGGCGAGGTGGAGTTGCGCGCGCTCTGCTCCGCGGGCCTGGGCGTGATCCTCGACGTCGTCCCGAACCACATGGCCACGAGCGACGAGAACCCGTACTGGCGCGACCCCGCGCGCCGCGCGAAGTTCTTCGACTGGGACGCGGAGTCGGGCTGGTACCGGCGGTTCTTCACGATCGACGACCTCGCGGGGGTGCGGGTCGAGGACCCGTGGGTCTTCGAGGCCACGCACGCCAAGGTGCTCGAGCTGGTCGAGGAAGGTCTCGTCCAGGGGCTGCGGATCGACCATCCGGACGGGCTCGCCGACCCGCGCGCTTACCTGGAGCGGCTGCCCCCGGTTCCGGTGTGGGTGGAGAAGATCCTCGAGCCGGGCGAGTCCTTGCGCGACTGGCCGGTCGAGGGGACGACGGGTTACGAGTTCGCCAACGACGTGACGGCGCTCTTCGTCGACCCGGCCGGAGCGGGGCCGCTGACCGACCTCTACGCGGAGCTGACCGGAGAGACGCGATCGTTCGCCGAGGTCGCCTACGAGTCCAAGCTCGAGCTCGCCCGGGCCGAGTTCGGCCGCGAGTTCGCACGGCTTCGCTCCCTGCTTCACCACCCGCGACTCGAGGAGGCGGCCTCGTCGCTGCGCGTGTACCGCACCTACGTCGAGCCGTGGTCCGGACGCGTCGAGCCCGCAGACCGCGAGGCGCTCGCAGGCGTTCCCGCCGAGCTGCGGCGCGTGCTCCTGCTCGAGGAGCGCGGCGACCCCGAGTTCGTCATGCGCTTCCAGCAGACGACCGGGCCGGTGATGGCCAAGGGGGTCGAGGACACCGCGCTCTACCGCTGGCTGAGGCTTACGGCGCTCAACGAGGTGGGCGGCAACCCGGACCGCTTCTCGCTCCCGGTGGACGAGTTCCACGAGGCCAACCTCGAGCGGGGGGCACGCTTCCCGAACCACCTGCTCGCCACGCAGACCCACGACACCAAGCGGAGCGGCGACGTGCGGGCGCGGATCGCTGCTCTGGCCGGGCTGGCCGAGGAGTGGGCGCAGGCGGTCCGCGGCTGGCGGACGCTGGAGGATCCCCACGAGGACTACCTGCTCTGGCAGACGCTCGTGGGGGCATGGCCGATCGAGCTGGAGCGGATCCAGGCGTACATGCAGAAGGCCCTCCGCGAGGCGAAGCGCAACACGAGCTGGGTGGAGCCGAACACCGCGCACGAGGGCCGCGTACGGGAGGCGATCGGCGCCGTCTACGACGACCTCCCGCCCGGCTTCGAGGCGTTCGCGTCTCGCGTAGAAGCGGCGGGGCGGCGGATCTCGCTCGCCATGACGCTCATCAAGCTGACCGCTCCGGGGGTGCCCGACATCTACCAGGGCGACGAGCTCGAGTCGCTGAGCCTCGTCGACCCGGACAACCGCCGCCCCGTCGACTTCCGGCTGCGTCGGCGGCTGCTCGCGTCGGCGTCGCCGCCGGAGAAGCTCCGGCTGATCCGCGAGGCCCTTGCATTGCGTGCGAGGGGTGCCCTCGGCGCCTACGAACCGATCGACGCCGGCGACGGCGCCTGCGTCTTTCGTCGGGGAGACGACGTCGTCGTCGCCGCCGCCCTGTGGGGCTCGGGCAGGTTGGCGGTGCCGCCGGGAAGCTGGCGCGACCTCCTGACCGGCGCGCCGGTGGCGCGGGAGTTGGACCTCGGCGAGCGCCCGGTCGCACTGATCCAGCGCACGAGCAGTTAGCGAACCATCAGCGCTGTAAAGGGCACGTTCGGGTCTCGTACGAATTCGCACGTGCGCTCTAGGAATGCGCCGCGCGGAATCGCAAGCTCCGGCGGTCACGAATCACCCTCAGGAGGACTCAGATGCTGCGCGCCCTCGTTCTCGCCGCCGCCGCCCTTTCCGCCCTCGTAGCCGTCTCCGGTGCATTCGCTCAGGCACCGGGCAACGACAACCGCGCCAACGCACAGCGTCTCGGCTCGCCGCCGCTCAGCGTCTCCGGCACAACGGCCGGAGCGACGCGCGAGGTCACCGACCCGGGCGGCTGCGCCCAGACGACGAACTCGGTCTGGTACCGGCTCGACGGCACGGGCGACGGAAGGCTGATCGTCCGTCTCGACGCCGCGGCGGACGTCGACCTGACGATCGTCGTGCTCCGCCGGGTCCGGTCCGAGACGAGCTTCGTCACCTGCCGGAACACGGACGCGAAGGGCAACGTCGACTTCTCGTTCGGCACCGCCGACGAGGGCAACTACCTGTTCATGGTCGCGCAGCGCTCCACCTCGCAGCCCGGCGGCTTCCGCATGACGCTGCTCGTCCCGGAGCGCCGCGAGGCGTATCCAGGGACGCCGCTGCCCCGGCGTGGCGTGACGACGAGCGTCGACCCGCTGCTCGACGCCGAAGACGCCTGGTCGACCGAGCTGCGGCCGGCCCAGACCTACCGCATCAACCTCGTCACCGGCGTCGATAGGTGCGTCTCGCTGGCGCTGTACGGGCCCTCGCTTGCGGTCGTTCGCCTCTGCCGGGCCGCTGCGGACGAGCTCCTGCGGCGGTTACATGACCTTCACGCCCGGCCCGGCCGGAGGCGGCCGCTACAGCCTGCGCGTCGTCGCCCGCGGCGAGCGGGGCGAGCTGCGCTACCGCTTGCAGGTGGCGAAGGGCGGCCCCGACGACACCTCTCCGGGCCTCCCCCTGAGGAACCTCGAGCAGCGCGTCGGGATGCTCTCCGGGCGCTCCGTCGACGTCCTCGACCTGCACCGGTTCCAGGTCGGCGCCCGCAGCGACGTCGTGCTCACGCTGGCGGCGGGCGAGCGGATGCGGACCGACCTCGCGCTCCTGAACGACCGCGGCCGCACCGTCCGCTGCGAGTGCCTCTCCACCGGAGGCGCGCGCATGCGGCTGCAGCTGCCGCGCGGTCGTTACTACGTCGCCGTCCGCTCGCGAGAGAACAGCGGCGGCCGGTACAGGATCCGCCTGCTCGTTCGTGAGATCACGAAGACCGGCATCAGCGTCGACGGCCGGCGGCGGGCCTTCGCTACGCCGGGTCGCTCGGTCGTCGTCGCGGCCAAGGTCTCCCCGCCCCGCGCGGGCGGCCTCGTGCGCTTCCGGGTCGATCGCTTCGACCCCTTCCAGGGCTGGGTGTTCGCGCGCTACCTCTCGGCCCGGGTCGGTGCCGACGGCGTTGCCCGCGTGACGTGGATTCCGCCGACCGTCGGGCGCTGGCGGGTCGACGCCCGCTTCCGCGGGACGATCACGCGCAGCCCGAGCCGCAGCGGGACGGCGACGTTGCTCGTGGCCGAGCCGCTCTAGGCGGCCCTGACCCTCGTAGTCCCTGCCGAATGAAGACCGAGCCGGACCGTGGAGGTCCGGCTCGGTCGGGGGTAGGGCGGGTCGCTCTCGCGACCCGGCGATAGCGGGGAGCCTGCCCCGCCCGTCCGCGGTCAAAACGCCGGGGTCGGCTCAGCCGCTCAGGCGGCGGCGCCAGGCGGCGCCCGCGGCCCGTCCTTCGGGCGTCGCAAGGAAGTGCTCGAGCGGGACGTGGAGGAACGCCGCCCGCGCCTCCGCCAGCACGTCGTCGCCGTTGCGGAGGCGGCCGTCGACGTGGAGGCGCCGGCCGCGGGCCCCGGTGAGGCGCGCGGTGACGGTGAGCTCCCAGTTGATCGGCACCGGGTGGCGGTAGCGGACGAAGATCCTCGCCGTCACCGTGGGGAAGCGATACCAGGTGGCGAGCAGGCCGCAGGCTTCGTCGAGCGCGGCGCTCACAAGGCCGCCGTGGACGATCCCCGGCCCGCCCTGGTGCCGCTCGTCGAACGAGAACGTGGCCTCGTAGAGCTCGGCGCCCTCCTCGGTCGGGTGAGGCAACGCGATCCCGTCGGGGCTGTGCCCGCAACCCCAGCACGACGGGTCGTGGTGTGGAGGAATCTTCACGCGTTTGTTCCAGTGCCTGGCACCGGTGAGCGGCGCGGCCGGCGCACGAGCTCGCCGCCGCAGTTCGGGCAGACGTGGCTCATTCCGCCGGCGCATTCCGGACAGAACGTGCACTCGTACGAGCAGATGTACGCGTCGGCTTCCGGCGCCAGTGCAGCTCCGCAGCGCTCGCAGGCTCCCCGAAGCTCGAGCGCCATCAAGGCGCTGCGACCTGGGGATTCGTCGTCACGCTTTCGTGCGGGTGCCTGGCACCGGTCAGCGGAGCCCGCCGCGCTCGTGGTGGGCGCGGAAGAAGTTCTCCGAGCCCGCTGTGGCCATGGCTGCGGAGGCCGAGATCTCGAGCGCCAGCGCGGCGGCCGCCACGATCTGGGCGAAGCGGTAGACCTTCCCTGCGCCGGCGCACCCCATCAGCCCGAGCCAGGTGCGGGCGTACGGCAGGGTCGTCCCGCCCCCGACCGTCCCGACCTCGAGCCCCGGGAACCGGATCGAGACGTGCAGTCCGCCCTCGACGCGCCGCCCCGTCCCGTGCGCCATCGACGACGTCCCGACCATGCCGAGGTCCTGCCCGGTGCACGCGAACACGGCCGCTACGGCGGAGGCGGGGGTGAAAGCCACCGACTGCATCCCGCTCGCCACGGCGCCGTGCGTCCCGACCCACGAGAGCTCGAGCAGGTCGTCCACGGTCGTCCGCAGCACCCTCCGCACGGCCTCGTCGGTCAGCACCGCTTCGGCGATCACCGTCTTGCCGTGCCCGGTCTGGAAGAACTCGAAGGACGGCTTCTTGTCGCCGCCCATGTTCGCCTCGAGCAGCGCCCGCGAGGGCTTCACGGGCGCCCGCTCGAGCACGTAGCCCATGTTCAGCGCATAGGAGTTGCGGGTCATCATGTTCGGCCCGACCGCGTCGCCCGTCGTCCAGCGCCACAGGACGTGGCACATCGGCCCGACCACGTGTGTCTTGACTTCGCGCAGCACCGCGAACCGCGACAGCTCGGGCACCGGAGCCGACCGCAGCCACTCGCGCATCGAGTCGACCTCGCCCTCGATCCAGCGGGCGAGCGCGATCGCCTCCGCCGCGTCGGAGCAGACGAAGCACGAGGCCCGCGTGATCCGGTCCGCGAGCACGTGCGTCCGGAAGCCGCCGGACTCGTCGACCGCCTTGATCCCGCGCTGCATCGAAGCCGTCAGGCCGCCTTCCGTGTGCGCGAGCGGCACGAAGACCTCCTCCGCACCGCGGCCGGACTCGACGACCGTGCCTGCGTCGTCCAGCTCGTACGACCCGAGCGACACGGGCAGCGGCCCGGCCACCGAGACCGGGATCACGGCAGCGCCGGTGAGCTGCTCGGCCGCGCTCGTCCACGGCTCGAGGTCGAAGCCGACCACCTCGCCGTCCAGCCCGAGCACCTCCTGGCGCGCGCGGATCGAGTCGGCGTCGTTCTTGCGCGGGAACCGCTTCACGGGCGCATTCTCACCGCGGCGGTAACCTCCGCGCCTCGATGGCGGCGACGATCATGGACGGCCGGGCGCTCGCGGAGCGGATCCGGGCCGAGGTGGCCGGGGAGGTCGCGGGCCTCGAGGGCACGCCCGGGCTCGCGACGGTCCTCGTCGGGGACGACGCCGCGTCGGACATCTACATCCGCAACAAGCAGAAGGCCGCCCGCGAGGCCGGCATCGACGCCCGCGACTACCGGCTCCCCAAGGACGCGTCCGAGGAGGACGTGCTCGGGCTGGTCGCGGAGCTGAACGCCGACGAGGCGATCGACGCGATCCTCGTCCAGCTGCCGCTGCCGTCCGGGATCGACGAGAACCGCGTCATCCGCGCAGTGGAGCCGATCAAGGACGTGGACGGCTTCCATCCCTTCAACGCGGGCCAGCTCTACCTGGGCGAGCCCACGCATGTGCCGGCGACGCCGCTCGGGATCCTCGCGCTGCTCGACGAGTACGACGTCGAGCTACAGGGAGCGAGCGCTGTGGTGATCGGCCGCAGCCAGATCGTCGGCAAGCCGGTTGCTCATCTGCTGCTGCGGGAAAACGCGACGGTCACCGTCTGCCACTCGCGCACCGCCGACCTCGCCGACAGGGCACGCGGGGCGGACGTCCTCGTCGTCGCGACGGGACGCCCGGGCCTCGTCGGCGCGAACGACGTCAAGGAGGGCGCCGCCGTCGTGGACGTCGGCATCAACCGAACCAAAACCGGGATCGTCGGCGACGTCGATCCCGCGGCCGCCGAGCGAGCCGGGCTGATCACGCCCGTGCCCGGCGGGGTCGGCCCGATGACGATCGCGATGCTGCTCCGCAGCACGATCCGCGCCGCCCGGTACCGTCGGAACCTGCTTGCCTACCCGGAAATGTGACGCTATCGTTCCGCGCGTTGGATTCAGTTCGGCGGCTCGGTGCCCGGGCCGTCGTTTGTTCGTAAGGAGGACGTAGTTGGCTCAGGGCACCGTCAAGTGGTTCTCGAACGAGAAGGGTTACGGCTTCATCGAGCGCGAGGGTGGCGACGACGTGTTCGTCCACCATTCGGCCGTGCAGATGGACGGCTATCGGTCGCTGACCGAGGGCCAGAAGGTGGAGTTCGAGGTCGTGCAGGGCGACAAGGGCCTGCAGGCCGCGAACGTCATGCCGATCTAGACCTTCCGAGAGCCGAAGTCGCCGAGGGCCCCGGAAGGGGCCTTCGGTCTATCTGGGAGGATTCGAGGCGGAGATGGCGATCACGAGAAACGAGGTCGAGCACGTCGCCCGGCTGGCGCACCTGGCGCTCAGCGAGGAGGAGCTGGACCGCCTCGGCGGCCAGCTGGACGCGATCCTGGAGGCGGTCGGCAAGGTCTCCGAGCTCGACCTGACCGACGTCGAGCCGACCTCGCATCCGCTCGACCTGGTCAACGTCTGGCGCGAGGACGAGCCTCGCCCCTCGCTCGACCCTGCGGAGGCGCTCGCCAACGCGCCCGAGGTCGAAGGCGGCTTCTTCAAGGTGCCGCCGACGAGCGGCGCGGAGCCGGAACGCATGATCGACACCCTGCGTCTCACGGCCGAAGAAGCAAAGGGCCTGCTCGAGCGCGGGGAGGTCTCGGCGCGCGAGCTCTGGGACGCCTACCGCGCCGCCATCGAGGAGCGCGACGGCGAGCTGCACGCCTATCTCTCGCTCGCCGACGAGCCCGACGGCGAGGGTGTCCCGATCGCGCTCAAGGACGTGATCGGCACGAAGGGGGTGGAGACGACCGCAGGCTCGAAGATCCTGCAGGGCTACGTCCCGGTCTTCGACTCGACGGTCGCCGCGCGCGTGAAGGCCGCCGGCCTGCCGCTGCTCGGCAAGACCAACACCGACGAGTTCGCGATGGGCTCGTCGACCGAGAACTCGGCGTTCGGGCCGTCGCACAACCCCTGGGACCCGACCCGCGTGCCCGGAGGCTCCGGCGGCGGCTCGGCGGCCGCCGTCGCGGGCGGCCTCGCGCCGTGGGCGCTCGGCTCCGACACCGGTGGCTCGATCAAGCAGCCGGCCGCGCTCTGCGGAATCGTCGGGCTGCGGCCGACCTACGGGACGGTCTCGCGCTACGGCATCGTCGCGTTCGCCTCCAGCCTCGACCAGGTGGGCCCGACGACCAAGACCGTCCGCGACTGTGCGCTGCTCTACGGCGTGATCGCCGGCCGCGACCCGCTCGACTCGACCACTGCCGAGGCGCCGCCCGTCGAGCTGCCCGAGGTGGAGGACCTGAAGGGCGTCCGCGTGGGCGTACCGAAGGAGCTGAACGACGCGGAGGGGATCGAGCCGGGGGTGCGCGAGGCCGTGCAGCGCACGATCGAGCTGTGCCGGGAGCTCGGGGCCGAGGTGGGGGAGACCAGCCTGCCGCGCTCGGTCGACTACGGCCTGGCCTGCTACTACCTGATCGCCCCCGCCGAGGCCTCGTCCAACCTGGCGCGCTACGACGGAGTGCGCTACGGCCTGCGGGCCGGCGACGGCGGCTACCACGAGATGGTCGAGCGCACCCGCGACGAGGGGTTCGGCGACGAGCCCAAGCGCCGGATCATGCTCGGCGCCTACGCGCTCTCGGCCGGCTACTACGAGGCCTTCTACGGGCAGGCCCAGAAGGTGCGCACGGTGATCGCCGACGAGCACAAGGCGGCCTTCGAGACCTTCGACGTGCTCGTCTCGCCGACCTCGCCGACGGTTGCGTTCGAGCTGGGCGCGAAGACCCAGGATCCGCTCGCGATGTACCTGTCCGACCTGCTGACGATCCCGTCCTGCATGGCCGGGCTGCCCGGCCTGAACATCCCCTGCGGCCTCTCCGAGGGCCTTCCCGTGGGCCTGCAGCTGATCGGCCCGCAGTTCGCCGAGAACACGCTCTTCCGCGTCGGCCACGCGCTCGAGCGTGCGCTGGCGTTCGACTTCGTTCCGGAGCGCCTGCGTTGAGCAGCTGGGAGGCGGTCATCGGCCTGGAGATCCACGTCCACCTGAAGACGCGCACGAAGATGTTCTGCGGCTGCGAGCTCGAGTACGGCGCGCCCGAGAACACGCGGACCTGCCCGGTCTGCCTCGCCCACCCGGGGACCCTGCCGGTGCCGAACGAGCAGGCGATCGAATGGACGGTGAAGCTCGGCCTCGCCCTGGGCTGCGAGATCGCCGCGCGGGCGCTCTTCCACCGCAAGAACTACTTCTATCCGGACCTGCCCAAGGGCTACCAGATCTCCCAGTACGACGCCCCGCTGTGCGTGGAGGGCCGCTTCGTCGTCCCGGGCGCGGAGGGCGACCACGAGATCGGCATCACGCGGGCGCACCTCGAGGAGGACGCCGCCAAGACCGTCCACGTCGGAGGAACGGGCGGGCGGATCGGGGGCGCCGACTACTCGCTCGTCGACTTCAACCGGGGCGGGACGCCGCTCGTCGAGATCGTCACCGAGCCCGACCTGCGCTCGGCGGACGAGGCCAAGCGCTTCCTGCAGCTCCTGCGCCAGACGATCGTCGAGCTGGGCATCTCCGACGCGGAGATGGAGAAGGGCACGCTCCGCGCGGACGCCAACGTGTCCGTCCGCGAGGTGGGGGAGACCGGCTACCGCACCCGCTCGGAGATCAAGAACATGAACTCGTTCAACTTCATCGCGCGCGGGATCGAGGCCGAGATCGAGCGCCAGATCGCCGTCTGGGAGTCCGGCGGCGAGGTCGTCCAGCAGACCTACGACTTCGACGCGGCCTCCGGAACGCTCACCGCCCGGCGGACGAAGGAGGAGGCCGAGGACTACCGCTACTTCCCGGAGCCCGATCTGGTGCCGATCCAGCCGCCGCCGGGGCTCGTCGAGCGGCTTCGGCGCGAGGTGCCCGAGCCTCCGGGCGCGCGTGTCCGCCGGCTGGAGGCCGCGCTCGACTTCGACACTGCCACCGGGCTCGTCACCAGCGGGCGCGACCGGCTCTACCAGGCGGTCGTCGCCGCCGGAGCCGACCCGCGCGCGTCCGCCAACGTGGTCATGAACCAGCTCGCAGGGGCCGGCGTCGACCCGGACGCGGTCGACCCTGGCGAGCTCGCGAAGCTGATCGAGGGGCGCGAGAGCATCCCGCGTGGAGTGTTCACCGAGGCGATCGCCGCGAGCGGCGACCGCGGGCTTCGCAGCCGAGAGGTACCTGGCGGAGGCCGCCGTGAGCGACGTGTCGGAGCTCGACCCCGTGATCGACCGGATCCTGGCCGAGAACGAGGCGCAGGTCGCGGCGTACCGCGGCGGCAAGGAGGGGCTGCTCGGCTTCTTCGTCGGGGCGGTCATGCGCGAGACCCAGGGCAAGGCGGACCCCAAGATCGTCAACGAGCGCCTGCGCGAGAAGCTGAGCCCGTGATCCCGGACGCCTCCACGCTCGCCGTCTTCGTCGCCGCCGCGCTGGCGCTGCTGCTCGTGCCCGGGCCGGCCGTGCTCTACATCGTGGCACGGAGCATCGACCAGGGCCGGACCGCGGGGCTGGTGTCGGTGCTCGGCGTCCACCTGGGCTCGCTCGTCCACGTCGCCGCCGCTGCGATCGGCCTCTCCTCGCTGATCGTCTCCTCCGCGGTCGCCTTCAGCGTCGTCAAGTACGCGGGCGCGGCATACCTCGTCTACCTCGGCGTGCGGGCGCTCCTCTCACGCGAGGAGCCGGAGGAAGTCGAGGTACGGGCCGCCCCGAACCGGTCGCTGCTCAGGCAGGGCGCGATCGTGAACATCCTGAACCCGAAGACGGCCCTCTTCTTCCTCGCGTTCCTGCCGCAGTTCGTCGACCCCGCTGCCGGCTACGTCGCACTGCAGCTCACCTTCTTCGGGCTCGTGTTCGTCGCGCTCGGGCTCGTCACCGACAGCCTCTATGCGCTCGCCGCCGGAACTGCGGGCAACCTCCTGCGCACGAACCGCGTGTTCACCGGCGCGCGCCGCTGGGTCTCGGGGACGGTCTTCATCGGCCTCGGTCTCGCGACTGCGTTCTCCGGCTCTCGACAGAAGAGCTGACCTCGTCGAGCAGGAGCTCGGCCGCCTCCGCCTTCGAGGCCCAGCGCCCGGTCTCGAGCCAGGCGCGCGAGCGCACGGCGTTCAGCGCCGCGTCGTCGCGCGGCTCCTCCGGCCGGTCGCGGTACCACTTCAGGCCCGTGGCGAGCGCGTCGAGGATCTCCTCCTCGTCCGGGGCTGCGAAGACCTCGACGGGCGGCGGGCCGGTCAGCGCGACCCCGCGCTGCCCGATGATCGCGCGGTCGAGGACGAACCAGTGCGGTGAGTCCTCGCCCGGCTCGAAGGTGGCGTGGAAGGGCATCCGCTCGCCGCTGTTCAGGTTGAGCTCCGGAACTGCGCCGCCGCGCGCGTAGACGACGAGCTCGAGGCCGCGGGCCGGGCACGGGAGAGCCTCGTGGCGGAGGGCATCGACGAGCTCCTCCTTCAGCGCGTGCTCGAGCGGGCCGCCCGTTACCACGGCGACGTCGACGTCGCTACGCCCGTGGACGTAGCCGCCCAGCGCCCCCGAGCCGGCGAGGTAGATGCCGACGAGCTCGTTGCCGAGCAGGCTTCGCACCCGCTCGACCAGCTCGTCGAGGTACGCCGCTAGCTGCTGCGGCGGCCGGTGGTCGGCGGCGCCGGCGTGTTGCGCTGCTCGCGCTCCTTCTTCTTGCGCCGCCGGTCGGCCGCCCAGCGCCGCTTCGGTCTCGAACCGCGTCCCATGTGCAGCGGACCCTACCTCGGGATTCGTTCCGCGACAGACGGGTAGCGCTAGGGGACTGAAAGCCGCGACCTGAGGAGGAAGACAGATGGATGCCTGGATCTGGATCGTGATCGCCGCAGCGGTGCTCGTCGCGCTGGCGGTGGTCTGGTGGGCGGCGGCGCGCAAGCGGCGCACGAGCCACCTGCGCGAGGGCTTCGGCCCGGAGTACGACCGCACCGTCGACGAGGCCGGCAGCCGCCGGCGGGCCGAGTCGGAGCTCTCCGACCGCGAGAAGCGGCGTGAGAAGCTCGACATCCGTCCGCTCGCGCCGGGGACGCGCGACCGGTTCGCCGACCGGTGGCGCACGGTGCAGGAGCGCTTCGTGGACGACCCGAACGGAGCGCTCAAGGACGCTCACGTGCTGGTCGTCGAAGTCATGCGGGAACGCGGCTACCCGACCGACGACTTCGAGCAGCGGGCGGCGGACGTCTCGGTCGACCACCCGCACGTCGTCGAGAACTACCGCTCCGCGTACGCGATCTCAGAGCGGGACGAGGCCGACACCGAGGAGCAGCGTCAGGCGATGGTGCACTACCGCGCCCTGTTCGACGAGCTGCTCGAGACGGAGCCGGCGAACAGGTAGCAGCAGGCCGATCGCGGGCCCGTGGCCGTGCGAGGTCGCGGGCCCGTCAGGCTCCGTTGAGAACGAGCGCGTCGGCGCGGCTCTCGACGCCCTCGACCTGCGCGAAGAGGGCGAACATGAAGGCCGAGCAGCGCCCGGGCTCGAGCAGGTCGGAGCGGTTCACCGTGCCGAGCCGCTCGAACGTTCCCCAGCAGCCGCGGACGTCGTCGACCGCGATCCACCTGGTACCGCGCTCGCCTTCCACCATCAGCCGGACTCCGGGCTCGTACTGCGAGATCGAGCTCTCGGCCGACGTGGCCGTCACAAAGGTCTCACGCGTCGTGACGAGCTGCGCGATCAGGCGCTCGACGTCTTCCCAGCTGGCCACCTAGCTCAACCTGTAGACGATGCGGCCGCGGTCGAGGTCGTACGGGGACAGCTCGATCCGGACACGGTCGCCCGGGAAGACCCTGATCCGATAGCGCTTCATCCGCCCGGCCATGTAGCCCAGCGTCTCGTGCCCGTTGTCGAGCTTGATCCGGAACATCCGGTTCCGCATCGCCTCGAGCACCTCGCCCTCGAACTCGACCTTCTCTTCTTTTTCCGCCATAGCGTCCTCTCGTTAGGAGCGGAGCGGTGGCAGCCCTGGGGCCGCCACCGCTCGACGCTCGTCGTCCTAGGACGCGATCGGGGCGACGTTCGCCGCCTCGGGGCCCTTGGCACCTTCGCGCGCCTCGAACTCGACGCGGGCTCCCTCGGCGAGACTCTTGAAGCCCTCGCCGGCGATGTTGCTGTGATGGACGAACAGATCCTTCGCCCCGTCGTCCGGGGTGATGAACCCGTAGCCCTTGCTGTCGTTAAACCACTTCACAGTTCCGCTTGCCATAGAAAAACACCTCCTCTTACCACTCACGAACGATAAGGAAGGCGCTAAGCGCGAACCGGACTCGCTCTGACTTGTGGCCAACTTTAGCAGCGGTGAGCCGAGGTCGGCTAGATCAGGCCGCAGTAGCGTGCGGTGTTCGGCCAGGGGTAGAAGCCGCGTCCGGCGCGGTGCGCACGCTCGGCGACCCACATCTGCTCGACCGGCGTCCAGTTGTCGGCCGTGCCCTTGCGTCGCAGCAGATCGCCGCCGTACCTGCGCTGGAACGAGAGGTCCATCTGAAGCCCGCCGTAGTAGGGGCCGTTGGGGTCGTTCCAGCGGCCCTCGTGGCGCTGGATGCACCGCCAGGCGGCGGAGTGGGGCGGCCTGTGAGCCTTGCGACGGTGCGTGAGCGCGCGCTTGCGCCAGAGGTTCCGCACCCAGCGGCGGTACGCAGGGCTCCGCTGTTGCGCCACCCGGGTGGCGCGGGACGTACGGATGCCCATCAGCCTCTGCCAGCGCCAGGTCTCGCGGCGGTGCTGCGCGATGTCGCCGAGCAGGTAGTCCGCCGGCATGGCGGCCGACTGGACGCGGCGCTCGCCGGCGGCGGACTCGCGCGGAGCCTGAAGCGCGGCGCCGGCCAGTCCGAGCACGCACGCGAGCAGCAGCAACCAGATCGGTTGTTTCATCGAGGAACCCCCAGAGGGAAGCGGGGCCCGCAGCTGCGCGGGACTGTTGCCGCAGTCGCGCAGCGCACTTCTCGGACGGACCCCTAGTTGTCCGAGCGGGCGGCAAGATAACCACCCGGTTTGAGCTATTTGTTAAGGATGAAACCGGCGTAGAGCAGCGCGGCCGCGGCCGCGATCGAGGCCGCAGTCTGCGCCTCGCCGACGCCCAGGAGGGTGCTGCCGACGGCCGCCACGGCGACTCCGGCCAGGATCAGGGCGTTGCCCACGGGCCGGCGTCTGATCGTCCTCAATGCGACGGCGACCACGGCCAGGGTCCCCACCGTGTTCCCGACGATTGCGAGCACGCGGGCGGGGAAGAGATCCAGGAGCTCGGAGGCATCCGGGATCTCGGAGCCCGAGACCGGCAGGCGCAACGGCTCGGCGAGCGCCACACCTGCGGCTAGCCCGCAGTAGACGAGCGCGATCGGAAGCGCCCAGCGGGCGCCGACGAGCAGCAGCGAGCCGAGCCCGAGCAGGGGCGCGGTGAGCAGCGCGCCGCAGAGGTAGTAGACGCGGAACGATTCGTCGCTCCAGCCGTACGCGGCGCCCCAGGCCAGCGCGGCGGAGGCTGCGGCGTACGCGGCGAGCGAGGCCGCCCATGCGGCCAGCTCGGGGCGCCTGCGCGCCCGCCAGCGGCCCACGAGCCCGCCCGCCAGCCGGAGCGCCAGGAGCGCCGCCGCGAACGCGAGCAGGGCCTCCACGGCGCGGGACGCCTAGACGGCTGCCGGAGAGCTTCGCTAGGGTCAGAGCGATGAAGCGGCACCTGTTCACTCCCGGGCCGACGCCCGTGCCGCCCCAGGTGCTCGCGGCGATGGCCGAGCCGATCGTCCATCACCGCAGCCCGGACTACCGCCCGATCTTCCGCAGCTGCCTGGACCGTCTGACCGAGGTCTTCCGGACGGCCCGCGAGCCGTTGCTGTTCACGGCCTCGGGCACCGGCGCGATGGAGTCCGCGGTCGCGAACCTCACCGGCCCGGGCGAGCGCGTCGTGGTCGTCTCGGCCGGGAACTTCGGCCAGCGCTGGGTCGAGATCGCGCGTGCGTTCGCGTGCGACGTGGACGTCGTCGAGTACGAGTGGGGCGAGATCCCCGCCGCCGACGACCTGTCCGCGCGGCTGCGCGAGCTCGGCGGCGCCAGGGCCGTGCTGATGACGCAGTCCGAGACGTCGACCGGCGTGGTCGCCGACGTGCGCGCGCTGGCCGCCGCGGCGCGCGAGGCGGGTGCGCTCTCGGTGGTCGACGCGATCTCCAGCCTCGGCGCGGTCCCGCTGGAGACGGACGAGTGGGGAATCGACGTCGTCGTCTCCGGGTCGCAGAAGGCTCTGATGACCCCGCCCGGCCTGGCGTTCGCGTCGGTCTCGCACGCAGCCGAGGGCGGGCAGGCGCGCGGCTACTACTTCGACTGGGAGCGCAACCGCAAGGCGCAGGACAAGCTCGACGCCGCCTTCACGCCTGCGGTCTCGCTCGTGGTCGCGCTCGACGTCGCACTCGGGCTGCTGCTGGAGAACGGGCTCGAGGCCGCCTTCGATCGACACGTCCGGCTCGGCCGGGCCTGCCGCGAGGGCGCGAAGGCGATGGGGCTCGAGCTGTTCTCGCCCGACGACGACAGCTCCGCCGTCGTCACCGCCGTGAGGATGCCCGACGGGGTGGACGCCGGCGACGTCGTGCTCAGCCTCCGCGACCGGTTCGGGATCACGCTCGCCGGCGGCCAGGGCCCGATCAAGGGCAAGGTCGTGCGCATCGGCCACATCGGCTGGTTCGACGTGTTCGACATCGCCACCGCGCTGGCCGGCCTGGAGCTGGCCCTGAGCGAGGCAGGCGCCGACATCGAGCGCGGCGTCGCCGTCAGCAGGGCGCTCGAGACGTACGAACGCACGGCAGTGTGAAAGTCCTCGTCCGGGAAGCCATCGCCGATGCGGGCGTCGCGCTGCTGCAGGAGCGCTTCGACGTCGACGTCGACTACGACGGCGACCTCGCCGAGCAAGATCGCCGACTACGACGCGATCGTCGTCCGCTCCAAGACCAAGCTCACGGCCGACCTGATCGAGAAGGCCGAGCGCCTGCGCGTGATCGGCCGGGCGGGCGTCGGGGTCGACAACGTCGACGTCGAGGCCGCCACGCGCCGCGGGATCGTCGTCGCAAACGCGCCCGAGTCGACCGTCGTCTCCGCCGCCGAGCACACGATCGGCCTGCTGCTCGCGCTCTCGCGGAACATCCCGCAGGCCCACGCCTCGCTGAAGCAGGGGCGCTGGGAGCGGGCGGCTTACGCCGGCCTCGAGGTGGCGGACAAGACACTCGGCGTGCTCGGCTTCGGCCGGATCGGCCAGCAGGTCGCTCGGCGCGCGCTCGGGCTGGCGATGCGCGTCGTCGCGTACGACCCGTTCGTCGCGCCCGAGCGCTTCCGGGAGCTCGGCGTCGAGCGGGCCGAGTCCGTCGAGGCCGTGTACGCCGCGGCGGACTTCCTCACGCTGCACCAGCCGCTGACCTCCCAGACCCGGGGCGGGATCGACGCGGGCGCCTTCGCGGCGATGCGCGACGGTGTGCGGCTCGTCAACGCCGCACGCGGGGAGCTCGTCGACGAGGAGGCGCTGTTGGAGGCGCTGCGCTCGGGCAAGGTCGCCGGCGCGGCGCTCGACGTCTTCTCGGCGGAGCCGTACTCGGGGCCGCTGCTCGAGCTGGACAACGTCGTCGTGACGCCGCACCTCGCCGCCTCGACCGAGGAGGCACAGGACCGCGCGGGCGTGATCGTCGCGGAACAGGTCGCCGCCGCGCTCGAGGGCGCGCTGGTCACGAACGCGATCAACATCCCGGTGATCGGCGCGGACGACCTCGAGGTGCTCGGGCCGTTCATCCCGCTCGCGGCCACGCTCGCGCGCCTGGCGATGGAGCTGGCGGAGGAGCGGCCGGCCCGGATCGGCCTGACCTACTACGGGACCCTGGCGGACTACGACACGAGACTTCTGACGGTGGCCGCGCTGAACGGCGCCTTCCAGGGCCGGGTCGAGCAGCCGGTGAACTACGTGAACGCACCGGTCGTGGCGTCCGAGCTCGGCGTCGAGGTCGGCGAGGAGCGCCGCCGCGATTCGCGGGACTTCACCAACCTGGTGCGCGTGGACGTCACGGGCGCCGGCGAGGACGTGCGCGTGGCCGGGACGACGATCGGCCAGGAGAACCGCCGCTGGCTCGTGAACGCGCTCGGCTTCGAGCTCGAGGTCGAGCTCGCTCCCCTGATGGTCTTCTTCCTCTACGACGACGTCCCGGGCGTGATCGGGCGCGTGGGCACGCTCTTCGGCGACGCCGGGCGTGAACATCGCCAACATGGCCGTCTCGCGCACGAACAAGGGCGACAAGGCTCTGATGGCGCTCTCGGTCGACGACGTCCCCCCGCCCGAGCTGGTCGAGCGCTTCCGCTCCGAGGGATTCGACGACGCCCGCTTCGTCCGACTCGGCTAGCAGCGGCCGCGGCGAGGCCTGGGTCGCAGCGCAGTTCGCGCTGATGGCGGTCGTCGTCGGGCTCGGTTTCGTGCCTCCGGGTTGGCCGGAGTCGGTCGACCGCCCGCTCGACTGGGCCGGAGCGGCGCTCGCGATCGTGGGCGCCAATGCGATCTACCTCTCTGCGCGCGCGCTCGGCAAGTCGCTGACCCCCTTTCCGCGTCCGAGCGGGCGCGGCGAGCTGGTCACCGACGGCCCGTACCGGTACGCGCGCCACCCGATCTACGGCGGCGGGATCCTCTTCTTCAGCGGCTGGGCGCTCTTCTCGTCGCCGGCTGCCCTCGTGGGCGTCCTGGCGCTCGCAGTGTTGTGGGACCGCAAGGCGGCGCTCGAGGAGCGGCTCCTCGCCGAGCGCTATCCCGCCTACGCGGAGTACACGCGGCAGGTGCGGTGGCGGCTTCTACCATTCCTTCGCTGATGACTTGGCCCGAGCCCGTCGAGCGCGTGGCGACCTATCTCCGCTCGGCGGGGACGGAGGCGCTGATCGAGGAGTTCTCCGCGGGCACGCCGACGGCCGCCGACGCGGCGAAGGCTGTCGGCTGCGAGCTGAGGCAGATCGTCAAGTCGCTCCTGTTCGTTTGCGGATCGAGCAATGTGCTCGTGATGGTTCCGGGCGACCGGCGCGCGGACCCGGCGAAGATCGCCCGGGCGGCCGGGACCGAGAAGGCGCGGGTCGCGGGAGCAGACCTCGTGCTCGACGCAACCGGCTTCGAGCCGGGTGCTGTCGCGCCGTTCCCGCTGCGCCGGGTCGACCGGGTCTTCGTGGACCGCAGCCTGCTCGCGCTCGACCGCGTGTGGATCGGAGCGGGCTCGACGCGGCACATGGCGACGCTGTCGCCCGCGGATCTCGTGCGGCTCTCACGGGCAGAAACCCTCGATGCGGTGGAAGACCCCGACCGCACCCGTGGTTAACATCAGAGGGTCGGCGGCTACAAGGAGTTGAGCATGAGGGAGACCGAGAAGATCTGGATGAACGGCGAGCTCGTGGACTGGGGCGACGCTCGTATCCACGTCGGCTCGCACGGCTTGCATTACGGCACCGGCGTCTTCGAGGGCATCCGTTGCTACGAGACCCCGAAAGGGCCGGCGGTGTTCCGATTGACCGACCATCTGCAGCGCCTGCACAACTCGGCACGGCTGCTCTACATGGAGATCCCGTACTCGGTCGCGGAGCTGCGCGAGGCCTCGCTCGGCCTGATCGGCCACAACGGCCTGCCCGAGTGCTACCTGCGCCCGATCGTCTTCTACGGCTACGGCGAGCTCGGTGTCTCGACGGCCGGCAACCCGATCGAGACGGTGATCATGAGCTGGCCGTGGGGCACGTACCTCGGCGACGAGGGGATGAAGAACGGCATCCGCTGCAAGATCTCGTCCTGGAAGCGGATCGGCCCGAACACGATTCCGCACGTCGCCAAGGCGACGGGCGTGTACCTCAACTCCATGCTCGCCGTCACCGAGGCGAACCGGGCCGGCTACGACGAGGCGATCCTGCTCACCGACGAGGGGTACGTCGCGGACGGCTCGGGCGAGAACGTCTTCGTCGTCTACGGCGACAAGATCGCGACCCCGGGGCTGTCCACGTCGATCCTGCCCGGGATCACGCGCGACTCGATCATCCAGATCGCGCAGGACCTCGGCCACACCGTCGAGGAGCGCAACATCATCCGCTCCGACCTCTACCTCGCCGACGAGATCTTCATGGTCGGCACCGCGGCCGAGGTGACGCCCATTCGGTCCGTGGACGACCACGAGATCGGCCCGCCCGGGCCGGTCACACAGAAGCTCCAGAAGGCCTACCTCGACACGGTTCGCGGCGGCGGCGAGCGCTGGGCGCACTGGCTCGAGTACGCCTCGATCCCGGAGCGCGCTCCAGCCGAAGCGTGAGCACCGCCGTCCGGCGGATCCCGCTCTCCAAGCCCTACATCGGCGAGCGGGAGGAGGAGCTCGTCCTCGAGGTGCTGCGGTCCGGCCGCCTCTCGATGGGGCCCGCGATCGACCGCTTCGAGCAGCTCTTCGCCGAGCGCGTCGGCGCGCCGCACGCCGTCGCGGTGACGAGCGGCACGGCCGGGCTGCACCTCCTGTGCCACGGGCTCGGCCTGGGTGCGGGCGACGAGGTGATCACTTCGCCGATCTCGTTCGTCGCCACGGCGAACTGCTTCATCTTCGAGGGCGCCGCCCCGGTGTTCGCCGACGTCGAGGCCGGCTCGCTGAACCTCGACCCCGCAGCCGTCGAGGCCGCTATCACGCCGAGAACCCGAGCGATCGTCGCGGTGGACATGTACGGCTACCCATGCGAGCTCGACGAGCTCCGCGCGACCGCCGACCGCCACGGCCTGGCGCTGATCGCCGACTCCGCCGAGGCCCTGGGTGCCGAGTACAAGGGCCGGCCGATCGGCTCGCACGGCGTCCCGGCGGTGTTCGGCTTCTATCCGAACAAGCAGATCACCACGGGCGAGGGCGGTGTGGTCACGACGCACTCGGAGGCCGAGGCGCTGTTGCTGCGGTCGCTGCGGAACCAGGGGCGCTCGTACGAGAGCCGCTGGTTCCACCACGTCCGCGTCGGCTTCAACTACCGCTTCACCGACCTGCAGGCGGCCGTCGGGATCGCGCAGCTCGAGAAGCTGGACGAGATCCTGTCGCTGCGGGCAGCGGCGGCCGTCCGGTACGCCGAGTTGCTCGCGGGCGTCGACGGGCTCGAGCTCCCGCATCCGGACGACGCCGACCATCGGCGTTCGTGGTTCGTCTACGTCGTGCGCCTACCACACGGCGCCGATTTCGACGGCGTGCTCGCACGGATGGCCGCGGAAGGTGTCGAGGCCGGCCATTACGTCCCGTGCGTGCATTTGCAGCCGTACATGCGCGAGCGCTACGGCTTCGCCGAGGGGACGTGCCCCGTCGCGGAAGATGCGGCGTCGCGGTCGCTCGCGCTGCCGTTCTTCGCGGGCATCGAGCCCGGCGACCAGGAGCGCGTCGTCGAGGTGCTGCGAACCGCCCTGGGCTAGCTCCTTGCCGCGTGTGCGAGGATGGTGCCCATGGACGTGCTGCGCCACATCGGAATCCGGCGGCACAAGTCGCTCTCCGAGCGGCTCTCGAACGCAGCCGAAGGCGTGCTCGTGAGCGTCTTCTCCGTGTTCGTGATCGCCCGGGGTTTCTGGCGCCGCCGCGCTCACCTGATCCCGCGCTGAGCGCCGCGGACTCCTGACACAATCCGGCCGTGGCAGACCGGCCGCAGCGCATGGTGTTCCTCGGGTTCGGCAAGTACGCGCGCGCCGACAAGATCTACGCGCTCGAACCGCTCACGGGCGACGAGCGCGGCGGCGGCCGCCGCACGCGCGTGTGGATCGAGGGCGTCGCCGAGCCGATCGTCGCGGGCCGTACCGAACGGACGATCCTGCACGAGATGGGCGAGGACGCGGCCACGACGGCGCCGCTGCTGGACGAGGCGCTCGCCCTCGCGCAGCGCATCGTCGAGGACGCCGAGAAGGGCAGGGTCGACCTCAACGACCTGAACCGGCGGGCGAGGCGGCTGCTCGAGCGCAGTGCGAATCCGGACGAGCCGGACCAGCTCTTCTAGAGGAGGGCTTGGTGGAGCGTTGCTCGGCGTCGGGGTGCGATGCTCGTTCCGAGGCAAGGACGCAGGGAGTGTTCGTATGCGCAGCCATACGGGCGCGACCGAGGACGCGGCATCGGGGCGAGCAGCGCGGCCCGGCGGCAAGCCGGCGCTTCGCCAAGCCCTCCTAACGACACGTGGACGGCGACCGCCGGGACGAGGAGGCCTTCCGGGCCCTAGCCGAAGACGCCCCTGAGCTGACCGACCGCCCCGGCTGGCGGGTCGGGCTCCAGCGGATCACGGTCGACACGCGGCCGCTCCACTACCGCAACTTCCGCAACCTCTGGATCGGCCAGTCGATCTCGTTCTTCGGCAGCAACATCACCGGAGTCGCGATCCCGTACCAGACGTACCAGCTGACGGGATCGACTCTGGCGGTCGGCCTGATCGCGCTCGCCGAGCTCGTGCCGCTGTTGACGCTCGCCGTGGTGGGCGGCACGATCGCGGACGCCGTCGACCGCCGTCGCCTGTTGCTCGTGACCGAGGTCGGGCTGGTCGCCTGCTCGGCGCTGCTCGTCGTGAACGCGACGCTGTCCGAGCCGCGCGTGTGGGCGCTCTTCGTGCTCGCCGCCGCGATCACGTCGCTCTGGGCCCTGGGCTCGCCGGCCCTGCGCTCCCTGACGCCGAGGCTCGTGCCGGAGGACCAGCTGGCCGCGGCGTCCCTGCTGAACAGCGCGTACCACAGCCTCGGAGCCGTGGCCGGGCCCGCGATGGGCGGGCTGCTGATCGCCGGCGTCGGGCTCACCGGCACGTACCTGATCGACGTCGGCACGTTCGCCGCGTCGCTGATCGCCATCTGGCGCCTGCCGTCCTTCCCGCCGCACGAGCAGGCCGAGCGCGCCGGCCTGCGCTCGATGGTCGAAGGCTTCCGCTTCGTCCTCTCGCAGCGGGTGATCCTCGGCATCTTCCTGCTCGATACGAACGCGATGGTCTTCGGGATGCCGAGCGCGCTCTTCCCGGCCCTCGCCGAGCACACGTTCGGGGGCGGCGCGACGACGATGGGCTTCCTCTACGCGGCTCCGTACGCGGGCGCGCTCGCGGCGACGCTGCTCTCGGGCTGGGTCAGCCACGTGCGCCGCCAGGGCCTGGCCGTGGCGATCGCGGCGGCGCTCTGGGGCCTGGCGATCCTCGCGTTCGGCTTCGCGACCGCGCTGCCGCTCGCCCTCGTGCTGCTCGCCTTCGCCGGCGCGGCGGACAACGTCAGCGCCGCCTTCCGCTCGGCGATCGTCCTGGCGGCGACGCCCGACGAGATGCGCGGTCGCGTCTCGGGCATCGAGCTCGCGCAGGTCGCGAGCGCACCCGCGCTCGGCAACCTCGAGGCCGGCGCGGTCGCCTCGTTCACGAGCCTCCGCTTCTCGATCGCGTCGGGCGGCCTGCTCTGCATCGTCGGCACGCTGGCGGTCGTGGCGGCATTCCCGGCGCTGTTGCGCTACGACGCCCGGCGGCCCCGCGAATGAGGCTTGGTCGCGAGTTCTTCGCACGCTCCGTGCACGAGGTGGCGCCCGAGCTCGTCGGCGCGACGCTGCTCGTCGACGGCGTCGGCGGCACCATCGTCGAGGTCGAGGCCTACGACCACGAGGATCCGGCGGCGCACGGCTACCGGGGCCGCACCGAACGGAACGCATCCATGTTCGGGCCGCCGGGACACGCCTACGTCTACCGCTCCTACGGCATCCACTGGTGCCTCAACCTCGTGTGCGAGCGGGAGGGCTCCGCGAGCGCCGTGCTCGTCCGTGCCCTCGAGCCGACCGCAGGCCTGGAGCGCATGCGCGAGCGCCGCAGCCTCGACGACCCCAGGCTGCTGTGCTCTGGGCCCGGCCGTCTCTGTCAGGCGCTCGGCGTGACGAGAGAGCACGACGGACTCGCGCTCGACCGGCAGCCGTTCGAGCTGGTCGCCCGGGCGAGCGCTCCGGACGTCGTCGCCGGGACGCGCGTCGGCATCACCAGGGCCACGGACCGCCCCTGGCGCTACGCGATCGCCGGCTCGCGCTTTCTCAGCCGCCCCGTGCGACCAGCGTGACCGTGGCTCCGGGCACCAGGGCGGTGCCCCACTTGGGCCGCTGGGCCACGATCTTGCCCTCGCCGTGCACTTCCGGCTCGAGCTTCAGCGACTCGAGCTTCTCGGTCGCGCTGTCGACCGGCAGGCCGACCAGCTTCGGGATCACGCCGTGCTCCGCCCGTACGAGCACCAGATTGACGAGCTCGCCCGCGGACACCCGCGAGCCGGCCTTGGGGTCGGTCCGGACGACGACGCCGACCGGCTGTCCCAACGCGGCGGGCTTGTAGACGACGTTCGGCGAGAGCGGGGTGGAGGCGAGCTGGTCGCGGGCCTCCGCGAGCTTCGCGCCGACCACTTTCGGCACTTCGACCTCGTTCGGCTTGCAGTTGGCGGTCTTCCGCGGCGCCTCGCCGTAGAAGACGAGGGCCTGCGTGGCTCCGCGGCAATAGCCGTTGTCCGCCTGCAGAAGCCCGTCGCGCATCACGACCGACCGCGACTCCGCGGGCGAGTACTCGGGGGCCTCGAACTGCTCGGGCTCCCAGCTCTTCGCGCGCACGGCGGACTCCATGAAGCTCTTCCAGATCAGCGCCGGATAGGTGCCGCCCGCTACCGAGTCGCCGTGGAACTCGGACAGCATCGGGCGCAGCTCGCTCGGGTACCCGACCCAGACGGCCACTGCCAGCTGCGGCGTGTAGCCGACGAACCAGGCGTCGCCGAAGTTCTCGGTCGTGCCGGTCTTGCCCGCCACCGGCCTGCGGTCCGGAAGCGCGGCCGCCCTGCCCGTCCCCTGACGGACGACGCCCTGGAGGATGTCGTTCACGATCGCCGTCTTGCCCGAGTCGAGGGCGCGGTGCGCGACCGCAACGTTCTCCTGGAGACCGCTGTCGCGCTCGACCGAGACGATCGCCCGCGGCGCGTTCCCGAACAGCGCCCCGTCCACGCGGAGGCCCCGGTTGGCGAAGGTCGAGAACGCCCGCGCCATCTCGAGCGGGTTGATCGCCTCGGCGCCCAGCCCGATCGCGTAGTAGGCGTTGACGGGGCTCGTGATCCCGAGCTCCTTGGCCGCGTTCACCACCGCGCGCGGGCCGACGAGCTTCGTCAGCTGGGCGTAGACCGAGTTGTCCGAGTGGATGGTCGCGTTGCGGATGTCGACCTGGCCGAGGTAGCTCCCTTCGTAGTTCTCGACTTCCCAGAGCCTTCCGTCGGCCCAGATCTCGACGGGCTCGGACACGAACGTGTTCGAGGTGGACAGGCCTTCGCGCAATGCGGCCGCGAGCACGAACGGCTTGAACGACGAGCCGGCCTGACGCTCGCCCTGGACGGCGAGGTTGAACTGGCTCTCGCGGAAGTTCGACCCGCCGACCATCGCCATCACGCGGCCGGTGCGCGGCTGGACTGCGACGAGCGCAGCCTCGGGCCCGACGTCCGTGAGCCACTTGGCGATCGCCTTGCGCGCGAGCTCCTGGAGCCGCAGGTCGATCGTGGTCTGCACCTTCAGCCCGCCGCCGAACACGACCTGCGCCCCGTACTTGTCGACGAGCTGCTGCTTCACGTAGTTGACGAAGTAGGGCGCCTCGTCACCGGCGAGCGAACCGGGCAGGCGGATCTCGTTCGGCTTCGGTAGAGGAGCGTCGACGGCCGCGCCCCACTCGGTGTGGGAGATCACGCCCTGGTCGAGCATCATCTGGAGCACGAGCGCACGGCGCTCCCGCGCGGCGCTCGGGTTCGTCTTGGGATCGAAGCGGGTCGGGTCGGCCGGGATGCCGGCGAGCAGGGCGGCCTGGGGCAGCGTGAGCCGGCGCGCCGAGCGACCGAAGTACACGCGCGCGGCTTGCTCCACGCCGTAGGCGCCGTTGCCGAAGTAGATCGTGTTCAGGTACTCGGTCAGGATCTTGTCCTTCGACCACTGCTGCTCGAGCTGCCAGGCGAGCGCCGCCTCCCGCAATTTCCGGCCGATCGACTGCTGGTTCTTGACGTAGACGTTCTTCACGAACTGCTGCGTGATCGTCGAGCCGCCCTGCACGACCGACTGGTTGCGGACGTCGGCCCAGAAGGCGCGCGCGATCGCGCGGGCGTCGACCCCGCGGTGGTCGAAGAAGCGCCGGTCCTCGACCGCGACGATCGACTGCTTCATCACCGGGGCGATGTCGTCGGACTCGACGATGACGCGGTTCTCGCCGCCGCGGAGCACGGCGAGGTTGCGCTCGCCGCTGAAGTCGACGATGTAGCTGTTCTCCTCGCGCGCGACCTGGCGCGACGGGTCGAGCCGCGGGATCTCCTTGGCCACCGCCGTCATGAAGCCGAAGCCGAAGGACGCGGAGCCGAGCAGCCCCAGGACGAGCAGGAGCGCAAGCAACCTCAGCTTGCGGATGCGACGCTTGCCGTTGGTCGGCGGCTTCTTCTTTCCTTCGCGGGGCAAAACCGCGTGATTCTAGCTGGCTAGACTCGCCGTCCCATGCCACTTGCCGAGCTCACGCGCAACGCCGTCGACGTCCTCCCGGAAGGGGAGCTCGAGCGCAAGCTCGCCCTCGGCCGGCCACTGCGGGTCAAGCTGGGCATCGATCCGACCGGCCCCGACATCCACATCGGGTTTGCCGTCGTCCTGAGGCGGCTCGCTGCTTTCCAGCGGGAAGGCCACACGGCGGTGCTGATCGTTGGCGACTACACGGCACGAATCGGGGACCCGTCCGGCCGCTCGAAGGAGCGTCAGGTGCTGCCGGACGAAGTGCTCGACGAGAACGCGAAGCTCTTCGCCGAGCAGGCCTTCCGCATCCTCGACCGCGACCGCACCGAGATTCGCTTCAACGGCGAGTGGCTCGGCAAGCTCGACTACGCAGAGCTCGTCCGGCTGACGCGGACAGGAACCGTGGCACGGCTGCTCGAGCGCGACGACTTCGCCAAGCGCTTCGACGCGCGCGAGCCGATCTCGGTGTCAGAGCTGCTCTACCCCTTTGCGCAGGGGTACGACTCGGTTGCCATCGAGGCGGACATCGAGGTGGGAGGGACCGACCAGCTCTACAACTTGCTGATGGGCCGGGACGTGATGGCGCACTACGGCCTCGACCCTCAGATGGTGATGACCTACGAGCTGCTCGTCGGGACGGACGGCGTCGACAAGATGTCCAAGTCGCAGGGCAACTACGTCGGTATCGACGACCCGCCCGAGGAGATGTTCGGGAAGGTGATGTCGATCCCCGACTCGGCGCTCGATCAGTGGTGGCGGCTGACTCTGGACCGCGAGCCACTGGACGGCGACCCGATGGAGTCGAAGCTCGCGCTCGCGCGCGGAGTCGTCGAGCTGTACCACGATGCACAGGCGTCGGAGCGTGCGGAGGCCCACTTCACGCGCGTGGTGCGCGAGGGCCAGGCGCCCGAGCAGGTCCCCGAGACGCAGCTCCCGGAGGGCGACCCGGTTCACCTGCCCGCGCTGCTCGCGTCGGCGTTCGGCATGTCGACGAGCGAGGCGCGGCGTCTGGTCAGCCAGGGAGCGGTTCGCGTCGACGACGCGATCGTCTCCGAGCTGGACGTCCCTCGGGCGACCCTCGCGGGGGCTCTCGTCCAGGCCGGAAAACGCCGCTACGTCCGCTTGACAGCGGCTTGAACACTGCTATCATGCCCCGGCTGCTTCGCGAGAGGTGGCTGTAGGAAAGTCCCCGAAACGACCAGGAGAGCCCTTCGAGCGAGCCGGATACGAGCAAGTTTCCGAGTTCTGAGGGGCCTCCGCGAGTCGGAGGCTTTTTTACTGCCGGCTCCAGGTGGCGCGGTCTTTGAAAACTCAACAGCGTGCGTTTACGTCGAGACCCGAGCGGCGCCGTTCGCGGCATCGCGAGGGAATCATTGAAAGCCACCGTCGTCCCTTCGGGGATGACTTTGAGGCTCTCTAAAGACGAAAGCCTTCAGAGCTTCGGCTCTGAGACACTTTCTTCACGGAGAGTTTGATCCTGGCTCAGGACGAACGCTGGCGGCGCGCTTAATACATGCAAGTCGAGCGAGAACCAGAGCTTCGGCTCTGGGGACAGCGGCGAACGGGTGAGTATCACGTGAGTAATCTGCCCTCGGCACCGGGATAGCCCGGGGAAACCCGGATTAATACCGGATGGCCTCTCGAGCCCTCGGGCTCGTGAGAAAAGGTAGCTTCGGCCTCCGGCCGAGGAGGAGCTCGCGGCGGATTAGCTTGTTGGTGAGGTAACGGCTCACCAAGGCGACGATCCGTAGCTGGTCTGAGAGGACGATCAGCCACACTGGGACTGAGACACGGCCCAGACTCCTACGGGAGGCAGCAGTAGGGAATCTTGCGCAATGGGCGAAAGCCTGACGCAGCGACGCCGCGTGCGGGAAGAAGGCCTTCGGGTTGTAAACCGCTTTCAGGAGGGACGAAGCCACTCGGGTTAATAGCCCAGAGGGTGACGGTACCTCCAGAAGAAGCCCCGGCTAACTACGTGCCAGCAGCCGCGGTAATACGTAGGGGGCAAGCGTTGTCCGGATTCATTGGGCGTAAAGAGCGTGTAGGCGGCCAGGTAGGTCCGTTGTGAAAACTCGAGGCTCAACCTCGAGACGTCGATGGAAACCATCTGGCTAGAGTCCGGAAGAGGAGAGTGGAATTCCTGGTGTAGCGGTGAAATGCGCAGATATCAGGAAGAACACCTATGGCGAAGGCAGCTCTCTGGGACGGTACTGACGCTGAGACGCGAAAGCGTGGGGAGCGAACAGGATTAGATACCCTGGTAGTCCACGCCGTAAACGATGGGAACTAGGTGTGGGCGGTGTCGACTCCGTCCGTGCCGAAGCTAACGCATTAAGTTCCCCGCCTGGGGAGTACGGCCGCAAGGCTAAAACTCAAAGGAATTGACGGGGGCCCGCACAAGCAGCGGAGCATGTGGTTTAATTCGACGCGACGCGAAGAACCTTACCTAGGCTTGACATGCACTGGAATGTCGTAGAAATACGGCAGCCCTTCGGGGCCAGTGCACAGGTGGTGCATGGCTGTCGTCAGCTCGTGTCGTGAGATGTTGGGTTAAGTCCCGCAACGAGCGCAACCCCTGTCCCATGTTGCCAGCGTGAAAGACGGGGACTCATGGGAGACTGCCGGTGACAAATCGGAGGAAGGTGGGGATGACGTCAAGTCATCATGCCCCTTACGCCTAGGGCTACACACGTGCTACATTGGCCGGTACAAAGGGCTGCAAACCCGCGAGGGGGAGCGAATCCCAAAAAGCCGGTCCCGGTTCGGATTGGAGGCTGAAACTCGCCTCCATGAAGCCGGAGTTGCTAGTAATCGCGGATCAGCAACGCCGCGGTGAATATGTTCTCGGGCCTTGTACACACCGCCCGTCACACCACGGAAGCCGGTAACACCCGAAGCCGGTGGCCTAACCCGCAAGGGAGGGAGCCGTCGAAGGTGGGATCGGTGACTGGGGTGAAGTCGTAACAAGGTAGCCGTAGCGGAAGCTGCGGCTGGATCACCTCCTTTCTAGGGAATGCGGGAGCTCTTACTCCCGCAGGCGTCTAGCCCGTCGATGGCTCGAGCTTGAGTCGTCCGGTGACTAGGCTCGCCTGGAAACTACGTCGACCTCGACGTGACCACGCTGTTGAGTTTTGAGAGACCGCCCTCGAGGTGGTCGTTCTCTACGGTCGGTACGCCGGCGCGCACCTTGAAAACTCCATAGTGGCAACACACGTGTTCTTTTCGATCAAGAGAACAAGGGCACACGGTGGATGCCTTGGCGCCAAGAGCCGATGAAGGACGTGGGCGGCTGCGATAAGCCCGGGGGAGATGCTGACCAATCTTTGATCCCGGGATTTCCGAATGGGGAAACCTACGCGTGGTAGTGCGCGCGTGTCCCTGCCTGAATACATAGGGCAGGAGACGGTAAGCGGGTGAACTGAAACATCTTAGTAACCCGAGGAAAGGAAAGAAACCTCGATTCCCTGAGTAGTGGCGAGCGAAAGGGGATCAGCCCAAACCCATGCGACGTGATAGACGGCAGTCGTTGTCGTGTGGGGGTTGTAGGGCCTGTCTTGATCCGTCTGCCGGCGGGTCGGGAAGTTACAAAGTCATGCGTTAGTCGAAGCGGATGGAACGCCGCACCACAGCGGGTAATAGTCCCGTAGACGAAAGCGCATGGCCTTCCTGGACAGGTACCTGAGTACGGCCGGGCACGGGAAACCCGGTCGGAACCTGCGGGGCCCACCCCGCAAGGCTAAGTACTCCTTGGCGACCGATAGTGAACTAGTACCGTGAGGGAAAGGTGAAAAGTACCCCGGAAGGGGAGTGAAATAGTACCTGAAACCGTGTGCTTACAAGCGGTCGGAGCAGCTTCGTGCTGTGACGGCGTGCCTTTTGCATAATGAGCCAGCGAGTTACTCTTCAACGGCAAGGTTAAGGAAACGGAGCCGTAGCGAAAGCGAGTCTGAATAGGGCGATTTAGTCGTTGGAGGTAGACCCGAAACTGAGTGATCTACCCATGGGCAGGTTGAAGCGGGGGTAAGACCCCGTGGAGGACCGAACCGACTTCGGTTGAAAACGGAGCGGATGACCTGTGGGTCGGAGTGAAAGGCTAAGCAAACTCAGAGATATCTGGTTCTCCCCGAAATATATTTAGGTATAGCGTCACGCGTTCAATACCGGTTGTAGAGCACTGTTTGGGCTAGGGGGCCTACCAGCTTACCGACCTCAGGCAAACTCCGAATGCCGGTATTCCAGAGCGTGGCAGTCAGAGTGCGGGGGATAAGCTTCGTGCTCAAAAGGGAAACAGCCCAGACCGTCGGCTAAGGCCCCTAATTTCTAGCTAAGTGGGAAACGATGTCCGATTGCTGAGACAACCAGGATGTTGGCTTAGAAGCAGCCACCATTCAAAGAGTGCGTAACAGCTCACTGGTCAAGTGGTCGGGCGCGGACAATGTAACGGGGCTCAAGCTAGAAGCCGAAGCCACGGACTTCACGCTTGCGTGGAGTGGTAGGGGAGCGTTCCCAGGTCAGTGAAGCGGCGGCGTAAGCCCTGCCGTGGAGAGCTGGGAAGTGAGAATGCTGGCACGAGTAACGAAAGACGGGTGAGAAACCCGTCCGCCGAATGTCTAAGGGTTCCTGAGTAAAGCTAATCTGCTCAGGGTTAGTCGGGACCTAAGCCGAGGCCGACAGGCGTAGGCGATGGACAACTGGTTGATATTCCAGTACCACGTACCCACCGCTATCACCGATGGGGGGACGAGGTAGGCTAAGGAAACCCGGGCGATGGTCGACCCGGGGTAACCGCGTAGGGCGGCCGGTAGGAAAATCCGCCGGCCATCAAGCCTGAGACGGGATGCCGAGCCCCTAACCGGGCGAAGTTCCTGAAGCCATGCCTCCGAGAAAAGCCTCTAGGGAGGTGGGGCGTGCCCGTACCAAAACCGACACAGGTAGACAGGTAGAGAATACCAAGGCGATCGGAAGAACCCTCGTTAAGGAACTCGGCAAAATGGCCCCGTAACTTCGGGAGAAGGGGCGCCCCGGTAGGGTGAAAGCCTTCGCGGCTGGAGCCCGAGGGGGCCGCAGTGAAACGGCCCAAGCGACTGTTTATCAAAAACACAGGTCTCTGCGAAGTCGAAAGACGACGTATAGGGGCTGACGCCTGCCCGGTGCCGGAAGGTCAAGTGGAGAGGTTAGCCTTCGGGCGAAGCCTTGAAACCAAGCCCCGGTAAACGGCGGCGGTAACTATAACCGTCCTAAGGTAGCGAAATTCCTTGTCGGGTAAGTTCCGACCTGCACGAATGGCGCAACGACTTGGGCGCTGTCTCAACGAGGGATCCGGTGAAACTGTAGTCTCGGTGAAGATGCCGAGTACCCGTGGTTGGACGGAAAGACCCCGTGAACCTTTACTGCAGCTTGACGTTGGAGTCTGGGAGGCGTTGTCCAGGATAGGTGGAAGGCTTTGAAGCGGGGACGCCAGTCCTCGTGGAGCCAACCTTGGGATACCACCCTTCGTGTTCTGGGCTTCTAACCCGATTCCGTGATCCGGGTCGGGAACAGCGTCAGGTGGGCAGTTTGACTGGGGCGGTCGCCTCCTAAAATGTAACGGAGGCGCGCAAAGGTTCCCTCAGCACGGTTGGAAATCGTGCGTAGAGTGTAAAGGCATAAGGGAGCTTGACTGCGAGACTGACAAGTCGAGCAGGTGCGAAAGCAGGCCTTAGTGATCCGGCGGTTAAGAGTGGAATTGCCGTCGCTCAACGGATAAAAGGTACTCCGGGGATAACAGGCTTATACTTCCCAAGAGTCCACATCGACGGAAGTGTTTGGCACCTCGATGTCGGCTCGTCGCATCCTGGGGCTGGAGTAGGTCCCAAGGGTTGGGCTGTTCGCCCATTAAAGCGGTACGCGAGCTGGGTTCAGAACGTCGTGAGACAGTTCGGTCCCTATCCACCATGGGCGCTGGAAGCTTGAGAGGAGTCGCTCCTAGTACGAGAGGACCGGAGCGAACAGACCTCTGGTGCATCAGTTGTCGTGCCAACGGCACTGCTGATTAGCCACGTCTGGATGGGATAACCGCTGAAAGCATCTAAGCGGGAAGCCCACCTCGAGATGAGGCTTCCCATCCTCTAGAAGGAGTAAGGGCCGTGGGAGACCACCACGTTGATAGGCGAGCCGTGGAAGCGCAGCGATGCGTGCAGCGGACTCGTACTAATTGCCCGAGGTCTTGATTTAGAACACGTGTCTGTCGCTATGGAGTTTTGAGGGTGCGGCTGGCCTACGGCCCCAGTCACATGACTAGGCACGCACGCCTTGACAATTTCGGCGGTCAAAGCGGCGGGGGTACACCTCTTCCCATTCCGAACAGAGAAGTTAAGCCCGCCGGCGCCGATGGTACTCGGAGGGCAACCTCCCGGGAGAGTAGGTAGCCGCCGAATTACTTTCAGAAGAGCGCCCTCGAGGCGCTCTTCGTGTTTCTGGGATAGCGGCGCGGTTCGCTAGGCGGCGCCGCGTAGCGTCTCGGGCCAGGCCGGGTCGAGCTCGCGCAGCCGCCGCACCCGCTCTGCCACCGGCGGGTGCGTGTCGAAGAGCGCCGCAGGCCGTTCGCGCGGGAACGGGTTGACGGTGTACAGCGGCTCGGTGACGGGATCGGCGTCGAGGCCGACCAGCTCGCCGGCCAGGTCGAGCCGCAGCAGCGCGTCCGCCAGGCCGTGCGGCGACTCGCAGAGTCCGGGCCGCGACGCGGTCGGCCTGGAGCTCGCGCCTCGACGAAAGCAGCAGATGGAGGAACGCGGACGCCACAGGAGCCAGCACGAACAGGAGCGCGCGCTGCAGGAAGCCGCCGATGCGCGTGAGCTCGACCAGGGTCGCCGCCACGAGCACGGCCACCGTCTGGACGACGACGTCGCGGCGGGCCACGTGGGCGACCTCGTGGGCGAGGATGCCCTCGAGCTCTGCCGGGCTCGCGGTCGCGACGAGGCCGGTGCTCAGGGCCACCGTCGAGCCCGTGGCACCACGGCCGGCGGCGAGGGAGCGCGGAAACGGATCGTTGATCAGGTAGAGCTTCGGGGCGACGATCCCGGCCCGGCGGGCGAGGCGCTCCAGAGACGCGCGGACCGCGGGCGCCTCCGACTCCGCGGCCTTGCGCGCTCCGACCATCCCAAGTGCGACGCGCTCTCCGTGCCACCAGGTCGTCACGGCCGCGAGCAGTGCGCAGAAGACGAAGATAGAAGCGAGCCGGTACTCGCCGAGCACCCAGCCGAGCGCGCCGAGCGCGGCGCAGAACGCCAGCAGCAGGCCCCAGACCTTGGCGAGATTGAGGAAGACGGCGAGCGCGTTACTGCTCGTCGCGCTCGTCCTCGGCGAAGCCCCGCGGCGGCCAGTCGGGCTCGGGGGCGTCGCACCGGCTCGTGCAGTGCAGCGACGCGATGTTCTGCAGCGGAATCAGGATGTGCCCGTTGAGCTCGATGTGGGCGACCTCGTCGACCGCGCAGTAGGCCGTCAGCACGCCGTCCTGGTAGTCGCCCCCGAAGAGCGCGATCTCGACCTGCTCGCCCTTGTACTTGCTGGTGTAGTCCTCGATGCCGCGGAGCCTAGCCGAGCCCCGCATGAGAGCGGGAGAATCAGGGCAGGCGCTGTGCTAGTGCTGCTCGACCACCTTCGCGGCGTAGAGCTGGTAGGGGAGCTCGTCGAGGATGCGTCGGCGCGGCTGGGGGACGGCAAAGAACCGCTCGAGCGCGAGCGGCTGCAACCAGGCAAGGTCGGCGCGGGCGGCGAGCACGCGGCGAGTGGCGGCGCGGTCGCCACCCAGAGCGACCCATTCGACCTTTCCCTGCCACGGGGTGAGCACACGCGCCGCTTCGGCGGCCGCCTCCTCGACGAGCTCGCGTTCCTGTCCTTCGCGGCGACGGCGGAAGCGGTTGGCCGAGGAGCCGCCCGCGCGGTGGCGACCCTTGACGAAGCGTGAGCCCACTTTGGAGTCGACGAGCCGCTCGCCCTCGAAGGTGCCAACCGCGTAGCCGCCAAGCCGGACCAGCAGCGCCGCCACCGTGTGATCCTCGTCGAGCGCGTCGAGCAGCGGCCCGACCACCACCCGGTCGTACTCGCCCTCGTGGCCGAGGCCGAACGGCGGAGTCACGGTCAGCGTCCCTCCGGCGTACTCGAGCCGGGCGCTGCCGTCCCGGTAGCGCGTGCGCCCGACTTCCCCCTCGAGCGAGGTCAGCCGCTTCGTCAGGTTCCCGCGGCCGATATAGCGCGTCGCCTCCACACCGAGACGGTAGGGCCCGCGATCGCTGCAGCGCCGGCCTATGGCCGTGCGGCGAAACCCGAGCGGAATGCAGCTAGGCGGCCTGTGCCGCTATCGGGTTCGGCCTCGACGAAAGTAGCCAAGGGCGGCTAGCACAACGATGATGATGATGATGATCCAGAGCCAGGTAGGCACGTAATCCCTTTCTTTTTGAAGCTGTCGACTCTACGGTGGGCCGACTAGCAATTGCAACGGGTGCGGCGCCGTTTCCGTGCTCGACCGGATCTTCCGGACCCGCCGCTCAATACCTGGACGGGCAAGCAGAGGTGCTCAAGCTCAGCCCGACCGGCCGCTCCCTTCTCCATGGATCCGGACTCGCGTCGCAGGCGAAGCCGCGCGGTTCAGCCTGTCCGCCGGAAGTGACCGTCCTCGACGGCGAAACGGCACACAGCGCAGTTGGCCAGGACCGTCTCGCGTCGGCGCGCCTCGTGGTAGTCGATCCCGGCGGCGTGCGCCTGCATCACGCGCGACGGACCACCGTGCGTGACGACGAGCACCGTCTCCGCCGGATGGCGGTCCACGAGCGATCGCAAGGCGGGAACGACCCTCGCCGCCAGCTCGTCGTAGGTCTCCCCGTCTCCGTAGCCGTGCGGAGCGCGGTCGACCCAGAGGGCGTACTCGTCCGGGAAGCGCACCGCCACCTCGTCCCGCGTCAGCCCTGACCAGGCGCCGACGTCGATCTCACGCAGGCCCTCGAGGTGCTCGACCTCCAGCCCGAGCTCGCGCGCGACGATCTCGGCGGTCTCGGACGCCCGGCGCAGCGGGCTCGTGTACACGCGCGCGATCCCTTCGCCGGCCAGGCGCGCGGCCAGCTCGGCCGACTGCTCGCGGCCGAGGTCGTTCAGCGGCGGGTCCGCGTGTCCCTGGAAGCGGTTCTCCCGGTTCCAGTCGGTCTCCCCGTGGCGGGCGAGGATGAGAGTCGTCACCGCTGACTACGCTACCCGGCCGATGGACCTCGGCCTCCGCGACAAGATCTGCATCGTCACCGGCTCGACGGGCGGCATCGGCCTGGAGACGGCGCGCCTGCTGGCGGATGAAGGGGCGCGCGTGGTCGTGACCGGGCGCGATCCTGAGCGGGTGGAGGAGGCCAGGCAGGCGGCCGGGGCTGCCCTCGGGGTCGCCTGCGACCTCGCCGAGCGCGCAGCGCCCGCGACGCTCGTGGCCGAGGCGGTCGAAGCACTCGGCGGGCTCGACTGCCTGGTCAACAACCTCGGTGTCGCGTATCAGCGCTCGTTCGAGGAGGTAACCGATCTCGACTGGGAGGAGCAGTGGCAGCTGAACGTGATGAGCTGTGTGCGCTCGATCCGCGCTGCGCTCCCTCACTTTCGCGAGCGCGGCGGTGGCGCGATCGTCAACGTCTCCTCGTCCGCCGGCAAGCGGCCCTCGACGTCGATGCCCGACTACTCGGTGCTGAAGGCGGCACAGCTGTCGCTGTCGCGGCTCGTCGCCGACCTCTACGCCGCCGAGGGCATCCGCTGCAACGCGGTCACGCCGGGCCCGACGGCGACGGCTGCCTGGCTCGGCGAAGGTGGGCTGGCCGACCAGCAGGCCGCACGCAGCGGGAAGACGAGGGACGAGGTGCTCGAGGCGGTCGGCAAGGGGCGGCCGCTGGGGCGCCTGGCACAACCCGAGGAGATCGCCGCCGTGATCGTCTTCCTGTGCTCCGACCAGGCGTCGTACGTCACCGGCGCGGCGTGGTCGGCGGACGGAGGAACCGTCCCGATCATCGTCTGAGCCGGGTCGGCCGAGGCAAGTAACAGACTGTTACTTGCTCCGAATCGGGTTGCGGTTCGGCGTCTTCCTCCTTGTAACAGACTGTTACTTGCTCCCAGGGGCGCCGGGATCGCAGTGGCCGCCCGAGGGACTAGAGTCGAGGGTGATGCCGGAGCTCGCCGGACGGGTCGCGGACGCCTTCGAGGCGCGCGTCCGCGAGCACGAGGAGCGGTGGCTTTCGCCGCTCGCCGTGCGCTCCTACGAGCACGGCGGGCGTCTCCGGCCGCAGGAGGAGTGCAGCGTCCGCACCCCCTTTCAGCGCGACCGCGACCGGATCCTCCACTCGAAGCCGTTCCGGCGGCTGAAGGGGAAGACGCAGGTCTTCATCGATCCGGCCGGCGACCACTACCGCACGCGGATGACCCACACGCTCGAGACGACCGCAATCGCGCGCGGCGTCGCCCGCGCGCTGCGGCTGAACGAGGACCTGGTCGAGGCGATCGGCCTCGGGCACGACACGGGCCACCCGCCGTTCGGCCACGCCGGCGAGGCGGCGCTCGACGAAGCGGTGCGCGAGCGCTTCGGAGGCGGGTTCAGGCACAACGAGCAGTCGCTCCGGATCGCGGAGACGCTCAACCTGACAGCAGAAGTCAGAGAGGGGATCCTCACGCACACGGGCGAGCGCGAGCCGGCCACGCTCGAGGGCAAGATCGTGCGCCTCGTGGACCGGGTCGCCTACATCAACCACGACATCGACGACGCGATCCGCTTCGGCATCCTCGCTGCGGAGGATCTGCCCAGCGACGAGGTCGAGCTCCTCGGCTCGAGTGGCTCCGCTCGGATCGACACGCTCGTCCACGACCTCGTCGAGCACTCCGAGCAGGCCGGCGACATCGTCCAGGGCGAGGCCGTCGGCGAGGCGATGCTGTCGCTGCGCTCGTTCATGTTCGAACGCGTCTACCTCGGGCCGAACACGCGCGCCCAGCACGAGCAGGCCCGCGCTTGCGTCCACCGGATCTTCGAACGGCTCGCGACGGAGGGTCGGCCCGAGGAGGAGATCGTGGACTACCTCTCCGGGATGACCGACCGCTTCGCGCTCGAGTACGCGGAGTCGTCCTAGTTGGCGCGGATCAAGGACAGCTCCGTCGCCGAGGTCCGTGCCGCCGCGGACATGGTCGACCTCGTCTCGCAGTACACCTCGTTGCGCCGGGCCGGGGCTCGCTACACCGGCCGCTGCCCGTTCCACGACGAGCGGACGCCGAGCTTCTCGGTCAACGCGTCCGACAAGCTCTTCTACTGCTTCGGCTGCGGCAAGGGCGGCGACGCCATCACGTTCGTGCGCGAGCTGGAGCAGCTCGACTTCGCGGAAGCGGTCGAATGGCTCGCGGAGCGGTTCCGGGTCACGCTCGAGTACGAGGAGATGTCGCCGGAGGTGGAGGAGCGCCGCCGCCGGCGCGAGCGACTGCTCGCCGTGCTCGAGCAGGCGACGTCCTTCTACGAGCGGCACCTCTGGGAGACCGTGGCGGGCGAGCCGGTCCGTGGCTACCTGGCCGGTCGCGGGCTGGCTGAGGCGAGCTGCCGCGAGTTCCGGCTCGGCCTCTCCCCGGGTCAGGGGCTCGCACGCAAGGCGCAGGAAAAGGGCTTCACCGTCGCCGAACTCCGGTCGGCAGGCCTGACCAACGCGCGCGGGAACGACTACTTCCCGCAGCGCCTGATGTTCCCGCTCGCGGACGCGCGCGGCCGCGTTGTCGGCTTCCAGGCACGCAAGCTCCACGACGACGACCCGCTGCGAGGTAAGTACGTGAACTCCCCGGAGGGAGAGCTCTTCCGCAAGTCGGCGATCCTCTACGGCCTGCACCTCGCGCGACCGGCGATCGCGAAGAGCGGCCGCGCGATCGTGGTGGAGGGCAACACCGACGCGATCGCGCTGCGGCAAGCCGGTCTCGACCCGGTCGTGGCGTCGATGGGGACTGCGCTCACCGAACAGCACCTGCGCGAGCTCTCGCGCCTCACACGCCAGCTCTTCCTGTGCTTCGACGCGGACTCCGCCGGGGAAGCAGCGACCCTCCGCGGGATGGAGCTCGCGGTCGGTCAGGGGTTCGAGGTGCGGGTGGTGCCGCTGCCGCCGGGGGAGGACCCCGCCGACGCGGCCGACCGCTTCGAGGCGCAGCTCGAGCGCGCCGAGCCGTACGCGCTCTACCGCGTCCGAATCGAGATCCAGAACGCTCCCGACCGCCAGGCGGCCTACGAGCGAGCGCGCGAGACGCTCGATCGCGTTCCCGAGTCGCCCGAGCGCCAGGACGCCTGGCGCTACGCGAACGACAAGCTCGGCATGACCGTCCAGATCCGCGCTGCCGGGTCAGGAACCGGCATGGCCGGGGCGGCCGTCTCGCCCCGGCTGCTCGAGGCCGGCGAGCGGCTCGAGCGGGACGCGCTCGCCGGCTCGCTGGCGCACCCTGAGGTCCTGCCCCTCCTGGCCGAGATGACGCCTGAGCACTTCGACGTAGAGCCCAACCGCCTCATGCGCGAGGCGCTCGTGTCCGGCGACGAACCACCCGAGGAGCTCGTGCCGCTGCGCGCCGAGCTCGGTGCCCGTGCCGCCGCGGAAGAGATCGACGAAGCGACCGCCAAGCAGCTGCTCCTCCGCCTGCGCGAGCGCCACCTCAGGCGCGAGATCGCAACCGCGAACCCGGAGCGGACCCGAGAGCTGCAGGACAAGCTGGCGCGAATCCGGGAGGCAGTGCAGAGCATCGCCTGACCGGCGCTCCTTGCAAAAGCTCAGCAATCCTCCTACTTTTTAGGTAGCGGCTAGGGGAGGGACTTCATGAGCGGACTGCGGCTACTCCGTGCCGGTGCTCCGGTGATTCGTAAGCCGGCGCCGGCCTGGGCGACCGCGTCCGCCTCACTTTCCGCGTCAACCTGGTGCTGAGCAAGGGCGTCAGGACGCGCTTCACCAGCTGATCGCTACCAGGCGAGGGGCGGCGACACCCGCCCCTCGTCACTCGCCTCGAGCCATCGCACGGCGGGTGCACTCCGCCCGCTAGGCCTGGACGGCAGCCGTGAGGGGCAGCCGAGTGGCTGCCCCTCACCGAAGGTCCTCAGTCGCAGGCCACCAACGGCTGCGTCGGAGGGAATGGGTCGATACCTTCGACCGCCCACGCGAACACGATCGCAATGCCCGCGAGGTCGCACTCCGACAGCGTCGGCACGATTCCGTTGCTCCAGTGCCAGCCGTACCCCATCAGGTCGGTCGACTCCTCCAGCGGCAGGGCGTGCCCGAGCCCCAGCGCGTGGCCGAGCTCGTGCATGGTCACGTAGTACAGGTACTGCGGTGGGTACGTGAACCCGACAGGCGGCGTCAGATCCGAGCGCACGATGACGTTCGGACACGAGTGCGCCCCGCAGATCGCGTACCCGCCGAACACCGTCCCGCCCGCCGTGGGGTTGTAGTGCAGCACGATGTCGGCCTTGTGCTTGGCCGTGTACTGGTCGGTGACGTCGCTGAGCGTGATCAGCCCGCCGAACTCCTGCCGCAGTGCGTAATCCCAGTCGGCGATCGCCTGATGCACCGCGGCCAGCGACGCCTCGTCGACCTTCGGATGCGCCTGCACCGCCACGGTCAGGTCCGTGTGGTCCCACCAGTAGCCGGGGTAGTTGAACGCGCCGTGCAGGATCAGGACGCTGTCCGTGTCGGGCGGCGTCGGCGCCGGCCGTAGCGGCGTCACCGCTCTAGCAGCAGTCGCCGCGACTGCGGCCACGAGCAATACGAGCAGAAGCAAGAGCACCTTCCTTTTCATGCCCAGTCCTCCATCTCGGGGATATGAATAGCTATATGTCCCCGAGCCGGCAGGTGTCAAACGACCGCCACTTGGCTCCGAGCGGTGCAACTCCCCGGGTTGGACTCGAACCAACAACCCTCCGGTTAACAGCCGGATGCTCTGCCAATTGAGCTACCGGGGAACGGGTAGCGGCGCGCGCCATGATAGCGGCGGTTGGACGAGATTCCCCGGCCGGGGTGGGAATGGCAACGTCGTCGGCGGCCCCGTTCGCGACCGTCGCCGCACCGACTACATCCGCGTCTGTCGTAGTGCCTGTCTAGCCTGTCGGTGTGGACGAGCCACAGGGCCGTCATCCGTGGCTCGAGCGCCTGCGCGAGCAGCGAGAGCGCCATCTCGGTCGGAGCCGCTTCTACCGGGTGCCGTTCGCGCTGCTGGGGTTCACCGTCGTCCTGCTCGGGATCGCGATGCTCGTCCTCCCGGGTCCGGGGTTGCTGGTGATCGCGGTCGGGCTCGGAATGCTGGCGCTCGAGTTCGCCTGGGCCGAGCGCGTCCTCGAGCGCACGCTCGAACGCATGACGCAGACGGGCGCGCGGGTGCGGCGGCTGACCCGGCTCGAGAAGGCCGCGTCGCTCGCCGGAGGCCTGGCGATGCTCGGTGCGCTGATCGCCCTGGCACTGTACGTCGACATCCCGTTTCTACCGTTTTAGGAGGGCCTGGCCGAATACGGTTGTGACGAACAGCATTCCGCCAGGCCCTCCTTCTAGCGCCGCAGGCTAAGATCAGAGCGTGGGCTGGCTCTGGATTGCATTGCTCGCCTGCGCCGTGGCGGTGCTGGTCGCCGCCGAGTGGCCCAGGTTGTCGAGCCGCATGGGCCTCGAAGCTCGCCGCAGGCGAGATCGCGCGCGGCGCAAGTCGCAGCTGAAGCTCCTCCGGACGGAGAGCGACGAGTTCGAGGCCGCGGTCCAACGCGACCTGGAGCAGCTCCCGGTCACCCAGGAGACCGACCGCGAGCGGCCCAGCTAGCGAACCACGAACGTCGTGGTGAGGCGCGCGGTGTTGGGGAGGATCGCCGTGGCGTTCTCCATGTTCCGCGACTCCTGGTAGTCCGAGACCTGGAGGTCGAGACGGTGGCGGCCGGGCGCGAGGTTCCCCGTGTCCAGTCGGAGCACGCCGTCGACGTAGGCGGCCGAAACCTGGCCGCGGTCGACCATCGCGACCGCTGTGCGCGGATCGACACCGGCGCCGGCGTCGGTCGCGCGGACGCGCAGTGATGAGCCGCTCGCGACGCTGCGCGTCGCGAGCCGCAGCCGCGGCGGCCGCGTGTCGTTGACCCAGTAGCGGAACCGGAACGCGCCGGCGGTGCCCTGGCTCGGGCCGTCGAACACGATGTCGTAGTTGCCGGCGGCCGGGCGGACGGCGCCGGCGGCGGGAGTCGCGGCCCGGAACTGGCGCAGGTACGGGTTGAGGTTGATCGGCAGCGCTGTCTGGCCGAGGAGGCGGTTCTCGTCGCCCGCGCGGACGATGCGTGGCTCGACGCGCACGCCCTTGGCCCGCCAGACGACCGCCACGCCGAAGTTCTCCACCGCTCGGCGCAGGCGCACGCGGAAGACCTGCTCGGGCCCGGGCAGGTTGCCGGTCACGCCCATGACCGCGACGTCGGACGGATAGCGGTAGTTGCGCACCCGGGCGGACGCGCCGCGGGTCGTCGCGCGGTGGACGCCCGGACGGCTGAGCGGGCGCGCCTGCTTGCGGGCGAGCGCCGGCGCCGTGACTCGCACCCAGTAAGGGATCCGGCGCCGCTCGGCGCCCCGGGTCAGCACCACGAAGCCGCTCAGCTCGCGCTGGCGCGCTGCCGGGCGGGCCGCGACCGTGACGGGCAGCGTTCCGGGAGCCGTCGCTGCGGCGGGCACGCCGATCGAGACGCCCGAGTCCGCACGGACATGCTCCACCGTCACCGACCACGGCGTCGCGCCTCCCCCCGCGTCCTCGAGCCTGACGGTCTGCGTGAGCGAGGCGCCCCGCCGGAGCAGGCCGAACGACAGGCTCGAGGGCGAGGCGAAAACCAGCGGTGCGTCGGCCTTCTGCAGGTCGACGAGGCCGCCGCCCTCGCGCACCGGGAACGCGTCTGCTGCGTCGGCCACCACCGTTCCGGTCTGAACGAGCGCAGACTTCACCTGGGCGACCGTCCAGGCCGGGTGCCGCTGGTGCAGCAGCGCCGCGGCGCCGGCGACGTGTGGGGCGGCCATGCTCGTGCCGCTGAAGCCCGCCCAGGTGCCTTCACGCGCCGGAACGGACGAGAGGATCTCCACACCGGGCGCGCTCACGTCGGGCTTCAGCTGCAGTGAGACCGGGGTGGGGCCGGCGGAGGAGAACTCGGCCAGGGAGGGGCGGCGCTCAGGGGTGACCGCGGCGACGGTGATCGCGCGGGCGGCGCTCCCCGGCGACGTGATCGAGCCGCCGCCGAACTCGGCGTAGTCGTTGCCGGCAGCGACCACCGGGATCACACCGGCGGCCGCGGCTCCGTCGAGCGCGCGCACGACCAGGTCGCGGCTCGGCTCGATCTCCGGCTCGCCCAGCGAGAGGTTGATCACGTCCATGCCGTCCCGCACGGCCATCTCGATGCCTTTGGCGATCTCGGGCGAGTTGCCGTTCAGGCCGACACCGGCGATCGTCGGGACGGTCAGCACCTTGTAGTTGCCGAGGTACGCGCCGGGAGCGACACCGCCGACGATGCGGTTGCCCGCGGCGCGCGTCCCTGCGTTACCGGCCGCGATTCCAGCCACGTGGGTGCCGTGCTCGGAGAGGAGCGGGTCGAACGGCCGTCCGGCGTTGCGCCACCCGGGCGAGGGCGGCGGGAACGCGCGCGCGACGATCACCTTGGCGCTCGTGTCCGCGAGGACGCCCTTGGGGAAGCCCGGAGGCGGCACGTAGCCGGCCGGGTTGAAGAACGGGTGCGACGAGTCGATTCCGTCGTCGACGACGCCGATCTTGAGTCCCTGGCCGGTGGTCGGCGGAGCGCCGGCGTAGAGGGAGTTGGCCTTGATCAGCTTGACGCTGCGGTCGAGGAGCGGCCGGTAGCGCAGGCTCGGCCAGACGGTCTGGACTCCGGGTACGGAGGTCAGGCGGTCGGCTTGGTCGCGGGGGAGCACGACCGAGAAGCCGTTGAGCACGACGCTGTAGTTCCAGCCGAACCGCGCGCCCGGGAAGCGCGTCACGATCCGCGACTGCAGCGAGCGCTGAGCTCCTGCGAGCGTCCGCAGATAGGAGCGGCTCGCGGGCGTGCGCAGGTTCACGCGGCCACGGGTGCGCGTCGCCGCCAGCGTCCGTCCCTGGGAGGTCGCGCGCGAGAGCGGCGGCTGATCGAGCGTGATCACGACCTGGACGAGTTCGGCCGGGTTATCTCCTGTGGTGCGGGCGAGGGCCGACGCACCCGGAAGGGCGACCAGGAACACTGCTGCGAATAGAAGGCCGACCCGTCTCAGATTCCCCATGGTACGTGCGTTTCCGGGCCTTCGCCGACGTCGGAGCCCGGCTACACTGAGCGTCCGCGCGGATGTGGCGGAATTGGTAGACGCGCACGGTTCAGGTCCGTGTGGGCTTCGGCTCGTGGAGGTTCAAGTCCTCTCATCCGCATAGCGACCCGGTTCCGGGCCACGACGGGTCAGACGGGATCAGGACGGGCCAGGATCTCGCTCCAGCACGGCGATTGCGGGACGCTTCACGCGCATGATCGCCCGTAGCCGTGCGGACTCGCAGACGGGCGCATTTCGGGTCGCTGAGTCACGGATATGAGTCACGAACCGTCCGTGACTCAGGACCAGCGCAGCCGCCGTCGAGTTCGTCCACGATGGACTCGCGAGGGGGCTACTCCCTCGTCGCCATGTCCCCGGGCGATTGTGACTCCGCGGGGGCTTACTTCCTTCGTCAGTGGCGGATGATCCGGTCCGTGGCGGAGGACGTTTCACCGCCTGCGCGCCCAGCTCCCCCGCTTCGATCAGACAGAAGTGGCCGCGGTCGGAGCTCGCGTGCGGCCGGATCGCCCCTTGGGCCGCTAGCGCTTGCGGCCGTTGACGAGCTCTCCCTTGTCCGTCCAAGTGACCGGGCCGCTCCGCTCGAAGACTTTCCGTTGGAAAACGATCCCCGCCACGAACAGCAGCGCGAAACCCAGCACGAGCTTGAGGTGCGGGACGCCCGCAACCAGGCCGATGATGAGTAGCAGGGCCACGAAGGGCACCGCGATGATGCCAAGAGCGATCAGGAGAATGAGCTTCACAGGAGTTGCTTTTCGGTTACTGACGGCGCGACGAGGAGTGCGGCGTGGATAGTGTCGAGCGGCCTCGCGTGGATCACCCCCGAATAGGGGATCTGGCTCGCGCGGGCAGTGTTTTGCGCCCGCGCGGTCGCGGGTCGTCGAGGACATGGCCGAACGAGCGTCTAGCGGGGAGCTCGAGGCGCCTACCCTCGAGCTGGGCCGGGTCGCGGTAGCGCCCGGGCGTTCGGCTCGCCACCCGGCCCCCTCTTGAGGAGTGGCGGGCCGGCCGAAGCCGACCTTGATCCACGGGTGAGCCGAGGGCGTACACCCTGCGTGATTCCCGAACGCATCCCCACCCGCTAGATGCCCCGTTCGCTGCGTCAGGTGCCGAGGCGCGTCTGCCCGGAATGCGGCCGTTTGGTGCGCGTGACACTCGGCGGCACGTTCCCATGGCACTACCGGCTGAACGTCAGCGGCCCCGGCTCCCGCTGCCCGCAGAGAGAGGCGGCGCCATCCGCTGCTGCGAACGGGAACAGGCGCGTCGCCAGGTCACGGGAACAGTGAGACATTCCGGCCGTGCCCCGCTCGGCGCACCGCTGACCGCGCGCGACAATCCTGACGAGACGCCAGATGAGAAAGGACGTTCGTGAGTTCATACGCCGGCTCGAGGCCGTGGGCTTGACCGTCGAGTCGACGCCGGGCCACTACCGGGTCCTGCGTGACGGAAAGCCGCTCCGTAAGGAAAACGGCATGCCGTTCATGCTGCCGTTCTCCCCGGACACGATCCGCTGGCGCAGGGCGGCAATCGTCGAGCTACGCAAGCTCGGCATCGATCTCTAGCCGCGTACTCGCTGCAGGAATCGCGCTCTGCGGCGGTCGACGCTGCAGGCTGAGCGTGAGAACATCGAGGGAGGCAACGACGAGAGGGGCGTGCATGGGCACTCGCGCCTTCGGGCGCCAGGCTGCGGCCACCGAGCGTGATGCTCGTGTGCGGCCGCGGACCGCTCATTCGTCCCCGGCCGAGCTCATCCTCGCGCTCCAGCGGACGGCGGGCAACCGGGCGCTGACGTCGTCGTTGCGCTCGCAGGCGGCGCTGCAGCGCAAGGAGGACTGGAACTTCACGCCCGCGGACTACGCCGCGCTCGTCAAGCAGGGGAAGGAGCTCCGGTTCGCGGCAGACAGCGGCTGGCTTCCCGAGCCGCTTCAGCAGAACCTGCTGACGACCTTGAAGTTCGCCCTTACGTCAAAGAACCCGGCTCGGACGGCGGGCGTCAACGTCAAGGACTTCTACCACGGCCATTTCGTCGTCCCGAAGGCCAAGGCGAGCGAGGACCTCAAGACGAAAGCGTCAGCTTTCGAGAGGAAGTCGGAGGCGATCCAGGGGAAGGCGCTCGGCGGCGAGTGGTTCGATCCCGTGACCAAGGAGAACCTCGCCGCGTACACGAAGGCCATGCAGGAGACGGAGCAGCTCGCCACCCCGCTCCTCACGGAGGCGCTGAAGATCGAGGGCGCCGCGGTGCACTACCACACCTTCGAGCTCAGCGGGCCGAAGCTGAAGCCCGGCAGCGCGACGCGGAACATCCTCACGCCGATCGGCGGGGCTCCGGCCGGCTACGACCCGTCGGGCACCGGAAAGGACGCGAATGCCTTCCGCGACGAGTACCAGGAGGTCCTCCAGTTCGCGTTCCTGGTGGACGAAACGGGCGTCATCCACGTGACCGTCGGAACGACCATGAACCTGTCGCGAGTAACCGGCACGCCGATCGGCAGTTGACGAGGAAGCGTCGATGACCGAACTCGACTACCGCCTGCTCGCCGCCAAGGTGGCGATCGCCGAGGGCAGGTACCAGGAGGCCATCGACCAACTCGATCGGATCGCGGTGGAGTCCCAGGAGGAGGAAGCGGAGAAGCTCGTCCTCTCCGGCCAGGGCTTCGAGGGCTTGAACGACGCGGCTCGCGCGCACGACGCATACACCCGGGCGCGCGCACTCGCGCCGGAGTTCGCCGCGCCGCTGCTTCGGGAGGGCGTCCTCCTCTATCGCCGCGGAGACCGGGAGGGAGCGCGCATGCTCCTGTACCGCTATTTCCAGGCCGAGCCCGGCAACCCGGAGGCCCTGTACTACCTCGCGCTCTGCGAGCTGGATCGCTCCCGTCGATCCGACGCCGTTCGGAGGCTCGCCGTCCTCGACGGCCCGAGCGCGGCCTGGTCGAGCGAGCTGCTGGAATCCGCTCGCGACTGACGCGACGCCGAGCTCGATCGCGCGGGTCGCCGCGTCTTCGCGCCTGCGCCTTTTCCACGACGAGCAATCAGCGCCGTCCCGGATGGCTCCGTTCCGCAGGGGCACGATGCTTGCGGGGACTTTCGATCTTCGAGGAGGTTCCGATGACGACGATCAGTGAGGCGGCGTCCGAGTTCCTCGCGCACAAGCGCGTGGCGGTTACGGGCGTGTCACGCGAGCCGGGTAGCCACGGCAGCAACGCGGTCTACAAGCGTCTCCGCGACCGCGGCTACGAGGTCTTCGCGGTGAATCCGAACGCGGATACGGTGGAGGGCGATCGCGCCTACCACGATCTCCGCGCGATTCCGAGCGGCGTCGACGCGGTCGTGATCGGCACGAAGCCGGAGATCGCCGACGAGACGATGCGCGAGTGTGCGGACCTTGGCATCGAGCACGTCTGGATGCACCGCGGGCCGGGGGCGGGCAGCGTCTCGAAGACGGCCGCGGAGTACGGCCGCGCGCACGGCATCAAGGTGATCGACGGCGGCTGCCCGTGCATGTTCGACCCGACCGCCGATCTCGGACACAAAGCGATGCGCAGGCTGTTCACGCTGACGGGCAACGTTCCGAGGCAGGTCTGAGCGCTAACTCGTCGAGGAGACCCGCCAAGACGATTCGTCGAGAGCTCTTCGGGGAACGTAACTACCCGCCGCCAAGACACGATCGTGGCGGCTGCGGCCTGACGGCATTTCCGCGGATCGAGGAGGAGTCCATGTTGCGGGTTCGCTCGACGAAGATTCTGTCTCCTGCATTGCTCGCGGTCGCGCTCTTTCTGACTGCGAGCGCCGGTCCCACTACCGCGAGCGCCGTATCGCCGGCGACCGCGTTCGGGCCGAACGTCCTGATCTTCGACCCGAGCATGCCGGTCAGCCAGATTCAGGCAGCGGTCGACGCTCTCCATGCCCAGCAGGTCGACGACGAGATGGGCACGAACCGCTACGCGCTCCTGTTCAAGCCGGGTGTTTACGGGAGCGCCGGGCAGCCGCTTCAGCTGAAGGTGGGCTATTACACCGAGGTCGCCGGTCTGGGCGTCTCGCCGACCGACGTGACGATCAACGGCAAGATCGAGGTGTACAACCGCTGCCTGGACGGCGGTGGGACGAGCAACTGCCACGCCCTCGTCAACTTCTGGCGCACGCTGTCGAACCTGTCGCTCAACATCAACGCCGCCGGGCAGGACGGCTGCCGCGCGTCTGCGAACTTCTGGGCCGTCTCCCAGGCGTCGTCGATGCGTCGGCTCAACATCTCCGGCGGCAACGTCTCGCTCATGGACTACTGCACGGCCGGGCCGCAGTTCGCGAGCGGCGGCTTCATCGCAGACTCCAACCTGCCGTTCGTCATCAACGGCTCCCAGCAGCAGTGGCTGATCCGCAACAGCCGGATCGGCGGTTGGTCGAACGCCGTGTGGAACCAGGTCTTCGCGGGTGTCGAGGGCGCGCCGTCCGACGCCATGTTCCCGAGCCCGCCGTACACCACCTTCCCGACGACCCCCGTCAGCCGCGAGAGGCCGTACCTCTTTGTCGACGCCCAGGGCGACTACGCGGTGCGAGTTCCCTCGGCGCACACCCACACGAGTGGGATCTCGTGGGCCAATGGCGTGACGGCGGGCCGCACGATCCCGCTCCGCGACTTCTTCGTAGCGACACCGTCGGACTCGGTGCAGGTGATCAACAACCAACTCGCCCGCGGCATGAATCTCCTGCTCACTCCCGGCATCTACGACGTCGGCAAGAGCATCTCGGTCAAGCGGGCGGACACGGTGGTCCTCGGCCTCGGGCACGCGACCCTGACGGCGGTCGACGGCGCGATCCCGCTGACCGTCGCCGACGTTCCGGGCGTGATCGTCGCCGGCGTCACGATCGACGCGGGCTCCGTCGCCTCGCCCGCGCTCCTGCAGGTCGGCAAGAGGAACGGCAATTCGAGCCCGAAGAAGAACGACCCATCCAACCCGACGACGCTGTCGGACGTGTACTTCCGCGTCGGCGGACCCCACATCGGCAAGGCCGACATCGCGCTCGAGGTCAATCGGGACAACGTCCTGATCGACCACACCTGGGTATGGCGTGCGGACCACGGCGTCGAGCGCCTGTCAGATACCGAGCGCTGGAACACCAACACCGGCCGCAACGGCGTCGTCGTGAACGGCGACAACGTGACGGCGACGGGCCTGTTCGTCGAGCACTTCCAGGAATACAACACCGTGTGGAGCGGCGAAAACGGTAGGACGATCCTCTACCAGAACGAATTGCCGTACGACCCTCCGAGCCAGGCGGATTGGATGCACGACGGTGTCGAGGGCTGGGCCGGTTACAAGGTCGCGGATCAAGTGATGACTCACCGGCTCGACGGCGGCGGTGTGTACGTCTTCAACCGGAACGACCCGTCGATCCACACGGAAAACGGCTTCGAGGTCCCGCAGACTCCGGGTGTTCGGCTCCACCACGTCATGACCGTCAACCTCAGTGCAGGCACGATCGATCATGTGGTCAACGGAGTGGGGGGTCCGGCAGACGTGAGCCGGATCGGCTCTCCCGTGTTCGTCGTCGACTATCCGTGAGGCTCTCACGTCAGTTCGCCTCGGCGAAGCGGGTGTGCTCGAGGACCGCTCGCACGAGCAGGTCCCAGTCGGCGCGCTCGACGCCGTGGCCCGCGTCTTCGAGCGCCAGCAGCCGCGCGCCGGGGATCTCGTCGGCGAGCGCCTCGCCGTGCGGAAACGGGAACAGCGGATCGGCGGTGCCGTGAACCACGAGCGTCGGTACGGCGATCGAGGAGAGCGGCTCCCGTGAACGCTCGTCGTCGGCGAGCGCGTCGTGGTTCTGTGCCGCCGCGAAGCTCCGGGCACGCTCGACGTCGCGCCGGACCAGCTCGCGGAGCCTTGCCTCGTCGAACGGACGTCGGCCGCCGGCGAGCACGCGCGAGTACTCGACGAGGTAGTCCGACACCGAGTCTCGATCCGTCCAGTCGACCGTCGCCGTCGCCGCGAACCGGTTGAACGCCGCGGTCGGCGGCGGGAGGCCGCCGCGCCCGCCGGTCACTGCCTGGGTCGTACTGATCAGGACGAGAGAGCGGACCTGGCCCGGGAAGTCGAGCGCCAGCAACTGTGCGAGCGCTCCGCCCATGGAGACGCCGACCACGTGGGCGGCCGGGATGCCGTGGGCGTCGAGGACCCCGGCCGCGTCGGAGACGAGATCTGCACCCGTGTATCCCGGGCTCCCCGGCTCGTACGTGACCGAGCGACCGGTGTCGCGGTGGTCGTAGCGGATGACGAACCGTCCGCCGTCGGCCAGCAGCCGGCAGAAGCCCTCGTCCCACCAGAGCATCGACCCTCCGCTGCCCATGACGAGGAGGACCGGCGGGTCGGCTGGGTCGCCGAACGCTTCGGCGCACACCTCGACCCCGTTCGCTTCGACCATTCGCTCGGCCACCCTTGCTCCGTTCCCGCGCGGCGAAAGAATCGAGCATGCGGCGTGCCGGTAGGCGAGCGGGCCGCATGGTTTCGAAATCCATAGACAGCGTCAATCGGGCGCTCACACCCGCTTCGCTAGAAATCGCCTCTGCGGCACCCGGCTGGGGAGACACCGGGCAGTGCGTCGAGTGAGGGGGCTTGTCGGCTGCCCGTCCCCGCCGAGTGCTCATCCAGAGGGGGGCGACAATGCTGCGGTGCGAGGAGTGTGGTAGTCAGAGCGACTGGGAGGACGCCTTCTTCCAGGTGGGCGACCCACGGTGGAAGGCGTCTCTCACGTTTGACAGCCGAGTCGTCATCTACTGCCCCGAGTGCGCTGAGGAGGAGTTCGGCTTCGGCTCCGACCCGTCAGTCGAGGGGCAGGCGGCGTGAGGTTCAGGGTGTACGAACCGCAGCCGCTTGCGGCGGTGCGCCACTGGCGTTGGGAACTCGAGGGCGACGCCGAAGACGAGGTGCTGGCGAGGTCTCCGTGGCTCACGAGCCGCGAAGAGTGTTTCGCCACCTACCACCGAATCCAAACGGCGTTCGCAAATGGTCGAGTAGAAGTGGTCGAGGTACCGAGCGACCGCAGGCAGGTAGACACGGTAGACGCGGCGGGCCCCCGTAGCGTTTAAGAGGGTCTACGCCGGCGGAGGCGCGAGGCGGTTGAGCCGCACGGGGCCGTAGAGCACGGTCGTGTCCTCGGCGTAGAGGGCGATCGAGCCGGAGCAGTACAGCGTTCTCGACGACGTAGGACGCGCGCTGGACGCCGTCACCAGACCGTCATCCGCCCTGGCCTCGGGAGAGATACACTTACGGGGGCGCGCGAGCGGCGTCAGTGAGGCGAACGCCGGACCTCCGCATCGCGCACGGGCTCGTAAAGGGCGGGGCCCCGGGGCATGCGGCCCGGCCCGGGACCCCGCGGAGCAGGCGGCGGGGGAGACTCGACGCCGCCCGGGCGTAACCTCAACAGACCGGGAAGCGCGCGTGTAGGTCCCGCCCGTACCAGGAAAACGGCCGAGCCCGGCCCGCTTGGCCAAAAAGGAACCGACCGAAGTGCAGGCCCAGCGAGGCTGGGTGGACTTCGGTCGGTAGGGCGCCCCTACCGCTGCGGCCCCGGCGGGACGCCCAGCCAGATGTTCGGCAACCGGCCTCGGGAGGTTGCCACTCCATCGAGTGACGTTCGCTCAGCGCCTCCGCTTGCCGAAGTCGACCGTGACGATCGTGACCGGGGCGCCCCCGTAGACGCCCGGCGCCCGCGGCAGGCTGACCGCGCCGACTCCGACGTCACGCCAGTCGCGCGAGAGCATGTTCGCCTTGTGGCCCGGGCGATCTCAGCCAGGAACGCACGACCGTGATCGCAGCGAGCGTCTTCGGCGACTGCCAGAAGATGTTCTCGCCGACGGCCCAGCTGCTGAAGCCCCGGTCGACGTAGAAGCGTTCGATCCTGCGCCAGAACGGCGTGCCGTCGGCGGAATCGTGGTCGAAGAACCCACGCGAGCCCATCTGCGTCGAGTGCCTGCGCGCCGAGGCGGCGAGCGAGGCGTTCGGACGCAGCGCCTGCAGCCCACGCGCAGCTCGCACGCGATTGAGCTCGGAGGTCACCGCGTCGCCGAGCGCCTCGAGCGCGAGCTGCGACGACGCCGGTGCCGCCAGGACGGGAGCTGGAGGCAGCAGGGCCGGCGAGGCGGCGGCGGGTGCGCCGCCGAGCGCTAGGAGTGCGAGTACGAGCGTCGACCGTTGGAGCATGGGGGGAACCTCCGTGTCGTCTTCGCCACGAGGTAGATGCGCGGCCGCAGCCGGTTCTAAGCGCCCTCGTGCGCGAAATTCACGACTTCTTCAGAAGCAGGCGCGCGCACCGTACAGCACGCGAACGCAACCGGCGTCAGTACCGCTCAGAACCCCGAAACCGACTAGGACGGCAGCGAGTCGAGCACCTGCTGCGCATGCGTGTCCGGCTTGACCCGCCGCATCACGTGCGCCACGTTCCCGTCCGGGCCGATCACGAAGGTCGAGCGCTCGACGCCCATGTAGGTCTTGCCGTAGAGCTTGCGCTCGCCCCAGACGCCGTACTGCTCGGCGACCCGGTGGTCGGGGTCGGCCAGGAGCGTGAACGGCAGCCCGTACTTCTCCTTGAACTTGACGTGGGAGCTCTCGTCGTCGGGGCTGATCCCGAGCACGACGGCGCCGCGCTCGCCGAAGGCCTCGTAGTTGTCCCGGATCCCGCAGGCCTGGGCGGTGCAGCCGGGCGTGTCGTCCTTGGGATAGAAGTAGACGACCACGGGCTTGCCCTTGAGGTCGGAGAGGCGCACGGTCTCGCCGGCGTCGCTCTTCAGCTCGAAGTCAGGTGCAGGCTTGCCCTCTTCGACCATCCGGACCGAGCCTATACATTCGGCGCGTGCTCACGGCCCACGAGACGCTCGCCGTCGTCGTGATCGCGGTGGCGGTGCTGGCGTCGGCCGCGGGCGCGTACGCGTACCGTGTAACTAGGACGCGTAGCGTGGGACGCGTGGTTCCGCACTTGCTCGCGCTTGCGCAGACGGCGCTCGTAGCCCAGGTCGGGCTGGGCCTGTTGCTCCTCTCGGACGATCGCCGGGCCGGCGACGAGCTGCACTACGCCTACGGGTCGCTTGCGCTCGCCGCCGCCCTGGCGCCGTGGCTGTACGCGCCCGCCGAACCCCGCCGCCGGCTGCTCTGGTTCGCCGGGGCTACCCTGCTGGCGGGTGCGCTTGCCGTGCGCGCCTACATGACTGGCTGATGCGCGTCCTCCGAGACATGAACCCTTTCGTCCGCGGCCTGCTGATCGTCGGCCTGATCGCGCTCGTCGTCGTCGTCCTGCAGCTGCAGGCAACCCTGACCGCGCTGTTCCTGCTCGCGCAGATCGCGTTCTTCCTCGCGATCGCGTTCTTCCTCTACCTGGTCTGGCGCGAGCGCCGATCGGACATCGAGGCGTGGTCGACGCGGGCGAAGGTGGCCTTCTACGGCGCTGCGGTCCTGGCCGTCGTGGACCTGGGCGCGTTCTTCCTGCAGCGGCCCTCGGGCCGCGAGGCGCTCGTGTTCTTCCTGGTGCTGATCATCTGCGCGTTCGCGATGTTCCGCGTCTGGCGCGACCAGCACTCGTACGGCGTCTAGCCGGCGCCACAGGCCCCACAATGGAGCGTGCCCACGCGGCGCGGGCTCTGGCAGCTCCCGCACTCCGCGACCACGTTGCGGCCGCACCCCTCGCAGTGGTCGCCGCCGCGCAACGGGTAGCCGCAGAACGGACATTCGCCCTTGCGGACGCGGCGCAGAGGGAGTCGCCGCGCGAGGTAGCGCTGCAGCCACCAGAACGCGAACAGGGTCAGCGCGATCCCGGCCGCGGAGAGCACGAGCGGGCCGAGCTGTTGGACGTCGATGTAGTCCGTGACGTAGTCGCCGGCCAGGACGAGCGACAGCACCGCCGCCGAGCCGACGAGCGCGAACGCGACGGGGAGGTAGCGCGAGCCCGACCGTTTCAGCCGGATCAGCAGCCAGTAGGCGAATCCGAGCACTGCGAGCACGAACGTGAGGCGGAACGCAAACGTGACGAGCTCGCTCTGGCTCGTCGAGTCCTCGGCCTCGGCTGCGGCCCGGCCCTGGGCACGGGCACTCGCTGGCTGAGCGGCGGCGGCCTCGACTCGAGCACTCCGCTCCCGGCTGCGGGCCGCCGTGAGGTTGCGCTGGGCGCTGCGATACGCCGCCTCGAGAGCGGGCGCCTGCCTGCCGGCGTCGAGCGCGGTCCGGTACTCCTCGCGTGCCAGCTCGAGCTGTTCGCCCGCGCGCTCGAGAGCGATGCCCGCCCGGTCCAGGCGTTGCTGGGCGCGGTCGGCGCGGGTGACCGCGGCGCGCTCCGAGGGCGTGAAATAGGTCTCCGGTGGCCGAGGCCCGCCGATGTCGTCGAGCTTCGAGTACGCCCAGACACCACCGATCAGGAAGAAGACCACCAGGACGAGAGCGAGAACCTTCTCGGTACTCGTGATCTCGATCTCGTCGAGTCCGACGTCAGTCGTCTTGGGCACGAGCGCCTCCTCTCGGTTATCTCAAGACTGCTATATAGCACACTTGCGATGTCGACGACGGAAGGGCCAGGGCCGCTGTTTGCTCGGTGCCAGGCACCGTCAAGAAAGCGTCACGACCTTTCCACAGGCAAGGACGCCGGCCCCGAGCGGCTTCGCCGCGTTCCCGCGCTGCACGGACACGTCCCACGCCGCCAACGCGACGGTGGCAGCCGGCGTAGCGCGGCAAGCACGGAAACCGCGCGAAAGAGAGCGCGTTCGGTCTCGGGCTACGAGGAGGCTTCGACCCGCGAGCCTGCGCCGTCGAGGGCGTCCAGGGCCGCGCGCACGGGCAGCCACTGGCCCACGAAGATCGGCGTGTCGCGCTCGGTGTAGCGGGACGCCTCGCTCTCGCGCAGCGTCAGCATCAGGTGCATGAAGTCGGCCGGCTCCTCGCACTCGAAGGCGGTCATGAACTCCTGGTCGTCGATCCCGAACGAGTACGTCGTGTGGTTCTGGATCGACGCGAACCTGGCCCCGACCGCGATGTGCTCGTCCATGGCGCGCTGGCGCTCGTCCTCGGGCAGGGCGTACCACGCGCGGGTCTTCACGAACGGGTAGACGACGAGGTATGGGTGCCCGCGCGGGACGACCTTGCGGGCGCGGCGAGCGCTCGTGTACTGCGAGGGCTTCGTCGTGGCGAGGTAGGAGTAGGGCGTCGTGAGCCAGCCGGAGAGCGGCGAGGCGTTCAGCTCGGCGCCGAGCTCGCCGAGATCCTCGTAGCGCTGGGTGATCTTCCAGAGGAAGAAGTCGGTGTCCGGCCGGACCCCTGTGGTCGAGTAGGCGCGGACGGCGTCCATGCGCTCGGCCCACGACTCGACCACGTCGGCGAAGGCGTCCTTCATTGCCGCGCGCTCCTCGACAGGCAGCCGGCGCCAGGCCGGATCGACGCGATAGAAGGCGTAGGCGACGTACTGACCGCTCACTGGAGAAAGACTAGCCCTCGTCGTCGCAGTCGATCTCGCCGTTCTGCGCTGCCTCGGCCGCCTGCTTGACCGGCTCGTAGCTCGCCTTCGGCGTGTCGTCGACGTAGCGCACCCCCGACTGCCAGCCGCGCAGGTCGATCTCGTCGAAGACGTGGAAGAGCAGGATCCCGATCACCGTCTCCTGGCAGTACGAGAGCTCGATCGCCTTCACGTAGTGGTCGGCCTGGGTCTGCTCGTCCACGGGCTTCACGGAGGCGAACTCCTGCTCCTCGTAGAGCGACTCCTTGTCCGGCGGGATGATCGACTCGACGCCGAACTCCGTGTAGAGGATCGGCAGGTCCTCGCCCTCCTGGGCGGTCCCGCCGAACGCCTCCTCGAGCAGCGTGCGTAGGCGGTCGTAGTCGCCGAGCGTCATCGTCGTAGAGTCCGGGTGCGGGTTCCCGGGCGGCACGCTCGAGTTCGTCTCGTAGGGGTGGTAGGCGAGCATGTCCATCAGGGGCTCGTCGCGGCCGCTCTGGCGGTACCAGGCGCCGAGGTCGCGCAGGAAGGCGGTCGGCGAATGGGTGTCGCGGGGCAGCTCGGGCCGGTCGCTGCCGCGGGGGGCGAGGGCTCCGCCGAGCACGTTCACGTCCTCCGACACGGCCTTGAGCGCGTCGTAGCTCTCGGCGAGCAGGAGCCCGTAGTCCTGGGCGGCGACGTTCTCGCCGCCGGGGCCGAACTGCGGCATCCAGAAGCGGTTGAGGTTCGGCTCGTTGCCGATGATGAAGTCGCGCACCGGCAGGGTGCGGGCGAGGGAGGCGGCGTACGCGGCGAAGTCCGCGCGGTCCTGGTCGGTGCGCGGAGTCGTCGCGCTGCCCGCGTTGTACACGGCGATGAAGAGGCGCACTTCCAGGTCTCGGGCCGCCTCGGCGACGTTCCGCAGGACGTCGAGCTCGGCCGCCTCCGGCTCGGTCTGTCCCGGAGCCCAGATCGAGGTGATCCGGATCGCGTCGAAGCCTGCGTCGCGGACCGCCTGCACGCGGGCCTGCGCCGCCGCGGGCTCCGGTTGGCGCGTCGAGTCCTCCACGACGCCGACCAAGAAGTCGTCGTTCCTCCTCGCCGAAACCGCAGCCGGCGAGGGTGAGCAACGCGAGCGGTCAGCAGGAGGGCGCGGCGCACGGGGCGCGCACACTAGCCTGGGTAGCGTGACGGAAGTCGCAGAAGAGCTCGAGGAGAAACTGAAGAAGCTCCCTGCAAAGCCGGGCGTCTACATCTTCCGAGACGCCCGCGGCCGGGTGCTGTACATCGGCAAGGCGAAGTCGCTGCGGCCGCGCGTGCGCAGCTACTTCCAGAAGGGCCTGCGCAAGTACCAGCAGGCGCAGCTGCCCGAGCGGATCGCCGACCTCGAGGTGATCGTCACCTCGAACGAGGTCGAGGCGCTGCACCTGGAGCAGAACCTGGTCAAGCGCCACCGGCCGCCGTTCAACGTGAAGCTGCGCGACGACAAGTCGTTCCCGTACATCGCCGTCACGGTCGAGGACGACTACCCGCGCGTGATGTTCACGCGCGAGCGCCACCGGCGCGGCGTCGTCTACTTCGGGCCGTACGCGAATGCCAAGAAGGTGCGCGAGACCCTCGACGTGCTCAACCGCGTCTTCCCGTACCGGCCGTGCGAGGGGCCGCAACCCGGCCGCCACTCGGGGATTCCCTGCCTCGACTACCACATCGAGCGCTGCCTGGCGCCGTGCGTGGGCTATGTCTCGAAGGAGGGGTACCGCGAGATCGTGGACGGCGTGATCGAGTTCCTCTCGGGCGAGACGCGGCCGATCCAGCGCCAGCTGGAGGCGAAGATGAAGGAGGCCGCGGAGAACGAGCGCTTCGAGGAGGCCGCGCGCAACCGCAACCGCCTCTTCGCCGTCAGGCACCTGGCCGAGCGGCAGGCCGCCGACCGGCGCAGCGTCGGGGACGTCGACGTGATCGGCTTCGCGATCGAGGGCGACCGTGCGGCCGTGCAGGTCTTCCCCCTCCGCGGCGGCCGCCTGATCGACCGCTACGGGTTCCACCTCGAGAACGTCGAGGGCCAGGACCCGGCAACCGTGCTGGAGGCGTTCATGCTCGAGTACTACGGCTCGACGCCCAGCGTGCCGCCGCAGATCATCGTCGCGGCCGTCGCGGGCGATACCGACGCGATCGCGGAGTTCCTCTCGGAGCGCCGCGGCTCGCGCGTCGAGGTCCGCGTTGCCGAGCGCGGCGAGAAGCGGCGGCTCCAGGAGCTGGCCGATCAGAACGCGCGGCTCGCGATCGAGCACGAGGAGGTGGCCGCCGAGCAATCGCGGCTGCGCCGGGTCCAGGCGCTGGAGGAGCTGCGCGAGTGCCTCAATTTGGAAGCGCTGCCGCTGCGGATCGAGTGCTACGACATCTCGAACATCCAGGCCGAGTCGCCGGTCGGCTCGATGGTCGTGTTCCAGGATGCCATGCCGAAGAAGGCGCACTACCGCAAGTTCGGCGTGCGCGGGCTGGAGTCCGGGCCCGACGACTTCTCGGCCATGTCCGAGGTGGTGTCACGTCGCTTCGCGAGGCTGCGCGACATCGCGGACGAGGAGTACGACGAGTCGTTCTCGGCCGTGCCGAACCTGGTCGTGATCGACGGCGGCAAGGGCCAGCTCTCCGCCGCCCTCGAGGCGATGCAGGCGTTCGACCTGCCCCGCGTAGCCGTGATCGCACTGGCCAAGCGGGAGGAGGAGGTGTTCGTGCCCGACCGGGCGGAGCCGATCGTGCTCTCACGCCACTCGCCTGGACTGCAGCTACTGCAGCGGATCCGCGACGAGGCCCACCGCTTCGCGCTCGGCTTTCATCGGCAACGCCGCGACGCGAAGGCGCGCGAGTCGATCTTCGACACGATCCCGGGCGTCGGCCCTGCACGGCGGCGGGCGCTGCTACGACATTTCGGCTCCGCGGAGCGCTTCCTCGGCGCCTCGCAGGAAGAGCTCGAAGGCGTGCCCGGGATCCCCGCGAAGACGGCGCGCTCGATCTACGCGCACCTGCACAAGGCAGGCCGCGCCTAGGCCTCCGGCGACGAGCTCCTGGCTGCCTCGACCAGCTTGGCCGGGGCGACCTCGGCATATGCGTCCTCGACGATCCCCGCGAGCTCGTCCCAGCTCAGCGCGCGGTCGAGCCGGAAGCCGAGCCAACCGCGGTGGCCGACGTAGGGCGGGACGAAGAAGCGCTCGGAGTCGGCCTCGACGAGCATCCGCTGCATGCCAGGCGGGGCGGCACACCAGATCGCGAAGCGGCCGTCGCCGTGGTGGTCGGTCAGGACCATCACGAAGGCGCGCTTGCCGCGGACGAAGAACGTCGGCGCCCCGTGGCTCAGGCGTTCCGTCGTCTCGGGCAGCCCGAGGCAGATCGTCCGCAAACGGTCCAGCGTGCGTTCGCGCTCGAGCGGGTCGACCATCCGGCAAATCGTCGCATGCCGCTACCGGAAACGCAGCCGGCCCAGGGCTAGAAGTCCCCGCCGCCCCCGAAGTCGCCGCCGCCTCCGCCGCCGAAGTCCCCGCCGCTCCAGTCGCCGCCCCAATCGCCGCTGCCGCCGTCGCCGCCCGTGTCTGCGCCGGCGTCGCCCGCCCAGAGACCGCCGCCGACCATCGACCCGAGCAGGAAACCGGGGAAGAGGCCGCCGCCGAAAACTCCGAAAAAGCCGCTCGCGTACGGCGTCAGGCCGGGCACGCCCCAATACGGCGTTTGCCGCCCGCCCACGAGAACCTCGCGCTGCTCGGGGTCCTCGCCCTCCTCGATTCTGACCGCATCGGCAGCGCAGGCGGGAACCTCGCGGGGCTCGCCGCCGGGCGGAGCCCAGAGGACATTGCGGGTGGACGGCCCATGGCGGGGATCGAAGAAGCAGGGCGGCGTGCGGTCGGGCGCCTCGCGGCCCTCGAGCCTGGCCTTTGCGCCGGCCATCTCGTACCGGCCCTCCTCGAGCGCGCTCGACACTGCCGCCAGATCCTGTGGGCGCCGCGCGGTGTCGTATGCCCGGTCGGCGCGCTGGTACGCCTCGACGGCGCGCCCGTAGTGCTCCTTCCCCTCGCGATCGACGTCGGGCATGTCGACGTCCAGGTCGAGGTCGCGGATGTCGTCCGCGAGCGCGAGCAGGTCCTCCTGGGCGACCGTCTTACCCGTTGCGAGCGCCTCGCGGTCCCGGCGGGCGCGCCGGCGTCGGCGAAGGAGGACGAAGCCGAACACGCCGGCTCCGACAACGGCGAGGATCGGCAACCACGAGGTGTCCTCGGAACCGCTCCCGCCGGAGTCGCCGCGCACGGCGGCGGCTTCGTCGACGAACGCGAGCAGCGTGGCCGCGAGCCCTTCGTCGCTGTGCTGCTCGAACGCCTCGGTGGCGGCCCGCGCCGCCTCGCCGCGCGCGAGAACGTTGCTTCCCGCTCGGAACTGGCCACCGACGACGACGGCGTACGTGCCTCGCCGGTCGAGCGTCTGCGCGAGCTCCGCGATCACCTGTGTCGCGTCGCCCCCCGCCTCGTTGCGCGCCTCGCGCGGCAGGATCGCGATGTAGACGGGACCTGCGTCCGAGTCGGCGATCCGTTCGCGCAGCCTGTCGGCATCCGGTTGCGAGATCGTGGGCTCCGCGTCGGGATGGACATAGACCGGGTCGCTCGCCAGCGCCTCGGCGGCCTGGTCGACGATCGGGCCGGCCAGGGCTCCCGCCGGGAAAGCCAACGCGAGCAGCGTCAACAGGAAGAGAAAGCGGGTCACCCCGTAAGGATGCCTCGCCGAGCGGTGTCTGAGTCGGCCAGGCTGTCTAGCCTGTCGCCGTGGCCGAGCCCGACGTGAACGTCGTCATCTCCGCACGCGGGGTCGTCAAGCGCTACGGCCGCACGGTCGCGCTCGCCGGGCTCGTGGCCGACATCGGCCCCGGCATCACCGGCCTGCTCGGCTCGAACGGCGCGGGGAAGACGACGTTCATCTCGCTCGTGCTCGGTCTCCGCTCGCGCGACGGCGGCGAGCTGACCGTCCTCGGCAAGGATCCGGCCACCGCGGGCATCGACGTGCGCTCCCGGATCGGCTACGCGCCCGAGCACCACGACCTCCTGTCCGAGCTCGCCGCGACCGACTTCGTCCGCCACCTCGCCGAGATGCACCTCCTGCCGCGGCGGGCGGCGGTCCAACGCGCGAACGAGGCGTTGTGGCTCGTGGGGCTGGGGGAGGAGCGCTTCCGGCCGGTCGGTGAGATGTCCACGGGGCAGCGGCAGCGGGTCAAGCTCGCGTCGGCGATCGTCCACGATCCCGAGCTCGTCCTGCTCGACGAGCCGACCGACGGGCTCGACCCGATGCAGCGTACGGAGATGCTCGCGCTGATCAGGCGGATCGGCACCGAATTCGGCGTCAACATCGTCGTCTCGTCCCACCACCTCGAGGAGGTGGAGCGGATCTGCGACGCGGTCGTGATCGTCGAAGGCGGCGAGGTCGTGCGCGCCGGCACGCTCGAGGACCTCCGGCGCGGCCCGGGTGGGCTCGTCGTCGAGGTGGACGAGCGCGGGGACGAGCTGGCCTCGATCCTGTCCCGGTCGGGCCTCGAGGTCTCGGTCGACGGCGACGTGCTCCTGCTCGGCGCCTCGGACGAGGCGTACGACGCCGTCCGCGACGCCGTCGCCGACCTCGGGGTCGGGCTGCGACGCCTGCAGCCGCGGGGGCGGACGCTCGAGGACATCTACCTCGGGGAGGGGGCGTGACGCAGGACGCGCGCCTCTTCGACCTCGGCTACCGGCCGTACGACGGACCCCACGAGCGTCCGGCGCGCGCGATCCTCACTCTGGTCGAGTTCACGGCCCGGCGCGTGCTCGGGCTCGGCCGTGGCGGCCGGCACAAGGTGCTGCCTGCGATCACGCTCACGATCGCGTACCTGCCCGCGCTCGCCTCGGTCGCGTTCTCGGTGATTCTCGGGGACATCGCCGTCGGGGACCTGATCTCGTACGGCGACTACATGTTCATCATCGGGACGGCGCTCGCGCTCTTCGCGGCGCTGATCGCCCCCGAGGCCCTCGGCCCCGACCGGCGGAGCGGCATGCTCGGGCTCTACCTCGCCGGGCCGCTCGACCGCAACCGTTATCTGCTCGCGAAGTGGCTCGGGGTCTTCGCCGTGATGCTTCTGATCACGGTCGGTCCGCTGCTCTTCATGCTGCTCGCGTTCGTGCTCGCGGGCTTCGGGCCGTCCGCGGGCGACGTGCCCAAGCTGCTGCTGCAGATTCTGGCCGCCGGCGTCACCACCGCGCTGCTCTACACCTCGCTTTCGCTGGCCGTCTCGAGCTTCACGGCCCGGCGGGCCGCCGCGGCCGTCGGCATCGTGCTGCTGCTGTTCGTGCCGGCCGCGGTGGTGCGGTCGGCGATCGAGAGCGCGGACGCGCCCAACGAGCTCGACCTGATCAGCTCGCCGTTCGTGGCCTTCGATCTCGCCTACCGGATCTTCGACGAGGAGCCCGACGACCGTGAGCCCGTCTCGGAGCTCTCGACGCCCGTTGTCGTCGGCGGGCTCGGCGCCACGATTCTCCTCGGCGCGTTCGTCTGCTGGCTGCGCTACCGCCGCCTGGAGTCGTTCCGATGAGCGACGAGCCCCGGGTCGTCGCGGACGGCGTCTCGAAGTGGTTCGGGCGGCTCGTCGCCGTCTCGGACGTCAGCTTCGACGTCGGGCCGGGCGTGACCGCGCTGCTCGGGCCCAACGGCGCCGGCAAGTCGACGATGTTCCGGATGCTCTGCGGCCTTGCGCGGCCCTCGAAGGGGTCGGTGCGCGTGCTCGGCACCGACCCGCGCACCGATATCGGCGTCGCGCGCCGTATCGGCCTCGTGCCGCAGCAGGAGGGGGTCTTCGAGCCGCTGACGGCCCGCGAGTTCGTCGCGCTCTCCGCGCGGCTGCAGGGTCTCCCGGACCCGGTCGGGGCGGCGACCGGCGCCCTCGAGCAGGTCGAGCTCGATCCCGCCGACTCCCGTCACCTGCCGGCGTACTCGAAGGGGATGCGGCAGCGGGTCAAGGTCGCGCAGGCGATCGTCCACGACCCCTCCGTGCTCGTGCTCGACGAGCCGCTGACAGGCCTCGATCCCAGGCAGCGGCGCCACATGGTTGGGCTCTTCCGCCGGTTCGGGAGCGAGGGCCGCTGCGTGATCGTCTCCAGCCACGTCCTCGACGAGGTGGAGCGGCTCGGCTCCCGCGTGCTCGTGATGTCGCAGGGCCGCCTGGCGGCGGCGGGTGACTTCCGCGAGCTGCGCGCGCTGATGGACGACCGGCCGATGCGGGTTCGCGTGCGCACCGACCGCCCGCGCGAGCTCGCGGGTGCGCTGATCGCTGCGGGGAGCGCCGTCGGCGTTCGGCTCGACGGCGACGAGGCGCTCGAGCTCGACACGACCGACACCAGGGCGCTGGCACACGCGCTCGCGCCCCTCGCCCGGGAGCACGGGGCGCGGCTGTTCGAGGTTCGCCCGCTGGACGCCGACCTCGAGGGCCTGTTTCGCTACGTGGTGCAGCGATGAGCACGGCTGCCGAAGCCTCCGCCCGTCCGCGCGTGTTCGCGCTCGGGGCGCTCTACCGGCTGCTCCTGCGCACGCAGCTCACCGTGCCGCGCCTGCTCGGCATCGGCGGGCTCTCGGCGCTCTCGATCCTGATCGGCGTCTTCGCCCGCTCGGACTCCGACCCGTCCGAGGCGGCCGCCGACGCCGTCGCGGGGTACGGGTTCGGCCTGCTCGTCCCGCTCGCCGCCCTGTGGCTCGGGACGTCGGCGGTCGGCGACCTCGTCGAGGACCGGCTGCTGGTCTACGTCTGGCTGAAGCCGGTCCCGCGCTGGCAGCTGCCCGCGGCCGCACTGCTCGCCACCGTCAGCGTCGTCGTCCCGCTCACGGCGCTGCCTCTGACGGTGTCGGCCGTGGTGGCGGGCGCGGGCGACGTCGCCTGGATGACGCCGCTCGCAGCGTCGCTCGCCGCGCTCGCGTACTCGGGCCTGTTCGTGGCGGCCGGTCTCTGGTTCCGCCGCGCTGTGTGGTGGGGGCTCGCCTTCGTCCTCGTCTGGGAGAACCTGGCCGCCTACACCTCGGACGGGGCCGGGCGCTTCACGGTGATCGGCTGGGCGTCGTCGATCCTGGGCGCCGTGGACGGGATCGACGTCGAGCTCAAGGCGGGCTCGCTGTCGGCGGCCCTCGTCGTGCTCCCGGCGATCGCGGTGGCGAGCTGGCTGGCTGCGAGCTGGCGCTACGCCCGCGCAGACGTCGACTAGGAGGGCCTGACGCAACGACGCTGTGCCGCCGGGCCGCGCTGCTCGCCCCGAGGCTGCGTCCTCAGTCGCGCCCGTATAGCTGCGCATACGAACGCTCCCTACGTCCTTGCCTTCGGAACGACCATCGCACCCCGGCGACGAACGTCGTTCCGCCAACCCCTCCTACGGCGCTGCGCCGTTCCCGTCGCCGTCGGGCGCCATGAACGGATAGCGGTAGTCGGTTGCCGGCACGAACGTCTCCTTGATCGTGCGCGGGCTGGCCCAGCGAATCAGGTTCCACATCGAGCCCGCCTTGTCGTTCGTTCCCGAGGCGCGCCCACCGCCGAAAGGCTGCTGGCCGACGACTGCGCCGGTCGGCTTGTCGTTCACGTAGAAGTTGCCGGCCGCGTGCTCGAGCGCTTCGTGCGCCTGCCGGAGAGCGCCGCGGTCCCTGTGCGAACACCGCGCCCGTCAGCCCGTACGGAGCCGTCTTGTCGACGAGCTCGAGCGTGTCCTCCCACTTGTTGTCGGGGTAAACGTACGCGGTGACGATCGGCCCGAACAGCTCCTCGCGCATCAGCACGTTGCCCGGATCGGTGGTCTCGATCACGGTCGGCTCGATGAAGTAGCCCTCGTCGTTCGCAGCGCCGCCGCCGACGAGGATCTCGGTCTCGCTCGACCGCCTGGCGCCCTCGATCGCCTTCTTGTGGCCCTCCCAGGCCTTCTGGTCGATCACGGCGCCCATGAAGTTCTCGAAGTCCGTGACGTCGCCCATCTTCAGCGTGGCCACCTCGTCGGCGAGCCGCTCGCGCAACTGCGGCCAGGCGCTCGCGGGCGCGTACACCCGCGAGGCCGCGGAGCACTTCTGGCCCTGGTACTCGAAGGAGCCGCGGATGATCGCGGTGGCGACGGCGTCGACGTCCGCGGTCGGGTGGGCGACGATGAAGTCCTTGCCGCCGGTCTCGCCGACGATCCGCGGGTAGCTCTCGTAGCTCGCGATGTTGTCGCCGACCGTCTTCCACATGCTCTGGAAGACCGGGGTCGAGCCCGTGAAGTGGATCCCGGCCAGCTTCGGGCTCGCGAGGGCGGCGTCGCCGATCGACGCGCCCGCCCCGTAGACCAGGTTGATCACGCCGTCGGGAAGGCCGGCCTCCTGGAGCAGGCGCATCGTCCAGTAGGCGGAGACCGCCGCGGTCGAGGCGGGCTTCCACACGACCGTGTTCCCCATCAGCGCCGCGCTCGTCGTCAGGTTGCCGCCGATCGCGGTGAAGTTGAACGGGCTGACCGCGAAGACGAAGCCCTCGAGCGGCCGGTACTCCATCCGGTTCCACACGCCCGGCGACGAGACCGGCTGCTGCTCGTAGATCCGGACGAGGTACTCGACGTTGAAGCGCCAGAAGTCGATCAGCTCGGCGGCCGCGTCGATCTCGGCCTGGTAGGCCGTCTTCGACTGGTTCAGCATCGTGGCCGCGGTGAGGGTTGCGCGCCAGGGCCCGGAGAGCAGCTCGGCGGCGCGGAGGAAGATCGCCGCGCGCTCCTCCCACGGCATCCGCGACCAGTCGTGCCAGGCCTCGCCGGCCGCGTCGATCGCCTGCTGCACCTCCTCGGCGCCGCCCTGGTGGACGTCGGCGAGCACGTGGTCCTTGCGGTGGGGCATCACGGCCTCGAACGTCTTGCCGGTGCGGACGTCCTCGCCCCCGATCACGTTCGGGATCTCGAGGCGGTCGCCCTGCATCTCGGCGAGGCGGACGCGGAGCTCGCTGCGCTCCGGCGATCCGGGGAGGTAGCCCTTGACGGGCTCGTTCTGCGGTGTCGGCGGTCTGAAGATTCCCTGGCTGCTCATGCGGCCGATTGTAGATTGGCTGTCGATGCCGCCGAGGATGGTGCGCTACGCCGCTGGAGCGCTGGGGCGTGGGGGAGCTCTGGTTCGACGGGCCGCCGGCTGCTCTGGGCGATGCACCCGCGGCCGGGGCTCGAGCCCGAGGGCGAGCACCCGCTCGCCGGGCGCTTCGCGGCCTACTTCGCCGGCGAGGACGTGTCGTTCGACGACGTGGACGTCGACCTGGAGGAGGAGACCCCCTTCGGCCGCCGGCTCGCCGAGGCGCTGCGCGCGGTGCCGCGCGGCGAGGTCGTCAGCTACGGAGAGCTCGCAGAGCTGGCCGGGCGCCGGCGGGCCGCGCGGGCCGCGGGCTCGTTCTGCGCGCGGAATCGCTTCGCGATCGTGATCCCCTGCCACCGTGTCGTCGGCGTCGACGGGCTGGGCTCGTTCGGCGACCTCGGTCTCGACTACAAGCGACGCCTGCTCGCGCTGGAAGGATGGCCTGGTGCTCTCCGACGAAATCCGCAACGAGCTGGCCTCGATCGCGCCGAGGCGCGAATGCTGCCGCCTGGCCGAGCTCTCGGCGCTCTTCCACAGCGCCGGCGCGGTCCATCTGCTCGGTCGCGGCGAGGTGGCGCTCCACCTCGACGTCGCCAGCAACGCGGTGGCGAGGCGGGCGTTCAGCCTGCTGCGCTCGTTCGGCGTCGAGTCCGAGATCCGCACCTATCGCCGCCGGGCCTTCGACCGGGGCACGAGGTACCAGCTGCACGTCGTGGGCAGCGGGAGGGCCTTGCAGGTGCTGCACGAGGCCGGCGTGCTGACCTCCACGCTCGCGCCGCTGGAGAAGCCGCCGAAGCGCGTCGTCGGTCGCAGCTGCTGCCGTTCCGCCTACCTGCGCGGGGCGCTGCTCGGAGGCGGCTCGGTGAGCGGGCCGCGTGCGCCCCACCTGGAGCTGCGCGCCGCCGGGCGCGCCGGTGCGGAGTTCATCGTCGCCGTCGCAGCCACCGAGGGGGTGGCGCTGCGGGCCGCGGAGCGGCGCGGTCACGCCTACGCCTACGCGAAGGGAGGCGAGGCGATCGCCGACACGCTCGCCGCGGCCGGCGCGAGCGACGCCGTGCTGGCCTTCCAGGAGCGTGTGGTGATGGGGGAGGCGAAGGCGCGCGCCAACCGGCTCGCGAACGCCGATCACGCCAACCTCGTCCGGACGAGCCGCGCCGCCCACGTGCAGCTCGAGGCCGTACGCAGGCTCGTCGACGAGGGCCGCATCGACGAGCTCGCCCCGCCGCTCCGCGAACTGGCGGAGCTGCGGCTCGAGCATCCGTCGCTCTCCCTGAGCGAGCTGGCGCTCAAGTGCAGGCCGCCGGCGACGAAGGCCTCGGCGCACCGCCGGATCACCAAGCTGATCCGGCTCGCCGAGCGGTGATCGACCGGTTCATACGACTTGTAAATCCCCTAGTTTTCGCGCGGCAAGGTGCGCAATACTTCGGTGCTAGCGGCGGGTCTGTGCTCGTCCGGCGACGGATTCAGACCCCGTCCGTCGCCAAGGTCCGGAGCGCGGTTCAACTGGAGGGGGAGGTCGTCCTCGGAGCTTCCCCTCCGGCCCGCCGCTTTTTTCTCGCCCACGAATCCGCCTTGCGCTGCGCGCTCGGCATGACGATTCGCGGTCGATTCAGCTCCTACCGGCGGGTTTGACCTTCTCCGAACGAGCCAGTGAGGGCTAGAGCGGCTTGCCGACCCGGAACGGGCGCCCGACGAACGTCGACGTCCGCTTCCTGTTCGTCTCGGCGACCAGCTGGACGCCGTAGACGTACCAGCCGGCGCGAAGCGTGCGGCTGCGGAGCTTCGCGCGGGTGGTCCAGTAGGCCTTCGCGGTCCCGGTCCCCCGCAGGACGCCGCCCGACCGCAAGAACGAGCGGGCGATGCTCTTGCGATCGACCTTCGCTCGGGCCCTTGACCCGGAAGATGCCGGCCCAGTACCGGGCCGTCTCGTCGGCGCGGACGGTGAACGACCACGAGCGCTGCTTCGCGGGCACGCGGCGGGCGCGGGGGAAGGTGGCCCGCGCTCCGGCGACGGTGACGGCTGTGGCTCCACGAGCGGGTCTTGCCGGTGCAGCGGCCGCCGGTCTGGGCGAACGTGTTCTTGACGGCGTCGTAGGCGGGCCGCCTGGTGCCGTCGGCGCGGATGAGCGCGGCCTGCCAGCGGTCGAGGATCGGCTCGTCGAAGAGCCCGAAGAAGAGCAGGGAGCGGACGCTCGGGTCGCAGGCGAGGTAGCGGATCAGGCTGGCGTAGATCTGCGCCTGCTGCGCCTCCTCGGTGGTCGGCACGTTCTCGCTGCCCTCGTAGGCGTGCGCGGCGCTCTCGATCACCCGCACCTGCCAGCCGGCCTCGTCGAGCCTGAACTTGATCCCGCCGCTGCGCCCGCGCTCGGCGAAGAGGGGCTGGCGCGTGCCGTTGAAGGCGTCCCAGAACGCCTGCTTGATCCGGTCGAGGTTGGCGACGCCCGCGTTCGGCCACTGGTACCCCTTGAGCGCGGCGTCGCGGTCGGAGCGCGGATAGGGGTGGAAGCTGAACTCGTCCATGATCGGCCTGCGCCTCGCGCTGCCGCGGTAGGCCGCGCCGATGTCGCGCAGACAGCGAACCGGCGAGCGCGAGACGTTGCTGCTCGCCCTCGGCGCGTCGTTCCCGCGGGGGGAGAGGCCGACGCCGATCACGTTGATGCCCGCGTCGACCTGCTTGAGCGCGTCGTAGGAGGCCGCGAGCAGCCGCTCGTACGCGACACAGGCGGCGGGCGTGCCGTTCGGGTTGTACTGGGGCTGCCAGAACCGGGTCTGATTCGGCTCGTTGCCGACGATGATGTCCTTGACGGTCGGGAACGTGCGCGCGACGTGCGCGGCGAAGGCGGCGAACTGGCCCGCGGCCACTGCCGAGTTGCCGACGGCCCGCGGCGTTGCGAGGTCGATCACGAACAGGACTCGGATTCCCCGGGCCTGGGCGAACGGAAGCATGCGCCCGATCGCCTCCTGATCCGTGATCGTCAGCGGGGCGGCGGGATCCCACAGGATCGTGACGCGCACCTCGCTGAGGCCGATGTCGTTCATCTGCCCGAAGAACTGCTCGGAATTGCCCTTGGCGTGGTCGTCGACGACCCCGATCTGCACGTCCGCAGCGGCCGGGCCGGCGAGCGCGAGCGCCGAGCAAAGCGAAGCCAGACCCACGAGAGCACCCCTTCTCATACCCCGGCCTTCGGCCTCACGGCGGAGGGTCCTGCACTGGGGCGAGGCAGTACACTCGCGGCGGCTCTAGACCAAAGGGAGGGTGCATGGCAACACGGGTTGGGATCAACGGCTTCGGGCGGATCGGCCGCAACTTCTTCCGCGCGTACCTCCAGCGGGACCCGGATTTCGAGGTCGTCGCGATCAACGACCTGGCGTCGCCCGACGTCCTCTCGCACGTGCTCCAGTACGACTCGAACTACGGCGTGCTGCCCGTGGACGTGACGCACACCGACGACGAGATCTCGGTCGACGGGAAGGGCTACCGGATTCTCTCCGAGCGGGAGCCGGCCGCGCTGCCGTGGAGCGAGCTGGGCGTGGACGTGGTCGTCGAGTCGACCGGCTTCTTCACTGCGCGGGACGGCGCCGCGCAGCACCTGTCGGCGGGCGCCAGGAAGGTGATCATCTCGGCGCCGGCGACCGACCCCGACCTCACAGTGGTGCTCGGCGTCAACGACGACACGTACGACCCGGAGCAGCACCACATCATCTCGAACGCGTCGTGCACGACGAACTCGGTCGCGCCGATGGCGAAGATCCTCATGGACTCCTTCGGCATCGAGTCGGGGCTGATGACGACCGTGCACGCGTACACGACCGAGCAGCAGCTCCAGGATCAGATCGCACTGACGAGGAAGGGGAAGCCCGACCTCCGCCGGATGCGCGCGGCCGCCGTGAACATCATTCCCTCGACGACGGGCGCCGCCAAGGCGACCTCGCTCGTGATCCCCGAGCTGAAGGGCAAGCTCGACGGGATGGCGCTCCGCGTGCCGGTCCCGGTCGGGAGCATCACGGACCTCGTGTGCGTCCTCGAGCGCGAGGCGACGAGCGACGAGGTGCGCGACGCCTTCCGCGCAGCCGCCGGCGACGAGCGCTGGAAGGGCATCGTCCAGTACACCGACGACGCGATCGTCTCCTCGGACATCGTCGGCAACGCCCACTCGCTGATCGTCGACGGCCAGGCGCTGATGGCGAGCGGCCGGATGGCGAAGGTGCTCGGCTGGTACGACAACGAGTGGGGGTACAGCTGCCGGCTCGCGGACGTGGTCGAGCGCGTCGCGCAGCGGATTCCCGCCGGCGCGTCGGCGTAGCTTGAGGAGGCCACGCTCGGTTCGCGACGCCGACGTCGGCGGCAAGCGCGTGCTCGTGCGGGCCGACCTCAACGTCCCGCTCGAGAACGGCCGGGTCGCCGACGACACGCGCATCCGGGCGGCGCTGCCGACGCTGCAGGTGCTGCTCGAGCGCGGCGCCTCGGAGATCCGTGTGGCCTCTCACCTCGGTCGCCCGAAGGGGCCGGACCCCGCGTTGTCGATGCGGCCGGTCGCCGAGCGCCTGCACGAGCTGCTCCCCGACGAGCGCGTGGAGGTGCTGGAGAACACCCGTTTCAATCCGGGCGAGACGAAGAACGACCCCGACTTCGCCCGCGAGCTCGCCGACGGGAGCGAGCTCTTCGTGCAGGACGCCTTCGGGTCCGTGCACCGGGCGCACGCGTCGACGGTGGGCGTCGCGCAGCTGCTGCCGGCCTTCGCGGGGCTGCTGCTCGAGCGCGAGCTCGAGGAGCTCGGCAAGCTGCTCGGGGACGTCGAGCGGCCGTTCGTGCTCGTGTCGGGCGGGGCCAAGGTCGAGGACAAGCTCGGCGTGCTCCGGAACCTGGGCGGGAAGGCGGACGAGGTGCTGATCGGCGGCAAGATGGCGGAGCAGATCCGCGACGAGAACCCGCTGCCGTTCGAGGTCGTGCTGCCGAAGGACGTCGTCGCCGCTTCGGCGTTCGCCGAGGACGCGGAGACCCGGGTCGTTCCCTACGACGAGCTTCCCGAACGCTGGCTCGGGCTCGACATCGGGCCGGAGACGCGGCGGGACTTCGCTGAGCGGCTTGGTCGCTCGAGGACCGTGTTCTGGAACGGGCCGATGGGAGTCTTCGAGTGGCCGCGGTTCGCCGAGGGGACGAAGGCCGTGGCCGAGGCGGTGGCCGGGGTCGACGGCTTCACCGTGGTGGGCGGCGCCGATTCCGCCCGCGCCCTGCAGGAGCTGGGCCTCGCCGACCGTGTCTCGTGGCTCTCGACCGGCGGCGGCGCCGCGCTCGAGCTGCTCGAGGGCAAGGAGCTCCCCGGTGTGGCGGCGATTCCGGAGGCCTGACCGATGCTGATCGCCGCCAACTGGAAGATGTTCAAGGGCCCGCGCGAGACGGCGCGCGTTCCTGGACGCGTTTGAGCCGCCGGCAGGGGTCGACGTCGTGATCTGCCCGCCGTTCGTGTCGCTGCCGGCCGCCGTCGACGGCGGGGCGACCGTGTACGCCCAGAACGTCCACTGGGAGACGCACGGCGCCTTCACGGGCGAGGTCTCGCCGCAGATGCTGGACGAGCTCGGGGTCAGCGGCGCACTCGTCGGCCATTCGGAGCGGCGGCAGTACTTCGGGGAGAGCGACGAGCACGTCGCGCGGCGCGCCCGGGCCGCGGTCGAGGCCGGGCTCGGGGTGATCGCCTGCGTCGGCGAGACGATCGAGCAGCGTGAGAGCGGCGACACCGAGCTGATCCTCAAGATCCAGGTGGAGGCACTCGCTTTCGCCGTCGGCGAGCGGCCGGGCTTCGTCGTCGCGTACGAGCCGGTCTGGGCGATAGGCACGGGCAAGACCGCCAGCCCCGCGCAGGCGGCGGAGGCGCACGCGTTCATCAAGAGCCTGCTCGACGTGCCGGTGCTCTACGGCGGCTCGGTCAAGCCGGAGAACGCCGAAGAGCTGCTGAGCCAGCCAGGCGTGGACGGCGCGCTCGTGGGCGGTGCGTCGCTCGAGGTCGAGTCTCTCGAGGCGATTTGCCGGGCGGCGGCGTCCCTCTCGTAGCGCTCGTCGTCCTGGACGGCTGGGGCTGCGCGCCGGCCGGGCCCGGGAACGCGGTTTCGCTCGCACGGACGCCCGTGTTCGACCGGCTCTGGGCGCGAGTACCCGCACACGACGCTCGAGGCCTCGGGCAAGGCGGTCGGGCTCCCTCCCGGGCAGATGGGCAACTCCGAGGTCGGGCACCTGACGATCGGGAGCGGCCGCGTGCTCTTCCAGGACCTGATGCGGGTCAATCGTGCGATCGAGGACGGCTCGTTCTTCGAGAACCCGGCGCTCGTCGGGGCGTTCGAGCGCGCCCGGGAGTCCGGGAAGGACGTTCACCTGATCGGGCTCGTCTCGTACGGCGGCGTCCACTCGCACATCGAGCACCTGCGAGCGCTGCTGCGGCTCGCGGACCAGCAGGGAATGGCCGACCGGACCTGGATCCATGCGTTCACAGACGGCCGGGACGTGTCGCCGACCTCGGCCGTTCGACGACCTGGCCGAGCTGCCCGAGGACCGGCTGGCGACGGTCGTCGGACGGTACTACGCCATGGATCGCGACCAGCGCTGGGAGCGCACCGACCGTGCACTTTCGGCGCTGATTCGTGGCGAAGGCTTGACGGTGCCTGGCACCGTCGAAGCGGTTCGCCGACAGTACGACGCGGGGGTCACCGACGAGTTTCTCGAGCCGATCGTCGTCGAGGGGAGGCCGCGGATCGAGCCCGGCGACCAGGTCGTGTTCTTCAACTTCCGCCCCGATCGCGCGAGGCAGTTGACGGAGCGCCTCCTGGCCTCAGGATGCGAGGTAACGACGATGACGCGGTATCGCGACGACTTCCCCTGTCCGGTGGTCTTCGCAGAGCAGGCGGTCGAAGCCACGCTCGCCGAGGTGCTGGCCGAGCAGGGCTCCGCCCAGCTCCACGCGGCCGAGACCGAGAAGTACGCGCACGTGACGTACTTCTTCAACGGCGGCAGGGAGGAGCCGTGGCCGGGCGAGGAGCGGATCCTCGTGCCCTCGCCGCGCGACGTCCCCTCCTACGACCACAAGCCCGAGATGTCCGCGCCGGAGCTGGCAGAACGCTTCGCCGAGGCGATCGCCGCCGGAAGCCATCGCTTCGCCGTGATCAACTACGCCAACCCGGACATGGTCGGCCACACGGGCTCGATCCCGGCGGTGACGGCGGCGGTCGAGACCGTCGACCGGTGCCTCGGCCTCACGGTCGAGGCGGTCGAGCGGGCCGGCGGGGTCAGCCTGATCACGGCCGACCACGGCAACGCCGAGCAGCTGCTCGAGGAGGACGGCGTCAGCCCGCACACCGCGCACACGACCAATCCAGTTCCGCTCGTGCTCACTAAGAAGGGAGTAGAGCTCGCCGACGGCGGGCAGCTGTCCGATCTCGCGCCGACGGCCCTCGACCTCCTCGGACTCGAAAAACCCTTACAAATGACAGGCAAATCACTAGTAATAGGCCCGAGGGCCTAGCTATACTCCGGCTCCTTGTCGCTGGCGCAGCCTGATCTCGGCGTACTGCGGAAGGCACAGCGAGGAGATGAGCGTGCGTTCTCGCTCATCCTGCGTGCCTACGAGGTCCCCGTCTACAACTACGTTCTCCGTCTCGTCGGAGATCGGTCCCTGGCCGAGGACCTGACCCAGGAAGTGTTCCTTCGCGTCTTCCAGGGCCTGCCGAAGTTCTCGCTCCGCTGTCGGTTCACGACGTGGCTCTTCCAGGTCACGAAGAACCGCGTGCTCGACGAGCTGCGGGCGAACGAGCGTCGGCCGCGCGCGGTCGTGACGCTCGACGACATCCCGCCGCTCGAGGTGCTCGACGCCCCGTTCGAGCGGATCGAGGCGATGGACGCCGTGTGGCGCTCCATCGAGGAGCTCAACGTCGATCTCAAGATGGCGCTTCTGCTCCGCGACGTGGTCGGGCTCTCCTACACCGAGATCGCCGACTCGCTCGAGATCACCCTCGCCACCGTGAAGTGGCGGATCTACAAGGCGCGCGAAGAGGTCCAGCTCGCGCTCGAGCGCGAGGGCATCACCTTCGCGCCCACCACGCGGCGCCAGGACGCGACCGCGATCTCCGCCTCGTAGAGGGCGCTAGAGCCCGAGAGCGAGTCGCTGCGCGAGCGTCTCGGGGAGACCCTGCTCGCGAATCTCCGCCTGCGTCCGGTCGACCGGGTACTCCGCGCGCATGAACGTCGCGCGCTGCTCCTCGAAGTCCAGGATCAGGTAGGCCGCGCGCGGGTCGTTGTCACGCGGCTGGCCGACCGAGCCCGGGTTCAGCAGCCAGCGACCCCGGCCGAGGTCGGTCTCGTGGCCTCCCGGAGCGAGACCGCCGTTCGCGCGCCCGTTCTCGAGCACCATCGCGAGCGGCACGTGGCTGTGCCCGACCATGATCACGGGGGCCTCGGTCATCTCCAGCGACTCGCGCGCGACCGGCTCGCTCAACACGTAGTCCCAGACGGGATCGCGCGGGCTGGCATGGAAGAGCTCGGCTCCCTCGACCTTCGCCTGCGGCCGCAGCGACTCCAGGTAGGAGCGCGAGTAGTCGGTGAGCACCGTCTCGGTCCAGCGGGCGGCGGCGGCCGCGTCGGGCGAGAACTCGTCGAGCGGGATCGTGCCGAGCACGCCCAGGTCGTGGTTGCCGACGAGCGAGAGGTCGGCGCGGTGCGCGACCAGCTCGCAGCAGCGGTTCGGATCGGGCCCGTAGCCGACCAGGTCGCCGAGACACCAGACCGCGTCGAGCCTCTCGTCCTCCAGCGCCTCGAGGACGGTCTCGAGGGCGGCCCCATTACCGTGGATGTCAGAGATGACCCCGACTCGCATGGCTCAGCTTATCCGGGTTGCGGGCCTCCTCCTAGCAGGGGGCGCGTGGCTCGTCGCTGCGGCGCTGTTGTGGCGGACGGCCGTGCCCGACGGACTCGAGCTGCCGACGGTCGACGCCGAGGCGGTCTTCGGCGCGCGGGCGATCGAGGAAGCGACCGAGTACCGGCGCTTTCTCCGTGCGCTGTGGGTCGGGCTCGCGCTCGCGGAGCTCGCCGTGCTCTACCTGCTCGTCCGCGCGGCCGCGCGGATCGAGTGGAGGCTGCACGGCGGCTCGCTGCTGCGCGGGATCCAGCTCGGACTCATCTCCGTCTTCCTGCTCTGGGTCGTCTGGCTGCCGTTCGCCGCTGGTCGGGCTCTGGTGGCGGCGCAAGCACGACATCTCGCGCCTCGGCTACGCGCGAGCTGCTGCTCGAGCCCTGGCCGCGCTACCTCGGCGAGGCCCTCGTCACGGTCGGCGCCGTCGGGGTCGCGATGCTGCTCTCGCGCAGGCTGGGGCGGCGCTGGTGGCTCGTGGGCGGGCCGGCCTTCGTGGCTCTCGTCGCCGCGGTGCTCGTGCTGACTCCACTCGTGCTCTCGCCGCGCCTGGCGCCGCTGGAGGACCGCCGTCTGGCCGCGGAGATCGAGCGGCTCGCCGAGCGCGAGGGCGTCGGTGACGTCCGCGTCGAGGTCGAGAACGCGAGTCGGCGCACGACGGTGCCGAACGCCGAGGCGATCGGCGTCGGCCCGACCACCAGGGTCGTGCTCTGGGACACCCTGCTGGACGGCCGCTTCAGCGACCGCGAGATCCGCTCGATCGCCGCGCACGAGCTGGCCCACGTCGGGCGCGACCACCTCTGGAAGGGGATCGCGTGGTTCGCGCTGTTCGCGCTGCCGGCCGCCTGGTTGCTCGCCCTCCTCGCCGATCGCCGTGGCGGCCTGCACCAGCCGTCGGTGGTGCCGTTCGCGGTGCTGGTCGTGGTCGCGATCCAGCTCGCCCTGCTGCCGGCGACCAACGCGGTCTCGCGCCGGTACGAGGCCGAGGCCGACTGGGTCGCGCTGGAGACCGCACGCGACCCGCGCGCGGCCGAGTCGCTCTTCCGCAAGCTCTCGACCACGGCGCTCGACGAGCCGGAGGCGCCTCGGTGGGCGCAGCTCTTGCGGGGCACACACCCCGAGCTGGTCGACCGGGTGGCGATGGCGCGGGCCTGGTCGGCTCTACGATGACGGTCGTGAGCGAGCCGGGATACGCGGTCGACAGGCTCGCCGGGGAGCTGGCGCGCCTCGCCGGTGCGCCGGTCGAGCTGGAGCGGCCGGCCAAGTCGGAGCATGGCGACTACGCGACGAACGTCGCGCTGCGCCTGGCGCCCCAGCAGGGGCGGCCGCCGCGCGAGCTCGCGGAGGAGCTGGCCACGCAGGCCGTCGAGCTGGAGGCGGTCGAGCGCGCGGAGGTGGCCGGGCCGGGCTTCCTCAACCTGTGGCTGCAGGACGCGTGGTTCGCGGAGGCGCTGGCGGAGATCGACGCCGACTACGGGCGTCGATCGACGGCACAGCCCGAGCGGGTGCAGGTGGAGATGGTCTCCGCCAATCCGACCGGCCCGATCACGGTCGCCTCGGCCCGAAACGGCGCCTACGGCGACGCGGTTGCGCGCCTGCTCGAGTTCGCCGGCCACACGGTCGAGCGCGAGTACTACTACAACGACGCCGGCGCGCAGATGGACCGCTTCCGGGCTTCGGTGGAGGCGCGACGGCGTGGGGAGGAGCCGCCCGAGGACGGCTACCGCGGCGAGTACGTCGACGAGCTGGCCCGCAGCGAAGGCGACCCGGTGGCGCCGATGCTCGAGCAGATCGAGAAGACACTGGAGCGGTTTCGCGTCCACTTCGACAGCTGGACGCTCCAGAGCGAGCTCGAGACGCGGATCCACGAGTTGCTGCCGCAGCTGCCGACCTACGAGCAGGAGGGGGCCGTATGGGTTCGCGCGAGCGAGTACGGCGACGACGACGACCGGGTGATCATCCGCTCGGCCGAAAAGGGCGGCACGCCGACGTACCGGGCCGCGGACATCGCCTACCTCGTCCAGAAGCTCGACCGCGCGTACGACCGCGCGATCTACGTCCTCGGCGCCGACCACCACGGGACGCGCAACTGGTACGCGGCCGTCGCGCGGATGCTCGGCTACGACCCCTCGCGCGTCGAGGTTCTCCTGTACCAGCTCGTGCACCTGACCCGCGGCGGTGCGCAGACGAAGATGTCGAAGCGCCGGGGCGACGTCGTCTTCCTCGACGAGTTCATGGACGAGATCGGCGTCGACGCGGCGCGTTGGTACCTGATCTCGCGCGACCACGACCAGACGATCGAGATCGACGTCGACCTCGCCGCCGAGAAGTCGCAGAAGAACCCCGTCTACTACGTCCAGTACGCGCACGCGCGCATCGCCGGGATCCTGCGGAACGCGGGCGACGCCGAGCAGAGCGCGACCGCGGGGGCGCTCGCGCGCGAGGAACGCGACCTGGTCAAACGCCTGGCCGAGTTCCCGGCGCTCGTCGCCGAGGCGACCGAGCGGCGCGGCCCGCACGCGATCCCGACCTACGCGATCCGCGTCGCCGACGACTTCCACCGCTTCTACCACGAGCACCGCGTGCTCGAGAGCGGCGACCGGGAGCCGTTCAGGCTCGCGCTCGTGCGGGCGACGCAGGCGGTCGTCGCGCGCTCGCTCGACCTGATCGGGGTCGACGCGCCCGAGCGGATGTAGGCTCCCCGCGCCGATGGCGACGACCGGCAGGCCTCCCGACCGCAACCTCGCGCTCGAGCTCGTCCGGGTCACCGAGGCGGGCGCGATGGGCGCCGGACGCTGGATCGGGCGCGGCGACAAGATCGGTGCCGACCAGGCCGCGGTCGACGCGATGCGTGCCGTGCTCGACACCGTGCAGATGCGCGGCATGGTCGTGATCGGGGAGGGCGAGAAGGACGAGGCGCCGATGCTCTACAACGGCGAGGAGGTCGGGTCGGGCAGCGGGCCCGAGGTCGACGTCGCCGTCGATCCGCTCGAGGGCACGCGTCTGACCGCCCTTGGCCAGCCGAACGCGATCTCGACCGTCGCGCTCGCCGAGCGCGGCACGATGTTCTTCCCCGGTGCGGCGGTCTACATGGAGAAGATCGCCTGTGGGCCGGAGGCCGCGGCCGTCGTCGACCTCGACCAGTCGCCGTCCGACAACGTCCGCGCGGTCGCCGACGCGAAGGGCGTCTCGGTCCGGGAGGTCTCCGTGGTCGTGCTCGACCGGCCCCGCCACGAGGCGTTGATCGGCGAGCTCCGCGAGGTGGGGGCGAAGGTGCTGCTGATCCTTGACGGCGACGTGGCCCCAGCGATCGCGGCCGCACAGCCCGGCACCGGTGTCGACCTGCTCATGGGCGTCGGCGGGACCCCGGAGGGCGTGCTCTCCGCGGCCGCCCTCAAGTGCGTGGGCGGCGCGCTCCACGGGCGGCTCTGGCCGCGCGACGACGACGAGCGCCGGCAGCTCGTCGACGCCGGTTTCGACGTCGAGCGCAAGCTGACGCTCGACGACCTCGTCGCCGGCGACGACGTCTTCTTCGCCGCCACCGGCGTGACCACGGGAGCGCTGCTCAAGGGCGTCCGCTATGCGCGTGACGGCGCCTTCACCGACTCGATCGTGATGCGCTCGCGCTCGGGCACGGTCCGCCGCGTCGAGGCCACGCACGCGCTCGAGAAGCTGACTGCGCTGACCGGCCGCGAGTACCGCTAGTAACAGACTGTTACTTGGACGTAACGGCGGCCTGGCTCCAGCGTTTCGTTGGCTAGTAACAGACTGTTACTTGCTAGGCGGTAACGGCCTCCCGCTCCATCTCAGGTGCATAGGAGCCCGTCCGCGCGGCCGAGTTCATCTTCGCGCGGTGGTAGAAGGCGCGCTGCGCGGCCTCGCGGTTCTCGGCCTTGCCGCCCCACGCCTTCTGCGCAGCCGCCTGCAGCGCTCGGCCGTAGGAGAACGAGAGCTGCCACGGCAGCTGCTCGCCGAGGGCGTTCATCGCGTTGAGACGCGCGGTCGCGTCCTCGTCGGTCTGCCCGCCGGAGAGGAAGACGATCCCCGGCACCGCCGTCGGCACCGTGCGCTTGAAGCACCTGATCGTGGCGCCGGCGATCTCCTCGTGCGAGGCCTGCTGCGTCGCGTCGTAGCCCGGCAGCACCATGTTCGGCTTGAGCAGCATCCCCTCGAAGTCGACGCGCTGGTCGTAGAGCTCCGTGAACACCGCCTGCAGCGTCCGTGACGTGACGGAGTACGAGCGCTCGAGCGTGTGGTCGCCGTCCATGAGCACCTCGGGCTCGACGATCGGCACGAGGCCGACCTCCTGGCTCAACGCGGCGTACCGCGCGAGCGCGTGCGCGTTCGTCCAGATCGCGTAGTCGCTCGGGATGTGCTCGCCCTTGATCGAGATCACCGCGCGCCACTTGGTGAAGCGCGCACCGAGCTCGCGGTACTCCTCGAGGCGCTCGCGGAGGCCGTCGAGACCCTCGGTCACGGTTTCCTCGTTCGCCAGCGCGAGCGGCTTCGCGCCCTTGTCGACCTTGATCCCGGGAATGATTCCCTGCCGCTCGAGCGCCTTGGGGAACGGCGTGCCGTCCTCGGTGGACTGGCGGATCGTCTCGTCGAAGAGGATCACGCCGCTGATGTAGTCGCCAGCGCCCTCGGTGGTGAAGAGCAGGTCGCGGTACGCGCGCCGGTTCTCCTCGGTGGACTCGACGCCGATTGCGTCGAAGCGCTTCTTGATCGTCCCGGAGCTCTCGTCCGCGGCGAGGATTCCCTTGCCCTCGGCGACGAGAGCCTTCGCGGTCTCGTGCAGCCTCTCGCTGTCCATCGTCCCTCCCTGAAGTCTCTTTCCGTCCTCGATTATCCCGGTCGAAGCGCCGCTTCGCCGCCGGTTAGAATGGCGGCCACGCGGACGTAGCTCAGCTGGTAGAGCATTGGCTTCCCAAGCCAAGGGTCGTGGGTTCGAATCCCATCGTCCGCTTCGCCGATTAGCAGGGGGTTTGCGTGAGACGTCCGCGGCGCGAGTGCTGCCGAAGCGGGACGCCGCCTAGCCGCGCACGAGGAGTGATCGCCGAGTCCGGACGGGCCGGGTCGACGCAAGGTAGGCGATCAGCTCGTAACGGCCCGGTTCCAGGTCGAGCGGATCCGGACCGAGGCTGCAGACGTATGTCGCCCGGGCGCCCAGCCGCCGAGCGGTCAACACCTGGGCGAAAGCGCGATGGGAGCTCCACGAGTACACGGTCTTTCCTCCCCTGCGCAGGACGACGTTGGCGTACTGGCTGGTCGGGAAGGGCACACGGAGCGCACTCGAGGTTCGGTTCCGCAGGCTGAGGGCCCAACGAACTTGCGGGCCAGTGGCAGACGTCCCTAGCGTGTAGCCCACGCTCAGGTCGAGGTCTCGCGGCCGGGCGCTTCGGCCGGATACGGCCAAGGCGGAGTACGTCCGGCAGTGAGAAATCTCACCGGCTGCTCGCGACGCCGACGCTGCGGGGACGGCGGCCAGCACGAGGACTAGCGACAGTACAGCGCGGGACACCAGGAAGTAGGACCCCTGGACGGGCCACAAGTTGGCTGCCTAGCTGCTGAGGCTCGGTCGCCGGCTCTATCCGCCCGCGCACCTCGGGCAAGAAAAGGACGAGGGAGGGACGTGCCCTCCCCCGGCCGCGCCTGGTGGCCCCCCCTGCGCGGCATAGAAGAAGACCCGGTCGGAGCGCAAAACGTGCGCGGCTCGCTCGTAAAGTTTCGGTAAGCGACAGGTGCAACACCCGGCGGTTTGGGGATGATTGGACCGTGTCGGCGCTCTTCCGATCGGCGAGCACGTCCTCCTTCGACAAGCTCTACAGGCAGCACGCGGCCTCCGTCTACCGCTACCTGCGGGCGGTCCTCGGCAACCACGCAGACGCCGAGGACGTCACGCAGCAGGTTTTCCTCAACGCCTACCGCGCCCTCGAGAACGGCACCAGGCCCCGTCGCGCCGAGAACTGGCTCTTCACGATCGCCCACAACGAAGCGCGCAGGCACTTTCGGGACACGCGCGGCCGGAAGCTCGAGGTGGAACTCGAGGAGGACGACCTTGCGTCCGACGTCTCGGAGCGCAGCGGGCCGAGCGCCGCCGACATCCTCCGAGCGCTCCAGCAGTTGACGCCCAACCAGCGCTCCGCGCTCGTGATGCGTGAGTTCGAGGGGCGCTCGTATGCCGAGATCTCCCGGATCATGGGCATGTCGCAGGCCGCGCTCGAGACGCTGGTGTTCCGCGCACGCAGGGCACTCGCCGAGGCTCTCGAGGACGGCCTCACCTGCGAGGAGGCCGAGCTCGCGCTGTCCCGCCGCCTCGACCGCCGCCTCTCGCGCCGCGAGGCGAGACGCCTCAAGGCCCACATGCGCGAGTGCAGGGTCTGCGTCGGCTTCGAGGTCCGGCAGAAGCGGCAGCGCTCGCTCCTCAGAGGCCTGGGATCGGTGATTCCGGTCCCTGTCTCGCTCTTCGCCTTCCGCGGCGAGCAGGCCGCTGCCGCTGCGGGCGGGCTGACGGCGGGCGCCGCGGTCACGGGCGGCTCGGCGGGCGTCGCGGCCAAGGCTGCGGCTGTCGTCGCGGCCGTCACCGTCGCCGGCGGAGTGGGGGCCACCACGGTCCGTTCCGACTCGTCGGCGTCGCCGCAGCAGACTCCGGTCGCCGAAGCCGTGTCTGCCGCGCCGGCTTCGACAAGAACGGCCTCCGTCACGAGCGCACGCGTCGACGCTCCCGCGCGTCGGGCCGGGGCGCGGGCAACGCTGGTTGCGAAGCCCCGTCTCGCGCTCCGGAGAAAGAAGCCGAAGCGAATCAAGCCGCTCGTCCCGGCGCGGCTCGAGACCCCGGCGAGCGAGGTTCGGGACGGCGCACCGGCATCGAAGGCCAAGGCGCAGCACGCTTCGCCCAAGCTGAAGCCGCAGCAGGCGGCCAACCCGAGCAAGCCCGCTCGGCCGGCGACGGCGAAGGCCGGGGCGTACGGCAAGCAGGCTCGTCCTCCACGACCCGACAACGCGGCGCGCGGCAAGCGGACGACACCCGCTTCGACGCTGGCGCCGGGTCAGGAGAAGAAGCTGCTCGAGACCAAGCCGGAGCCCGACCCCAAGCCCGCCAAGCCCGAGCAAGCGAAGTCCTAGCAGGCGGGCGGTCCCGCGGCGCTCGGCGCCTTCGCCCGCACCCTCGGGCGTGACGTCCGTCCGCGCAATCGCAGATGATCGGCGCGGAAACGACGGAAGGATCGGCATGACGTTCGGGCGGCTCAGCGGGGAGCCGGGGGACTTTGTCCACTGGGACGCGGCGTGATCCACCTGCTGGTCGAGGCCGAGATCGAGGACTTCGGCCGCTTTCTCGAGAACTTCAACACGCGTGGACTGCGGCTCCGCCGCCAGCACGGGTCCCGCAGCGTCCGTGTCCTCCACCATCGCGACGAACCGGAGCGCGTATCGCTCCTGTTCGAGTGGGAGAGCGAGGAAGCGTTCCGCGGCTTCCTCGATGACCCGGACGTGCGCGAGTCGATGCGCCTCGGCGGCGCGAAGGGCTCGCCACGGATCACGTTCGTCGACGCGGTCGAGGACCTGCCGCACTAGGACGTCTGGCGCCTCGCCTCGGCATCGCGGTCGACGTGCCCGCGCCAGTCGAAGGTCCTGAGCATCAGCGCGATCGCGAGGAACCCAACCGCGACGTTTACGACCGTGAGCACGATCTTCACGCCGATGCTGAAGCTGAGCAGGTCGGACGAGGGCGCTTCGCCCCGGAAGACGTAGACCAGCAGGGCCTGCTCGGTGCCCACGCCTCCCGGCGTGAACGGCAGGGCGGTGGCCAGGCTCATCGTGGTCTGCACCAGCGCGACGTTCTCAGCGCCCGTCGGCAGCCCGAAGGCACGCAGGAAGAAGAAGATCGACGCGAGCCGCAGCGACCAATCCACGACGTCCCAGAGCACGACGTAGCGCAGGTAGTCGCGCGGCTCCCTGAGGATCGCGAAGCCCTGGCTGACGCGGCGCCAGAAGTCGGCGACCTTGCGCGAGCCCCACGTCAGCCCAACCACGGCGAGAAGGACCAGTGCAGCCCCGACGAACAGGCCGAGCCGTGGATGTTGGAAGAAGTAGAGCCAGTCGATCGGCGGCAGCCGCGGGATGACGTTCAGGCCGGGAAGGAAGCCGAATGCGAGCGCCCAGGCGACGAGCGCCGAGGCCAGCACGGTGTCGACGAGCGTGTCGGCCAACAGGGTCGCGCCGAGCGTGGGATAGGTGGCGCCCTGGACGCGGTGCTTGAGCAGGTAGAGCTTGAGCACGTCGCCGCCTCGGGCCGGGACGATCGCGTTCACGCCCACGCCTGCCACGTAGGCGCCGTAGACGTCGCGCCAGCGCACGTTCGTCTGCGGGTACGCGGCCTGGACGATGTTGCGCCAGGCGCGTGTGCGTGCAGCGGTCTTCAGCAGGTGACAGAGGACGCCGAGCGCGAGCGGGCCCCAGCGGACCGAGGCGAGGCCGTCGAGGAACGCCCTCGTCGCGTCGACGATCCCTTCCACGACCGGAGTTTCCCGCACGCGTGCGCGAGGCTCACTGGGAAGGTTCCGACGTTTGGAACCGCGTTCGTGCCGAAATACACGAGGTATGCAGCAGCCATTCCAGGGATTCACCGCCGTTTGGCAGAGCCCGGTGGGCGACTGGCCGGTCTGGATCGCCGCGCGCTCCCGGACCCAGGCAGGGATCTGCGCGCAGGTGGTCTTCGCGGTCCTCGAGAGCCGGGCCGTCCGCCAGGGCCAGGCCGACTGATCAGGCCGGCCAGGCCGCGGCGAGCTTGCGGCGGGTCTCCTCGAGATGCTCGGGGAGCACCTTCACGTCCGCGAGCACGGGCATGAAGTTCGTGTCTCCCGACCAGCGCGGGACGACGTGCTGGTGCACGTGGTCGAGGACCCCGGCGCCCGCGACGCGACCCAGGTTCCAGCCGACGTTGTAGCCCTCCGGCCGGTAGGTCTCGGCGAGCGCCGCCAGGCCGGCGGCGGCGAGCCGGTGGACTTCCAGGGCCTCCCCGTCGTCCAGCCCGCCGAACTCGCCGGTGTGCCGATTCGGCGCGACCAGCAGGTGGCCCGACGAGTAGGGGAACCTGTTCAGCAGGACGAGGGCACGAGCCCCGCGGTGGACCACAAGGCCCGGCTCGTCGTCGCCCTCGAGCGCCGCGCAGAAGAAGCATCCTTCGCGCTCGTCCGCGCTGCCCACGTATTCGAGGCGCCAGGGCGCCCAGAGCGGCCTGGTCACCGTGCGGCTAGTCCTGGCCGGCGAGCGAGCGGCGGAACGCGGGGTACTGCCCACCCTTGGCGACGGTCACGAGCGTGTCACCGCGCTGCACGACGTCCTGCGGTTGCGCGCCGGAGATCGGCTCGGGCTCGCGGAGGATCGCAATCACGGTCACGCCGGTGCGTGCCCTGAACGCCGCCTCGGCCAGGGTCTTGCCGATCCACGGGCTCGTTTCGGGCACCGGCACCCACTCGATCTGGAGCTCGCCCAGGGCCATCTCGAGCTCCTCGACGATCTTGGGCCGCTCGTAGGCTCCGCCGATCACCGCGCCGAGCTGGCGGGCCTCGTCGTCGTCCAGCGTGATCACTGCCCGCGGCTCGTCGTCGTGGGCGTGGCGGAACCAGTACACCTCGCGCGTGCCGTCGTTGTGGAGGATGACCGCGAGGCGGCCGCCGCCGTGCAGGCGAAGCGTGAACTTCACGCCGACTCCGGGCAGACGGGTCTCTTGCAGATCTATGGGCATCGCTACGCCTCCTCCAGCAGTCTAGGTGGGGGGAACAACCGTCGGCCGAGCACCTTCGACTCCTTCATCAGCACGACACCGAGCGTGGCGGTGATCAGGACGTACAGGCCGGCGAAAGCCACGAGCTCTGCCTGCTCGACGCCGGGAATCGCATCGTTCTCGGCCGCCAGCTGGGCGAGGATGACCGTGAACTCGCCGTGCGCGACCAGGGCGACGCCGGCGTTGAACCCCTGGCGCGAACTCAGGCCGCCTGCGACTCCGGCGACCGTGCCCGCGACCACCTTGCCCACGACCGTCACCGCCACGGCTCCGGCCAGGATCCAGCCGACCTGGTCGATCGCGCCGACGTCGATCGAAAGGCCGAAGACGAAGAAGAACAACGCGGCGAAGACGTCGCGGAAGCTGAAGAAGCGCTCCTCGATCTCCGCGCGCACCGAGGTCTCCGAGAGCACGATGCCGGCCATCAGCGCGCCGATCGCCTCGGACAGGCCCAGCTCGTGCGCTATGGCGGCCATCCCGGTCAGGAAGCCGAAGACGGTGAGCAGGAAGAACTCACGCGGCAGCCAGTCCAGGACGCGGTCGATCGCGCCGCTCAGCCAGTTGGAGACGGCGAGCGAGACGGCGATGAAGCCGACGGCCTTGGCGACGATCGCGAGCGTGTCGGCAACCTCGCCGCCGCCCCCGGCCGCGAAGCCGAGCACAAGGGCGATCACGATGTCCTCCGCGACGAGCACCGCCAGCACCAGATCGGTCTCGTCGTCGGCGAGCCGGCGGAAGTCGATCAGGCCCTTGACCGTGATCGCGCTCGACGAGACGTAGATCGCCGCGGCCAGGATCAGCGCGGCGAAGCTGAAGCCGAAGGCGACCACGCCGACGAGCAGGCCGAGCCCCGCGTTGAGGGCGAAGTCGATAGCGCCGCCGACTACCGCATGCCGGCGGCTGCGCGCGAGGCGTCCGAGCGTGAACTCGAGCCCGAGGAAGAAGAGCAGGAAGACGATCCCGAGCTGGGCGACGAAGTCCGTCACCTCGGACGGCTCGATCAGGGAGAGGACCTTGGGCTCGTTCGGCCCGAGGAGCAGCCCGGCCAACAGGTAAGCCGGGATCGCCGAGAGGCCGAAGCGGCTGGCCGCCAGGCCGAGCAACGCCAGCAGGCCGATCGTGACGGCGAGCTCGGCGAGCGTCATCGCCGCGAGGCTACAGCGGCCGGCGCCAAAGCCGGTGCGCTACTCGTCCGGGTCGCGGGGATCCAGCTCGGCGGCGCGCTCGCCTGCGCGGCCGATCTTCTCGACCACGAGGTAGTCGGGTCGCTCCTCGACGATCAGCTCCTCGGCCGGGAGCACGTGCCCCGGCTTGACGGCAAAGCGGGTGGAGACCGAGCGGAGCTCCTCGTAGTCCGCCAGGGTCATCCGGATCTTCTCCATGCACTCGACGTCGGCGCACTCGCAGATGAAGTCGGTGTCGTCGAGGATCGGCTCGAACGCTCTGTTGACCTCCTCGACGCGCTCGTTCACCCGGCGGAAGAGCGCCTCGTTGCGTGCAGCCCGGTCACTGCGCACATCGGAATCCACCTAGGTCCCCCTACCTGGGCTTGCGGACGACGTCGTAGCCGTCCATCGACCCGACCACCTTCTCACCCTCGCTCCGTGGGTGTCCAGCCAGCATCACGTAGTGGCGTGGTCTGCCCGCGATCGCCTCCCACTCGTCGGGGCGGAGCTCCACCCGGCCGTTGCAGCCCTCGTCCGCGCACTCGCAGAGAAACGGGATGCGCTCGGAGTCGTCCACCTGCGTGTCGTCGAGGGCCGTGCGCAGACGCTCGTTGCCCATGCGGAACAGCTTCTGGTTCTCTTCCCGCCGTGTGCTGCGTGCTGCCATCAGCTACGCGATTCCCCTCAACGGCCACGAGTCAAACGGGGTCTTTCAGAGCACCGCGGCGTCGGCAGCCTTGAAGACGCGACGCCCGAGCCGGATCCGTTTGCAAAACCACACGCGGTGACCATGGATCGCTCGCGGTTCCACAGGTACGAATTCCGAAGCGGCACCATGCGGCCGGGGAGACATGCGGCGGGCAGCTGGTCGAGGGGGACCGACTGCCCGCGCACCCCCGTCGGTGGCCCTCGTCGGGCCTGGCCGGGGCCAGGCCCAACGAGCGCAGGTCTCGGTGAGGGTCAGCCTGGTGCGGCTAACCCTGTCCCCGATGGAAGGTCAGGTTGTCGAGAGCGAAACGGAGAGCGAGGCCGGCTGACGGGAAGTTGATGACCGCCGTCTGGATTGCCGGTCCGGAGTAGCTGAACAGGGCTTCTGAGAACGAGACGATCGGGCTCGTCGTCAGGTTGATGACCCCTCGCGAGCGGCCCGCAGCCCCGGGTTTGAACAACTCGACCGAGACGCCTGGGGTCAAGGTGCAGATGCAGCTCCGCGCGAGACCGAACTCGAGCACCGTTGTCGGCTGGTCGAATGTCAGCGTCAGGACACCGGCCGCATTGCCCTCGAGCGACGGATCCTGAACGAAGGTCGTGGTCCCCGGGCCAAACGCGTTGTAGTGGGCGTCGGTCGAAGGGACACCGCCGATCTGGAAGCCGAATGTGACACCGCTGACATCGAGCCCGTCGACGGGCTGGAAGGGCACCTCGTCGAAGCTCAGCGTCGTAACCGGCTTTGCCGCCAGGGCGGGAGCTGAGAACGCGAACGGCAGGAAAAACAGGAGGCTCAGTAAGAAGACGAACCGCCTCATTGATGCATCCTCCTTGCCGCAGTCCGTGAGACAAGGGTCTTCTGAGTCGGGCGGCGGTCCGCGCGGGGGCCGACCAAGCAGGAGACGCGACGCGGCAGACGTGAGAAAGGAGGTCACCCGATTCCTCGGGAGGCACCGCGCCGCAGGTCGAATCACCACACATGCGGGCATCCTCGACCTCTCGTCGTTCATCCATTGTCCTCCTCAGCCCGGTGGGTGTCAACGAGTCGCGTAGGTGCGAGCAACGAGGCCGGCCGCGGCGCAAACCCGCTCGCTGATTGAAGTCCGCTACAGCCAGCGCTTGTAGCGGAAGAACGCGACCATCGAGACCAGCGTCGTCACCAGGAGCCCGAGGAAGATCCAGAAGGCCTCGTCGCGTGCCCTCGCCCGGGAACGCCACGTTCATCCCGAACAGCCCGGTCAGGACGGTGAGCGGCAGCATCGTGACGCTGAAGATCGTCAGCAGGCGCAGGACGTCGTTCTGGCGGTGGGAGAGCACGGACTCGTTCGTGTCCTCGAGCGCCTCGACCACCTCCTTGAAGTTGTCGAGCAGGTCCCAGATCCGCTCGGCCGCGTCCACGATGTCGTCGAAGTAGAGCTCGAGCTCCTCGGGCAGGAACCGCTCGACGTGGCGCTCGAGCAGCCGCAGGGTGGAGCGCTCGGGCTTGATGATCTTGCGGTAGGAGATGATCTCCTGCTTGACGTTCGAGATGTCGCGGACGACCTCCGCGGCGGCTCCCTCGAACATCTCGTCCTCGATCCGGTCGAGCTTGTAGCCGATCTTGTCGAGGATCGGGAAGCAGTAGTCGAACAGGTCGTCGAGCACGTGGTAGAGCAGGTAGCCCGACCCCTTCGAGAACAGCTGCTCGCGCAGCTCCTCGTCGTCCGAGCAGCGGGCGAACAGCCGCGTGACGGGGAGCAGCTCGACGTTCGGCAGCGTGACCAGGTAGTCGGGGCCGATGAAGACGTCGAGCTCGGCCGCGTTCAGCCGCCCGATCGTCTTGTCGTAGACCGGGAAGTGCAGGACGACGAAGCGGTAGTCGGCGTACTCGTCGATCTTCGGCCGCTGGCGGCGCGAGAGCACGTCCTCGACGTCGAGGGGGTGCCAGCCGAAGCGCTCGGCCAGCGCGGACATCTCGTCCTGGGTCGGACGGTCGAGGACGATCCAGGTGAGGCCGTGGGCGCTGAGCTCAGGAAGCGCGCGCGGCGCAGGGGCGACCCCGGCCGCGTCCGCGGCCGTCCGAGTCCGCTTGATGCGCGGCAGGCTCGGCATGGGTACTGAGTGGGTCGTCCATCGCCGTCATGACGCGCGGAATCGTACCCTCAACGACGGCCGGTTCGCCTCCCGATCACCCGGCAGTTCTTCGGCCTCTCGACTCCCCGGCAGCTGTCGTGGTCGGTGATGTAGCGCTTCGGACTCGCCCGCGGAAGGCCGCCGTCGCAGCTGTCGCGACCCGGGCCGCCGATGCAGTCGATCCACCCGAACGCCGAAGGCGCCCATCGACGGCGCCCTTCGGCGTTTCGGCGACACGTGGCAGACCTTGCCAATCGACAATCTGTGACAGCCATGCGCTCACGGTGCGGAAACGGGTCAACCGGAAAAGGATGGGAATGCGCCCCCGGCAGGAATCGAATGTGCCTGCAAAGCGGGATCTTTTCTCGCCCAAGGACAGGACCGAGGACAGCACCATCGCTGCGCGCCGTCAGACGACGTAGTTGCAAAACGTATCTCAGTGATATATCGTAGCGCGGCAAATGGCGAACGCGGTCACCCCAGTCATCCTCGGGCTCCTCTCGCTCGGCCCGCGCTCCGGGTACGAGATCAAGGCAACCGTGGATCGGTCGACCCGGTTCTTCTGGGCCGCGAGCTACGGCCAGATCTATCCGGAGTTGCGCCGGCTCGAGCGCGACGGGTTGATCGAAGGCGAGGACGCGCCGAACGGCGCACGGCCACGGCGGGTCTACAGCCTGACGCCGTCGGGTCGTGACGAGCTCTTGGCGTGGCTCCGCGGGCAGAACGTCACGGTCGAGCTCCGCGACGAGTCGCTGCTCCGCCTCTTTTTCGCGGAGGCGCTCCCGCACGAGGACGCGCTCGGGCTGATCGAGGGCCGGCGGCGCGGGTTCCAGGCCGTCCACGAGACACTCCGCGAGATCGACGCGCGGCCGGGTGAGGATCCGCCGTTCGTCGATCTCGTCCTCCGCTGGGGCCTCGCCTACACCGAATGGGAGACGCGCTGGTGCGCGCAACAGTTGGAACGGCTGGGAGCGGAAACAGCGCAGTCGGCCTAGCCGCGCCGTCGTTCAGGTCGGTCGTGGCGCGGGGGCTGCCGGGCTTCCTGCGCGAGGGCTTCCTCCCGCTCGCCGCGTTCTATGCGGGCTGGCGACTCTCCGGCACGTCGGCGGGGATCGCCGCCGCCGCCCTCGTCGCGCTCCTCCTCTACGCCTTCGAGCGACGGGCCGGTCGCGACGGCCTGCTCGTCCGGCTGACGCTCCTGTTCGTCGCGGTCCAGTCCGTCGTCGGTCTCCTCACCGCGAGCGCGACCGTCTACCTCGCCACCCCGGTCGTCGCCGGCGCGGTCTGGGGCCTGGCGTTCCTCGGCTCTGCCGCCGCCGGCCGCCCGCTCGCCGGCGCGCTCGCGTGTGCGTGGTACCCGTTCCCTCCGGAGTTCCGTCGCACGAAACAGTTCAAGCGGGTGTACGGGTTCGAGTCGGTGGTCTGGGGCGTCTACCTTCTCGGCCGCAGCGGCGTAAGGCTCCTGGCCCTCCTTCACGGCGGCGTCGGCAGCCTCGTCCTCGTCACGTCTCTCACGGGCACGCCCGTGATGCTCGGGCTCATCGCCTGGTCGATCTGGTACGCGATTCGCAAGCTCTCGGACGACGCTCCGGACGCGGGAGCGGACACGGCAATCCGAGAGGCCGACGCGTGAGCCGGCCGACGCGCACGGGCCCTAGGCGCGACCGCCTCCGACTTCATGCGATGCGGTCGCTCGGGGTGGGCGCCTGGCTCCTTGGCGAGCGGCTCGGTATCGATGTCGCTGGAGCCACCGAGGCGCCGCCCGTCACAGCGGTCGGCACGCGGCGGAAGGTATTCGACGTGATGATCGCCGCCTCACGCAGGAGCGACGGCATCCTCGATGCGAGGAACTGCGCGCATCCCACGCACGAGTTGCTGACACACCTTGTCCTCGAGCACGGTCTGCTCCTGCACGGATCGAACGACGCGGGGCTGCAAGTGCTGGAGCCGCGGCCTGCGCGCGACTACGACACCGAGCTGCGTGCCGTCGTCGCGTGCTCGGACGGCATCTGGCCGCTCTTCTACGCCACGATCGCGCGCGCCCGCGTCGGCGACTTCTTCACCGCCTGCGCGCATCTCGGCAGACCGCCACAGCTCCGCCGCTTCTACATGTTCGCGATCTGCGGCGATCCGTCGATCCCGAACGCTTGGACCCATGGCTCCGTCTACGCGCTCCCGCGCGACAGCTTCCGCCGCGAGTGGGGGCAAGAGTGGGTCAGCGGCAATCCGGTCCGACCTGTTTTGCGCGTGCCAGTCGCCCCGGCGGATTTTCCGCTCCGCGAAGCCGTCCTCGGACTCCCCGACCGCGACGCGTTCCGAAACGTCAGCCGGCGGCTGCGGGTGGCCAAGCGGCAAGCAGGCGAGCGTGCGATCGCACATGCGGAGGTGCTGAACCCGGGCAACGCGCCAGCGGCTCCCTCGGGTGGTCAGGTCGCCACCGACGCGTTCGTGGACTGCCAGGCAGGAATCGAACCTGCGCAACGTTCTCGCCAGACCCGGGGACGTGGGCCTTAAACGCCTAACGAAAGCCCCGGCTACCGGGCGCGAGCAGGTCGCGCACGTCAGCGCGGTCGAGGAGTGGCAGCTTCGTTAGTCGTCGAGTGGTTTCCCGATCAGCCAGTGGTGACCGTCAGGATCAGCGACTCGTCCTTGCCGAAGGCCGTACGGCTGGTCGGCGACTGGAAAGATCTCGCGCGCTCCCGCACTGATTGCCTGCGCTGCGGTGGCGTCGGGGTCATCCACGATCAGGTTGATGCGCACGGTCGTCCCGTCGAGCGACTTCGGGCTCAGGTTGAACGCCTCTGGGTTCTCGTCCACAACGAAGAACCGCAGCCCGTCGATCGCCATCTCGGCGACCACGTGCCCCGTCGGCGCTGTGAAGTGCGCCTGTTCCACGGCGCCAAACGCCTCGCGGTAGAACTCGATCGCCGCAACCGCGTTCTTGATAGTCAGCATCGGTGTAAGCGACGACGCGGTCATCGTGACGAACCTAGCACCGTAGGTGGCTCGTCGAAGGCGAGGAGTTCGAGGCAGATCAGGCTGCAGCCGCTGGCGAGGAAGGCCTCGTGGATGTCGTCGCGGCGTTCGTAGCGGACGCGGAGGCGGCGATAACGGTGCGGCCAGGCGAGCAGGCCGGGATCGGCCTTTCCTACCGGGCAGCCTTTGCGACATTGAGGATCGCGTCAATCACGAGCTGCGGGTCCTCCTCCTCGACCGCGTGACCGGTGTGGACCACCATCTGCTTCGCGCGTGGGCTGAGAACCAGCCAGCCTTTCTGGTCCGAGACGTTGCGCCGCATCCCTCTCGCCTCCGAGGGGAACGGTGAGTCGTTTATCTCCGCGCTCGAATACTCGTTGCTGATGATCGTGACCGGGATGTCGCCGATCCTCTTGCGGGCCGCCCAGGCGTCCTTCTCGACCTGAAGGTAGTCACGGCGTTCGATGTTCGCAGGGTTGTTCGGGTCGGTCTCTTCGACGATCACCCGGGGCGGATTGCGGAACGGGCCGGGGACCTCGACGAAGACCATGCCGGCGACCTCGTCGGGGTGCTCGTACGCATAGCCGGCGCTGATGTAGCCACCGCCCGAGGTGCCGACTAGAACGTACGGGCCAGGGATCTTGGCGGCTTGGAGAAGCGCCTCGAGGTCGCCGACGAGATCTGACAGCCCGCGCGGCCCGGCGGCGGGGTCGCTCCGGCCCAGGTTCGCGCGGTCGTAGACGCAGGTCCGCGCGACCTCAGAGATGCTGGGCTCCGCGAACGCGTACGACTCGCTCGTGTCTTCGTCGCCTCCTTCCATCAGGACGGTCGGCGAGCCGCTGCCGGTGCACTTCACGTAGAGGCCGCGCTTGCCGTCGATGCTGACGACGCGGTCGAGATTCTCCTCGGGCGCAGCACGAGTGGATGAGCCGCTCGACGAGGTGTCGGCGCTGCTCGCCTCATCACCGCACCCAGTGAGAAGAAGGCCGCACGCACCGACTGCGCTCAGCATCACAGCGCAAGGCCAGTAACCGCCAGCCACCGCGAACGCTCCAAACAATCGCCGCATAATCATCGAGCGTTTCTCCGTTCTCCCCCGAGGGTTGCGGCAAGTATCGCTCCGAACGAAGTTGGGTTCAAGACGACGAGCCCGACGAGCCCACGGTGCTGGTCGTACCCGTCGATCTCCACCACCGCCGACGTCTACACCGACGGGGACATCGACCAGCTCGCCGACACACTCCGCGGCATGTACGGGGAGGCCGACGCGTGAATCGTTCCCGCGAAGGTCGCGCGAAACCCCTGCAAACGGCGACTTCATGCGCCAGGCAGGAATCGAACCTGCGACCTCGCGCTCCGGAGGCGCGCGCTCTATCCCCTGAGCTACTGGCGCGGGATGCGGCCAGTCTAGCGCCGGACCGAGGCGGGCCGGCTCGCGCCGGCCCGCTCTCAGTCAGTTACTTAGGCCCGCTTCAGGCGCCAGTGCAGCCACTGCTGCTGCATGCGGCCGACCTGGTCGGGCGTGAACTCCTCGTAGCAGCTGTCGAACGAGTAGTCCATGTAGTTGTGGATCGGGTCGAGGCCCGGCTGCGCGGGGCAGGTGTCCTTGCCCACGGGGCATCCGCTCGTCGGCACGAGCATCGCGGGCGTGTCGCCGATCCCGTCGCCCTTGCCGTTGCAGCCTCCCTCGAACGTGTGCGGGAGGCCGAGCCAGTGCCCGGTCTCGTGCGTCGCCGTCTGGCCGAGCGAGAACGCCGAGCCGAACGGGCCGCCCGGGAGCGAGCCCCAGTGCAGCACGACTCCATCCAGAACCGAGTGCTTGTTCTGGACGGTGATGGACGGGTAGTACGCCCAGCCCAGGAAGAAGTCCTGAGCACCGCTCGTGGTGTAGATGTCGAGCGCGTTCGGCGCCGCCCCGCTTGAGGGCCCGCTTCATCGCCAGCTCCTCGGCGCTCTCAGGCTCCGCGTCGAACCAGGCCGCGTTGTTCGTGCGGTCGACGCTCGCCAGCGTGAAGCTGACCTTGGAGTTCGCGCCTGCCGGGGAAGCCGCCGAAGGCCAGGTTCAGCACTGACATCTGCGCGCTGATGGTCGCGTTGGACACGTTGCCGGTGGCTCCGTTGTGGATCACGTGGAAGTACACCGGCACCGACGCGCTGAAGTTGGCGGGGACCTTCGGCGCGAGCCCCGGGATGTTGCTGTTGACCGGTGCGTTTCGAAACACCGGCTCCCGCGACGTGCCCCGGGCGGTCGAGGCCGGCGTCAACGCAGCGAGGCTGTCGAACAGCTCGTCGCCGCAATACTCCGAACCGGCTACGGCGACCGAGCCGGCCCCGGCCGGTGCAGTCGTGGCGGCGGCGAACGCCAGGACAACAGCCAGGAGGATCAAGAACCGTTTCACGAGTCTCCCTTCAGTTCCGTGTACGACGGATATCGAGAACGCTACTAAGCTCGCGGCCCGCGCGTCGCGGTGCCGACTAGGCTCTCGCCGTGGAGCTCAGCGCTCGCATCGTGACCCTCCGGCTCGCCGAGACGTTCACGATCGCGCGCCACTCGGAAGACGAGGCCGACGTCGTCCACGTCGAGCTCGAGCACGACGGTCACGTCGGCTACGGCGAGGCCGCACCGATCGAGCGCTACGAGGAGAGCGCGGAGTCCGCACTCTCCTTCCTCGAGAGCGCAGGCGAGCTGCTCGGCGACGATCCCTTTGCGCTGGAGCAGATCGGCGCCCGGCTCTCGGAGCGGCCCGGGGAGCACGCGGCGAAGGCCGCGATCGACGGCGCCCTGCACGACCTCTGCGGGAAGCTGCTCGGGATTCCCGTCTGGCGCCTGCTCGGCCTCCCGCGGACGGGCCCGCCGACCTCGTGGACCGTCTGGCTCGGCGACCCGGACGACATGGCCCGCCGCGCCGAGCGCGTCGAAGGCCGCTTCAAGCGCCTCAAGCTCAAGCTGGGCGCCCGCGACGGCCAGGACGTCGAGCGCGTCCGCGCGGTGCGCGGCGTCACCGACGTTCCGCTCCAGGTGGACGTGAACGAGTACTGGTCGCTCGACGAGGCGCTCGAGGCGCTGCCGCAGCTGCAGCGAGCTCGGCGTCGAGTACTGCGAGCAGCCCCTGCCCGCCGGCGACCCGGCCGGGCCCGAGCTGAAGGCGCGCTCGCCGCTCCCGATCTACGTCGACGAGGACTGCCACACGTCGGCGGACGTCGCCGCCTGCGCCGAGCGCGCGCACGGGATCAACATCAAGCTCGCCAAGTCGGGCGGGATTCGCGAGGCCGTCCGGATGGCGCACGCCGCCCGCGCGTTGGGGCTGGGCGTGATGCTCGGCTGCATGCTCGAGTCCGGGCTCGGGATCGCCGCGGGCTGCCAGGTCGCGAGCCTCTGCGACCACGTCGACCTCGACGGGAACCTCCTGCTCACACACGACCCGTGGCCGGGCGTCCAGCTCGTCGACGGCGTCCAAATCCCTCCGCGCCGGGACTCGGTGTCAGCCACGCAGAGCTCGGCCCTCTGGCGATTCGGTGGGGGTGCGAGGGGAGGGAAAGGTGAGCAACACAGACCCGGACGGCCTCGTGCCGCACCGGATCGAGGCCGGCGGAGCCGGCTCCGCCCGGCGGGAGACGCGCCGCCAGAGGGGCGAGAAGCGTATCTGGTCCTCGCTGAGGCGAAGTCCGGCGACCCGCACTACGGGAAGACGGCGCGCGGAGTCATCCGCTACTCGCCGCACCCCGTGGTCGCGGTGCTCGACTCGACGAGGGCGGGGGAGACCATGGACGGCATCCCGGTCGTGGGCAGCGTCAACGACGCCCTCTGCTTCAACCCGACGACCGCGATCGTGGGCGTCGCCACGCAGGGCGGCCGCTTCCCGCCCGCGTGGCGCGAGCTGCTGAAGAGCGCGATCTCGAAGGGCCTCGACGTCGAGAGCGGCCTGCACGAGTTCATCAGCGACGACGAGGAGCTGGCCGAGCTCGCGGCGCGGCACCGCGTCGAGCTCCGCGACCTGCGCAAGCCGCCTCCGGGCCTGAGCGTCCCGACCGGGGAGAACCTGCAGGTGCCGGCGACGATCGTGCTGACGGTCGGCTCCGACTGCGCGATCGGCAAGAAGACGGTGGCCGTGGAGCTCGACCTCGAGGCGCGCAAGCAGGGCCTGAAGTCGGTCTTCGTCCCCACCGGCCAGACCGGGATCGCGATCGCGGGCTGGGGCATCGCCGTCGATGCGGTGATCTCGGACTTCCTCGCGGGAGCCGCCGAGTGGCTCGTCGTCGAGGGAGCGCGCCGCGGAGGCGAGCTGCTCTTCGTCGAGGGCCAGGGCTCGCTCGTGCACCCTGCCTACTCGGGCGTGACGCTCGGGCTGGTGCACGGGTCGGCTCCGCACCTGTTCGTGCTCTGCCACAAGGCCGGCTCGACCGAGGTCGAGGGCTTCCCCGGTCACCCGCTGCCTTCGCTCTCGGACCTGGTCGAGCTCCACGAGCGGATCTCGCTGCCCGCGAGGCATGCGCGCGTGGCGGCGATCGCGCTGAACACGGCGCACCTGGACGACGCCGAGGCGCGGGCGGCGGTCGCCGAGGCCGCGGCGGAGACCGGGCTCCCGGCCGACGACCCGGTCCGCTTCGGCGCGGGCCGGCTGGTGGACGCGGTGACGGCCGCCGTGCGATGCTGAAGGAGTTCCTTCGCACAGCACCAAGGGGTCACGAATGACGTCGAGCAAGGCCATCATCGCCACGCTTGCCTGCGCGCTCGCCGCGCTGGCCGCCGCCGCTCCGGGCTCGGCGCAGATCGCCGTGGGCGTCAGCGACGACCTCCCGATCGGGGCGGCCGACGGCGGCGCGTCGTTCTATGCCGCCATGCAGGACGCAGGCATGCGCGAGAACCGGATCGCCGTCAAGTGGGACCCGAGCGCGCCGGGCGCGATCGGCAACGAGGCCGGGATCGAGCGCGCGGTCGGCGAGGCCCAGGCGAAGGGGCGTCAACGTCGTCCTGTCCCTCTACCCCCTGCGGCCGACGGCGATCACCGGCTCTCCGGCCGCCGCGGGGCAGTTCGCGGCCTGGGCGGCGAGCGTGGCGCGGCGCTACCCGGGCGTCCGCGACTTCATCGTCGGCAACGAGCCGAACGTCAACAGCTTCTGGCAGCCGCAGTACGCGCCCAACCGCAAGGCGATCTCGTGCGCGACGTACACGGGTCTGCTCGCCGCGACGTACGACGCGCTCAAGGGCGTCAACCCCGGTATCGGCGTGATCGGCGTGGGGCTCTCTCCGCGTGGGAACGACAACCCGACCGCGCGCTCGAACCCGTCGACCTCCCCGGTGCGCTGCATCCGCGACATGGGCGCGGCCTACAAGGCGAGCAAGCGCACGCGCCCGCTGATGGACGAGCTCAGCTTCCACCCGTTCCCGAACCTCGCCACCGATCCGCTCGGCCGCGGCTACCAGTGGCCGAACGCGGGTCTCGCGAACGTCGACCGGATCAAGCAGGCCGTCTGGGACGCCTTCTTCGGCACCGGCCAGCCCGTCTTCCCGGAGTCGTCGTTCGGCCGCTTCGGCTCGCTGGCGTCGATCGCCGCGGCCGACTCGCTGCGCTTCCGGCTGAACGAGGTCGGCTGGCAGGTCGAGATCGTGCCGAGCGCGCGAGGCGCGTACTTCGGCCGTGAGAACGTCGCCACGACCGACGAGACCACGCAGGCCGAGATCTACGCGCAGGCGATCCCGTTCATCGCGTGCGACCCGTCCGTGCGCTCGCTGCTCTTCTTCCACCTGATCGACGACCCCAACCTGGACCGCTGGCAGTCGGGCCTGATCCGGGCGGACGGCACGAAGCCGACCCTCGTTCGACAGCGTCAAGGCCGCGATCGCCCGCACCGGCGCCCGCTGCGCCGGGATCACGACCGCCTGGCGGCACGCGACCGTCGTGATCGGACCGTCGGCCCGCTTCCCCTTCAAGCGCGCCGTGCCGCAGCGGACGAAGACCTGGACGATGGTCGCAACCGCGTTCGAGGCGTCGAAGTACTACGCGGGCGTCTTCCGGGTGGCGCGGCGGGCGACTCCGACCGGGAAGGCCCGTGCGAAGCTGCAGCGCGCGCTGCTGCGGGCGAAGCCCACCGGCTCCGCGCTGGCGAAGGCCGGCACCGTGCCGGCCTACCGCGAGGCGGTGGTCCGGTTCCCGAAGAAGACGCTGAAGCCGGGCTTCTACGTCTACGCCGTGCAGCTGTTCGCGGAGACGAACCCGACACGGAAGAGCTTCTTCGTCAGCAAGGCGTTCCAGGTCAAGGCCGCGAAGGGCCGGCGGTGAACGACCCTCGCGTCGAGCGACTGGCGACCCTGCTCGTCGACTACTCGCTCGGCCTCACCGAGGGCGAGGTCCTGCGGATCAACTCCAGCGACTCGGCCGCCCCTCTGATCCTGGAGCTCCAGCGGGCGGCGATCCGACGCGGCGCGCACGCGTACCCGAACGTGGCACTCGAGGGGCTCGCCGAGATCCTGGTCGCGGAAGGGACGAAGGCCCAGCGCGAGTTCGTCTCCGACCTGGCCATGCGCGAGGTCGACCGGCTCGACGCCGAGGTCACGATCTGGTCGGAGGCAAACACGAAGTCGTTCTCCCGCGCCGACCCCGGGGCTCGGGGCCAGGTCTACGCGGCCGAGCGCAGTCTCGTCAACCGGCGCTGGGAGCGGATCGGCCGCGGCGAGATGCGGTGGGTGGGGACGCTGATGCCGACGAACGCACACGCGCAGGACGCGGAGATGTCGCTGCGCGAGTACGAGGACTTCGTCTACCGGGCCTGCCACGTCGCCGGCGACGAGGACCCGGTCGCCCACTGGCGTGCCTCGGCCGCGGAGCTGACAGCGCGCGCCGGCGAGTTCGAGGACACGCGCGAGGTGCGAATCGTCGGCCCCGATACGGACCTGCGGCTGGGGGTCGCCGGCCGCGTGTGGCAGCCGTCGTACGGCACGCACAACATGCCCGACGGCGAGGTCTTCACCAGCCCGGTCGAGACCGAGACGGAAGGGGAGATCCGCTTCACGCTCCCCGCGGTCTTCCAGGGTCGGGAGGTCAACGACATCCGTCTGCGCTTCGAGGGTGGCCGCGTCGTGAAGGCCGAGGCGCGCAACGGCGGCGACTACCTCCAGGCGCTGCTCGACACCGACGACGGTGCCCGTGTCCTGGGCGAGTTCGCCTTCGGCCTCAACTACGAGATCGACCGCTGGACCCGGAACATCCTCTTCGACGAGAAGATCGGCGGCACCGTCCACCTGGCGCTCGGCTCGTCCTTCGAGGACTGCGGCGGCAAGAACAGCTCAGCGCTGCACTGGGACATCATCTGCGACCTCCGCGAGGAGGGCGAGATCTCCGTCGACGGCGAGCTGGTCTGGCGCGCCGGGCAGCTTCCTGGAGGCGCCGAAGCCGGTGGCCGAGCATGTCTGACCCACGCGTCGAGCGGCTCGCCGCCGTGCTCGTCGACTACTCGGTCGGCGCGAAGGAGGGCCAGCAGATCACGATCGAGGCGCCCTCGGTGGCCGCGCCGCTCGTGCGTGAGGTCTACCGCCGCATCCTCGCCGCCGGCGCCTACCCGCTGCCCCGGATCGGGATCGAAGGGACGCTCGAGAACCTGATGCTCGAAGGCTCCGACGACCAGGTCGACTGGATCAACCCGGCTCGCCGCGACGACATCGAGACCGTGGACGGGCGCGTCGTGATCATGGCGCCGACCAACACCCGCAGCCTCACCAACGTGGACCCGGCCAAGCAGGCCCGCCTGCAAAAAGCTCTGCAGCCGCAGCGGAACCGCTACCTCGAGCGCGCGGCGAACGGAGAGCTGAGCTGGGTGCTGACGCTGTATCCGACCCAGGCGGCGGCTCAGGACGCGGGTATGTCGCTGCCCGAGTTCGAGGACTTCGTCTACAAGGCCGGCTTCCTCGACGCCGACGACCCGGTCGCGGCGTGGAAGGCCTTCGGCGAGCGGATCGAGCGCGTCGGCTCCTTCCTCGAGCAGGTGTCCGAGCTGCGGATCGTGGCGGAGGACACGGACCTGCGCCTGGGCGTGAAGGGGCGCCGCTGGATCCGCTCGCGGGCGATGGAGAACTTCCCCGACGGCGAGGTCTTCACCGGCCCGGTCGAGACGAGCGTCGAGGGGACGATCCGCTTCACGTACCCGGCGATCTTCCAGGGCCGCGAGGTCGACGACGTGCGGCTGCGGTTCGTCGGGGGCGAGGTCGTCGAGGCAACTGCCTCCCGCGGCCAGGACCTGCTGCGCGAGATGATCGCCGTCGACGAGGGCGCTCGCCGGGCGGGCGAGTTCGCGTTCGGCCTCAACGACGCCGTGACGTCGTTCACGCGGGAGATCCTGTTCGACGAGAAGATCGGCGGCACCGTCCACCTGGCGCTCGGCACGGCGTATCCGGAGACCGGCAGCTCGAACCGCTCGGCCCTGCACTGGGACCTGATCTGCGACCTCCGGAACGGGGGAGAGGTGTACGCCGACGGCGAGCTCGCCTACCGTGACGGCGCGTTCCTCAACCTCTAACCGGGGCGCGGAGCGCTGACGCGGGTCGCGGTCATCGCGGACACCCACTTGCAGCGCTGACTGGGACGCGTAGCGTGCCCGACGAGTGCGTCGCCCGCTGCGAGGCGGCAGCCCTGATCCTCCACCTGGGCGACGTCGTGGCCGCCTCGGTGCTCGACGAGCTCCGGGCGCTCGGGCCGCCCGTGGAGGCGGTCTACGGGAACATGGACGAGCCGGCCCTGCGCGAGTCGCTGCCGCAACGGCATGTCGTCGAGGTCGGCGGCGCGCGCATCGGCCTCGTGCACATCCCCGGCCCGAGGGCGGGCCGGGAAGCGCGGCTCGTCGCGCGGTTTCCCGATTGCGGCGCCGTGCTGTACGGCCACACGCACGTTCCACAGGTGGAGCGCCACGAGGGCGTCTGGATCCTCAACCCGGGCAGTCCGACCGAGCGGCGCAAGGCCCCGGAGCGCTCGATGCTGGAGCTGGAGATCGAGGGCGGCGAGATCCGCCCGAGCTTCATCAGCTTCGGTCCTTGACAGCGAACACCTGTTCGCCTAGCATGGCGAACACATGTTCGGTCGGATCGTCGTCGTCGTCCTCTCGCTCGCGCTGCTGCTCAGCGTGGTCGCCCGCGCGGGGCAGAGCGCCGGCCCCGACCGGCGCTATGTGGTCAAGCCGGCGGACACGCTCTGGGCGATCGCGCTCCGCGAGTACGGCGGCGACCCGCGCGAGGCGGTCTGGGAGATCCGGGAGCGGAACGACCTGAGCGGCACCACGCTCCACCCGGGCCAGGTGCTGGTTCTACCTGCCGGCTAGCTGCTCGTTCTCGAGCCGACAGGGGAGACGCGACTCCCCGTAGAGCGGGATCGATTCCCCTTCGTAGACTCCCCTCGTGGATCTCGACGTCGTGTTCCTCGGCACCTCCGGCTCGATGCCGACGGCGCTGCGGGCGCCGACCGCGACGCTCGTCCGGCGCGGTGGCGAGCGGCTGCTCTTCGACTGCGCCGAGGGGACGCAGCGGCAGCTCCTCCGCTCCAACGTCGGGCTCGTCGAGCTGCGCGAGGTCTTCCTCACGCACTACCACGCCGACCACTACCTCGGGCTGCCGGGGCTGCTCAAGACGTTCGCGCTGCGGGGCCGCGAGCTGCCGCTCACGATCTACGGCCCGCCCGGGCTGGAGGACCTGTTCCGGTCACTGCGCCGGATCTTCGGGAAGCTGACCTACGACTACGCGCTCGTCGAGCTCGAGCCGGGCGACGCGCTCGACCGCGAGGAGTACGTGCTGTCGACGTTCCCCGTCGCGCACGGGGTCTCCGCGCTCGGCTACGCGCTGGTGGAGCCGCCGCGGCCGGGACGGTTCGACGTCGAGGCAGCCGCTGCGCTCGGCGTTCCGCCTGGCCCGGAGCGCGGCCTGCTCCAGCGGGGCGAGAGCGTGACGCTTGCGGACGGACGGGCCGTCTCGCCGACGGACGTGCTCGGGCCGGGGCGGGCCGGCCGCAAGGTCGTCCTGGCCGGCGACGGGGCCCCTGCCGGCTCCGTGCTCGAGGCTGCGCGCCACGCGGACCTGCTCGTCCACGAGGCGACCTTCTGCGAGGACGAGCGGGAACGCGCCGCCGAAACCAGGCACTCGACGGCGCGCGCGGCCGCCGAGCTCGCCCGGGCCGCGGAGGTGCGCCTGCTGGCGCTCACGCACCTGTCCAACCGATACTCCGGAGGCGACGTGGCACGCGAGGCGCGGGAGGTCTTCGGCGACACGGTCGTGCCCAGGGACTTCGATACGATCGACGTCCGCTTCGAGGAGCGGGGCGGGCCGGTGCTCGTCAAGGCCGGAGCGGCTCACGAGCACGCACGCGAGCGGGAAGCAGTGACGACACTCCAGGAGGCATCCGAATGAGCACCATGGTTCAGGTCGCTCTGGCGAGCGACGTCACGGAAGGCGAAGAGCTCCAGGCAGTGCTCGAGGAGGCGGGGATCGACGCGCAGCTCGAGCCGGCCGTGGAGCATCACCCGCGCGAGACCGAGAACGTCCCGACGAAAGTGCTCGTGCCAGAGTCCTCGATCGAGGACGCACTGGCCGCGATCGAGGCGCTGAGCGAGACGGATGACCTCGACGCGACGTCCTGAGCGCCGTTTCCGGTACCGCTACCGCCCTTCTCGGTCGCGAGCACCAAGCCGAGGGCCGCACTCGCCCGCGAGCGAGGCTCGAAGCCTCGGTAAGGGCGAGGGTGGCGCTCGGCGCCGTGTGATCGCGGGCGAGAAGCCGGATCGTGGTGCCGGAGACGGCGCTCTTTTCGGGGAGATCGCGGCCACATACGACGAGCTTCGCCCCGTTGACGACAACTGGCGGGAGCTGTTCGAGCTGCTCGTGCGCGAGGCCGACCTCGCCGGCCGCCGCGTTCTGGACGTGGGCTGCGGCACCGGCCGGCTCTCGGCGGCGCTCGCCGAGCGGGGGAGCCGCGTGTGGGGTCTGGAGCCCTCGCCCGAGATGGCCGCACGGGCCCGCGGGCGCGGCGTCCGACGTCAAGGTCGCCCGCGCCGAGGAGATGCCGTTCAAGGAAGGCTGGTTCGAGCGGGCGGTGCTCTGGCTGGTCGTCCACCTGGTCGACCGGCCGGCGGTCTTCGCCGAGCTGCGCAGGGTGCTCGCCTCCGACGGCCGGGTCGCGATCGCGACCTTCGACCCGACGCACTTCGACCGCTACTACCTGAACCGGCTCTTCCCCTCCGTGGAGGGGAGCAGACCGGGAGCGCTTTCCCGAGCCTGACACGCTCGCCGCTGAGCTGCGTGCGGCCGGCTTCGAGCCCCGCCTGATCCCGCTGAGCCAGCGCGGCGAGCTGAGCAAGGACGAGGCGCTCCGGCGGATCCGCGGGCGCTTCATCTCCACCCTCCGGCTCCTCGACGAGGACGAGTTCGAACAGGGGCTGTTGCGCGCAGAGAAGGAGCTCCCCGAGCGGGTCACCTACGAGCTCGAGTGGTCCGTGGCCGTCGCTAGTGGAGCCTGATCCGCGGGGTCACAACCACTATCACGCCTGCGAACCACGGATAGGCGACGACGCGCCGCGTAGCCTGCAGCCGGTGCAGCGGTACCGGTACGTGGTGCTCGGGGTCGGCTTTCTGGCGCAGGCCGCGGTATCGGCATCCATCTTCTCCTTCGCCGTGCTCTCGCCGGCGCTCGCCGAGCGCTTCGACGTCGGGCTCGGCCAGCTGGGCGTCGCGATCGCCGCGACGAGCGGCGGGATGACGCTGACCCTGCTCGGCTGGGGCCTGCTGACCGACCGCGTGGGCGAGCGCACGGTGATCTCGATCGGGCTCACGGGCTCGGCCCTGCTGCTCGGGGTCGCCTCCACCGCCGACAGCTTCTGGCCGCTCGTGGCCCTCGTGACGCTCGCCGGGATGCTCGCCGCCGCAGTCAACGCCGCGACCGGTCGCGCCGTGATGTCGTGGTTCCCCGCGAGCGAGCGAGGTTTCGCGCTCGGCATCCGCCAGACCGCGGTGCCCGTCGGAGCCGGACTGGGCGCTCTGGCCCTTCCGGCCCTGGAGGCGAGCTACGGCCTCGATGCAGCCTTCCTCGCGCTCGCGGTGGTGAGCGCGCTCGCGGCGACGGCGGCGTTCGTCTGGCTACGCGAAGCCCCGGGCTTCCCCGACGAAGCGATTGCCCCATACGTGGCCAGCCCGCTCCGCGACCGTCGGCTGTGGCAGCTGGCAGCGGGCAGCATCCTGCTCGTCTCCGTGCAGATCGCGCTGACCGGCTTCGTCGTCCTCTACCTGCACGAGGAACGCGGGCTCTCGCCCGGGGCGGCCGGCGCGGTGCTGGCGGTGATCAACGTCGGCGGAGCGGTGCTCCGCATCGGCCTCGGCCGGCTCTCGGACCGGATCGGCAGCCGGCTGCGCCCGCTGCGCACGCTGAGCCTCGGCCTCTCCCTGTCGATGGCCGCCGCCGCGGTGTTGACGGAGGCGTCCGACGGCGTTCTGATCGCGGGCCTCGTCGCCGCGGGCGCGCTCTCGGTCGGCTGGAACGGCCTCTCGTTCACCGCCACCGCCGAGCTCGCCGGCCGGGCTCGAAGCGGAGCGGCGCTCGGCTTTCAGCAGACCGCGCTGGGACTCGGTTCCATGGTCGCTCCGCTGGCGTTCGCCGCCCTCGTCGGGGCCACGTCGTGGCCCGTCGGTTTCGCGGTCCTGGCGCTGCTGCCGGTGGGCGCGTTCGCCACCTTCGGGCCGTTGCTCGCCGCCGAACGCGCGGGGTGACAGCCGTCCGGCCCGCGCGGTAAGGTTCCGCGCGCTTCGTCCTTTAACCCGGTCCCGTGAGGCCGAGAAGGAGAGAGTTTGCGCCAGCCCGCCGAGACCTCGGCCGAGAAGGTCCTGCTCGACGAGGCCGCGATGGCGCGGACGCTGAGGCGGATCGCGCACGAGATCGTCGAGGGCAACGCGCAGCTCGACCGCCTCGCTCTCGTCGGCATCCACACCCGCGGCGTTCCGCTCGCGCAGCGCCTCCGGCGCCAGATCGCGGAGCTCGGCGGCGTCGAGCCTGCCGCCGGAACCGTCGACATCACCTTCTACCGCGACGACGTCAGCGTGCGCGGCCGCGGCGCGCCCCGGCATGCGCAGCCCGTCGTGCGCGCGACCAGCCTCGACTTCCCGCTCGAGGGCAAGACCGTCGTCCTGGTCGATGACGTCCTCTACACCGGCCGCACGATCCGCGCCGCGATCGAGGCGCTCTTCGACTACGGCCGCCCCGACCGCGTCCAGCTCGCCGTGCTCGCCGACCGCGGCCACCGCGAGTTGCCGATCCGCCCCGACTACGTGGGCAAGAACCTGCCCAGCGCCCACGACGAGCGCATCCAGGTGCAGCTCGTGGAGGTCGACGAGGTCGACCGCGTTCTCTTGATCCCCGCCCAGAAGGAGGCTCAGAACTGATGGCCGAGATCCGAGTCATGCGCGACGACCTGCGGCCGCCGGACCCGCCGGCCCGGCGCCACCTGATCTCGATCGGAGACCTCACCCGCGAGGACATCGAGCGCCTGCTCGCGACCGCACGCAGCTTCGCGCGCTCGCTGGAGCGCGAGATGAAGAAGCTCCCGACGCTTCGCGGCCGGACGGTCGTGAACGTCTTCTACGAATCGTCCACGCGGACGTCGTCGAGCTTCGAGCTGGCCGCCAAGCGGCTCTCGGCGGACACGATGTCGATCAAGGCCGCCGGCTCCTCGGTCGACAAGGGCGAGTCTCTGAAGGACACGGCCCTGACGCTCGCCGCCTACGACCCGGACGTGATCGTCCTGCGCCACCCGCAGATCGGCGCGCCGCAGCTCGTCGCCCGGGTCATGGACGCGCACATCGTCAACGCCGGCGACGGCAAGCACCAGCATCCGACCCAGGCGCTGCTCGACCTGTACACGATCCACGAGGAGTTCGGGCGCGTCGAGGGACTGCACGTGGCGATCGTCGGCGACGTGCTGCACTCCCGGGTCGCCCGCTCCAACATCCAGGCGCTGGTGTTGCTCGGCGCGCGCGTGACGCTCGTCGCCCCGCCGCCGCTGCTGCCACGCGGGATCGAGGCGCTCGGCTGCGAGACGTCGACCGACATCCGCGCGATCGAGGCCGCCGACGTCGTCTACGTGCTGCGGATGCAGCAGGAGCGCATGCAGGCGGGTGCCAGCTACGTGCCCAGCCTGCGCGAGTACACGGCGTTCTGGGGCGTGACGCCCGAGCGAGTGCGGCCCGGTCAGAAGGTGATGCACCCGGGCCCGATGAACCGCGGCGTCGAGATCGACCCGGTCGTCGCCGACTCGGCCGAGTCGCTGATCGAGACCCAGGTGCGCGCCGGCCTGGTCGTCCGCATGGCCGTGCTCTACGACCTGCTCACACACGGGCCGGTCGAAGCCCCCGCACTCGCGATGCACGAGGTGGCCTGATGCTCTGGAGGAAGAACACGCCCGCTACCGACCTCGTCATCCGCGGCGCGCGGGTCGTCGACCCGAGCGAGGGCTTGGACGCCACCCTCGACGTCAGGATCGACCAGGGTCGGATCGCCGCGATCGGCCAGGCTCTCGACGCAAACGGTCACCGCGTGGTCGAGGCGCAGGGCCTCCTGCTCACGCCGGCCTTCGTCGACCCGCACGTGCACCTGCGCACGCCGGGGCGCGAGGACGAGGAGACGATCGCGACCGGCACCGCGGCCGCCGCCACGGGTGGGTACTGCGCGATCCTCGCCATGCCGAACACCGATCCCGTCGTGGACTCGGCGTCGGTGCTGCGCTCGCTCGGCGAACTCGCGGCCGAGCAGGCCGAGATCCCGGTCGGCTTCCTCGCCGCCATCTCCAGGGGCTCGGAGGGAGGCTGCCTGAGCGAGATGGGCGAGCTGGCCGAGGCCGGCGCCGTGGGCTTCTCCGACGACGGGCGTCCGGTCGCCGAGGCCGGCCTGATGCGCCGCGCGCTCCAGTACGGCGCAATCACGGGCCGACCGCTCGCCCTGCACTGCGAGGAGGCGAGCCTCTCGCGCGACGGCCAGATGCACGAGGGTGCGGTCTCCGCAGAGCTCGGCTTCACGGGCTACCCGTCGGTGGCCGAGAGCGTGATGGTCGAACGGGACCTGTCAATCGCCGCCTACGAGCGCCTGCCGCTCCACGTCCTGCACCTGTCGGCGCGCGAGTCCGTCGAGGCGCTCGCCCGCGCCCAGGCGGCCGGCTTACCCGTGAGCGGCGAGGTCACGCCTCACCACCTCTGCCTGACCGACGAGGCAGTTCGCACGCTCGACCCGAACCTGAAGATGAACCCGCCGCTCCGCGCGGCCGAGGATCGCTCGGCGCTGATCGAGGGACTGCGCGACGGCACGATCGCCGCGGTCGCCACCGACCACGCACCGCACGCGAGGCACGAGAAGGAGGTGCCGTTCGAGGCCGCTCCATTCGGCGTCACCGGCCTCGAGACCGCGTTCGCCGCGCTCTACACGCGCCTGGTCGAGCCCGGCCTCGTCCGCCTGGAGACGCTGCTCGAGCGTATGTCGGCCGGGCCCGCGCGGATCTTCGGCCTCGACCGGCCCCGGATCGAGGTGGGCGCGCCGGCGAACCTGACGCTGATCGACACGACCGCAAGCTGGCGCGTGACAGAAGAGGGCTTCCGCTCGCGCTCGACCAACTCGTGGCTGCTCGGCGAGACGCTGAAGGGCAAGGTGCGGCTTACCGTCGCGGACGGCCGGGTGGCGTTCGAAGGATGAACGGCTTTCTTGTTCTCGAGGACGGCACGCTCTACCGCGGCGAGTCGGTCGGCGCCGACACGTACGCGCTCGGCGAGGCCGTCTTCACGACGGCGATGACTGGCTACCAGGAGATCGTCACCGACCCGAGCTACGCGGAACAGCTCGTCTGCTTCACGGCGCCCATGGTCGGGAACTACGGCGTCGCCGCCATGCGCAGCGAGTCCCGCTCGGTGCATGCGCGCGCCGTGATCATGCGAGAAGCGCGGGGGCCGGCCTGGACGGACTGGCTTGCCGAGCGTGGGATCCCGGCGCTCTCCGGGATCGACACGCGCTCGCTCGTCCAGCGGCTCCGTGAGGCCGGCTCGATGCGCGCCGCAGTCGTCGCCGGTGAGGGCTCCGTCGAGGAGGCGCTGCGCGCCGTCCGCGAGCTCGCGCCGATGGAGGGGCGCGCCCTGGCTGGCTCCGTCTCGACCACCGAGCCGTACACCTGGGGTCCGGTCGGCCGGCCCCGCATCGCGGTGCTCGACTACGGCTGCAAGCGCTCGATCCTCGACCGGCTCGCCGCCGGCGGGGCGGAGGCCGTCGTCTACCCGCACGACACTCCTGCTGCCGCCCTGCTCGAGGCCGCTCCCGACGGCGTGCTGCTCTCGAACGGCCCCGGCGACCCGGCCGCCCTGGAGGTCGAGGTCGAGGAAGTCCGGCAGCTGCTCGGGCGGCTGCCGATCCTCGGGATCTGCCTCGGGCACCAGCTGCTGGCGCTCGCCACCGGGCACGAGACCTTCAAGCTCCGGTTCGGCCACCGCGGCGCCAACCATCCCGTGCTCGAGCGCGCGACCGGGCGCGTCCTCGTCACGAGCCAGAACCACGGCTTCGCGGTGGCGCCCTCCGAGGGCGTGGAGGCGACGTACGTCTCGCTCTACGACGGCACGGTGGAAGGGCTCGACTACCCGCAGCACCGCGCTCGCTCGCTGCAGTTCCATCCCGAGGCCGGCCCTGGCCCGCACGACGCCCGGCCGCTGATCGAGGGCTGGCTCGAGGAGGTGGCGCTTGCCCAGGCGGCCTGACCTCGAGTCGATCTGCCTGATCGGCTCGGGGCCGATCGTGATCGGGCAGGCCTGCGAGTTCGACTACGCCGGCTGCCAGGCGCTCAAGGTTCTGCGGGAGGACGGCTTCCGGACGATCGTCGTCAACTCGAACCCGGCGACGATCATGACCGACCCCGGATTCGCCGACCGCACCTACGTCGAGCCGCTCGACTTCGAGGCGCTGATCGACGTGCTCGCGCGCGAGCGTCCGGACGCCCTGCTGCCGACGATGGGCGGCCAGACCGCGCTCAACCTCGCGCTCGAGCTGTCGGAGTCGGGTGTCCTCGCCGACCTCGAGATCGAGCTGATCGGCGCGCCCGTGGACGTGATTCGCCGCGCCGAGGACCGCGACCGCTTCCGCGAGACGGTCCGCCTGACCGGGCTGAAGGTGCCCGAGTCCACGGTCGTCTCGAGCTGGGACGACGTGCCCGCCGAGCTGACGTTCCCGGTCATCCTGCGGCCGGCCTTCACACTCGGCGGCCACGGTGGCGGCACCGCCCGTTCCTGGCCGGACTTCGAGGCGATGCTCGAGCGGGCGTTCCACGAGAGCCCGGTACACCAGGTGCTGGTCGAGGAGTCGTTGCTGGGCTGGGACGAGTTCGAGCTCGAGCTGATGCGCGACCGCAACGACAACGCCGTGGTCGTCTGCTCGATCGAGAACCTCGACCCGATGGGCGTGCACACAGGCGACTCGGTCACCGTGGCGCCGCAGATGACCCTCTCCGACGAGGCCTACCAGGAGCTGCGCGACGCAGCGCTGAGGGTGATCCGGGCGGTCGGGGTCGAGACCGGCGGCGCCAACATCCAGTTCGCCCGCGAACGCGACACGGGCGAGCTGCGCGTGATCGAGATGAACCCTCGCGTCTCGCGCTCCTCCGCGCTCGCGTCCAAGGCGACCGGCTATCCGATCGCGAAGGTGGCGGCGAAGCTGTCGGTCGGCTACACGCTCGACGAGGTCCCGAACGACCTCACGCGTACCACGCCGGCCAGCTTCGAGCCGACGCTCGACTACGTCGTCGTCAAGTTCCCGCGCTTCGCCTTCGAGAAGTTCCCAGGCGCCGACCGCACTCTCGGCACCCAGATGAAGAGCGTGGGGGAGGCGATGGGGATCGGCCGCACCTTCGCCGAGGCCTTCGCCAAGGCCCGGCGCTCGCGCGAGATCGGGGACGACTGGCAGCCCGAGAACCTGCACCCCTGGTTCCAGGACGAGCTCGACCGGGTCGAGTCGGCGCTGACACGGGTGCATGCCCTCGACGCGCTCGTCGCCGACGACTTCCTCCGCCTCAAGCGGCTGGGCATCTCCGACGAGGAGCTCGGCGAGCGCTGCGGGGCCGGCGAGGATGCGGTTCGCGCTCGACGGCGCGCCTGCGGCGTGCGGCCCGTCTACCGCCGTGTCGACTCCTGCGCGGCCGAGGTCGAGGCGGCCTCGTCCTACTTCTACTCGACCTGGGGCGAGGCCGAGGAGGCACGGCCCTCCGGGCGGCGCACCGTCCTGATCCTGGGGTCGGGCCCGAACCGGATCGGGCAGGGGATCGAGTTCGACTACTGCTGCGTGCACGCCGCGCAGAGCTTCCGCGCCCTCGGCTTCGACGCGGTGATGGTCAACTGCAACCCCGAGACCGTTTCCACCGACTACGACACGTCCGACCGCCTGTACTTCGAGCCGCTGCGGGTCGAGGAGGTGCTCGCCATCTGCGAGCGCGAGCGGCCGGTCGGGGTCGTGATCCAGTTCGGCGGCCAGACGCCGCTCAAGCTCGCCCGGGCGCTCGAGGCCGCGGGCTGGCCGATCCTCGGCACCCCGTTCGACGCGATCGACCTCGCGGAGGACCGAGAGCGCTTCGCCGCGCTGTGCGACGAGCTCGGCGTCCGCGTGCCGGACTGGGGGATGGCGTCCGGGGCCGACGAGGCGGCCGAGGCCGCGGAGCGGATCGGCTATCCGGTGCTCGTGCGACCGTCCTACGTGCTGGGCGGCAGCAACATGGTCGTCTGCTACGACGAGGAGACGGTCAGACGGACCGCGCCCGAGGGCGCGAGGGCCCTGGTCGACCGCTTCCTCGAGAGCGCCGTCGAGATCGACGTCGACGCCGTTTCCGACGGAGAAGACACGTGGGTCGCCGCCGTGATGGAGCACGTCGAGGAGGCGGGTGTGCACTCGGGGGATTCGTCGTGCGTGCTGCCGGCGCCGGGCGTATCGGCCGCGACCCTCGGCGAGATCCACCATATCGTCCGCCGTCTGGCGCGGGCGCTCGGGGTCGTCGGGCTGCTCAATGTCCAGCTCGCGGTCGTCGAGGGAGAGGTGTTCGTGCTCGAGGTGAACCCGCGCGCGTCGCGGACGGTGCCGTTCGCCAGCAAGGCGATCGGCGCCAACCTCGTCGACACCGCCTGCCGGGTCGCCGCGGGCGCGCGCCTGGCAACGCTACGCGTCCCAGTTACACGAGAAACATCCATGTCGGTCAGCGTCAAGGCCGCAGTACTGCCGTTCATCCGCTTCCCGGGCGCGGATCCGGTGCTCGGCCCCGAGATGCGCTCGACGGGCGAGGTGATGGCGAGCGCCTCCGATTTCCCGACCGCCTTCGCGAAGGCCGAGCGTGCCGCCGGCCGGCCGCTACCGAGCGGCGGCACGGCGTTCCTGTCCGTGCGCGACGCGGACAAGACCGCGGTCGTCCCGCTGGCGCTCGCCCTGGCGCGCCTGGGCTTCTCGCTGGTCGCCACCGCGGGCACGGCCAGAACTCTCGCGGCGGCGGGTATTCCCGTCGACCGGGTGCGCAAGGTGGGGGAGGACGGCGAGGGCCACACGGTCGTCGACCTGGTCCGCCGCGGGCGTTGCGACCTCGTCGTCAACACCCCTGGCGGCGGGTCGGGCGCACGCAGCGACGGTTACCGGATCCGCGAGGCGGCGCTCGCGGCGCGGATCCCCTGCATCACGACGATTCCCGGCGCTCGGGCGGCAGCGCACGCGATCGCGAACGCGCGCGGTGAGTCGGTGCTCTCGCTCCAGGAGCGGATCGGTGCTCAGGCGCGAAGCGCTTAGCGTCCTCGCTGTCGAGCAGGTCGGCGCGTATTCGCTCCTCCGGGTGGCCCGCGGCGGCGTCGAGCCGGGCAACCCGGGCCAGTTCTTCATGCTGGCCGCGCCCGAGCGGGTCCTCCCGCGGCCGATGAGCCTCTGCGCTGCGCCTTCCGGCGAGCTCTGGTTCCTGATCGACCCGATCGGGCCGGGCACACGGGCCCTCTGCGCGCTCGACCCCGGGGAGCTCCTGCACGTGCTCGGCCCACTCGGCAACGGCTTTCGCCTCGGCGTCGAGCGGCCTCTGCTCGTCGGCGGCGGGATCGGGATCGCACCGCTCCCGTACCTCTCCGAGACGCTCGGCCGCCCTCCGGCGGTGCTCGGCTTCCGCTCCGACCGCCACGCCGAGGCGGCCTCGCTCGTCCCGAACGCGGAGGTGGTCGTGGAGCCGACGCTCGTCACCGAGGCGATCACCGACGGGTTCGACGTCCTCGCCTGCGGCCCCGAGCCGATGCTCGACGCCGTCGCCGCGATCGCGCCGCGGGCTCAGCTCGCATGGGAGGCGCCGATGGCGTGTGGGTACGGCGCCTGCTACGGCTGCGTCGTCGAGGTCGAGGGCGAGCTCAAGCGGCTCTGCGTCGAAGGGCCGGTGCTCGTTGCTGCTTAACGCCTCGGGCTGCCTGGATGCGCTCGTCGCCCCCGACGTGGCGCGCTCGCTCGACGCGTTCGTGACCAAGACCGTCACCCCGGAGGCGCGCGCCGGCAACCGACCGGTCCGGATCGCCGAGACCGACCACGGGATGCTGAACTCGATCGGGCTCCAGAACCCCGGGATCGAGCGGTTCCTCGACTCCACCCTGCCGCAGCTCGCAGAGCTCGGCGTGCCCATCTGGACGTCGGTGGGCGGGTCGTGCCCGGAGGACTACGCACGCCTGTGCGCGCTGCTCGACCGCCGGCACGAGGTCGTCGCGATCGAGCTCAACCTCTCGTGCCCGAACGTGGCCTCCCCCGAGGGCGACGCCGCCGAGATCGTCGCGGCCGCCCGGGCGGAGACCGACCGCCCGCTCTACGCGAAGCTCTCGGCGGCCGTGCCGGACCTCGGTGCCGTCGCGCGGGCGGCGCAGGAGGCGGGCGCCGACGGCCTCTCGCTCGTCAACACTGTCCGCGGCCTCGCCCTCGACGAGCGCACCCTGGCACCCCGGCTCGGGCCCGAAACGGGTGGTTACTCAGGGCCCGCGCTGAAGCCGGTCGCGCTCGCGGCCGTCTTCTCCTGCTACCGGGAAACCGGCCTGCCGATCGTCGGCATGGGCGGCATCGAGTCCGGCCGCGATGCGCTCGAGTTCCTCGCCGCCGGGGCGGCGGCGGTCGCGCTCGGAACGGCGCTGTTCGCCGATCCCGAGGCACCCGGCCGAGTGCGGCGGGAGCTCGAAGAAGAGCTCCGCGAGCGCGGAATTGCGTCGCCTGCTCAGGCAACCGGCCTCGCCCACGAAGCGCGTCGGTTGTCGACGCCGGTTGTTGCCGGTTAAGAAAAACCCTGCATAACGGGGTTTTTTACCCGCTTGACCGGCTGGGACAAGCTGCTAGTATCCCGCGCCGTGGTCACTACAAAAGCTCCTGCTCAGGCGCCGGTCCGGTCGCACCACCAACGGATGGAGGCGCTCGCCAGGGCTAACGACATCCGCGTCCGCCGCGCCCAGCTCAAGAAGGATCTCAAGGCCGGCCGGGTCGAAATCGAAGGCATCCTGGCCACTCCACCGGAGTACGTCGCGACCGCAAAGGTGTTCGACATCCTGATGGCGCTGCCCAAGTTCGGGCGCGTGAAGGCCGGGCGCTTCCTCAACCAGGCGCGGATCAGTCAGTCGAAGACGGTGGGGGGTCTCTCCGACCGCCAGCGCACCGAGCTGATCGACCTCTTCCACAGCCGCTAGCCCAGCTGGCCGCGCTGGACTAGCGTTCTCCTGGTGCCGCCGAGGCCCGTCTTCGTCGTCACCGGCACGTCCGGGGCCGGCAAGGGAACGATCGAGCGCCAGCTGCTCGCGCGCATGCCCGAGCTCGAGCTGGCGATCTCGGCGACGACGCGGGAGCGCCGCGACGGCGAGGAGGACGGGCGCGAGTACTGGTTCATCTCGCAGGACGACTTCGACGCCAAGCTCGCCGCCGGCGAGTTCCTCGAGCACATCGTGTTCGACTGGGGCCAGCGCTCCGGGACGCTGCGGTCCGAGATCGACCGGATCCTCGACGCGGGCCGCATCCCCCTGCTCGACCTCGAGACGGAGGGCGCGCTGGCGGTGGCCGAGTCGGTGCCCGGCGCCGTGACGATCTTCGTGAAGGCGCCGAGCTTCGAGGAGAACGAGCGCCGGCTCAGGGAGCGGGCGACCGAGAGCGAGGGGGAGATCGAGGAGCGGCTGGAGCTGGCGCGCCGCCAGCTCGAGCAGGAGCACTTGTTCGATTACGTGATCTCCAACGACGACCTCGACCGCGCGGTGGCGGAGCTCGAGGAGATCGTCCGCGGGGCCGTCAGTTCCGCAGGTACAGTGTCGCGGCCATGATCGGCCCACGCATCGATCTTCTGCTCAACCAGGTCGGCGAGCGCTACGCCCTCGTGATCGTCGCCGCCAAGCGCGCGCGGCAGATCAACAACTACCACCACCAGCTCGGCGAGGGCACGTTCGACGACTTCGCGCCGCCGCTGGTCGAGTCCCGCTCGAAGAACTACCTGACGATGGCCCTCGAAGAGATCGCCGAGGGCAAGATCGAGCACGAGTACAAGCGCTAACCCTCCCGGCCGGGAGTCGGCACAATGGGAGGCGTGGCGCGAATTCTCGTCGGCGTCAGCGGGGGGATTGCCGCCTACAAGGCGTGCGAGCTCGTGCGCCGACTGGTGCGTGACGGGCACGAGGTGATCCCGATCGTCTCCAGCTCGGCCGAACGCTTCGTCACGGCGGAGACCTTCGCCGCGCTCGCGCGCAGGCCCGGGAACGAGGATCTGTACCCGCACCTCGAGCGGGCCGACCTGTACGTGATCGCGCCGCTGACGGCGAACACGATGGCGAAGCTCGCGCACGGGCTGGCGGACAGCGTGCTCACCGAGGCGGCACTCGCTCACCGCGGGCCGCTCGTCGTCGCGCCGGCGATGAACGACCGCATGTGGTCGCACCCGGCGACGCAGGCGAACGCGGAGCTCCTGCGCTCGCGTGGAGTCGAGTTCGTCGGCCCGGCCGAGGGCGAGCTCGCCGAAGGCGGCTCGGGCGTCGGGCGGATGGCCGAGCCGCGCGAGATCGCCGAGCGGATCGACGCTTTGCTCGAATATCGAGCCGGGTCGCTGGCCGGCACGCGGGTCGTCGTCGCGGCCGGTGGGACGCGCGAGCCACTGGACGCGGTGCGCTTCATCGGCAACCGCTCCTCCGGCCGGATGGGCGTTGCCCTCGCCGCCGAGGCGAACCGGCGCGGGGCTTCCGTGACGCTGGTGGGCGCCAACCTGGCCGTGCCCGCCCCGGCCGGGGTCGAGGTGGTCTCGGCTCCCTCCGCTGACGACGTGGCCCGCGAGGTGCTGGCCCGGGCGGACGCCGACCTGGTCGTAATGGCGGCGGCGGTGGCCGACTACCGCCCGGCCGAACGGCTGGACGGCAAGCGGCCGAAGGACATGGCCGCCTGGGAGCTCTCGCTCGCGCCGACGCTCGACGTCCTTTCCGTCCTCGGAGCGCGCAGGCGCAACGGCCAGGTGCTGGTCGGCTTCGCGGCCGAGGCGAGCGAGGACGGGCTCGAGCGCGCGCGGGGAAAGCTGAGCAACAAGGGGGTCGACCTCGTCGTCTACAACGACGTGTCCCGTGACGACATCGGCTTCGACGCCGTAGAGAACGAGGTCGTCCTGGTCAGCGCCACGGGCGAGCGCCAGGTGCCGCGCGCCCCCAAGGAGGAAATCGCCGCTGCGATCGTCGACGAGATCGAGCAACTCCTGGAGAGCCGTGGAACGAGCCGGTAGCCAGCCCGCGGCCGTCGCGTCGTCGGCGGGCCTCCTCCGCGCGGTCGCCGACAACCTCGCGCGCGTCGTGCATGCGCCCGAGGACACGCTGCGGCTCTGCGTGCTCTGCCTCGTCAGCGAGGGCCACCTGATCATCGAGGACTTCCCGGGCGTGGGGAAGACGATGCTCGCGAAGGCGCTTTCCCGCTCGCTGGACTGCCACTTCTCGCGGCTGCAGTTCACGCCCGACCTGCTGCCCTCGGACGTGACCGGCGTGAACGTCTTCAACCAGCGGTCGAACGAGTTCGAGTTCCGGCCCGGGCCCGTGTTCACGAACCTGCTGCTGGTCGACGAGATCAACCGCGCCTCGCCGAAGACGCAGGCGGCGCTGCTCGAGTCGATGCAGGAGAACCAGGTGACGATCGACGGCGTCACGCACGCGCTGCCGGAGCCGTTCATGGTCATGGCGACCCAGAACCCGATCGAGTACGAGGGCACGTACCCGCTCCCGGAGGCCCAGCTCGACCGCTTCACGATGCGGATCGCGATCGGCTACCCGCAGCTGGCGGACGAGGCGAAAATGCTGACCGAGCAGACCGTCGAGCCGCCGCTCGACTCGCTCCAGCCGGTGACCACGGGCGAGGAGCTGCTCGTGGCGGTCGAGGAGGCTCGGCGGATCTTCGTCGAGGAGAGCCTGAACCGCTACGTCGTCGCCCTGCTGCGGCACACGCGCAGCGACCCGCGCCTGTATCTCGGCGCGAGCCCGCGCTCGGGGATCGCGCTCCTGCGTGTCGCGAAGTCCCGCGCGCTCCTCGACGAGCGGGACTACGTCGGTCCCGACGACGTGAAGGCCGTGGCCGAGCCAGTGCTCGCGCACAGGCTGATCCTCGCGCCCGAGGCGCGCGCGGCCGGCCTGACCGGCGGCGACCTCGTCCGCGACGCGGTCGACAAGACGCCCGTCCCGGTTTAGGGCGCGCCATGACGCTTCGAGGCCGGCTGCTGCTCGTCCTCGCGGCGGTGGTCTATCTGGCCGCCTGGGCGTTCGGCTCGCGCATGCTCTACCCGGTCGCGGTCGGGCTCTCCCTCGCCGTCGGGCTAGCCTGGGTGTGGGCGCGGGCCCTGCGCCGGCCGATGCGGCTCGAGCGGCGGACCGGGCACAGCGACCACTTCGAGGGCTCGAACGTGCTCGTCGAGGTGGAGCTCGAACCCGAGACCGCGCTCGTCCCGCCGTCCGTCTTGCTGGTCGAGCAGATCGGCAGGCTGGGAGAGCGCACCACCGTGCTCGAGCGCCGCGGGCGGAAGCTCGGGGGCCGCTACTTCCTCGACGACCTGCCGCGCGGCCGCTACTCCTTCACTGACGTCCGGGCGGTGCTCGAGGACCCCTTCGGCCTCGAGCGCGTCGACCTGAGGCTTGCCGACGAGGGCACGCTCTTGGTCTACCCGCGGCTGGTCGACCTCGACGGGGTCTTCACGCAGGGGATCGAAGCGCACCAGGGTCGCCGTCTCGCACTGTGGCGCCCCGCGGGCTTCGACCTGCACAGCGTGCGCGAGTACCAGCAGGGCGAGTCGCTGCGCAAGGTGCACTGGCCGACGACGGCGCGGCGCGGCGAGCTGATGGTCAAGGACTTCGACGACGCCGCCCGCGACGAGGTCGCCGTGATCCTGGACGCCGACGCGGCTCCGGTCGTCGGCACCCCACCGAGCTCCAGCTTCGAGGCTCAGGTGCGCGCGGCCGGTTCGATCCTGCTCGCGCACGTACGGGCGGGCCGCCGATCGGTGCTGGTCGTGAACGGCGCCCGGCGCTCCGTGCAGGAGGTGCACACGGCCGGCGGCGAGTGGCGGCAGGCGCTCGAGCTGCTCGCATCGGTCGAGCCGGACGGCACGGAGCCGCTCGGAAACCTGCTGGCCGACGAGGCCTCGCCGGCGACGCGGGCACTCGAGCTCGTCGTCGTGACGGCGGCGGTCACCCCGACGCTCGTCGACCGCCTGGCACAGCGGGCGCGTGCCAGGCGCCGCGTTGCGCTGGTGTTCGTCGACCCCGCCAGCTTCGCGGAGCCGCCGCGGACCACGACCGAGCCGCTGCTCCTCAAGCTCCAGGGAGCCGGGATCCCGCTCGCCGTGGTGCGCAGCGGGGACGATCTCGCCGAGGTGCTCGGGCCTGTGCGGCGCGAGGGGGCGGCGCATGGCTAGGACGATCCTGCTCTACCTGTTGCCTGCGTTCCTCGTCGTGACGCACTGGTCCCGGCTCGAGCAGGCTGACGGCACCGAGGGGCGGTTCCTGTGGATCGCCGTGCTCGCGCTGGCTCCCGCCCTCCTGCGGCCACTCTGGGCGCGCGTCGTCGCCTACGCCGTGGCCACCGCGCTCGCGGTCCGCCTGGCGTTCGAGCTCTCGATCCTGAACGCGATCCCCTTCCGCGACGGGGACTTCTTCGGCCCCTTCACGTCACGGCTCTGGCGCGGTTTCGAGGCCTTCTTCTCGGTCGAGTTGCCCTTCAATGCGGCCGAGCGGCCGGCGATGCACGGAGCGATCCTGCTCGCGGCGTTCGCCTTCTGCGTCGTGCTGGCGACCGCGATCGCAGCCCGCAGGCCGCTGCTCGCCTCGGCGGCGCTGATTGCCGGCGCGGGGTGGCCCGCAACGATCCTGATCGGCAGGGCCGAGCTGGAGCGGGGAGCGGTCGTCCTCGCAGCCGCGCTGCTCCTGTTTGCCGGCATGCGCTCGCTGCCGACGCTCGACCTGCGCCAGCCGCTCCTCGCCGGTGCGGCGGTCGTCGTGGCGGCGGTCGCCGTCTCGACGTCGCCGTCGGTGGCGAAGGGTGAGTTCGTGGACGGCTGGCGCGACTGGGACGTGACGCTCGGCTCCGCGCCGGCCGTCGGTGTCGAGTACGTCTGGGACTCCAACTACGGCGGGATCCGCTTCCCGCAGAAGCCGACGACCGTGCTCTCCATCGACGCGGACGAGCAGGCGGGCGTGTACTGGCGCGCCACCACGCTCGACCTCTTCACGCGCGGCCGCTGGCTCGAGGACCTCCACGAGGGCGCCGACCCGGTCGTGGACGGCGAGCTGCAGGATCTCTCCGCGGACCCATACCTGCCCGAGGCGGCTCGGAATCCCGACAACTGGCTCGAGGCGCGCGTCGAGGTCGAGGGCCTGCGCGACACGCACCTGATCGGCGCCGGGGCGCCGGTGGCCTACGAGCCCGGCGACCGGCTCGTCGACTACTTCTTCAGCAACGTCGCGGTCGCCGCCGAGGGAATCGGCCGGGGGGACTCGTACACCGTGCACAGCTACGCGCCGAAGCCCACGCCACAGCAGCTGGCCGCCGCGGACGGCGCGTACCCGGTCTACCTCGACCAGTACCTCGCGCTCGAGACGTCACCGCTGCCGCCGTTCGGCACCCCCGGCCGGGAGGCGCTCGTCGAGGAGGCCTTCCAGCGCAACCCGCGGCTCGGGGACTACGCAGACGTCTACCGCCAGGCTCGAGACGTCGTCGGGGAGGCGCGGAACCCGTACTCGGCCGTCGTCGCGCTCGAGACCTGGTTCCGCAGCGGCGGCGATTTCGTGTACGACGAGCAGCCGCCGGTGCGGCGAGACGCGCCCGCGCTCGCCTCCTTCGTGGTGTCCACGAGGCGCGGCTACTGCCAGCACTTCGCGGGCGCGATGGCGCTGATGCTCCGCGAGCTCGGGATTCCGGCACGGGTGGCCGCAGGCTTCACGTCGGGTCGCTACGACGGTGACGACGGGCGCTGGATCGTCGCCGACCGCAACGCGCACACCTGGGTCGAGGTCTGGTTCGACGGCTTCGGCTGGCTTTCGTTCGACCCGACGCCCGGGCGCGGACAGCTCGGGGCGACCTACACCGCCTCGTCGCTCCGGTTCGACGTCGACGGGGCGATCGCCGCCGCCGGCGACGCGATCACCCGCGGCGGCAGCGACCTGCTCCGCGGCGAGACCGGTGGGCCCGACCGTCCGCGCGGCGCGGACCCGGGCGGGGAGAGGGCCAGCTCGGGAGGCGGTGGAGTCCGCGGCCGGGACGGGACCGGGATCGTCACTCTCTTGCTGCTCGCGGGCCTCGCCGCCGCCTGCCTGCTCGCGGCCGCGAAGGTCCTGCGCCGCGCCGGGCGCTTCCTGACGCGCGACCCGCGCGGGGTTGCCGGGGCTTGCAGGCGCGACCTGGCGGCCTTCATGACCGACCAGGGCGTCTCCGTGCCGGCGAGCGCGACCCCGACCGAGCTTGGCGCCATCGCCGAGCAGCGATTCGGCGTCGACCCGCGCCCGCTCGTCGCGGAGCTGACGCTCGCCCGCTTCGGGCCGCCGGAGGCCGCCGGCCCCGCGTCGGTCCGGGCCCGTCGCGAGCTCCGCCGGATCCGCAGGGCGCTGCGCGCGCGGCTGAGCATCCCGCGCAGGGCACGTGGGCTGCTGAGCCTCCGTTCGCTCGGCGTCTGAGGGCGTGGACGCGATCGTGATGGCGGCCGGCGAGGGCCGCCGGCTCCGCCCGCTCACCGAGACCTGGCCGAAGCCCGTGCTGCCGATCGACGGCCGCCCGGTGCTCGCCACGCTCCTGCGCGAGCTCGCGGCCGCCAAGGCGACCCGCGTGACGGTGGTGACGGGTCATCTGGCCGAGCTGGTCGAGGAGCTCGTCGGCGACGGGTCCGGGTTCGGGGTCGAGGCCCACTTCGCCCGTCAGCCGGAGGCCGACGGCTCGGCGAGCGCGGTCCGCGCCGCGTTGGCCGAGGGCATCGAGCTGCCCGCGCTGGTGGTGGCCGCGGACACGGTGTACAGACCCGGGGACCTGGGCCTCTTCAAGACCGCCTTCGAGAGCTCCGGCGCCGACAGCGCGGTTGCCGTTCGCCGCGAGCCGGCTCCCGGCCCGGGACGCGCTGCCGTGCGCGTGGAGGACGGGCAGGTCACCCGGGTGCCCGACGGCGCGGGCGAGGGCCCCTTCGCCTCCGCGGCGCTCTGGGGCCTTGGCCCACGCGTCGCGGCCGAGCTCGACGACCTGTCAGGACCGCCGTACGAGCTGGCCGAGGCGTACCAGCGTGCGATCGGCGGTGGAGCGGCCGTCGCCGCCGTGGAGATCGGCCCGACACGCGATTTGACGCGTCCGCTTGACTTGATTCGAGAGAACTTCCCCTATCTTGAGATGGAGCAATGAGCGAGACGTACGACCTCTTCCAGCAGGGCCGCGGCCACCTTAGAAAGGGCATGGCCGCCCAGGCAACCGTGGCGCTGGAGAAGGCGAAGCGCCGTGAGCCCGACAAGGCGTCGATCCGCGAGGCACTGGGCATCGCGTACTTCCGCCTGCGGCGCTATGCGGAGGCCGAGGCCGAGTTCCGGGTCATGCTCGAGCTCTCCCCGGCGGACGACTACGCCCATTACGCACTCGGTCGCTGCCTCGAGAAGCGCGGACGAGCGGCCGAGGCGAACGGGCATTACAAGCTCGCGCGCTCCTTGCGGCCGTCGAGCCGCCACTACGCCTCACGCGTCGCCGACGGCTGACGCGCGGCGGCGCTGGGATGAGGGCCGTCGTCCAGCGCGTCGCAGCTGCCCGCGTTGTCGTCGACGGCTCCACGGCCGGCGAGGTCGGCCCGGGTCTCTGCGTCCTGCTCGGCGTCGGCCGCGACGACGATCGGGCCGCGGCCGAGCGCCTGGCCGCGAAAGTCGCACGGCTGCGCATCTTCGAGAACGACGAGGGGCGCTTCGACCGCTCCCTGCTCGACGTCCGCGGCGCAGCTCTCGTCGTGAGCCAGTTCACGCTGATCGCCGACACGGCCAAGGGCAACCGGCCGAGCTTCGCCGACGCCGCCCCGCCGGAGGACGCTGAGCCGCTCTACGGGGCGTTCTGCGCCGCGCTGGCCGAGCTGGGCGTGCCCGTGGAGACGGGGGTCTTCGGCGCCCGCATGGGGGTCGAGCTCGTGAACGACGGCCCGGTCACGATCGTGCTCGACCTCTGATCCGCGTGCGTCCGGGTCAACCTCTACGCCGCTCTCTGATCGATCCTGACGGCGATCGTCCGTGATCACGCATGCACCACCCGGCTACGAGTGCCCGTTCTGCGCGATGGTGCGCGGCGAGGACAACGACCCTTGGTCGACGCAGGCCGATGTGGTGCACCGCGACGCGAAGACGACGGCCTGGGTCAACGGACGCTGGTGGCAGAACAACCCAGGCGGGGTAGTCGTCGTCCCGAACGACCACGTGGAGAACCTGTACGGCGTCGGCCGTGAGCTCGCCGGCGACATCCACGAAACCGCGCGGCGGATCGCTCTCGCGATGAGAACGGCGTACAGCTGCGAGGGCACCTCGACGCGCCAGCACAACGAGCCCGGCGGCACGCAGGAGGTCTGGCACTACCACCTGCACGTCTTCCCGCGCTGGGTCGGGGACGATCTCTACGGCTCGGATGCACGGCTGACCACGCCTGAGGAGCGGACGCCGTACGTGACCGCGCTCCGCGCCGCCCTTGACTGAGTGGGCCGGCCGGCTCGAGGTTCGCCTGGCCGGCGCGCACGACGCCGCCCGCATCGCCGAGCTGCACGTGGACGGCTGGCGGGAGTTCCGGGAGTTCGTCCCGCCTGAGGTGATGGGCGCACGCACACGTCGCAGCCCGCACGGCCGAGTGGGCGGAGTTCCTCGCAGGCGACCGCGGCGGGAGCTGGACAGCCGTCGCCGAGCTCGAGACCGCGGTGGTGGGCTTCGCTTCGACCCGGCTTCTGCGCGAGCCTGAGTACGGCGCCCGGGGCGAGATCAAGAACCTGTTCGTCGACGGGTCGATCCGCGGTGCGGGCGTTGGCCGCGCCCTGCTCATGGACGCCGCCCGATGGCTCGCGTCCAACGGCGGCGAGCCGATCGTCCTCTACTCGTTTACGGACAATCCGTACCGGAGCGTGTACGACCGGCTCGGCGGCGCCGTTGTCGGCGAACGGCCGACCGACTGGGACGGGGTCGTCGTCCCGGAGACGGCCTACGTCTGGGCGAGCGCCGCCGCCCTGATCGACGCCTGCCGCTAGCGGAGAGCGCGCACCGCGGCGAGCACGCGGTCGACTTCGCCGGGGGTGTTGAGCAGCCCGGGCGCGAGCCGCGCGTACGACGGGGTGTAAGGCGTCACCGTGGCGACGATCCGGCGCCTGGCGAGCGCCGCGATCACCGCCGCAGGGCTCAGCCGGTCGACGGAGAACACCACGATCCCCGCCGAGAGGGCGTCCGACCGCGGAGTGAGCAGGGTCACGTGCGACATCGACGCGAGACCGTTCTTCAGCCGCCGGTTGAGCGCGTGGATGCGCGCGGCGACGCGGGCCTTGCCGATCCGGCCGTGGAAGCGGAACGCCTCCGCCAGCGCCCAGCGGTGCTCGAAGGAGTGGAAGCCGCCGGGCGTGAACGCGCGAGCGGGTGAGCCGCCCGAGAACGCCGGGATCGTCGGCGCCACGACGGGCCAAGCCGACGAACGGCCCCAGACGAGCCCCGTGCCGCGGGGCCCGAACAGCCACTTGTGGCAGCCGGCCACGAAGAAGGTCGGCGCCCAGCGAGTCCACCGTCTCGTTCTCGACGCCGAGCCCGTGGACGCCGTCAACGCACAGCAGCAGCCCCGGCCGCCGGCCGATGCTCTGGGCGATCCGCCGGATCGGCAGCTTCACGCCCGTGCTCGAGTGCACCCAGGTGAGCGCGACGGCCCGCGTCGTCGGTCCCGACCGCTCGCGCGAAGTTGCGGACGATCTCCTCCTCGGTCGCCGCCGCGGGATCGCGATAGAGCTCGATCCGCCGGACGCTTGCGCCGCTGCGGGCAGCCGCCAGGCGCAGCGCCTCGTGCGTCGCGTAGAAGTCGTGGGTCGTGGTCAGGACCTCGTCGCCCGGTCGCAGCGGGAGCCCGCCGTACAGCAGGCCGAGGCCCATCGTCGTCGAGTCGGTCAGCGCAATGTCGACCGGCCGACCGCCGAGGTAGGAGCCTGCGGCGCGGAGCACGTCCGCCTCGAGCCGGTCGCCGTGGTCGTGGAGGTAGCCGACCGGATTGGCGTCGAGCCCGCGCCGGTGGCGGTCGACCGCGCGGCGCACGGCCCCGGGGTGGGAGGCGAGGTAGAGCCCGCCCATGTGGATGAGCGAGCGCGAGACCCGGAACTGCGCGCGCACGTCGGCCCAGTCGAGCGCGGAGTCGGCCTCTGGGGCGGCCGCGACCTCGTCGAGGTCGGCGAAACCGGCGGCCGTCAGGGCGAGGCCGGTACGGATCAGTAGCTGCCGGCGATCCACGGCGTCCCGGTTGCTATCCTGCCTCAGACCATTTTCACCGGCTTGGCGAAATGGGCGCGCGGCGCCCATTTTTTGTGAGGGGGACCGGATGGCGGAGGTACACGACAAGGAAAAGCAGCTCTTCCGGGAGGTCGCTCCGACCGTGGAGCGGGCACTTCCGGGAGTGGAGGTGCTGGCACTCGAGCTCGCAGGGCCCGAGCGCTTCGTCGTGTTCGTCGACCACCCGAACGGCGTCGACCACGCGCTCTGCGAGCGCGTGACCAGCGTCCTGCGCCCGTACCTACGGGAGTACGCCGTCGACGTCTCCTCACCGGGCACCGCGCGCCCGTTGCGCAAGCCTGCGCACTTCGAGCGGGCGGTCGGCCGGAACGTCGCCCTGCGCACCGCCGACGAGATCGGCGGCCGCAAGCGCTTCCGCGGCGAGCTCGTCGCGGCGGGCGAGCGCGGACTGAAGGTGGCGCCCGAGGGCGCCGACCCAGTGGAGATCCCGTACGACGCGATCGTGCGGGGAAACCTGATCGACGACGGATCGAGGGACTGACATGAGCCGAGAGATCATCGAAGCCGTTCGCGCGCTCGAGCGGGAGAAGAACATCGACGAGGGCGTGCTCGTGAACGCGCTCGAGGACGGGCTGCTCGCGGCCTACAAGAAGACCCCGGGCGCGGCCCGTCACGCCGCGGTCGAGATCGACGACGAGGGCGATTTCCGCGTCTACGCGATCGAGCTCCCGCTCGACCTCGAGGAGCGGCTCCTGGACGAGGCGCGCGAGCGTGCGCTGGAGGAGCTGGAGCGGCTCGAGGCCGAGAACGGCGAGCGCTCGCACACGCTCATCAACGACGAGGACCTCGACCTCGACTGGGATCAGGTGCCGCCGGAACAGATGACGCGCGAGGACGTCACGCCCGAGAACTTCGGCCGCATCGCGGCGCAGACCGCGAAGCAGGTGATCCAGCAGCGGATCCGCGAGGCCGAGCGCCAGATGATGTACGAGGAGTACATCGACCGGGTCAGCGAGGTCGTGACCGGCATCGTGCAGCAGGCCGGCGACCGCAACAACGTGCTGGTCGACCTCGGCAAGGTCGAGGCGCTCCTGCCGCGCTCCGAGCAGGTGGACGGCGAACGCTACGAGCAGGGCAGCCGGATCAAGGCGGTCATCACCGAGGTGCGGTCGGGCACGAAGGGCCCGCAGGTGATCCTGTCGCGGCGCGACCCGGAGCTGATCCGGACGCTGTTCGAGCTCGAGGTGCCCGAGATCGCCGACGGCCTCGTCGAGATCCGCGGTGTGGCCCGCGAGCCCGGTTATCGCTCGAAGATCGCCGTCGAGTCGCACACCCAGGGCGTCGACCCGGTCGGTGCGTGCGTGGGCCCGCGCGGCTCGCGCGTGCGCATGGTCGTGTCCGAGCTCCGCGGCGAGAAGATCGACATCATCCCGTGGAACACGGAGCCGGCGCGCTTCATCGCGAAGGCGCTCTCGCCGGCCCGCGTCCGCGAGGTCTTCGTCGACGACGAGACCAAGGAGGCGACGGTCGTCGTCCCCGAGGACCAGCTGGCGCTGGCGATCGGCAAGGAGGGCCTGAACGCCCGCCTGGCCGCCCGCCTGACCGGCTGGAAGGTCGACATCCAGAGCGACGTCGAGTTCGCGCAGGCCGAGGCCGCGGCCGCCTACGGCGGCGGGCCCGACCAGGAGGAGTTCTCCGGTCGCTGCGCCGCGATCCTGTCGAACGGCAAGCGCTGCCCGAACGCCTCGCTGCCCGGTTCCCGCTTCTGCGGTGTCACGGCGCACCAGGAGCTCGCCGCCCGCGAGGCCGCAGGCGAGTCGATCAACGCGATCGGCGTCGCTCCGGCCGAGACGAACGGCGACGCCGCGGACGCTCCGGTCGCGGAGGACGACGAGCCCGCAGGCGTCGTGGCCGAAGCCGCGCCCGACGAGGCGGAGGCCCCGAGCGAGGCCGAGGCCACCGAGGAGGGCGACGCGACGAGTGAGTGAGCCGATTCGCACCTGCGCAGGCTGTGGGCGCAAGGCCCCGAAGGCCGAGCTCTACCGCTTCGTCGAGCGCGCAGGCGTGCTGGTCCGCGGTAACGGCGAGCCCGGCCGCGGCGTCTACACCTGCAAGCGGCTCTCGTGCTTCGAGCGCGCCGGGGAGAGGCGAGCCTTCAACCGGACGCTCAGGCGCACCGTCCAGGTCGATCCGCAACTGACAGCCCTCTACAATCGCGGATAGCGATGGCCAACGACTCTGGACCCAACAGGCCGAACCGCCCCGTCCGTCCGCGTAGCGGCGGCGGGAGCGGCCGCCGCAAGCGGCGCGTCGTCATCGACACCGGCGCCGCGCGCCCGCGTCAGGACTCGCGGCAGGCACGTGACCGGACCGAGCAGCGGCCCAAGCAACAGCAGCCGGTCGCCCCGCCCACCGGGCCCGTGACGGTCCCGTCGGGCGTCACGGTCAAGGACCTCTCCGCCGCGCTCGGGATCCCGGTCGCCCAGATCATCAAGATCATGATGGCGGCCGGCGAGATGGTGACGATCACGCAGTCGCTCCCCGACGAGGCTGTGGCCGAGATCGCCGGCGCGGTCGAGCGCGAGGTGAACATCAAGCGCGCTGCCGACGAGGAGGAAGAGGTCGAGGTCTACGAGGACAGTGAGGACGACCTCGAGGACCGGCCTCCGGTGGTCACGATCATGGGTCACGTCGACCACGGCAAGACGACGCTGCTGGACGCGATCCGCGAGACCTCGGTCGTCGAGACGGAGGCCGGCGGGATCACGCAGCACATCGGCGCCTATCAGGCCGAGCACGACGGCCGCAAGATCACGTTCCTGGACACGCCGGGCCATGAGGCCTTCACGGCCATGCGCGCCCGCGGCGCCAAGGTCACCGACATCGCGGTACTGGTCGTCGCCGCCGACGACGGCGTCATGCCGCAGACGAAGGAGTCGATCTCGCACGCGCGCGCCGCCGAGGTGCCGATCGTCGTCGCGGTGAACAAGATCGACCTGCCCGATGCGAACACCGACCGGGTCAAGACCGAGCTCGCCGCCGAGGAGCTGCAGCCCGAGGACTGGGGCGGCACGACGCAGTACTCGGAGGTCTCGGCCAAGCAGGGCGAGAACCTCGACGACCTGCTCGAGCGGATCCTGCTCGTCGCCGATGCCGAGCTCGAGCTGAAGGCCAACCCGAACGCCGAGGCCTCCGGCCCGATCATCGAGTCGCGCCTGGACGTGGGCCGCGGCCCGGTGGCGACGATGCTCGTGCACCGCGGCACGCTCCGCGTCGGCGACGCGATCGTCGCAGGCGACGCCTGGGGCAAGGTGCGCGCGCTCTACAACTACCGCGGCGAGAAGATCCGCGAGGCCGGCCCGGGCGAGCCCGTCGAGATCCTCGGCTTCGACAAGCCGCCGTCGGCCGGCGAGCACGCGCGCGTCGTCGAGAACGAGCGCGCAGCACGCCAGTCCGCGCAGACCCGCGGCGAGCGCCTCCGGCGCGAGCAGCTCGCCCAGCAGACGCGGGGGCGGCGTACCCGGCTCGAGGACGTCTTCAACCAGCTACAGGAGGGCGTCGCCCAGGATCTCAACCTCGTCCTGAAGGGCGACGTCGTCGGCTCGGTCGAGGCGGCCGTGAGCGAGCTGGCGAAGATCGATCACCCCGAGGTGGGCGTCAACGTCATCCACCAGGGCGTGGGCGGGATCACCGAGGGCGACGTGATGCTCGCGTCGGCGTCCAGCTGCCATGATCGTCGGCTTCAACGTGCGCCCCAACGCCGAGGCCCGCGCGCTGGCCGACCGCGAGGGCGTCGAGATCCGCACCTACCGGGTGATCTACCAGCTCACCGAGGACATCGAGCAGGCCCTGGTCGGGATGCTCAAGCCGACCGAGGTCGAGGAGACGATCGGCGAGGCCGAGGTGCGGGCGTTGTTCCGCGTCTCCCGGCTCGGGACGATCGCCGGCTGCTACGTCACGAACGGCGTCGTCCGGCGGAACGCACAGGTGCGGGTCGTCCGCGACGGCACGGTCATCCAGGAGACGGGCATCGCCGATCTCAAGCGCTTCAAGGACGACGTCCGCGAGGTGCAGGAGGGCTTCGAGTGCGGCATCCGCCTCGAAGGCTTCAACGACGTGAAGGAAGGCGACGTGCTCGAGCTCTACGAGACGCGCCAGGTCGAGCGGACCGACCTCTCGACGCCGGCTCCGGCTCCGCCGGCTGCCACGACGGCTACCTCGTAGAGCTTCTAGCGTGAGGCGTCTCGGCGCCTCACCGCGTTAGCTCTGCACCAGCTTCAGTACCCACAGCCCGCTGTTCATGTCGGACGCGAGCACGTAGTCCTTCGTCGCGAAGACGCCCCAGGTGAACGCGCACGTCCCGCTGGCGTCGCCGCAGGTGGCGCCGCCCGGATCCTCGCGCCCCGGCGGGACGAAGCGCGCCACGATCCTCGGCTTGGCCGGGCGCGAGATGTCGGCGACTACAAGCCCGTCCCGGTACCACGAGAAGTAGGCGAGGTCGCCGACGATCTTCGGGTCGTGGACGCTGTGCGCGTAGTTCGGCTTGTAAGGCTGGTTCGCCCCGTCGGCCGCGGGCAGGTGGATCGTCGACAGCAGCACCGGCCGGCGCGGGTTCGACACGTCGAACACGGCAGGTCGTCCGAGCGTGGTCTCGTGGGTCTCGACCAGGATCCGCCCACCCTTGCCGAGCGCGGCGGAGTGGGCGTCACCCTGCGGCTCGCCTACCTGGAGCCGTGTGCGTCCCAGGTAGCGCGGCCGCTTCGGCTTGGTGATGTCGAGGATGACCGTGCCGAGATCCCAGTTGGACAGGTATGCCCGCTTGGCCGCGTCGTCGGTCATCACCGAGTGGACGAGGTTGGCAGGGTAGACCCCGCGCCCGTCGTTCGGGTGGATGCCGAGGGCTCTCCAGGAGCCCCACGAGCCGACCTGCACCGGCCGGCGCGGGTTGGTGACGTCGAAGATGCGGAAGTCCGCCAGCCCGGGCTTCGTCGCCGTCTGCTTCTTCGGGTCGTAGTCGGGCGAGGACATCAGCTCCGAGCGCACGATCGCCGTGTACACCCACATGCGACCGCGGGCGTTCTCGAGCCAGATCTCGTGCGAGCCGCGGACGCCTTGCGTCCGGACGAGCGCGAGCCGCTTCGGGTTGCGGGGGTCGGTGAGGTCGTAGAGGCCGAAGCCGCGGAAGGCGCTCTCGTTGCAGTGCTGCAGGCTCGTCACCGCCAGCGTGCCGCGGAAGGCCGGCGTTCGCGCCTCACGCACGATCGTCTTCTCGGTCCACGTGCCCCTGATCTCGGGTTCTCTCGCGGCGTCCGCGAAGGTGGCGACGTGCTCCGGCCGGCTCGGCACGGTCAGGTCGATCACGCGTACGCCCGACGCGGGACAGTCGTTGCCGTGCCAGCTGGACAGGTACGCCATCCCGCGGTGGGCGTAGACGTCTGCGTGGTAGCCGCCGCCGGGATCGATGCTCGAGATCAGCTGCAGCCCCTTGACCTGCGGCCGGGGCGCGAACAAGAGATCGAGGGACGTCGGCACCGCGCCAGGCCGGGCGGCCGCCGCGCCGTAGGCGTGCATCGTGCAGGCCACCGCAGCCGCCGCCCCCGCGACGAGCGTGATCACGGCGGCGAGCGCGAGTGTGCGAGCGAGCCTCATCGTCCTCCCATCCATGGCCTACCGATTGAATAGGACCCGATGAGCACCGGCTTTGTTGGCATCCTCTCCGTCGAGCTGCACTTTCCCGAGAGCGGCTCGCTCAAGGGTAAGCGGAAATTCGTGAAGTCGGCCAAGGCGCAGCTCCAGCACCGCTTCGGCGCGTCCGTTGCCGAGGTCGACCACCACGAGCTGTGGCAACGAGCGCGCCTGACGGTCGCCTGCGTCGCGCGCGACCACGGTGAGCTCGAACGGCTGCTCGACGACGCCGAGCGCTACCTGGGTGGCCAGGAGTACGAGCTCGTCCGCTCGGAACGGGAGGTGGTGGTCCCGGATGACTGAACGGATGCGCCGCGTCAACGAGTCCGTACGCCAGGTGCTCTCGGAGGCGCTCGGCGAGCTCAAGGACCCCCGCATCGGCTTCGTGACGGTCACGGGCGTGGAGACATCGACCGACTTGCGCCATGCGAAGGTGTTCGTGAGCGTCATGGGCTCCAAGCGGAAGCGCGAGCAGAGCCTCGCCGGGCTGACGGCCGCCCACGGCGTGCTGCAGAGCCGTCTCGCCCGCGAGCTGAGGATGAAGCGGACGCCCACGCTCGCGTTCGAATACGACCCGAGCGTGGAGCAGGGGGTCAGAATGTCGCAGTTGATCGATGAGCTCGCCCCGGACGACAACGCCAGCAGCTGATCTCTCCGCCGTTGCGGAGGCGATTCGCGACCACGATCGCTTCCTCGTGACCACGCACGAGAATCCGGACGGCGACGCACTCGGCTCCTTGCTCGCCTCGAAGCTCGCGCTCGATCAGCTCGGCAAGGACAGCGTCATGTACCTCGGCGGCGAGGCGCCGCTCCCGTCGGAGTACGGCTTCATGGAGCTCGGCGGCCTGAGGCGGCGGCTCCCCGACGACGCAGGAGAGCGCGTCCTGCTCGCGGTGGACTGCGCCAACGAGAGCAGGCTGGGGCCCGATCCCGAGGTGCTGGTGAGCGCACCGCTGGTCGTCAACGTCGACCACCACCACGACAACACGCGCTTCGGTACGGTGAACCTCGTCGTGGCGAGCGCGTCGTCCACGGGCGAGGTGCTCCGCGACGTCTTCGGCGATCTCGGCGTCACGCTGACGCCGGACATCGCCGAGGCGCTGTACATCGCGCTCGTGACCGACACGGGCCGGTTCCAGTACCGCAACACGACCTCGAAGGCCCTGCGCCTCGCCGCCGAGCTGGTCGATGCGGGGGCCGACGTCCACCGCGTCTTCGAGGGCGTGTACGAAAGCGTCCAGTTCGCCAAGCTGAAGCTGCTCGCCCGAGCGCTGGAGCGGGCCCAGATCTACGAGGGAGGCCGGCTCGTCGTCTCGTACCTCGTCCGCACCGACTTCCACGAGGTGGGCGCGGCGGAGCCCTACTCCGAGGGGATCATCGACTACCTGCGGGCGGTCGAGGGCGCCGACGTGGCCGCCCTGATCCGCGAGCCTCCACGCGACACCGGGCCCACGCACCGAGTCAGCCTGCGCGCTTCGACCGACGAGATCGACGTCTCGGCGATCGCGCGCGCGTCGGGCGCCGGCGGGGGGCACCGCCAGGCCGCCGGCTTTTCCAGCGAGGACTCGGTTGACGGGATCGTGGAGTTCCTGCGCCGGGAGTTCGCCGCGGCCACGGCTTCGTAGTGCCGCCACGCGCGCTCTCGCCGAGCGGCATCGTCCTGCTCGACAAGCCTGCCGGGCCGTCGTCGTTCGCGCTCGTGCGCGACCTCAGGCGGCGAACGGGCGCCCGGACGGGCCATGCGGGGACCCTCGATCCTTTCGCCACGGGTTTGATGCTTCTGTTGTCCGGTCGGGCAACTAAGCTGGCGTCATGCTTCGTGGGACTGGACAAGCGCTACGTTACGGACGTCGACCTGCGGGCGCGCACGAGCACGGGCGACCCGGAGGGGCAGGTCGTGGAGCAGAGCGAGCCACCTTCGGCGGCCGCGCTGGAGGAGGCGCTCGCGGGCCTCCGTGGTGAGATCGAGCTGCCGATCCCGGCCGCCTCCGCGGTCAAGATCGGCGGCGAGCGTGCCTACCGCCTCGCGCGCCGCGGCGTCGCCGTCGAGATGCCGCTTCGCCGCTCGCGCGTCGACACGCTCGACGTCATCGCGTATAGAGACGGCATCGCGAGCCTCGACCTGCGGGTCAGCTCCGGGACGTACGTGCGGGCGATTGCCGACGTCCTCGGCGGTCACTGCGCAAGCCTCCGCCGCACGGAGATCGGGCCGTTCCGGGTCGAGGAGGCCGACCCGGAAAGGATGATCCCGTCGGAAGAGGCGCTCGGGCGCATCGGGCTGACGCTCGGGGAGGTGCAATGAAGCTCGCGACGAGCGTGGGTGAGCTCGAACGCCGGCCGCGCGCGGTTGCGATCGGCACCTTCGACGGCGTCCACCTCGGGCACAAGCGGATCCTGGAGGCGACCCTCGCGGACGGTCGTGTTCCGACGGTGATCACGTTCGACCCGCATCCCCGCGCCGTGCTGACGGGCAACCAGATCGAGCTCGTTTCCTCCGTCGAGCGCCGGCTCGAGCTCCTCGAGGCACTGGGGGTGGAGGACGTGCTGCTGCTCGAGTTCACCCCCGAGCTGGCCGCCCGCGAGCCGGAGGAGTTCGCGAGCGAGTACCTGCTCCCGATCGGAGTCGAGGCCGTCTTGGCCGGCCCGAGCTTTCGCTTCGGTCGTGCGGCGGGCGGCGACCTGCGCCTGCTCGCGCGCCTGGGGTTGGAAACCCGACCCATGTCCCCGGTCGAGGGCATCTCCTCGACCACCGTCCGCCAGCTTCTGCGCGCGGGCGAGATCGAGTCTGCCGCGAGGATGCTCGGGAGGCCGCCGGAGGTCGACGGCACGGTCGTCTCCGGCGACGCGCGGGGCGGCACGCTCGGGTTCCCGACGGCCAACCTCGCCGTTCCGCCCAGTCTGCTCGTGCCCGAGTTCGGTATCTACGCGGGCGCGGTGGGCGAGCATCGAGCCGCGATCTCGATCGGCGTGAATCCGCACTACGGCGGACGTGAACGGCGGATCGAGGCGTTCCTGCTCGACTTCGAGGGCGACCTCTACGGCAGGCGGCTCGTGGTCGAGCTCTGGCGCCGGCTGCGGGACGAGCGGGCGTTCGAGAACGAAGCCGAGCTCGTCGCCCAGATCGCCCGTGACGTCGAGGAGACTCGCGCTGCAGCGCGGCCGTAGCCGCAGGTTCCGGCGCGTTGAGGGATCTATCCGCTGGGTGTTCGCGAGCGACCGTCCTAGGGACACAGCCGCGCTGAGCCGCTCCGCCGAGGATCGCCCGAACCGCCGCTCGGCGTGATCGCGCTGACGCCGCCGAAGTAGTGGTGCTGCGTCGGCCAGGTCCGAAGGTCGTATCCAGCCCCGGCGAGCGCCGTCTCGACTCCGGGCTCGAAGCCCGGCTCCAGGTGCACGGTCTCGCCGGCCGGGTGCAGCCTCGGGCGCGCGATCGCGTCGGCGACGTCGAGCCCCTCGTCGAGGACGCCGGCGAGCACCTGCACGAGTGCGCTGCGCAGACGCGTGCCGCCGGCCGCGCCGGCCGCGAGTACGGGCCGGCCCCGGCGAAGGGCGATGGTCGGCGACATCATGCTTGCCATCCGGCCGCCCGGCTCGAGCTCACCTCGGAGGAGATCGGTCTCGCCGAGCATGCTGTTCAGGTGCAGGTCGAGACCGGGGAGGAAGTCTCCCGAGCCGAGCCCCAGGCTGGTCGTGAGCACGCAGGTGTTTCCCTCGGGTCGACGATCGTCACGTTCGTCGTGTGTGCGGAGCCTGCAGGTGGACTCTCGCCCGACATGGCGGCGACGAGCGCGAGCGCACGGTCCGCCGCGTCCAGCTTCCGGAGCGGGACGAGCCGCTCGAGCACCTCGGACAGGGGGCCTAGAGCCGGCCGGCTCAACACGCGCGTTCCGGCGTAGTCCGTGTGGACGGGCTCCGACCAGCGCGCCTCGTAGGCGGCGAGGTCCTCTCCGGTGACCAGGCCGTCCCGCTCGCGGACGACACCGAGCAGGCTCTCCGCCACGGTGCCCGAGTACACCGTGGCTGCGCCTTCCTCGGCGACGAGCTCGAGTGCGTGCACGAGGCCGGGCTGGTCGAGCCGGTCGCCCGCCTCGAGAACGCGACCGCCGGGGGAGTAGATCGTCGCGCCCTCGTTCATCGTCATCACGGGAGCGAGCATGTGGAGGCAGGCTGCGTGGGCGGGCGGCATCGTCACACCGGTGCGGGCCAGCTCGAGCGCCGGCTCGCAGAGCCGTGACCACGGGAGCCGCCCGAAGCGCCGCCAGAGGGCGTCGAGGCCGGCCGGGACCCCCGGGACGCCGCACGAGGCAGGGCCGACCGCGTAGTGGACCAGCTCCGTGCCGAACGGCACCTGCAGCTCGAGCAACGCCGGCCGGCGAGCTGGAGCTCCGAGACCGGGCACCGCGACGAAGCAGTCCAGGTTGGAGACCGTTCGGCTGGCCGCGTCCAGGTAGATCGCGTGCCCGCCGCCCAGGAGCCCGGTCATGACCGTCTCGGCGACGCAGGAGGCGAGGGCGGCGGCGACCGCCGCGTCGGCGGCGCTGCCGCCGTCGGCCAGGATCTCGGCGCCGGCCTCCGTGGACGCCGGATGGCCGGCGGCGACACCTGCTCTCATGGGCGTTCGATGCTACTCGGGACAGTCACTGGCGAGGCGAGCGCCTTGGTACCCTGTCCAGCGGCCGCAGCCGCGGCCGAGCGCGTCCTTCCTTGCGCGCCGCGCGGCGACTGCGGGGTCTATCTACAGAGGAGGTCGTCTTGACCCTCACCAAGGAAGAGAAGCAGGACCTGATCGGCAAGCATGGGCGGAGCGAGTCCGACACGGGCTCGACCGAGGTCCAGGTGGCGATGCTCACGCGTCGCATCAACCAGCTGACCGAGCATCTACGCGCCCATCCGAAGGATCACTACTCGCGGCGGGGATTGCTCAAGCTGGTCGGGCGGCGGCGCCGCTTCCTGAACTACCTGCAGCGAAAGGATCTGGAGGGCTACCGGGCCCTGATCAAGGAGCTGGGCCTCCGGCGATAAGCGCCGAGGACAGCTCGGGGGTGGAAGTTTGAGCGAGTCCGACCGGCGCACCCCAGCCGGGCTGGCCCAAACCTCCACCCTCGAACAGAGAGGAGTGGAGAACCCACATGAGCGTCACACTTGAACGCCCGACGACGGTCGAAGTGACCGTCGGGGGCAAGGAGATCACCTTCGAGAGCGGCAAGCTCGCGAAGCAGGCCGACGGGGCCGTGCTCGTCCGTTCGGGCGACACGATGGTGCTCGCGACGGCGGTCGGTCGCACGGAGCCACGCGAAGGCGCGGACTTCTTCCCGCTGACCGTGGACGTCGAGGAGCGCATGTACGCGGCCGGGAAGATCCCCGGCGGCTTCTTCAAGCGCGAGGGGCGGCCGACCGAGCGCGCGATCCTGACGGCGCGGATGATCGACCGGCCGATTCGGCCGCTCTGGCCGAAGGGGTTCCGGAACGAGGTGCAGGTGATCGGGACCGTGCTCTCCGCGGACCTGGTCACCCCGCACGACATCCTGTGCATGAACGGCGCCTCCGCGGCGCTGCTGATCTCACCGCTGCCCTTTATGGGCCCGGTCGGGGCCGTGCGGATCGGGATCATCGACGACGAGTTCGTCGTGAACCCGACGCTGCAGGAGATCCAGGAGAACGACGCCCTCGACCTGATCGTCGTCGGGACGGCCGACAGCCTCACGATGGTCGAGGCCGGTGCGGCGGAGATCCCCGAGGACAAGCTGCTGGAGGCGCTCGACCTCGCTCAGCAGGAGATCGCGAAGCTGTGCGAGGCGCAGGAGGACCTGCGCCGCCAGGTCGGCAAGGCCAAGTGGCTCGACGACGAGGTCACCTCGGAGATCGAGTCCCAGCACGGCGACCGCATCCGCGAACGGATCCGCGCCGAGGGCCTTCGCGAGGCGGCTGCCGTCCTGGACGAGCTCCAGGAGGAGCTCTGCCCGGAGCTGTCGATGGACTCGACCGAAGAGGACATCATCCGGCACATGCAGGTTCGGGCCAGCCTCAACCTGATCATCGAGCGCTACCGCCTCGAGGCCGTCAAGGAGCCCGTCCGACAGCAGTTCGAGGACGGACCTCCGCGCGCTGACCGAGGCCGAGCAGGACTCGAAGGAGCTCAAGTCGGCCAAGCGGCACCTGCTGTTCGAGCGAATCATCGACAACGTCGAGCTGCCGTTCCCGGTCGGACCGGCCACGGTCGACGGGGACGCGCCGCAGGTCAAGGACTCACTGACGAAGCAGTTCGTCAAGAGGGCCGGGGAGTCGATCTACAAGGAGCTCGTCCGTCAGAAGATCGCGGTCGAGAAGCGTCGCCCCGACGGGCGGAGCGAGGACGAGATCCGGCCGATCACCTGCGAGGTCGGCGCCTCGCCGCGCACGCACGGCTCGGCGATCTTCCAACGGGGGCAGACGCAGATCATGAGCCTGCTCACTCTTGGAACGGCGAAGGAGGGGCAGCGGATCGACGACCTCTCGCTCGAGAAGGACCGTCGCTTCATGCACCACTACAACTTCCCGCCCTACTCGGTCGGGGAGACGGGCTTCATGCGCGGCCCGAAGCGGCGTGACATCGGACACGGCGCGCTCGCCCAGCGGGCGCTCGAGCCGATGATCCCGCCGGCCGACGAGTTCCCCTACACGATCCGGATCGTGTCCGAGACGCTCGAGTCGAACGGCTCGTCGTCGATGGGCTCGGTCTGCGCGTCGACCCTGGCCCTGATGGACGCCGGGGTTCCGGTCAAGGCGCCGGTTTCAGGCATCGCGATGGGCCTCGTCAAGGAGGGCGACGACTACGTGATCCTGACGGACATCCAGGGTGCGGAGGATCACCTCGGTGACATGGACTTCAAGGTCGCCGGGACGCGGGACGGCGTCACCGCGCTGCAGATGGACATCAAGATCACCGGCGTCACGCGCCAGATCATGAGCGACGCGCTCGCGCAGGCGAAGGGCGCCCGCGAGTTCATCCTCGACCGGATGCTCGAGGCGCTCCCCGAGGCCCGCACCGAGCTGGCCGAGCACGCTCCGCGCATCTCGTCGATCAAGATCGACCCCGAGCAGATCGGGATGATCATCGGCAAGGGCGGCGAGACGATCCGCGCGCTCGAGGCCGACCACGAGGTGCAGATCGACATCGAGGAGGACGGCACGATCCTCATCTACGCGACCGAGGGCACCAAGGCCAACGCAGCGATCGAGGAGATCGCTGCGATGACCAAGGAGCCCGAGCCCGGCGACACGTACACCGGCAAGGTCGTCAAGACGACCGACTTCGGCGCGTTCGTCGAGCTCAAGAAGGGCACCGACGGGCTGCTCCACGTCTCGAACGTCGGCCCGGGCCGCGTCGCTCACATCGAGGACGTGATCACCCGCGGCGACGTGCTCGACGTCGTCGTCCAGGAGGTGGACAAGCAGCGGGGCCGCATCGGCCTCAAGCTCGTCGCCAAGCACGAGAACGGTGCGCTCGTCCAGCCCGAGGAGCTGATCGAGCGGGCCAAGAGCGCGCCTCCGCGCGAGCCGCGCGAGGAGCGCCCGCGCCGCGACGGCGAGCGCCGTGGCGGCCGGGATCGCGGCCGCGGCGGCCGCGACCGCAACTAGAGCCGGTTACGAGGGGGCGGCGCGAGCCGCCCCCTCCGCTTCACCGGGGCTCGCCTGAGCCAGGAACGCCTCGACCTCGGACGGCGTCCTGAGCCGTACGACGGGATAGCCGGACAGACGCTGCGGCCAGTCCCTCCGGCGTCGGAAGTGGGAGCGGAGCGCCCAGCCGAACAGCGACTCGCGTCCCCAGAACACCCCGAGCAACGACTCGCGGTTGCCGTTCCAGAGCTGCTCGCGGCCGCCGATGCGTCGCCCGGTGCGGCGGACGAGCCGCGGCAGCCAGATGCGCAGCGGCAGGTCGAGCCAGACCACGACCTCGGCCGATCGAAGCACGAGGTCGCCGAGCTTGCGCTGATACGTGCCGTCGATCACCCAGCCGTCGGACGCGATGATCGGCTCCACCTTCGCGCGCAGGACGTCGTCCGGCGTCTCGACCCAGCCGGGCCCGTGAACGAGGGCGTCCAGCTCGACGAACGGAACGTCGAGCCGACGAGCGAGCTCGCGCCCGAGTGTCGTCTTGCCGTTCCCGCTGGCGCTCGCGATGACGGCGACCTTGCGCTTCATGGCCCGATCTTCCCGCGCCGTGGCGCTCAGCGCCTGCGGCCGCGGCTGAGGACGAGCTTCACCCCGCCCGGTTCGGGAGCTTCGTCCGCGCGCGCGGGCGTTGCGCGAGCACGAGTCCGTTAAGGGCGCAATCCTAGTGGCTGACCCCCTTTTCGCCGGTCTCGCCGCGACGCCCGAGTACGATCCGGGCGTGCAGAACTACGTCCTGTCGGAGCTCGACTCGGGTCAGCGCGTGATCACCGAGCACGTCGAGAGCGTGCGCTCCGTTGCGCTGGGCTTCTGGATCGGAGCGGGGGCGCGCGACGAGCCCGACGCCAAGGCCGGCATCACGCACTTCATCGAGCACCTGCTCTTCAAGGGCTCGCAGACCTACAACGCGCGCGAGGTCGCGGAGATCTTCGACGGCCTCGGCGGGGAGCTCAACGCCGCAACCTCGCGCGAGCACACGGTCGTCTACGCACGCGTGCCCGATCGGCACCTCGAGACCGCGCTCGACGTGATGACCGACATGGTCTATGCACCGCTCTTCGCCGAGCTCGACGCAGAGCGCGAGGTGGTGCTCGAGGAGATCGCGATGTACGAGGACACACCGCAGGAGCTCGTGCACGACCTGCTCTCGGAGGCGGTCTTCGGCGGCCACGCGCTCGGCCGCCCCGTGATCGGCCGGGCGGACGTGATCTCGTCGATCAGTCGCCGCTCGATCGCCGCGTACCACCGCACGATGTTCGGGCCGGGGAACATCGTCCTGGGCGCCGCGGGCAACCTCGACCACGAACGCCTGCTCGCGCTCCTCTCCGAGGCCGAGGCGAAGCTGGCCGACCCGCCGGCCCGCAGCCGCCGGGTGCGGTCGCCGCTGGTGAAGCAGCCACCTCCCGGCATGCGCTTCGCGCGGAAGGACACCGAGCAGTACCACGTGTGCGTGGCAGCGCCCGGGATCGCCCGCTCCGACCGGCGCAGGTTCGCCGCCTCGCTCCTGGACGCGATCCTGGGCGGCTCCGCGTCGTCGCGGCTGTTCCAGGAGATTCGCGAGAACAGGGGAATGGCGTACTCGGTGTACAGCTTTGCCTCCCAGTACACGGACACGGGCCTCGTCGGCTTCTACGTCGGCACCCGCGAGGAGAACCTCGTCGAGTGCCTCGAGATCGCAAACGCCGAGATCGCGGACATCGCGGGCGGAAAGCTGCGCGCGAACGAGCTCGAGCGCGCAAAGGAGAACCTCAAGGGCCGGATCGTGCTCTCGATGGAGGCGACGGCGAACCGGATGAGCCGCCTCGGGAAGTCGCTCATCACCGACACCGAGCTGCTCTCCCTCGACCGGATCATGGCCGAGATCGACGCCGTCCAGCCCGAGAACGTCAGCGAGCTCGCCGAGCTGCTGCTCGCCCCGCAGAAGCTCTCCGCCGCGGGGATCGGGCCCGACGAGGCGCCGTTCCTGAGCGCCCTCGAGGCCGTCAACCCCGAGCTGGTCCCAGCGGCGGCGTGAAGGTCGCGCTCCTGGGGCATCGCGGCAAGGTGGGCCGTGTGCTGCTTCCCGCGCTCGAGGCGGCCGGGCACGAGGTCGTGCCGATCGGCCGAGAGGACCGGATCGAGGTGCAGGGTCTCGACGTGGCGATCAACTTCACGCGCCCGGACGCGGTCTTCACGACCGTCAGGCTGTGCCTCGAGCAGGACGTGCCCTCGATCGTGGGCACCACCGGGCTCGGACGCGAGGAGCTCGACCACCTCGACGACGCTGCCCGCTCACGCTCCTTGGCGCTCTTCTTCGCACCCAACTTCGCCATCGGGGCCGTGCTGATGATGCGCTTCGCGGCCCAGGCGGCCCGCTGGCTGCCGCGGGCCGAGATCGTCGAGCTGCACCACGAGAGCAAGGCCGACGCGCCGTCCGGGACGGCGAGGGCGACCGCCGAGCTGCTTCCCGGGAAGCCGATCGTCCACTCGGTCCGCCTGCCCGGCCTGGTGGCCCATCAGGAGGTGCTCTTCGGCGGGGAGGGCCAACTCCTGACAATTCGTCACGACGCGATCTCGCGCGAGGCGTACGTGCCGGGCGTCCTGCTCGCGCTCGACCGGCTGCCGACGCTGCCGCCCGGGCTGACCGTGGGGCTCGAGACCCTGCTGGACGGCGAGGTCTAGACTAGGCGCGGTGCTCGGGGAGGTCCTGACCGCGATCGTCACGCCGTTCGACGACGAGGGGCAGATCGACCTCGCGAGGTTCCGCGAGCTGGCCTCACACCTGGTCGAGAACGGCTCCGACGGGATCGTCGTGACCGGGACGACCGGGGAGTCTCCCACGCTGACGGACGAGGAGCGCTTCGAGCTCTACGCCGCCGCCGTCGACGAACTCGGCGGCCGCGCCACGATCGTCGCCGGGACCGGCACCTACGACACGCGCCACTCGATCCACCTGACCCGGCGGGCGCACGAGCTTGGCGTCGACGCCGTACTCGTGGTGACGCCGTACTACAACCTGCCGACACCGCGCGGGATCGTCGAGCACTTCAAGGCGATTGCGGCCGCGACCGACAAGCCCGTCGTCGTCTACAACATCCCGGCCCGCGTCGTCCGGAACATCGAGCCCGAGACGATCGTCGAGCTGGCCGCGATCCCGAATGTCAAGGCGGTCAAGCAGGCCAATGCCGACCTCGACCAGGCCCGCAGGATCCTCGCGGAGACCGACCTCGACCTCTACGCGGGCGACGACGACCTCGTCTTCCCCTTCGTCGAGCTCGGTGGCCGGGGAGGCGTCTGCGTCCACACGCACGTGGTCGGGCCGCAGGTGAAGGAGCAGATCACGCGCTTCCGGGCGGGCGACGTGGAGGGCGCAAGGCAGCTGGACGCCGAGATCGAGATCGGCATCGAGATCCTGCGCGTCGTCACGAACCCGATCGCGATCAAGGCGGCTCTGAACCTGCTCGGCCACCGCGTCGGCGGGGTGCGTTTGCCGCTCGTCGAGGCGGACGAGGCCCAGAAGGCCCAGATCCGCGACTGCCTCCAGCGGCTCGGGCTGCTGACGCCGGCCGCGGTCTAGCTCGCTCGCGCGGGCGCGAAGCATGCGGGCCGGCGGCTTGGGCGCGAGCGCGAGCCCCAGTGCGTTCTCTCCATCGGCGTCGGCGAGCGTTTCCTCGAGGTCGGCCCGACTACACTGCACCAATGCCGGACCCCTCTCTTCGCATCATCCCGCTCGGCGGGCTCGGCGAGGTCGGCAAGAACATGACCGTGTTCGAGACCGACGGCGAGATCATCGTGGTCGACGCGGGCCTCGCCTTCCCGCGTGACGAGCACCTCGGGGTCGACCTGATCCTGCCCGACATGTCCTACCTGCGCGACAACGCGGAACGCGTGCGCGCGGTCATCCTGACGCACGGGCACGAGGACCACGTCGGCGCGCTGCCCTACTTGATGCGCGAGGTCCGGATCCCCGAGGTCTGGGCCACACGGCTCACACTCGGGATGATCCAGTCGAAGCTCGACGAGCACGGGCTGCTCGGCACGGCCGAGCTGAAGGAGGCCGAGCCGGGCGAGCGCCCGCGCATCGGTCCCTTCGACGTCGAGTTCGTCCGGATGGCGCACTCGATCCCGGACACGGTCGCCGTGATGCTCGAGTGCGCGGCCGGACGGGTGCTCGTGAGCGCCGACTGGAAGCTCGACCACACGCCGGTGGACGGCCTCAAGACCGACGTGGGGGCGCTCGCCGAGCTCGGAAACCGCGGCATCGACCTGATGCTGAGCGACTCCACCAACGCGGAGCGGCCCGGGGTCACGGGCTCCGAGCGGCTCGTCGGCGAGGCGTTCCGCCAGATCATCCCTTTGCGCCAGGGTCGAGTCCTGGTCGCGTGTTTCGCCTCCAACGTCCACCGCATGCAGCAGGCGATCGACGTCGCAGTGCAGGACGGACGCAAGGTCTGCGCGGTCGGCCGGTCGATGCGGAAGAACCTGAACATCGCGCGGAACATCGGCTACATCGACGTACCCGAGGAGACGCTGATCCGGCCGTCGCGCCTGGACGAGTTCGCCCCGCACGAGGTGCTGATCCTCTGCACAGGCAGCCAGGGCGAGCCGATGTCCGCACTCACCCGGATCGCGTACAACGATCATCCGGCCGTTCGCGTCGAGCGCGGGGACACCGTGATCATCTCCGCGAAGCCCGTGCCCGGAAACGAGTTGAAAGTGCACGACGCGATCAACAACCTCGCCAAGGCGGGCGCCGAGGTGCTCCACCAGGAGATCGCGCCCGTGCACGTCTCGGGCCATGCGTGCTCCGAGGAGATCCGCACGCTGTTGTCGCTCGTGCGCCCGAAGGCGCTGATGCCGATCCACGGCGAGTTCCGGATGCTCGCCGCGCACGCGCAGCTCGGACGCGACGCCGGGATTCCCGCCGGCTCGATCGTGATGGCCGAGAACGGCTCGGTCGTCGAGCTGAGCCGCGAAGGCGCGCGAGTCGTCGACCGGATCGAGGCAGGCGTGACGTTCGTGGACGGCCTCGGAGTGGGCGATGTCCGGGATGTCGCCCTGCGCGACCGCCGTCACCTGTCCGAGGACGGCGTGCTGATCATCGTGGCGACGCTCGCGACCTCGAACGGCTCGTCGTCCGGACCGCCGGAGCTGATCGCCCGCGGCCTCGCGGAGCCAGGCCCGCTGCTCGAGGAGATGCGCACCGAGGCCGAGCAGGTGCTGACCGACCTCGCCCGCCAGGGCGTGACCGAGATCAAGCTCCTGCAGGAGCACCTCCATGACTCGATCGGGCAGGTGATCTACGACAGAACCGGAAGGCGGCCGATGATCCTTCCTGTGATCGTGGAGGTATGAGCACCGTCCGTTCCCAACCCCGCTGGCCCGACGTTCTCGCCGAGCACGGCGTGGACGACCGGACGGTCGCGCGGCTGATCTCGCAGCTCGCGGCCTGCGAGGTGGCCGCACTCGCCTTCTGCCGGCTGCTGGAGCGCTGGGGCAGGGGGGAGGCCGAGCCGTCGACCGCCGGCAGGCGCCAGGCGGCCTTCCGGCGGGCGGCCGAGCGGTGCGAGACCGCGCTCGCGGGGCTCGAGCGGCCGCTCTCCCGCTACCTGCTCGAGCTGGAGCCCGAGCGCGCAGAGGGGCGCTCCTGGTACGGCGAGCCGGGAACCGCTGAGCTGCTCGACTGGAGCCCGGTCCTCGCGCGCGCGGGCGTGCGAGTCTCCGAGGTCCGGGTCTCGCAGGCCTACCTCGAGCTCGCCGTGCTCGTTCGTGCCCTCGAGGGCCTCTCGACCGCCGCCCGCATGCACTCGTCTCTCGACCGCTCGTCCCTGTGGGCCGGCCTCTTCGACCTGCGCGAGAACCTGCTCGGCCGCGCGGTCGAGGACCTGCGCGCGCTTGCCGCCTGAGCTGACGGTCGTCGGCTCGGCCAACCTCGACCTGGTCGGCCGTGTGGAACGGCTGCCGCAACCCGGCGAGACCGTCAGCGGCGCGAGCTTCGAGCGCCACCCGGGAGGCAAGGGTGCGAACCAGGCGGTCGCCGCCGCCCGGCTGGGCGCCCAGGTCCGCTTCATCGGCGCGGTCGGCGACGACTCGTTCGCGGGCGAGGCGCTCACCGGGCTGCGCGAGGCCGGCTGCGCGCTGACCGTCCGCGCGACGGCCGGGCCGACGGGCGTCGCCTTGATCTACGTGGACGCCGGCGGCGAGAACACGATCGTCGTCGCGCCCGGCGCCAACGGGGAGCTGCGGCCGTCGGACGTGGAGCTCGACGGCGGCACGGCGGTCCTCACGCAGCTCGAGATCCCGCCCCAGACCGTCGACGCCGTCGCGGAGCGAGCGCCCGGCTTCTTCGCCCTGAACGCGGCGCCCGCGAACCCGGTGTCCGCCGAGGTGGTTCGCCGCGCCGACCTCGTGGTCGTGAACCGGTACGAGCTGGAGGCACTGCCCGAGACGCCGAGGCTCGTCGCGCTCACCCTCGGCGCCGAGGGAGCCGTGCTGCTCGAGCACGGCGAGGAGGTGGCTCGCGCCGCGCCGCCGCGCGTCGACGCCGTCGACGGCACGGCGGCCGGGGACGCCTTCACCGCCTGCCTCGTCGTGTCGCTGCTGGAGGAGCGGCCGCGTGACGAAGCGTTGGCCCGTGCCTGCAAGGCCGGGGCGTTGGCCGCAGCGCGTGTCGGGGCCCAGCCCTCCCTCCCGACGGCCGAGGAGGTCGACGCCCTGTGACGCGGATCCTGCTCGACTGCGATCCCGGCCACGACGACGCGATCGCGCTGCTGCTGGCGCTCGCCAGCCCCGAGCTCGAGCTCGTCGGCGTCACGACAGTCGCCGGCAACCAGACCCTCGCGAAGACGACGGCGAACGCGATCCGGGTGCTGGAGCACGTGGAGCGAAGCGAGGTTCCGGTGGCCGCCGGAGCGGACCGGCCGCTGCTCCGCGACCCGTTCGTGGCGGCGCACGTCCACGGCCAGACCGGGCTGGACGGGCCGCAGCTGCCCCCGCCCCGGGGAGCGCCGCTCGACGTCCACGCGGTCGATTTCCTCGCCGAGCACGCGCGCGGGGCGACCCTGGTCGCCGTCGGCCCGCTCACGAACGTGGCGCTGCTGCTGGCGCTGCGGCCCGAGGCGCGCCCCGACCGGGTCGTCCTGATGGGCGGAGCGATCGCCGAGGGCAACATCACACCCGCGGCCGAGTTCAACATCTGGGCCGACCCGGAGGCGGCCGAGCGCGTGTTCGCGAGCGGCCTCGACGTGACGATGGTGGGCCTCGACGTCACCCACAAGGCGTTGCTGAGGCCGGAGCACGCCGACGAGCTGCGCGGTCGCGGGCGGGCGGGGAAGCTCGTCGCGGAGCTGTTCGACTTCTACCACCGCTTCCACCACGAGACCTACGGGCTGCCGGGCTCGCCCGTCCACGACGCGCTCGCGCTCGCACAGGTGCTCGAGCCCGACCTGCTCGAGCTGCGCCGGCTGCACGTGGCCGTCGACTGCGAGTCGCAGCTCTGCCGCGGCCGTACGGTCGTGGACGTGTGGGGAAGGACACCGAACGAGCCGAACGCGAACGTCGCCGTGGGCGTGGACGGCGACCGCTTCGTGCGCCTGCTCGTCGAGCGCATCTCCTCGCTGGGATGAGATTCGGGGCGGTCACGCTCCAGAACCGGCCCTGGGAAGAGCTGGTCGACAGCTGGAGCCGGCTCGACGAGCTCGGCGTCGAGTCGCTCTGGGTGGCCGACCACCTCGCGAATACGCTTCAGGCCCGAGCGTCCCTGGCTCGACGGCTGGACCGCGGTGCCCGCGCTGGCCGCGGCCACCACACGCGCGCGTGTGGGCGTCCTCGTCAGCTCGATGACGCTGCGGAACCCCGCCGTGCTCGCGAAGGCGGCGGTAACCCTCGACCACGTCTCGAACGGCCGTGCGGAGCTTGCGCTCGGAGCAGGTGGCTCTGCCCTCGACCGCCGAGCTCGCCGGGCCTCCTCCTCACACGTTCGCTGCCTTCGTGGAGCGGGTCGTCGAGCCTGCTCGGCGACGAGTCGCTGCAACCGCGGCCGGTCCAGGAGCGGATCCCGCTCACCGATCGGCGGGCACAGCGACGAGGCGTTGGAGCTGGCGGCACGGTTCGCGGATCGCTGGAACAGCTGGGGCGGCGACGACCTCGAGCCCGAGGAGGCGCTGCGGCTCGGCCGGGAGCGCAACGAGCGCCTCGACAGGGCTCTGCGAGCGCGAGGGCCGCGACCCGATGGCGGTGACGAGGTCGATCCTGCTCGGCTACCGGTTCGTCCGCGAGACACCCTGGCGCTCGGAGGACGCATTCCTCGAGGTCGCCGGCCGCTGGGCCGGGGCGGGGTTCGACGAGCTGATCGTCTACTACCCGCCCGAGACCGCCATGCCCGTGGGCACCGTCGAGCCGGGCGTGTTCGAGCACGCACCGGAGCTCGCGCGAAAGGTGTAGCCGCCGCCGCGTCGAACGGACGCGCATGGCCAAGCGCCGCAAGCGACGCACGCTCAGACCTCGCACGCCCTCGCGCGTCCGCAAGCGGAAGCGCGCGCGCGGGCACCAGCACCCCGAGCTCGCGGGCCTCGGGCTGATCGCCGCCGGGATCTTCCTGGCGGTCGTGCTCTACCTCGGCTGGGACGGCGGGCAGGTTGGAGGCTGGATCGCAGACGGCCTCCGGGACCTCCTGGGCTACGCCGCCTACGTGCTCCCGCTCGCCGCGCTCGCGATCGGCGCTCTGATGGTCGCCCGCAGCGAGCTCGTCGACCTCAAGCCCTTCAGGACCGGCCTCGCGGTGGCGGGCGCCGGCCTGCTGCTCGTGCTCGGGAGCGAATGGGGCGGGTACGCGGGACTCGGCTTCGAGTCGGTCGTCGCCCGCCTGCTCGGGGAGACGGGCGCGCTCATTCTCGGCGCCACGGCCCTGGTCTTCGGCGTCCTGCTGATCACGGGCGCCTCGCTCGGCGCGCTGCTGCGGCACTCGGGCAGCGCAGTCAGGAAGGCGGGAACCGCCGCACGCCGGTCGCTCGACCGCCAGGAGCGGCCGGCGCGGCCCGCCCTCGAAGTCGTTCCGCCCCCGACCGCGCGGTTCACCGAGCCGCATACACCGCCCGTGGACGCCGTCTCCGAGTTTCCTGACGTCGTCGGCGCGAGCCCGCCGCCGCTCATCCCCGAGGCCGAGGACGAGCCCTCGCAAGAGCAGCTGTTCGAGCCGGAGCCTGTCGTCGTGGGCGCGTACCGCCTGCCCGACCGTGCGCTCCTGAAAGCCTCGCCCAGGGCGGCCCCGACCGGCGGCAAGGCGGGCGCGCAGGTGGCGGAGGCGCTCGTACAGGCGCTCGCGCACTTCGGCATCGACGCAACAGTGGTCGGCGAGATCGCGGGCCCGCGCGTGACCCGCTACGAGCTCAAGCTCGCACCCGGGACGAAGATGTCCAAGGTCTCGGCGCTGAAGGACGATCTCTCGTACGCGCTCGCGACGACCGAGATCCGCATCCTGGCCCCGATTCCGGGCAAGCAGGCGGTTGGCGTCGAGGTGCCGAACCTGAGCCCGAACCTCGTCACGCTCGGCGACGTCTTCGACGATGTCCCAGGCAGCGCCAGTCCGCTGTCCGTCTGGCTCGGCAAGGACATCTCGGGCAACGCCGTGTGGACCGACCTCGCCCGCATGCCTCACCTGCTGATCGCAGGCACGACCGGCTCGGGTAAGTCGGGCTGCGTCAACACGATGCTCACCTCGATCCTGCTCCGCTCCACGCCGGACGACGTGCGCTTCATCCTGATCGACCCCAAGCGGATCGAGCTCTCCTACTACGAGCGGATCCCGCACCTGCTGACGCCCGTCGTCTCCAGCCCGAAGGAGGCGTCGGCCGTCCTGACCAACGTGGTGGCGGAGATGGAGCGGCGCTACGAACGGCTGAGCGTCGTCCGCGCCCGCAACCTGCCCGAGGCGAATCGGGCGTTCAGGAGCCGCGGCGAGCCGCAGCTCCCGTACCTGCTGGTGGTGATCGACGAGCTCGCCGACCTGATGATGGTCTCGCCGCAGGCCGTCGAGGACGCCGTGATCCGGCTCGCCCAGAAGTCCCGCGCGGTCGGGATCCATCTCGTGCTCGCCACGCAGCGCCCGTCCGTAGACGTGATCACGGGGATGATCAAGGCGAACGTCCCCTCACGGATCGCGTTCGCCGTCTCGAGCCAGACCGACTCACGTGTGATCCTCGACCAGGCCGGCGCCGAGAGCCTGCTCGGCCAGGGCGACATGCTGTTCAAGCCGCTCGGCACCTCGCGTCTGCAGCGGCTCCAGGGCGCCTACGTGAGCGAGGAGGAGATCGCGCTCGTCGTCGACCAATGCCGCGACCAGCGCGAGCAGGAGCTCGACGAGAGCCTGCTCGAGGCGCCGGAACCGCGAGCGGGTGACGTGGGCGACGGCGCCGGCGAGGACGGCGAGTTCGACCCGGACTCCGATCCGCTGCTCGACAGGGCGATCGAAATCGTCGTCACGACGCAGACGGCGTCGGTCTCCCTGATCCAGCGTCGGCTGCGCGTCGGCTACACGCGCGCAGGCCGCCTGATCGACATGCTCGAGCGCCGTGGAATCATCTCCGGTTACGAAGGTTCGAAGCCCAGAAAGGTGCTCGTGACCGAGGCCGAGCTGGAGCGCGTCGGCGCCCCATGAAAACTTACAAAAGCCTCTTGGAAGCGCCCCTAATTTCGAGGTAGAGTTCCGCGTCCAGATCGGGTGCGGGCACCGTTCTCGTTCGCGCGCGCTCTCATAGTGGAATAACGAGGGAGGTTTCATGAAGGCACGCAGGCTGATCCCGCTTGGGATCGTGGCGCTCGCCGCCGTCGTGGTCGCCGCGATCGCTGCTCTTGCGGGAAGCGGGACGAGCGAGGCAGCGTCGGCTCAGAAGACGTACAAGTTCGGTCTCGTCAGCGACGTCGGCCGGTTCAACGACCGCTCGTTCAACCAGTCCGCGCTCGAGGGCCTGAGGAAGGCCCGCACGCAGCTCAAGGCAACGATCAGGCCGGTCGAGTCGAGGCAGACCAGCGACTACGTCCCGAACCTCGCGTCGCTGGCGCGGCAGGGCTACGACGTGAGCATCTCGGTCGGCTTCCTGCTCGCCGATGCCACGAACACGGTTGCGAAGCGGTTCCCGAACTCGAAGTTCGCGATCGTCGACTACTCCGTGAACGCCCCGCCGTTCAAGAAGAACAAGAACGTCCAGGGCCTCACGTTCGCGACGAACGAGAACAGCTACATGATCGGTTGCCTCGCGGCTCTCATGGCGAATCAGGCCGGCGCGAAGAACATCAGCGCCATCGGCGGGCTCAAGCTCCCGACCGTCGACATCTTCATCGCGGGCTACCGCGCCGGCGCTCGCCGCTGCGTGCCCGGCACCGTGGTGCAGATCGGCTACTCGCAGGACTTCGTCGCACAGGACAAGTGCAAGGAAATCGCGCTCAACCAGATCGCTCAGGGCTCCAAGGTCGTCTTCCAGGTCGCCGGAGGCTGTGGCCTCGGCGCTCTCGACGCCGCGAAGGAGCAGAACGTCTGGGGGATCGGCGTCGACCGCGACCAGAAGTCGCTCGGACGGCACATCCTGACCAGCGCCGTCAAGCGGGTGGACACGTCCGTCTTCCTCACGGCGGCGTCCGTCAAGGCCGGCAAGTTCAGGGGCGGCACCGACGCGGTGTTCAACCTGAAGAACAACGGCGTTGCCGTCGGCCGGATCGACGCTCGCGTGCCGAGGGCCTTCATCCGCCGGATGAACGCGCTCAAGCCGCTGATCGTCGCCAAGAAGATCAAGCCGCCGTCGAAGCTCTAGGCAACGGCTGATCGGACTTCCCGAGGGGGCGGCAGGTGCCGCCCCCTCGCCGTTTCCGGACGGTTAGCATCGCCGGGAACAGCGACAAGGGGGCTTTCAGTGCGAATGACTTACCGGCTCGCGACCCTGCTGGCTTGTGGACTGCTGGCCTTCGGCCTCGCCTGCGGCGGCGACGACGATGACGGCGACGAGGGCGCCGCGGGCACGACCACCGAGTCCACCGACACGGGCGGCGGCGAGGCGATCCGCGCCGGCCTCGTCAGCGACGTCGGCCGCTTCAACGACCGTTCCTTCAACCAGTCCGCGCTCGAGGGGCTGCGCCAGGCGGAGTCCGAGCTCGGGGCCGACGTGCGCCCGATCGAGTCGAGGCAGACGTCCGACTACGTGCCGAACCTGTCCTCGCTCGCCCGTCAGGGCTACGACGTGGCCATCGGCGTCGGCTTCCTGCTCGCGGACGCGGTGAACACCACCGCCAAGCGCTTCCCGGATCAGAACTTCGCGATCATCGACTACTCGGTCAAGGCGCCGCCGTTCAAGAGCAACCCGAACGTGCAGGGCCTGACCTTCGCTACGAACGAGAACAGCTACATGATCGGCTGTCTCACGGCGCTCGTGGTCGACAAGGAGGGCGGGAACGTGATCAGCGCCGTCGGCGGGCTCAAGCTCCCGACCGTCGACATCTTCATCGCCGGCTACCAGGCCGGGGCGAAGAAGTGCGTCCCGAGCATGCGCGTCCTCACCGGCTACTCGCAGGACTTCGTGGCCCAGGACAAGTGCAAGGAGGTCGCGCTGAACCAGATCGCACGCGGCTCCAAGGCGATCTTCCAGGTCGCCGGCGGCTGCGGGCTCGGTGCCCTCGACGCGGCCAAGCAGCGGAGCATCTGGGGCATCGGCGTCGACCGCGACCAGTCCGATCTCGGCCCGCACATCCTCACCAGCGCGGTGAAGCGGGTCGACCAGTCGGTGTTCCTGACGGCCAAGGCGATTCAGGACGGGACGTTCAAGGGCGGCAGCGACGCGGTGTTCAACCTCGAGAACGAGGGCGTCGCCGTCGGCAAGATCTCGTCGCAGGTTCCGCAGGACCTGATCGACCAGATGAACGAGCTGAAGCAGCAGCTGATCGACGGGACGATCAAGGCTCCGGCCACGCTCTAGTCACTTCCGGTTGCGGGGGCCGCGCCGTCGCCGTCAGAATCGGCCGGCGATGGAAGCGGCCTCCGCCACTGCCCCCGTCCTCGAGCTGCGCGGAATCACCAAGCAGTTCCCGGGCGTGCTCGCGAACGACAACGTCGACTTCGAGCTGGTCCCCGGCGAGGTGCACGCGCTGCTCGGGGAGAACGGCGCCGGGAAGTCGACGCTGATGAACATCGTGTACGGGCTCTATAGGCCCGACGAGGGCGAGATCCTGCTCAAGGGCAAGCGCGTGAGCTTCAGCTCCTCGAAGGATGCGATCCAGAACGGGATCGGGATGGTGCACCAGCACTTCATGCTCATCCCGGTGATGACGGTGGCGGAGAACATCATCCTGGCCGTCGAGCCGACGCACGCCGGGCTGCTCGACCAGGAGGCGGCCGAGAAGCGCGTGCAGGAGCTGGCCAACTCGTTCAACTTCCACATCGACCCGCACGCCAAGATCGAGAACATCGGCGTCGGCCAGCAGCAACGGGTGGAGATCCTGAAGGCGCTCTACCGCAAGGCCGACATGTTGATCCTCGACGAGCCGACGGCGGTGCTCACGCCTCAGGAGGCCGTGGAGCTCTCCGGGATCCTGCGCACGCTCCAGCAGGAAGGCATGGCGATCATCTTCATCACCACAAGCTGAACGAGGTGCTCGACATCGCCGACCGGATCACGGTGCTCCGGCGCGGGAAAATGATCGAGACCGTGCCGGCCGAGGGCGCCACGCGCGAGGGGCTCGCGCGGCTGATGGTCGGACGCGAGGTGTTGCTGCGCGTCGACAAGACTCCGGGACAGCCGAAGGAGCCGCTGCTCACCGTCGAGAACCTGAGCGTCCTCGACGACCGCGCGCTCCGCGCCGTCAGCGACGTCTCCTTCCAGGTTCGCGCGGGCGAGATCGTCGGCATAGCCGGCGTCGACGGCAACGGCCAGTCGGAGTTGATCGACGCCGTGACAGGCCTGCGCAGTGCCGAGTCGGGCCGCGTGGTCGTGGGCGACAAGGAGGTCACGAACGAAGGAGCCCGCGCGGCGCTGGACGCGGGGTTGGGCCACATCCCCGAGGACCGCCATCGCCGCGGCCTGGTGCTCGACTTCACGCTCGCCGAGAACATCGCGCTGCACGACTACAACGAGCCTCCCGACTCCCGCCTCGGCTGGCTCTACCCGAAGCGGCTGATCGCGCGCGCCCGCCGGCTGCTCGAAGCGTTCGACGTCCGCGGCGGCGGGCCGGTGACGCGCGCCTCTGCGCTGTCGGGCGGGAACCAGCAAAAGGTCGTCGTCGCGCGCGAGGTCGAGCGCGACCCGCGCGTCCTGCTCGCGGCTCAGCCCACGCGCGGCCTCGACGTCGGCGCGATCGAGTTCGTCCACCGCCGCCTCGTGGAGGAGCGCGACCAGGGCCGCGCGATCCTGCTCGTCTCGCTCGAGCTGGAGGAGATCCTCTCGCTCTCCGACCGGATCCTGGTCATCTACGAAGGGCGGATCGTGGGCGAGTACGGTCCCGATGTGAGCGCGGAGGAGCTGGGGATCGCGATGACGGGCGCAAGGGAGAACGAAGCCGCGTGAACCGCCGTTCGTTGGAGCCGCGCCTTTGAGCGACTCGGCCGGGACGCCAACTCCGCCACCCGTCACGCCTCCCGCCACGCCTGGGCCTCCGCCTCCGAGCGCGGCCGCGCGGCTCGCGATGTACCACCGCGCCGGCGGGGTGATCACAGCCCTGCTGACCGCCGTCCTCGCCTTCTTCGTGGGCGGGATCGTGGTCGCGGCGTCCGGCCACAACCCCTGGACGACCTACAAGGAGATCTTCAACGGCACCGGCCTGAGCTGGTTCTTCCAGGTCGGTTCGCATGAGATCGCCGTGCCGTTCACCGGCGCCACGGTCTGGTTCCCATGGAACGTCAACGATGTCGAGTCGGAGGCGGCCTTCAACTTGCAGCAGACGCTGCTGATCGCCACGCCGCTCGTTTTCACCGGCCTCGCGGTTGCGTTCGCGTTCCGCTGCGGCATGTTCAACATCGGCGGCCAGGGCCAGTACATCGTCGGCGCGATGGTGTCCGTCTGGGTCGGCTCCTCATGGGCCGGCCTGGGCGGCAGGCTGCACATCGTGGTCGCGATCGCCCTGGCGGCACTCGCGGGCGCGGCCTGGGCCGGGATCGCGGGCTTACTCAAGGCGACGGTGGGCGCCCACGAGGTGATCACGACGATCATGCTCAACTGGATCGCGTACTGGATCGGCAACTGGGCCTTCGGTCAGGGCGGACCGCTCCAGAACGACATCAACGAGTCCGTGCCGGTGTCGAACGATGTCGTCGAGAACGCGAAGCTGTCGGTCTTCTGGGGTGACCCGCTGCTGCAGGGGCTCCACACCGGCTTCTTCCTGGCGATCGCCGCCCTCGTCGTCTACTGGGTCGTCCTCAACCGGACGACGCTCGGCTACGAGGTGCGTGCGGTCGGCTTCAACCCGGAGGCGGCGCGCTACGGCGGGATCCCGGTGAAGCGCAGCTACTTCCTGGCGATGGCGATCGCGGGCGGCTTCGCCGCGATCGGCGGTGCGCTCGACATTCTCGGCTGGCAGTTCCGGCTCGGCCAGATCGACATCCAGAACTCGACGATCGGGTTCATCGGCATCGCGGTGGCGCTGCTCGGCCGCAACACCGCGGTCGGCGTGTTTCTGTCCGCGCTCTTGTTCGGGGCACTCCTGAACGGAACCTCGACGCGCAACCTCGATCCCGAGGTCTTTCAGCCAGAGCTGGCCGGCAACCTCACCCTGATGATCCAGGCGCTCGTCCTGCTGTTCGTGGGCGCCGACGTGCTGATCCTGATGTTCTGGGGCCGTCTCAAGCGGTACTGGCCGAAACGTAGACGCGCGAGGCGGGAGGCGCCCGCGTGAGCGCGTTCGCAGAAGGCGCACGGGCCAGGGGCCTGACGCTGACCGGCCCGAAGTCGGTCGCGATCGTGGGCATCGTCCTCTCGCTGGTCGGGTTCTGGCTCGTCCTGCCGCCGCTGACCCTCTCGTCCGCTGTCTGGCCGGTCGCCCTGGGGTTCCTTGGCGTCGCGGCAGGGATCTGGTCGGTCACGCGCGGGGCGAAGCGTGTGGGATGGGGTGCGGTCGCCCTCGGGATCGCGTCCATGGGCCTCGGCTTGCTCGCGCTGCAGTCGAGCGAGGCGAAGCTCGACGTCGTGGTCGTCTGGTCGGCGCTGCTGGCGTCGATGCTGCGCTACGCGACGCCGCTGACGTTCGCCGCGATCGGCGGGATGTTCTCCGAGCGGAGCGGCGTTGTGAACATCGCCCTCGAGGGGATGATGCTCTCGGGGGCGTTCTTCGGGATCCTCGCCGCGCAGAAGTCGGACTCCTGGGCCTTCGGCCTGCTCGCCGCGATGGCCGCGGGCGCGACGCTCGCGCTGATCCACGCGATCTTCTCCATCCACCTCCGAGCCGACCAGATCGTCAGCGGCACGGCGATCAACTTCCTCGCGCTCGGGGTCACGGGCTACTTCTTCGTCGACGTCTACGGCGAGGAAGGGACGCCCGAGGGGATCCCGCGCATCCCCGACGTCAACCTGCCGCTCGACAAGATCCCCGGCGGCCTGGGCGAGTTCCTCGACGACGTCTTCGGCAGCCTCAACCTGATGATCTGGCTCTCGTTCCTGCTCTTGATCGTGTCGTACATCGTGATGTTCAAGATGCCGATCGGCCTGCGCATCCGTTCCGTCGGCGAGCATCCGCGGGCAGCCGACACCGTCGGCATCTCGGTCTACGGCATCCGCTATCTGGCGGTGATCATCTCCGGGATTCTCGCCGCGCTCGGTGGTGCCTACCTGTCGATCGGCTTCCTGGGCTCCTTCAACGAGAACATGACGGCGGGGCGCGGCTTCATCGCGCTCGCCGCCCTGATCTTCGGCGCCTGGAGACCGTTCGGCGCCTTTGCGGCTGCGCTGCTGTTCGGCTTCTCGAGCGCTCTCGCGCAGCGCCTGCCCGAGTACTCCGGCTCCGCCGCGACCTTATTCCAGGCACTGCCCTACGTCTTGACCCTGATCGCCGTCGCCGGCGTGATCGGCCGCTCGGTCCCGCCCGCCGCCATTGGTCGCCCCTACGTCAAGCAGTAACGGACGCCCGAGGGGCAACGCCAGCGCGCCGCTCTCCGTCCTGTTCGGGCTTCTCTCGCTGGCGACGCTGCCGGCGGCGGTCGTCGTCGCGGGCGAATCCGACGAGCTGACGCTCGTCGAGGCCGGAGTGGCCGTCCCGGTCGCGGCAGTGTTCGCTCTGCTCGGCCTGTGGCTGGCACGTCGGGGGCGGCGACGAGCCGACCGGACGCTCGACCGCGTCGGCGGTCGCGGGACGGCGCGCGCGGGAAAGGTGCTGTCCGGCCTCGGTCTGTACGTCGCCGCCACGGCCGCGCTGGCGCTCGGCGTCTACGCGCTGCTCTCGGCTTCGGTCTGACATACGTACACTGAATCTCCCGTGTTCGAGATAGGCAATAGCCTGCGAGAGGCTCGGCTGCGGCAAGGGCTCGACTTCCCCGAGATCGAGCAGCGGACGAAGATCCGCAGCAAGTACCTGCGCGCCCTCGAGGAGGAGCAGTTCGACCTCCTGCCCGGCCAGACGTACGTCAAGGGCTTCCTGCGCTCGTACTCCGAGTACCTCGGGCTGGACGGACAGCTCTACGTGGACGAGTTCAACTCCCGCTACGTCGCGGGTGAGGAGGAGCCGCCGATCAGCCCGAGCCGGAGCGAGGCGCTCGGGCGACGCGGCCGGCGGCGACGGGCAGAGTCCCGTGGCATCGTCCTGGCGCTCGCGGGGATCGCGGCCGTCACCGCCCTTGTGATCGCAGCCTGGCGCGCGGCGCCCGACGACCAGGAGCCGTCGATCCCGAACCTCGGCTCGGGCACGACCGAAACCAAGCAGCAGCCGGCGCGCAAGCCACCCCGCGTCACGCTCGTCGCTACGGCCGGACCCGGCAACACGTGGCTCGAGATCCACCGCGGCTCGCTCGCCGGCCGGACGATCTACCGGGGGACGCTCGAGGCCGGCCAGTCGCGAACCTTCACGGGACCGCGCCTGTGGGTGTACGCGCGCGCGCCCGGGAACCTGCGGGTCAAGATCAACGGCCGCGTCCGCAAGCAGCTACCCGGGCGTGGCGCTCCCCGCGCCTTCCTGATCACGCCGCAGCGCTTCCGCCCGGTCACGCTCACGACTTGAGCCGTCCGCGCGCGGTCGTCCTCGTCACGGGGAGCGAGCTGGTTCGCGGCGACCGGCGCGACCTGAACGGTCCGTTCCTGGCGGGCGAGCTCGTGCGGCTCGGGCTGGAGCCCGCGCGGATCACGATCGTCGGCGACTCCCCCGACGAGCTCGGCGCGGCGATCCGCGAGGGCCTCGACGCCGACTTGCTCGTGCTCTCGGGCGGGCTCGGCCCGACCCACGACGACCGCACGATCGAGCTCCTCGCAGCCGGTGCCGGTCGCGAGCTCGTCGTCGACACGAAGCTCGAAACGGAGATCGAGGCGATCTCTCAGCGGATTGCCGAACGCCTGCGCAGGCCGTACGCCGACTTCGCAGCCGGAGTGCGGAAGCAAGCCTCGCTCCCCGCCGACGGCGTTTCGCTGGGCCTGGCGGGGACGGCGCCCGGAGTCGTGCTCGCCGCGAACGGATGCGTTGCGGTCGCGCTCCCAGGCCCGCCGGCAGAGCTGCAGCGTCTGTGGCAGTCGGCACTCCAGTCGGATGCTGTCCGCTTCGTGCTCGCGCGAGCCCAGCCGCCGGGACGGCGGGTGCTCAGGTTCTTCGGCGCGAGCGAGTCCGCGGTCGCCCGCGCGCTCGAGGAGGCGGGCGGAGACGGTGACGGTGTGGAGGCGACCATCTGCGCCCGCGACTTCGAGATCCACGTCGACCTGCTCGTCCAGCCGGGAGCGGAGGAGCGCGCCGACCACCTCGCAGCCGCCCTGCGCGTCCCACTGGAGCGCTACCTGTTCGCGGAGGACGAACGCGGGATCGAGGAGATCGTCCTGGCGCTCTGTAGGGCTCGCGGGTTCACGCTGACCGCAGCCGAGTCCTGCACGGGCGGCATGGTCGCGGAGCGGATCACGTCGGTCTCCGGGGCGAGCGACGTCTTCGCCGGTTCGGTTGTCACGTACTCGAATGCCCTGAAGCAGCACCTCCTCGGTGTTCCGGACGATCTCCTCGAACGCCATGGCGCGGTGTCGGCGGAGGTCGCCGCCGCGATGGCGTCCGGTGCCAGAATGCACCTCGGGGCGGACGTCAGCGTTGCCGTGACAGGCATCGCAGGGCCCGACGGAGGGACGCCTGAGAAGCCCGTCGGGCTCGTGTACCTGCACGCCGCGAGCCCCGATGGGGAACGGGCTCGCGAGTTGAACCTGCCCGGCGAGCGAGAGCAGATCCGTCGCCGGTCCACGGTTGCCGCGCTGCACCTTCTTCGCGCACATCTGACACGAAGCCGCGACAAGGCTGTATGAAAAACGCCGCTAGCGTCGCGGGCAATGATCGCCTTCGACTCTTCTGCGGCTTTCCCGTGCCCGAGCGAGCTCTCGACGAGCTCGAGCGCTGGCAATCCGCAGAGCTCCGGGCCGGCCGTGTGGTCCCGCGCGGGAACCTGCACGTCACTCTTGCCTTTCTCGGCTCGCGGCCGGCGGAGGAGCTCGAGGCGATCGAGCGGGCGCTGCTCGACGCCGCGCAGGAGGCGCTCCGGCCCGTCTTCCGAGCGCTTCGCTATCGGGAGACGCGGAGTGTCGGGATGCTCGTGCTCGACGACGAGGGCGGGAGGGCCACTGCGCTTGCGAACGAGCTCCACGAGCGGCTGGAGGCGCTCGGTGTCTACCGACGTGAGGCGCGGCCCTGGCTGCCACACCTCACCGTCGTGCGGTTTCGCGACCCTCCGCGGCTGCGGCCGCCCGTTCCCGATCTCGGCGCCGTCAGTCCGTCCGACGCCGCTGTCTACCATTCAGCGCTGCGACCGGACGGGGCGCAGTACACAGTCCTCGAATCGGTTGCGCTAGGAGGTTAAGAGTGGATCGCCAGCAAGCTCTCGACGTCGCGCTCGGTCAGATCGAGCGCCAGTTCGGTAAGGGCTCGGTCATGCGCATGAACGACCACGGCCAGGTCTCGACCGGCGCCGTGTCGACCGGGTCGCTCGCTCTCGACCTCGCGCTCGGGATCGGCGGCCTGCCCCGCGGGCGCGTCGTCGAGATCTTCGGTCCGGAGTCTTCGGGAAAGACCACGCTCGTGTACCACGTGATCGCGGAGGCGCAGAGGCGCGGCGGCATCTGTGCGTTCATCGACGCGGAGCACGCCATGGACCCGCAGTACTCGCGCCGCATCGGCGTCAACGTCGAGGATCTGCTCGTCTCACAGCCCGACAACGGCGAGCAGGCGCTCGAGATCGCCGAGCTGCTCGTGCGGAGCGGCGCGCTCGACGTGGTCGCGGTGGACTCGGTCGCCGCGCTGACGCCGAAGGCGGAGATCGAGGGCGAGATGGGCGACAGCCATGTCGGCCTCCAGGCCCGCCTGATGAGCCAGGCGCTGCGCAAGCTGGCCGGCACGCTCAACCGCACCGACACGATCTGCATCTTCACCAACCAGCTCCGCGAGAAGATCGGCGTCATGTTCGGCAACCCGGAGACGACGCCGGGCGGCCGGGCGCTCAAGTTCTACTCCTCGGTCAGGCTCGACATCCGCCGCATCGAGACCCTGAAGGACGGCGTGGAGGCGATCGGCAACCGCGTTCGCGTCAAGGTCGTGAAGAACAAGGTCGCGCCGCCGTTCAAGCAGGCGGAGTTCGACATCATCTACGGCTCAGGGATCTCCTGGGAGGGCACGGTGCTCGATGCCGGCCTCGAGCGGAAGGTCGTCCAGAAGTCGGGCTCCTACTTCAGCTTCGAGGAAGAGCGGCTCGGCCAGGGTCGTCAGAACGCTACGGCGTTCCTCCGCGAGCATCCGGACGCGACGCAGGGCATCCTCGCCGCCATCCAGGCTCAGGTCGGGCCCGATCAGATCGTCTCCGCGCGGCTGCTGCCGACCGCAGACGCCGGGGAAAAGGCACCCGCCGAAGCCAAGGCCGAGGCCGAAGAGGTGCGCGCAGAGGCCTAGCCGGTGCCGCAGGTCACGGCGCTCACGCCAGATCGCACGGGCAGCCGGGTCCTCGTCGAGCTCGACGGCGAGCCCTGGCGACGGATTCCGGTCGAAGTCGCAATGCGCGTCGGTCTCACCACCCACGCCGAGCTCGAGCGCACCGACTTCCGGCGCCTGCGCCGGGAGCTCCGCCGTGGCGAGGCGCTGGACGCGGCGGCCCGAGCCCTGCGGCACAGGGACCGCTCGCGTGCGACGGTTCGCGCACGACTCGTGGACTCCGGTATCGCGCCCTGGGCGTGCGAGCAGGCCCTGGACGCGCTCACGCGGGCCGGCGTGCTGGACGACGCACGCTTCGCCCGAGCGCGGGCGCGTGCCCTGGCAGACCGAGGCTCTGGCAACGCGCTGATCAGAGCCGACCTGATCGCCGCGGGCGTCGCGGAGGCCCAGACCGACGAGGCGATCGCCGAGCTCGAGCCGGAACGCGAGCGTGCGATCGGGCTTGCCGCGACGCGCGGTCGCAGCGTGGCAACGGCTCGCTGGCTGGCACGGCGAGGGTTCGGTGAGGAGTCGCTCGAGGCCGCCCTGCCGTCGATCGTTGCAGGCGAACCCTGATCGGCGCTAGGATGACGGCTGCTTCACCCGACATTTTGCCTGCATAGCTAGCGTTTTCTGAATCGGCTCCGAAAACCAGATCCCATGATGACGAAATCACGACGAGCACCGGCGAAACGCACAGAAGGAGGTTTGCCAGACCGCGTGTAGCCGTGCTCCGGGCCGTGTGGCCCTGAGGTGGACCGATCCGGAAGGAGTGTGCGGGCCGGGTGCCGGGTGAGCACCCGCGGCTCGGCCGTGGACAACCGACGTCCACCCAGGAGCGTGCTTGCTCATCGAACTCGCCACCGTCGTTGGCACCGTCCTTCTGACGGTGCTCGCCGTCCTCGTGGGTCTGCGCACGCTCGGAGCGTCGCGCGTCGGAGCCGCTCGGCGCATGCGCGAACTCCTGCTCTCGGAGGCGGAGCGGGAGTCCGAGACGATTCGCCGGGAAGCGCAGATCGCATCTCGTGAAGAGGCGATCCGACTGCGCGCGGAGGTCGAGCAGGAGCTCTCGGAGCGCCGAACGCGTGTCGCCAAGATCGAGGAACGGGTGCTCACCGCGGAGGAGCAGGTCGAGCGGAAGCTGACCGAGCTGGCCCGCCGCGAACAGGGAATGTCGGATCGCGAGACGCATCTCCGCTCCCTGCAGCAGGAACTGAAAGACGCGAAGGACGAGGAGCTCAAGCAGCTCGAGCGGATCTCGGGAATGACGGCCGGCGAGGCCAAGTCGCATCTGCTCGAGCAATCCGAGGAGCTCGTACGGCACGACCTCGCGCGCCGCGTGCGCCAAATGGAGGAGGAGGCGCAGGCGGAGGCGAAGCGGCGCGCCCGGAACCTCGTCGCCGACGCGCTGCAGCGGGTCGCCGCCAGCCATGCATCCGAGACCACGTCGTCGCTCGTGGAGCTTCCCTCAGACGACATGAAGGGCCGGATCATCGGCCGGGAGGGGCGCAACATCCGCGCCCTCGAGCATCTCACCGGGGTCGATTTCATCATCGACGACACACCGCAGGCCGTGGTGCTGTCGTCCTTCGACGGGATCCGGCGCGAGGTCGCGAAGCTGACGCTTCTGAAGCTGATCGAGGACGGGCGAATCCATCCCGCCCGGATCGAGGAGATGTACTACCAGTCCAAGGCGGAGATCGACGACCACATTCGCCAGGTCGGCGAGCAGGCCGTGTTCGAGGCGAACTGCGGGCAGTTCCACGAGGAGCTCGTGAAGATCCTCGGGCGCCTTCACTACCGGACGAGCTACGGCCAGAACGTCCTCAAGCACACGCTCGAGGTGGTGCACCTCGCGGGCATCATGGCGAGCGAGCTGGAGGCGAGCGTGAAGACCGCCAAGCGAGCCGCGCTGCTCCACGATCTCGGGAAGGCGCTGACGCATGAGGTCGAGGGCTCGCACGCGGCGATCTCGGCGCAGTACGCGCGCCGGCACGGAGAGACGCAGGCGGTCGTCCACGCCGTCGAGGCGCACCACTACGAGGTCCAGCCGCAGACAGTCGAGGCCGTACTGGTGATCGCGGCGGACGCGATCTCGGGCGCCAGACCCGGCGCGCGTGGGGACAGTCTGGAGAACTACATCAAGCGTCTCGAGGCGCTCGAGGAGATCGCGGCGCAGAAGAAGGGTGTCGAGAAGGCGTACGCGTTGCAGGCAGGGCGCGAGATCCGCGTCATCGTCAAGCCGGCGGAGATCGACGACGACAGCGCCGTGCTCCTCTCGCAGGAGATCGCGAGGGAGATCGAGGCGGAGCTCGAGTATCCCGGTCAGGTGAAGGTGACGGTGATCCGCGAGTCTCGCGCCGTCGAGTACGCCAAGTAGCGCTCGGGCACGCGCCACCACGGCACGAAAACCACACAACCCCACCCTGGGTGGGGAGTTCGGCCCTTCCACCCGCCACCCGGTGTCGAGCGTACCGGCCGGCTCCGCACCGATCCGTGCCGACTTCGTGCCGATCGCGAACGCCGCCGGCAGTCCGGGCACTCAGACCGCCGTCGGCGGCGGCGGTACCATTTCCGGGCCGTGAAGCGCTACCACCTGACCACATTCGGCTGCCAGATGAACGCTCACGACAGCGAGCGCATCAAGGGCATGCTCGAGGAGCTCGGGCTCGGCGAGGCGGTCGCGCAGGACGAGGCCGACGTGCTCGTGTTCAACACCTGCACGATCCGCGAGAAGCCCGATCAGCGCTTCGCGGCCCACCTCGCGCAGGCGCGCGCGTTGAAGGCGAGCCGCGGCGACACCGTGATCGCGGTCGGCGGCTGCTACGCCGAGGCGCAGCGCGAGCGGCTCTTCGACCTCTACCCGTTCGTCGATGTCGCGTTCGGGCCGGGCACGATCCCGCATCTGGGCGAGTGGCTCGGGGCCGGCGGCGAGAGCGTTGCGCGCAGTTCGTTCGGCATCGGTGCGGAGCGGAGCTTCGCCGGAACGCTCCCGATGCACCGCGAGCGCCGCTTCCAGGCATGGGTGCAGGTCTCGATGGGCTGCAACTCCAAGTGCGCCTACTGCATCGTCCCGAGTGTCCGCGGCCGCGAGGTCAGCCGCCGCCCTGGCGAGGTGATCGCCGAGGTGACGCAGCTGGCCGCCGAGGGCGTTCGCGAGATCACCCTGCTCGGGCAGAACGTGAACTCCTGGGGCCGCGATCTCGCACCGGACCTGCGCACCGACTTTGGCGAGCTTCTGCGCGCCTGCGACGCCGTGCCCGGCATCGACCGCATCCGCTTCACGAGCCCCCACCCGAAGGACTTCCGCGAGCCCGTGATTGCGGCGCTCACCGAGTGCGAGGCCGTCTGTGAGCACGTGCATCTGCCGCTGCAGTCCGGCTCGAGCCGCCTGCTCAAGCTGATGCGCCGCACCTATGACCGCGACCGCTACCTGCGTCTCGTCGACCGCCTCCGGGAGGCCGTACCCGACCTGGCGCTCGGCACGGACATCATCGTGGGCTTCCCCGGAGAGACCGAGCAGGACTTCGCGGAGACCCTCGCAGTCGTCGAGGAAGGTGCGCTACGACAGCGCTTTCACCTTCGTCTTCTCGCCCAGGAACGGCACCGAGGCCGCTGCGATGCCCGACCAGGTCCCGGACGACGTCAAGCGCGAGCGGATCGAACGGCTGATCGACGTCGTGCAGCGGATCGCCGCAGAGCGCAACGCCCACCGGATCGGAGGGGTCGAGCAGGTGCTGGTCGAAGGCCCGAGCCGCACCGACCCCACGCTCCTGCGCGGCCGCACGCGCCGGAACACGACGGTGAACTTCGCCGGCAGCGGAACGCCCGGGGAGCTCGTCGACGTCGAGATCGACGGCTCGAGCTCGACCACGCTCCGGGGCACGCAGCGCACGCTCGTCGCCGCCTGAGCGCCCTCGGTCGATGGCCGCCCTCTCCAGTCCGCGCGTGATCGCGATCTTCGGACCGACCGCCTCGGGCAAGACCGACGTTGCGGAAGCGCTGGCCGACCGCATCGACGGCGAGCTCGTCTCCGCAGACGCGATGCAGGTGTACCGCGGGCTGCCGATTCTCACGAACCAGTCAACCCGGCCGACCAGGCTCGTGGCGATCTGGCCACTGTCGCACGAGGCGTCCGTGGCCGAGTACCAGGAGCTGGCTCACGCGGCGATCGACGAGATCATCGCCGCCGGACGGACGCCGATCGTCGTCGGAGGGACCGGTCTCTACCTGCGCGCGGCGCTCGCGGGCCTCGACCTGCCGCCCGCGCCGCCGCCGGAGCTGCGGGCGCGCCTCGAGGACGTCTACGAGCGGCTCGGACCGGAGCGCGCACACGAGCTCCTGTCCGAGCGCGATCCACAAGCCGCGGCACGCGTGCACGCGAACGACCGTCGCCGCGTCGTCCGTGCGCTCGAGCTGGTCGAGCTCGGCCACAGCCTCGCACCCGCGCGGGACCGCCTCTGGGCCCAGGACACACGCCATCCGACGACGATCGTCGGGCTCGACGTCCCGCGCGACGAGCTCGTCGCCCGCATCGAGGCCAGGACGGCCGCGATGGTCGAGCTCGGAGTCGAGGACGAAGTCAGGCAGGCGCTCGCCGGCCCGGTCTCCGCCACCGCGCGCGCGATCCACGGGCTCGCCGATTTCGGCGACCTCCCCAGGGCCGAGGCGATCGCCGCGTACAACCAGCGCGTGCGCCGGTACGCCGCCTACCAGCGGAAGTGGCTGCGGCGCATCCCGGGCCTCGTGCCGGTCGCCGCCGACCGGCCCGCAGCGGAGACGGCAGCCGAGATCGAGGCGATCCTCGCGGCCGAGCCCGCCGTGCGTCCAGCCACGCCCGCGGACGTCGAAGCGGTCTTCGACGTCCAGCGTCGCGCTTCGCTCGCCGCCCTCGACCACATCTACCCGCCCGAGCGCTACCCGTTCCCCGACGACGCCGTGCGCGACCGCTGGCGTGAGGCGCTTGCCGATCCGGCAGCCAGCGTGATCGTGGCGGAGAACGGCAGCGGGATCGTCGGCGTCGCGGCCGCGCGTCGAGGGCTGGCTCGACGGGCTCTATCTGGTCCCTGAAGCGTGGGGAAGCGGGGTGGCCGACCGCCTCCACGACGAGGCGCTGCGCACCCTGGCCGCCGGCGGATCGACGAGCGCGCGCCTCTGGGTGCTGGAGGACAACGCGCGCGCGAGACGCTTCTACGAGCGCCGCGGCTGGCGGCGGGACGGGAGCGACCGCGTCGTGCCCTTCCCGCCGCATCCACTGGACATCGGCTACACGAGGGAGCTGTGACCGAGCGCTGGAGCGCCCTCGGCAACGTCTACCTGATCGGCGAGGAGACGCCGGCCGACGTCACCTCGGCGGTCGGCGACGCGGACGGGATCGTCGAGGTGGTCGGCCACGGAGAGGACTGGGCCGACGTGCGGATCTGGAACCCGGACGGCTCGCTGGCGGAGATGTCAGGAAACGGCACCCGCATCGCGGCGCGCTGGCTCTCGGCCCGCACGGGCACGGAGCGCGTCACGATCCGGGTGGGGCCGCTCGAGGTGCGGGCGCGGATGCTGCCGCAGGAGCTGGTGGAGCAGGAGCTCGGCGACGTCGAAGTCGGCGCTCCGGAGCAGATCGCCGGCCTGACCCTCAGGCGCGTGTCCGTCGGCAACCCGCACGCCGTCGTCGAGGGCGACCCCGACGACCTGCCGAGGATCGGACCGCTGCTCGAGACGCACGAGGCGTTCCCCAACCGGACGAACGTCCAGGTCGCCCGCGCGGACGGCCCGAACGACGCAACCGCCCGGGTCTGGGAGCGCGGCGTGGGGGAGACGTCCTCCTCCGGGACGAGCGCCGTCGCCGTGGCCGCCGCGCTCGGCCTCGACCCCGCGACCGTCAGCTTCCCCGGCGGCGAATTGCTCGTTCGCTTCGAGGGGAAGCGGGCGTTCCTGACAGGCGCCGGCCGCTCGCCTCTAGCGTGCTCCTAGCCCGCGATCCCGTGCTCGCGCAGGGCGTCGGTCAGGCTCGTCTTCAGGTCGGTCGACTCGCTCCGCTGACCGACGATCAGCGCGCACTGGAGCCCATAGGTGCCGGCCGGGTACTCCTTCTGCCGCACGCCCGGAAGCACGATCGAGCCGGCCGGGACGGCGCCACGGTGCTCGACCGGCTCGGAGCCGGTGACGTCGATGATCGGAATCGAGGCCGACAGGACGACGTGCGGGGCGATCACCGCGCGCTCCCCGACAACGACACCCTCCACGATCACAGCCCGCGAGCCGACGAAGACGCCGTCCTCGACGATCACGGGACGCGCGCCTCGCGGCTCGAGCACGCCGCCGATCCCGACACCGCCGGCGAGGTGGACGTTGGCGCCGATCTGCGCGCCGGAGCCCACCGTGGCCCACGTGTCCACCATCGTGTTCGGGCCCACCCAGGCGCCGATGTTGACGTAGCTCGGCATCAGCACGACCCCACGCGACAGGAACGAGCCGTAGCGCGCGACCGCAGGCGGCACGACCCTGACGCCGAGCGCCTCGTAGCCGCGCTTCAACGGGATCTTGTCCCGATACTCGAACAGGCCCAGCTCCTGCGGCTCGATCTCGCGTAGCCGGAAGAACTCGAGGATCGCCTCCTGGGCCTCCTCGTTCACCTGCCAGTCGCCGTCGACCCGCTCGGCAACGCGCGTCTCGCCGCGGTCGAGGGCTGCGACGACCTCCTCGACGCGCTCGGGTTTCACAACGCGCGCCCCAGTAGCTCCGCCGCGCGACGGCAGTCGTCGATTCCGGGCACGAGCGCAAAGCGGACGTAGCCCTCTCCCGAGGGACCGAAGAAGGAACCCGGCGAGACGACGACGCCGTGCTCCAGCAGGCGCTCGGCAAAGGCCTCGGAGCCGCCTTCGACCTCGACCCACAGGTACATGCCGGCTTCGCTCGCGGCCACGCGCAGGCCCTTCTGCTCGAGCACGGGCAGGAGCGCCTCCCGCTTGGTCCGGTAGAGAGCACGCGCCTCCTCGACGTGAGCCTCGTCCCCCCAGGCGGCAATCGACGCGCGCTGGACGAACTCCTGCGGGGCCGTGCCCACCGTCGGCCGGAACGCCCGCATCGCTCCGACGATCGCGTCGTCGCCCGCCGCGAAGCCCGAGCGGTAGCCCGTCATCGACGAGCGCTTGGACAGCGTGTTGAAGACGACCACGTTGCGCAGGCTGCGGACCTGCAGCGCCGAGGCGGGCGGCTCGTCGAACCAGAGCTCCGTGTACGCCTCGTCGGCCGCCAGAACGAAATCCTGTTCGCGCGCGAGGGCGGCGGCCCGCTCGAGGAAGTCCCTGGGCGCCACGGCGCCCGTCGGGTTGTTCGGGTAGTTGAGCCAGAGGATCGCCAGCCGCGGGCCGATGGCGCCCAGCGCATCGAGGTCGGGGAGGAAGCCGTTCTCCTCCAGCAGCGGGAGGGAGAGCGCCTCCGCGCCGGCGAAGCGGGCTCCGCGCTCGTACACCGGGTAGCCGGGCTCGGGGTAGGCGACGACGTCGCGGCCGGCCTCGCGGTCCACGACGACCTGGGCGAGGCTGAAGATCGCCTCCTTCGAGCCGAGCGTCGGGATCACCTGGCGTGCAGGGTCGAGCCGCACGCCGAAGCGGCGCCGGACCCAGTCGGCGACGGCCGTACGCAGCTCGGGCAGACCCTCGGCGAGCGGGTACTTCGACGTCTCGTCGACACTGTCGAGCAGCGCCTCGCGGATGAACGCGGGCGTCCGTTCACGCGGGTCGCCGACGCCGAAGTCGATCAGCTCGACGCCTCGCTCGGCGACGCGGCGCTTGGCCTCCTCGAGGCGGACGAAGGGGTAGGTGCCGACCGAGGCGAGGACGGGGGAGAGGGGCACGCTCAGACCGTACCGAGGACGAAGGTGGTCAGGGCCTCGAACGTCCTGGCCAGCTCGGCCACCTCGACCTGCTCGTCCACGCGGTGGGCATAGCGAGTGGCGCCGGGCCCGAGGTTGACGGCGTCGAGGCCACGCTCCGCGAACTGGGCGACGGGAGTCCACGCCTGCTTGGGTGCGAGCGAGAAGTCGCCCGCGGCGCGCAACCGCTCGAGCAGCTGGTTCAGCGCGGGCACGGGCGCCGCCGGCGAGTGGCTGAGGATCTCGACGTCGCCGACGAGCTCTCGCAGGCGGGCCTCAGCGTCCGCGCGGGAACGGCCCGGCGCGTAGCGGAAGTTCAGCGTGGCGGCCGCGTGGGCGGGCACGACGTTGTCCGCGACGCCGCCCTCGATCCTGGTCACCGTCACGACCTCGCGAAACGTCAGTCCGCCGTTCTCGACCTCCAGCGGCTCCAGCCGGACGACCGGCGCGAGCGCCTCGACGGCGAGCCCGATCGCGTTGACGCCGGTCCACGGCCTGGCCGCGTGGGCGCTCTCGCCCCGGAACGAGGCGCGGGCGACGATCGACCCGACGCACCCCGCGTGCAATTCGTTATCGGTCGGCTCGAGCACGATCACGAGCGCGGCGCGGTCGAGCAGGCCCGTCTCGAACAGGGCGGGGAGGGGGCTCTCCTCGACGGCGATCTCCTCGCGGGCGAAGAACACGAAGCCCAGGTCGACCGCGCCCTCGGCCCTCCGCTCCTCCCACCAGCGGGCGAGCTCGATCATCACGGCCACGCCGGCCTTCATGTCGCTGGCGCCGAGGCCGTGCACGCGTCCCTGCTCGATGCGGCCCGGCAGGTTGCCCTGGGCGGGCACCGTGTCCAGGTGTCCCGCCAGGACGACGAGCGGCCGCTCGCCGGTCCCGGGCTCGTACCACAGCGTCTCGTCCTCGCGCCACGACGCCTCCCACGGCATCTCAGCGGCGACGTAGTCGGCGATCTGCGCCTCGGAGCGGCTCTCCGACGGGATGTTCACGAGCGCGAGAGTCCTCTCTGCGAGTCGCTCGCCTGACACCGGGCGGCATACTAGAGGCGTGACTCAGCGCCAGCCCGATTCCCCGCCGGGAGCGGAGCCGGAGCGCGCGTTCGTCCTCGCCGTCCTTCGGCCCGGCGCCGATCCCGGGGAGGAGCTCGCCGAGCTCCATGAGCTCGCCCGCACGGCCCTCGCCGAGCCGGTCGGCGAGCTGGTCCAGCACCGGGGGCAGCCGGACCGCCGCGGCTACGTCGGCAAGGGCAAGCTCGAGGAGCTGAAGCGGGCCTACAAGGACGTCGGCGCGGAGGTGCTCCTCGTGGACGACGAGCTCTCGCCCACGCAGCAGCGGACGCTGGAGAACGCGCTGACCGCCCGCGTCGTCGACCGCACCCAGCTGATCCTCGACATCTTCGCCCAGCACGCCGTCTCCGCCGAGGGCAAGCTGCAGGTCGAGCTCGCGCAGCTGGAGTACAACCTCCCGCGGATGCGGGGCGCCTGGCAGCACCTGGAACGCCTCGGAGGCGGCCGCGGCACCGTCGGCGCCGGAGTCGGCACGAGGGGCCCGGGCGAGAGCCAGCTCGAGACCGACCGCCGGCTGGCCCGCAACCGGATCTCGGTGCTGCGCAAGCGGCTCAAGGCCCTGACGAAGCAGCGGGACACGCGGCGCAAGGAGCGGAAGCGCTCCGAGACGCCCACGGTCGCGCTGGCGGGCTACACGAACGTGGGCAAGTCCACATTGCTGAACGCCCTGACGGGCGGCCAGGTCTCGGTCGAGAACCGCCTCTTCGAGACGCTCGACCCGACCACCCGCGGGTTCGACCACGAGGGCCGCCGCTACCTCGTGACCGACACCGTCGGCTTCATCCGCAGGCTGCCCCACGAGCTGGTCGAGGGGTTCGCGTCGACGCTCGAGGAGACGCTGTCGGCGGACCTCGTCCTGCACGTTCTGGACGCGGCCGAGCCGGACGAACGCCTGGAGGAGATGCGGACCGCGGTCGAGGCGGTGCTGCACGAGATCGGTGCGCAGGAGCTCCCGGTCCTGCAGGTGCTGAACAAGGTGGACGGGGTCGACCCGCTTGGCCGCAGGCGGCTGGCAAACCGCTACCCAGATGCCCTGCAGGTGTCGGCGCTCACGGGCGAGGGGCTCGACGAGCTTCGCGCCGCGGTCGCCGAGCACTTCGGCGCGCGCTTCGAGGACGTACGCCTGCTCCTGCCCTACGACGAGGGCGGCCGGCTGGCGGAGCTGTACGCACTCGGCGCCCCGATCGACGAGCGCGAGGACGGCCCGGAGGGTGTGTTCGTCCGTGCCCGCCTGCCGCGCCGCGAGATCCCGCGGTTCGCCAGGTTCCTGGTCGCCGAGGCCGAGGCCCGCGAAGAGCCGCACACGGCGACGCGGTGACCGACCTCCCCATCCGGCGCCTGCACGAAGGCGCTGTCCTCCCGAGCCGTGCCTACGAGGGCGACGCGGGCATCGACCTCGCCGCCGCCGAGGAGGCCGAGCTGACACCGGGCGGGCGGGCGACCGTCGGCACCGGACTCGCCGTCGCGATCCCGGACGGGCACGCGGGGCTGGTGCTGCCGCGCTCCGGCCTCGCGTCCAAGCACGGCATCGGCGTGTTGAACGCACCCGGCCTGATCGACGCCGGCTACCGCGGCGAGGTACGTGTCGTCCTGTACAACCCGGGCCGGGAGACCTTTAGGGTTGCGCCTGGGATGCGGATCGCGCAGCTCGTCCTCGTGGCTGTCGAGGATGTCCGTCTGGTCGAGGTGGACGAGCTACCCCAGAGCGAGCGCGGCGAGCGCGGATTCGGCTCGTCCAAGGTCTAGGGCTTGGGCGCCGAGCCGCGGATCCGGGTCTCTGCGATCCTGCGCTGGCAGGGCCGCATGCTCCTGTGCAGGCACGAGAAGCGCGATCGCGAGTACTGGCTCCTGCCCGGGGGCGGGGTCAATTCGGGCGAGAGCCTCACGCGCGCGCTGCACCGGGAGCTCTCGGAGGAGATCGGGATCGACGACGAGCTTCCGGTCGAGGGCCCGGTCGCGATCGTCGACTCGATCGCGCCGGCGCACAGCTACGCCACGAAGCACGTCGTCCACATCATCTTCTCCGGCGACCTCGGGGCGCGCTCGCTCGAGGCTGTGACCTCGCGTGACGCGGCCGTCCGCGGGCATCGCCTCTTCACCGTCCCGGAGCTGAACGACGTCGTCCTGCACCCGCCGATCCAGCGCTTCCTGGCCCGCTGGCGGCCCGGCGACCCCGTGGTGTATCTCGGGCCGCTCTGGGCGCCCTAGTAACAGTCTGTTACTTGCCCCCGCGCGCCCGAGCCCGCGCAGCCGAGACGGCGTGCGCCTGCTCCTCGAGCTCGTCTCCGAGCGGCTCCAGCTGAGGCGCCTCGCCGCCCGCGGCGTGGCCCAGCGCCTGCGCCAGCAGCCAGTCCGCGAGCCACGGGTTCCGCGGGAGCAGGGGGCCGTGGAGATACGTCCCGACCGCCCGACCGGCCCGGCAGCCCTCGAAGCCGCTCTCGCCGTCGTTACCGAACCCGGCGATCACGCGTCCGAGCGGCTCGGCGCCCTCCTCGAGGTAGGTGCGCCCTGCGTGGTTCTCGAATCCCGCGAGCGTCCTGCTCACGCCGGGCTCGAGCTCACACTCGAGCAGGCAGTCGCCGATCATCCGCGTCTCGCCGGCGACCGTGTACAGCGGCAGGACGCCCGCTCCGGGCTGCTCCGCGCCGCTGACGTCCCGGTAGAAGCCGCCGAGCAGCTGGTAGCCACCGCAGACGGCGAGGACGGCCGCCCCGCCGCGGATCGCCTCGCGCAGCGCCTCGCCCTTGGAGGCCAGATCGGGCGCGATCAGCGCCTGTTCGCGGTCCTGGCCGCCGCCGACGTAGAAGAGGTCGTGGCGACCGGGCTCGAACGTGTCGCCGACGCCGATCGCCTCGACCGAGAGCTCGATCCCGCGCCAGGCCGACCGCCGCTCCAGCACGGCGATGTTGCCGCGATCCGCGTAGATGTTGAGGTAGTCGGGGTAGAGGTGGCCGACCGTGAGCTTCACGCCGCGCGCTCCCAGTAGCGCTTGGCGTAGCCCCGCTCGGCCACGATCCGCTGCAGCTCGAGCATGGCGGTGTACGTGGGTAGTGCCACGAGCGTGCCACCCGCCGGCGTCAGCTCCAGCGCCCGATCGAGCGCGCGGGCCAGGTCGGGCACGACGTCGATCGCGCCTTCGTCGAAGCCGCCGTACTTCGCGCGCAGGGCGAGCTCGGCCGCCCGCCCGCCCGTCACCACCAGGCGCTCGAGCCCATCGAGCAGCGGCTCGAAGTCGACGTCCCAGATCCACGAGACGTCGCGGCCGTCGGCGATCTCGTCGTTGAGCGCGGCCAGAACGAGCCGAGGCGCGCCCCCCGCGACCAGCGTCCGCACCGCCTCGTTGGCGCCGGCCGGGTTCTTGATCAGCAGGACGACGAGCGTCCGGTCGCCGACAGCGATCCGCTCGAAGCGCCCGAAGGCGGCGCTGAAGCGCTCCAGCCCCGCCACCACCTCGGCCAGCGGGACGTCCTGCGCGAGCGCCAGGGAGGCGGCCGCGAGGGCGTTGTAGACGTTGTAGAGGCCGGGCAGCGGCAGCGACACCCGTGCCGCCCCCTCGGGTGCGACGAGCTGGAACTCCACGCCGTCGAGTCCTCCGAGCTCGATCTCCCGCGCGACGACGTCCGGCTGCGGTCTTGCGTGGCCGCAGGCGGGACAGCGGTAGTCGCCGAGGTGCCCGACGTAGGCGGCCGCGTACTCGTACGGAGTCCCGCAGACCAGGCACCACTTGGAGTCGGCGGCGTGCTGCAGCGTGGGGGAGGAGTGGCGCGGGTCGTCGAGCCCGAACAGCAGGCGCCGCTCGCGCTCGCGCGCGAGGTCTCCGACCTGCGGGTCGTCCGCGTTGGCGACCACGAACGCCGAGGGGTCCAGACCAGCGACCGCTGAACGCCAGCGGGCGGCGACGTGCTCCAGCTCGCCGTAGCGGTCGAGCTGGTCGCGGAAGAGGTTCCCGAGCGCCAGCGCGCGGGGACGCACGCGGCGGATCACCTCGGGCAGCGCCGCCTCGTCCACCTCGAACAGGCCCAGCTCGGCGTCGCGGGCCGAGAGCAGCGTCGAGGCGACCCCCGAGAGCAGGTTGGCTCCGGCGCGGTTGTGGGCGAGCCGCACCCGCGGGGAGAGGATCTCCGCGACCATCGCCGCGGTCGTCGTCTTTCCGTTCGTGGCCGACACGAGCAGCGAGCCGCGGGGCAAACGCGCGGCGAGCCGGTCGACCGCATCCGGGTCGAGCTTGGAGAGCACCTTCCCCGGCAGTGTCGTGCCGCCGCCGGCGCCGGTGAAGCGCGAAAGCGTGCCGGCCGCCCGGGCGGCGGCGATGCCGGCGACGAGCGGAATGCGCGGTCGCATCCGGGGGAGCCTAACGAGAGGCCGCTGTTCACTCGTTCGGGGGAAATCCCCCTGGTTCTGCTGGGTTCCTCCCCCGACGGGGGATGAGGCTGCGCCGCGCTGGACGTACTTCCGCTCGATTTAGACGTCCGGTATGCGCTCACTCGTGCTGGTTCGAGCACGTCTGTTAGGGGCGACTTGCAGTTGACGAGATTTGCTCTACCATGTTTGGCATGGCCCGCAAGCCGGCCTACCGGGCGCTCGAGAACATCGATCCCGAGGCGCTCGCGGCCTTTCAGCGCCGGATCCGCCGCCGCTACTCGGACGAGTCGATCCTGGCCGAGCTGAAGGCGTGCGCTCAGCGGCTCGGACGCTCGCCGACGATGCGCGAGTTCGCGGGCGACCCGAAGACGAGGGTGCACCCGCAGACGGTGATCGAGCACTTCGGCAGCTGGAACGAGGCGAAGCGCAGGGCGGGCCTCGTGCCACGCCGGTTCGCCACCCGAGAGGAGCTGCTCGACCTGCTTCGCGGCCTCGGAGAGCGGCTCGGCCGGACGCCGACGGCCAAGGATCTCGACGCGAGCCGCCGCTCGATGCCGTCCAAGTCGCTCTACTGGCACACCTTCGGCTCGCTCACGAACGCGCTGCGCGAGGCCGGCTTCGACGTCCCGGTGGGGGAGGAGCGGCTCGAGCGCGCGGTCGACCAGGGGGCTGCGCTGGCTCGGGGGCTCGGGCGGCTACCGAAGTTCGCCGACTGGGGCGAGGCGCGGCGCGCCGATGCGTCGCTGCTGACCGAGTGGCAGGTCTACCGCATGTTCGACGCCAGGCGAGGCGCCTGGTCGACGTTCCAGTTCCTGATTCGCGAGCGCCTGCGCGAGCAGGGCGTCGGCGTCTCCGAGGACGGGACGCTCGCGGCGGCTTGAGGCCCGCTAGACGGCGGCCGCGATCGCGGCCAGGCGCTTGAGGCACGACGCGCCCTCGCGAGGCGCGCGAACGGCGGGGAGGGGGGTCTCCTCGAAGGCGTGGTCGGGCCGGAAGCGCTCTCGCCAGACCTCCCGTCCGTGGGCCAGGGCGAGCAGGGTCCCCTCCTGGATCTCCTCACGCTCGAGCTCGAGCTCGCAGTAGCGCTCTGCGAGCTTCAGCGTCGCCTCGGTCGACGCGAAGAGGATCTCCTGCTCGCCGCGGCCGACCCAGAGCGGGCGGCCGACGCCTCGGGCGAGGAAGAGCACGTCAGCGCGGCGCTCGTCCATCCAGGCGGATGCCATCGAGCCGCACAGCTCCTCGAGCACCTCGGCACGGCTGTCCGCGAACTGGGCGAGCGCGAAGATCGCGACCGAGTCGACGGTCATGTCCGGAGCAGAGCGCACGAATCGATGCCGGGCAAAGATCTCTTCGTCGTTCGTGATGATCCCGTTGTGGATCCCGACGACGCTCCCGTGACGCACGGGGTGGTTGTTGGACTCGATCGACGGGAGGCCCTTCGTGTAGTCGCGCACGTGGACGAGCACCTGGGTGGCATCGTCCGGGACGCTGACGCGATCGAGGAGCGCGCTCGCACCGGAGCGCTGCTTGTGCACCTCGACGCTACCGCTGGAGCGGTACGCGTACCCGACTGCATCGGCCCCGCGCTCGGCGATCCCGGCGAGCAATGCCTGCGCGGTGAACGTGCGATCGAAGTCGCTGTTGGAGTTGAGGCTGTATCCCGCGATTCCGCACATATCGGTCTCTCTAACTTAGTTGCAGTACCAGACGACGAAAGGGCTAAACCTGGGCTCGAATGCGACAAAACCGCACGCGACCCCTGCTTCATTACGACGCATGGGTCTCCTGCCGGTTTGTATGAGAAATGTGAAGAATTCTCCGCAATCGCTCCACACACACCTGAACGGCCCTCCTCGGCCTCCTCGCATCCCTCGATCGAGGGTTTGAGCTTTCGCTCAAGTCCATTCGTCAGAACGCCGATAGACGGTTCGAATGGCACAACGGCCCCTACCCGAGCGGGACTTCGACACGCCCGCAGAACCGCATCTCGAGCTGCTCCCTCCGGCCGAAGCCGAACCGGAGGAGGCCGAGGAGCGTGAGGAGCGTGAAGAGGCGGGGCCGACCCAGGACCCCCTCAAGCTCTACGTCCGTCAGATCGGCGACGGCCCGCTGCTCACAGCGGCGGAGGAGCGGGAGCTCGCCCGGCGCAAGGACGCGGGCGACGAGCTGGCCAAGCAGCGGCTGATCGAGTGCAACCTGCGCCTGGTCATGTCGATCACGCGCAACTACACGAAGGCCGGCGTTCCGCTGCTCGATCTGATCCAGGAGGGCAACCTGGGCCTGATTCGCGCCGTCGAGAAGTTCGACTGGAAGCTCGGCTACAAGCTGTCGACGTACGCGACCTGGTGGATTCGCCAGGCCGTGACGCGCGCGCTCGCCGACCAGGGGCGGACGATCCGACTCCCGGTCCACGTCGCCGAGCAGGCCCGCCGCGTGCTCCGTGCCCGCAGGATCCTGACGCAGAAGCTCAACCGCGACCCGGTTCCCGAGGAGCTGGCGGCGGAGAGCGGCCTCACGGTCGAGCGCGTGAACGAGCTGCTCGAGCTCGTCGAGGATCCCGTCAGCCTCGAGACGCCGGTCGGCGACGGCGAGAGCATGTACTCCGACCTGATCGAGGACAAGGATTCCGAGTCGCCCGCCGGCGCCACCGCGAAGCTCCTGCGCTCGCGTGAGCTGGCCCGGGCGCTCACCCGCCTCAACCCCCGCATGCAGCGCGTTCTGGCGCTGCGCTTCGGGCTCGACGGAGAGAAGCCGCAGACGCTCGAGCAGGTCGGCGGCGAGCTCGGGATCACGCGCGAGCGCGTCCGCCAGCTCGAGTCGCGCGCCCTCCGCGAGCTCCGCACGGTCGCGCCGAGCCTCCAGCTCTACCTCGAGGCCGAGTAGCTCGCCAGCCAAGGCGACGGGTACCGTGGACGGGTGCCCGGCTTCGTCGACATCCACTCGCATGTCGTGCCCTCGGGCGACGACGGCGCGCAGACGGTCGAGCAAGGCATCGAGCTGTGCCGCGAGGCCGCTCGACGCGGCACGACCGTCCTCTACGCAACGCCGCACGTCTGGGCGCACCTGCCCTTGACGGCCGAGCGCGAGCGGTTGCTGCTGGAGGCATTCGAGCGGGTCGCAGCGGCCGCACCGCTGGAGTTGAGGCTCGGCTACGAGCTCGCACCGGCACGCTGGCTGCTGCGCGAGGACCTGGGCCGCTACCGGCTCCAGGCCACGGAGTCCGTCCTGATCGAGGTTCCGTTCGTCGGCTCGCCCGCCGTCACGGTCGCGCTCGCCGAGCTCGCGGAGGCCCAGGGCCTGCAGCCGATCGTCGCGCATCCCGAGCGTGGGGAGGAGGTCGGCCTGGCGCTCGCTGAGGAGCTGGCCGAGCGAGGCTGGCAGCTGCAGGTGAACGCGAGCAGCCTGCTCGGCCGCCACGGCGACGACGCCGAGCAGACCGCCTGGGCGCTGCTACGGGACGGGACGCCGGCGTTCGTCGCCTCGGACGGCCACCGGGAGAGCCGGCCGCCGCACCTGGATTCGGCCTTCGAGCTCGCGAAAGGGGAGCTCGGCCCGGAGGCTGCGCTGCGCTATTTCGACGGGACCGAGCTCGGCGCGGACGCTACTGCTCCACGCCTTCCATCTCGCGCAGCTTCGCCAGGCGCCTGAGCGAGTCGAGCTCGATCTGGCGGACGCGCTCGCGTGTCAGCCCGAGCCGGCGGCCGATCTCCTCGAGCGTCTTCGGCTCGTGGTCTCCCAGGCCGTAGCGCAGGACGATCACCTGCCGCTCGCGGTCGCCGAGCGCGCCGAGCGCGAGCGTGAGGGCCTGCGAGCGCAGGTTGATCTCGACTTCGTCCTCGGGCAGCGGGCCCTCGCCCGCGAGGAAGTCGCCGAAGACCGCGTCCTCCTCTTCGCCGACGGGCTGGTCGAGGCTCGTGGACGCGCGCGCCGCGGCACGCACCTCGCGTGCCTGCTCGATCGGAAGGCTGGCTTCCTCGGCGATCTCGTCCAGCGTCGGCTCGCGCCCGAGCTGCGTCCAGAGGATGCGCTCGGCCTTGTTCATCTTCTGCAGCCGCTCGACGATGTGGACCGGCATCCGGATCGTCCGCGCCTTGTCGGCGAGCGCCCGCGCGACCGCCTGGCGGATCCACCAGGTGGCGTACGTGGAGAACTTGTAGCCCCGGCGCCAGTCGAACTTCTCGACGGCGCGGATCAGCCCGAGCGTGCCCTCCTGGATCAGGTCGAGGAAGGGGAGCCCCTGGTTGCGGTAGTTCTTGGCGATCGAGACGACCAGGCGCAGGTTGGACTGGATCATGTGCTGCTTCGCCTGCATGTCACCGCGCTCGATCCGCTTGGAAAGCTCGACCTCCTGGGCCGCGGTCAGGAGCGCATGCCGGCCGGCCTCACGCAGGAACAGCTGGAGCGCGTCGGTCGTGGTCTCGAACGACGTCTGCAGCGGCGGTGGCGGAGGCGGCGGCGGGGCGGCGTCAGGGCGCTCGTCCTCGTTGATCTCGACGTTCCGCTGGTCGAGCTCGCGGTACAGGGCTTCCGTCTCGAGCGCGTCCAGCTCGTGCGTCTCGACCAGCTCGGTGAGCTGCGTGCGGCGGACGACGCCGGATTCAGCCGCGCCCTCCAGCAAGATCCGGACGTCCTCGTACTGGAGAACGCTCTCGATGTAAACCGACATCTAGCTCCTGTTCTGTTCCCGTTGGACGGCGAGAGCCAAACATACGCGTCTCGGTGGGCCCGGGTCGGTGGAAGGCACCGGTCAGAGCCGCCGAGGCAACGTCGCCGCCTCCGTCGTGCGCAGACGGAGGCTGGCGGTGACACCGGCACGGTACTCCCGCGTGCCCGCAGAAGCAACGAATCCGAAACTCACGGGTTGTTCCGTGTCGCGCGAGTTGCCCCCGGATCGCGCAACAGCCGAACGCACGATAACGCGCGTTATGTCAAGTCGAGGCTTGCCGCGCTCCACCCCGGCTCGGCTGCTGACTCTCGCGACAGGTCCGATTTGACGACCGTGCCCAGATCGGACAAACTCCCGCACTCGCATCGCTGAGCCGTTCCGTTGGACGGAGCGATCCTCGAGCAGGTGCCGACTCCTCTGCCTCGTCACAACCTGGAAAGAAAGCTGTGGAAATGTGGAAAACTGAACTTTCCGCAAATTGCGGGTTTTCCTTTCTCCGACGACTTGCGGGTCCCCTCGACTGCCCCTAGATTGCGTCCTGCGCCGAACACGGAACGCGAGTAGGTTGAAGCGGCACCGGGCAGTCGTAGGCGGAAGCCGAAAGCTGGCTGAGGCAGTGGACGGAAGCGAAACCGGTTCGGCGAAATGGCCCGAGGGGGTGCTTGCACTTCCTCGGGCCTTTACTTTGCCCGCACCTTTTCAGCTTGCAGCGAATAGCATCCGCGGACTCGTGCACCTGCGTTCCCCCAGCATCGATCAGGGCGTCCAGGCAGGCCTCTGGGGCATCGGCCTCGCGGTGCTGATCTGGCTCGGCCTGCTGGCGTTCGGCGTCTCCGGGGGGACGTCGTTCATCATGGCCGTGCTGGCGGGGGCCGCGATCTTCCTGTACGTCCGCCTCTTCGGCGGCGACGAGCCCCAACGCTCCCGCCGGTAGAGCACGCGGCGTTGGCGCTTCCGTCAGCGTCGCGGCGGCTCGGCCGGCTCCGCGTGGCGCGTGACGGCCGTGTCGCGGTCGCCGTTCTCGACGTCCGCCGGCGTGTCGTGGTCGGGGCACCTCGGCTGGCTCCTCGGCTGGCTCCTCGGCCGGCGGCACCTCGCGGATGCGCGGGCCGGTCGTGTCGAACGTGAAGCCGAAGGTGAGCCCCGCCAGGAAGGCGAGCGGCCCGGCGAGGTCGAGCAGGTCCTCGAGCACTCCGCCGAGACCGAGGTCGTCCGACCAGTCGACGACGTGCTGCTGGAGCCAGTTCTCCTGTGGCTGCCCGGCCGCCAGGACCCAGCCGGCGACGAGGAGCGCCGGCAGGAACCCGAGCAGGAAGACCGTGCCGCTGAGGCGCGGCCACCCCCACTTCGTCCAGCCGCCAAGGAGCTGCGACAGCGCCATCCCCAGTCCTGCGGCCGCCACGAGGCCGTAGAGAGCCCAGTAGTCGGCGGTGGAGTCGTCCCCGATCTGCGCAGCGGCCCAGATGAGCACGACTGCCGTAGCGACGCCGATGAGCGTCAGCACTGCTCTGGTGAGTCCAAGCATGTCGGGAGACTTCCCCGCCCAGGCCGGATTTACACCTAGAAGAGGCGGGCGGTCCCCCTGCGATCGATCAGCCAGCCGTGATTTGAGGCGTTGCGACACCTCAGCGTCGGGCTAGCGCAGCCGAGCTGGCTGTCAGTCGAGCCAGAGGCGGCGCGCGTCGAAGCGAGTCGAATGCAGCTCGGCGCTGAACTCGTCCACCACCTGCGGGGCGTCGGCGGCGAAGACGTGCTCGAGCACGCCCACCTCGCGGTCGTTGTGGAACGGGACGTCGACGTGCGAGCCCGAGACGAGGTTGAGCGAGAGGGAGTGGCACGCCGGGCAGCGGACGAGCAGCCCGACCGTGTCCCGCAGCGCGCCGGGCGCGAGCAGGGTGAACGAGGACGGGAAGACCGGCCGCGGCTGCCCCTCCGGGTAGCAGAAGAAGCTCCAGGGCCACTCCCCCGCCTCGATCCGGCGGGCGGCCAGGTCGCCGAGCTCGGACGCGAGCGCGTCCAGACGGTCGGTCATGAGGTTGTGGAACTGGCCGTCGCCGAGGCCGAGCGGCGCCCAGTCGAGCTCCGCGTCGGAAACGAGCGCCAGGTGCTCCCGGCCGCAGGAGCACGCGAAGCTGACCTGGTACACGGCCGGGTGCGAGGCCCCTGGCAGGCGCTCGAGGCGACGGAAGGCGGAGAGCCGGGCTGCGGCCTCCCCCCGCGAGGGACACGCGAAGCGAAACTCCGTCCGTAGCGCGTCGTACATGGGCCTCCTATCACTATAGGTCGGCCCTGCGGACGAACTCCATGCCCCAAGCGAGGTCCGGGGTCTTGGTGGGACGCCGCTCGCCGCTGGGGTGCGCTGCTCGTTCTGAGGCAAGGACGCAGGGAGCGTCCGTGTATCTGGGACGCGTAGCGTGGCGCGACTGAGGACGCAGCCTCGGGGCGAGCAGCGCGGCCCGGCGGCTCAGCGTCGTTCCGCCAAGGCCCCCCTACTAGTAGTGGATCAGCGAGTAGACGTCGTGGCCCTCGAGCAGCTTGCGGCCCTCGAGGAAGTCGAGCTCGATCAGGAACTCGATCCCGACCACGTTCCCGCCCAGGCTCTCGGCCAGGTCGACGATCGCGCGGGCGGTGCCTCCCGTGGCGAGCAGGTCGTCGTGGAGGAGCACGCGCTGGCCCGGCTCGAACGCGTCCCTGTGCACCTCGAGTGCGTTCTCGCCGTACTCGAGCGCGTACGAGGCGCTGATCGTCTCCCACGGCAGCTTGCCCGGCCGGCGCGCGGCCACGAAGCCGCAGCCGAGCTTGTACGCCAGCGCGGCGCCGAGGATGAACCCGCGTGCCTCCCCGCCCAGGATGACGTCAGGCTTGCGCGGCTCGGCCCACTCGGCGAGCAGGTCGACCGACTCGCGCAGGAGGTCGGGCTCGGCGAGCATCGGCATGATGTCCTTGAAGACGATCCCGGGCTCCGGGAAGTCCGGGACGTCGCGGATCCGCGCCTGAAGGTCGCTGACAGACACAGCGCGGGAGCCTATCGCGCCGCGCGCGTGCGCACTGCCCGCCACAGCAGCGCCTGGCCGAGCGCGTTGGCCGCCTCGCCGAGAGCCTGCAGATCCTCCAGGCCCGAGGAACGGCGTTCGGAGCTGCGGCCTCGCAGCGCAGGAGCCACCAGCTGCTCCAACAGCGCGGCCTCCCGCTCGGCCGCGGTGCGGAACGCGCGCAGGTGCCGCGCCGAGAGCCCGAAGCGGTGCAGCTTGGCGCAGGCCGCGGCGACCTCGGCGTCGGTCTCGGGATAGAGATGCTCGCCACCCTCGTTCCTCGGCTCGAGCAGGTCGTACTCCTCCAGCTCCCGCACCAGCTCGCGCGACACGCCCGCCCGCTCGCACAGCTCGTCCAGCTCGATCTCCGGCTCCGGCTCGCCGAGCACCGACACCTGTCGGCGGCGGCGATTCTTCCCCGACGGAGCGGACAGCTCCTGGCGGATCACGCGCAGCGGCAGGAACTCCTCGCGCTGGAGCCGCAGGATCGTGCGCAGACGCTCCACGTCGTCCTCACCGAAGAGCCTGTAGCCCCCCTGGGTGCGGCGCGGCGTCAGCAGCCCCTGGTCCTCGAGGTAGCGGATCTTCGAGATCGAGATGTCCGGGAACTCGTCTCGCAGCCGGTCGCAGACGGCGCCGATGCGCAGGAGCCGTTCCTCCCGGGCGGACGCCGTCACCGTCATGACCCGAGGAGGAAGGTGAGCCGGTACTTGCCGATCTGCAGCTCGTCGCCGTCGGAGAGCGGAGACGCGTCGATCCGCCGGCGGTTGACGTACGTGCCGTTGAGGCTGCCCTGGTCTTCGATCGTGAAGCGGCCGTCGTCCTGGACGAGCACGGCGTGCTTGCGCGAAACCGTGACGTCGTCGAGAAAGATGTCGCAGTCCGGCGAGCGCCCGATCGTCGTCCGCTCGCCCTGCGGCGAGAAGTGCTCGCCGGCCCTGCCACCGCCGGAGCGAACCACGAGCGCGGGCCCCTCTGCGGTGATCTCCTCCGCGATCGGCGGCCCCTCGCCCTCCTCCCCCTCGTCGGGCGTGAAGGTCATGGTCGTGTCGCCCTCGGCCGGATCGTGGACGAGCGCAGCTCCGCACTTGGAGCAGTAGTTCGCGGCCTCCTGGTTCTGGAAGCCGCACTCGGGGCAGTAGATGTAGCTCACGCCGGCGGAGCGGCCTTCCGCGCCAGGATCTCGGTCAGCTTCTCGAGGTTCGCCTCCACGATCGAGCTCCCCTCCCCCGCCTCGACGGCCCGCTTGAGCCGGTCCTGGAGCTCCGCCTTGAGGATGTCGATCTTGCCGTGCAGGATCCGGCGGCGGTACGAGATCTCGTTCTCCTCTCGCTCCAGGTCGTCGATCAGCTCTTTCAGGTCGTCGTCGGAGAGCGAGCCGAGATCGGGCAGAGGTTCCACAGCGTCCTTTCCGTCGGTGGCGAGCTCTGGCATTGAAGCAGGAGCCGGCCGTAAGGGTCAACCTACACTTGAGACTCGAGCCTTCGCTCCGCGCCGCCGGCCTCCTGCTCGAGCACGCCTGCCACGAGCTCGCGGAACTCGGCCGCGAGCCTCGCCGAAGCCTCCGGCGAGTCGCCCTCGGCGAACACATGAACGAGCGGCTCGTCGGGATCGGGAAGTAGCTGCGCCCAGCCGCCCTCTTCGAAGACCTTGATCCCGTCGGTCAGGTCGAGCTCACGGCCCTTGAGCCGCTCGGTCACGACCCGCATCACGGTGCCCTTCGCCGACCACGGGCAGGGCAGCGTCTCGTGCACGAGGGCCGGGACGGGCAGGTCGGAGACGAGCTCCGAGAGGGGCCGCCCGACGGGCGCCAGCAGCTCCAACAGCTTCCCGAGGCTGGCGACGGCATCGTAGGCCGGCAGGAACTCCGGAAAGACGTAGCCGCCTCCGACGGCGCCGGCGAAGATGACGCCCTCCTGCGCGGCCGCCCGGGTCAGCGCGGCGAGCGAGTGCTGGGTCCGCACGACCTCCAGGCCGGCGGTCTCGGCGATGCGGTCGACGGTGTTCGTCACCGTCACGGGGACGGCGACCTTGCCGGTCTTGCCGGCGCCCCCGAGGAGCCGCAGGAAGAGCAGCAGCGTCTGCTCGTGGGCGACCTCCTCGCCGCGCTCGTCGATCAGGAGGAGGCGCTCGGCGGCCCGGTCGAACACGACCCCGAGGTCGGCGCCGACCGCCCCGACCAGCTTGCGCGCCTGGGTCAGGAGCTCCTCCGGGGCGAGACCCGGCTCCGCCCCGCTCCCGCCCGTGAAGCCGTGCGCCGAGATCGCCTCGACACCGAGCGGCCCTAGCACGAGCGGCAGCAGGTACGAGGCCGCCGAGTAGCCGTAGTCGACGACGATCCGGAAGCCCCGCGCCGCGATCGCGTCTCCGTCCAGCGATCGGGTCAAGTCCTGGGCATACGTCTCGCGCACACGCGCCGGGTAGTCCACGCCCCCGACGTCGCCGGCGCCGACGAGGCGCAGCTCGCGCCGGACGAAGTTCTTCTCGATCTCCTTCTCCAGCCCGGAGCCGAGCTGGACGCCGGGTTGCTCGAAGAAGTGGATCTGCACCACCTCCGGGTCGTTGTGGCTCACGCCGACGTGGAAGCCCACCTCGTAGCTCTCGGTCTTCAGCAGGTGGCGGGCGACGGCCGAAGGGAGCACCCGCAGGTCGGAGACATTCACTCCGGTCGAGTTCAGGCCGGAGATCATCGTGCGCTTGATCATCCGGCACGCTGCAGCAGACTCGCGGCTGCCGACGACCCGGGCGCCGCGCTTCAGCGTCGTTCCGAGCGCCGCGGCGAGCCGCACGGCGGTCTCCGGAGTGAGGTCGACGTTGATGAGCCCGCTGACGCCGTCGCGCGTGAACAGGTGCGAGCTGGCGCGCGTCTCCCAGATCAGGCTCTCGAACAGGTGCGCCCCGGACTCGACCTCCTTGTACGGGTAGATGCGCACGCCGGGCATCACGACGCTCTCGGAGCCGATCACGACCTCGTCCCCGATCGCGACTCCGTCGTGGAGGCGCGCGTTCGCGCGGATGTCGCACGAGCGGCCGAGGATCGCCCCCTCGACGAGCGCGCCGCGGCCGATGTGGGACGAGGCGTCGACGACCGAACGGGTCGTGCGCGCGCCCTCGCGCAGGGTGACGCTGGCTCCGAGCACGGAGTACTCGCCCACGACCGCCTCCGGGGCGACGCGCGAGTAGTTGCCGATGAAGGCGGGGGGCTCGACGCGTTCGAGGTCGGCGAGGTCGACCCCCTCCCCCACCCAGATGTTCCCGCGCAGCCTGATCCCCGGAATCCGCAGGCGCAGGCTCTCGTCGAGCGCGTCGAAGTTCGCCTGCCGGTACTGGTCGAGGTTGCCGATGTCCTGCCAGTAACCGTCCATCACGTACCCGTACAGCGGGCGGCCCATCTCCAACAGCAGCGGGAAGAGCTCCTTCGAGAAGTCGAACGGCCGGTCGTCCGGGATGTGCTTCAGCACCTCCGGCCCCATCACGTACACGCCCGTGTTGATCGTGTCCGAAAAGACCTGGCTCCACGACGGCTTCTCCAGGAAGCGCTCGATCCGGCCGTCCTCGTCGGTGACCACGATCCCGAACTCGAGCGGGTTCTCGACCGACTTGAGCCCGATCGTGACGGCTGCGCCCTTCTCCTCGTGGAAGCGCACGAGGGCGCCGAGGTCGAAGTCGCAGAGCGCGTCGCCGGAGATGACGAGGAAGGTGTCGTCGAGCCGGTCGCTCGCCAGCCGCACCGAGCCGGCCGTGCCCAGCGGCGTCTCCTCGACCGAGTACTCGATCTCGAGGCCCAGCGACTCGCCGGTGCCGAAGTAGCCGCGGATCGCCTGCGGGAGGAACGCGAGCGTCACGATCACCTGGTCGAAGCCGTGGTCTTTGAGCAGCTCGAGGATGTGCTCCATGCACGGCTTGCCGACGATCGGCACCATCGGCTTCGGCTGGTTCGACGTGAGCGGTCTCAGGCGCGTGCCCTCGCCGCCCGCCATGACGACGGCCTTCATGCCCTCACCTAACCTCTCTCCTGGCCTTCAGGCCGTACACCACCAGCGAGGCGACCGCGAGCGCGAAGCCGGTCCAGAAGATCCAGAGCGGCCAGTCGGCGTCGGGATCGGTGACCAGGACGAACGCCAGCGAGGCGTACAGGAGCCAGGTGGCCGCCTTGCCGAGCAGGTTGACCTCGAAGCGGTAGCCGTGGCGGACGGCGAACGGCGTCGAGACGATCAGGAGCAGGTCGCGGGCCGGGATCGCCAGCGCGACCCACGGCAGGCGGTCGGCGTGCCAGAGCAGGATCACGGCCGTGTCGATCATCAGCCGGTCGGCGAGCGGGTCGGCCACCTTCCCGAAGGCGGACTCGACGTCCCAGCGGCGCGCGAGGAAGCCGTCCACCTGGTCGGTTACCCCGGCGACGCGCGAAGACGATCGCGGCAGGCCAGCTCTGGCCGCCCTCCGACGCGAGCACGAGCGCCGCGAAGACCGGGATCAGGGCCAGCCTGAACAGGGTCAGCGCGTTCGGAAGCTGCGCGAGGGGGGCCGGGACGGCGCTGGTGGCCATGCCCGTGCAATCGTAGACGGCCATGCGATCGGGCCTGACGCTCCCCGGCTTCGTGAACGCGCACAGCCACGCCTTCCAGCGCGCACTGCGCGGGTCGGCGGGCGGCGGCGACTTCTGGGCCTGGCGGGAGGCCATGCTGGACCTGGCCCGGGGTCAGACCCCCGGACACGTCCGGACGAGCTACGAGGCTGTCTATCGCGAGCAGCTCGCCGCGGGCTTCACCGCGGTCGGCGAGTTCCACTACCTCGGCCTCGAGGAGGCCCTGGCGGCCGCGGAGGCGGCCGAGGCAGCCGGCATCGAGCTCGTGCTGCTGTACGCCGCCTACGGACGGGGCGGGCTCGACCGCTTCCGGCAGGAGTCGGCGGCGGAGTACCTACGCCAGGTCGAGGTGCTGGCGGGCCGCGGGATCCGTGTCGGTCTCGCCCCCCACTCCGTGCGCGCCTGCCCGCGGCCGTGGCTCGAGGAGATCGGCGGCTACCTGGCCGGCGGTGAGCTCGTCCTGCACGTGCACGCCGACGAGCAACCCCGCGAGATCGAGGAGTGTGTCGCCGAACACGGCATCCGCCCGGTCGAGCTGCTCGCCGAGACGGGCTGCCTGGGTCCGCGCACCACGGTCGTCCACGCGACTCACGCGGACGACCGGGAGCTCGACCTGCTCGCGGAGACCGGGGCGCGCGTCTGTCTGTGCCCCACCACGGAGGCGAACCTCGCCGACGGCTTCGCTCCGGTGGAGCGGCTCGTCGAGCGGGGAATCGGCATCTGCGTCGGCTCCGATTCGAACGTGCGCATCGACCCGCTCGAGGAGCTCCGCGAGCTGGACGGGATCGCGCGCCGGCAGTCGCTGCGCCGGGACCTGCTGTCGGCCGGCGACCTGCTCTGCTTCGGCTCGGACGAGGGCGCCGCCGCGCTCGGCCTGCCCGAGTGGCCGGACGTCGCCGTCGACCTCGAGCATCGCTCGCTGGCCGGGATCGAGGAGCCGGACGTCCCCTGCGCGCTCGTCTACGGCTGCGCAGGAGACGTCTTCCTCAGTAGCTGACCCTCAGGGTCTTGGTGGTCGGCAGGAACCCGGTCTTGGCCGCGTGGAAGAGCAACTGGCGGCGCATGAGGCGCTTGCCCGTGCCCAGCTTCTTCAGCCTGAAGGTGATCTGGCCCTTGCGGTTCGTCTTCGCCTTCCTCGGCGTCACGCCGTTGGCGAAGACGCGGACGACGGCACCGCGGGACACGCGTCCGTTGGCCCTCACCGTGACGATCACGCGGCGACCGGTCTTCAGCTTGCGCAGCTTCAGGGTCAGCTTCAGCCGCGTCAGCGCGACCTGGCCGGAGGTCGCCTTCGCGAGGTCGAAGCGCTGCGGCTGCGTCCAGTCGCCCTGGTTGCGATCCTCGTCCTGCGCGGCCACGCGCCACCAGAAGGGTCCGCCGGCCAGGTACAGGGTGTGCGTGAGCAGCGGAGCCCAGCTCGTGTTGTCGGTGACCACGTCCTCGACGTTGACGAGGAAGTCGGAGCGCTGCGAGATCTGCACCCGGTAGTTCTTCGCGGCCGGCTTGGGGTTCCAGGACAGGAGGACGGAGACGCCGCTCACTTCGGTCTTCGCCCCGCTGGGCTCCGCGATCGTGCGGGTGAACGGCGTCGTGCCCGACCACGGCCCCGGCTGGGTCATGCCGGTGGCCGGCTTCGGGAAGACCGCGCGGACGCGCCAGCCGAACACGCCCGTGCCGGTCATCTTGATCGCGGTGAACGCGGGCGAGCGGAAGTCGGTGAACTCGCTGTGGTCGCCGTCCGGCTCGTCCGCGGCCACGTCGTAGGAGACGGCCCCGGTCACGGGCGACCACGTCCAGAGCGGGATCGTCTCACCGGCAGTCGGATTCGTGCTGCTCGGCGCAGGGGTCGGAAGCTTGCGCTGGAACGAGCCCGTTGCCGACCAGGTCAGTCCGACCAGGTTCTCGTCGTCGGCGCGAACGCGCCAGTAGAGCATCGTGTCGGCGGGGTACGAGGTATTGCTCGTGTAGGCCGTCGCGTCGGTCTGGATGTCGTCGAGCGGCGCCCCGAACGTCGGGTCGGCGGCGACCTGCAGCCGGTAGCGACGCGCGCCCTCCACAGGCGTCCAGCGGAACGTCGGCTGGAGCGCGGTGCTCGCGGCCGACGTCAGGCTGGGCGGCGTCGACTGCTTCTGGAAGCTCGAGGGGGAGGCGGCCAGCGGGTTCCCTGCGGCCGACGAGCCGTTGAAGTTCGTCGCCGGGAGCACCGCCCAGTAGTACGAGGTCGTCTCGTCCGGGTACGTCGTCGGCTTGATCAGGTTGCGCGGCGAGTAGGCCGGAACCTGGGTGAAGGCGTAGTCGACGATGTTGCTGAAGGACGCGTCTCGAGCGACCAGCACGTAGTAGCTCTGCTTTCCGGCGATCGGCTTCCAGGTGAACAGCGGCGTGCTCTGCGTGAGGGACGAGCCACCGGGCAGGACGTAGTGGCCCGAGGCGAGGTAGGTGCAGCCCCCGCAAGCCTCGCCGGCCGGATAGCCGACGAAGGTGAACGCGCCGCCCGTGCCCTCGCCGAGGTACGTGTAGTCGCCGTAGACCTCCTGGTTGGTGAGGTCGCGATTTGCGCGCGCTCGGACGCGGGCGCAGTACGACCTGCCCACGACCGGCTTGGTGCCGCCGTCATACGCCACTGCGAGCGCGTCCGGGTACGGCTTGATGTTGATCCAGTCCGCTCCCAGCGGCGTCCAGGCCGCGACGCTCGTCTTGACGCGCCAGTGCTCCGACGGAAGCGCCGTCCAGTCGCACGCACCGCTCAGGTATGGCGTCACCTCGACCTCGTACGAGGACGCTCCCGGAACCGGGTCCCAGCGCAGGATCGGCACCTCGGTCTGGTAGCCGGCCGAGCCTGGCTCGACGTCCGTGCCGGGATCGGCCAGGTGGTCGCGCATGCGCAGGTTCTTGATGCTGGGCCCGGTGACGGGCGGAACCTTGTCGAACGTCTTCGTGAAGGTGGGGCCGCTGTTCCAGACACCCGCGTTCCCGCTCGCATCCAGAGCCCGGACGCGCCAGTAGTAGGTGTTGTCGCGAAGCACGTTCGTCGGCGAGAGCGAGGTACCGACGACCGGCGCGCTGCAGCAGACCTTGGAGCCCGGCGCAAAGTCGACCGACGGGTTGATCTCGACCTCGTACCTCGCCGCGCCCGCAATCGGATCCCAGGAGAAATGGGGATCGAAGACCTCGGTCGCGGCCATCAGATCGTCCACACGGGTGAGCGTGCTCGTCGGCCAGGTCCACATGAACGACTGCACGGGCGAAGGCGCCCCGCGATGGCCCTGCGCGTCGATCGGCGTGACGTTCCAGTAGTAGGTACCGGGCGGCAGCAGCGTCGCCCGCGGTGCGTAGACGGTGCCCGAGGTCTCGTCCTTCGGATTCACGATCGTGCCGAGTGAGGGATCCGTGCCGATCGAGACGATGTACTTCGAGGCGCGTGGAACGGTGGACCAGCGCAGCACCAGCGGGTGCGTCGGATGCACCATGATCGCGCCCTGAGCCGGCGACTGCAGGGCCGGTGCGGCCGTCCACGACTTCACGAGCGAGCGCGGCGCGGACCAGCCGGAGGGGACGCCGTCCCTCTGGATCGCGCGGACCCGCCACCAGTAGGTGCCGTTCGGCACGGTCTTCTTGATCGTCGCGCGCGTGTTTCGCGTCGTGAACTGATCCTCGCCGCGCCCGAGCACCGGCGAGTTCATCCCGCTGTCGGCGGCCAGCTGGAACTCGTAGCGGTCGGCCCCCGCGACCGCCGCCCACGAGAACGCGGGCAGCGCGTCGACGCTGAGGCCGTTGGCCGGCGCGACGGGCGCCGGCGTCGCAAGCGCGGCGTGCGCCGGGGCGGCGAGGACGAGCGAGAGAAGAGCAGCGAGGATGAAGGTTCGACGGGCGACGGGCATCTGTTCCTTTCGAGTTCAGCCGCCGCAAGGCCGAACCTCGTTTTCGGAGTGTCCGACCCATGCATCGAAACCAGAAGCAAAGCCCTGATCCCTCGCGCGAGGGGATTTGCCTCAATACGCTTCGGCCTGCGCATGAACAAACGGCTCGCGATCATCGGCGCTCCGCTCGACCTGGGCGCCGGCAGGCGTGGTGTGGACATGGGGCCCTCCGCGATCCGGTATGCGGGCCTCGAGTCGCGGCTCGTCGACCTGGGGCTCGAGTGCGACGATCTCGGAAACGTCGAGCTCGTCGTGCCGGAGGAGGTCGCCGAGGGCGATCCGCGCGCGCGCTTCCTCGAACAGATCAAGGCCGCCTGCGAGGACGTGGCCGAGCGGGTCCGGCACGCGCGGGAGCACGGACAGACGCCACTCGTCCTCGGCGGCGACCACTCCGTCGCCCTCGGGACGCTCGGCGGGCTCGCCGCGGCCTCGGGACCCGGCGGCGTGCTCTGGCTCGACGCCCACGCGGACCTGAACACACCCGCCAACTCGCCCAGCGGCAACGTCCACGGGATGGTGCTCGGGGCCGCGCTCGGCCTCGACCGCTCGGCCTTCGCGAGCGATGCGTGGCCCCTCCCCGCGGTCGATCCCGCGCGGACGGTGCTGCTCGGCACGCGGTTGCTCGACCCGGGCGAGCAGCAGGCTGCCCGCGAGCACGACGTGCGGGTGATCACCATGAGCGAGCTCGACCGGATCGGGATCGAGCGCGCGCTGAGCGAGGCGCTCGAGCGGATCGCGGGGGACGGTTTCGTCCATGTCTCGCTCGATCTCGACGTGGTCGACCCCGAGGTGGCTCCCGGAGTCGGCACGCCCCTCCGCGGCGGGCTCTCCTACCGCGAGGCCCACCTGGCGATGGAGCTGGTCGCCGAGGCCGGCATGATGACCTCGCTCGACGTCGTGGAGGTCAACCCGATCCTCGACCGCGAGAACCAGACCGCCGCACTCGCCGTCGAGCTGGTCGCGAGCGCGTTCGGCGCCCGGATCCTGTAGCAGGGCTTGACGAAACGTCGTCTGGGCCGCCGGGCTCCTGGGCACGTCCGACCGCCCGAATACCCTCCGAAAAGATGGGTCTTCCGGCCCTTTCGCATCGTCCCGGGGTGGTCGCACAATGAGTCTTGGGTCTGCGGCTGTGAGAATCGACGTCAGCGATCGGGCGCTCGTCGAGGAACTCCTCGAATTCCTCCGTCGATGCGCGTGCACGGTCGAGCGGACGGGGCCCGGCTCTCTGCGTGTCCATCTCGACCCGGCGGTCTCCGTCGGCGCCGCGCTCAGCCTCGTGCGGGCCGGTGTCTGCTACGCCTGCACAGGCCCCATCGAGGCGCCGCTCGCGCGACTGGGCTCCGCTCTGTGCCTGGAGTGCCGCGACAGCGAGGGCGACAGGAACGGCGAGTCGCGCGCCGACGAGCTGTCGCGGCGGACCTGGGCCCGCATGGAGATCGAGGCCTACCTGCGCGTCTGGCAGGCCCGGCACCCCGGTGCGCGGGTCACGCTCTCCGAGCACGCCTCCGGCGGCGACGCGGTCGCGGCCGCCGGCTGAGCCACCTCACGAGCTCGCCCACCGGAGGGTGGGGCTAGCCACACCTCAGGACACAGGCCAACTCCATTCCCGGCGGGAGGCCCCGGAGTGAGAGTGTCGCCATGGCCGCTACAGCCTCCCTCCCACAGCTTCGGCCGCCGCTTCCGGCGGTCACTCGACCCAGGCCCCGGCTCCGGCCGGTCTCCTCGCCGACGGTCATCCTGCTCGCCAACGGCAACGCGAGCGGCATCGTCCGCCACCCCGAGCTCGTCGACGGCGCGCGCAGCCTCCTGCGGACGGCCGGCGCCCGCGTCGAGACCCAGGTCACGTCCAGCATCGAGGAGCTCGGCGAGATCGTGAGCGAGTCCGGTCGCCGAGTGATTCTGCTCGGCGGCGACGGCTCGGTACACGCGGTCGCCAATCTCCCGGGCTCCAAGCCCGAGCTGGCAATCCTCCCGGCCGGCGGCGCCAACAACATCGCGCGCAGCCTCGGCGTCCCGACTCGACCTCGACGCGGCCGCGCGCCTCGCCGTCGCCGGGCAGGCCCCGCCCGCTCGACCTGATCAGCGGCCCGCACCGCGACGCGCCAGCACGCTCGTCGTCGAGGGCGTCAGCGTCGGCTTCCACGCCCTCGCGCGCGCCGGCTACCAGCGGCAAGAACTCCTCGGACGTCCGCTCCGCCGTCCGCGCCGGCGTGGGCGCGCTCGCCCGGTTCCAGCCGCTCACGGTCGGCATCGAGGCCGACGGCGAGTTCCAGGTGATCCGGATCGGCCAGCTCTTCGCCGCCAACCTCCCCTTCTTCGGCCCCGGCCTGCACGTCGCCCCCGGCGCCGACCCGGCCGACGGCCTGCATGGACCTCGTCGCGATCGACATGGCCGGGCGCAGGTCGCTGATCCCGCTGGCCTCCCGCCTTCGCCGCGGCGCCCACCTCGGGCGGCCGGGCGTCACCCGCATCGCCGCCTCGCGCGTTCGGATCGCCACCGGCGGCCGCTCGCCGATCGTCGGCCGACACCACCAATCTGGGCTCCGGCACGGTCGAGCTGACCGTCGTCCCGGCCGCCCTCGAGCTCGTCGGAGGCGCGCAATGAGCACCATGGCCGTCGCCCTCGCCCGGCCGCGCCGCCTGAGCGTGCCGTTCATCGTCGCTTTCGCGGCCGCCGCCGTCGCCGCAGGCCTCGCCCGTGCCGTCACGACGACCTACCTCCCGCTCCTGCTCGACCGGATTGCGGACGCTCCCGGCCTGATCGGCATGGTCATGCTCGTCAACGCGGCCGCCGGGATGTCCGTCCCGCTCGTGACCGGGATCTGGAGCGACCGGCTCGGCCGTCAGGGCCGCGGCCGCCGCCTCCCGTTCATCGTCGGTGGCACCGCGCTCACCGCGGGCGGCCTCGCCGCCGTCGCGCTCGGCTCCTCGACCTCCTACCTCGTGCTCGCGCTGACCGGCGGCGCCGTCTACACCGGCCTCAACGCCCTCACGACCGCGCATCGCTCGCTCGTCCCCGAGATCTTCGGCCCCGAGGGCCGGGCCCGCGCCACGAGCGCCCAGGAGCTGGGCATGCTCGGCGGCGGGCTCGTGGGCCTCGCGGTCGGCGGCCTGCTCAGCGGGCTCGCGCTCTGGGCCCCCTTCGCACTCGCCGCCGTCGTCGTCCCGCTACTCGCGTGGCCGACCATCCTGCGGACGCGCGAGCCGAAGGTGACCGCGCCGGCCACCTCGTCCGAGGGCCGTGCGTTCCGCTACTACGTCCACGCGGCGTCCCGGCCGGGCGTACGCGGGCTGCTCGTCGCGCAGATCCTGTGGGTGCTCGGCTACGCCGCCCTCCCCGTCTTCTTCCTCCTCTACGCCAAGGAGGAGCTCGGCCTGACTCCCGCAGTGGCCTCGCTCTGGCTCGCCGGCTTCGGTCTCTCGACCGGCGCCACGATCGCCGCCGCCGGGCGGGTGCGGAACCCCGCGCTGCACCGGCCCCTGCTGCTCCTCGGCGTCGCGATGATGGGCGGCGGCTTCCTTGCGGTCTCGGCCTCGACCGGCCTCTTCTTCGTCGGCGCCGCTCTGCTGTCCGCCGGAATCGGCTTCGGGCTCGTGTCGACGCTCGGCTTCCCGCTCTACTCCTCGTTCATCCCCGAGGGCGAGGCCGGCGGCTACACCGCGCTCTTCTTCTCCGTGCGCTCGATCTCGACCGCGATCGCACTGCCGGCGGCGGGGTGGACAGTCGACCTCACCGGCAGCTACCGCTCCCTGTTCGTGCTCGGCGGGGTTGCGACGCTCGCGGCGCTTCTCCCGCTCGTCGACCTCCGCGCGATAGCGGTCCGCGCGATCAGCCGGGTGCGGCTCGGCTTCGGGCTGCTCGCCACTGTGCCGGTGCTCGGAGTCCTCGTCGCCCACACGGACCTCCATCACGTCGACAAGACGCTCTTCCGCGCGGTCAACGACCTCGGCCCCGGCCACGACCTGATCTGGTGGGCGCTCGATCCGAACCTCCGCAACTACGCCGCGCTGCTCGTGGTCGCGGCCGTCGCCGCCGTCGTGACCCGGCCGAAGGGCACTCTCGGCGTGCTCGGCCGCGTGGCCGGAGGCGCCCTGCTCTCCTGGGCCCTGCTCGACGTCGTCCACTTCCTCTACAACCGGCCCCGCCCCGAGGAGGCGTTCGCCCCCGGCGAGATCAGCCTCAACGGTCACCACTGGGGGCACCTGAATTCGTTCCCGAGCGGGCACATGGCGATCACGGCCGGGCTCGGCGTCGGGATCGCGCTGGCCTTCCCGAGGCTCCGGACACTGATGTGGGCCTACATCGCCGCCGTCGCCTTCACACGCGTGATGTTCGGCGCCCACTTCCCGTTCGACGTGATCGCCGGCACGGCTATGGGCGCGGCCAGCGCCCTGCTCTTCGCCGCCTGGCTCGACCGCCGCGCCGCCCGCCGGGCGCGCACCACCGAGCCGGTCGAGCTCGAGCGCGACGACGTCTTCGCCGTCATGCCCTCGTACGGCGACGTCCCCGACCGCGCCCACGTCGGCGAGGTCCTCGCTCAGGTCGCCGGCCTCGTGATCGTCGACGACGGCTCCGAGCCCGACGTGGCGCGCGAGCTCGACGCGATCTCCGCCGACACCGGCGCCGAGCTCGTCCGCCTCCCGCAGCAAAGCGGCAAGGGTTCCGCCGTTCGCGCCGGGATCGACCATCTCGCCGGTCGCACCGACGCCGTTCTCGTGATCGACGCCGACGGCCAGCACCCCGCGGACGCGATCCCCGGCTTCATCGCCGCGGCGCGCGACGCGGAGCTCGTGATCGGCGACCGTTTCGGCGACCTCGCTGCGATGCCACGGCATCGCCGGGCCGCCAACCGCTTCACGCGCCTGCTGTTCCAGCTCGTGACAGGCAGGCGCGTACGCGATACCCAGAACGGCATGCGCCTCCTGCGCGGCCCGGCGCTGGCGAGCTTCCCGGCCGGGCGCTACGAGGCGGAGACGAAGCACCTCAAGTGGGTGCTCCGCGACGGCCTGTCGGTCGCGTGGGTGCCTATGCCGGCGATCTACGGCTCGGAGTCGAGCTCGTTCCGCTCGGGGCGAGACTCGGCTCGAGTGCTGTGGGCGCTCGTTGCGCCCAGCGCACGGCCAGACCGATCGCGAGGCCGATCGCCGCTCCCAGCAGGCTCCCGGCGAGCACGTCCGTTGCGTAGTGCACTCCGAGGTACACGCGCGAGGCTGCAACCAGCACTGCGAGCGTGAGCAGCGGCTTGCGCAGCCGCGGCGAGACGAAGCCCACCGCCACCGCCGCCGCGAACGCGGTCGCCGAGTGGCCGGACGGGAACGAGGTCGACGCGGGCAGCACCCCGACCGGGTCGAGCGCCGGGTGGCTGAGCGGCGGCCGGGCGCGCTCGAAGTAGTCCTTCAGCAGCGTCACCGCGATTCCGGCGAGGCCCGCCGCGGCCAGCGCCGAGGCGGCGGCCGCGGGCAGCTTCCGCCGGCAGCGCGCGTCCCCGCAGGCGCCGAGCACGGCGAAAAGCGGCCACTTGACCCACCAGGCCGAGGCGAGCACGAACAGGAGCGTGAGCGGCTGCCAGCGAAGCGACTGAACCGCCTCCATGGTGCTGCCGTCCCACCATGCGACGGTTCGAACGAGCTCTGACAACGCGGACAGAGTACCGGCAGTCAGTCCAAGACGCGGAAAACGGGATGGCGCGGGGCCTCGGCCGCGAACGCCTCGAGCGGGCTGTCGCGGCTGACGTCGAAGAAGCGCTTCACGATGGGCGTCGTCCGCAGGTACTCGCGCAGTACGGGCGCGGCCTCCTCCGGCCCGACCTCCTCGACGGCGTGGCGCGTCGTCTTCCGCGCCCGCGTCAGCTCCACTTCCCCGGCCGCACGCGCGTTCTTGACCCAGCTCCGCACGCCGTACGGCGCGACGAGCCAACGCTTGTCGCCGTCGAGTACGAGCTGGACGGGAGTCGAATACGGCTTTCCCGTCTTGCGTCCGCGCACCGTGAGGACGTGCGTCCGCTTCCCCCCGAGCCCGAGGCGGGCCACGGGCGCGATCAGCGCGTTCAGGATTCGCCGCAGCGTCGTGTGTTTGAACGTGTCGCTCATCGTGATGGAAGATCCCGAGCAGCCACAGCTTCCCACGAGCGCCGCGCTCGCGGCGGAGCTCGGCTGCTCAGGCGGTCTCCCGCTCTGGTGGTCCGACTGCCGGCGATCCGGTAGCCGGGAACAGCCGGGTTGCGGTCGCCTTGAACGACGCGCTCACCGTCGTCCCCGGACGGAGCCCGAGCCGATCCGCCGACGCGGCGGTGATCTCGGCGACGACAGGCCCGACCTGGACACGGACGCGGTTCGCCATCGGAGCGATCGAGATCACCGCCGCCGTGAAGTGGTTCAGGCGCGAGTCGTCCTGCACGATCGGCCCGAGCGAGACATCCCACGGATAGACGGCGACGTTGACGCGGCCGGCGGCCGAGTCCGCGCTCCAGGCCGTGAAGCCGCTGTCCAACGCCACCTCCGTCAGGCCGTCCCGGGTGCCCACGGCCTGGCCCGCGAGCAGCACCGCGCCGGTGAAGCTCGCGACGAACGGGTCGGCCGGGACGGAGACGAGCTCCGTCGGCGTGCCGAGCTGCAGGATGCGCCCCTCGCTGATCACGCCCACCCGGTCGGCGAGCGTGGCGGCGTCCTCGAAGTCGTGCGTGACGAGCAGCGTCGGCAGGTCGAGCGAGTGCAGCAGCTCCCGCAGCTCGGCGCGAACGCCTGCGCGCGTGTGGGCGTCGAGCGCCGAGAGCGGCTCGTCGAGCAGGAGCACGGCCGGGTCCCGCGCGAGCGCGCGGGCGAGGGCGACACGCTGGCGCTCGCCCCCGGAAAGCTCGGTGACACGTGCGCGGGCGAGGTGGGCGATGCGGAAGCGCTCGAGCAGGTCGCCGACCTTCGACCGGTCGCGCGCGCCGAAGCGGACGTTGCCCGCAACGTCGAGGTGCGGGAAGAGCGCGTACTCCTGGAAGAGGTAGCCAACGCGACGCTGCTCGGGCGCGACGTCCCTCCCCCGCTCCGTGTCGAGCAGCACGGCGTCGCCCACGGCGACGGTCCCGGACTGCGGCCGCAGCAGCCCCGCCACCACCCGCAGCGTCGTCGTCTTGCCCGCTCCCGAGGGACCGACGAGCGCGAGCGTCTCGCCGTCGGCGACCGTCAGGTCAGCTGACGCGACGAAGCTGCGAAGGGGGTGAGTGAACCGGACTCGGAGTGCCATCTGGTCAACAGCTTGACGGTCAGCAGAACGATGGCGCTGACGACGATCAGCAGCGCGCTGATCGCGAGCGCGACGTCGAAGCTGAGGTCGAACTGCTCGTAGATCGCGAGCGAGAGGGTCTGGGTGACGCCCTGCAGCGAGCCCGCGAACATGATCGTGGCGCCGAACTCGCCCAGGCCGCGCGCGAACGCGAGCGCAGCGCCCGCGCCGAGCCCGCCCCTCGCGAGCGGGAGCATCACGCGGAAGAACACGCGCGCCCGGCCGGCGCCGAGCGTCCGCGCCGCCGCGGGCAGGGTCGGCTCGACCGCCTCGAAGGCTGCGACCGCCGTCCGCAGGTAGAACGGGCTGGCGACGAAGGTCACCGCCAGCACCACGGCCACCTTCGTGAAGGCGATGTCGATCCCGAGCGCCTCGATCGAATCCCCGAGCAGCCCCGCCCGCCCGAACGCCACCAGCAGACCGATCCCCGCCACCGCGGGCGGGAGCACTAGCGGGAGCTCCACCAACGTGACGACCACGTCCCGCACTGCTCCGCGACGGCTCGAGATCCAGTACGCGGCGGGCGTACCGAAGCCGAGGATGAGGGCCATGGCGAGCGCGTTCGTCTCGGCAGTCACGCGGATCGCGTCGAGAGCGGCCGTGCTGCCCAGGGCGTCGAAGAGCTCGCCGGGCGGAACTCGCAGGAAGACCGCGACGACCGGGAGGAGCAGGAAGAGCAAGGCGACGGCGGTCGCAACGAGGAGCGCCGCGCGGAAGAGCCAGGCTACGGCGAGGCCTTCGGGATCGGCAGGAAGCCGGCGTTGCTGCAGCGCTGTTCTGCCCCCTGGGCGAGAGCAGCCGTTTGATCCAGGCGCGGGCGGCCGCCTTGTTGCCCGACCTCGCCACGACGGCGATCTCGTACCGGATCCGCGGCTGTGCCCAGGCGGGGATGCGGATGACCGTGACCTGCGAGCCGACGGGTCGGGCGTCCGTCGCGTAGACGAAGCCCGCGTCTGCCTGGCCGAGCGCCACCTTTCCCGTGACGGCCTTCACGTCGGACTCCTGGCTGACGACCTTGGAGAGCACCGAGCTCAGCCCCATCTTGCCGCAGCACCGTGCGCGTGTAGCCGCCGACCGGCACCGCCGCTCCGGCGACCACGAGCTTCACCTGTTTCCGGCGCAGGTCGTACACCGACTGGATTCCCGCCGGGTTCGACCGCGGCACGATCAGGACGAGCCGGTTCGACGTGAACGTCACCGGCCTCTCGACCAGCCGGCTCTGGAAGAGGCGCTGGGTGTTGAGCGGCGCCGCCGAGGCGAAGATGTCCGCCGGCGCACCGTTTCTGATCTGCGTCTCGAGCGCGTTCGAGCCCGCGAAGTTGTAGCGCTGCGCGCGGTCGTAGGCGCTGAACACCTCGGTCAACGATGCCGCCGCGTAGACGGTCAACGCGCCCTGCTGACGCGCGGCCGTCGAGGCGGCGGACGACGCCACCGACGACGCGGCCAGCGCCACGAGCGCAACGGCGAGCAGGCGCTGTCTCATCCCAGGTACGCCTCGATGGCGGCGCTGGCGGTCTCGACGTCGGTGGCGACGGGGAACGAGGTGGCGCCCACGGGCGCCGAGAGCGCGGACAGGGCGCCGATCTGCTGGCCGACGCTCGCGCCCAGACTTGCGTACAGGGTCCTGTACTCGACGATCGAGCTCGTCGCGGCGGCGCTCTGGTACGCGCCGAGCAGCGCCCGCAGCACGGTCAGGCCCGTCTTGACGGTCTCCGGCGCGGAGGTGAATGTCCTCCGCGGCCAGGCGAACTCGAAGTCCTGTTCGAGCGGAGGGGTGTCACCCACGCTGACGAGCACGTTGCTCAACGCGGTGGCGTGATTGGAGGACGCGCGGCGGCCCTTGCGCAGGACGTTCGCGCGCAGGCCGCCGAACCGCTTGGCGGCGAGCGCGCGTGCGTAAGAAATCCTTGAGCAGGAGCTCGGTGGACACCCCGAAGTTCGCGAAAGCGAGATCGTCCTCGGTCGCCGCGCCTGCCGTGCCAATCCACGGGCCGCCGAGAACGGCGGCGGAAACGCCCGCTGAGCTCACGAGGAAGCGGCGTCTGTTCATACAGCGTGCGACCCTAGCACGGTAGAAATTTCTTGACTACCGCGTACGATATTGACCGATGGGCCGCCTTCCCCGTACGGAGCCGTCGCTGACCGAGTGGGCCGCCCTCGGCCTCCTGTGCGAGCAGCCTGCTCACGGCTGGGCGATCGCCGAGCAGCTGGGCCCTTCGGGCTCGATCGGAGCCGTCTACTCCTGCACCCGGGCGCTGACCTATCGGGCGCTCGGGCAGCTGCGCGAGGCAGGTCTCGCCGGCGTGCGGGCGACGGAACCGAGCGACACCGGGCCGGCGCGCACGACCCTCGGCCCCAGCCGCCGCGGGCGCTCGGCGTTCGCCCGCTGGCGCGGGAGCCCGGTCGCCCACGTGCGCGACCTGCGCTCGGAGCTGATGTTGAAGCTGCTCTTCCACGAGCGTGCAGGGCTCGACGCGAGGCCGCTCCTGGCCCTGGAGGCCGCCGTGCTGGCCCGGATCGAGCGCGCCCTGGACGGACAGCTGGCGTCGCTCTCGGGCTTCGAGCGAACGCTTGCCCTCTGGCGCCTGTCTGCGTGTCGCGGCGCGCTCTCGTTCGTCGAAGGGCTCTCGGACCGCCGCACCGCCGAGCCGGTGGTCTACAGGCCGGTCGGCTATGTCAGGTCGCCGCACGACGAGATCGACGGGATGCCGCTCCAGCCGATCGCCGACACCAGGGGTGCTTCGACGATCGACGTGCTGGAGGAACATCGCGGCTGCCTCGCCGACCTGGACGGCTTCACGCACGTGTGGGTGCTCGCGCATCTACACGAGACGCTCGGCTGGGACGACGAAGTACCCGCGTTCCTGGACGAGGTGCCGCACGGGACGTTCGCGACCCGCTCGCCGCACCGGCCGAACCCGATCGGCATCTCGCTCGCCCGCATCGCATCGGTCGAGCCGTCCGCAGTCGTGGTCGACGGCCTGGATCTGCTCGACGGCTCGCCGGTGCTCGACCTGAAGCCGTTCGTGCCGCTGTTCGACACCCCGACCGGCGACGTGCGCTACGGCTGGTTCGAAGGGCGAGCCGAGCGGGTCTTCGCGAGGACGTCCGACACGCGCTTCGCCCTGCGCAGCGACCGCGACTAGCCCGAGCCTCGGAACGACGAGCAAGGGTTACAAGCGCTTTGGGCGGGTATAACGCTGCCCGCAATGGGGAAAACCGGGGGGTGTGGCGCTCACAACGCGGCGAGTGTGGGTCTGGCGTCGCTACGCAGTCCGAGTCCCTGTAGTTCCTCAACCTTGAGGGAGGGATCGATGAAATCGAGGAACCTCACGCTCTCGGGAGCATTCGTCGTGCTCCTTGTCCTGACGGCGACGGTAGCCGGAGCCGGTCAGGCGCGAGTCGAGAGACCCGGCAAGGCGCAAGCGGCAGCGGCCACGTCGGTCACGTTGGCCGGCTGGGCGTCCAGCCCGGAGGAAACGGCGGCGCTCCGGAGGACGATCACGGCGTTCGAACGGGCGAACCGCGACATCGACGTCAAGTACACGCCGATCTCGGGCGACTACGACGCTGCGATGCTGGCCCGGTTCGCCGCCAAGCGACCACCGGACGTGTTCTACGTCGACTCGCTCGACCTGCCGGACTACGCGCCGGCACTCGAGCCTCTGAACGACGAGATCAGAGCCACGCGCAACTTCAGCACCAAGCCGTACTTCAGGCGGCTCCTCGCGGCCTTCACGCTGAAGGGCCAGGTCTACGGGCTGCCGAAGGACTGGTCGCCACTCGGCCTGGTGGCGAACCGGGCAATGATGGCCAAGGCCGGCGTGACGAGTCCGCCCACGACCTGGGCGCAGTTCACGCAGACCTTGCAGCGGCTGCGCTCGTCCGATGCCGTCCCCGACGGGGCGCCGGCATGCCTGAGCCTGGACTGGGCGCGGATCCTCGCGTTCATCTACCAGAACAACGGCGCCTGGCTGAATCCGGCCAGGACCCAGTCGGTGATCGACTCGGCCCAGAACAACGCCACGCTCAACATCTATCTGAGCTGGCTCAAGAGCGGGCTCGCGAAGACCCCGGCGCAGCTGGGCGTGGGCTGGTGCGGCGAAGCGCTCGGCAAGCAGAAGGCCGCGCTCATCTTCGAGGGCAACTGGGTCTACGGCTTCATGCAGAAGGACTTCCCGAGCGTCGGCTTCCGCGTCTATCCGATGATCCGGAACAAGGCGCGCGGGAACCTCTCCTTCACCGTGTCGTACTCGATCGGGAAGGCGTCGAAGAAGAAGGCGGTCGCCTGGCGGCTCCTGCGCTACCTCGTGGGGCGAAACGGGCAGGCCGTCTGGACGAAGAACTCCGGCTTCCTGCCTTCAAGGAGTGACGTCAAGCCGCCCACAGGCCGTGCGCCGTTCGTGCAGGAGGCGCCCGCGGCACGACCGTGGCAGTTCATCAAGGGCTTCGACCGGGTCTACGACCTCGCCGGGAAGGAGCTCGAGAAGGCGTTCGAGGGCCAGCAGTCGATCGCCGACATGCTGCGGGCCATCGACCGCGCCACCGAGGACGCGATCCGGAGAAACAGCTAGACGCCGACCGAGGCGCCGGTGCCCCGGGCGGGGCGCCGGCGCCGTCGGCCACCCAGTTGGCGACTGCGACGGCGAGAGCAAGGAGACTGCCGGGCCTCGGCGGCGAGCGGCTACGCGAGGCGCTGGTCGGCTACGGATTCGTGCTCGTGCCGCTGGGCGTCTTCGCGCTCTTCTACGTCTACCCGATGGCCTACGCGTTCTACGTGAGCGCGCACGAATGGGGCGGGATCGAAGGCAACCTCGGCTTCGTCGGGCTCGAGAACTATCGCGAGCTCCGCGACGACCCCGGCTTCTGGACCTGGCCACCCGAGCGGGGTACGGCACTGTGGAACACGGTGTACTACGCGCTTCTGGTCGTGCCGATCCAGATGACGCTCGGGCTGATCATGGCCCTCGTCGTCAACGCGGCGATCCGCGGCCGCGCGTTCTTTCGCTCCGCGTACTACTTCCCCGCCCTGGTCTCGTCCGCGGCGATCTCGGCGATCGCGATCTACCTGTTGAACGCAGACGGGCTGCTGAACGCGGTGATCAGCGCTGTGATCGGACGCGAGTTCAACCACCCCTGGTTCGGCGACGCCGACACGGCGCTCGAGTCGATCGTGGCGCTCGACGCCTGGACGACCTCGGGGACGATGATGCTCTTCTACCTCGCGGCGCTGCAGTCGATCCCGACCGACGTCTACGAGGCGGCCGCGATCGACGGCGGCGGCACGTGGCGGACGTTCTGGAAGATCACGTTCCCGCTGCTGAAGCCCGCCCACTTCTTCGTCGTGGTGGTCTCGGTGATCGGCGCGCTCAAGCTCTTCGACCAGGCGTTCATCATCTCGACCGGTTCAGGCGGTCCGGCCGGCTCGACGATGACCGCCGTCCTCTACCTCTACCGGGTAACGATCTCCGAGTTCAACTACGGCTACGGCGCTGCGGTCGGCGTGGTGCTGTTCCTGATCATCTTCACGCTGACCCTGGTGCAGCGGCTCGTGTTCGGCAAGGCGGAGATCGGCTACTGATGAGCGGGCCCGACGAGACTGCGCTCCCCGTCACCGCGGTCCGCGAGCTCGCCGACGTCGACGAGGTCGCGCGGGCGCCCGCGATCCCACCGCTGACGCGCGGCGAACGTGCGCGCCGGCTGATCGCCTACGGCGTGATGATCGTGATCGCGCTGCTCTACCTGGTGCCGCTCCTCTGGGCGGTGGTGACCTCGCTGAAGACCCAGGCGGAGGCGGCCGCCGGCTTCGACCTCTGGCCCGCCAACCCGAGCCTGAACGCCTACCGCGAGATCTGGAACCGCGAGGACCTGTCGTTCGTGACCTTCTTCAAGAACAGCCTGATCCTGGCGGCGTCGATCACGGCGATCAACCTGTTCCTTGCCACGCTCGGCGGCTATGCGTTCGCCCGCCTGCGCTTCCCCTTCCGGGAGGTGCTGTTCGTGCTCGTGCTCGGGACGCTGATGATCCCCGACCAGCTCCGGCTCGTGCCGATCTTCCTGATGATGATCGACTTCCCGTTCACCCACTGGAACCTCACCGGCACGAAGCAGGGCTACGTCTTCTTCGGCTCGAGCCTCGCGCTCGCCACGAATCTCTTCCTGATGCGCCAGTACTTCCTCACCATCCCGAAGGACTACGAGGAGGCCGCCAAGCTCGACGGCGCCGGCTACTTCAAGACCTACGCTCGCGTGATGCTGCCGCTCGCGGCGCCGGCCGTCGCGGCAGTCGCGATCCTGACCTTCCAGGGCACGTGGAACGAGTTCTTCTGGGCGCTGATCCTGCTCGGCCAGGGCGACTCGTCCCAGTACACGGTGCAGATCGGGCTGGCGCAGTTCCGGTTCCAGTACCAGGCCCTCTGGCCGGAGCTGATGGCCGCGGCGACGCTCGCGATCGTGCCCGTCCTGATCGTCTACCTGTTCTTCCAGCGCTACTTCGTCGCCGGTGTGACCGCAGCGGGGGTCAAGGGATGATCGCCGCCGCCGAGGTCGTTCGGGCCCCGGGAGTCGGGGCGGTGCTGCGACGCGCCGCGCGGGACTTCTACGAGGAGTCGTGGCGCCTCGTGCTGCTCAACACGGCGCTGTCGGCGTATGTGCTCGTAGTGCTCGCCGCCGCCGCGTACATTCCGGCCGCTCTCGTACTGCTCGCCGGAGCAGGGCCGCTCGCGGCGGCGCTCGTGTCGGCGGCGGTGATCGTCGTCGACACGGGGTCGCTCACGATCGCCGAGGCGACGGGGAGCGTTCGCCGCTGCTGGCGGCGCGGGCTGGCCCTCGGCGGGCTGGTCACCTTCGTCGCTCTGGCGACCGTCGTCGCGCTGTGGTTCTACGCCTCGGGGTCGCCGCTCGCCTGGCCGCTGGCGGTGCTGATCCTCTACCTCACCGGCCTCTTCGCCGTCTACCAGCTCCTGCTCTGGCCGCTGGCGGTGAGGGACCTCGAGCGACCGCTGCGCGCGGTCGCGGCCGACGCGGGCGTCGCGCTCCTTCGCCGCCCGGCCGGCGCGCTCGGCCTCGCGGCGGCGCTGCTCCTGATCAACGCGATCGGCCTCGCCGCCGCCGTCCTCCCCTTCCTGACGATCACCCCTGCGTACTCGGCGCTCGCCGCAGCCCGCTTCGCCCGAGGAGGCATCGAACGATGGCCAGCGTGACCTACGAGAACGTCTCGAAGAACTACGACGGCACGGTCGCCGTCAGCGACCTCTCACTCGAGGTCGGCGACGGCGAGTTCATCGTGCTCGTCGGCCCATCCGGCTGCGGCAAGAGCACGGCGCTCCGGATGCTCGCCGGCCTCGAGCGGATCTCGGAGGGGCGGATCCTGATCGGCGACCGGGTGGTGAACAACGTCCGGCCCGCGGCGCGGGACGTCGCGATGGTCTTCCAGTCCTACGCGCTGTATCCACACATGACCGTGTACGACAATCTCGCCTTCGCGCTGCGCAACAAGCGGCTCCCGAAGCGCGAGATCGACGAGCGCGTGCGCCGCGCCGGCGAGGTCCTGCAGCTCGCCGAGCTGCTCAAGCGGAAGCCGAAGCAGCTCTCGGGCGGGCAGCGGCAGCGGGTGGCGCTGGGGCGGGCGATCGTGCGCGAGCCGGTCGTCTTCCTGATGGACGAGCCGCTGTCCAACCTCGACGCGAAGCTCCGCGTCGAGACACGCGCGGAGATCCTCAAGCTCCAGCAGCGGCTGGCGACTACGACCGTCTACGTGACCCACGACCAGGTCGAGGCGATGACGATGGGCCACCGGATCGCAGTGCTACGCGACGGCGTCCTGCAGCAGGTCGGCAGTCCCGAGGAGCTCTATACGAAGCCGACGAACGTCTTCGTCGCAGGCTTCATCGGCTCGCCGGCGATGAATCTCGTCCCGGCGCCGATCGTCGACGGAGGCGGCTCCGGTGTCATCCTGGGCTTCCGGCCCGAGCACGTGCGCGTTGGGGGCGGGGGCGACGGCCTGATCTTCGACGCGCGCGTGGAGGTCGTCGAGTACCTCGGCGACGAACAGCTCGTCCACATAGTCCGCGGAGAGACGCCCCTGCTCGCCAAGCTGCCCATCGAAGAGCGCGTGCGCCAGGGCGACGAGCTCACCTTCACGGTCCCGCACGGCAAGCTGCACCGCTTCGACGCGGACAGCGAAGAGCGGCTCGGCGACTGAGCGCTAGCGCTTCTTTTTGACGGTGATCGTGACTGGACTGCTGGTCGTGGTCGCGCCGGCGTTGTCGGTCGCCCGTGCGGTCAGCGTGTAGGTGCCGGCGGAGCCAGTGTTCCACTGAGTCGCGTAGGGGGCGGTCGTGTCTTCGCTCAGCCTCGTCGCGCCATTGAAGAACTCGACCCGGGTCACGGTGCCGTCGGCGTCGGCAGCGGTCGCCGCGAGCGAGATCTTGGCCGGGGAGGTGAAGCTGACGCCGTTCGACGTGAGCGACACGCTCGGCGGCTGATTCGACGGCGGCGGAGGCGGAGGCGGAGGCGGAGGCGGCGGAGGTGGCGGCGGTGGAGGCGGCGGAGGTGGCGGAGGAGGAGGAGGAGGAGGAGGAGGAGGCGGCGGGGGCGGTGGGGCCGCGGCGTCGAGTTGGACCATCCTCGCCACCGACGGGACGCCGGCGGAGTCGGTGATGAAGAGCATGTAGGCGCCCGGGACCGCCGTGTTCAGGTTTGCGGGGACGGTCGCCGTCAGCGTGCCGAGGCCGGGTGTGAAGGAAAGCGGGACGTAGCGCTGCTCCATCTCGACAGAGTGCGTTTGCGAACCCAGCCGGATCAGCCCGACCCTGTTGATCGAAGCGGCGTTCGGCGTGTTGATCTGGAAGGACGTACCGTGGCTGACCGTGCCAGGCGCGCCGGTGATTTCGGGACGCGGTGCAAGCTGCCCGGAGCCGTCCTTTCTGAACAGGTACGGCGGTGTGAAGACCTCGGCGTTCTTCGCCAGGTAGCCAACCTGATCGCAGGTGCCGCAGATGCCGCCGCCCGACGAGAGCACGCGGCCGTCCGGGAGCAGCAGGGCGGTCGAGTGATACTGGCGTGTCACAGCCTGCGCCGCGAGCGTGGTCCATTGACCCGTCGCGGGGTTCCACCGCTCTGCGTTGTAGACGCCTCCGTTCATATCGATGAGTGATGCCCCGGTCGAGTTGCCTCCGGTCGCCAGGACGCTCCCGTCGGCCAGCAGCGTGAGATTGTGCTGGCGACGGCCGAAGGCCATTGGCGAAGTGGCGGCGACTTGGGGCGTGGCGCCGTTCGTGTCGATCACAAGCGCGCTGTTCGATGAAGACCCGCCACCGGCCACGAGCGTCTTGCCGATGTCATAGACCGCGTGGCTTCCGTAACCGCGGTTGATTCCGTCGCGCTGGCCGAAGCTCTGCCAGGAGCCCCCGCCCGTCGGGTCGAGCTTCCGCAGGGTCTGATCTGGCCCCGAGTAGAAGACGCGACCGTCGGGCGCAACGTCCAGCCAGGGATAGAGCGGCAGGTTGAGCGAGGCAGTGCTCAGTGTCCGCAGGGTCCCATCGGTCTTCCGCACCTCAGGAGTATCGGGACCGCCTTCCGTGATCAGCATCTCGCCGTTCGTCAGCGGCGTTACGGACGGATACCAGCGAGCGGCCGCCATAGTGGGACCCAGGCTCCAGCGGCTGGTCACAGGGTTGAATAGATGCGTCTGCGCGATCCCCTGAAGTTGCGCGTTCTTGTTTCCGCCCGCGATGAACAAGGAACCGTCGAAGAGGTGCGCGAAACCGGCGCAGAAAATGTTGTAACCCGTATCGACCGTGGCGGGTGTATGGATGCCCGTGCTGGGGTCGTAGACGGTGGCTCTCGTGAAGTTGTGAACGGGGAAGGCCTCGGTCGCGGCATCGCCGACGGAGTCCCAGGCGAGCACTTTGCCGTTCGGAAGGAGCGCCGCGTGAATGCCGACGACGGGCCAGTTCTCCACTGGGCTCCATTGCCCGACCTGCCCGGGATCGTCCGCGAGGACAGCGGCGATCGCCTGCGACGCCCACGCTGACCGGAGCCGGGTTCCACTGTTGAGCTCCGCCTCCGTCGCCGCACTGTGGACGACCGCATCCTCGGCCTGATGACCCGCCCGCGTGTTGACGTCGTGCGCCACGCCGGCGCCGGGAGCACCAAGTGCCGCCGCCAGCACCAGCGCGACGACGAGCGCAGCACGGGTCACCGACGCGCGTCGGCGCGCCGCATACCGGCGGAGGAGGGTGGCCGCAGAAGTCACCGCCAAGAAAGCATTAACACCGCGCCCGTCGAAGTTCAAGAGCGCTCTGCGAGTCGCCAGATCCGAATCGACGAACCCGTGCGAGTCAATCCTCTAGTGTCGCCGTCGTGACGGAGACCGAGGAGCTGGGGCGTGGCGGGCGGCTGCGCGGCGGCGCTACGGGCGAGCTCGTGGCCGCGGCCTATGCGGCCGAGAGTGCCCACGGCCCGCGTCTGGCTCGCGGGTTGTCGCTCGCAGATCTCGCGCACGCCGTCGCACTCATCGAGGGTGGCGACCTCGCTGGCGAGGACGCGAAGTCGCTCCTCCGGGGGCTGCTCGAGCTGCACGCGATCCCCGGCGACGAGTTCCCGTGGGACCCGTCGCTCGGCGACGCGTTCAACGCACGCGAGGCCGAGCTCGAGCGGCGCGTCGGACGGGCGGCCGCCGGCTGGCTGAGCGCCGGCCGTCCACGACGCGAGGCGTTTCGCGTCGCGCTCCGGTTGACGGCCCGTGCGGGCGCGCGCGAGCTGCATGACGCGCTCGTCGACCAGGCGGCGGCGCTCGTCCGGCACGTAGGCGCGACGCGCACCGCGCTCGCGACCGACTACACCTACCTCCAGCCGGCACAGCCGACCACCGTCGGCCACCTCCTCCTGGCGTACGCCTACCCGGCGCTTCGCGACGGTGACCGGGCGCGCGCCTCGCACGCCGCCCTAGGGGCGAGCGTTGCGGGGGCCGGCGGGAGCGCGGGCTCACGCTGGTCGCTCGATCGCGCGCGACTCGCCGAGCTGCTCGGCTGCGACGGAATCGTCGAGCACGCCAAGGACGCGGCGTGGCAGGCCGACGTGTACCTCGAGCTACTTGCGACGCTCGCGATCGCCGCGACGCACCAGAGCCAGCTCGGCCAGGACTTCGAGATCTACGCCAGCCAGGAGTTCGGTCTGGTCGAGCTCGCGGACGCCCACAGTCGCGCAAGCGCGCTGATGCCGCAGAAGAAGAATCCGTATGCACTCGCCGCGATACGCACGCAGGCAGGTCAGGCAGCCGGCGACGTCGCCAGCGCGCTCGTCGCGCTGCACACCGGGTCGGCGCGCACGGATCACTTCCACCTGCTTAACGGCATCGTTCCACGAGCGCTCGACGAGGCGGTCGCGATCGGCCGGTTGACCGCGTCCGTGCTGGACGGCATCGAGCTGCGGACGGAGCGCTTCGCTCAGATCGCACGCGAGAGCTTCGTCACCGCCGCCGACGTCGCCGACGTCCTCGCGCTGACGGGAGACATCGACTACCGCAGTGCGCACAAGATCGTCGGGCGCGCGGTCCGCGACCTCGTCGACGCCGGCGAGCCGTCTTCGCAGCTGACGCCGGACCGCCTTGCTGCGGCGTCCGTGGCCGCGATCGGTAGGCCGGTCGAGGTCGACGACGCGACGCTTCGGGAAGCGCTCGATCCTGCGGCGTGCGCTGCCGCCCGCCGGCAGGCGGGGTCGTCGTCGGAGGACGCCATGAACGAGATGCTCGACGAGATTCACGCGACTCTGACCGCGCATGAGAGCTGGAGCCGGACGGCACTGAAGCGCGAGTCGGCTGCGGAGACGGCGCTTCTCGCTCGCGCTCGCGATCTCGCCTGAGCAGGGAGGCGCACACTCCGGTCTGCGCTCCAACGAACACGGGGCGCGTTCGATACGTTCCTCATCAAGAAGCAAACGTGCGAGGGCGTCGACATGGCTGAGCTCGGGTTACCGCCAAGGCATCTCAAGTGCCAGCAGTGTGAAATGGCTCTAGTGCTCCTCCCGCGGTCCCTCTATCCCAGAGCCGCCGATTGGGACACGGCTCAACTCGCCAAGTTCGCCGGTGAGATCAGGTATCCCGGTGGGGACGTCGTGGCGATGTACACAGTCCCCGACGCTGACGGGAACTACGCCTGCCCCGCGTGCGGAACTATCGGGGACATTTAGGCCCCGGTCCGCTCGCAGCGCACGACGCGGCCCTCTCCGCGGTGCCCAATCCATTGCGCCGCTCCGTTCGTAGTTCCTCATGTCCGTCCACGAGAAGGGAGACTCGTGATGAAACAAGCGCGTCCACGGACTCTCCGTGCCGCCATCCTCGCGCTGTTGACGGGAGTTGCCGTACTTGTCCTGGCAGGGGTCGCCGCGGCCAGCGCGCTCTACGGTGGCTGTGCCACTGGCTCGACGCCCGAAAAGGCGATCAACAAGGCGATCTACGACGCCGAGGTCTCCGCCGAAGGCGACGGGCTGTTCAGCTGCACCATCGTCGGCGAGCCGGCGGTGTGGTTCGTCCCGTACGAGAACTACCCAGGGGGCTTCTACCGAGCCGCTGTGGACATGACCTGCACCTGACATCTGTTCGAGCGGCATCGACGACGATGCCGCGACAGGTCGGCCGCGCCGCACGGGTTCACGCCCTGCACCGCCCACGAACAGGCGACCCGCTCTCGAGCAGCTGTAACGCTTGGGGCGGGCCTTTGCCGCCGGACCCATGGCGAGGTGGCCTCTAGTCCCCCAGCCGTCACGTACTAAAGACGCACAGTTAGGCGCCGAAGCGCGTCTTACAAGTTGAAAGCATGACTCGCCCGCCGTTCTCTGCCAGGGGTCTTTTCGGCCGCGGACGTATGATCGACCACCTGCGATCGCGAGTTCGAGCGATAGGTCTCGACGACGCTTTGGTCGCGACTCTCGTGCTTGTGCGCCGGCGCTCCGCTGCGCCGTCGCGCCTAGCCGGAACGGAGGGCGTCGCGGTCGATCGCGCGCTTCAGGATCTTGCCCGTTGGCCCCTTCGGGAGTTCGTCGACGAACACGATCCGGCGCGGGTACTTGTACGCGGCCACCCGCTCCTTCGTCCACCCTTGGAGCTCGTCGGCGGAGGCGGTCGCGCCGGGGCGCCTGACCACGACCGCCGCCACCTCCTCGCCCAGTCGGTCGTCCGCGACTCCGACGACCGCAGTTTCGAGGACGTCGGGGTGGGCGTAGAGAGCCTCCTCGACCTCGCGGGGGTAGACGTTGTAGCCGCCGCGGACGATCAGGTCCTTCTTTCTGTCGACGAGAAACAGGTAGCGGTCGTCGTCGAGGTAGCCGACGTCGCCGGTCGAGAGCCAGCCGTCGTGGTCGATCGCCTCGCGGGTCGCCTCCTCGTCCTGCCAGTAGCCGGCGATGACCGACGGGCCACGAAGCTGGACCTCGCCGACGCCGTCGACGGCTTCGTGGATGCGGATCTCGGTGCCGCCGAGCGGCTTGCCGACCGATCCGGGCTTCCGACGCTCTCCGACCCCGTACGTCGTCGCGATCCCGCTGAGCTCGGTCAGCCCGTAGCCCTCGTGCACCTCGCCGCCGAACGTACGCTCGAAGTCGTTCGCGACCTCGATGGGGACGGCGGCGCCGCCGACGTGGGCGATCCGGATCGGCGCCAGCTCGCTCGCGTCCCGCGCCGCCTGGCAGAGCGCGATGCACATCGTCGGCACGCCGAGCAAGATCGTCGTCCGCGTCGCCGTCATGGTCGCCAGCGTCCGTTCCGCCTCGAAGCGCGGGACGACGGCGACGGCGGCGCCTGCGAGGAAGGTCGACACCAGCCCGGTGGACTGTCCGAGCACGTGCGTGAACGGCGCGGCTCCGAGCACGACGTCGGCCGGGCCGAGGACCAGCGCCTCCGCCGCGTTGCGGGCTGCTGCGCGGATGCTGCCGTGGGTGAGGACGGCGCCCTTCGGCCGCCCGGACGTGCCCGAGGTGAAGAGGATCACGGCCGGCTCGTCGTCCTCGCGCTCGACGATCCCGGCGTTCGCCCCGCCGCCGACGGGCAACTCGTCGTTGATTACCAAGTGCGGCGTCGCGGCGCGCACGCGCTCCTCGACTTCCGGCGGGGCGAGTAGGACGTTCAGTGGCACGACGACCGCGCCGGCGCGCAGGACGCCGAAGAACGCGGCCACGTACGCGGGGGAGTTCGGGAGCCTCAGCGCGACGCGGTCGCCCGCCCCGACGCCGCGGGCGGCGAGCGCGGCAGCCGCCTCGGTGATGCGACGGTCGAGCTCCATGTAGCTGACCGTCTCTTCCTCGAAGTACAGCGCCGGCCGGTCCGGGGCTTGCGCGGCGGATTCCGCGACGATGTTGGCCAGGTTCATCGTGAGTGACGATCGCACGTCCGGTAGGTACGCGAGCGCGCGGACTTATGCCCGATAGCCTTCCGAGACTATCAGGTAGCCTGATTTCACCCCCAGAATGCGAGGAGGAAGATGCGATGGGTGTGCTCGACGGGAAGGCTGCGATCGTCACGGGCTCGGCCCGCGGGATCGGTCGGGCCACGGCCGAGTTGCTCGCCGAGCATGGCGCGCGCGTGCTGGTCAACGACCTCGACGCCGAGCTGGCCGAACAGGCGGCGGCGGAGATCGAGGGTGAGACGGTGGTCTTCGGCGGCGACCTGACGCAGGATGGCATGCCGGAAGAGCTCGTCCGGCGAGTGGTGGACGCGTTCGGTCAGCTCGACATCGTCGTCAACAACGCCGGCTACACCTGGGACGGGATGGCGCACAAGATGAGCGACGAGCAATTTCGGGCGATGCTCGAGATCCACACCGTCGTCCCGTTCAGGGTCCTGCGCGCTGCCGCGCCCTACCTGCGCGACGCGGGCAAGGCCGACCGCGAGGCCGGGCGCGAGATCTTTCGGAAGGTCGTCAACGTCGCCTCGATCTCGGGCACCCAGGGAAACCTCGGGCAGGCGAACTACTCGGCTGCGAAGGCCGGCTTGGTCGGCCTCACGAAGACGCTCGCGCGCGAGTGGGGCGCGTTCAGGGTCAATGTCAACGCGGTTGCGTTCGGGTTCGTCGAGACGCGCCTGACGGCGGCATCCGACGACGACCGCGGCCCCGAGACGTTCGTCAAGGACGGGCAGGAGATCCGGCTCGGCATCCCGGAGAAGATGCGCCAGCTCGCGCCGACGATCATCCCGCTCGGCCGGCCAGCGACGGCGGAGGACGCCGCCGGGCCGATCTTCTTCCTTTGCTCGCCGTGGTCGAACTTCGTACACGGCCAGGTGCTCACTGCGAGCGGCGGCCAGACGACCGGGATGACGACTTGAGCTTCGACGTAAATGCGATTGGCCGCGCCGGCGACGAACGACGCTACGAGGTGTCGGCGTCCGCGCTCCAGGCGTACGCCGAGGCGACCAACGGCGCTTCCCGGCGGCCCGGTGTTCGCGATCGTCCCGGTTTGGGACGCGATCGCGCCCTGCGTCGCGGGCCGTCGCCTCCGACGAGGCGCGCAAGCGGGTCGTGCACTACGAGCAGGACATGCTGCTCCACCGGCCGATCGAGGCGGGTATGACGCTGGTCTCGCAGGCGACGCCCGTCGCGCTGCTCGGCCGTCCGAACGGCACGTCGCTCGTGATCAAGACGGAGACGCGGACGTCCGACGGCGTGCTCGTCAACGAGCAGTACGTGACGGAGTTCTTCCGCGGCGTCGAGACCGAACGGAGCGTCGGCGAGCGTGCGCCGGACCACCGCCTCGAGAGCGACGGGACTCCGATTGCAGAGATCGCGTATCCCGTCGCCGACGACCAGACGGTGCGGTATGCCACCGCGTCGGGCGACGACTTCGCGATCCACCTCGACGACGAGTTCGCACGCAAGGTGGGGCTGCCCGGCCGGATCGTCCACGGTCTCTGCACGATGGCCTTCGCGGGCCGCGCCGTCCTCGAAGCCGCGGGCGTCGATGATCCGCGGGCGGTGAGACGCCTCGCTGTGCGCTTCTCCGCGCCGCTCTATCCCGGTGACACGGTGACCACCCGCATCTGGCGCGTCGACGGAGGGTTCGGCTTCGACGCGCTCGACGGAGAAGGCAAGGCCGTGATCAAGGACGGGCGCGCGGAGCTGCGGTGACCATCGACCTCGCCGCAATCCGCGCGATCGATTTCCACACGCATGCCGAGGTCGGCCGGACGGGGGAAGACGGCCTCCGTCCGGAATGGCGGGACGCGGCGAAGAAGTACTTCGGCGAAGGCGGCAAGCCGACGGTCGAGGACGTGGCGGCGTACTACCGCGAACGCAACATCGCAGCGGTCGTCTTCACCGTCGACGCCGAGACCGTCACGGGTCGCGCCGCGGTGCGGAACGAGGAGATCGCGGAGGTCGCCGCTGCGAACCCCGACGTGCTGATCCCGTTCGCATCCGTCGACCCGCACAAGCCGAACGCGGTCGACGAGGTGCGCCGCCTCGTCCGCGACCACCGCGTGCGCGGCTTCAAGTTCCACCCGAACATCCAGGCGTTCTTTCCGAACGAGAGAGCGTTCTACCCGCTCTACGAGGCGATCGAGGAGGCTGGAGTCCCTGCGCTCTTCCACACCGGCCATTCGGGGATCGGCTCCGGTCTGCCGGGCGGCGGCGGCATCCGGCTCAAGTACTCGAACCCGATGTGCGTGGACGACGTCGCCGTCGACTTCCCCGAACTGAAGATCGTGCTCGCCCACCCGTCCTTTCCCTGGCAGGACGAGGCGATCTCGGTTGCGCTGCACAAGCGGCAGGTCTACATCGACCTGTCCGGCTGGTCGCCCAAGTACTTCCCGCCGCAGCTCGTCCGCTACGCGAACACGCAGCTGCGGGATCGCGTTCTGTTCGGCTCCGACTACCCGATGATCACGCCCGACCGCTGGCTTTCCGACTTCGAGCAGGCCGACTTCAAGGACGACGTCCGGCCGCTGATCCTGAAGGACAACGCGGCCCGTCTCCTCGGATTGTCGTGACAGAGGTCGTGGACGATCTGCGCGAGACTCGCCGTCCGACCCGGCGCGAGCTCACCGCCCCTTCGCGCCCTGCGCACGAAGGGAGCGGCATGACGGACGTCACGGCGCACGTGGGTGGCTCTTCGCCCGGCGCCGAACCGTATGCGACGATGGCCGGCGTGGCGCACCCCGCTTCCGCCGACGAGCTCCACGACGAGGCCGGCGAAGAGCCGCGCGTCAGCTACGTCGTCGCCCGGCTCGAGCGGGCGCTCCGCCAGGCGATCAACGAGTGCGTGCGGGAGCACGGCCTGACGACGTTGCAATACACGACGCTGAGCGTGCTCGGCCGCCGCCGAGGCGGTCTCTCGAACGCGCAGCTCGCGCGCCGCTCGTACATGACGCCGCAGTCGATGAGCGAGGTGATCGAGGCGCTCGAGCGGGCGGGGCTGATCGAGCGGGCGCCGCATCCGAACCACCGGCGCGTCCTCCCGGCGACGCTGACGGCGAAGGGTCGTCGCGTGCTGGCGGTCTGCGAAGACGCCGTCGCTGCGATGGAGGAGGAGATGATGCGCGAGCTCGGCCCCGCCGAGCGCACGGCGCTGCTCGCGTCGCTCAAGAGCTGCGTGCGCTCGCTCCACGCCGGCTTCCCTTACGACTGACTGACGACCTCGGCGGAAGGGAGAGGACGTCTCCCCCTTCCGCCAGACGTCGACTCAGCACCCGAGCAATACCTGGATGTCGCGGGCTCCGGCGACGAGCTGCGCCGCCTGACCCGCGGTCAGGCTCCGACCGGACTCGCGCTGCGCAGTCGCCACGAACTCGGCGAGCTTGTGGCACACGATTCGCGTGTGCTTCTTCGGCAGCTGCCGTCCCACCTGCTCGAGCGAGCGCAGCAGCTTCTGGTTCGCCTGCTTGTCCAGGTCGTACGACGCCAGCAGCGCCGTCAGGTCGTCGAGGAGCTCGGCTGGCCCCTTCGAGACAGGCGCCTCGCCGAGCGGCTGGCCGCCCGGACCGTTCTCGAAGGTCAGCCAGCGCGCCTTCGGCGGCCGCTGCGACACACCGGGCCTCGTGTAGTCGCACACACCGGTCGGGAGGGCGGCCTGCAGGCGTGCCCACTGGTCGTCCGTGAACGCGATCACGCCGTAGTCCGTGCGTGAGAGCGGCTTCGTCTGGCACTTCATCACGTCCTGCGTGAGCGGCCCGCCCGCGGCGATCCGCGGCGCCGCGTAGTGCTGCCACGTGCCGTTGCAGGTCATGTCGCCGCGGACCCCGTCCGCCATGAAGCACGTGTCGACGAGGTCGGCCGGCTTCGCGCGCTGCACCTTGACCGACTGCGGGTCGCCGCTCGTGTCGGCCGCGAGGTTGTCGAGCCACTGCCGCAGGGCGTCGAACTGCGACGGGACGACGCCTCCGGGCCGCGAGAGCCACACGATCTGGTTTGCGTGGTGTCCATTCGCGCGGTCGAGCCGCGCGCGGTACGAGAAGGTCTCGAACGCCGGATGGAAGCCCGTGTCGTCCATCTGGAAGCCCGTGCGGTTGTCGATCTCCGGGATGTCGGCGGCGCCGCTGCCGCTGTTCATGCGGCCGGTGCCGTAGAGGATCTCGAGCGCCGCCGGATCGGCGGTCTTGCGCTCCGGCGTGAAGTTGCCGTCGATATCGATGCCGCCGATCTTCGAGTTCAGGTCGACGAACTGCTCCGGTGTGATCTGGCCCGCGAGCAGCGCGTTCAGGCCGTACTGGACGCCGACGTTGTCGGTTGCGCTGCGGCCCTTTCCGTTCGGCGCATCGGGCGTCACCACGACGCCGAAGACCGATCGGAGGAAGTCGAACGTCCCACACCGCTCCCCCGTCGGATTCGTCGGGCTCCAGATCAGCGCGGCGGGCAGGCCGCAGCCGACGCCGGAGGCCGGCAGCAGCTCGGTGCGGTCGGCGCCGAAGGCGAGGATCTTCTGGCCGCAGAGGTTGTCCGGGTTCGTGGGGTTGCTCCCCCAGACCGGCAGCCGCGAGGCGGCGGTCGGGAAGAGCGCGTTCGGCGGCGAGGTGGCGTGTCCCGGATTGAGGAGAGGGCTCGTCGGCCAGAAGTAGTGGAACAGGAGCCGGCAGTCGAGCGAGCCGAGGACCTGCGTCAGGTGGTCGGGAAAGACCTGGCTCGTGCTCAAGCCGTCGAGGAGGCCAGGGTAGTTCTCGGCGAGGAGGTGCTGCTGCATCGACGCCGCCGAGCCGCCGCTCCCCATCGTGTAGAGCACCGGCCCGTAGCGCTCGACGACGATCTCCTTCGTCATCATCGTCGCCTCGGCGGAGGTCAGGTCGCTGCAGTTGTTCGCGTAGATGTTGAGGCTCGACGTGGCGACCGCGAAGCCGAGCCCGAGCTGCGCCGCCTGCAGCACGTTGCCAGGCGCGGTCTGAACGTGCTGGTTCCCGCACGCGCCGCCGAACGGATGGAAGAGCTTCCTGCTCCACGGCTGGCTCGTCGACCACGGCTCGATCGGCCTTGTCGGGTCGACGAGTACCGCGATCTGGTAGATGCCGCGGTTCGCAGTCCCGGTGACGCGCTGCACGATGAACGGGACCGTCTTGCCCGCGTCCGTTGTCGTCTGCGCGATCGATGCGGCCGGCGGCGGGCTCGCCGGGTCGTACGGGACGAACTGGGGCGGCGTGGCCGTGTTCCGGTAGAGGAGCTCGACCCTCGTCGGTGCGTTGCACTGCGCGTCGATCGCGGTGCCGAGCGGCGGGTTCGACGCGTTCGGGTTGCAGAAGAAGGGCGTCACCTGCGGCCCGGAGAAGACGGGGCCGCCGATCGGGTGGTTGCGGATCGCGACCTGCCGGCCGTAGCCGCCCTCCGGTCGCGCGACGAGCACGTTCTGGCCGACCTGGAGCCCGGTCACGAGCCCCTCGTAGCGGCCGTTCTCGCGGACGGCGAACGCACCGGTCACGTCCGCGCCGTTCAGCGTCACCTTCACCGACGCAGACGCCGCGTCGCCGAGATCGATCCGGACGAGCGCGTCGCCGCCGGAGATCAGGTCGGCGCGGTTCGACAGCACGCTGATCGCGCCGATGCTCGTCGGTGGACCGCCCGCCTTGCCCCCGGCGAGCGCCTGACCGGCGCACGCCGACGCGACGACAGCGAGAGCGACGACGGTCACCACGGACCTCAGACGCCGCTCTCCAGAGAGAGCTTGCACCATCGTTTCCTCCTTCGGAAGACGCCTCGTCGCGCCTCCGGCTCGCCCGACCGGTCGTCGCGCAACGCGCTGCCCCAACTACCTCCAGTTCCGGCGACCGTATCAGACTACCTGATACTGATCCAAAACAGGCTGCGAACGTAATGATCCAACACAGGCCCGCGAACGTAAGCTGTATCAGGCTCCCTTCCATTGAGCCCGCGGACCCTCTAGAGTCGCGCACACCGGAAACCGGACGTCCGCCCCAAGTCGGCCAAACGTCCCCGAGACCAAGGAGCACGGGATGAGAAGAAGGCTCGCCATCGCGCTGACCGTCCTCGCCTGCGTGGCGGTGCTGCCGCTGCTGACAGGCTTCGCCAAGGGCAAGCAGGCGTTCAAGGGCACCGTCTACCTCGGGATGGACACGCCGCTGACCGGCCCTCAGGCGGTCGTGGGCCAGGGCGACCGCGAAACCGTGACGGCGCTCGTCAACTACTGGAACTCCCGCGGTGGGATCAAGGGACGCAGAGTCGTCGTCGACGTCCTCGACAACGCCTCGAACCCGTCGCAGGGCGTGCAGAACGTCCAACGCTTCATCGGCGAATCGAAGTACGTCGGCATCCTCGGCTCCGGCAACGCGGCCGCGGCGGTCGCCACCGCGCCGCTCGCGACGCAGGGCGAGATCCCCTTCATCGCGCTCTCGCCGCCGACGACGATCGTCCGGCCGCCGCGGCCCTTCGTCTACGTTGCGCTGCCGACGTCGCGCCTGTACGCCTACAACATGGCCCAGTACCTTCGGCGACAGGGCATCCGCCGGATCGCGCTGATGGGCGACAACGGCGGTTTCGGACGCGACGGCGTCGGTCAGGCCCAGGCGCTCGCGCGCGCCTACGGCTTCACCGTGACCG
>CAVTEM010000006.1:0-218791 GCA_963733845.1 uncultured Actinomycetes bacterium
GCTCGTCGCGGCGTTCAACGACCTGAAGCGCACGGATCTAACCCAGGTGCTCGTCGAGCACGACATGCAGTTCGTCGGCTCTCTCGCCGACCGCGTGATCGTGCTCGACCGGGGGCGCGTAATCGCCGACGGGACGCCCGCTCAGGTCCGCGAGGACGCGCGCGTCGTCGACGCGTACCTGGGGTCCGCGACGCTGTGACGGCGCTCCTCGAGATCGAGGAGCTCGTCGTCCGCTACGGCGAGGCGGTTGCCGTCGACACCGTCTCGCTGCGCGTCGACCACGGCGAGCGGGTTGCCCTGATCGGCCCGAACGGCGCCGGCAAGAGCTCGCTCCTGAACGCCGCGTGCGGCGTCGTCCGCCCGTCGTCCGGACGCGTCCGCGTCGACGGCGACGACGTGACCGGGGCAGTGCCCGCGGTGCTCGTCCGGCGCGGCGTCAGCCAGGTCCCGGAAGGCCGGCACGTGTTCGCGTCGCTCCCGGTCGAGGCGAACCTCCAGCTCGGTGCCTACGGCCGATTCTTCAGCCTCGAGATCGTCTCCTCGACGCTCCGCTACCTCCGCCGGAGGGCCGAGGTCCAGGAGCGACTCGAACGGGTCTACACACTCCTGCCGAAGCTGCGCGAGCTGCGCGAGCGTCCCGCCGGACGCACGTCCGGCGGGGAGCAGCAGATGGTCGCGATCGGGCGAGCGCTGATGGCCGAGCCCCGCGTCCTCGCGATCGACGAGCTCTCGCTCGGCCTCGCCCCGCTCGTCGTCGAGCAGCTAATGGAGTTCCTCGTGCGCCTGAACGAGGAGGAGGGCGTCGCCATCCTGCTCGTGGACCAGAACGCGGTGCTGGCGTTCTCGCTCTGCGAGCGCTCCTACGTGCTCGAGACGGGCAGGATCGCCCTCGAGGGGCCGAGCTCGGAGCTCCGCGATCGGCCCGAGGTGCGCAGCGCCTACCTCGGAGGCGGGAGCGGCCCCAGGTGACGACGTTCCTCCAGCTCGTCGTCGTCGGGATCTCGACGGGCTCCGTCTTCGGGATCGTCGGGATCGCCCTCGTCCTCGTCTACCGGACGACCGGAATCGTCAACTTCGCCCAGGGCGTATTCGCGGTCCTCGGCGGCGTGTTCACGTTCGAGTTCGCCCAGCACATACCCATGCTCCCGGCGATCGTCGTCGCCGTCCTGCTCTCGGCGGTGCTCGCTACGGTCACGGCGGTCGTCGCCGTAGGGATCCGAGGGCGGACGACGCACCTCGCGAGCCTCGTGATCACCGTCGGCATCGCTCTCACCGCAGAGGCCGTCCTGCTCGCGACTTTCGGCGAGGTCCCGCGCTCGTACGCAGGCATCTCCGAGCACGCTTGGGACATCGGCGGCGTCCTCGTGCAGCCGCAATACGTGCTGATCGCGGCCGTCGCGCTCATCGCGGCGGTCTCTCTCACCTTCTTCCTCCGCCGAACGATCGTCGGGCAGGCACTCGTGGCGTCCGCCGACTCGCCACGCGCCGCAGAGCTCGTCGGCCTCAACGTCCGCTCGATCGCGGTGATCGCCTTCGCCGTCGCCGGCGCGCTCTGCGCTCTCGGCGGCTCGCTGCTCGCTCCCACCGTCCCGGTCGTCTACAACGCCGACCTCGCCCTGACGATCAACGGCTTCGCCGCCGCCGTCTTCGGAGGCTTCGCCTCGATCCGGCTCGCGCTGCTGGGCGGCTACGCGCTCGGGATCGTCGAGCAGCTCGTCGTCGGCTACGTCGACCCGCAGTACAACCTCACGATCGCGCTGGTCGTCATGCTCGTGCTGATCGGCTGGCGCTCCCGGAAGGAGCTCGCGGTTTGAGCACCGAAACGGTCGCCGGGAAGCAGCGTGTCCGCGTGTGGAAGGGGTGGCTCCGTCTCGCGGCGATCGTGGCGGCCGGCGCGTTCGCCTGCTGGCTGCCGTTCCAGCTGTCGCGGCTCGACCTCGCCCTCTACGACCGCATGGGCCTCTACACGCTCGTCACCCTCGGGCTCACCCTGCTGATGGGGTTCGCCGGACAGGTCTCGCTCGGACAAGGCGGCTTCTTCCTGATCGGCGCCTACACGTCGGGCCTGCTCACCGTCGGCCTCGACCCCGACACGCGTCTCGTCGACCTCGAGGCGGGGATCACGCCGCTCGCCGCGCTCGCCGCCGCCCCCGTCGTGACCGCAGTCGTCGCCGCGGTCATCGGTGTACCGCTCCTGCGCCTCCGCGGGCATTACCTCGCGTTCGCGACGCTCGCTTTCCACCTGATCATGCTGTCGCTGCTCTACGCGCAGGACCGGTTCACGGGCGGCCAGTACGGCGTCACCGTCGTGAAGCCGCTCGAGGTCTTCGGCCACTCGATCAGCGGCGCCACCCACGCCGCCGTCGTGTGGGCCATTGTTGCGATCGCGCTCCTGCTGTCGGCGAACCTCGTCCATTCGCGCGCCGGCCGCGCCCTGCAAGCGATCGCCGAGAGTGAGCCCGCCGCCGCGGCCGCGGGAGTCAGCGTCGCGACCTACAAGCTGCGGCTCTTCGTCCTCGCAGCGGCGCTCGCCGGCCTCGCCGGCGGCCTGTTCGCGTTCTTCGCGCAGTTCGTCGGACCCGAGGACTTCTCCATCATCCTCAGCCTCCAGTTCGTGGTGATGGTCGCGGTCGGCGGGCTCGGCAACGTGTATGGCGCCGTCGTCGGCACCGTCGCAATCTTGTGGCTCGAGCATCGCGTGCGCGACCTCGGAACGCACGAGAGCCTGCTCGGCTGGGACCTGCCGCCGCAGGCGCCAAGCGTCCTCTCGCTCGGCGTCCTGGGCGTGATCCTGATCGTCGTCATGCTCTTCTTCCCGAACGGGCTTCTCCCCGCTGTGCTCGGCGGCGTCCGGCGCGCGCGCCACCGCCGCCGCCGGGGGCCCGCGCGTGCGCTCCCGGTCTCCGACCGCGGGCCGGGCACGCGCTAAGGCCGCCGGAACGCGAGGAAGGCCGCCCAAAGCGCGCCGAGAGATCCTGGTAGCGCCACCAGATAGGAGGCCTCTCTGGGCGACAGTTGCGGATAGTCGAACGGCTTGACCTGGTGGACGGTGGCAAGCGTGACCCTGCTGGCGGGAAGATCCTTACCTGTATCGCGTATCCTCCGCCGGGTCTCGTGAGGGGACTGGCGACATTCGTCATCCCGTAGCACGGGATGATCATCCTGACGGAGTTTTCGCGCGGCGCGGTCGCGGGGTCACGTGGCGCCAAGAACTGGCCGCCTCCGGCGATCATTGGCCACCCTAGTCCAGCCGACTACACGCCCGGAGCGCGGGGATCGAGTTGAGCGTCTCGACGAGGGTTTTCTAGCACCATCGCAGCGCAGGGTTTTGGCGGTCCCTCGAGCCGAATCCCCCAAATGAGGGATCGGGTCCGGTGCGGCTCGCGGCTAGGTTCCCGCACTTCGTAACGCGAACCGGCTGGGGCGGCCCCAGCCGCGAGGACAGGGGGAGATATATGAGAAGGAAATTCTTGGTGGCGGTCTCGGCGTGCGCGTTGGGCGTCTCGGTGGTCGTTCCATCGGCGCTGGCGCACGACTGCATGGTCGCAAAGAAGCCGGCCAAAGCCGGCGCTGTCGCGATAGTAAACGTCGTGACCGGCGAGGAGACCAGCCTGAAGCGGAACCCGGGGATCGGACGAGAAACCGCACGGCGCGTTCTTCGCGTTCACCGACGGCGGCGACTTGAGCGCGTCCACGTTCCTGCATGCACCCAACGGCGTGCTGCCACCCGCCCGCGAGGGCGGCCCGCAGCACAACTGCGACGGGAAGGGCCTCGACTCGATCGAGCTCTGCTTCCCGGACTCGTAGTAATCCGATCTGCGCATGGAGCCGGGCTCGTCCCGGCTCCACGCGCGTCTCGCCGGCACTGACTGGACGGGGAGGTCATTCCGGAACCTTGCTGGCGTGATGAGGCCCTCGCGGCCCGTCACCCGTGGATGCATGGGGCGCGTTCTTGTCTCTTGTGTCACAAGTGGTTACGGTGGAGCGCAGGCTGTTGGTCATCTGCGGCCGACCACACCCAAGGGAGGAACGGGATGAAGATTCGCCACCGGCTGTTCGTCGGACTGGTTGCTGCGCTCGCGGTAGCGCTGGCGAGCGTCGCCGTCAGCGCCGCGGCGGCTGAGACTCCATTCAAGGGAACAGTCAACGCGGTTGAAACAGGCACGGTCGTTTTCCCGACCCGCTTCTTGGATCGAACCGGCACGGGCAACGCCACGCATCTCGGCAGGTACACGGAGCACGTCGTGATGCAGATCAACATTCCAACCATGAGTTCAATGGGGGCTGCAACCTTCACCGCAGCAAACGGCGACAGATTGACCGCCAGCGTCGTCGGGCAGGCGACGCGGACGGGTCCGACGACGCTCTCGATCGTCGAGGTCTACACCATCACGGGCGGAACGGGACGCTTCGCCGACGCAACCGGCCGCTTTACGCTGAGAAGCACCGTGGACCAAGTGACGGGCGTTAGTTCCGGCACGTTCAGCGGAGCCATCGACCACTAGATGCCGTATGACCGCGTGAAGCGATGCTTCACGTTGTCCTTTGCATTGTGGGACTACGAACGGAGCGGCGCGATAGATTGGGTCAGGGCTCGCGGCGCACGCATCGGGGGGCGGACCGATCGCTAGGGGCGGATGAACGCTACGAACACCCCACGCGCGTGGCTTTGTGCGTACGAGTTTCGTCCAGCCCTCATTCCGCCTCAGCCACGAAGTGGAGAAGGTCGTGCGGCAGGTACTCGTCGTACCCGGGCGCCGGGTGAGCGACAACCGCCGGAGCGAGCTCCCGCTCGGCCAGCACGGCGTAGCGGCGTGCGCCCGTCTTACGGAAGTGGACGAGCATCGGCTTGCACGATAGAACGCCGCGCTGCCGCGAAGCGCCGAGGATCAGTTCTTGTACGAGCGCCTGCTTGTCGGCAGCGGCAGCCACCTCACGCTGGCGCGGCCAGGCCCCGATGCGGATCGGTTGGAGGCGTTCGATTCTCACCGAGCCGAGTCGTTTGGGCACTAAGTGGGCACAAACGACTGAGGCTCAGGCTACTACTTCTTACGCCAAAACATGAGTTTTTCCAGCCACTTCTTCATAATCGGGGCGCCGAGATTTGAACTCGGGACCTCTAGTCCCCCAGACTAGCGCGCTAACCAGGCTGCGCCACGCCCCGCAAACGCGGAACACGATAACAAGCGGGTTCCGACTCCGCCCTCCCCCGCTTCACCACTGGCAGCAACCGATTCGTTTTCGCCATTTAATGCCACTTTTGTTGCCTAATAGGACGACGGCAGTGCGCATCGGTCGCCGCAGCGTGCGGGCCCTGGTCGTTGAGGCACGCCTCTGCCTGACGCCTGAGCTTGCGTTGCCAGCGCGCGCTTGGCTGCGACGTGGAACCTTCTGACGGTGCCACAATCCTCAGCGTGACCGAACCAGCCACGTTCGTCGAGCACGACATTTCGATCGACCCGAGATCGGCTCGGTAGAGCCGGCGATGGGCGCACACGCCAGCGACACCCCGGTCTTCGAACGCATCGTCTGCGGCGTCGACGGCACGCCTGCGAGCTTGGTCGCGGTCCGGCAGGCACTGCGCCTCCAGGACGGCCACGGCGACCTTCTCCTCGCTGCCGTCGCGAACTTCGCCCAGACTGCGCACGCGGGCATGGCCGCAACGCACGCCACGGACCTCCTGCAACAAGAGGCCGAGGCGGCACTCGCGGAAGCGCGGGCGCTCGCTCCGTCCGCGAACGCAAGACTCGTCGACGGTGACCCAGCCGCGGGCTTGCTCGAGCAAGCCGAGTCCGGGCGGGCGACGCTGATTGCCGTTGGCTCGCACGGGCGCCGGCGCGCGGCCGGGCTCTTGCTCGGCACTGTGGCCGCCAGGATGCTCCGCGACGCAAGCTGCTCCGTGCTGGTCGCGCGTCCGGCCCGTGACGCCGAGACGTGGCCACAAGCGGTCGTCGTAGGAGTGGACGGCTCTGTCGAAGCCGCCGCCGCATTCACCGCCGCAACCGCGGTGTCCGAGCGGTTCGGGGGCAGCGTTCGCGCGTTGGCGTCCACGAAGGATCGGCTCGACCGCGAAGCCGCGCGGGCCGTCGCGCCAGAGCTCGAGGAGCACGGCGCGCCCGCGCTCGATGCTCTCGTGGCGGCGTCGGCAGCGGCTGACCTCGTCGTCCTTGGGAACCGCGGACTGCACGGACTGAAAGCGCTCGGAAGCGTGAGCGAGCGAGTCGCTCACCAGGCGCCCTCGTCGGTCCTGGTCGTCCGGCCCGGCCACGCGTAACGGAAGGACATGCATCTGCCGCCGAGTGTGAATCCGGCGCCCGCCGAGGTCGGCTTCGGCGTCATTCGGATCGAGGTGAGCGGCTTCAGAAGCGCTCGCGATGTCGTCCTTTCGCCGGGCCGCCTTTGCGCGCTGGTCGGCGAGGCGAATGCCGGCAAGTCGAATCTTCTGGCGGCGATCCGCGCTGTTCTCGATCCTGCCACCGCGCCGCTCATGGCGACGGACCTGGCGGAGGGCGGCAACGGAGAGGTTTCGATCCGGGTAACGCTGGCGGACGGCAGCGAGGTGGCACTAGACGGGAGCCCCGATCGCAACGCCCTCACCGGAGGCGCCACTACACCGTCCACGCTCTTCCTGCCTGCTGAAGAGCGAGCCGGTGCCCTGCTCGCCGCCTCGACGCCGAGCAAGAACGAGCCGGCCGCCACGGTCTTCCACCGTGAGCTCGCGCAATGGAGCGCCTCGCCGGGGGCACAGGCACTCGGCGTTCTCGAGGCGGTCGAGTCCTGCAGCTCGAAGGGCCTCGGCGGCCTCGTGCTCCTGATCGAGGAGCCGGAGCTGTATCTTCGTCCGCAGGCGCAGCGGTACCTCTACCGGCTCCTGCGCGAGTTCTCGCGCGCCGGGAATCAGGTCATCTACTCCACGCACTCGCCGGCCTTTCTCAACGTCAACCGGATGGACGAGCTCGTCTTCGTCGAGCGCCTTCCGGTCACCGGGACGCACGCCCTCCAGCCGGAGCCGGTCTCGGCCGACGAGGACTTCCGGGTGATGACCGAATTCGACGCCGCGCGCAGCGAGCTTTTCCTCGCCCACGCGGCCGTACTCGTCGAGGGCCTGACAGAGAAGCTCGTGCTCCCGTTCGTCTTCGCGGCGCTCGGGCACGACGTCGACCGTGAGGCGATCTCGATCATCGAATGCGGCGGCAAGCCGAACATCCCCCTCTTCGCGCGCATCTGCAGGGCCGCCGGGATCCCGTTCGTGGTCCTACACGACAGCGACCGAAAGACGAGCGGCAAACTCGCTCCGGCCGAGCAAGCGCTGAACGCGCTCATTGCCGAAACTGCCGGCGAGGAACGGGTCATCGTTCTCGACCCTGATTTCGAGGCGGTGGCGGGCCTGGCGGGGCGCCGCCACAAGCCCGAGCACGCGTGGAGGGAGTTCGCAGAGCGCGCCGCCGACGAGATGCCCGGGCAGCTCGTGCGCGTCGCCGAGCTCACGATGTCGTTCGTGCGTCCGGGCGCCGAGGTGCCCTGGAACGCTCACGCCCGGCACGGCGCCGCGCGAGCAGCCGGCGAGCACCAGAGGCGCCGCTAGCGAGAGTCGAGCGCGGCCATCCCCCGTCAACGATCCGTTTCCCCACCTCGTGCCACCGTCGCTCGCTGGCACGATTTTCCACACCCCCAGCAGCCCCTGACCCTGACTTCGGTGACCGAGACGAACCGTCTGCGATTCCGGGTGGCGCTCGGCACGCCTGCCGTCGTCGCCCTCGTGCTGGCCGCATCGTGGCTCCTCGACTTCGTGCGCTAGGCGAGTGGCAACAGGGCGCCGTGGCGGTTCTGAGCATCGCTAGAGGCCGACGGGCGCCGGGGCGCTCGAGTTCAGGCGGTTGTGCGGTCGAGCAACTGCAGCAGGTCGTGCGCCGCCAGTTCGATCTCCTTGTGCCGCCATTCGGCGGCGCGGTAGTGGCAGGCGATCAGGCCCATGCGGTGCACGCGGCGAAAGTCGCCGTAGACGAACGCGTACCTCGCCTTCGTCTCGTCCGATGCGCCGTCCGTCAGCCCGAGGTGCCACTCCGCGTACTCGCTCCAGGAGTGCGACTCGAGGAACGAGTTCTCATCGGCCGCCTTGGGCTGGACGTCTCCCCAATCGCTGTCGAGGACGTACTGACGGGCGCGGATCAGGCGCCGGGCGTGCGCGATCGCGCGCTCGTTGAGGGAGTAGGAGGCCAGGCCGGGATCTTGACGCCTCGCCGCCGGAGTGGGGTCCGAATGCGCAACGCTTAGCCTGAGAGAGATGACGCACCACGAGCAGCTGCGGGACCTCTACCGGTCGTTCAACGCGAGGGAGCTCGACGCCGTCCTCGCACAGCTGGCCGAAGACGTCGACTGGCCGACCGCCTACGAGGGCGGGCGCGCCGTCGGTCGCGAGGCCGTCCGCGCGTACTGGACGCGCCAGTGGGCCGAGATCGACCCGACCGTGGAGCCGCTCGAAATCTCGACGCTGCCAGACGGCCGGGTCGCCGTGGAGGTCGACCAGACGGTGCGCGACCTCGACGGGACGGTGATCGCCGCCGGCCGCGTGCGCCACGTCTACACATTGCGCAACGGGCTGGTCGCCCGTATGGACATCGAGACGCCGTAGTCGTATTCTCGAATGGATGCGCTTTGTGCTCGTCATCGCCGTGGCGGGCGCCTTTGCAGTCGGGCTGGCAGCCGTACGTGGTGGGGGCGGCGAGCCGGCCACGGCCGCTGAGGCGCCGCTCGCCCTGCGCGTCGCCCAGCTCGAGGCGAAAGTGAGCGGAATCTGCACCGCGTTCCGCACGTTCGACGGCCGCCGCGCCTACCACGACTACGACGCGAGCTTCCAGTCGCTGATCGCGCAGCTGCAGCAGGCGTGCGGCGCACCTCGGGCAGGGAAGCACGAGGACAGCGTCAAGCCGCCGAAGCCGAAGAAGCGCGTCCGCCACGAGGACCGGCCACCGCCGCCTCCTCCGCCGCACGAGGGCTAGCGTCCCCGGGCTGCCGTGAGCGAGCGGGGCGCGCTCTGGCAGCTCGTCAACGGCTACCGCACCACACAGGCTCTCCTCGTCGTGGTCGAGCTCGGCGTGCCCGACCTGCTCGCAGACGGCCCACGCTCCTCCGCTGAGCTTGCGGCCGAGACGGGGAGCGACGAGCCGTCCCTGTATCGGCTGCTCCGCGCGCTGGCCGCGCTCGGCGTGCTCAGAGAGGATCGAGACCGGCATTTCTCGCTCTCGGCCATGGGAGAGCCGCTGCGCTCCAACTCGCCCGAGTCGCTGGCGGCGTGGATCAGGTTCGTCGGTCGCGACTACCACCGGGCTGCCTGGGCGCAGCTGGAGCACAGCGTTCGCACCGGCGAGGACGCGATGACCCACACGCTCGGCCGGAGCGTGTGGGAGTACCGCGCCGACCACCCCGACGAGGCCGAGATCTTCGACCGGGCCATGACCGACCTTACGCGCGCCAGCATGCGCGAGCTCGTGGCCGGCTACGACTTCACGCGCTTCGGAACCGTCGTCGACGTCGGCGGCGGCCACGGTGGCTTTCTCGCCGCCATCCTTCGGGCTGCGCCGGGCGCACACGGCGTCCTGTTCGATCTGCCCCACGTGGTCGGCGGCGCGCACGCGCTGCTCGAAGAGGTCGGCGTGTTCGACCGGACCGAGATCGTCGCCGGAAGCTTCTTCGACTCCGTGCCCGAGGGCGGAGACGCCTACACGCTGAAGTCGATCATCCACGACTGGGACGACGAAGACGCGGTGCGGATCCTGCGCACGTGCCGCGCCGCGATGGGGCCGGATGCGCGCGTGCTCCTCGTCGAGCGCGACCTCGGCGCTCCGAACGAGGCCCCGGGAGCGAAGCTCTCCGACCTCAACATGCTCGTCGTCCTCGGAGGCCGCGAGCGCACGCGTGACGAGTACGCGGCGCTGTTCCAACGCTCGGGTCTCGCTTTCCTGGGAGAGACGCCGACCTCCAGCGGCTTCAGCGTCTTCGAGGCGGCGCCGGCCTAGCTCAGCCTGCGGTACAGCCGGTCGACGAGGTCGGGCATGCGCTCGAGCTGCTCTGTGATCACGCGGACTCGGTACTCGAGGAAGTGCTCAGGCTCGACGCCGAGGGCATCGGCGAGGCGCTGCACGACCTCGTTCGAGGGCACCGGCCGGTTGCCGTGGACGAGGTGGTTCAGGTATCCGGCCGACAGGTTGCACTTCGCGCCCAGGCCCCGGAAGGTCACGCCCGTCTCGGACATCAGGCGCTCGAGCGTCGGGCCGAACCGCTCCTCGCTGAACCTGCGCCTGCGGCCCATCAGGCCTCCACCCCGGCGAGCTCGTCGATCGGCACGCGCCGCTCGCCGCCGTTCGAGCGGACGTCCACGGCGCCGTCGTCGAGCGTCTTCTTGCCGACGACGACGCGGACCGGCGAGCCGATCAGGTCGGCGTCCGCGAACTTCTCCCCCGCTCGCAGGTCGCGGTCGTCGAGCAGCACTGAGCGGCCGGCGACGTCGAGCTTCTCCGCGGTCCGCGCAGCCTCGTCCTCGAGCCCGGGCAGGACGACGACGTGCACGTCGTACGGCGCGATCGACGCCGGCCAGCGCATGCCCTTCTCCTCGTCGTACTGCTGCTCGATCACCGCCGCGAGCATGCGCGCCGGTCCGATGCCGTAGCTGCCGCCCACTAGCGCCTTCTCCTTGCCGTCCTCGTCGAGGAACCTGGCGCCGAGCGGCTCCGAATAGCGCGTCCCGAACTTGAAGATGTGCCCGACCTCGATCGCGGTCTGGAACCGGAGCGCGCCGCCGCACTGCGGGCAGGCGTCACCCTCGCGCGGCTGGCGTAGGTCGGCGAAGCGGCCCTCGAAGTCCCGTCCCTGCTCGACGCCTCGGAGGTGGAAGCCGGTGCGGTTCGCCCCGGCGACGAACTGGCCCTCGCGCAGGGCCTCGTCGACCACGATCTCGCCCGAGAAGCCGACCGGTCCGAGTGAGCCGGGGTCGGCGCCGAACGCCTCGCGGATCTCGTCCACCGTGGAGGCCCGGAAGTCGGTCCCGAGCGCGGTGGCGAGCTTCGCCTCCTCGAGGCGGTCGTCGCCGCGGACGAGCGCGAGCACGACCTTGCCCTCGTTCGTGGTCACGGGCATCGCCTTCGAGGTCGCAGCGCCGTCGATCCCGAGGAACTCGGCCAGGCCCTCGATCGTGGTCACGCCCGGGGTCTCCACCTCGGCGGGAGCGTCGAGCCGCTCCGGGAACTCCGGTGCTCGCGGGACCCCGAGCGCGATCTCCAGGTCAGCGGCGTAGTCGCCGCGCTCGCAGGTCACGAGCGTGTTCTCCCCCGACCCCGAGGGCGCGAGGAAGTCGATCGACTCCTTGCCACCCATCATCCCCGACTCGGCCTGGACGGCGTAGTACTCCAGCCCGGCGCGCTCGAAGATGCGGTGGTAGGCGCCCTCGTGCTTGCGGAAGCTGACGTCGAGACCCTCCTCGTCACGGTCGAACGAGTAGGCGTCCTTCATGATGAACTCGCGCATGCGAAGCAGCCCGCCGCGCGGCCTGGGCTCGTCGCGTTCCTTGATCGAGAAGTGGTAGAGGATCTGCGGCAGCTGCCGGTAGCTCTGGAGCTCGCGCGCGTGGAAGGTGACCGTTTCCTCGTGCGTCAGCGGGAGCACATAGTCGCGGCCGTTGCGGTCCTTGAGCTGGAAGAGCTCCTGGATGTGGTCTCGCTTCGTGTGCTGCCAGAGCTCGATCGGCGTCAGGACCGGCATCAGCATCTCCTGGCCGCCGATCGCGTCCATCTCCTCGCGGATGATCCCGACCACCTTCTCGTGCACGCGCCAGCCGAGCGGCAGGAACGTCCACACGCCGGCCGTGACCTGGCGGATGTAGCCGCCGCGGACGAGCAGCTTGTGCGAGACGGCCTCGGCGTCGGCAGGAGCGTCGCGAAGCGTCGGCAGGAAGAGCTGGGAGGCGCGGACGATCATCCGCGAGAGGCTAGCGGTCGAGCGGAATCAACGACGCCTCCGCCATGGCGAGGGCCGCCGGCTTCGCCATCTTCAGCCGCTTGGGCCGGTACATGCCGCCCGCGATCCACTGGTCGATCTCCCGGAACAGCTCGTCGATCAGCTCCTCCGAGGCCACCTTCTTGAGCACGCGCCCGTGGGCGTAGATGAAGCCCGACTCGCGCCCGCCGGCGATCCCGAAGTCCGCGTCGCCGGCCTCCCCCGGGCCGTTGACCGCGCAGCCCATCACGGCGACCTCGAAGGCCTGCGGGTAGTCGCGCAGCCGGTCCTCGACCACGACCGCGAGGTTCTCGACGCCGACGTTGTCCCGGCCGCACGAGGGGCACGCGATCATCACGGGGCCGCGCTCGCGCAGCCCGAGCGCCTTCAGGATCTCCCAGGCGACCTCGACCTCCTTGACGGGGTCGGCCGTCAGCGAGACGCGCAGGGTGTCGCCGATCCCGTCCGCGAGCAGCGAGCCGATCCCGACGGCGCTCTTGATCGAGCCGGCGAACGGCGTACCCGCCTCGGTCACGCCCAGGTGGATCGGGTAGGGCACCTTCGCGGAGAGCATCCGGTAGGCGCGGATCATCGTCGGGACGTGGGTCGCCTTGACCGAGATCTTGAAGTCGCGGTAGTCGAGCTTCTCCAGGAGCTCCACCTCCTCGAGCGCCGCCGCCACGAGCGCCTCGGCCTGGTCGCGGCGCGCGACCTCGTCCAGGTGACGAGGGAGCGAGCCCGAATTGGCGCCGATCCTCATCGCGATTCCCGCCTGCTTGGCGGCTGTCACCACCTGCTCCACCTGCCGGGGCCCGCCGATGTTGCCGGGGTTGATCCGGACGGCCGCGACCCCGGCGTCGATGGCGCGCAGGGCCAGGCTCGCGTTGAAGTGGATGTCCGCGATCACCGGGATCGGCGACAGGCGCACGATCGAACGGAGCGCCTCGGCGTCCGCGACCTTCGGCACTGCGCAGCGAACCAGCTCGCAGCCCGCGGACGCGAGCGCGGCGATCTGGGCGGTCGTCGCGGCCACGTCGTGGGTCGGCGTGAGCGTCATCGACTGGACGACGACGGGCGCTCCGCCGCCGACCTTCACGTTGCCGATCGCGATCTGCCGCTCGCTTGGCATCCGAGCCAGGTTAGCCGTCAGCCACGCGGAAAGTGCGCACGACGACCGCGTCCGCAACCACGATGCCGGAGTCGCCGGCGATCGCGGGGCGCACGCTCCAGCGGTACCTCCCGGGCGTGAACTTCAGACTGTCGGGCACCCGGAGCCAGGCGTCCGCTGTCTGCGCAGCGTGGAAGAGCTCGCCGTTGCGGACGAAGGCCACCTGGTAGAAGACGGCTCCCTCGACCGGAGCCCAGACGTACAGGCGCGAAGGCGCTCCAGGCGGCCGCGTGCGCGCCGGAGCAGGCGGAGGCGTCGGTGACGGCGGCGCGGCCTTCTTCCTGGCACCGAGCACCGAGACAGGCGGGGGCGGCGCCTGGGGCTGAGGACGAGGCGCCGCGGGCGGTTGCGGCGCTGGAGCGCGTCGGCGGCGGCGCCGGCTGCTGCGCGGAAGCGGGCGGCGGCGCGGGAGTGGCAGCCGGCGCCAGGCTCGGCTTCTCGTCCACGCGGGGAACGACGGCGTAGGCGACGGCCGCCGTCGCAGCCACGGCACCGACGAGGACGACCGAGTCGAGCCTGCGCCTTCCTCGGGCCCGGCGCTGCTGTGCGCGGCGCGACAGGCGTGTTGGCTGCGCCGGCGGGGCCTGAGGCGGCTCAGGCAGAAGAGCGCGGGCCTCGGCGGCCAGCTCGGGATCGACGAGTACGAGCTCGGGGCTGATCTCGCTCACGACGAGGCTCCGCACCCTAGCGGCGTCACCGGCGCGGAAGAGGCTCAGGCGCGCTTCGCGGCGACGATGGCCGCCGTGAGCGGCGTCGTGAGGATCTCGGCCGCGACCAGCTTCGGATGGCCGAACAGCCACGCCCGGACCGGGTCCGGCCCGGCGAAGCCGGGCGTCATGTCGTCCTTGACGAGCAGCCCGCCGGGAGCGAGCAGGTCGAGCGCGAGCTGGCCCTTGCCGTAGGGGTCGTCCCTCCAGCCGCCCGCAGTCGAGGAAGACGAGCTCGAACGGCCCGTACGGGGGCAGCGTCTCGCGCCAGTCGCCCTCGACGAACTCGACATTCGGCAGGCCGGCGAGCCGCTCGCGGGCGATCCGGGCTCGCTCGGGGTCGAGTTCGGCGGTGACAAGCGACGCGGCCGTGGACGCGATTGCCTCGGCGCCCTCGCCGAACGCCGTCCCCAGCTCGGCGCAGCGCTTCCCGGCCGCGAGGACGGACAGCAGGCGCTGGACCTCCGGAAGGGAGGAACCGCCGCCGGTCAGTCCGAGCGTCCGCCGATGTCGTTCGAGAGCCCGACGAAGAACAGGATCAGCACGAGCGCGATCCCGATCGCGGAGACGCGCTCGTAGACCTCCCGTCCGACGGCGCGACCGCGCAGGCCCTCGATCAGCGAGAACGTGATGTGGCCGCCGTCGAGCGGCAGCAGCGGCAGCAGGTTCAGGATCGCGAGCGAGAGGCTGATGAAGGCGAGGATGCGCAGGTAGAGCCGGATGCCGCCCTCGTCGATCACCTCGCTGGAGGCGTCGACGATCCCGACGGGGCTCGAGATCTCGTCGCGGCCCTCGCCGGTGACGATCCGGCCGAGCGAGCCGCCGATCGCCGCAGTCACCCGCCAGCTCTCCCGGACGGCGAGGTCGAGCGACTCGATCGGCCCGTAGCGGCGGTGCTCGATGTCCGGGCGGAAGCCGAACACCCAGCGCCCGTCCTCGGCCAGCCTCGTTCGCTCGGGCTCGAGCACGACGACATCGTTGCCGCGGCGCACGCTGACCTCGATCGGCTGGCCCTCGCTGGCACGGATCAGCTGCGAGAGCTCGTCGAAGTTCGACGCGTTCCGGCCGTTCACGGCCACGATCTCGTCGCCCGACCTGAGCCCCGCCACCTGCGCGGGAGACCCCGGGTCGACGCGGTCGACCGTCCGCGACGCCTCGGACGGGACGCCGACCATGTAGACGAGCGCGATCAGCAGGATCGCGAAAACGAGGTTCGTGCCGGGCCCGGCGAAGATCACCGCCACCTTGCGCCAGGTCGTCTGGCGCCAGTAGGCGTCCTGCCCGAGCGCGTCGCGGAGCTCGTTCAGCCCGCGCTCGGCCGCCTTGGCCGCCGCGGGTGAGAGGTCGGCGTCCCGCACGGCGCGTTCCAGCTCGGGCAGCTGCGCCCGCGCCTCGCGCCACTCGCCGGCGGCCACGAGCCGCTTGATCCGCTCGACCGTCCCGTTCAGCGACGGCGACTCCTCGCGCGCCCGGCCGAAGTGGACGTCGAGGTCGCTCGGCGCCGGCCGGTGCATCCCCGGGATCTTCACGTAGCCGCCGAGCGGGATCGCGCCGATCCCGTACTCGATGTCCTTGCGTCTCACCTTCACGAGCGCAGGGGGAAAGCCCAGGTAGAAGCGCCGCGGGCTCATTCCGACCGCACGCGCCGTGAAGAAGTGCCCCGCCTCGTGGACGAGGATCAGCAGCGCGAGGCCGAGGATGGCGATCGTGACGTTCATGCCGGTGCGAGAGCTCCCTGGACGATTCGGCGCGCCTCCGCGTCGGCTTCGCGCAGCTCGGCGAGATTGCGCGCAGGCGCCCCGTCCACGGTAGCGAGCGCATCCTCCACGACGGCGGCGATGTCCAGGAAGCCGAGCCGGCCGATCCGGAACGCGGCCACCGCCACCTCGTTCGCGGCGTTGTAGACGCAGGGGTAGGAGCCGCCCTGCTCGCCCGCCTCACGCGCGAGCCGCAGGAGCGGGAAAACGTCGAGGTCGGGCGCCTCGAACTCGAGCACGAGCCCGGCGGCCAGATCGAGGCCCGGGATCGACGTGCCGGCGCGCTCGGGGTACGTGAGCGCGTACGAGATCGGGACGCGCATGTCGGGGTAGCCGAGGTGCGCCAGCGAGGCGCCGTCGCGGAAACGCACGAGCGCGTGCACGACCGACTGCGGGTGCACGACCACCTCGATCCGCTCGTACGCCAGCCCGAACAGGAAGTGCGCCTCGATCAGCTCCAGGCCCTTGTTCGCGAGCGTCGCCGAGTCGACCGTGATCTTGGGGCCCATGTTCCACGTCGGGTGGTCGAGCGCCTGTGCCGGGGTGACATCGGCGAGCTCCCCGCGGCTGCGCCCCCGGAAGGGCCCGCCGGACGCGGTCAGCACGAGCGAGTCGACGGTCGCAAGCTCGCGTCCCTCCAGGCACTGAAGCGCCGCCGAGTGCTCGCTGTCCACAGGCAGCAGGCGGCCTCCACCCCGCTCCCTGGCCTCGAGGCAAAGGTCGCCGCCCGCAACGAGGCTCTCCTTGTTCGCCAGCGCGAGGTCGACCCCGCGCTCGAGCGCCCAGAGCGTGGCCGGAAGGCCGGCGAAGCCGACGACCGCGTTCAAAACGACGTCGGGCTGCGCGCGCTCGAGCAGCTCGGTGAGGTCGCCGCCCACCTGGGTGAACGGCGCGAGGCCGTCGATCGGCTGCGAGCCCGACGCGGCGGCGACGAGCTCGAGCTCGGGGTTGTCCCGGACGATCTCCATCGCCTGGCGCCCGATCGACCCCGTGGCGCCCAGCAGCGCGACCTTCCGCATCGGCGAAGTGTAGGCGGCGTTCAGCCGGCCCGACAGGGTGCGTAGCCGTCGAGCACCACACTGGCGTTCTCGAACACGAATACGCAGACGCGCTCCCGGGCCGGACGGCCGAGCCGGTCCAGCAGCTCCGGCGACGGCTGCTCCAGCTCACACTCGAAGCGGTCGCCCTCACGCTCCTCGCAGGCGCCGAGCTTCGCGCCGTACTCGCGCTCGACCCAGTCGCGGGCACGCTCCTCGCGGCTCGGGTCGAACACGCCGCCGACCACCGCGAGCACGCCCAGGGCGAGGATCACGACCGCGCCGCCGGCGGCGTAGCGCATGAGCCGCAGGAGCCGCTTGCGCTCCTCGGGCGGGCGCTTCACGCGAAGCCGAAGGCGGCGATCACGTAGTAGGCCGCGACCGCGGCGAACAGATGCGCGTCGAGGCGGTCGAGCATCCCGCCGTGAGCGCCGAGCAGGTTCCCTGCGTCCTTGACCTCCGCGTCGCGCTTGACCGCGGACTCGAACAGGTCGCCGAGCGGAGCGGTAAGCGCAATCACGGCGCCGAGCACGATCGAGCGGTACCCGTCCATGAAGCCGGTCTCGTAGAGCGCGATCCAGCTGACGAAGATCGCGGCGACCGAGCCGGCGACGAAGCCCTCCCACGTCTTCCCGGGCGAGATGGTGGGAGCCAGCTTGTGCCGTCCCACCATCCGCCCGACGAAGTAGGCGGCCGTGTCGTCGGCGAACACGGCGAGGAGGACGGTGAACACCGCCAGGACGCCTTCCACCGGCAGCTCGCGCAGGAGCACGATGTGCGCGAGGCCGACCCCGACCCACCCGGCGGCCAGGAAGGTCGAGGCGACCGAGACAGCCGTGGGCCCGCGGGTACCCCCGATGCCCTTGAGCAGGAATGCCAGCGGGAGCGTGATCATCAAGCCCGCGAGCACCCACTCAGGGCCGCCGAGCCGGGCCCCGACGATCGCGGCGATCCCGCCCGCGAACCCGGCCAGAGCGACCGGGCGCAGCGGCCGGAAGAGCCGAAAGACCTCGTGCAGCGCGATGACACAGGCCCCTACGGCCAGCGTCGCGATCCACCAGCCTCCCAGGTAGACGAGGCCGAGCACGGGTGGCAGCAGCAGCACCGCGAACAGCACGCGTGAGATCAGCGGGTGCACGTCTCAGCGCCCGCCGAACCGACGCCGGCGGCCGGCGTACGCCTCGAGCGCCTCGCCGAGCTGCTCGGCGCCGAAGTCCGGCCAGAGCGTGTCCACGAAGACGAGCTCCGCGTAGGCGAGCTGCCAGAGCAGGAAGTTCGAGATCCGCAGCTCGCCCGACGTTCTGATGATCAGGTCGGGATCGGGCAGGTCCGGCGCGTACAGGTGACGCGCGAACGCCTCCTCGTCGAGGCTCTCGGGAGTGGTGCCGTTCGCCAGCAGCCGCCGGACCGCCTCGACGATCTCCGCTCGGCCGCCGTAGTCGAAGGCGATCCACAGCTGCAGGCGGTCGTTGCCCGCGGTCTCCTCCTCCAGCCCGGCCATCGCCTGCTGCAGCCAGTCCGGGGCGCGGTCGCGCCGCCCGATGAAGCGTGTGCGGACGCCCTGCTCGGCGAGGTCCGGCAGCTCGCGCTCGATCGTCTCGCCGAAGATCTCCATCAGGTCGTCGACCTCGGCCGACGGCCGCAGCCAGTTCTCGGTCGAGAAGGCGTACACGGTCAGCGACTCGATCCCCTGGTCGATCGCCGCCTCCACGGTGCGCCGGAGCGCACGCGTCCCCGCGCGGTGTCCTTCCGAGGTCGAGAGGCCGCGCGCGGCCGCCCAGCGGCTGTTGCCGTCCAGGATGATCGCGACCGAGCGGGGAAGCTCGGCGGACGCCGGAGGGTCCACTAGACCTCGGTGATCTCGGCTTCCTTGCGCTTGAGCAGCTCGTCGATGCGGTGGACGTGCTCGTCCGTGAGCTTCTGCACGCGTTCCTCGGCGCGCCGCTCCTCGTCGTCGCCGACCTCGCCGTCCCGGACGAGCTCCTTCAGGTGGTGCATGACGTCCCGGCGCACGTTGCGCACGGCGACGCGGCCGTCCTCGGCGAGGTGGCGCACGACCTTGACCAGCTCCTTGCGCCGCTCCTCGGTCAGCTGCGGGATCGGCAGCCGGATCACCTTGCCGTCATTGGACGGCGTCAGGCCCAGGTCAGACTCCTGGATCGACCGCTCGATCGACTTGATCGAGCTCGGGTCGAAGGGCTGCACGGTCAGGAGCCGGGGCTCCGGGACGTTGATCGTCGCCAGCTGCTTCAGCGGTGTGGGCTGGCCGTAGTAGTCGACGTTGACGCGATCGAGCAGCGCCGCCGAGGCCCGGCCGGTGCGGACCGTGTTGAACTCGTTGTGCGTCGACTCGACGGACTTGTCCATCCGCCTGGTCGCGTCGGTGATCAGCTCGTCGATCATGCGCTCCCTCCGCCCGGGGTCGAGATGATCGTCCCGACGCGCTCGCCGAGCACGACGCGTCGGATGTTGCCGTCCGCCAGACCGAAGACGTAGATCGGCAGGCCGTTGTCCATGCAGAGCGACAGGGCGGTCGTGTCCATCACGCGCAGGCCCCGTTCGATCGCCTCCCGGTGCGTGAGCTCGGGCAGGAACTCCGCGCCGGGATCGCGTCGCGGGTCGTCCTCGTAGACGCCGGCGACCTCGTGCTTCGCCATCAGGATCGCCTCGGCCCCGATCTCCAGCGCGCGGAGCGCGGCGGCCGTGTCGGTGGTGAAGAACGGATTGCCCGTGCCGGCCGCGAAGATCACGATCCGGCTCTTCTCGAGATGCCTGATCGCCCGGCGGCGGATGTACGGCTCGGCCACCTCCGACACCTCCAGCGCCGAGAGCACGCGCGTGTGCGCGCCCTTCTGCTCGAGCACGTCCTGCAGCGTGAGGGCGTTGAGCACGGTCGCGAGCATGCCCGCGTAGTCGGCGGTGGCGCGGTCCATGCCCTCCGCCGCGGCGGCCAGGCCGCGGTAGATGTTCCCGGCGCCGACGACGATCGCAAGCTCGAGGCCGCGCGAGTGGACGTCGAGCACCTCGTCTGCGATCGCCTCGACCGTCGGGAGGTCGACCCCGAACTGCTTGTCGCCCATCAGAGCCTCGCCCGAGAGCTTGAGCAGGATGCGGCCGAAGGCAGGGGCGGCGTCCGGTGCGGCCACGCCTCCCTCCGGTTGCTCGAAGGCCACGCCGACTACCCGGCGAGCGCGATGCGCTCGAACTCGAGCACTTCCGCGCCCGCCTCTGACAGCGCCTGGCCGACGGTCTTGCCGGTGTCGTGGATCCAGGGCTGCTCGGTGAGCACCTGCGCGGCGAAGAAGCGCTTGTTCAACATTCCCTCGACGATCTTCTCGCGTGCCTGCTCCGGCTTCGACTTGACCTCGTCGGAGTTGGCGTAGATCTCGCGCTCGGCGGTGACGATGTCCTCGGGGACGTCGTCGCGCGCCACCCACTGTGGCGCCGCTGCCGCCACGTGCATCGCGAGGAAGCGCCCGAGCTCCGCATCGCCGCCCCGCACCTGCACGAGCGTTCCCAGCTTGTTCGCGGGCGGATGGGCATAGCCGGCGATCGCGCCGCCGTCGACCGCCTCGAACCGGGCCGCCTCCACGACCTTGATGTTCTCGCCGAGCTTGGCGACGAGCCCGACGCGCTCCTCCTCGAGCTGCTCGAGGGCATCCCTGCCCTCCGCGTCCACGAGTTTCAGCGCCTTCTCCGCGAACGCGAGGAACTCCTCGTTGTTCGACACGGGCTCGGTCTCGCAGCCTACGCCGACGATCGCGCCCTTCTTCGTGTCGTCGGAGATGACGTAGCCGACCTTGCCCTCGGTCGTCTCGCGGCCCGCCCGCTTGGCGGCCTGGCCGAGCCCCTGCTCGCGCAGGAGCTTCTGCGCGGCCTCGAGGTCGCCGCCCGTCTCCACGAGCGCGCGCTTGCAGTCCATCATCCCCGCGCCGGTCAGGTCGCGGAGCTCTTTCACGAGTGCGGCCGAGATGGCGGTCACTGCTGCTCCTCCGTCGCTGCGGGAGCCTCCTCTGGGGCCGTTTTCTCGGCCCCCGGGGCGGGCTCGATGGCCTCCTCGCCCTGCGAGACCACCTCTTGCTCGGGGGCCTCGGCAGCCGCCTCCGCGACGGGCTCGGCCGGCGCAGCAGGCTCGGTCTCCGCCACAGGCTCGGCGTCCGCTGCAGGCTCAGCGTCCGCTGCAGGCTCGGCGTCCGCTGCAGGCGCGGCTTCCGCCGGCGCCTCGGCCTCTGCGGGGCCGCCGTTGCCGTTGGCGCTCGGGCGGGTGAACTCCTGGGCGGTGACACCGCTCTGCCCCGCGGCGATCCCGTCGGCGATCGCTCGCACGATCAGGCTGCAGGAGCGGATCGCGTCGTCGTTTCCGGGGATGATGAAGTCGGCCTCGTCGGGGTCGCAGTTCGTGTCCACGAGCGCGACGACCGGCAGGCCCAGCCTGCGCGCCTCGCGCACCGCCAGCTGCTCCTTGCGCAGGTCGACGATGAAGACGGCATCCGGCTGCTTCTGCATGTCGGCGACGCCGCCGAGGTTCGCGTCGAGCTTCTCCAGCTCGCCGAGCATCGTGATCCGCTCCTTCGCAGGCAGCAGGTCGATCTGGCCCTCCTCCTTCAGCCGGCGCAGCTCGTGCAGACGCTCGATCCGGCTGGAGATCGTGCGCCAGTTGGTCAGCAGGCCACCCAGCCAGCGGTGGTTGACGTACGGCATCTTCACGCGTGCCGCGTGCTCGGCGACCGCGTCCTGGCTCTGCTTCTTCGTGCCGACGAACAGCATCGAGCCGCCGCGTTCGGCGAGGTTGCGCGCGAACGAATGTGCCTCCTCGAGCAGCTCGAGCGTCTGCTGGAGGTCGATGATGTAGATCCCGCCGCGCTCCGTGAAGATGAAGCGCTTCATCTTCGGGTTCCAGCGGCGGGTCTGGTGGCCGAAGTGGACTCCGGCCTCCAGGAGTTCTCGCATGCTCACGACCGACATCGCGGCCCCTTTCTCGGTTGAAGTACGGCTTTCAGCCGGCGGGGGCTCGGGTGGAACCGCTCGACAGGGAGCGGCACCGCCCACCCGTCCGTCCGCCGGGACGGGAACAGGAGCGGGCCATCTTAGCGAGTTCGGAGCGAGTCGAGGAACGACGCCAGGTCGTTCGGAAGGGGCGAGCTCGCCTCCACGCGCTCGCCCGTGAGCGGGTGTGGGAACGCCAGCTGGGTGGCGTGGAGGAACTGGCGCGCGAGCCCCGGCTCGGGGACGCCGTAGACCGGGTCGCCCGCCACCGGGAGCTCGATCGCGCCCAGGTGGACGCGGATCTGGTGCGTCCTCCCCGTCTCGAGCTGCACGCGCAGGAGCGCGTGGTGGCCGAGCAGCTCCTCCGTCTCGAAGTGCGTGATCGCCTCGCGCGGCGAGTCCGTGTCGAGCGAGTGCCGGAGCGGATCGCTGCGGTCCCGGCCGATCGGCGCCTCGATCCGGCCTCGCCGTGAGCGCGGCCGGCCGCGGACGAGCGCCAGGTACGTGCGCTCGAGCGCGCGGTCGGCGACCAGGCTCCTCAGGCGCTCGTACGCCTCCTCCGAGCGCGCGACGACGAGTAGCCCGGACGTGTCGCGGTCGAGCCGGTGCACGATGCCCGGGCGGTCGGCCTCCTCCCCGCCCTCGGCGCCGTGCTCGAGCAGGCCGTGGACGAGCGTGCCTTCGTGGTGTCCCGGCGCGGGATGGACGACGACGCCCGCCGGCTTGTCGACCACGAGCAGGTGTTCGTCCTCGTAGGCCAGGCGGAGGTCCATCGCCTCGGGCTTGAGCGGCCGCTCGACCACCTCGGGAATGTCCACGTCGACGGTCTCCCCGCCTTCGAGGCGATGGCTCTTCGGCCGCCGGACGCCGTCGACCGAGACGCGGCCGTCCGCGAGCAGCCGCTCCGCCTCGGCCCGCGAGGCGACCCCGGCGTAGCCGACCAGGAAGCGATCGAGCCGGAGCCCGGCAGCCTCGTCAGGAGCGCGCAGGCGGGGCGTCGGTCAGGGGGTGCGGGCGGTTCGGCCGACGTCGGTCGGCCGCCAGCAGGGCGACGAGCAGGATCACGACGCCCGAGACGATGAACGAGTCGGCCAGGTTGAAGGCAGGCCAGAAGCGGACGTCGATGAAATCCGTGACGTGGCCCAGGCGGACGCGGTCGATCAGGTTCGATGCGCTGCCGCCGATCAGAAGCCCCAGCGCGACCGGGAGCACCGGATGCCGCGCGCCCGAGCGGGCGAAGAAGTAGAGCATCCAGCCCACCGCGACGGCCGTGAGGACGGTCACGATCGGCGTCGCGTTCGCGAAGAGCCCGAACGCGATCCCGGAGTTCTGGACGTGGTGGATCGACACCGGGCCCGCGATGTGGACCTCGTCGTCGAGGGCCAGCTGGCTGGACACGAGCTGCTTCGTCAGCTGGTCGGCGACGACAGCCGCCAGAACGACCGACGAGAGGCCCAGCCATTGGTACCCACGGGCGCCGAGCGGCCGCGGGGCGGAGGAGACAGGCGGCAGTCCGTTCGGGGACGAGCCGACCCGGATCTCGGGCCGTACCGCGGGCTCGGTCAACGGCGCTCGGCCTCGCGCTTGCAGTCGATGCAGAGCGTCACCCACGGCATGGCCTCCAGCCGCTCGATGTTGATCGGCCGGCCGCAGTTCTCGCAGATCCCGTAGGTGCCGGCCTCGATCCGCTTCAGGGCGCCTTCCACGTGCGCGAGGTGGACTTCCTCGCTCGACTCGAGCGTCGAGTCCAGCTCGCGGTCGTACGTGTGCGTGGCGATATCGGCCAGGTGATTGTCCAGGCCGCCCGAGAGCTCGCGCTGCTCGTCCTCGGTCGTGCCCCGGTGCTCCTCGTGCAGGTATGCGATCGCCTTCTGCGTCCGCTCACGCTCCTCGACGAGGCGGGTCTTGAACGACTCGACGTCGATTGTGCTCATGCGCGCGCTTCCTTTCTTCCTGCCGCTGCCAGCCGGCGCTCGGTCTCGTCGGGAGCGATGCCCGTCAGCTCGACGAGCTTGTCGCGACCGCCGTGCCCTGAAACTACCGAGATCGTACGTGCCGGCACCCCGAGCGTGGCCGCCAGCAGCGCAACGACGGCCTCGTTGGCGCGCCCTCGCTCCGGCGGCGCCGCGACGCGCACCTTCCAGCCTTCGCCGTGCCGTCCGACGACGGCGCTCGTCCGGGCGCCCGGAGACACGCGCAGGGCGAGACGAGTGGCCACGATCTGAGTCTAGCCCGACTCCTATGCGGCTTCCGCCGCGGGATCCGCCTCGTCGAGCACGTCGAGCGCTCCGGCCAGCTGTGCCCGGATCCGCGACGAGTCGACGGCGAGGCGCTCTCGCTCGACCCGCGCGGCCCGCACGATCTCGCGGGCGGCGGCCTGAGCCTCCTCGAGCACGAGCGCCGCTTGCTTCTGGGCGCCGTTGCGAAGCTCCGCGGCGGTGCGCTCGGCCGAGATCAGCGTCTGGCGCAGCAGGCCCTCGAGCTCGCGGTGGCGGACGATGTCCTCCTCCAGCTGCTCGACGCGGTCTGCGAGGTCGACCCGTTCCCGCCAGACCTCCTCGAAGCTGTCGGCGATCTCGAGCAGGAGCTGTTCCGTCGGCGTGCGCCGGTAGCCGCCGAACAGGGCGCGTTTCAGCGTGACGTGCCGGATCTCGACGGGCGTGACAGCGCTCATCACCTGAAGTTTTCTAGGAGCGCGTTGACAATCCTCGCGCCGAAGATGAGGGCGAAGACCCCGACGATCGGAGACAGGTCGAGCGGGCCGAGAGGCGGCAGGAAGCGCCGGAAGAGGCGCAGGTACGGCTCGCACACGTCGTAGAGGAACCGCTGGATGCGGTTCAGCGTCGGCGAGTAGGGCAGCTTGATCCAGCTGGTCAGGATGTACGCGAAGATCAGCAGGACGTAGACGCCCGTGAAAACGGAGATGAAGCTCTGGATGCTCGAGATCGCGTCTGCGAGCAGGAGGGAACCGCCGTATCACGGGTCCATCATCGCGATTTCGCGGGTCGCAAGGCGGTTCCTCTCCCCGAGCACGGCTGGGGACGTCGTGGGGCGAGAGCGACCGGCCGCCGAAGGCGAGCTTGCCTCGCCGGGAGGCTCACCGACGCGGGTCTTGCCAGGCGCTAAAGAAGGGGGCCCATGGGGGAAACATGGTTTCCCCCGTGCTACTACGCCTGGTTGAAGAAGCCGCCGCGCTCGAGCAGGCGGGCGCGCTCCTCGGCGGAGACCTCGACGTTGCGCGGCGTCAGCAGGAAGACCTTGTCGGCCACGCGCTGCATGCCGCCGTCGAGGGCGTACGTCAGACCGCTCGCGAAGTCGATCAGCCGCTTGGAGAGCTCCTGGTCGGTGCCCTGGAGGTTGAGGATCACCGGCGTCGCGTCCTTGAAGCGATCGGCGATCTGCTGCGCGTCGTTGAAGCTGCGCGGGATCACGAGGTGCACGCGCACCGCCGGGTTCGGCACGGTCGCGAGCTGCGCCCTGCGCTGTGGAGCCTGGCGCTCCGGCCGGATCGCCGCCGTATTGGCCCGGTCGTCCGTCTCGGGGTCGGTCCAGTCGTCGAAATCCCGCTGGGAGCGGCGTCTCGAGGAGAGCCGGCGGACGTTCGGGCGCTCGCGGTAGCTGCGCTCCAGCTCCTCCTCGGTCGCGTACCCGTCCTCATCCCAATCTTCGTCCTCCTCGGCGATCCCGAAGTAGACGAGCGTGCGGTTCCAGACGTCGGCAAAACCCATGGGTGCAGGATATTAGTCGCGGAACAGGCTCGAACCCAGCCGGATCAGCGTCGCTCCTTCTTCGACGGCGACCCGCCAGTCCTGCGAAGTGCCCATCGACAGCTCCGCCAGCCCGTGCTGCTCCGCGAGCCCGCGCAGGCGGCGGAAGTAGGGGCGTGACGCCTCCGGGTCACCGGTCTCCGGAGGCATCGTCATCAGGCCGCGGACATCGTCGTAGAGCTGGAGGAAGCGAGGCAGCTCCTCCGGGTCGATGCCGGACTTCGAGGGCTCGCCGGAGAGGTTGACCTCGACGAGCGCCGGGATCTCGAGCTTCCGGGCGGCAGACTCGGAGGCCAGCGAGTGGCAGAGCTCGCAGATGCCGTTGACCGTCTTCGCCTTGCGGCTCTGCAGGTGACCGATGAAGTGCCAGCGGAAGGCGTCGCCGTAGGCCGCGTGCTTGGCCTCGAGCTCCTGGGCGCGGTTCTCGCCGACGATCTCGACGCCGGCCTCGGCCAGCGTGGCCATCTCCTCGAGCGAGACGTACTTCGTGGCGGCGACCACGGTGACCCCGGTCGCGCGCGCCTCGTCGTAGCGCGCGCGGACGGCGTCAGGCGACAAGCGCGATCACGCCCTGTCTGCCCGTGACGCCCTCGTCCCGGCGGTGCGAGAAGAACAGGTCCTCGTGGCACGAGGAGCAGAGGTCCGTGCGCTCGACCTCGTCGACGCCTGCGGCCCGCAGCGCCCGCTCCGCGGCCGTCCAGAGGTCGAGCTTGCCTTCCTCCGTGAGGAGATCGGGCTCGAAGCGCGCCGCGACCTCGGGGTGGACCCCGTAGCAGCACGGGCCGATACCCGGGCCGATCGCCGCGCTCAGCCGGTCGCCGCCCAGCGCCTCGACGCCCGCAGCGACCACGCCGCCCGCGAGGCCGCGCCAGCCTGCGTGCAGCACCGCGACGCCCGGGAGTCGCACCGTTCGTCCTCGCAAGCACGATCGGCAGGCAGTCGGCGGTCATCGCGAGCAGCGGCACGCCCGGCTCCTCCGTCCACAGCCCGTCGGCCTCGGTGTTGCGCTCGCCGGCGAGGGCGCGGCGGACGGTCGTCCCGTGCACCTGCCGGTTGAGCGTCAGCAGCTCGGGATCGGCCGCCGACCTCGGCGCAGAGGCGGCGACGGTTCTCCTCCACGTTCGCGGGCTCGTCGTCGGTGCGGAGCCCGAGGTTGAGCGACGCGTAGCGGCCCGAGCTGACCCCGCCCTCGCGCGTCGAGAACGCCACCCGGTACGGCCCGTCGACGTCCCAGCGCAGGATCACGGCGCCGCGATCAGCTCCCGCACGGCCTGCAGCTCCGACTCGCGGCCGTCGAGCTCGCCGTTGAGCTTCCGGCGCCGGACCTCGGCGAGCACCTCCCCCACCCGCGGCGACTCGGCCAGGCCCAGCTCGGCCACGTCGGTGCCCGTGATCTCCAGCCGGACGTCTCGCAGCCGGCCGAAGTACTCCTCCAGTGCCGGCACGTCCGCGAGCGCCAGCGCGAACAGCGGCGCGTCCGGTGCGTAGGGCTCCGCGATCGCGACCACCTCGGCGGGATCGGCCTCCTGCCCGCGCAGGCGCTCCACGAGCCGGGGGGCGACGGTGATCGCCGCCGCGATCCGCTCGGCATCGCGGCGGCGCACCTTCAGACGCTCGAGCCAGTCGTACAGCTCGTCGGAAGGCAGCTTCCGGGCGAGGGCCAGCAGGCCGAGGCGCCAGGCGGGGACGTCGACGCCGTGCTCCCGCGCGAGCGCGACGAGCCGGTCGAACAGCCCCACCGCCTCCTCGTCGGCGGCCAGGTGCGGGTGGATCGCGCGGTCGGCGCCGAGCTCGCGGAGCCGCAGGATCGAGTGGCGTACGTCGCCCTCCGACAGCAGCAGCACGAGCTCGTCGCGGAGACGCGCCGACGAGAGGTCGCCGACGAGCCCCATCTCGATCGTGCTGCGCGCGAGCCGGGCGGTGTGCTCGTCCATCCGGAACCCGTAGCGGTTCTCGTACCGGATCGCCCGGAAGATTCTCGTCGGGTCGTCGATGAAGGACAGGTTGTGCAGGACCCGGATCACGCCCTGCTCGAGGTCGGCGCGCCCGGAGAACGGATCGACGAGGCGGCCGAGGTCGTCGCCCTTGAGCGAGACCGCCATGGCGTTGATGGTGAAGTCGCGGCGGAACAGATCCTCGCGGATCGTCGCGTGCTCGACGGTCGGGAGCGCCGCCGGCGCGTCGTAGAACTCGGTGCGGGTGGTGACGACGTCGATGCGGCCGGCCTCGGCGTAGAGCACGACGGCCGTGCCGAATTTCTCGTGCGGCCGCACGCGACCGTCGAGCGCCTCCGCGAGAGCCGTCGCCAGCTCGATCGCGTCGCCCTCGACGGCGATGTCGACGTCGAAGCTCTGCTCCGCGAGCAGGATGTCGCGCACGGTGCCCCCGACGAGGTAGACGCCCTCGTAGCGCTCGCTGAGTGCGGCGATCGCCTCGAAGGCCGGGGCGAGCTCCTCGAGCCGCTCCAGCTCGGGCAGCAGGTCCGGGCCGGCCTCACGCTCGCGCTCTGCGGTCTCGCCGAGGGCCCTGAGCACGTCGCTGCGCGTGACGACCCCGAGCACCCTGTCACCCTCCACGACCGCGACCCGCCCCTCGACCTCGACGAGCCTCTGGACCTCGGCGAGCGGAGCGCTCCGGTCACAGCGGGCGACGCGCGAGCTCATGATCCCCTTGACAGGAGCGTGCGAGAGCCCGTGGCCGACGGCCTTGTCCAGGTCCTCCCGCGCCACGACGCCGACCAGGCGGTCGTCCTCGAGTACGAGGATCCCGCTCTGGCCGTAGCGCTGGCAGGTGACCATCGCGTGCGCGACGGTCTCGTCGGGGCCGACGCTGCGGGCCGGCGTGGACATGACGTCGCCGGCCGTGACCGGGACGGCGGTGACCCGGAGGCTCTCGTCCAGCCTCGACCGGGCCTCCGCGAGACCGGTGCGGAGGATCGCCGAAGCCGCCTGCCGGTGCCCGCCGCCGCCGAGCGCGCGGGCCAGCTCCGCCGCGTCGATCTCGGGCGTGCGGCTGCGCACGACCGCGAACACGCGCTCCTCCATCTCGACGAGCACGACGAGGGCACGGCAGTCGGTCAGGTCGACGATCTTGTGTGCGAGGTTGGAGACGCCGTCGACGTGTACCGGCCACTCGATCGCGCCGACCAGCACCTCGATTCCGGCTGCCTCGACGCTCTCGAGCCGGTCGAGGAGCGCGGAGAGCAGCTCGCGCTCGGTCTCGCCGAGCGGCGTGTGCAGGTACGCGGCGATCAGCTCCTGCCTGGCGCCATGACGGAGGCACCAGCCCAGCGCCTCCGCGTCGCGCTGGGTCGCGCTCGGGTAGGTGAGCGAGCCGGTGTCCTCGTGGATGCCGAGCGCGAACGCCGTCGCCTCGACCTCCGTCACCTGGACCTCGCGCTCGGCCAGGATGCCGACGAGCGTCGTCGTCAGCGACCCGTCCTCCGAGACCACGGCGCTCTCGGGCGGGATCCAGTCGGGGAGCTCGCTGTCCGCGTGGTGGTCGAAGACGACCTTGTCGACCGCGGGGTCGAGCGCGACGCCTTCGAGCTCGTTCAGGCGCGCGGCGTGAACGGTCTCGACCACGATCAGCCGGCGGATCGCGTCCGTCTCGAGCCGCGAGGCCTCGACGAGCTCCAGCTCGTCCGCATGCAGGCGCGCGAACTCGCGCACGTTGCGGTTGAGCGAGCCGGACAGGCACGCGACGGCGTCCGGATAGAGCCGGCGCGCGGCGAGCAGCGACGCGAATGCGTCGAAGTCGGTGTTGCCGTGGGTCGCGATGACGGTGTGCGCCTTCGTCACACGTCTGATTGTGCCCGCCTGCCCGGTGCCAGGCACCGTCACGAAACCGTGCCGCCCACCACACAGGCGACATGCCTCTCCGGCAGGCCAAGCGCGCCCTGGTGCGATTCGCCGGTGCCAGGCACCGTCACGAAAGTGTCACGACACCGTCCGGAGCTGCCATGGCCGGGGGTCAGACCCTGGACGTGGCCACCAGGGACGTCAGAGGAGCGCCATCGCCTCGATCTCGACCGCCGCACCCGAGGGCAGGGCCGCTACCTCGATCGTCGAGCGGGCGGGCGGCGTGTCCCCCGCGTGGCGCGCGTAGACCTCGTTCATCGCCTGGAAGTCGCCGAGGTCGGTGAGGAAGACCGTCGTCTTGACCAGGCGGTCCAGTCCGCTCCCGGCCGCCTCGAGGATCGCGCCGAGGTTCCTGAAGACCTGCTCGGTCTGCTCGGCGACGTCTCCGACCAGCTCCGTTCCGCCCGGCCGCAGGCCCAGCTGGCCGGACACGAAGACGTAGTCGCCGGCCTTGATCGCCTGCGAGTAGGGCGCGCCCTGGAAGGGCGCGGGAGCGTTCTCGGTTCGGACTGCCGACTTGTCTGGCACTACCCCTCCTTCCGCCGGGCGGCCTGCGCGAGCGCCACGCCGAGCGCCTTGAAGATCGCTTCGAGCACGTGGCGCGCGTCGTCGCCGTGCAGGAGGCGGACGTGGAGCGTGAGGCCGGCTCCTTCGGCGAGCTCGTGCAGGAAGCGTGAGAGCAGGTCGCTGCCGAGCCCGCCCACCCTCGCGTCCGAGAGATCGACGTTGGACACGACCAGCGGCCGCCCCGATGCCTCGAGCGTGACGTGGGCGAGCGCCTCGTCGGCCGGCAGGGTCGCGGAGCCGTGCCCGCGGACGTCGTCCCCGAGCAGCTCGGCCAGGGCCTCACCGAGCGCCGCTCCGGCCGCCGCCACCTCCGCATCGCCGCCCTCCGGCGCGAGCTCGAGCTGCAGGTCGAAGCCCGCGTGCTCGGCGAGGAGCGTCAGCAGATGATCGAGGACCGGCAGGCCGGTCAGGACGTTCGCCGAGCCGTCGGCTGCGATCGAGACGCGCACGTGGTGGCGGGCCGCTGCGTCCATTGCCTCGAACGAGGGTATCGCAGGCGCCCCGGCAGGCCGACCTTCAGCAGGAATGCCGCTCCACCACTCGCTTCGGCGTCGATGTGCACCGTTCACAGTGCTGCTCGGCGCACTCGCATTCGCGCCGGCGGCCCACGCGGCGACGGCGGTCGTCGGCTACGAGTCCGAAGCGCAGCTCCAGCGCGCTCTCGACGCGTCCGGCGGACACCTCGTACGGACGATCCCGAGCCTCAAGGTGGCCGAGGTGGAGACGAGTGCCACGGTGCACGGCTTCTCCGCCGCCCTGCTCGACCAGGCCGGGATCGACTTCGTCCAGACCGCGACGCGCCGCGTGTCGGCGGCGGAACCTGCCCTGGCCCCGTCGGCATCGCCGAGCGCGCCCTTCGCCAACGCCCCCTACGAGTGGCAGTGGGCGGCGACGCGCGCCAACGCCGTGCCCGAGTCCGTGCTCCGAGCCGCCGGCGGGATCACGATCGCCATCGTCGACACCGGCGCCGACCTGACCGCGCCCGACCTCGCCGCCAAGGTCCCGGCGACGCACAACATCCTCAACGGCAGCACCAACGTCCGCGACCGTAACGGCCACGGCACGTTCGTCGCCTCGCTCGCGGCCGGCTCGGTCACGAACGGCGAGGGCATCGCCGGCTTCGGCGGCGACGCCAGGCTGCTGGTCGTGAAGGCGGGCGGCGCCGACGGCTCGTTCACCGACGTCGACGAGGCCGCCGCGATCGTCTACGCGGTCGACCAGGGCGCCAAGATCATCAATCTCAGCCTCGGCGGCATCGAGACCTCGGTCGACCGAACGCCGCGCCGTCGAGTACGCGACTGCGCGCGGCGTCCTGCTCGTCGCGGCCGCAGGAAACGAGTACCTCGACGGCAACCCCGTCGAGTACCCCGCCGCGCTGCTCCAGCCGCCCGGCTCGAGCGGCGTGGGCGGCGTCGGCCTTTCGGTCGGCGCCTCAACCCAGCGCGGCACGCGCGCTTCCTTCTCGAACACCGGCACGCACCTCTCGCTCGCTGCGCCCGGAGAGCAGGTGCTCGGCGCCCTCTCCTCCCACTCCTCGCCTTCGATGTACCCCCGCTTCGCCCTCCCCGAGCTCCGGCTCCGGCCTCTACGGCTACTCGAGCGGCACCTCGTTCGCGGCGCCTCAGGTCGCCGGCGCGGCGGCGCTCGTCTGGGCCGCGAAACCGACCGCCACCGCCGCCGAGGTCGCCGAGATCCTCGAGCGCACGGCCTCCGGCGCCGGCGCCTGGAACCCGTCTCTCGGCTACGGCGTCATCGACGTCGCCTCCGCCGTGGCGGCCGCCCTCGGCACGGGCGCCCCGGACGCGCTCCCCTCGCTCCGCGCGAAGGCGGCGCTGAAGCTTCGGATCAAGCGCGCGAAGAGCCGCGTCAGCATCTCGGCCCGGCTGCGCTCGCTCATGCCCGCGATCTCGCCGGCCCGGCGGCTGGTGCGCCTGCAGGCGAGGCGCGGCTCCGGCTGGCGCACCCTCGCGAGCGCACGCACCGGCGCGGCCGGGCATGTCCATTGGGCTGTCCGCGCCCGCGACTCGCAGCAGCTCCGCGTCCGCTACCTCGGCGGCCCCGATCTCACGTCTGCGAGCAGCGAGCTCGTCCGCGTGGTCGGCAAACGCTCACCCGCGCGCCGACCGGCGGCGCACGCACACCACTAGAGCGACCTAGCCGGCCAGCTGAACCGTGCCGTCGGCCTGCAGCGTCCAGTGCGGGTTGTGGGCGACCTCCCACGGGTGCCCGTCCGGATCGACGAAGACACCCGAGTACCCGCCCCAGAACGTCGCCGCTCCGGGCCGCCCGATCGTCGCGCCCGCCGCGTCGGCCTGCGCGAGCACGGCGTCGACCTCCTCCGGGGAGCCGACGTTGTGCGCGAGGGTGATCCCGCCCCAACCACCCGCGTCTGCAACGGTGCTGTCCTCGGCGAGCGACTCCCGGCTCCACAGCGACACGACGACACCGCCGGCCTGGAAGAAGACGACGTCGTCGTCCGGGCCGGCTCCGGTCTCCCACCCCAGCGCCTCGTAGAACGCCCTTGCCCGTGCGAGGTCGCGGACGCCGAGCGTGACGACGCTGACGCGCTGGTCCACTAGCTCTCGACGCGCTCGATGCGGGCCCCGAGCCCGCGCAGCCGCTCGTCGATCCGCTCGTAGCCGCGGTCGATCTCGCCGACGTTGCCGATCGTCGAGACGCCGTCGGCGCAGAGGCTCGCGATCAGCATCGCCATTCCGGCCCGGATGTCCGGGCTGGCCATCCGCTGCGCGTACAGCTTCGCCGGCCCCGTCACGACGGCGCGGTGCGGGTCGCAGAGGATGATCCGCGCGCCCATGCTCACCAGCTTGTCGACGAAGAACAGGCGGTTCTCGAACATCTTCTCGAAGATCAGGATCGTCCCCCGGGCCTGGGTCGCCACGGCGAGGGCGATCGACGTGAGATCGGCGGGGAACGCGGGCCAGGGCCCGTCCTCGATCTTCGGGATCTGGTCGCCGATGTCGTCCCGAATCACGAGCTCCTGGCCAGGCGGGACATGCACGCTCGAGCCCTCCACCTCCACCCGGACGCCGAGTCGCGCGAAGGAGGGCAGGATCGGCACGAGGTCGGCCGGCTCGATGTCGTCGATCGTGACGTCGCCGCCCGTGACAGCGGCCAGCCCGATGAAGCTGGCGACCTCGATGTGTTCGGGGGCGATGCGCCAGTCGCCGCCGCCGAGACGCTGGACGCCCTCGATTCGCAGGACGTTCGAGCCGACGCCCTCGATGCGCGCGCCGAGCGAGCCGAGGAAGCGGCAGAGATCCTGGACGTGCGGCTCGCAGGCGGCGTTGCCGATGATCGTCTCCCCGGCGGCGATCGACGCGGCCATGACGGCGTTCTCGGTCGCCATCACGCTCGCCTCGTCGAGGAAGATCGCGCGGCCGCGCAGCCCGTCTGTGCGCATGTCGTAGCGGCCGTTGATGTCGACCTCGGTGCCCAGCTCGGCGAGCGCGTGAATGTGCGGGTCGAGTCGCCGCCGGCCGATCACGTCGCCGCCGGGCGGCGGCACGGACGCCCGGCCGAAGCGAGCGAGCAGCGGGCCGGCGAGCAGGAACGAGGCGCGGATCCGGCTGCAGAGCTCCTCGTCGAGGTCGGTCTTGCTCGCGCCGGAGCTGTCGACGTAGAGGTCGTTCGACCCGGTCCACTGGACCTCGGCCCCCACGTCGGCGAGCAGCTCGCACATCGTCTCGACGTCGCGGATGCGCGGGACGTTGTGCAGCGTGACCGGCTCGGTCGCGAGCAGCGTCGCGGCGAGGATGGGCAGCGCGCCGTTCTTGTTTCCGGCAGCGCGAACGTGCCCGTTCAACGGGCGGCCACCCTCGATGACGAACGATTGCACCAGCGATTCCGCGACGACCGTTTGCGGCATCGGGGTAGCCTAGACGAGGCTGTGGAGGTCACCCGCGAACGGGCCTGGGAGACGCTGACGCGCTACACGCAGAGCGAGGCGCTGCGGCGGCACGCGCTCGCGGTGGAGGCGTCGGTCGGCCTCTACGCCGAGAAGCTGGATGGAGACGAGGAACTCTGGCGCGCAACGGCGCTCCTGCACGACTTCGACTACGAGATCCACCCCACGCTCGACCAGCACCCGCAGGACGGCGCGGCGATCCTGCGCGAGGAGGGCTGGCCCGAGGAGGTGATCGAGGCCGTGCTCTCGCACGCCGAGCACCTGGAGATGCCGCGCGACACACCGCTGAAGCGCGTGCTGTTCGCCTGCGACGAGCTGAGCGGCTTCGTGCACGCCTGCGGGCTGGTGCGGCCGACGGGCGTGGACGGGCTGGAGCCGAAGTCGGTCAAGAAGAAGCTCAAGCAGCCGTCCTTCGCGGCGGGCGTGCATCGTGACGAGGTGTACGCGGGCGCCGAGCTGCTCGGGCTCGAGCTGGACGAGCACATCCGCAATGTCGTCGCCGCCCTGCAGCCGATCGCGCGCGGAGCTGGGCCTGCGCACCGCGGCGGACGCTCCGGCCTAGTCCCGTCCGGCCAATGCCCCTGGGGCCGGCCGCTGACCACCCACCGGTCAGGACCCTAGTCGGGACTTCCGCACGCGTGTGTGACGACTCGTGACGAGTTCGTGTCTACGGAGCCACGGCCGCGAGCAACCGCTCGACGTCGTCGTCGCTCGTCCAGTAGCCGCACGACGCGCGCAGCCAGTTCAGTCCCGGCAGGTCGCGGATCACCACGCCCTGCTCCCAGGCGCTCGCCGCCAGCTCGGACGCGTTGCCCTCGGCACGCCACGAGATCAGACCGGCGTGACCCGGCTCCGTGACCAGGTCGACCCGCTCCGCCAGCCGCTCGCGGCACGCGTCCGCCACCTGGCGCGCCCGCTCGAACCGCCACTCGGGCAGCCCGGCGAGGGCGGCCTCCAGCCCGCCCAGCGAGGCCGGCGGGATCCAGCCAGGGTCGAAGCGGGCCGCCCCGTCGCGCACGACGAACGTCCCGTCCGGCTCGAACCCCTCCTGCGCGAAGTAGCTCGGCTTCGACAGGCGCAGCCCGTCCGGATCGGCCACGTACAGCGCGCCCGTCGAATCCGGCCCGCACAGCCACTTCTGGCCCGAAACCGTGTAGAAGTCGAAGCCCGCGGCCTCGACCGGGATAGCGCCGACGGACTGGGCCCCGTCCACGAGCACCGGTAGCCCCGTCTCCTCCTTCAGCTCGCGCACGGGCAACACGTGTCCGGTCGTCCAGGCGACGTGAGAAAGGGCAAGCAGCTTCGTCTTCGGACCGACCTGCTCCCGGATCACGTCGAAAGCCTCCTCGGCAGGCCGATCCCGCACCCGGGCAACGCGAACGCGAGCCTCCGACACCCCGATCGGGCCCACAAGGCCGAAATGCTCCACGTCCGTGGTCACGATCTCGTCGTCGGGACCGAGGTCGAGCCCGCCGAGGACGATGTTGCAGCCCTCGGTGGTCGACGACGTCAGCGAGAGGTTCTCGACGGGGACGTGGATCGCCGCCGCCAGCGCGGCCCGCACGCGGCCGCGAGCCTCGATCAGGTCGAGGAACTGCGCGATCCCGCCGCGACCGCCCGCCAGCTCGGCGGCGAGCCGCTCCGCCATCACCGCCGCCGTCCGCCTCGCCAACGGCCCGATCGAGCCCGCGTTCAGGTACGCCAGGCGCTCGAGCACCGGGAACTCAGCGCGCACCTCCTCGAAGACAGCCACGGCGGCCTTCATAGCGGATCGCCCACGTCGAGCCGGACGTCAACCGGACTGTGGTCGCTGACGACCACGCCGTCGAGCTGCCGTGCCGCGATCGGCCACCGCTCCGGCGGCCCCGCCTCGGCGCCCCGCACGAGCACGTGGTCGATCCCCACACCGGGTCGCGAGAACCCCCACTCCGGGCCTGTCAGCTCGCGCAGGATCAGCGAGCGCTCGGCCGTCACGTTGAAGTCGCCCACGAGCAGGCAGACCTCCTCCGGGCCGGCCAGCGCGTCGGCGAACGTCGCCGCCCGCAGCACCTCGGCGTCCGGGATCCGCTTGTCCTTGGAACCGGTGGCATGGAAGTTGGCGATCGCCGCGACCCGCCCGTCGGGGAGGAGCGACGCGCAGTGCCTGGCAGACGCGCCGCTCCTTCGCCCAGTAGAGCTCGTCGACGAGCGGCAAGCCCAGCCTGCTCGCCTGTGCCCGCCTGAAGCCGCGTGCGTTGAGCACGAGCGACCGGCGCTGGAGCACCCGCAGGTGAGGCGCGAGCAGGATCGCGTTCGCCTGGCCCGCGAACGCGCCGCGAAACCGGGCCGGATCGAGCGCGGTCAGCCATCGGCCGAGCTTCGCCCTCGAGGGGAACGGACCGAGCGAGGGCCGCGCGCCCACCGAGCCGAACGCCTCCATCCCGCTCCAATCGCCGAGCAACTCGAGCGACCACGGCGGCACCTCCTGCAGGCAGAGCACGTCCGGACGGTCCTCGGTCGCAAGCCGGATCATCCGCTCGAGGTACAGCGCCCGCCCGGGCGGGTGAGAGCGCCCGTGGAACACGTTCCAGGTGCGGATCAGCACCGCATTACTCTAGGCGCGGTGCGGATCGTCCTCGCCGACCCCTCCTCCTTCACGCCCGAGTACGACCACGAGCTCGCGGCCGCCCTCGCGCGCGCGGGCGAGGACGTCGAGCTGGTGACGTCGCGCTTCCGCTTCGGCGAGACCCCGACCCCCGACGGCTACCGGCGCAACGAGCTCTTCTACCCGCTCAGCTCGCGCGTGTTCCGTCGCTCTCGCCTGCGGCTGCCGCTCAAGGCGCTCGAGCACCCGCTCGGGCTCGCGCGGCTCGCGCGGCGGCCGGCGGACGTCCTCCACGTGCAGTGGCTCGCCGCGCCCGAGATCGACGCGCGAGCCCTCCGCTCCCGCGCGCCGCTCGTGTTCACCGCCCACGACCTGCTGCCGCGGCGCACCGCGAAGAAGGTCGAGCTCTGGCGCCGCCTGCTCGGCCGCTTCGACCGGGTGGTCGTGCACAGCGAGCGCGGACGCGAGACGCTCGCCGGCCTCGGTGTCGACGAGGCCCGGCTCCGCGTCGTTCCGCACCCCGTCTTCCCCAGCGACCCGCCCCGGCGCGACGACGGTCGCACCGTGCTCGCGCTCGGGATGATCAGGTCCTACAAGGGCCTCGGCGACGCGATCGAGGCGGTCAAGCGAGCCGACGGCGCCCGTTTGCTGGTCGCCGGCGAGCCGCTCGAGCCCGTCGAGCCCTACCGCGCGGCGGCCGGAGACCGGGCGGAGTGGCGCCTGCGCTACCTCACCTCGGCCGAGGTGGACGACGCGCTCGGCGAGGCGACCGTCGCGGTCTTTCCCTACCGCCCCGAGATCGACCAGAGCGGGGCGCTGCTCCGCGCACTGGGCGCCGGCGTCCCCGCGGTCGCCTACGACGTCGGCGGCCTCGCCGAGCCGGTCGCCCGCTTCGGCGCCGGCCGCGTCGTTCCCGCCGGTGACGTGGACGGCCTCGCGGCGGCAATTGCCGAGCTGACGGGCGACGAGGAGGCCCTTGCGGCCGCCCGCGCAGGTGCCCAGCGGGCCCGCGCCGAGTTGACCTGGGACGCCGCCGCGGCCGCCCACCTCGCCCTCTATCGGGAGCTGCTCGAGTGATCTTCGGACGGCGCCGGTTCGCGGACGCGATCGCGCGCCAGCTCGACCTGTTCGAGGCCGAGAACGCCGCGCTTCTCCGCCGGATCGAGGAGGCGCGCACCGTCCACCGCGAAGCCGACCGCGACGACGCGGAGGAGCGCTACTCGGAGTTCCTCGACCTCGTCGAGCTCGCGACCGACGAGCTCGCGGAGATGCGAGACGCGTTCGCGGCGACACTCGACGAGGACGCGGCCGAGAAGTACGAAGCCGCGTTCGAGCGGGCGTTCCGCAAGCGCTTTCCGGTGTTGCGCGCCGCCGGCTGATTTGCGGGCCTACCTGTGGCCGAAGTGGTGCGCGGCCGGCAACGAGCCGTGCACGTCGCCCTGCGAGAGCCGGCGCGCGAGCGGGCCGAGCGTCTCGAGCTCGCGGACGAGGACGTTGCGGTTCTCGCCGACCTTCTCGAAGCGGCCGCGGGCGAGCACGAGGGGCTCGCCGCGGACGATGGCGCGGAAGCGGTCGTAGACCTTGGGCGGCACGATCAGGTTCATCTGGCCATGCTCGTCCTCGAGCAGCATGAAGACGACGCCGTTCGCGGTCGCAGGACGCTGGCGCGCGACGGCCATCCCGGCCACGGCGACCTGCGAGCGGTTCGGTGCGGCGCGCAGCTCCTCGCTCGAGAGCACGCCCTCGGGCAGATGCGGGCGCAGGAGCTCGAGCGGGTGGACGCCGACCGAGAGACTCGTGCGCCGGTAGTCGGCGAGCATGCGCTCCCACGGCGTCTGCTGGGGCAGCTCCGGCGTCTCGGCTGTCGGGTCGAGCGCCAGCGCCAGCTGCTGCTCCTCGCCGCCGCTGCCGGGAACCGACTGCGCCCGCGGAACGAGCCCGAGCTCCCACAGCAGCGCCCGGCGTGAGCCGCCGAGCGCGTCGCAGGCGCCCGAGCCGACGAGCGCCTCCAGCTCGTCGCGGCTGAGCGGCGCGCGCTGGGCGAGCTCCACCACGCCCGAGAACGAGCCGCCCCGCTCCCGCTCCTCGACGAGAGCTGCTGCGTCGTCCTCGCTCAGGGAGTCGACGTACTCGAGGCCGACCCGCACGGCACCGTCCTGCACGTCGCATTTCGCCGCGCTGAGGTTGAGGTCGGGCGACAGCACCTCCACCCCGCGCCGCTGCGCGTCGCGCACGAGGGTCGCGGGCGGGTAGAAGCCCATCGGCTGCGCGTTCAGGAGGGCGCAGAGGAACTCGGCCGGGTAGTGGTGGCGCAGCCAGGCCGACTGGTACGCGAGCAGGCCGAACGCGGCGGCGTGCGACTTGGGGAAGCCGAACCCGGAGAAGGCGACGAGCTTGTCGTAGATCTCGTTCGCCAGCTCGGCGGCGACACCCTTCCCGGCCGCTCCCTTGACGAACCGCTCGCGGTAGGACTCGAGCGCCGCCTCGCTCCGCCTGCGGCTCATCGCACGGCGCAGCCCCTCGGCCTCCCCCACCGTGAAGCCTGCGAGGGCCATCGCCACGTCCAGGACCTGATCCTGGAAGACGACGACGCCGAGCGTCGCCCGGAGCGGCTCCTCGAGCAGCGGATGGTCGGCGGGCGGGACGTAGGCCGGGTCCTCTCGCAGCTTCTGGCGCCGCTCGATGTAGGGATGGACGGCTCCACCCTGGATCGGCCCGGGCCGCACGAGAGCGACCTGGGTCATGATGTCCTCGATCGTCTCGGGGCGGGTTCGCAGGATCACCTGCATCTGCGCGCGGCTCTCGATCTGGAAGTCGCCGACGGTGTCCGCCCGCTGGATCTCCGCGAAGACGTCCCGGTCCTCGAGCGAGATGCGCGAGAGGTCGATCGTCTCGCCGCGCAGACGAGCTACCTGGTCGACGCATTCCTCGACCGCCGAGAGCATCCCGAGCCCGAGCAGGTCGATCTTGAGGAAGCCCGCGTCCGAACAGGAGTCCTTGTCCCACTGGCACATCTGCCGGCCGGTCATCGCGCACGGCATCACCGGGACGAGCTCGACCAGCGGCCGCGAAGAGATCACCATCCCGCCCGGATGCTGCGAGATGTGTCTCGGCAGGCCTGCGATCTCGGTGCAGAGCTCCCCGAACGCCCGCCAGCGCGGCGACGCAAGGCGTCTCTCGGCCTCGGGCAGAAGCGCGAGCTCCTCGGCCACGCGCTTGGCGTTCCAACCGTCGGAGACACGCGCGAGCCGCTCCAGCTCGCCGAACGGGAGCCCGAGCGCCTTGCCGAGGTCGCGGATCGCCCCGCGCGAGCGGTAGGTGGCGAAGCTGGCCACGAGCGCCGCGTGCTCGCGCCCGTAGCGCTCGGTGACCCCGACGATCAGCTTCTCGCGGATGTCGCGCGGGAAGTCGAGGTCGATGTCGGGGACGGATTCGAGCTCGCGGTTGATGAAGCGGCCGAGCGAGAGGTCGGCGGCGACCGGGTCGACGTGCGAGAGGCCGGTCAGGTAGCAGACGAGCGAGCCGACCGAGCTCCCCCGCCCACGGCCGGGCGGCAGCGAGTGCCGGGGCGAGTCGCGGCCTCTCACCTCGCGCGCTACCTCGCGCGCGAGCTCCAGCACCTCCCAATGGAGCAGGAAGAAGCCCGAGAGCTTCAGCTCGGCGATCAGGGCCAGCTCCTCGTCGAGCCGTTCCCTCGCCCGTCTACTTAGGAGCGTACCGTTCGCGCCGCCGTAACGCTCCTCGAACGCGCCGTTGCAGACACGGGCGAGCTGGACGTCGGCCGGATCGGGCCCGTCCGAGAAGTCCGGATAGCGGTAGCCGAGCTCCTGCGTGAGGTCGAACTCGAGCCGCGCGGCCAGCTCGACGGTGCGCGCCACTGCGTCGCGGTCGTCGGGGAAGCGGTCGGCCACCTCGGCCGGGTCGAGCAGGACGCTCTCGCGGTTCCCGCGCCGCTCGCGCTCGCTGCCCTCGAGCGAGGTGCGGTTCCTGATCGCGACGAGCGCGTCCTGGAGCGCGGTGCGGCCCGGGTGGTGGGCGTGGGCGTCGCCGGTGACGACCGTGGTAACGCCCAGCGTCTCGGCGAGCTCGCGCAGGCGGGCGTTCCGGCGCGCGTCGCCGCGCTCGTACGGGCGCTGGAGCTCGACGTGGAAGCGGTCGCGCCCGAACGCCGAGGCGAGTCGCGCTGCGGCGTTCGGATCGCGGACCGCCAGCCCGTGGCGGGCGCAGCCCGAGAGGCACACGAGGCCCTCGTTCAGCTCCTCGAGCAGCCCCTGCTCGAGCGCGGGCGGCAGCAGCTCGGCCTCGCGACCGGGCAGGCGTGTGTGCCTGTGCGCCTCGGTCAGCAGCCGGCAGAGGTTGGCGTAGCCCTGCGCGCTCTCGACGAGCAGCGTGACATGGGCGCCGCCCGCGAGCGTGACCTCCGCGCCGGTGATCGCCCGGACGCCGAACGCCTTGGCGGCGTGCGCGAACTCGAGCGAGCCGTAGAGCCCGTCGTGGTCGGTGAGCGCGAGCGCCTCGTAACCCAGCTCGGCCGCCCGCGCGGCCAGCTCCTCCGGGTGCGAGGCGCCGTCGAGGAACGAGTACGCCGAGTGCGCGTGCAGCTCGGCGTACGGCGCGCTCGAGCTCTTCGAGCTCGCGTGTGCAGAGGACGCGACGCGTAGCGTGGAACCTCGTACGGCCGGTCTCCCAGGCCGGCGTGCTGCGTGCGTGGAAGGCCCTCCACGCCTCAGCGCCTCTGGGAAAATCGGCCAAGAGCCCTCACGCTCCGCGCTGGCTGAACCAGCACCCGCGCTCCTCGTCGCGAAAGACGACCGTGTTCTCGCCGGTCTCGAGCACGACTTCGAAGTAGCGGCGATCGACGGGGTCCTCCGTCCACCAGCGGTCGACGACGCGCCATTCCTCTCGGACGAACGCCACTCCCTGGCGATTCACGCGCCCGGGCGTGCCGTCCACTCGGGCCTCGACGAGCGCCCGCCTGGGCTCGTTTACTCGTCCCGCGCGACGAGCAGTGCGCGCTGTTCGGGAATCCGTGACCAGGGCGCCACCTCCACGACGGAGCAGACCGCGCCGCCGCCCGTGCTTGCGCGCACCTGGCGGAGGCCTTCGCCGAGCCGGACGGTGAGCTCGTCGCCTTCCGACTTGACCAGCTCGAGCTGCCGGCCCGTCGAACGCGCCAGCTCGACCGCCTCGAGCCTGAGCGTGACGACCGGGCCTGGCAGCTCGGCCAGCTTTGGTCCGAGCGCGACGCGTAGACGGTCGCGCTCGGCATTGGGCTCGCGCAGTGTCAGCGTGCGGCGCCAGGAGCCGCCGCCGACGAGGCGGGCCGACAGCGCGAGCTTGCGCACGAGCCGGTCGGCGCGCTCTGGCCGCGCGAGCAGTCCGTCGAGCAGGACGTTCAGCGCCCTGCGCAGGGTGAGCTCGTTGCCCACCGCCTCGGGGAACTCGAGCATCTCGGCGAGCTCGGCCGCCGGCCTGCGCGCGCGCACGCGTCTCCCCTGCTCGCCGCGCGCGAGGTTCCAGGCCTTGCGGCCGTCCGTCCCGAGCCGTTCGGCGACCGCGGCCGCGGGCAGCGAGGCGAGGTCGCCGACGCGCCGGACGCCGAGCTCGGCGAGCTCCTCGCGCCTGCGCTGCTCCAGCGGGAGCAGCTCGAGCGGCAGCGGGGCGAGAAAGCCTGCGGCGCGGCCGTCGTCGACCACGAGCGCCTGGCCCGGACGGGCCACGTTCGCGGCCGCAAGGGCGGCAAAGCGGCGCTCGGCGGCGCCCGCGCGCGGATCCCAGCTCGAGCCCACGGCAGAGAGAGCGCGGCGGAGCGCCCCCTCGACGCCGCCGTAGAGGCGCTCGACGCCGCGTGTATCGAAGTACGCGCAACCCTGCCCAACCGGTTCTACGGCGATGCCGACGTCCTCGAGCCGCCGCACGATCTCTTCCCACGCCTGTTCCGTTCCGGCCGGATCCGGCTCCACGAGCGCAAGCGAGGGACAGGTGGCGAGCGCCTCCCCAAGGCGCATGCCGGGCCTGACCCCCGCAGCCTCGGCGGCCGCCGTGACCGGGCCGAGCAGCGGCTCCTCTCCCTCGACCGGTGCGAGCGCGGCGGCGCGAAGCGCGAGCGCCGGCCGGGCCCGCAGCGCGGCGCGCAGCTCGAACCCCGGGATGACGATGCAGGCGACCATGGGAACGTATGTTCTACACGAACACACGTTCGCCTGTCAAGGAAAACTTCTCTAAATGGGCGGTGACCGCTCTCTCGGAAGTCCGGATAGGGCTTTCCCCAGCGGATCTAGGGCTTTCCAGCTAGAGGCTCAGGCGGGTGCGGCCCTAGCCTCGAAGGCAGTGATAGACGTCCAACCCCCGAGCCGAGGAGAGGGAGTCATGAGCGACACGAGACCGCACGACGACCAGCACCGAGACAGGTTCCTCGACCGCCTGCGCGCGCGGCTGAGCTACGCCAACGTCACGGCCACGCTGGCGCTGTTCCTCGCGCTCACCGGGACGGCGACCGCGGCGATCGTCCTGCCGCGCGACAGCGTCGGGGCGGAGCAGATCCAGACCGATGCGGTGCGCTCGCCCGAGATCCAGGCGGATGCCGTCCGCGGCTCGGAGATCCTCGACGAGAGCGTCGTGCTCGCCGATCTCTCGCCCGGCGCCCGCGCCTCGCTCGACGCTCCGCGCGTGCGCGGCGACGACAGCGGCGCACCCATCTTGCAGGACCTGTCGCAGTGCTCCGACATGCTGGACTGCTCGAACCTGCTGGCGATCCACCTCCCCGCCGGGCGCTGGCTCGTTCAGGCCAAGCTCACCCTCCGCGGCTGGTTCCCGATCTTCGGCAACACCTGCGTCCTCGTCCAGAGCGACACCACGATCATCGACGAGGTGCGGTACATCGGCGAAGGTTTCGGCCAGGAGGACGGGTCAAACCCGCAGGACGCCCCGACCAGCGAGCGGGTCGCGCTGACCGCCATTTTGGCCACCGCGCCCGACATCGACTCCACAACCATCGCGGTGCGCTGTAACGAAGGGGGACTCGACGTGGACTGGGACAGCGGCAAGCTCACCGCGTTCGAGGTGAAGGACGAGGCGCAGACCGACTAGAGGCTCAGTCCGGAAAACCGAGAGAGCGGTCAGCGGACACCCTCCGCCTCCACAGGGGCGGCACGCGCCGCCAGCTGCGCGACCAGAGCAGAAAGGCGACGAGCGGGATGACGATGTACGCGATCCGCTGGACGTCGACGTGGACGATGAGCGTCCGCTCGAGGTCGCCGTGCAGCCGCAGCAGCCAGAGGTCGGCGCTCCACGGGTCGAAGTTCCCCCAGTGCGGCGCGCGGTTGAGCCGGAGCTCGCGCTGCTGGAGCACTGCGACGACGAACAGCGCCACCAAAGCGGCGACGGCGCCCGCGCGCGGCCTCCAGGACCGAGGCCGCCCGAACTCGCCCTCTGCGTAGTCCCGTGCGACCGCCTCGGGCGCGCCCGCCTGCTCGACCGCAGCACGCGCGCCGACGTCGGCGGCGGCCCCGCCGAGGTGCTCCCGGAGCTCGCTCCGAATCTCCCGCCGCCGCTCGGCTGGGACGTACGGGCGCAGCCGCCGGCTCACGCGCCAGACGTAGCGCTCGATCGTGAGGTTCATGCTGCTGCCTCCTTCGGCTTCGTCGGAACGGGACGGGTGAGCAGCGGGTCGACCACGTCCACCAGCGCGCGCCACGACGCCGTCCCGCGTGCGAGCAGCGCACGGCCGGAATCGGTCGGGCGGTAGTACTTGCGTGCCGGTCCCGACGGCGAGGCCACGAGCCGCGAGGTCACGTGGCCGTCACGCTCGAGGCGCCCGAGCGCCGGATAGATCGACCCGTCCGGGACGTCCGCCAGACCCGCCTTCTGGACGCGCACGGCGAGCTCGTACCCGTACGACTCGCGCTCCGCCAGGAGACGGAGCAGCACGATCCCCAGGACGCCCTTCAGAAGCTGGCTGTCGTGCACCCCCGCCACGCTGACAATCTATGCCCACTACCTTGCATTGTCAAGTAGTGTGGTGACAGGCCCGCCCGGGACGATCCCGGCCGTCGATCCGCACCGGCGCACTACGCTACTGCTGCATGAGCGAGGCGGCGACCATGTACTGCTACCGGCATCCCAACAGGGAAACCGGCGTCACGTGCTCGGAGTGCGGCCGGCCGATCTGTCCCGACTGCATGGTCTTCGCGCCTGTCGGGATCCGCTGTCCGGAGCACTCCGGACAGCCGCAGGGAACCGCCCGCGTCAGCCAGAGCGTCAAGCGCGCCAGCTACGAGGGAACGGGTGCCCTGGTCACCAAGGCCCTGGTCGCGATCAACGTCGGCATCTACCTGCTCGAGCTCGGGCTCGGCGGGAACATCAACGGCACCGGAAACCGGATCTACGTCGAAGGCGTCCTCTACGGCCCGCTGGTCGCCGACGGCGAGTGGTGGCGGCTGTTCGCGCCGATGTTCCTGCACTACGGGCCCCTCCACCTGGGTCTGAACATGCTCGCCCTGTGGTGGTTCGGCTCGGCCGTCGAGCAGGTGCTCGGACGCGGTCGCTTCCTGCTGCTCTACGTCGTATCCGGGCTCGCGGGCTCGGCGGGTGCCCTGCTGGTGAACCCGAACGCGCTCACCGTCGGCGCCTCGGGCGCGCTCTTCGGAGTTTTCGGCGCGGCGTTCGTGCTCGAGCGCCAGGGCACGTACGTCTTCGGCGGCGGGGCGCTGTCGATCATCGTGCTCAACATCGTGTTCAGCTTCGCTGTTCCCGGGATCTCGATCGGCGGCCACCTCGGCGGCCTGGTCGGCGGCGCGGTCGGGATGCTCGCGCTCTCGCGTTTCGGGCGAGGGCACGCCGTCTACGGCAAGCCCGGCCTCGTCGGCGTCGCGGGGCTGATCGGCATCGGCGTCCTGAGCCTTGCCGTCGCCTTCTGGGCTTCGAACGGAACGCTCTCCTGAGCCGCCCCTCGGGCGACAGCGCGCTTAGCCGCCCGCGACCGCCGCGCGGATCCCGGAGTCCGTGAGCGCCGCCTGCGCCGCGGCCAGGCGGGCCAGCGGCACGCGGAAGGGCGAGCAGGAGACATAGTCGAGCCCCAGCGCGTGGCAGAACGCGACGCTCTTCGGCTCCCCGCCGTGCTCGCCGCAGATGCCGAGCTTGATCTCCTCGCGCGCGCCTCTTCCCCGCTCGACCGCAATCCGCATCAGGTCGCCGACCCCGCTCTGGTCGAGCGTCTCGAACGGGTTCGCCTTCAGGACGCCGTCCTCGAGGTAGTGCGTGAGGAACTTGCCCTCCGCGTCGTCGCGCGAGAAGCCCAGCGCGGTCTGCGTGAGGTCGTTGGTGCCGAACGAGAAGAAGTCGGCGTGCTCCGCGATCTCGTCGGCTCGCACGCACGCGCGCGGGAGCTCGATCATCGTGCCGCAGAGGTACTCGCCCGCGTCTTCCTCCTCGGCGGTGCGGATCGTCAGCTCGCGCAGTCGCTTGAGCTCCTCGGCGAAGCCGACGAGCGGGTGCATGATCTCGACCAGGGGCGCGTCGCCGGTCCTGTGCTCGACCGCTTTGGCGGCCCGCACGATCGCGCGCACCTGCATCTCGTAGATCTCGGGCCACTGCAGCCCGAGCCGGCACCCGCGCGTGCCGAGCATGGGGTTCGCCTCCTGCAGCGAGCGGATGCGCTCGCGCAAGCGCTCGTCCTTCGCCTCCTCGAGTGAGGGCAGGAACTCGTGCAGCGGCGGGTCGAGCAGCCGGATCGTCACGGGCAGCCCGGCCATCGCCTCGAAGATCCCCTCGAAGTCGGACTGCTGCATCGGAAGCAGCCGCTCCAGCGCCGACCGCCGGCCGCGCTCGTCCTCGGCCAGGATCATCTCGCGCACGACCGGGAGCCGGCCCTCGGCCATGAACATGTGCTCGGTGCGGCAGAGGCCGATCCCCTGCGCGCCGAACTCCCGCGCCTTCGCCGCGTCCTCGGGCGTGTCGGCGTTCGCCCGCACCTTCAGGCGCCGAAAGCCGAGTCGGCCCAGGCGAGCGACGCTCGAAGTTCTCGTTGATCTCCGGCGGCACGAGCGGGACGTCCGCAAGGATGACCTCGCCGGAGCCGCCGTCTATCGTGAGACGTCTCCCTCGATGAATCACGTGCCGTTCACCGAGCCGGGCCAGCCTGCTCGTCGAGATCAACTCGAGTGCGTCGCACCCTGCGATCGCACGGTTGCCCATCCCGCGCGCCACAACCGCCGCGTGCGAGGTCATGCCGCCGCGGGCAGTGAGGATCCCCTTGGACCGGAGCATGCCCGTGGATATCGTCCGGCGTCGTTTCTGGCCGCACGAGGATCACGTCGTCGCCCGCAGGCCCGCTCTTCGGCGATGTCGGCGTCAAACGACGACCTTCCCGACCGGCTCCCGGTGAGGCGTTCAGCCCGCTGGCCGCAACCTCGTAGGTCGCCGCGGAGGGATCGATCATCGGGTGCAGCAGTTTTTCGAACTGCGCCGGGTCGAATCCGCATCACAGCTTCAGCTGCGGTGAGTAGACCCTCTTCGACCATGTCGACGGCGATTCGCGTAGCAGACGTGGCCGTTCCGCTTGCCGGTTCGGGTCTGCAAGAGGTAGAGGCGGCCGGCCTCGACCGTGAACTCGATGTCCTGCGTGTCCTTGTAGTGCTCTTCAAGGCGGCGCATGGTGTGCTGAGCGCCTCGAAGGCCTCTGGGAGATGGTCTTGCATTGGCGAGCGGCCGGGCGTCCGATGCCGGCGACCACGTCCTCTCCTTGAGCGTTGGTCGAGGAACTCGCCCCAGACGCCAGGCCGCACCATCGAGCGGGTCGCGCGTGAAGCAGACCCCGGTCGCGGAGGGTCGGATCCGCGTGTTCCCGAAGACCATCTGGACAACGTTGACCGCGGTCCCCAGGTCATTCGGGATCTCGTTGGCGCGTCGCGCACACCTGCGCCCGCGGGGTGTCCCACGACTCGAAGACCGCCTGCACCGCGCGCATCAGCTGGCCGCGCGCGTCCTGCGGAAAGTCGGAGCCCGTCTCCTCGCGGTAGATGCCCTTGAAGGTCTCGATCAGCTCGGAGAGGTCGTCCGCGTCGAGATCCGTGTCCTGGGCGGCGCCCTGGCGGCTCTTGAGCGACGTCAGCGCGTCCTCGAAGCGATGGGCGGGGATCCCGTCGACGACCTCCCCGTACATCTGGATCAGGCGCCGGTACGAGTCCCGCGCGAAGCGCTCGTTCTCGGTCCGCGTGGCCAGGCCGTCTGCGGCCTCGTCGTTCAGGCCCAGGTTGAGGATCGTGTCCATCATCCCGGGCATGGAGACCGCGGCTCCCGAGCGGACGGAGACGAGCAGCGGGTCCGACGCGTCGCCGAAGCGCTTCCCGGTTTTCTCCTCGAGCGCCGTGAGGTGCTGCTCGACCTCGGCCGCGAGCCCCTCGGGGAGCTGGCCGTCACCGCCCATGTAGGCGCGACACGCGTCCGTCGTAACCGTGAACCCCGCCGGAACGGGAACGCCGAGGAGCGTCATCTCCGCCAGGCCGACGCCCTTGCCGCCGAGCAGCTCGCGCCCGCCGTCGGAAGGCTCGTCGAAGTCGTAGATGTAGCGGGAAGGGGCCATCGGGGACGGGGATCTTCCCATATGCTCGACCCATGCCCGGGCCGCAGATCGTCGGATTCGGCGGCCACGCGGTGGGCGAGCCCGAGTACCGCGCCCTCGAGGACTGGCTGCTCGGCCTGACGGGCAAGGAGCGGCCGCGGGTGCTGTTCGTCCCGACCGCGAGTGCCGAGAGCCGTGACTACGGCGTCCAGTTCTACGGCGCATTCGCGAGCCGCGCGGAGGTGTCGCACCTGGACTTCTTCCCGTGGCCGCCGCCGGAGCTGCGCGAGCTCGTGCTCGGCCAGGATCTCGTCTACGTCGGCGGCGGCAACACGGCCAACATGCTCGCGATCTGGCGCGAGCACGGCATGGACGAGATCGTCCGGGAGGCCTGGCAGGCGGGCGTCGTGCTCTCCGGCGTCAGCGCCGGGATGATCTGCTGGTTCGAGGCCGGCGTCACCGACTCGTACGGCCCGCAGCTCGAGTCGATGGAGTGCCTCGGGCTGATCCCCGGCAGCGCGTGCCCGCACTACGACGGCGAGGAGCTACGACGGCCGCGCTACCACGAGCTCGTCGCCGGCGGCATCCCGGGCGGCTGGGCGGCCGAGGACGGCGTCGTGCTCCATTTCGACGGCTGGGAGTTGCGCGAGGCCGTGACCGCGTTCGACGGCAAGGCCGCCTACCGCGTCGAGCTGCGCGACGGCGAGGCAGCGGAGACGCGCATCGACGCCAGGCTCGTCGCCTAGCCGGGGCGGCGGCGCGCCCGCCACTCGGCGATCCACGCGAGCACGCGTCCGCCGAGCCAGATCGGCGTCAGCAGCACGTAGAAGACCAGATCAGCGAGCACGAGGATCGCCCACCAGAGCGCCCAGCGCAGCGGCGAGATCCGCGGGCGGCCGTACGGGTTGCCGGCAGCGCTCAGGCGCGAACCTCGGACTGGCGCCGCTCGACGAGCCGGATGATCCGGGCCGCGGTCTCCTCGATCGAGAGCTCGGTCATCTCGATCACCGGGCAGCCCAGTCGCCGGTGGATCTCGGCCGCGTAGTCGAGCTCCTCGTAGATCGGGACCAGCGCGGCGTACTTGCCGTTGCCGCCCCCCAGGCGGCGAGCCCGCTCCTGGCGGATCTCGGCCAGCCGCTCGGCGCCGATCGTCAGCCCGACGACCTTCGTCTGGTCGATCTCGAAGAGCGCGTTCGGCGGGTCGATGCCCTGGACGACGGGCACATTCGCGGTCTTGTAGCCGAGGTAACCCAGGTACATCGACAACGGCGTCTTCGACGTGCGCGAGACGCCGACGAGCACGATGTCCGCGTCGTGGAGGCCCGATCCGACGCCGTCGTCGTACTTGACGGCGAACTCGATCGCGGCCATCCGGCGGAAGTACTGCGAGTCGAGCGGCGGGCGAGCACCGGGTGTCATGCGTGCGGCCTGGCCCGAGACACGTACGACCGCGTCGATCGGGTGGCCGAGCAGGTCGCAGTAGTGGACGCGGGCGCGCTTGCAGAGGTCGCGCATCGCCTCGCGCATCTCCTGGTCGACGAGCGTGTAGATGACGACGGCACGGCGCCCCTTCGCCCGCGACACGGCGAGGCGCAGGTCGTCGACGGTCTCGACGCGCGGATGGACGATGTCCTCGAACTGCTGGTCGGGGAACTGCGCCTCGAGCGCCTGGACGAGCCGCTTCGCGGTCGCACCGGTCGCGTCCGAGATCACGTGCAGCTCGACGGCGCCGCTCACGCGGCCAGCCTAGCGCTACTCCGCGGCGGGGGGCCTGGTGCCGAGCGTGACGGTGACCGTCCGCTCGTCGTCGCCGCGGCGGATCCGCAGCTCGAGCTTGTCGCCGGGCTTCTGCGCCGACACCGCGCCCTGGATGTCGTCGGCGGAGTCGACCGGCTTGCCTCCGGCCTGGAGCACGAGGTCTCCCGACTCGAGGCCTCGCGCGGTCGGCCGGCTCGTTCTCGATCACCGTCGACAGCGTCACGCCGTTGTCGCCCTCGGCGAGGCGCACGCCGAGGTAGGCGCGCTCGATCTCGCCGTCGGTCAGCAGCTGGTCGACGACAGTGCGCACGGTGTCGCTCGGAACCGCATAGCCGATGCCGATGTTGCCGCCGTTCTCGCTCTGGATCTGGGAGACGACGCCGATCACGTTCCCGGCAGCGTCGAGCAGCGGACCGCCCGAGTTGCCGCGATTGACCGGGGCGTCGGTCTGGATGACGCCGTTGATCGTGAAGTTGTTGGGGGCGGTGATGGAGCGGTCGAGCGCGCTGACGATGCCGGCGGTCAGCGAGCGCTCGAGCCCGAAGGGGTTGCCGATCGCGTAGACCGAGTCTCCAACCTGGACGTCGGCCGACGAGCCGAGCTCGACCGGGGTGACGTCGTGGCCGGCGAGATCGACCTCGATCACGGCCAGATCGGTGGAGGGATCGGTCGCGAGCACGCGGCCCTGCTCCTCGCCGCCGGTGGCGAAGCGAACCTCGACGGTCTTCTCGCTGCCGACGACGTGGTCGTTCGTGACGACGTGGCCCTCGGCATCGATCACGAAGCCGGTGCCGCTCGCATTGCCGGCCTGGATCTCGACGACCGCAGGCGCGGCGCGCCGGTAGAGGTCGGCGGCGGAGCTTCCGCCCGCGGCCGGCCGCGTGGAGTCGGTCACCACGGTCGTCGTGCCGGCGGCGCTCGTCGGGACCGCGTCGTCGTCGTCGAGCAGCATGCCCGCACCCACGGCGACGAGGCCGCCGAGCAGCGCGGCGACCAGAAGCGACGCCGTGCGGGCGACCGTGCTCTTCCTCAGCTGGATCTGTGGCACGTCGGCAGTACACCTTCCCCGCGTGAGAGCCGTCTGAACTCCCCGCTAAGCCGAGATTAAGACGGCGTAAGGTTTCCGTTGCGCAGGCGGCGCGAGCGCGCCCTCCCGCCTAGGCTCCGAGCGAGAGTCCGTGGGCCGATGCGCATCCTGGTCGTCGACGACGAGCTTCCCGTCCGCACAGCGCTCGAGCGCGCGCTGCGACTCGAGGGGTACGAGGTCGAGCTGGCGGAGGACGGCGTCGACGCGCTCGAGCGGTTCGGAACGGCGGGGGCCGACGCGCTCGTCCTGGACGTGCTCATGCCGCGCATGGACGGCATCGCCGTCTCCACGCAGCTGAGGGCCCGCGGCGACCGGACGCCGATCCTGCTCCTGACCGCCCGCGACGCCGTCGCGGACCGCGTCGCCGGGCTCGACGCCGGCGCGGACGACTACCTGGTCAAGCCGTTCGCCCTCGAGGAACTGCTCGCCCGGCTGCGCGCGCTGCTGAGGCGAAACGGGGCGTCGTCCGGCCAGGGCACGCTCACGTTCGGCGACCTCTCGCTCGACGCGGGCACGCGCGAGGTGCTCCGCGGCGACCGCCCGATCGAGCTGACGCGCACCGAGTTCCTCCTGCTCGAGCTCTTCCTGCTCAACCCGCGCCAGGTGCTGACCCGGTCGCTGATCTTCGAGCGCGTGTGGGGCTACGACTTCGGGCCCAGCTCGAACGCGCTCGAGGTCTACGTCGGCTACCTGCGACGCAAGCTCGAGCGCGGCGGCGAGCCTCGTCTGATCCAGACGGTGCGCGGAGTCGGCTACGTCCTGCGCGAAGCCTAGGAGGGGTTGGTGGAACGCCGCTCGTCGGGGGGCGTGGCGGATGGCACAGCGTCGTTTCGCCAAGCCCTCCTACTAGCGCGGGATCTCGGAGAAGTCGCCGAGGGCGCCGACCGCGTCGCGCAGCTCCGAGAGGAGCCGCAGGCGGTTCGTGCGCACGGCTGCATCCTCGGCCATCACGAGCACCTCGTCGAAGAAGCGCTCCACGGCGGGCGCGAGGCCGGCTGCCGCCTCGAACGCCGAGTCGAAGTCGCCGACCGCCACCTCGCGCGCGATCCGCGCCTCCTCCGTCTCCACCGCCCGGGCCAGCTGCACCTCGGCCTCCTCGGTCAGCAGCTCGGGGTTGACCCGGCCGTCGCCCTGCGAGCCGGCGATCCGGGCCGCGCGCGTGAACACGGTGTGCACCGGCTCCAGCCGCTCGTCCTCGAGCGCGGCGAGGAAACGGGCGAGCGCGGCCACGGCGCCCAGCTCGCGGGCGCCCGACTTGCGCGCGGCCCGGACGAACTCGACAGGGACGTCGAGTAGACCCTCCAGCCGCTCCTCGACGAAGTCGCGCAGCTCCTCGTCCGGGAACGCCGCGGCCCGGTCGATCGGGAGCGCGCCCTCGGTCGCCAGCCGGAGCAGGCCGATCGCTGCGCGGCGCAGACCGTAGGGGTCACGCGAGCCCGTCGGCTTGTGCCCCAGGCCGAACGCGACGCGGAGGTTGTCGATCTTCTCCGCGGCGGCGAGGATCTTGCCCGGCTCGGTCTCGGGCAGCGGGCCGCTGGCGGAGTCCGGCAGGTACTGCTCCTCGATCCCCTTCGCGACCGCTTCCGGATAGCCCGCCAGACGCGCGTACTCGGCGCCGATGTAGCCCTCCAGGTCGGGGAACTCCCGCACGAGCTCGGCCGCCTGGTCCGCCTTGGCCAGCCTCGCCGCCTCGCGCGAGGCCTCGCCGCCACCCAGCTCGTCCACGAGCTTCACGAGCCGCTCGCTCTTGTCCGCGAACGAGCCCGCCTCGGCGAAGAACGTGATCGACGGCAGCTCGCGCAGCAGCTGGTCGATGCCGCGCGCCACGTCGCGCTCGAAGGTGAACGTCGCGTCCTCGAGGCGTCCCGCGAGGACGCGTTCGTTGCCCTGCCGAACGACCTCGGGATCGCCGCCGTTCGCGACGAACGCGAACCGGTTGCCGCCCAGCGGGAAGTAGCGCTGGTGCGACTGCATCGCAGTCACGATCACCCGCTCGGGCAGAGCGAGGAAGCGCTCGTCGAACGTGCCCTCCTGCACCCGCGGCCACTCGACCAGGTGCACGACCTCACCCAGCTTCCCGAGCGGATCCGACCACTCCCCGAGGGCGTCCAGCCCGGAGCGGATCAGCCGCTCCCGCTCGTCGGCGTCCGGCTCGACTCCCGCCTCGCGCAGGACCCGCTCGTAGTCGTCGGCGCTCGCGACCTCGATGCCGCCGGAGGTGAACCTGTGGCCGTAGGTGACGGTGCCGAGCCCCGCCACGGGCTCCGAGTCGAGGCGCGCGAACTGCCACCGCACCGGGCGCGGGTAGCGCAGGCCGCTGTCGTCCCAGCGCATCGTCTTCGGGAACGAGAGCCCGCGCAGGATCGCGTCCAGCCGCTCGGGCAGAACGTCCGCCAGCGCCTTCCCCGGAACCGTGACGCCGAGGAAACCCTCCCGTTCCTCGAGCTCTTCGATCGCGACGCCGTGGCGCTTGGCGAAGCCGGCCGCGGCCTTCTCCCTCAGGTCGACAGGCGGCCCTTTGGCCCACTCGTCCGGAGTTCGCTCCGGCAGGCCCTCCACGCGCACGGCCAGCCGCCTCGCCCCGGCGTACACGTTCGCGGGCGCCACGCCGAGCTGCGAGCGGACGAGCTCCGGCAGCTGCGTCGCGCCTGCCCGAACGGCCGACGCGGGCAGCTCCTCGGACCCGAGCTCAAACAGCAGCGTGGGCATCGAGGCTCTCCACGTACGACCGCGCGACCTGGCGCGCCAGCGTGCGCACCCGGCCGATGTAGGCCGCGCGCTCGGTGACCGAGATCGCGCCGCGCGCGTCGAGCAGGTTGAAGGTGTGCGAGCACTTCAGGACCTGGTCGTAGGCGGGGAGTGGCAGCCCGCGCTCCAGCAGCCGAGCCGCACTCCGCCTCGTGGTCGTCGAAGTGGCGGACCAGCAGGTCGACGGAGGCAACATCGAAGTTGTAGGCCGAGAACTGCCGCTCGCTCTCGCGATAGACGTCCCCCCAGGTGACGCCCGGAGCCCACTCCAGCTCGAGCGCGCTGTCCTTGCCCTGGAGGAACATGGCGAGGCGCTCGGTTCCGTACGTGATCTCGGCGGGCACCGGGTCGACGTCGAAGCCGCCGAGCTGCTGGAAGTAGGTGAACTGCGTCACCTCCATCCCGTCCAGCCAGACCTCCCAGCCGAGGCCCCAGGCGCCCAGGGTCGGCTGCTCCCAGTCGTCCTCGACGAGCCGCGGGTCGTGGCGCTTCAGGTCGATCCCCAGCGCCTCCAGCGAGCCCCAGTACTGGTCGAGGACGTCCTCCGGGCTGGGCTTGAGGATGACCTGGAACTGGAAGTAGTGCTGAAACCGGAACGGGTTCTCGCCGTAGCGCCCGTCGGTGGGCCTGATCACGGGCTCGACGTAGGCCGTCCGCCACTCGCCCGGGCCAAGGCAGCGCAGGAACGTGGCCGGGTTCATCGTGCCGGCCGCGAGCTCGGTGTGGTACGGCTGCATGACCACACACCCGCGCTCCGCCCAGTACGCCTGGAGTGAGGCCAGCAGGGCTTGGTAGGTTGGCGCGGCCACGGGGTCCGGGCATCGTAGAGGAGGTTCCGATTCGTCCCTGGTCGGTCGAGCTGCGAGGCAGGCTCGAGGAATCGACGATCGTGAGCGAGGCCCTTCGGGGCAATCCGCTCGGCGACCCGCACGAACGGCCGGTCTGGGTCTACCTGCCGCCGGCCTACGAGTCCGACCCGCCCGAGGCCTATCCCTCGATCTACCTGATCCAGGGCCTCACCGGCCAGATCGACATGTGGCGGAACCGGCACGGCGTTCCGGCCTTCGGTGGTCGAGCTCGTCGACGAGCTGTTCGCGGACGACTCGGTGCCGCCCGCGGTCGTGGTCTTCGTCGACGCGTGGACGTCGCTCGGCGGCAGCCAGTACCTCGACTCCCCGGCGACCGGCAAGTACCACACGTACCTCTGCGACGAGGTCGTGCCATGGGTGGACGCGCCGCTACCGCACGATCGCCGAGCGCGAGCACCGCGCGATCACGGGCAAGTCGAGCGGCGGCTACGGCGCCATGGTCACGCCGATGCTCCGGCCCGACCTGTGGGGCGGGCTTGCCACGCACGCCGGCGACGCGCTGTTCGAGAACTGTCTATCTGCCGGAGTTCCGCCAGGCGGCGCGAACGCTCCGCGACGACTACGGGGGGTCGTACGAGAGCTTCTGGCAGGACTTCCGCTCGCGGCCGGCGCTCTCGAAGGACAGCGACTGCGTACATGCTCGACGTCTGGTGCATGGCCGCCTGCTATTCGGCCGATCCCGACGGCGCCGTCCGCCTGCCGTTCGACTCCGACCACAGGCCGCGTCATCCCCGAGATCTGGGAGCGCTGGCTGGCCTGGGATCCTGTTCGGATGGTGCCCGACCACGCCGAGATCCTGCGCGGCCTGCGCGCGGTCTACATCGATGCCGGCAAGAAGGACGAGTACTACCTCGACCTCGGCGCCGAGGGCTTCCGCTCCGCGCTGGAGCGGATCGGCGTCACGGACGTCTTCTTCGAGCTCTTCGACGGCACGCACGGCGCGATCGAGTACCGCTATCCGCTTGCGCTCCGCTACCTCGCCGAGCGGCTGACGGCACCCGTCAGCGTCGGTCCCGTTCGAGCAGACGCTCCCCCGGTTTCGTAAAGCCGAACCTCTCGTAGAGCGCATGCGCGTCGCGCGTATGCAGGAGCCAGCGCGTGTCCTTGTAGGGCCCGGCCTCCACGCTCTCGCGCACGAGCTCGACGCCCAGGCCGCGTCCTCGGTACTCGGGCAGGATGTAGACGTCGGCGAGGTACGTCACGGAGGCGCCGTCCGAGACCGTGCGCGAGAAGCCGATCTGCCGGCCGTCGTGGTAGAGGCCGACGACACGCTGCGACTCCCGGATCAGTCGCACGATCGTCTCGTGCGAGCGGCCCTCCGCCCAGTAGGCGTGGTTGGACAGGAACTCGTACACCGCCTCGACGTCGATCCGTGCCGGGTCGTCGTCCAGCTCGAAATCGTCCTCGAGAACGCGCTTCACCGCGCCGGAGAAAGCGTTCTGAGCCGGAAGCCGCCGTGGAACTCGTAGGTCGCGGTCACGACCCCGAGCGCCTCCGCCGCCGCGCGGTCGCGGAGCGATACGGCGCCGGCCTCGGCGAGCGGCCGCCCGAGCAGCCCCTCGATCCCGGCGATCCCTTCGGCGGAGAGCGGCAGGGCTCCGGTCGCGCACGCCTCGCACACCGCGCCGCCGGCGCGGGGAGAGAAGCCGGCCAGCCCGCTCTCGGAGCCGCACTCGGCGCAACTCGTCAGGTGCGGGAGGTAGCCCGACAGCCAGAGCAGCTTCAGTTGGAACGAGAGCGCGAGCGGGTCGCGGGCGGGCACGTCGTCGGCGGGCTCGACCTCGTCGAGGGCCTCCAGGAAGCGCACGAGAGCGGTGAACGCGCGCGGGTTCCCCTCCTGCTCGGGGAAGAGCCTGAGCATCGCCTCGAGCCCGACGAGCCCGACTCCGAGGCGGCGGGCGTCCTCCCGCGCCGCCCGGTGCGAGTGGACGAGGTCGACTCCGGTGACCGTGTGCAGCTCGCCTCCGCCCTGGTGGAGCAGCAGCTCGACGTGGCTGAGCGGCTCCAGCCGAGCGCCGAAGCGCGACTTCGTGCGGCGGACGCCTTTTGCGACCGCCCCGACCCGGCCGCGGTCGAGCGTGTACAGGTGGAGCACACGATCCGCCTCGCCGAGCCGCAGCGAGCGCAGCACGACGGCCTCGGTCTTGTAACTACGTCCGGCCATCCGCTCCCGAGTCTAGAGACGGCCTCAGCCGGGCAAGATGCGCTGGATGGCCGAGATCACGGTCTACTCCACCCGCTGGTGCGGCTACTGCGTCCGCGCGAAGGCGCTGCTCGACGCACACGGCCTGCCCTACGAGGAGGTGCTGCTGGATGACGACCCCCACTTCCGCACCAGGCTGCACGAGCTGACCGGCGGCTGGACCGTCCCTCAGATCGTCATCGACGGCAAGCCGATCGGCGGCTACACCGAGCTCTGGCGCCTCGACCGCTCGGGCGCGCTGGACGGGCTCGCGGCCTAGCGCACCGAGACGGGCGTGCCGACCGGCATCAGGCGGTTCAGCCGCGAGATGTCCTCGTTCCGCATCCGGATGCAGCCGTGCGAGATCCGTCCGGGGATCAGGCCGGGCGCGTTCGTGCCGTGGATGCCGATGAAGCCTCCACCCGGCCAGTCGGTGAGCACGGCGGATCGTGCGGAGAGCCCGAAGGCGTACGGCCCGTAGATCGGGTTGCCGTAGCAGCAGAGCTTCATCCGGATGTAGTACTCGCCGCGCGGGGTCGGCCACTGGCTTTGCCCGACGCCGATTCGGGAGCGGAAGACCTTCTTCCCGGCCCTGTAGAGCGTGATCGTGAACGCATTGCGGTTGACCAGCAGACGGGTGCGCACGAGCCGGAAGCCGCCCAGGTCGCTGCGTCGCACCCAGCCCACGGAGCTGTTCGGCAGCTTCGCCAGGCGCACCTTGACCCACTCCTTGCCCTTGATCCGGCGCGACTCCAGCAGTGCGACCAGGTTCTGCGTGTTCTCGGGCGTGAGAAACGGCAGCACGTCGACGACGCGTGCCGAGCCGGTCGGGCCCGAGCGCGCGACCGTGCGGCGAAGCAGCTTCGCCCAGCGATACGTGTTGTTGACGCCGCTCAGCTTGCGCACGGCCGGAACGGCGGTCTTCGGCTTCGGCTTGGGCTTCGGTGCCGCGCCGGCCGCCGCTGACCACGAGCGCGATCCGCCGAGGCGTCGCGGCCACGGCCGGGGAGGTCGTAGACACCGCAGTGAACGTGAGCGTGTGCGTCCCGGCCTGCGCCGCTGTCGGCGTCCAGGCGAATGTGGCCGTCGCCGGATTCCCGGGCCTGCTGTCGAAGCTCGCGCCGGGCGGGAGGCCCTGGTTGCCGATCCGCAGCTGCACGGGGGCCTCGCCCGTCGCGGCCGCGGCGAGCGAGACGGTCACGCGGGAGCCCGGCCCCGGTGGACATCCGCGCGCCCTCGGCCGGGGTCGGGGACTGCCAGGAGACGACGTTCGCCTGGGCGCCGGTCCACGGGCGCGCCGAGGCAGTGCCCGCCGCGAGGGCGAACACGAACAGGGTGATGAGCGCGCCGACCGCATGCGCGTGAGCTCGCGATGCCCTCATGAGCCGGGCGGCAGTATAGATGAGGGTTCCGACGGCTCTCGGCCGCGGCTCAGATCACCGTGACGGGTGTTCCGACAGGCATCAACCGGGAGAGCCGGACGATGTCGCCGTTCTTCAGCCGGATGCACCCGTGCGACACGGCGCCCGGCAGAAGCTCGGGCCTGTTCGTGCCGTGGATGCCGATGTAGCCGCCGCCGGGCCAGCCCGTCAGGTTGGGCGCCCTGCCGCTCGTCCCGAACGCGATCGGGCCGTACATCGGGTCGTTGAAGCCACTGAGCTTCATGCGCACGTAGAACTCGCCGCGGGGAGTCGGCAGGTACGAGCGGCCCACACCAACCGGCGCGCGCCAGATCACCTTGCCGCGCCGCTTGAGCGTCGCGGTCAGGCGGGCGCGGTTGACCACCAGCCGTGTCCAGACACCGCGGTACGGCCCCAGAGCCTTGCGCGGGACCCAGCCCGTCGTGCCGTTCGGCAGCACGGCCAGGCGGACGCGGACCCACGGCCCCTTGCTCTCGAGCGCCAGGACGAGGTTGTCCGTTCCCTCGGGCGTGCGGTCGGAGACGACCGTGATCGTCCGTGCGGAATTCGACGGCGCGACACGGGCAGCGGCCGGCCGCAGCACGTGCGCCCAGCGGGTGAGCCCGTCGCGCGTGCTCAGCACCGTGGTCTCGCCTGGAGACGACGCCGCACCGGGCACCAGCGCCGTGGCCGCCGCCGCGACGATCACCGCCCCTGTGACGAGTAGCTTCTTCACGCTCTCAGTATGCCCTCGAAATTCGGTCACGGGGCGCAAAATTCGGTCACGGGGCGGCTGCGGCCGCCCCGTGAACCGAGCGTTGTTCCGCGCGCGCCTCAGCCCGTGAAGCGCGGGTGTGCAGCGCGGCGAACCTGCTTCTTGGCCTTGACCTTCTTCTTGGCCTTGACCTTCTTCTTGACCTGTCTTCTTCGTCGGCTTGCCGTACTGGCTCTTCGCGGCCGACTTCTTGATGATCGTCGGGCCCTTCTTCTTGACGATGCGCTTCGCCGTGACCGCGACGTCGCCGACCGCCGAGGACGCGTAGCCCAGCCCGCCGACCGACGCGAGCGCGAAGAGCATGCACGCCGTCAATGCGCCGACGAATGCGATCCGGAAGCCGCCGCGCGCGCGCCGCCTGCTCTCGCCGACTCGGGCCTCGAGCGCGTTGACGAACTCGTCACGCGGCTCGGGCCGGCTCGCGCGAAGCTCGCGCTCGACGTCGACCCCCTCGTGCCTACCTCGGAAAAATCCCCTCACTGTTCTGCCTCCCCCGGCTGTCTTTCAGTCGTGTGTGTTCGTGCCTGTACTCCCATTACCGGGGAGGGAGCGTTTTCCTTACAGGGTGCTCGGACGTTCGCGAAGCTGGGCCTCCGCCTGCTGCTCGGCCTGACCCTCGAGATACGTGCGCAGGCGCGCGAGCGCCCGGTGCAAGGCGACCTCGACGGCGTTCGTGCGGAGCTCGAGCAGCTCGCCGATCTGACGCGCCGACAGGTCCGACCCGTACCGGAGCGCGATCAGCTCGCGGTCTCGCTCGTCCAGCCGCCCAACGGCTTCCGTCACGGTGAGTCGGGTCAGCGTCTCGGACTCCAGGTCCAGCGTGTCGGCCATCTCCTCCGGGTGTTCGAGCGACCCCGGACGCAGCCGCGCGTTCTCGATGCAGCGACGTGCGATCCCGATCAGCCAGGCGACCGGCTCGCCCCGTTTGGGGTCGTAGCTGTCCCGGTAGCGCAGAGCGCGCTCGAAGGTCTCGCTGGTGACGTCCTCGGCCTCGGCGCCGTCTCCCACGCGGTACGCCACGTAGGCGTACACGCGCCGGATCAGCGGGCCGGGATCTGCGAGCGGGTCGCGTGCCATCGCGGGTGCGCCTAGCCGGCGCTGAACTCCTCGATCTCGGGGCTGAACGGGTTGAGCTGCCGGGCCCGGTGCAACGCGGCCGCCCTTTCGGCGCCGTCGGTCGCATGGGCCAGCGCGAGCCAGAGCTCGAAGTCCCGCGGCTCGCGCTCGATCGCCTCCCTGAAGTCGTGCTCGGCCTCCTCGAACGCCTCCTGACCGAGATGCGCCTCGCCGAGGCGCTGCCACGGCTCGGACGACCAGGGCGCCCAGCGCTTCGCCGTCCGCGCCTCGTCGGCGGCCTCCGCCCAGCGGCCGTCCTCGGCCGCGTCGTCGCTCGCGGCGATCGCGTTGTTCCCCGTCAGGCCGACGAGCGCAAGCGCTGCAACGACGACCGTCAGCGCGACGCCCACACCCCGCATCCAGGGCGCCGGGTCGAGCAACCGTTCCTCGCGGCGCGCCATGGCGAGCAGTGCGGAAGCGCAGATCAGCGCCGAGAGGGTCAGGGCCGGAAGCTCCCAGTCCCAGTCCACGCCTGCGTGGACGAGGTAGGCGGCGTACGCGGCGAAAGCAGCCGCTCGCAAGCGGTTGCCGGCGGGCGGCGACAGCGGCCGCGAGCGGGGCGCCGAGGGCCAGGAGGAGCAGCGCGAGCCCGACCGGCCCGAGCTCCGCGAGGGTCTCCAGGTAGAGGCTGTGCGCGTCGCGAACCTTGTGCTCGAAGGGGCGATCCTGCAGCCAGTGCTGCTCGTATCCGCCCGCGCCGAGCCCGAGCAACGGATGCTCCTCGTAGCCGCGCCAGGCCGACTCCCACAGATCGACGCGGTAGCTGCCCGAGAACGAGAACAGGCGCTCGCCGATGTCGTTCTCGATCGCGGGCGGCGGCGCGGTGAACGAGTCGTGGGCCTTGTCCGCGAGCGTGATCGGATCGCCGTACCGGACGAAGACGGCGAGCAGCGCCACGGCCGCCGCGACGACCACGAGCGCGGCCTCGAATCCGAGACGAACCTTGCGAGGCACTTCGATCCTCCGCTCCAGCAGCGCGTAGGCCGCTGCCGCTGCCGCGGCCAGCAGCGCCAGCCCGAGCAGGATCAACGCCAGCCTGTGCCCCTGGGTGGAGGCGAGCGCAAGCGGCGAGTCCTCGCGCCGGAGCGCCTCATAGCGCGAGGCTGCGAGGACGGCTGCCGCAGCGGGCGCCCCGGTGGCGAACAGCACGCCGAGGAGCTGCAGGCGGCGCGGGTCGAGCGCGACCGCGGCGAGCAGGGCAAGCGCCAGCGAGATCCACGCGCCACGCCCGAACGTGAAGTACAGGGTCGGCAGCAGCAGAACGGGTAGCGCTCCGGCGAGCGCGCGGACACCGATCGTCCTGGCCCTCGCGGCGAAGGCGAGCGCGAGCAGGGCGCCCATGGCAGCGAAGAGGCCGAGGCCGTTCCAGTAGCCCAGCGGCTCGGACAGGCGGTACTCCGCGATCGGATCGAAGACGCCGAGCCGATCCGGAAAGAGCCGGGTCGCGAGCCCGTAGGCGCAGGCCAGCGCAATGCCGGCGAGCGCGCCGCCGAGAGCCGCGGAGACCACGGCGCTGCGGACGACCAGCACCAGCGCGACGGCCACCGCCCCGTAGGCGAGCATCCGCTGACCCTCGTGCGCCGACTCCACGACGTCGATCGACCAGACGCTCGAGAGCCAGACCCACGCGGTCAGTCCGAGGATCCCGCCGGCGAACGCGAGCTGGAGCCTGCTCGGCCGGACGATCCGCCCGACGAGCGCGATCGTGGCGACGAGCCAGAGCGCGACGAGAGCCGCCCAGCCCCACGCGGTCGGGAAGTAGCCTCCGTCGGCAGCGGCGAGTGCGGCCACGGAGAACGCGGCGCCGGCCGCTACCGCGGCTTCGCGCGGTGCCGGCAGCGTACGCGGGCGCGCAAGAGCGGACGCAGCTGCGTCAGCCATGCCGGTCGTAGCCGCAGCCGTGCACTGCTTCGGAGAGTAGCGGCGCTTCCGGCGCTTTCGACTCCCTGAAACGGGGGATGCTGAGATCCCGACGAGCTACTCGACTCGAGCGGCGACTGTGGTCACCGCCGGCCCTGAGGTGTCGCTTACTCCGCCGAGTAGGTAAGGGCCGCGCCGCGACTCCCGGTGATCAGGACGAGTGAGAACGCTTGCGGGCGGGAGCCGAACGCCGAGGCGACAACGGCTGGCATCGCGCACAGAACCACGTCCCGCGCCCCGCAGCCCGGATCTTGCTGATCGGCCTCCCGCAGCGTGAGCAGGGCTCACCCTCACGGCCGTACGCCTCGAACTCGTCCTGCATCGCACCGCGCTCGCCGTTCGCCGTTCGGTAGTCGCTCAACGTCGCGCCCGACCGCGCGATGCCCAACTCGAGCGCCGCGCGAATCCCCTCGTGCACCCGCCCGACCTCGGCCTTCGTCAGCTCGCCGGCCGGCCTGAGCGGGTGGACCCGCGCCCGCCACAGCGCCTCGTCGGCGTAGATGTTCCCCATCCCGGCGAGCGACCGCTGGTCGAGCAGCACCGCCTTCACCGGAGCGCGGCGGCGCTGCAGGCGCTCCGCGAGCACGCGGGGCGTGAATGCCTCGGAGAAGGGCTCGTCCCCGAGCCGCTCTGCAAGGTACGGATCCAGCTCACCCGGCTCCAGGAGCAACCACGTTCCGAAGCGGCGGACGTCCCGGTAAGCGACGTCCGACTCGTTGTCTAGAGTGAGAACAGCACGTCTGTGCGGGTCGTCCGGGAGCGAGCCCGCAGGCGCGTGGACGAAGCTTCCCGTCATCCGGAGGTGAACCAGGAGAACGCGACCGCTTTCGAACCGAAAAATCAGATACTTGCCGCGACGGTCGAGCCCGCTGACGACCTCGCCCTCGAGCTCGAGCGCCACCTCGACGCGGCTCGAACGGCCGTACCAGGCGGCTGTCGAGGATCTCGACCCGGTCCAGGCGGCGCCCGGCCAGGACAGGCTCCAGACCGCGGCGAACCGTCTCGACCTCGGGCAGCTCGGGCATCGTGGCTCGACGCTAGCCGATGACGTCCAGGACGACGCCGGTGTCCTCAGGTGCCTCGGTACCGAGCTCGATCGCGGCGCGCAGCTGCTCCGCGGCGGCTCGTGCCGATGCCTCGTCACGCGCGTGCACCTCGGCGATCGGCTCGCCCCGAGAGACGGTGTCGCCCCGTTTCTTGAGCAGGACGAGGCCGACGGAGTGGTCGATCTCGTCGCCTTTGGCGCGCCTGCCCGCGCCGAGCTCGAGCGCGACGATCCCGACCGGCAGCGCGCGGATGCGTCTGATCACCCCGTCGCCGTCCGACTCGATGGGCACTACGACAGGCGCCGTGGGAAGCCGCTCCTCGTCTGGGTCGCCGCCCTGGGCCCCGATCCACCGACGGTAGGCCTGCTCCGCGGAGCCGTCGGCCATCGCCGACTTCACCCGCTCGCGCGCGGCCTCGGCGTCCAGGCCGAGATCGGAGAGCTCGACAAGGCGTGACGCGGCCGCGACCACGAGCTCCGTGAAGTCGGGAGGCCCTTCGCCGCGAGTGGTGGCGATCGCCTCGCGGATCTCGAGCGCGTTGCCCACCGCGCTCCCGAGCGGCTGGTCCATGTCGGTGAGCAGGCAGACGACTTCCCTGCCCGCACGGACGCCGAGCTCGCGCATGGCCTCAGCGAGCTCGCGCGCCTCGGGCAGCGTCCGCATGAAGGCGCCGTCGCCGACCTTGACGTCGAGCACGATCGCCTGCGCCCCGGCGGCGATCTTCTTGGACATGATGCTCGCAGCGATGAGCGGGATCGAGTCCACGGTCGCCGTGACATCGCGAAGCGCATAGAGCTGCTTGTCGGCGGGAACGAGGTCGGCCGTCTGGCCGATGATCGCCACGCCTGCGTCTCGCACCTGAGCGACGAACTCGTCCAGCGTCAACTCGACCCGGAAGCCCGGGATCGATTCGAGCTTGTCCAGGGTTCCGCCCGTGTGCCCGAGCCCGCGGCCACTCATCTTCCCGAAGGGGACGCCACAGGCGGCGACGATCGGAGCCACCGCGATCGACGTCTTGTCGCCGACTCCGCCGGTCGAGTGCTTGTCCACGACCTTGCGCCCGATCGCGCCGGCGAGGTCGATCGTCTCGCCGCTCTCGATGATCGCCTCGGTCATCGCCAGCGTCTCGGCCGCGGAGAGCCCACGGAACCACACTGCCATGCAGAACGCGGCGAGCTGGTAGTCCGGGATCTCCCCGCGCCCGTAGCCGAGCACGAGCTCGCGGATGTCGTCGGCGGGCAGCTCGTCGCCGTTTCGCTTCCGTTCGATGACGTCGGCGGGACGAATGGTCACTCGGCCTTCTCCGCGACGAAGACGGCAGAGTGCCGTCGCGCAACGAGCGGGACCTCGACGCCGTCGAGGTCCGGCGCAAGATCGGCGAGCGCCAGCATCGAGGCTCGCGTAGGCCGCAACCGCTTGCCGATCGGGGAACGTCGTCGTTCCGACGGCGTCTCGTCGTTCGACGTGCTCGAAGTGCCGCGAAAGAACGGCCGCTCCGTTGTCGCCGTTGAAGCTCAACCGGAAAGAATCTGAGGGTGCGCCGACCCCCGTGCGGAGCTCGAGAAGATGGTCGACATGGTTGGTGACTGCGACCAGCCGACCGCCCGGACACAGAACACGCCGTAGCTCGGCGAGCCCGCGGTCGAGATCCGGCACGTGGTACAGCATCCACGCGGCGACCGCGCAGTCGAAGGACTCGGCGGCAAACGGCAGCGCCTGGACGTCGCCGATCTGCGCATCCACCCCGCGCGACACGGCGAGCTCGACCATCCGCTCGGACTGGTCGAGTGCGACGACGGCTGCGCCGAGCTCCCTGCCCAGCCGCTCGGCGAGCTCGCCCGGCCCGCAGCCGACTTCGAGCACCGCTGCAGGGTCGACCTCCGCAACGGCGGCGAATGCGAGCTCTCGCGGATCGTCACCTTCGGCGTGCCGGTAGGCGGCGCGCCGATCCTCGAGGCCGCTCTCGGTCGCGTACTGCTCGCGCACGAGCTGCGGATCGTCGAGGCGCCTCACGCGGCCGTGACGATCACCTGGCCGGGGATCCCGCGACGCGGAGGCTTGCCTCCGAGCCAGGCGTTGATGGTCGCGCCGACGTCGGCGAACTCCCCCTCGTGGATGCGGCCCGCCGCGTTCTTCCCCTCGACGTACGCGACGAGCAGCGCGTGCTCGCGGGAGTGGTCGGTGGACGGAGTCGTGGGGTCGCAGCCGTGGTCCGACGTCAGCACGAGAAGGTCGCCCGGCTTGAGCGCGTCGAGCAGGTCCGGCAGCCGCCGGTCGAAGTCCTGCAGGCAGCGGTGGAAGTTGACCGGATCGTTGCGATGGCCCCAGAGCATGTCCGTCTCGACGAGGTTGGCGAAGACGAGACCGCCGTCGTCGACCTCGCGGAGCAGCCGCTCGATCGTCGCGATCCCCTCGATGTTCGACTTGGTCGGGTGCGACTCGTCGATGTCGAAGCCGGCGAAGATGTCATGGATCTTCCCGACGCCGTGGACGACCCCGCCGGCCTCGCGGACCAGCGTGAGGTAGTTCGGCTGCTTCGGCTTGAGCGACCAGTCGTGCCGGTTGGGCGTCCGTGTGTAAGAGCCCGGCTCGCCCACGAACGGCCTGGCGATGACCCGCCCCACCGCGTGCTTGCCGGTGAGGATCTCGCGCGCGATCTCGCAGGCGCCGTACAGCTCCTCGAGCGGAATCGTCTCTTCGTGGGCCGCGATCTGGAAGACCGAGTCGGCCGACGTGTAGACGATCCACTTCCCGGTGCGCTGATGCTCCTCACCGAGCTCCTCGATGATCTCCGTGCCCGACGCAGGCTTGTTGCCGAGGACGCCTCGCCCCGTGCGGTGCATGAAGGGGTCGATCACGTCATGCGGGAAGCCGTGTCCATACGTCGGCATCGCCTGCGGCGTGACCACGCCCATCAGCTCCCAGTGTCCGGTCGTCGTGTCCTTGCCCTTGGAGCGCTCGACGAGCCGGCCGGCGACCGCCGGTGCGCCGGGCTGCGGCGGGCAGCCCTCGAGCGGCTCCACGTTGCCGAGGCCGAGCGCCTCCAGGTTCGGCAGGTCCAGGCCACCGACGGCGCGCGCGACGTTCCCGAGTGTGTCGGACCCCTCGTCGCCGTACTCGTCGGCGTCCGGCAGCTCGCCGGCGCCGACTGCGTCTAGAACGATCACGCATGCTCGGGCCATGGGGCTATCCTAAGGTCGTGGAAACTGTCCTTGGCTTGTTCGGACTCGTGATCTTCATCGTCGGCGTCATTTCCCTGGCGGCCGGTATGACGTGGGCGGTCGTCAAGATCACGCCGGCCGAGAAGCGCCCCAAGAAGACCGGCGAAGCGTCGACCTAGCGCCTAGACGGGCGAGAGCGGCAGGACGTCGTCCAGCGGGTAGTAGTCGAGCCCGTGGGCTTCGGCAACGGCCTCGTAGGTGATCTTGCCGTCGACGACGTTCACACCCCGTGCCAGCGCAGCATCGCGGGCGACCGCTTCCGCCAGCCCGTGGTCGGCGATCGCGTCGACGTACGGGAGCGTCGCGTTCGTGAGCGCCTTCGTCGAGGTGATCGGAACGGCTCCCGGCATGTTCGCCACGCAGTAGTGCGTGACCCCGTCGACCACGTAGACAGGCTCCGAATGGGTCGTCGGCCGCGACGTCTCGACGCAGCCGCCCTGGTCGATCGCGACATCGGCGATGACCGAGCCCTCGTGCATCCCTCGCACCATCTCCGCCGTCACGAGTCGCGGCGCGAGTGCGCCCGGGATCAGGACGGCGCCGATCACGACGTCGGCGTCGGCGACGGATTCCTCGATCTGGAGGCTGGAGGACATGAGCAGCGTCACGCGCGAGCCGAGGACCTCCTCGAGGTGACGCATGCGGTCGATCGAGCGCTCGAGGATCGTGACCTTCGCGCCGAGGCCGAGCGCGATCACGGCCGAGTTGTAGCCGACCATGCCGCCGCCGATGACCACGACCTTCCCGGGCGACACCCCGGGCACCCCACCCAGGAGCAGCCCGCGGCCGCCGAGCGGCTTCTCGAGGAAGTAGGCACCCGCCTGCGCGGCGAGGCGCCCGGCGATCTCGCTCATCGGCGCGAGCAACGGCAGCGACCGGTTCGCCGCCTCGACGGTCTCGTAGGCGACGGCGGTGACGCCGCTGTCGACGAGCGCCCGCGTCAGAGGCTCGTCGGCGGCGATGTGGAGGTACGTGAAGAGAACGAGGTCGTCTCGCAGCCGGTCGTACTCCGGTGCGATCGGCTCCTTGACCTTCAACAGGAGCTCGGCGTCGGCCCAGACGTCGTCGACCGGGGCGATCTGGGCCCCCACCGCCTCGTACGCCGCATCGGGAAACGAGCTTCCGTCGCCCGCTCCCGTCTCGACGATGACGTCGTGGCCGTGCTGGATCAGCTCGAGAGCGCCGGCGGGGGTGAGCGCCACGCGGTACTCGTCGGGCTTGATCTCCTTCGCGACGCCGACCTTCATGAGCCGGGCAACGATATCCGCTTCGTGTGGACGCATCGCGCCTGAATCGGCACGAAGCCGTCACCCCTGCGTGCGTCCTCCCTCATTACGATCGACAGTGGTGGGTGGTCAGCGGTCGGCCCCGAGGGGATGTCTCAACGGGACGTGGCCAGGCGTTCCACCAGCGCTCGCTCCTCCCGGCCCAGCCACGGGGGTGTGCCGGCCTTTGCGTTGGCTTCGGCGTGCTCCGGGTTGCTGGTGGCCGGAATGACGACGTCGACTCGCTCGTCGGACAGCGCCCACTTGAGCAGCGCCTGTGCCCACGTCTCGACGCCGAACGGTTTCAGCGGCTCCAGCTCGCGCGCCGACGGCACGCGCCTCATCAGCGCGCCCTCGGCCAGCGGACGCATCACGATCACCGCGACGCCGAGTTCGGCCGCGAGGGGCAGGAGCTCGCGTTCGCACTCGCGCTGCACGGGGTTGTACGGAAGCTGGACCGTCTGGAAACGGCCCGTGCGCAGCGCGGTCGCAAGCTCGCCGAACGCGCCGGCGTCGTAGTGCGTCACCCCCAGGCGACCGATCGCGCCCTGCTCGCGCTCCGCCTCGAGCCACGAGACGTGATCCCGCCAGGCGACGAGGTTGTGCACCTGCTCGACCTCCACGCGGCCGAACCAGGCCAGCTGTTTCGCGAGCTGCTCGCGCCCCTCCGTTACCGACCCCGCCCAGATCTTGGTCGCGACGATCGCGTCGTCGCGCCGGCCCTCGAGAGCCGCGCCCAGCGAGCCCTCGGCGCCGCGGTACATCGGCGACGAGTCGAAGAGCCGGGTGCCGACGTGGAGAGCAGCGTCGACGACCTCGCGCGCCAGCCGGGCGTCGCCGCCGAACGTCTGCCAGGTTCCGAGGCCGACGACCGGGCCGAGCCGGCGCTCCTCCATCAGTCGACGAGGCTCCGCGCGAGCTTGCCCGCCGCGAAGGCGGCCGCGAAGAACCAGGGATCGTCGTCCGGTCCGCGCCCCATGTGCGAGAGCGGCAGCAGGGCGCAGGCCTCACGCCACCCGGCCACGTCCACATCCGTCGCACCCTCCGCGATCGCGCTCTCGACCGGACACCCCGCCGGCCAGGCCACGTCGTACGAGCCGCCCCAGAGCGACAACACGGCATCGGTGTGGTGCGACAGACCGCGGTGCCGTTCGCGGGGATCACGCTCCGAGATGCGCAGCACGAGGATCGCCCTGCCGCCGAGCTCGAGCGTCGCATGTGAGCGCGTGGGCGGCGGCCATGCCCCCGTGACCGAGCCGCGATCCTGTGCCGACGATGCCCGGCCCGATCGCCGTCACGACGACGTCCGCGCCGTTGGCGGCCGCGAGCGCCAGGGCCGAGTGGACGTCCACCGCGTCGATGTCGCCGCCGAAGCAGGCGCCGGCGGCGATCGTGACCGCCACGAGCTCATGGGCCTTCAGCGCCCGCAGCGTGTCCGAGAGGGCAAGCGGCAGCGCGCCGCCTGGAACCTGCACGTAGACCACCCGCAAGCCGCGCAGCGCGGCGAAGACCGGCGCGACCTGGCTGTGCAGCGAGCAGGCGACCACGGGCAACCCGTCGAGCAGCTCGGGCAGCTCTGCTCCCTCCTCGCCGTGCACGGTGGCGAATTGCACCGGTGTGTACGGCAGCTTCATCACGTGCGCACCCTCCTCGGCCGGAAGCTCCAGGCCACGCGTGAGGTTGGCGTGCAGGACGTCGAACCCGCCCGAGCCGAGGCCGAGCTCACGCGCCTGCACGTTGACGAGCACCTCGTCCCCTTCCTCGACCGGCCCGGTCAACGCCAGGTAGGCAACGCAGGGCGCGCCGTCCACGTCGAGTCGCGCGAAGTCCGGCAGCCGTTCGAGCACCGCCGTCACGCGCCCGCGCCTGAGCGTCAGGGGCACGCTACGCGTCCTGGAACGACGCGAGCTCCGCGTGCTCGGAGCCAGGCGCGATCACGCCGCGCCTGCCGGCTCCGCATCGGCCACACGTGCGGCATCCACCAGTGCGAGCGCGACCTCGACCATCCCGTCGAGGTCGGCGACTGCGATGTGCTCGTCCGGCGTGTGGATCTGAGCCATCCCGTTCGCGAGGTTGACGCAGCTCAGGCCCCGCTCGTTGAAGACGTTCGCGTCCGCCCCGCCCCCTGAGAGCGTGTACGTCGGCCGGTAGCCGGCGCGCGAGAGCGCCTCCGAGGCCAGCGAGACCGCGCGGTCGTCGCGCCGGAAGCGATAGCCGCTGTAGCTCTTATCCACCTCGGTCTCGACCTCGCACTCCTCCACCCCGGCGGCGAACGCGATCGCGTCGAGCATCTCCTGCACGACGTCGGCGAGCTTTCGCTCGTCGTGCGAGCGGGCTTCCGCCGTGAATGTGCACCACTCCGGGACGATGTTGCGTGCCGTTCCGCCCTCGATCGTCCCGACGTTCGCGGTCGTCTCCTCGTCGAGGCGTCCGAGCCGCAGGTCCGCGATCGCGCGCGAGGCGGCCGCGATCGCCGAGCGTCCCTCCTCGGGGTACATGCCGGCGTGGGACGCGCGGCCGTGGAAGCGAGCCTGCAGCGAATGCGCGTGCGGGGCGCCGAGGATCACCTCGCCGATCGGCCCCGCCTGGTCGAAGACGTACCCCACCGAGGCGCGCAGCCGCGTGTGGTCGAACGCCCCCGCGCCGAGCAGCCCGACCTCCTCCTTCGGCGTGAACAGCAGCTCGATGCCCGCGTGCGGCCTGCCCTCGACGAGCACCCGCCGTACCGCCTCGAGCATGACCGCCACGGCGGCCTTGTTGTCGGCGCCGAGGATCGTCCCGGCCCCGTTTCGGACGACGCCGTCGTCGACCTCGGGTTCGATCGGGCCCTCCGGCGGAACGGTGTCGAGGTGCGCACAGAAGAACAGCGGAAGACCGCCGCCGTTCGCGCCGTGCGGCTCCAGGCGGCAGAGCAGGTTTCCGATCGTGGAGCCGACGGCGGCGCCGGCTCCGTCCTCCTCGACCTCGAGCGCAAGGTCGTGCAGGTAGCGGATCACAGCGTCCGCGACGGCGCGCTCGTCCCCGGACGGGCTCGGCAGGGCGGCGAGCTCCGCGAACAGGTCGAGCGTCGGCTGATTCATTTCACGAATCTGTGCGAAATTGATACGATTTCTACGAAAATCTGCCGTCGGAGGGTCCGTGAGCGTCGCCGAACCGCTCGTGCAAGCAGGCCTGCTTGGGGAGGCTATCGACCGGGCCCCGGACGCCGTGTTCGTCGCCGACGAGAGCATGCGTTATCTCGCCGTGAACCAGGCCGCCTGCCGCCTGCTCGGCTACACGCGCGAAGAGCTGCTCGCACTGCGGACGACCGACGTGGCCACGTACCCGGAGGCCTCCGAGGAGTACGGCGAGCTGATGGCCAAGCGGGGCAAGACCGGAACGACGGTTCTGCGGCGCAAGGACGGCAGCGAGATCGCCGCCTGCTACAGGGCTCACGAGACCAAGCTGGCCGGGATGACCGTCTACGTGGCCATCATCTGGCCCGACGAGACGAGCTTAGCCGACTGCTGCGGTCGCGTGGACGGCCGCGCGCCCGCGATCGCGCGAGCGTGCCCGCGCAGCGCCGACGAAGTCGCGGAAGAGCGGCGCCGGCCGGGTAGGCCGGGACTTGAACTCGGGATGGAACTGGCTGGCGACGAACCAGGGGTGGTCCGGCAGCTCGACGATCTCGACCAGCCGCCCCTCCTGGAACGTCCCCGAGACGACGAGCCCGGCCTCGACCAGCCCGGGTCGGTAGTGGTTGTTGACCTCGTAGCGGTGACGGTGCCGCTCGTGCACGACGGTCTCGTCGTAGGCGTCCCGGGCGCGGGTGCCTTCGGCGATCTCGACCGCCTGTGCGCCGAGGCGCATCGTCCCGCCGAGGTCCTCGATCTCCTTCTGCTCGGGTAGCAGGTCGATCACCGGATACGGCGTCTCGGGATCCATCTCGGTCGAGTTGGCGCCCTCGAGCCCGACCACGTGGCGAGCGAACTCGGAGACGGCGACGTGCATGCCCAGGCAGATGCCGAGGTAGGGGATCCCACGTTCCCGCGCCACGCGGCAGGCGAGGATCTTGCCCTCCCAGCCCCGCGACCCGAAGCCGCCCGGGACGAGGACGCCGTCGACCGTCTCGAGCTCGGCCCGCGCCTCTTCGAGCGACATCCCCTCTGCGTCGACCCAGCGCACGTTCACCCGCGTCCCGTGGTGCAGGCCGGCGTGCTTGAGCGCCTCGTGCACGGAGAGGTACGCGTCCTTGAGCTTGACGTACTTGCCGACGAGCGCGATCTCGACCTCGCCCTCCAGCCGGCCGATGCGCTCCGTCAGCTCGTCCCACTCGCCCAGGTCGGCGGGGGCGGGCACGTCGAGGCCGAGCTTCTTGACGACGAGCTCGTCGAGGCCCTCCTGCTGCAACACGCCCGGGATCAGGTAGACGTCGGGCACGTCCGGGGACGCGGCCACCGCTCGGACGTCGACGTCGGCGAAGAGCGCGATCTTCTCGCGGATGTCGGCCGAGAGCTCCTCGCGGGAGCGTGCGACGACCACGTCGGGGTGGATACCGATACGGCGGAGCTCGTTGACCGAGTGCTGCGTCGGCTTCGTCTTCAGCTCGCCCGCGGCCTCGATGAAAGGGACGAGCGTCACGTGCAGGTAGAGCACGTTCTCCGGGCCCGCCTCGCGGCGGAACTGGCGGATCGCCTCCAGGAACGGGAGCGACTCGATGTCGCCCACCGTGCCGCCGATCTCGCTGATGACCACGTCGGCGGGGCTCGCCTCGGCCGCCCGGCGGATGCGGTGCTTGATCTCGTTCGTGATGTGCGGAATCACCTGGACCGTGGCGCCCAGGTACTCGCCCTTCCGCTCCTTGCGCAGGACGGCGTTCCAGATCGCGCCGGCGGTGTGGCTCGCGTTCCGCGAGAGGTTCTCGTCGATGAACCGCTCGTAGTGCCCGATGTCGAGGTCGGTCTCGGCGCCGTCCTCCGTCACGAACACCTCGCCGTGCTGGAACGGGCTCATCGTGCCGGGGTCGATGTTCAGGTAGGGGTCGAACTTCTGGGCCTGCACGCGCAGGCCGCGCGCCTTCAGCAGCCGGCCGAGCGAGGCGGCCACGATCCCCTTACCGAGCGCCGAGACCACGCCGCCCGTGACGAAGACGTACTTCGTCGGCCTCGCGCTCACGGCTGCCTTCCGAGCGCGTCGAGCTCGCGCAGGACGGGCGTGCGCTCGATCACGCGGCCGAGTGAGGTGCGTTCGCCGAGGAGGGTCAGGCCTGCCAGCGCTCCGATCGCGATCCAGCGGCTTCTGCCCGTGAGACGACTCACGGAATTCAACCCTAGCACCGCGCCCAGCGTGTTCGACCCCGCGTCCCCGAGCATCACCATCTCGCGAAGATCGTAGGAGAGCAGCAGGACAGCGGCCACCTTCGGCGCTTCGAGCGGTATCGACGCCGCGAGGTACGTCTTCAGGGCGCGGCCCGGCCGTGTGTCGAGCTGGTTGAGCGCGTTGGCCGCGAGGCCGACGAGCAGGGCGCCCGAGAGCCTCCGCGTAGCGAGCAGGCCGACGAGCGGGATCCCGGCCAGCTTCAGCATCCCCGTCGTCCGGCCGCTCCGGAGGTGTGCAGCGAAGCCACGCTCGGGCCCGCTCCAGAGGTCGTCCGCGAGCCCGATCGCGGCGATCGCCGACACCGCGGGCCCGCGACCGAGACCGAGCGCCCAGCCGACGAGGGGGAGCCGCAGGCCGCGATGGTTGACGGCGAGCGGACCGCAGGCAAGCAGGATGTCGACGAGCTGACGGCCCCGGTGGGCGAAGCCGGCGGCGTCGCGACCGGTCGCCCTGTGGTCGAGCTGCAGCTCGACCTCACGGACGGACAGCCCGGCGCGCACGGCGTCGACGGTGCCCCGGACCTCGCAGCCGAAGCCGGCCGCGGGCGGGAACGTCGCCGCCCGCGCCGCCGCCGAGAGCGCCCGCTGTCCGGACAGGGGCTCACGCGTGTCGAGGCCGGAGAGCGCGCGGATCAGCCGGCGAGCCGTGCCCTTGGCGATCCCGAAGCCACCTCCGCGGCTTTCGGCGAAGGCGGCCACGGCGACGTCGGCATCCGCTGCGACGAGCGGCGAGAGGTCGCCGCTGAGATCCGCGTCGCAGAGCAGCACGGCACCGGGCGGGGCGGCGCGCTCGGCCAGGGCGAGGGCCTGGCCCTTTCCGCGGTGGGGCAGCCTCAGGACCCTCGCCCCCGCCGCCTCCGCCTCGGCCGCGGTCGAATCGCGCGAGCCGTCGTCGGCGACGATCACGTCCGCGTCGGGGAACGCCTCTTTCAGCGCGGCGACGGTCGGCCCGATCCGGCCCGCCTCGTCGCGGGCCGCCACGAGGATCGCCGCAGGCCCAGGTTCAGCCAACCGTGGCCGTCGTCACCGGCTCGACGGGCGTCGGCAGGATGCCGTCCTCTGCCGACTCCTTCACGCCGTAGTTGCCGCTGGGCGCGCCGGTGAGCACGAGCGCCGCCGCGAGCCGCCCGACGTCGGTGTCGATCGCATCGACGCTCGAGAGACCCAGCCGCTCGTAGACCGGGATCGCCGACGGCTCGCTCTTGGTCGTCTCGACCCCGACCGCCGGCACCGTACCCTCGGCGAGCCCGTTGTAGAAGCCGGCGAGCAGCGCGGCGGTCTCGCCCTGCTGCGGCTCGGCAGTGCGAGCGACGACGATCGCGTCCGGCGGGAGCGTCCCGATCCCGGCCTCCTCGCCGACGAGCAGTGGCGCCAGCGCGTCCCAGAGCGGCGTGTCCCCGCCGGCGGACAGCTCGCGCGCGAGCTCGGCGCCCATCTCCTCGAAGCGGTCCGGCCCGCTGAAACGGGCGAGCTCGCTGTGGCGAGCCAGCTCGGCCTCGAGCGCGTCGGCGTCGACGGGTACCTCGAGCTCGCGGAAGCGGAAGGGCCCGCTCGCGCCCGCGTCGGAGAGCATCCGGCGCACGCCCGCCCGGATGGCGTTGTTGCCGTCGGTCGAGCCGAGGAAGACGGTCACGACGCGGGTGTCCTCGAGGCGGTCGTCCATCAGCATCGGGTACGTCTCTCCGATGATCGTGTCCGCTGCCTTGCGCTGGCGCTCGCCGGCCACGTCCTGCTCGGCGGCGGCCTGCAGCTCGCTCTCCAGGTTGCGGATCCGGGACTCGTAGGAGTCCCGCTCGACGTCGTCGACCCGGCCGGTCTCGGAGATGCCGACGCCGAGCAGCACGCCGATGACGAGCGCGAGGAAGACGGCCGCCAGCGAGACGACGTGGTAGCGCAGGTCGAACATGCGGCCCCTAGCCTAGGCCTGAAGCACGGATTCGCGTTGGAACGTTGCTGAATCCGTGCTCTACCTCGAGCCAAACAGCCCGTCAACCCCGTGAATCCGTGTCTAGCCCAGGCCGAGCAGGTCCGTGAGGCGGTTGGCGACCAGCTCGAACACGTCCCGGAGCGCCGGCGAGACCACCACTGCGACGACGAGCGCGGCCAGCGCCGCGAGCGCGAACGCGAGGAACGGCAGCAGGCCGACCCGCCGCGAGACGAGCCGCGAGACGCCCTTTGCGTCGATCAGGATCTCCCCCACCTTCAGCCGCGTCAGGAACGTCGACGACATCCCCGATCGGTCGCGCTCGAGGAACTCGATCAGGTTCAGGTGCGTGCCCACCGCGACGATCAGCTCGGCGCCCTTCTCGTAGGCGAGCAGGAGGGCGACGTCCTCGGACATCCCCGGCGCGGGGACGACATCGTGGGCCAGGCCGGCCTCCTCGAGCCGGGCCGCCCCCGGCGCGGGCCCGTTCGGGTAGGCGTGCACCAGGAGCTCGGCGCCGCTGCGGAGCGCCTTCTCACCTACCGAGTCCATGTCGCCGACGATCACGTCGGGCTTGTAGCCGGCCTCGAGCAGCGCGTCGGCGCCGCCGTCGACGCCGATCAGCACCGGCCGGAACTCGCGCACGTAGGAACGGACGATCGCGAGGTCGCGCTTGTGCCCCGGCCCCCGGACGACGACGAGCGCGTGCCGGTCCCGGAAGCGCGTCTTCAGCACGGGGAAGTCGATGCCCTCGGAGAGCAGCCGCCCTTCTTCGCGCAGGTAGCGCATCGTGTTGTCCGCGAACGCCTCGAGCGCCTCGGTGACGCGCCCACGCTGCTCAACGAGAGGCGCCGCGAGCTCCTCCGCGCTCAGGATCCGGCCGGCCGCGACGCGCGTGCCGTTGCGGAAGAGGCTGGCACCGCGCACGGTCAGGAGCTCGCCGTCGTCGACGTTGTCGAAGAGCTCGGCGCCGGGTGCGTCGATCAGGCAGACCCCACCCCGCACGAGCAGGAGTGGGCCCGGGTTGGGGAAGCGGCCGGTCTGCGAATCGGCCACGTTGACGACCACCCGGACGCCCGATTCGAGTAGCTCCTCGGCGGAGACGCGGTCGAGGTCGGTGTGGTCGATGATCGCGATGTCGTCCGCGGACAGCCGGCGGGTGAGCCGCTTCGTGCGCCGGTCGAGGCGAGCCGGCCCCGTGTACTCGACGAAGCTCATCGCACCGTGGAGAGGAACTCCTTGCCGCCGAGCATGCGCTCGAGCTCCTCGCGGCGCTCCTCCGCCGGAAGCTCCTGGATGCGCGTCACGGTCGGGTCCCCGGGCACCTTTTCGACCCGGAAGTGGCGGTCGGCGAGACTGGCGATCTGCGGCAAGTGCGTGATCGTGACCACCTGCGCCCGGCTCGCGAGCCGGCGCAGCGTCTCCCCCACCGCATGGGCAGTCTCGCCGCCGATGCCCGCATCGATCTCGTCGAAGACCATCGTCGGCCCTCCGGCCACGGCGGCGATCGCCAGCGCGATTCGAGACAGCTCGCCGCCGGAAGCGGTCTCGTGCACCGGGGCCGGCGCCACCCCGGTGTTCGGCTGGATCAGGAACGCGACCTCGTCCGTTCCCGCGGGGCCCGGCTCGCGTTGCGTGAGGTCGGCCGCGAACGCTTCGCCGACGCCCATCCCCCGCAGCTCCTCCGCAACCGCGTCGGCGAACGGCCGGGCTGCGGCCGCCCGAGCCTCGTGCAGGGCCTCGTGGAGCTCGCGCGTCCGCCGCTCCGCAGCCGCGAGGGCGGCCTTCGCCGCCGCGGCCGGGTCGTCGCCCGCTTCGAGCCGCGACAGCTCGGCCTCTGCCTCGGCCGCGCGCGCCAGCAGCTCCTCGTAGCTCGCGCAGCGGAATCGCCTCTTGGCGTCGGCGATCCGCTCGAGCTCCGACTCGACCTGCTCCAGGCGACCGGGCTCGGCCTCCAGGGTCGTCAGGAACGTCCGCAGGTCGAGGGCGGTCTCGCGCAGCCTGAGCCCGGCGTCGCGCAGCTCCTCGCCGGCGCGTGCCAGCTCCGACGCCAGGCTCTCCAGCGGGGCGAGCAGGCGCTCGGCCTGCGCGACGAGCCCCGTCGCCCCCTCGCCCTCGTCCGGTGCGAGCGCCTCGGCCGCCGCCGCTGCGCCCTCGGCCAGCTCCGTGACGTGGCGCAGCCGCTCGCGCTCGTCGCGGAGCTCGTCCTCCCCGCCCGGCTCGAACCCCTCGGTGTCCTCTCGCAGCGCACGCAGCTCCGCCAGCCGCGCTTCGCTGTCCTCGGCCCCGCGGACGGCCTCGTCGTGTGCCTTGCGCGCGGCCGCCAGCCCGCGCCAGGCGAGCTGCGCCTCACGCCGACGCCGGCGCTGATCGTCTCCGACGAAGCCGTCGAGCACGTCCAGCCGGTAGGAGGCCCTGGCCAGCCGGCGCTGCTCGAACTGGCCGGACATCGCGACGAGCAGCTCGCCGGCGGCAGCGAGGTCCTCGCGGGCGGCGCTCCGGCCCCAGGCGTAGGCCCGCGTCCGCCCGTCGGCGAAGATCCTGCGCGCGAGCACGAGTCCGTCCTCGTCCGCCGGACGCAGCTCGGCGAGCGCCTCCAGCCCCTCACCGTCGAGGAAGCCGTCCGGCAGGTCGAGCTCGGCCTCGACGTACGCCTCGTCCCCGGCGGCGCCGATTGCGGCCGCGTCGCCCTTCGCCCCGAGCAGCAGGCCGACGGCCTGGGCGAGGATCGTCTTGCCCGCGCCCGTCTCGCCCGTGATCGCGTTCAGCCCCGGCGACAGCTCGAGCTCGGCCTCGCGGATCAGGACGAGGTTCTCGATGCGCAGCCTGCGGAGCACCCGGGGGATGCTAGTGGCGTGGCCCGGCGGCCACCACGGCCCTAACGGCTACGTGGTGAAGGTCTCGCGGTAGCGGCGGAAGAAGGTGCGTTCGGGCAGCGTCGCAAGCAGGCTGCGCTCCTCCGCGAGGCGGACGGTGACCGAGTCTCCCTGGCTCAGCTCGGCGAACGGAAGCCCGTCGGCGAGCGCGGTGACGACGACGTTCGGCGTTCGGTTCTCGACGACGACATCCTTGCCGCGGGGGACGACGAGCGGCCGCGCGTGCAACGAGTGCGGCGCGATGAACGTGAGCGCCAACGCCTCGAGTCCCCAGACCAGCACCGGCCCGCCGTTCGAGAGGTTGTACGCGGTCGAGCCCGACGGGGTCGCGCAGATGACGCCGTCGCACGGGAGCTCGCCGAGGTCCTCGCCGCCCACGGACCAGGCCAGCTGGACCATGCGCCCCAGCGTCGAGCTCGCGGCGACGATGTCGTTGACCGCTCGGGTCTTCCCCTCGCCCGACTCCGCCTCGAGCGTCGGCAGCTCGAGGAGCTCGTAGTCGCCGCGGAACAGCCGCCTGAGGCCGTCATCGAGGTGATTCCGTGGAATCGACGTGAGGAAGCCGACCGCGCCGAAGTTGACTCCCGCGACCGGGATGCCCGTGCCGAGGAAACGGCCGAGGGTCCGCAGCATCGTCCCGTCGCCGCCGAGGACGAGCGCGAGGTCGACGTCCGGAGTGTCGGCCGCCTCGTCCGTCTCGACGAGCTCGACGCCTTCGCTCTTGGCGAGCTCCCGCACGTGCGGGACGGCGTCGGCGACCGTGTCCCGCCGGCCGTGCAGGACGAGCGCGGCGCGCCCTATGGCCTTACCCGACTGCGCGCTCGATCCAGATGTCGATCTCGTCTGCAAGCTTCGGCTCCTCGCGGTGGACGAGGTGGAGGAAGAACTCCCGGTTGCCCTTGGGGCCGGGCAGGCCCGAGTCTACGAGTCCGGCCGTCTCGGCTCCCCACGCGAGCGCGGCCTCGGCCGTCTCCCGCAGGACGCGGCCGTGCACGGCAGGGTCGCGCACGACGCCCTTGGGGACGTCGCGCCGGCCGGCCTCGAACTGCGGCTTCACCAGGACGACCGCCTCCCACCCGGGTCGTGCGAGCGCGAGCGCCGGGGGCAGCGCCTTGCGCAGGCTGATGAAGGAGACGTCGGCAACGACCAGGTCCGGTGCGTAGGGCAGCTCGGTCAGCTCGCGCGCGTTCGTCCGCTCGAGCACGGTCACGCGAGCGTCGTCGCGCAGGCGCGGGTGCAGCTGGCCGTACCCGACGTCGAGCGCGATCACGCGCGCCGCACCCCGCTGCAGCAGCACGTCCGTGAACCCGCCCGTGGAGGCGCCGACGTCCAGCGCGTCCCGACCGGCCGGGTCGACCCGGAGGGCGTCGAGGCCGTGGGCGAGCTTCTCCCCGCCCCGCGAGACGAAGCGCGGCGGGCTCTCGACCTCGAGCGGCGCGTCCTCGGGAAGCTGCTCGCCCGCCTTGGTGTGGCCCGGGACGAGCCCGGCGAGGACGAGCGCCTGCGCCTGCGCACGGCTCTCGGCGAGGCCGCGCTCGACGAGGAGCACGTCGAGCCGCTTCTTCATCGCGGCGGAGGCTAGCGGGACGACTCGTCACCAATCCGGCCCAGATCCGGCACACACACGCGCCACATTTCCGCCGATAGCGTGCTCGTAGGGGCACCCGGGGTGCCCCTGGGGGTGCGTAGGGGTAGGGTCGAGCGCATGGAGCTGCGCGGCGAGCGGGTCGTGCTCCGGCCGCTTCGGGTGGAGGACGCGCCCCGGCTCGCGGAGCTCGCCGCCGACCCGGAGGTGGCCCGCTGGTGGCCCGACCTGGACGAGGCCGAGCTGGTCGAGAAGGCGCGGGGAAAGCCGAACCAGGGGTTCTTCGCCGTCCTCCACGACGCGGAGCACGATCGGGCTCGTGCAGTACTGGGAGGAGTCGGACCCGGACTACCGCCACGCGGGCATCGACCTCTTCATCGGCGCCCCGTACCAGGATCGCGGACTGGGGACCGACACGGTCCGCACGATCGCCCGCCACCTCGTCCACGACCGCGGGCACCACCGACTCACGATCGATCCGGTCGCGCACAACGCGCGGGCGATCCGCAGCTACGAGAAGGTCGGCTTCCGGCCCGTCGGGATCATGCGCGAGTACCAGCGCGAGCCCGACGGGACCTGGAGCGACGGCCTGCTGCTCGACCTGCTCGCCTCGGAGCTCTAGGCGGTCCGGGCCGCGAGGCCCGCCACGATCCCCTCGAGCACGGACGTGTCGACGGGGAGCTCGAGCAGCCTGGCGAGCGCCCGCTCGGCCGCCGCGTCCGCGAGCCGCCGTGCCTCCTCGGGCCCGTGCACGAGCACGGTCCCGTCCCCGTCCAGGATGTCGTCGACGATCTGGAAGAGCGGGCCGAGCTCCTCGCCGAACGCGCGCCACGCGTCCTGGTCGGGCTCGGGCACCCCCGCGACCCGGACGCCGCAGCCGACCGCGGCCGCGAAGAGCCTGCCCGTCTTGAGCCGGTGCAGCGCGGCGAGGTCGCCGTTCTCGCCCGCGATGTCGCGCGCCTGCCCGCCGATCATCCCGAGCACGGCCCCGGCCAGCTCGCGCGCCACACCGGCCTCGCCGTACGAGAGCGCCAGGCGGAACGCCTCTGCGAGCAGCGCGTCGCCGGCGAGGATCGCTTCCGCTTCGCCGAAGGCGACGTGGGTGCTCGCGCGGCCGCGCCGCTCGTCGTCGTCGTCGAGGGCGGGCAGGTCGTCGTGCACGAGCGAGAAGGTGTGCACGAGCTCGATCGCGGCGGCCGCGGGGAGCGCCGCGGGCGGCTCCGCTCCTGCCGCCTCGGCGACTGCGAGGCAGAGCACCGGGCGCAGACGCTTGCCGCCTCCGTCGAGCGCGTACCGCATCGGCTGCCGGAGCCCGCCGAGGTCGTCGGCGAGGTCGAGCTCGTCGAGATAGGCCTCGACCAGCGACCGGAGCTCCTCAACCGGGCGCATCGGCCTCCCGCTTCGCACGGGTCAGCTCGGCCTCGACCTCCCGCGCCAGCTCGGCGAGCTCCCCCAGCACCTCGATCGCCGCCTCCGGGTCCTGCGTCGCCTCGAGCCGGGCCCGCGCCGCCTCCAGCTTCTCGAGCAGGTCCTCGGCGCGCTTCAGCGAGTCCTCTGCGCTCATGCCGCTCTCTCCTTTGCGATTCGACCCAGGATCCCGTTCACCAGCCGCCCAGCCTCGTCCGAGGCGTAGCGTTTCGCGAGCGCGACCGCCTCGGCGATCGCCACCTCGTGCGGAACCGACCCGCTCTGGAGCTCGTAAACGCCGATGCGGAGCACGTTCCGCTCCACCGCGCCCAGGCGCTCGGCCGTCCAGCCCTCAGCCGCCTCGGTGATCGCAAGGTCGAGCTCCGGCGCTCGGGCCGCCACCGCCTCGGCCGTCTCGATCGCGAACTCGTCGACCTCGGTGTCGTGCGGCGGCTCCAGCGGCTCACCGGTGACATCCCAGCGATAGAGCATGAACATCGCGGCGCGGCGCGCTCCACGACGGCCGGCCATCAGGCAGCTCCGGCGAGCGCCGGCAGACGCGCGCCGGCCTCGGCGAGGAAGCTGGTCGAGTACTGCCCGGAGCGGAACTCGTCGCTGCGCAAGATGTCGCGGGCGGCCGCGATCGTCGTCGGCACGCCCTCGACCTCGAACTCCGCCAGCGCCCGTAGCGCCCGCGCGATCGCTGTCGGCCGGTCGGCGTCCCAGACGATCAGCTTCGCGAGCAACGAGTCGTAGTACGGCGGGATCGTCATCCCCTCGGTGACGGACGAGTCGACGCGGACACCCGGCCCGAGCGGCGGGCGGAAGCGCTCGAGCCGCCCGGGCGTGGGCAGGAAGTCACGGGCCGGGTCCTCCGCGTTGACCCGGATCTCGAGCGCGTGCCCACGCCGCGGGGCGCGGCCGCTCAGGACGAGCTGCTCCCCGGATGCAACCCGCAGCTGCTCGCGCACGAGGTCGATGCCCGTCACGAGCTCGGTGACCGGGTGCTCGACCTGCAGGCGCGCGTTCAGCTCGAGGAAGTAGAAGCTCCCGTCAGGCCCGAGCAGAAACTCGAACGTGCCGGCATTCTGGTAGCCGAGGTGGTGGCACGCGGCCTCGGCGGCGGCCTCCATCCGCTCGCGCAACTCGTCGTCCAGCGCGGGCGAGGGCGACTCCTCGATCAGCTTCTGATGGCGGCGCTGGATCGAACACTCACGCTCGCCGAGCGTGAGCACGTTGCCATGCGCGTCCCCGAGCACCTGGATCTCGACGTGGCGCGCCGGCGACACGGCCTTCTCGACGTAGAGGCTGCCGTCGCCGAAGGAGGCCTGGGCCTCCCCGGACGCGGTCGCGTAGGCGGCTTCGAGCTCGTCGGGCCCGGTGACCAGACGCATGCCCTTCCCGCCGCCGCCCGCGGCGGCCTTGAGCAGCACGGGATACCCGGCCTCCTCGGCCGCGGTCCGCGCCTCGGCCAGCGTCGCCGGTCCCTCCGTCCCCGGGACGAGCGGCAAGCCGGCTGCCGCCATCTCCTGCTTCGCCGCGCTCTTGTCGCCCATCCGCGCGAGCGTCTCGGGCGTCGGCCCGATGAAGACGAGGTCGTTGTCCGCGCACGCCTCGGCGAATGCCGCGTTCTCGGCGAGAAAACCCCAGCCCGGGTGCACGGCCTCGCAGCCGGTCGTCTCGGCGGCAGCGATCAGCGCCGGGATCCGGAGGTAGCTCTCGCTCGCCGCAGGCGGGCCGATGCAGACGGCTTGATCGGCCAGGGCCACGTGCAGCGACTCACGGTCGGCGGTCGAATACACCGCCACCGCTTCGACCCCGAGCTCGTGCAGCGAGCGGATGACCCGCACCGCAACCTCCCCGCGGTTGCCGACCAGGACACGCTCGAACATCAAAGAGCGTCGAGCGGACGGCCGAGGACCGGATCGAGCTCGAACAGGAGCTGCCCGTACTCGACCGCCTCGCCGTTTTCGACGTTGATCGAGCGCACGGTCGCCTCCAGGTCTGCCTTGACCTCGTTCATCAGCTTCATCGCCTCGAGGATGCACAGGGTCTGGCCGGCCGCCACGGTGTCGCCCTCCTGGACGAACGGCGGCGCGCCTGGCTCCGGCGCGCGGTAGAAGGTCCCGACCATCGGCGCCTCCACCCTGACGACGCCGTCCGACGGCGGTGCGACCGGAGCGAGCTCGGGCTCGCCGGGCGCGACCAGAGAGGGCACGGCGGGCGCATCCGACAGGCGATCCTCGCTGCGGCGTACGGAGACCCGCATCCCCGACTCCTCGACGGAGAGCTCGCCGACGCCCGACTCCTGGACGATCCGGACGAGCTCACGGATCCGCTCGGCGCGCGACTGGTCGACTCCACCCAGCGCCAGGGCGTCGTCGTCGCCCGTGCGGTTGCGGATCATCTGCAGCAGCGGCTTGGACTCGTCGCCGAAGAGGGCGAGCAGCAGCAGCTCCTCCTCGCTGGCTGCGAGACCCTCGGCTTCGCTCCGCAGCTCGTCGAGGTCCGGAACAGCCTCCTGGATCGGCGCGTTGCCCGAGAGCAGCTTCACCGCCCGGCCGACGGCCGGGTCGATCGCGGTCGGGGGCGTGCCGAAGGCGCCCTGGACGAGACCGCGCAGCTCGTCGACGACGAGGCCGTAGCGCGACGCGGAAAGCACGTGGACGAGCGCCTGGGAGCCGAGGATCTGCCCGATGGGAGCGGCCAGCGGTGGCCATCCGGCCTCGGCACGGATGATCGCGAGCTCGTCGAGTACCTCGTCGATCCGGTCACCGGCCGCGTGGGTGCGCAGCTGGGCGTCGAGACTCGCGACGAGTCCGGCCGGAAGGTTGTGCTGTGCGGCCCGGACGGCGATGCGCGGGGCGAGCGGCGTAACCGGCTCGTCGCCGATGTGTTCGTCGACGAGGTCCGAAGCGCGCCAGAGGACGTCCACGTCGACCCCGCTGTCCAGGTCGAGCCCCGTCAGCGCCTGCGCGAGCGCCTCTCCGGAGACGCGGTGCAGCGTCAGTGCGACCGGGTACACGGCGCAGGCAATGCGGTCGGCGCCCGCACGGGCGGCTTCGAGCCCAGAAGCGAGCGCGTTGCCGGCCGAGCCCTGGCAGTAGATCCCGACCGGGAGCCCGGAGGCGTCGGCGATCGCGGTTACGAGCTCGTGCGCCCGGTGCGGGGCGAGCGAGCCGGAGGCGTCGTGGAGCAACACGCGCACGGCCCCCAGGTCCGGGAGCTTGCGGGCCTGCTCGACGAGGGTCTCGGTCTCGCCGGTTGGCCCGGGGCTGTAGATCAGCCCGGCGTCGAACTCCTTGTCCGCGCCCGCGATCGCCTCGCCGGCCTCGCGCAGGTTCTCGACGTCGTTGAGCGGGTCGTGGAGGCGGAAGACGTCGATGCCGCTCTCGGCCGCGCTGGCGACAAAGCGCCTGGCGAAGTCGCCGCCGACCGGGCGCGAGCCGACGAGAAAGCGGCCGCGGAGCGCGAGCCCGAGCGGCGTCGTCGTTCGGGCCTTGAGCGCGCGGATCCGCTCCCAGGGGCTCTCGACGCCGCCACGGACGGCGCTGTGGAAGACGCCGCCCCCGGAAACCTCGAGGTAGGCGAAGCCGGCTCCGTCCAGCAGCTCGGCGAGGTCGAGGATCGCCGCGGTCGGAATGCGGCCGGCGAGCGGTTCCTGCGACAGCAGCCGGATCGTCGTGTCGACGAGCGAGGGCATGTGCGTCGGAGGTTAACCCCGGGGCAGGCGCGATCCGTGCCCCATCCCTAACCCCCACCCACCCGGGGATCTCCTCCAGGGTACGCGGGCGTGCGTCACGAGTGACGCGCAGGTCTGTGCCGGATCTGTGCCGATCGGGTCAGGCGCGGCTGATGTAGCGGCGCTCACGCGGGTCGACCTTGATCCGGTCGCCCGGGTTCACGAACAGCGGCACCTGGACGACGGCGCCGGTCTCGAGCGTGGCCGGCTTGGTCACGTTCGACACGGTGTCGCCGCGCACGCCCGGCTCGGTCTCGGTGACCGCGAGCTCGACGGACGACGGCATCTGCACCCCCGACGGCTTCCCGTCGATCGTCAGCATCTGCACCGACGACGAGGGCTCGAGGAACTCCAGCGCGTCCGCGACCGAGTCCCGCTGCATCGAGAACTGCTCGTAGGTCTCCTCGTCCATGAAGATGACCTCGTCACCGCTGTCGTAGAGGTACTGCGCGTTCTTGACCTCCGTGTGCACGCGCGGGAACTTCTCGCCCGCGCGGAAGGTGCGGTCGACCACGGCGCCGGTGTCGATCCTCTTGACCTTCGTGCGCACGAAGGCGCCGCCCTTGCCCGGCTTCACGTGCTGGAACTCGACGATGCGCCAGACGTCGCCGTCGAGCTGGATGTGCATGCCGTTCTTGAACTGGTTGGTGTTGACGACCTCGGCCATCGGCGGGCCAGTCTAGCCTCAGCCGACGGTGACCAAGTCCTTCGTGAACGTCGTCAGCACCTCCGGCGCCGCCCCGTCTTCGCGCACGACCACGAGATCTTCGATCCGTATCCCGCCCAGGCCGCTGAGGTAGATCCCCGGCTCGACGGTGACGACGTTGCCGGCGGCGAGGACGTGCGCCGACTCGGGCGCGAGGCGCGGATCCTCGTGGATCAGCAGGCCGACGCCGTGGCCGAGCCCGTGCCCGAACTCCTCGCCGAAGCCTGCAGCCTCGATCTTGCGCCGGGCGACGGCGTCGACGTCCTCCCCGCGCTCGCCCGCCCGCACCGCGCCGAGCGACTCCACCTGCGCGTCCAGGCAGACCTCGTAGGCGCGCGCGAGCCGCTCGGGGAGCGGGCTCGTGGCGAACGTGCGCGTGCAGTCCGAGCAGTAGCCGTCCACCACGCAGCCTGCGTCGACGACGATCGTCTCCCCCGGTTCGATCTCGCGGTCGCCCGGCTCGGTGTGCGGCCGGGCGCCGTTCGCGCCGGCCGCGACGACACAGTCGAAGGCAGGGCCATCCGCCCCGAGCTCGTGGAAGAGTTCCCCGACCCGCCAGGCGAGGTCGCGCTCGGTCCGCCCGACGAACTGCTCCTCGGCGAGCCGCTCGAACATTCCGGTGGTGATGCGCGCGGCCGCGCGGACGGCACCCAGCTCGGCCTCGTCCTTCACGGCGCGGAGCCCCTCGACGAGGCCTCGTCGCGGAACGAGCTCGAGCTCTCCCGCCGACAGCGTCTCCCAGGCGGCGTAGGTCACCGCAGCTGCCTCGAAGCCGATCCGCCCCTCCAGGAGCCTGGCCAGGTTCGCGTACAGGTCGCGCTTGACGAGCTGCGAGCTCGACTCCGTCGAGGGCCTGCGCGCCCTCGGCGTAGCGGAAGTCGGTGAAGACGCGCACCCGGTCGGGTTCGACGAGGAGCGCAGCGTTCGAGCTCACGAACCCCGTCAGGTAGCGCACGTTGGCAGGCGCCGTCACCAGCAAGGGCTCCTCGAGCCGCTCCCGCAGGCGCTCGACCCGCTCGCTCATGCCGACTCCGCCAGGAATGCGAGCGCTTCGCGGTAGCCGTCGGGCCCCTTGCCGATCACTCGGGCGGCCGCGACGTCGGCGATGACCGAGTGCCTGCGCCACTCCTCGCGCTCGTCCACGTTGGAGAGGTGCACCTCGACGACCGGTACCCGGAAGAGCTCGAGCGCGTCGTGGATCGCGTAGCTGTAGTGCGTCCAGGCGGCCGGATTGGCGACGACGCCGTCCGCCCAGTCGAGGGCCTCGTGGCACCACTCGACGTACTCGCCCTCCTGGTTGGTCTGACGGCAGACGACGGTCAGCCCGAGCTCAACCGCCCAGGCGTAGATGCGGCTCTCGAGCTCCGCCAGGCTGAGCCCGCCGTACAGCCCTGGCTCGCGGCGCCCGACGACGTCGAGGTTCACTCCGTTCAACACGAGCACGCGCACGGGTCAGCTTTCTATCAGTGCGTCCAGCGCCGCGCGAACCTCTGCTTCGGGCAGTTCGACGCCGGTGCGCGGCTTGCCGGGACGATCGAGCAGCACCAGCCGGGGCGCCCCACGCTCGTTCTTCTTGTCGCGCAGAAGCGCAGCCCAGGCGCGCTCGCGGTCGACGCGGACCGGCTTGGGCGCAAGCGTCCCCTCGACGGCGTCGACGGGCTGCCCGGACAGGCGCAGCGCTGCGAGAAGCCCGAGCGCGACCGCCTTGCCGTGCGGCAACCGGTAGTCCGAGGCGGCTTCGAGCGCGTGAGCGAACGTGTGCCCGAGGTTCAGCTCGGCCCGGCGACCGTGTTCGTGCGGGTCCTGGAGGCAGATCGCGGCCTTGTGCGCCGCGGAGCGGCGGACCTGCTCCGGCTCGGGCAGCTCCCAGAGCGCCTCTCCGGCCAGGAGGCCCGTCTTGACGACCTCCGCGAGCCCGTTCGCGCGCTCCGCGGCCGGAAGCGTGGCGAGCAGCGCCGGGTCGATCACCGTCCGCGCCGGCCAGTGGAAGGCTCCGACTCGATTCTTCGCCTCCGGAAGGTTGACGCCGGTCTTACCTCCGATGGCGGCGTCCACCTGGCCGACCAGCGTCGTCGGAACGGCGACCCATGCGATCCCGCGCAGATGGGACGCCGCGACGAAGCCGGCCACGTCGGTGGTCGCACCGCCACCGAGCGCGACGAGCGTCCCGCCGCGGTCCAGCGCGAGCTCCCGCCAGAGCCGCTCGCAAACGGCCAGGGTCTTGGCCTCCTCCCCGCTCGGGAGCTCGTGCAGACCTGAAAGCCGGCTGCCGAGGGCGAGCTGCGCCGCGGCGCCGTGGATGCCGGCCACCCTCGCGTCGGCGACGAGCGCGACGGCGTCCTCGCCCGGGACGAACGAGCCGAGCTCCTCCAGCGCACCGGGGCGAACGTGCACCCCGGCCGCCGCGAGGACGACGTCGTGCACGTCGCGGGCGACCGCGTCGGCCGCCGCCTCGTACAGCGGCCGGCGGCGGTCGTAGAGCGCACGGAACGCCACCTCGTCCTGCGCGAGCGGGCGGGCCGGGCCGGCGGCACGCTTCCAGGCCTCGTCGACGGAGACGTCCGACCACACGGTCGTCGCGTGCGTGCGCAACGCCTCGCGGGTTCGGTCGGATTCGACCGCGCCGCCGCCGAGCGCCAGGACCGCCGGTTCCTCCGTCGCGAGCGCGGACACGGCCACGGCTTCCTCGAGCTCGCGGAAGCGGCTCTCGCCCTCCCGTTCGAACAGCTCGGCGACGGTCGCGCCCGCCTCCCGCTCGACGAGCTCGTCGACGTCGACGAACGTGCGGCCGACCAGCCTCGCCGCCTGCCGGCCGAGCGTCGACTTCCCGGCCCCCATGAAGCCGATCAGCGCGACGTGCCGGGCCACCGGATCCGCTCGAGGTATGCGCCGAACGCGGCCAGGACGTCGACCATCGCATCGCCCCCGAACTTCTCGCGCGCCGCGCGGGCGAGCTCGAAGGCGAGGGCGGCCTCCGCGACGACTGCCAGCGACTCGACGGCGGCCACGTCGCTCCGCTCGACGTGTGCGTCGGCGGGCTCCCCGGTCGCGAGATCGACGGAGCGCAGCGGCCGCATCAGCGTCGGCAGCGGCTTCATCGCGGCGCGGACGACGATCTGCTCGCCGTTCGAGACGCCGGCCTCGATGCCGCCCGCGCGGTTGGTGGCGCGGTGGAGATCCGGCTCGATCTCGTCGTGCGCCTGGGAGCCGCGCAGGCGCGCGAGCGCGAAACCTGCGCCGATCTCGACGCCCTTCACGGCCTGGATCCCCATCACGGCCGCGGCGAGGCGCGCGTCGAGGCGCTCGTCGCGGCTGGCGTAGGAGCCGAGCCCGGGCGGCACGCCGCTCGCGCGCGCCTCGATCACGCCGCCGACCGTGTCGCGCTCCTTGCGCGCGGCGTCGACGTCGCCCCGCTCGAGCACCTCGCTCTCGACGGCGATGCCGAGCTCGCGCAGGAACGCCTTCGCGATCGCGCCGGCCGCGACGAACGCCGCGGTCTGGCGCGCGCTCGCCCGTTCCAGGGCGTCGCGGAGATCCGTGAAGCCGTGCTTCTCCGCACCGGCGAGGTCGGCATGCCCCGGCCTGGGCAGCGTGACCGGCTTCGTGCCCTTCCCACGGGGCTCCCCCTCCGGCGGCCACGGGCTCATCCCCCACGTCCAGTTCTCGTGGTCGCGGTTGCGGACGACCAGGGCAAGAGGTGTGCCGAGCGTGCGCCCGTGCCGGAGCCCGGCGAGCACCTCGACCGCGTCGCGCTCGATCCGCTGGCGCGGGCTGCGGCCGTCGCCCTCCTGCCGGCGGCGCAGGTCGGCGTCGATCGCGTCGCGGTCGAGGACGAGGCCCGACGGCAGGCCGCCGACGATCGCGACGAGCGCCGGCCCGTGCGATTCGCCTGCGGTGGTGAGCGTGAGGTTCACGCGGGCAAGCCTAAGGCGCGCCGCATCACCTCGACCGGCGCCGGCACGCCCGTCCACAGCCGGAAGGCGGCGGCGCCCTGTGCGAGGAGCACCTCGAGGCCGCCGAGCACGGTCGCCCCTGCCTCCCGTGCCGCGGCCGCCGTGGCCGTGTCCGGGTAGGGCAGGTCGACCAGCGTCTGGCCGGGACCGAGCCGGATCAGCACCTCGTCCCGGACGGGCGTAGCGTTGACGACCAGGTCGGCATCCCCCGCCTCCGGCGGCCACTCGGCGCGGCGCGAGTACGTGCGAGCCGCGGGGAGCGCCTCCAGGAATGCTCGGGCGGCGCCGCCCGCCCCGATCACGACCGGCCGCTCGGCAGGGAGGCCGTCGAGGATCGCCGTGTCGGTCGAGAAGCCGCGCACACGGCCGCCGTCGAACACGAGCGTGTTGACCGAGGCGGCGTCGGTGTCGGCGAGGCTTGCCGCAGCGAGCTTGTGCGGCGCGGTCACGTTCGCGCCGGCGAATCCGGCCGCCGCAAGGCCGCGCACGGCCGTCTCGAAGTCGTCGGGCGCGACGTCGAGCGCGACGTAGGCCCAGTCGAGCCCGCGCGCGGCGAAGGCGGCGTTCTGCATCCGCGGCGAGAGCGACGCGGCCACCGGCTGGCCGAGCAGCGCCACGAGCCGGGTCTCGGCCCCGATCACCGGCCGCCCTGTGGACGAGAAGGCACGCAACCGACACGGAGCCGTCCCACTCGCGCGCAGGCGAGGAGGCTACGCTCGCCGGCGAGGGCGGCGGGTCGTTCCCCACCCTGGGTGGGGGGCCGCGGAGGGACCGGCCTAGCCGTAGCCGTTTTCGGCCAGGTAGCGAAGGAACGCGTCCTCGTCGGCCGTGAAGAAGTGGTGGACCTTGTCGGGCCTGCGGGCGAAGAAGAGGTAGTCGACGCGACGCGGATGTGCGGCCGCCTGCATCGACGCCAGGCCGGGGTTGGCGATCGGCGTCGGCGGCAGGCCCGCATGCAGCCGCGAGTTGTACGGCGTCGGATTCGCCAGGTGCGACTGGCGCAGCGACTCCGTCCCGGGCACGTTCAGGCCGTAGCGGATCGTGGCGTCGATCCCGAGCGGCATCCCCGCCTTCAGCCGGTTGTAGATCACGGCCGCGACGAGCCGACGCTCCTCGGGCGCGAGCGTCTCCTTCTCCACCATCGACGCGATGATGAGCACGTCGTACGGCGTCAGGTTCTTCGACTTGGCGTACGCGAGGTCGACCTTGCGCCAGTTCCGCGTGAACGCGGTCAGCTGCTTGTTCACGAGCTGCTTCGTCGTGGTCTTCGGCAGGAACTCGTACGTCGCCGGGAAGAGGAAGCCCTCGAGGTTCCGCGCCTTGCCGTCCTCCGCGAAGCGCCCGGGCAGCGCCGACCGGCGCGTCAGCCGCAGGTACTCGGGCCTGGAGATGCGGGTCCGCTTGTTGCGCTTGTCGGCTGCGATCCCCTTCACCGCCGAGACTCGCTGGGCCATCTCCCGGCGTGTGAACCCCTCAGGGAAGACGATCTTGAGCGGCTTCGGCGGCGGCGCCACGACAGGCGCGGGCGGAGGCGGCGCGACGCGGTCGCGCACGCTGCTCACGCCTGCCACGGCGAGCCACGCGGCCAGCCCGAAGAAGGCGAGCAGGACGACGAGCGCGACCAGACGCCGCACCAGCAGCCGCCGACGAGAAACAGGGCGCCTCGGGGGCGGCGGGGCGGGCGGGCGGCTCAGCGTCTGCGCCATTCGAGGTAGCCGGTGAGCAGGTGCGCGGCCGCGCGGGCGTCCGGGGCAGAAGACCCGTTCCCGCCGCGCTCGGCGAGCGTGGTCGTGAACCGCTCGTCGAAGGTCTCGACGGGGACGTCGACCGCGGCGCGCAGGGCCTCGACGAAGGCCTCCGTCTCCCGCGCCTGCTCGCCGTGCTCGCCGCGCAGCGTCAGAGGCAATCCGACCACGACCTGCTCGGCTCCCTCCTCCCGCACGAGCTCGACCACGCGCGCCAGGCCGGCGTCGGTGGCCGCGCGCTCGACCACTCCGAGCGGGCGGGCGAGGGTTCCGGTCGGGTCCGACACGGCCACGCCGGTCCGCGCGCGGCCGAAGTCCAGGGCGACGACCTTCACGACCGAGGCATGTTAGTCAGGGGAGCTGCGGGTCAGGCGAGCTGCGCAAGCAGCTCGCGCTCGGCCACGGCCAGCGCCTCACCCAGCTTGGCTGCGTCCTTGCCGCCCGCCCGGGCCATCGTGGGGCGTCCGCCGCCGCCGCCGCCGATCACCGGAGCAGCCTCGCGGATCACCTTCACCGCGTCGACGCCGCGATCCTCCAGGGAGCGGTCGACGTTGACGATCAGATGCACGCGCCCGTCCTCGGCGGCGCCCAGCACGATCGCCGCCGGCGCGTGCCGCTGCATCAGCCGGTCGGAGAGCTCGAGCAGCTGGTCGGCGGTCGCCTCTTTCGCCTCGACGACGATCACCTCGACGTCGCCGGCCCTGTTCCGGCGTTCCTCGACCACCTCGGGTCCGGCCTCGGCCGCCTTCGGCTGCTTCGCCTCCTTGCGCACCCGCTCCAGCTCGGCGCGGAGCGCCGTGGCCTCCTCCTGGCGCGCATGCAGGAGCGCGTACGCCTCGCCCGAGGTGACGGCTTCGACGCGGCGGGCACCGGAGCCGACGGAGCTCTCGGTCAGGATCACGAACGGCCCGATCTCCGCCGTGGAGCGCACGTGCGTCCCGCCGCACAGCTCACGGGAGAACCCGGGGATCTCGACGACGCGGACCTCGTCGCCGTACTTCTCGCCGAAGAGCGCCATCGCGCCGAGGTTGCGCGCTTCCTCGAGCGTGGTCACGAATGCGCGGACGGGCAGGTTCTCGAAGATCTTCTCGTTGACGCGGCGCTCCACGGCCTCGCGCTCCTCGGGAGTCATCGCACGGTCGTGCGAGTAGTCGAAGCGGAGCTTGTCCGGGGCGACCTTCGAGCCCGCCTGGCGGACGTGCTCGCCGAGGGTCTCGCGCAGCGCGGCGTGCAGGAGGTGCGTCGCCGTGTGGTTCGCCATCGTCGGGAAGCGCACCGACCAGGGCACCACGGCCCGCACCCGGTCTCCCGCGGCGAACCCGGAACCGCGAAAGCGCAGGACCTGGTGCTCGCCCACCCTGGTGGCAGAGACGAGCTCCGCGCGCGCACCGCTCTCCTCGTGCTCGATGAAGCCGACATCCGAGACCTGGCCGCCGCCCTCCGGGTAGAACGGCGAGTCCTCGAGCGTCGCCTCGAACTCCCCTCCCTCGAGCTCGTCGACCCACAGCAGCGCGGTCAGCGCCTCGGTTCGCTCGTAGCCGACGAAGGTGCTCGGCGGAACCGGGGGCGCCTCCACCGCCCGCGCGTCGCCCGACCGCGAGATCTCGCGGTGCTCGGACCATCGCCTGCCGGTACCCGTCCACGTCGACCGCCTGGCCGCGCTCCTCGGCCAGCTCGACGGTGAGCTCGATCGGAAAGCCGTAGGTGGCCGCGAGCCGGAACGCCTCCTCACCGGAGATCGCGTCGCGTCCGGCCAGCTCCTCGAACTCCTTCGTGCCGCGCTCGAGCGTCTCGCGGAAGCGCTCCTCCTCGGCGCGGACGACGCGCTCGATCTCGTCCGCGTGCTCGACCACCTCCGGATACCACTGGCCGACCTGCTCGACGACGATCGCCGGCAGCCGGTAGACATCCTCGAGACCGATCCTGCGCGCCTGCACGACCGCGCGGCGGATCAGCCGGCGCAGCACGTAGCCGCGGCCCTCGTTCGACGGCGCGACGCCCTCGGCGACCAGGAACGTCATCCCGCGCCCGTGGTCTGTGATCACGCGATGCGCCTTCGTCGCCTCCGGGCTCGAGCCGTACGCGGCGCCCGACTCGCGCTCGATCCAGTCCATGATCAGCTGGAAGCCGTCGGTGTCGAAGATCGACTCGACACCCTGGAGCAGCATCGCCCCGCGCTCCAGCCCCATGCCGGTGTCGATGTTCTGCTTCGGCAGCGGCGTAACCGACCCGTCCGCGCCGAGGTCGAACTCCATGAACACGAGGTTCCAGAACTCGAGGAAGCGCTCGCAGCGCTCGCAGCCGGGCGCGCAGTCGGGCTGGCCGCAGCCGTACTCCTCGCCGCGGTCGTAGTTCAGCTCCGAGCAGGGGCCGCACGGGCCGGTCTCGCCGGCGGGGCCCCAGAAGTTCTCGCTGCGAGGCAGCGCGATGATCCGCTCCCGCGGGATGCCGATGCGCAGCCAGCCGTTGACCGCCGTCTCGTCCTCGCCGATCCCGAGCTCCGGGTCGCCGGCGAAGACCGTCGGCCACATCCGGTCGCCTTCCAGCCCCATGTGCTCGGTGACGAACTCCCAGGCGAAGTCGATCGCGCCGTCCTTGAAGTAGTCGCCGAACGAGAAGTTGCCGAGCATCTCGAACATCGAGGCGTGCCGAGCGGTGAGGCCGACCTCGTCCAGGTCTGTCGCCTTGCCGCCCGCGCGCAGGACCTTCTGGACGGTGGTGAAGCGCGGCGCGGGCGGCTGCTTCGCCCCCGAGAAGTACGGCTTCAGCGGCTGCATGCCCGCCGAGATGAACAGCGTCGACTGGTCCTCGGGAGGCGGGAGCAGCGACCAGGACGGAAAGCGCCGGTGCTCGCGCTCCTCGAAGAAGGAGAGGAACCCCTCCCGCAGCTCTGCCGTGGTCTTCACGACAACGATTCTAGGAGCCGAGCGCGGCGCGAAGCTGGTCGGCGCCGTTGTCGCGCACGGGGTCACCGTGGGTGACCAGCACGCGCTCGACGGGGAGCTCGAGCAGCGGCGCGAGACGCTCGCGCACGTCGGCGACGGATTGGCCCTCGGGCAGCCACGTGAGCGGCACCTCGAGCCGCTCGCGGACCAGCTAGGGCGTCGCCGAACACGACCGCGCCCAGCGCCGGCACCCAGAGCGCCACCTCCCCGTCGTCCACCGCGCCGAAGGGCTCGACGCCGTCCGGCGGGTCGACCCCGGCGCCCGGCGCCCACACCGAGGCGCCCAGCCGCTCGCGCAGCTCGCCGGAGCTGCGCGCGTGCCAGCTGCAGGTCAACGCGACCACGACCTGCTTCCCGCTCGCCAGCTCGTCCACGAGCCGAGGCGGCGACTGCGGGTCGAACAACAGCAGCGTCTCGCCCGCATCCCAGGCGTAGGACGACACGTTCTGCTCCCACCCGGCCGGCCCGCCGTCCTTCGACGTCCATTCCGGGTGCGCGGCCTTCCAGAACCAGAGGCCTGGGCTGATCTCCTCCACGAGCAGGAGTCTAGGCGCGGGCTGCGAGCCAGTCGGCGACGAGCTCGCCGACCTCGGGGCCGCGATCGGCGATCACGTGGTGCCCCGCGTGCTCCACGGGCTGCCACTCGGCTGTCGGGATCGCAGTGAGCAGCCGCTCCGCCGCCTCGTCGTTCGCGGCCCGCTCCTCCGGCGGCTCGGTTGCCGTGAGGAGCAGCACGGGAATGCCGCTCTCGGCGAGCCGAGGCCAGAGCGAGCTCATGCGCGTGCCGTGGTCGACGCCGAGTCGCCCGGCAGCGAGGACTTCCGGCGTGGAGATCGGCCGGATGCCGTCCTCCTTCTGCTCGATCGCCTCGTTGACGGCGCCGATCAGCGTCTCGGTGGGCTCGCGTCGAAACTGCTCTCGCAACAGCTTCAGGAGCGCCTCGGCATCGGCGACGTGGACGAGCTCCATCCGCACCTGCTCGGGCCAGGTCGTCGAGAGTCGCGCCGGGATCGAATCCGGGACGGTCCCGGGAATCGCGGTGGCCGGCGTCGAGCAGTACGAGGGCCGAGACACGCTCGGGATGCCGCGCCGCGGCGGCGACGGCCAGGCTGGCGCCCCACGAGTGGCCGATCAGCGCAACCGGTTCGTCGACCGAGCCGAGCAGGAGGTCGCCGAGCGCGTCCAGCGCGTACGCGTCGGGCTCGCGCGCCGGGCTGCGACCAAACCCGGGCGCATCGGGGGCCTGCAGGCGCCAGCCGCGTTCGACGAGCGCCGGGGCCAACTCGCGGCCGAACGCGCCCGAGGCCAGGGGTCCGAGCCCGTGCCAGAACGCCGCGGTCGGCGCGCCGTCGTCCCCCCATTCCCGAATGGCGACGCCGCCGACATCGCGAACCCGGTCCTCGCGCAAGCCGCGAGTCTAAGCAGCGGCGAGCGCCCGGACCGGCGCCGGAGCCTCCTTGCGGCGACGCGCGATGTGCTCGGCGAGATACTTCGCGTCGCGGCCGCGACCGGGCAGCACGTCCGACGAGAACGAGTACTGGAAGACGAGCCCCAGGAAGCACAGTCCCGGCTCGGACTCGACGACGCCCCGGTAATGACGCGGCGCGCCGCCGTCGTCGAAGACCGGCAGGTCGATCCAGCCGAAATCCGTGCGGAAGCCTGTGCACCAGACGACGTTCGCCACGTCGACGACGCGCCCGTCCTCGAGCTCCGGCAGGCCGTTCCGGACGCCGACCACCCGCGGCACGAGCTCGACGCCCGCCGCCGCGAGGTCCCTGGTCCTCGTCCGGATCAGCGGATCGCCGTGCGCGAGCAGCTTGGGACCGAGCTTGCGACCGAGCCGCGTGTCGGTCCTCACCACCCGGTGACCGAAGAAGCGGAAGACACGGAAGCCGAGTCGCGCCCTGATCGTGCCGTGCGGCACCGGGATCTCGCCCGACGGCTTACCCGCGATCCGGCAGGCGTGGGCCTGCGACAGCTCGAGCCCGATCTCGGCCCCGGAGTTCCCGGCGCCGACGACGAGAACGTCGCCGTCCTGGAGCTGAGAGGGGTTGCGGTACTCGCTCGAATGCAACTGCACGATCCGCGGGTCGAGCTCGGTCGCGAAGTCGGGGACGCGCGAGATCCGATGGGCGCCGGTCGCGACGATCACGTTCGCGGCCTCGTAGGAGCGCTCGCCGGCCGAGACGAGGAAGCTCTCGCCGGGCTTGGAGAGGCGGTCGACGGTGACGCCGGTCCGCACGGGCAGCTCGAAGCGGGCGGCGTACTCCTCCAGGTAGCCGGCGAACTCGTCCTTCGTGGCGTCGTTCGGGCCGGGGAACCGGAGGCCCGGCAGTCGGCTGAAGTTCGCCGGTGTGAAGAGCCGTAGCGAGTCCCAGCGCTTCCGCCAGGCGTCGCCGACGCGCTCGTTGGCGTCCAGGATCACGAACGGCTCGTCCTGCTGCGCCAGGTAGTAGCCCGCCGTCAACCCGGCCTGGCCGCCGCCGATCACCACGGTGTCGAAGTACTCGGAAGTCATCACCGTCGAGGCTAGGAGCCCGGGCGGGCGGCCGCATCGCGCGGATCCGCCAACTTCACTCGGAGGCGAGTGGTCAATTCTGACCACTCGCGGCGGCTAGACCAGGTTTTGCTCGAACGCGAACGCGGTCGCCGCGGTGCGAGAGGAGACGCCGAGCTTCCCGAAGATGTTCTGCATGTGGCGGGCAACGGTGTGCTCGCTGACCACGAGCTCGGCCGCGATCTGGCGGTTCGTTCTGCCGGCCGCCACCAGGCGCAGGACCTCGAGCTCGCGCGCGCTGAGCCCGTGGGTCTCCGCGGGAGCAGCCGCAAGTCGCTCCAGGTCCGGCTTGGCCCCTAGCTTCTCCAAGCCTGCGCGGGCGGCGTCCAGCTCGAGCTCGGCGGCGTCCCGATCGCCCAGGGCGGCACAGGCTTCGCCGACGAGCACGCGGGTTCGTGCCGACTGGTACGGCGCGCCGATCTCCTCCCACAGCTGCCAGGCCCGGCGCAGCCAGGGCAGTGCAACCTCGGCGTCGTCCTCGGCGAGCTCGACCGCTCCGCGCACCTGCGCGGCCGTCGCTGCGAGCATCGCGCTGCCGCTGGTCGCCGCGGTCTGCTCGAGCTCGACCGCGGCCTCTCGAGCTTCGCCGACGTTTCCGAGCACCAATGCGATCTCGGCGCGCGCGGGAAGGAGCCCGGCCCGTTGGAGCGGCTCCTTCGTCTCGGCCAGGGCCCGGCGGATGCCCGCGCCGGCGGCCTCGGCGTCGCCCTGCGCGAGGCGAAGGAGCGCCAGGCCCGGTTGCGGCTCCCGTCCGTACTTGCTCGCATCGCGATACGCCTCCTCGGCGGCTTCGAAGACGCCCTGGAGGCGGAACAGCTCGCCCTGCTGATAGAGCGCCTGCCCGGCCGCAGCGAGGTTCATCGCCGCCTCGCAGCGCTCGCGGGCGAGCCGCGCTTCGGCAAGTGCTTCGCCCCACGCACCCTGGAGCTGCATGATCCCGGCCCGATGCGCGAGGCACCGGCCGGTGAACGCCACCATCTGCGGTTGGAGCTCGCACCAGCGGGCCAGGGCGGTCGTCCATTCCTTGGCGCGACGAGGATCGAACGCCTCCTCGCAACACAGGATGACGGCGCAGTAGACGACACCCGAGAGCACCGGCGATACCTCGCCGGCGGTCACACCGACCATCGCCTCGTCGAGCAGCTTCAGGCCTTCCTCGACACGTCCCTGCTTGATCCGGGTTAGCCCCTGGAACTGCATCGCCGCCGCCAGGAGGTCCGCGTCGCGGAAGCGTTCGGCCGTCTCCTCGGCGGCCCTCAGCGTGGCGAAGGCAGCTTCGTGGTCGCCTGCGGCAAGCTGCTGCAACGCGGCCGGTACTAGGAGCCACCCCCGCTCGACGCAGTCCTTGCCCTCGCGTTCGACGAGCCGCTGAGCTCGTCCGAACCAGCCGCCCGCGGGCCCGAGCTCGTCGCGGCTCGCGAGGGTCATCCCGATCCAGATGGCCATGTCCGCGGCTCCGAGCGGCTCGCCGGCGTCGAGGTGCGCGTGATGCGCCCGCTCGAGGAGCGCGATGTGGTCGTCCATGCGGCCCACCATTGACGCGGAGAAGGCGAGCAGCTCGAGATCCGCCGCCTCGAGGGAGGACGCCGCGTCGGCGCGCGAGAGAGCCTCGTAGGCGTCCAGCCACTCCCGCCGTTCGTATGCCTGACGACCGAGCTCGAGTTCGTTCGCCGTCATCCCGCGGGCCATTTTGGCCCGGCGTCGCCCGGGTTGCTACCTATGCGCGACGCGACCCGGAGGCCGGCTCGACCTCGTCCGCCGCGATCTCGGCGCGGATCTTCTCGAGCGAGCGCCGGATCAGGCGCGAGACGTGCATCTGCGAGATCCCGATCTGCTGCGCGATCTGCGACTGCGTCAGACCCTTGAAGAAGCGCAGGTGGAGGATCATGCGCTCGCGCTCGTCGAGGACCTTGAGGCCCGGCTCGAGGACGACGCGGTCCTCGGAGACCTGGTACTCGTGCTCCTCCACGCCGAGCGACTCGAGCGGATCGAGCTCGTCGTCGTCGTCGCCGCCCCCGGCGGCCGACAGTGAGACCGAGCTGTATGCGCGCCCGCTCTCGAGCGCCTCGAGCACCTCTTCTTCCTCGACCCCCGCCGCCTCGGCGAGCTCGGGGATCGTGGGCGAGCGCCCGAACTGGACGGTCAGTTGCTCGACGAGGCGGGAGAGCTGGACGTTCAGCTCCTGGAGGCCGCGCGGGACGCGCACCGACCAGCCCTTGTCACGGAAGTGGCGCTTGATCTCGCCGATGATGTTGGGCGTCGCGTAGGTCGTGAGCTCGACGCCGCGATCTACGTCGAAGCGGTCGATCGCCTTGATCAGGCCGATCGCGCCGATCTGGACGAGGTCCTCGAGCTGTTCGCCCCGGTACGAGTAGCGTCGCGCGAGCGAGCGGACGAGCGGCATGTAGTGCTCGATCAGCTGCTCGCGGGCGGATACGTCGCCCTGCTCGTGGTAGCGCTTGAGGAGAACGACGTCGTCGGCTGCCATCAGCCCGCGCTCCCACCGGTCGCCAGCTTCGTCAGGCGCACCCATTCGCCGCCGTCGCCTTCGCTCACGGCGAACTCGTCCACGACCGTCTCGAGCAGCCGGCGCAGCCCGACCCCGCCGGCGGACTCCCGGTCGAGCTCGGCCTGCACCGACCCGCCGGCGAACGGCCCGACCTCCGCCTCGATCCGGTCGTCCTCGACGTTGACGCGGAGCGTCACCCCCGAGCTGCCGCGCGACCTGTCGAGGAGCCCGTCGAGCGCGAGCAGGAGGTCCTCGAAGCTCTCGATCGTCAGGTCGTGCCTGCTCGCGAGTCCCCCGAGCACCAGATGTGCGACCCCGAAGTAGTCGCGCTCACCGGGGATCGTTAGCTTGATCTCGCTCGTCACGAGGGGGAGACGGTAGCCGAGACTCGGCCCATGCCGACGACGGCGTCGCCGTCGTACAGGACGGCCGCTTGCCCCTTCGCCACGCCGTAGGCCGGGCGATCGAGCCGCAGGCCGAAACCGCGTGGGCTGGATTGCACCTCCGCGGGAATCGACGGCGAGCGGTAGCGGAGCTTCGCCTCGACGCGCCGGACCGGCGCGTAGAGGCGGCCGCGTGCGCGAACGCCGCTGCACGCGAGCGCTTCGCGCGGACCGGCGACGACCGTGTTCGAGCCCGGGCGGGTCCGGAGCGCGTAGAGCGGGACGCCTGTGCTGACGCCGAGACCCTTCCGCTGGCCCGGCGTGAAGCCCCAGTAGCCCGCATGTCGTCCGAGTTCGCGGCCCTGCTCGTCGACGACTGGACCCTCCTCGGCGGCGAGCCCGTGCCGACGGAGGAACGTCCGGTAGTCGTCCCCGGCGAGAAAGCACGCCTCCTGGCTCTCCGCGCGACCCGCGGCGGCCAGCCCCGCGCGCGCCGCCTCGGCCCTCGTCTCGTCCTTTCCCTGGTCACCCAGCGGGAACCAGAGCCGGGACAGGTGGCGCGGGTCGAGGCCGGCGAGCATGTACGACTGGTCCTTGTCGGCATCCGCGGCCCGGGCGAGCAGCAGCCCGCCTTCGCGCTCGACGATCCGCGCGTAGTGGCCCGTCGCGAGCCGCGCGGCTCCGGCCCGGCGCGCGAAGGCCAGCAGCTCGTCGAAGCGGAAGGAGCCGTTGCAGCGGATGCAGGGGTTCGGGGTCTCTCCGCGCGCGTACCCGCGGACGAACGAGTCGACCACGCTCGCGCGGAACTCCTCACGCAGGTCGAGCGTCACGTGCGGCAGGCCGAGCCCATGACAGGTCTCGCGGGCCGCCACGACCGCCGCCGGCGAGCAGCAAGCACGCTCCGAGTCGGGACCCTTCGGGTCGAGCCAGAGGCGGAGCGTGACGCCGACCGCCTTCGGGCCGGCGCGAAGCAGCGCCACCGCGCTGTCCACGCCGCCGCTCATCGCCACCGCCACCCGCTGCCCGTCCGGCGCGGCCCGGAACACGCGTCCGAGCGCGTCGGCCAGCGCGTCGACGGCGAGCGGCTCGCCCTGCACGGCCGCGGCCTCGAGCAGCGTCAGTCCGGCGAGCGGGCGCTCGAGCCCCTCCGCATCGGCCTCGACGATGCGGTCGCGGTCGACTGCGAGGCGGACACACGCCCAGTCGCCGTCGCGCGACGAGTCTCCAACGACCTCGATCATCGGCCCACCGTAGCGCTCGCGCCTCCCCGGCCGAGGCCGGGGAGGCGGTGGACCCTGCCGTTGCAACGCCTCTGTGGAACCTGGCAAGCCAGGTGGGTGTCCTGCCGGCCCGGGCCGGACGCAGACTCCCTATCCATAGGTGTTGGTTCTACAAGTGAGACGCCGCTCACGCACACGGTCGAGCCGTCTCACCATAGCGTCCCTACGGCGCCGCGGCGTACCGCCACCGAACACGCACGGTTCCCGACACACCGAGCGCCCGCGCCAGCCCGCGGGTGAGCCCGAACTGTCGGCCGGGGCCGGGCGGAGGCCGGCCGATCACCTGTGTCAGCACCTCGTTGTCGCCGTAGCGGACGAAGAGCTTCACCTGGCACGGAAGGACGGGATGCGCCACGCCCACGGTGCGGGCGTCGATCGTGTAGCCGCACTCGGTCGGCTCGGCTGGAGTGCGGATCGCCGCGGCGATCGCCTCGTACCAGCCGCCTCCGGGCGCCGGCACGGAAGCGGGCACAGAAGCGGCCTCGGGCTCGGCATCGCGCCACTGGGACACGCCCAGGCCGAGCACTGCCGCCAGCAGCGCGGCGGCCGCCAGCGCGACCTCGCGCTGTAGGAGCCGCGCGTCGAGCCTCATCCCGCGCGGGTCAGCTCGGGGAACGATTCGCGCGCACTCACGTACCGGTCCGCTCGTCGGCATGGACGGGGGCGGGCTCAGCGTCCTCGGGCGGCGCGAGATCCTCCGTGTCCTCGCCCGGCTGCGCCGGCTCGGGCTCCTCCCGCTCGCGCCGGCGCCAGAAGCGCCTATGGCGGGTCGGCTCGGGCTCGGGCTCGGGCTCCGGAGCCGGCGCGACGGCCGCCGGGGGCGGCGCGGGGCGGACGGCCTCCTCGCGGACGATCCGCGTCACCCGTGGCGTCTCGCGCCACGCGAGCCACTCGATCACGCGCGACGAGCAGCCACGCAGCTCCCATCACGACCACGATCGTCGTGGGGCTGAGCTCGGCCAGCCCCGCGGCGACCGCGAGCGCGACCAGGAAGAGCGCCTCGAGCGCGAACCTCAGACCCGGTCCTCCCATTCAGGAGACAGGCTAGTGCTAGTGGGCGGTAGGTGTGTCGTCCGGGGGCCTCGGGGTCGGATCAGTATGACCGCCGGGTCGGCGGTCTCCCGCTCCGCCCTAGGGTTTCGGCGCGACGATCCGGATCCCTAGCTCCTCGAGCTGCTGCTCGGGCACCTCCGACGGCGCGCCGCTCATCGGATCGACGCCCGCCTGGTTCTTCGGAAACGCGATCACGTCGCGCAGGTTCGGCTCGCGCGCGAGCACCATCGTCATCCGGTCGATCCCGAGCGCGATCCCGCCCATCGGCGGCGCGCCCATCGCGAGCGCGTCGAGCAGGAAGCCGAACTTGGTGCGCTGCTCCTCCTCGCCCAGGCCGAGCAGGTCGAAGACCTGCGCCTGGATGTCCGGCTCGTGGATCCTGAAGCTGCCCCCTCCGAGCTCGTTGCCGTTCACGATCAGGTCGTAGGCGTGTGCGAGCGCCTCCCCGGGCTGCTCGTGGAAGCGGTCGCGCCACTCGTCGGTCGGCCGCGTGAACGGGTGGTGCACCGCGTTCCAGCGCCCCTCGTCCTCGTCCCACTCGAACATGGGGAAGTCGGTCACCCAGAGGAAGGTGAAGGCCTGGTCGTCGATCAGGCCGAGCTCGCGGCCGAGGTGCAGGCGCAGCGGCCCGAGGACGCGCGAGGTCAGGTCGCGCTCGTCGGCGGCGAAGAGCAGCGTCTCGCCGTCCTTGCCGCCGAGGGCCGCCAGCTCGGCCTCGGAGAGGAACTTGGCGATCGGCGAGCGCACCTCGCCGCCGTCGAAGACGAGGTAGGCGAGCCCCTTGGCCCCCCACTCCTTCGCGATCTCCTCGAGCTTCGCGAGCTCGCCGCGGCTGAAGACACGCGGCACGCGCAGGAAGCGGACGGCTTCCGCGTTCGCGAACACGCCGAACTGCGATCCGCGCGTCGCGTCCGTCGCGTCCTCGATCTCGAGCGCGAAGCGCGTGTCGGGCTTGTCGGAGCCGAAACGCGCCATCGCCTCCACGTACGTCATGCGCGGGAACGGCGTCGGGATCTCGATCCCGTGCGCCTCGCGCCAGATGCGCGCGAACATCTGCTCCATCCGCGCGAACAGGAACTCCTCGTCCGGGAACGACATCTCGACGTCGAGCTGGGTGATCTCCTGGACGCGGTCGGCCCTGAGATCCTCGTCCCGGAAACAGATCGCGATCTGGTAGTAACGGTCGAACCCGGCCACCATCGTCAGCTGCTTCAGGATCTGTGGGCTCTGCGGGAGCGCGTAGAAGCGCCCTTTCTGGAGGCGGCTCGGGACGACGAAGTCGCGCGCGCCCTCGGGGGTCGGCTTGAACAGGATCGGGGTCTGGATGTCGAGGAACCCCGCGTCCTCCATCTCCCGCCTGATGATCCCCACCATCTGCGCCCGCAGGGCGATGTTCCGCTGCAGCTTCTCGCGCCGCAGGTCGAGCCAGCGGTAGCGCAGCCGCAGGGTCTCGTCGACGTTCTCCTCGTCGAGCTGGAACGGCAGCGGCGTGGAGCGCGAGACGATCCGCAGATCGTCCACCTGGAGCTCGACCTCGCCGGTCGGCATCTCGGGATTGACCGTCTCGGGCGAGCGCGCGACGAGCTCGCCTTCCCCGCGGACGACGAACTCGTTGCGCAACTCGTGCGCCAGCTTCGCCGCCTCCGGAGAGCGCTCCGGGTTGATCACGAGCTGCGTCACGCCCGTGCGGTCGCGCAGGTCGATGAAGACGAGACCGCCGTGGTCGCGCCTGCGCGCGACCCAGCCGGCGAGCGCCAGGCGCTGCCCGACGTGCTCGGGGCGGGGCTCTCCGCACGTGAGGTCGCGCCAGTTCACGGCAGGAGTCTGCCTGGCACGTCGTCGTGGTCAAGCGGTTCGTCCACCTCGCCCGCGCGTCGGAGGATCGCACCGTCGGGGCCGACGACGACGATCGTCGACGCTCCCAGCCTGCGCGCATGCGTGAGCTGGCCCTTGAGCGAGCGGCCGGCGTAGTCCATGTCAGCGGCCACCCCCTGCGCGCGCAGCTGCTTGAGCCAGCGCAGCACGAGCTCGCGCGGAGCACCTTCCTCGGTCGCGAAGAAGACCGCTGCGCCCTCCTGCTCGGGCGGCTCCACACCGGCCTCCTCGAGCGCGAGCAGAAGCCGCTCGATGCCGGCGCCGAAGCCCAGTGCGGGGGTGGGCGGCCCGCCGATCTCCTCGATCAGCCCGTCGTAGCGGCCGCCGCCGCAGATGGTCGACTGCGCGCCCTGCGCGGGCCCGACGAACTCGAAGGTGGTGCGCGTGTAGTAGTCGAGCCCGCGAACGAGCGTCGGCACGAGCTCGTACGCGACGCCGTACGCGTCGAGGTACGCGCACACCGCGGCGAAGTGCTCGCGGCAGTCGTCGCAGAGCGCGTCGCCGATCGCCGGCGCCTGGGCGAGTACGTCGCGAACGTGCGGCGGCTTGGCCGCGAAGTTGTCCAGCGCCCGGAGCGGGTTGCGGCGCGCCTGGTCGCGCGTCTCCTCGTCGAGCTCCGCCAGGTGCTCGTCGAGCCATCCGCGCAGCCGCTCGAGGTAGGCCGGCCGGCAGTTGGCGTCGCCGATCGAGTTCAGCTCGAGCCGGTACTCGGTGACGCCGAGGTTGCCGAGGAGCGTGTCGTACAGGTCGATCACCTCGGCGTCGATGGCGGGCTCGTCCGAGCCGATCGCCTCGACCGAGAGCTGCCAGAACTCGCGGTGCCTCCCCTTCTGGGGCCGGCCGTAGCGGTAGCTCGTCGCGATCTCGTAGAGCTTCTGGGGCTGCGGCTCGCGCTGGAGGCCGTGCTGCAGGTACGCCCGGCAGATCGGCGCCGTGAGCTCCGGGCGCAGGGTGAGCGAGCGTTCGCTGCGATCCTCGAACGTGTACATCTCCTTCGTGACGACGTCCGACCCCTCGCCCGAGGTGCGCGCGAACAGCGCTGTGTCCTCGAACACGGGCGTCTGGATCGGCCGGTAGCCGGCGAGCGAGCAGAGCCGCTCCATCTCGCCGGTCACGCGCCGCCACAGCGGGGCGTCGGCCGGCAGGATGTCGTGCGTCCCCCGCGGCGCCTCGAACTTCACGCGCGCAGAGCGGTCAGGAACGGATTGCGATCGCGCTCGGCCCCGAGCGTCGTCGGCGGGCCGTGTCCCGAGTAGACCACGGTGTCCGGCGGATACCGCTCCAGCAGCGCCCGGATCGACTCGACCAGCGTGTCCCAGTCGGAGAAAGGCAAGTCCGTGCGGCCGACAGAGCCCGCGAAGAGCACGTCGCCGGAGAAGAGGGCGCCGTCGGCGTGGAACGCGACGTGCCCGGGCGAATGGCCGGGGACGGAGGACGTCTCGAACGTGATGCCGGCGAGCTCGAGCATCTCGTCGCCGGCGAGCTTCACCTCCGCCTCCCAGGGCCGGATCGCGATGCCCGGATAGAACTGGTCCGGCGCCGCCAGCACCGGGGCCTCGGCTGCGGAGACGTGGACGGGCGCCCCCACTCCCTCGGCCAGGTCCGCGACCCCTCCGATGTGGTCGTAGTGCGTGTGCGTGACGAGGATCGCCGAGCACCGCGTTCCCAGGCGTGCGAGCTCGAGCCGAAGCGCTGCGGCGTCGGCGCCCGGATCGACGACCACGGCTTCGGAGGCCGTGCTGGACGTGCGCACGACGTAGCAGTTCGTGCCGACTGGCCCGAGCTCGTAGCGGTCGACGGCGAGCGTCACAGGTCGCTGAGTCTATCCCTGCCTTTCCGCCCGTTAGGATCCGGCCCCGTGCAGGCGTGGAACCTCCGCGCGATCGACGCCCCGGACGGCACCCGCGACCCCGTCGTACTCCACTCCAACGACGAGGCCCGCGCCGTGCTCATCCGCATCGAGCCCGGCGGAAAGCTGGGCGACCACCAGGTCAAGGAGCGCGCGTGGGTCTGCGTCGTCGAGGGTCGGGTCAGCGTCTCAGCCGGCGGCGAGACCTTCGACGGCGAGACCGGCTGGCTCTTCATGTTCGATCCCGACGAGCGCCACTCGCTGGTCAGCGACGAGGGCGCCCGCGTCCTCCTGCTGCTCGCGCCGTGGCCGGGCGAAGGGCACTACCGCGGCGGTGGCCGCGCCCGCTAGCTGCGGTTGCGGTTCGCGCGCCGCTGGTAGGCGCGGTACGTGATCGTGTCCATGAAGTACGAGAAGGGCAGGAAGATCGCGAGCAGCACGAAGGTCTGGACGAGCATCTGCGTCGTCGAGAGGTTGTCCCGCCCGAGCAGGTAAACGGTTACGAACATCAGCGGCGCGAAGATCAGCGCGCGCCTGCCGACGCGCTCCCACGACGGCGGCTGGACCGTGCGGCCGCTCCGCGACACCGGCTCGGGCCGCTTCGCCTTGCCGTTGCGCCGCTCCTCGAGCTCGGCCTCGTCGACCTCGATCTCCTGCCCCTCCTCGTCGACGTAGACGTACTCGTAGTCGTGGCGGCGCTCCTTGGCCTGGCGGCGGCGCTGCTTCCTGGACGGCATCTGCCTAGCCTAGCCTGCTCGGGACGCCTGCAACGACCGTTTCGGACACCACCCGACCTCCCAGGTGATACGCGAGGTAACGCCAGTCCGGAGCGTCGAGCAGGACGATGTCGGCGTCGTAGCCGGGCGCGAGGCGCCCCTTGCTGCCGGCTCGCCCGAGGACGTGGGCCGCGTTGACGGTCACGGCTGTGAGGGCCTCGCTCGGCGACAAGTGCAGCTGCGTTGCCGCGAGCGCGCAGACGAGCGGCAGGCTCTCGCAGAACGCGCTCCCAGGGTTGAAGTCGGTCGCGAGTGCCACCGCCGCTCCGGCCTCCACGAGCGCGCGTGCGGGGGGCATCGGGCGGTCGAGGACAAGCGCGCTCGCGGGGAGCAGCACGGCCGTGACGTCGCTTTTGGCGAGCGTCCGCACGCCGTCCTCCCCGGTCGCCTCGAGATGGTCGACCGAGCGGGCGCCGAGCTCGACCGCGAGCGGGATCGCCCCCGACTCCGTGAACTGGTCGCCGTGCAGCCGCAGCGTCAGCCCGGCGGCGCGGCACTCCTCCAGGTACCGCCGAGCCCGAGCGGCGTCGAACGCGCCCCGCTCGAGGAAGACGTCAGCCGCCTCCGCAAGCTGCGCGGCCTCGGGCAGCACCTCCCGCAGCGCGAAGTCGAGATAGGCGTCGGCATCGTCGAACTCCGGCGGGACCGCGTGCGCGCCGAGCCACGTCGGCACGCCGCCCTCCTCCGCGATCACGCGGAGTGACGCGAGCTCGGTCTCGCGGTCGAGTCCGTAGCCCGACTTGGACTCGAACGTCGTGGTGCCGGCCGCGAGCATCCAGGCGCGGTGGCGCCGGACGGCGTCGCGAAGACCGTCCTCCCCGGCCGCTCGGGTCGCGCGGACCGTCGAGAGGATGCCGCCGCCCGCAGCGTGGAGCTCCTCGTAGCTCGCGCCGGCGGCGCGCAGCGCGAACTCCTCCACGCGATCGCCGCCGAAGCACGCATGAGTGTGGCAGTCGACGAGGCCCGGAATCGCACAGCGGCCCCGCCCGTCGAGCTCCTCCACGTCACCGCTCAGCGCGCCGAGGTCGCTCATGCGCCCAACGGAGGCGATGCGGCCGTCCTCGCAGAGGACGTACGCGCGCTCCAGCACCTCGACGTCGCCGAGCACAGCTCCACGTAGCGGCGCGTCGCCGCCGCGCGGCGTCGCCAGCTGGTCGAGATCGCGGATGAGCAGGCGGCCAGGCGCGGCTGCGCCGCTCATTCGTCCGCGACGGGGAGGTCGAGCCCTCTGGCGCGCGCCTCGTCGAGCGCCTCGTCGTAGCCGGCGTCGGCGTGGCGAAGCACGCCCGTCGCCGGGTCGGTCGTGAGCACGCGCTCGAGCCGCTCGGCCATCTCGGCGGAGCCGTCGGCCACCACGACCATCCCTGCGTGGATCGAGTTGCCGATGCCGACGCCGCCGCCGTGGTGCACGCTCACCCAGGTGGCGCCTGCGGCGACGTTCACGAGCGCGTTGAGCACGGGCCAGTCGGCGATCGCGTCGGAGCCGTCGCGCATCGACTCGGTCTCGCGGTAGGGCGAGGCAACCGAGCCCGAGTCGAGGTGGTCGCGTCCGATCACGACCGGCGCCTTGACCCTGCCGGAGCGGACGAGCTCGTTGATGGCGAGCCCCGCGCGGGAGCGATCGCCGAGACCGAGCCAGCAGATCCGGGCCGGGAGTCCCTGGAACGCGACTCGCTCGGGCGCGAGCTCGAGCCAGCGCTGAAGGAGGGCGTCGCCCGGGAAGAGCGACTTCAGCGTCTCGTCGATGACGGCGATGTCGTCGGGGTCGCCCGAGAGCACGGCCCAACGGAATGGCCCGACGCCGCGGCAGAAGAGCGGGCGGATATAGGCCGGGACGAAGCCCGGGTATGAGAACGCGTCCGTTACGCCGGCCTCATAGGCCTCCCCACGTAAGATTGTTGCCATAGTCGAAAACATAGCTGCCGCGGCGGACGAACTCGAGCAGCCCTTCGACGTGGCGGCCGATCGACTCGCGAGCCCGCCTCAGGTACTCCTGCGGATCCGACCCCCGCAGCGCGGCGGCCTCGTCGACCGAGAGTCCGGCCGGCACGTAACCCGTGAGCGGGTCGTGTGCCGCAGTCTGGTCGGTGACGAGGTCGAAAGCCTCGCCGCGTCGGACGAGCTCCGGGACGACCTCCGCGGCGTTCCCGAGCAGGCCCACCGAGAGCGCCCGACCCTCCTTCGTCGCCGCCCGCACGCGGGCGAGAGCGTCGTCGAGGGACTCCGTCGCCTCGTCGAGGTAGCGGGTCTCGAGGCGGCGGCGGATCCTCGACGGGTCCACCTCGACGCAGAGGATCGCGGCCCCTGCCATCGTGGCTGCGAGCGGCTGTGCACCGCCCATCCCGCCCAGCCCGGCCGTGAGGATGGAGCGGCCGCCCAGGTCGGACGAGCCATAGTGCCGCTCGCCCGCCGCCGCGAAGGTCTGGTACGTGCCCTGCAGGATGCCCTGGGTGCCGATGTAGATCCAGCTGCCGGCCGTCATCTGGCCGAACATCGTCAGACCCTCGGCCTCGAGGCGGCGGAACTCGTCCCAGGTCGCCCAGCGCGGGACGAGCAGCGAGTTCGCGATCAGCACTCGCGGCGCCGACGGCCACGTGCGCAGCACGCCGACGGGCTTCCCGCTCTGGACGAGCATGGTCTCGTCGTCGCCGAGGGTCAGCAGCGTCCGGACGAGCGCGCGGAGCGAGGCGTGGTCGCGAGCCGCCTTGCCCGACCCGCCGTAGACGACGAGCTCCTCCGGCCGCTCGGCGACCTCGGGGTCGAGGTTGTTGAGCAGCATGCGCAGCGGCGCCTCCGTCGCCCACGACCGCGCGTTGAGCTCGGAACCGCGGGGCGCTCGGATCGACGAGAGGTCGCCGCAGAGCTGCTCGACGACCGCATCGAGCGACCGAGTGGTGCTCATGCGGCCTTCTTCCGCTCGCGCCTGCGCTCCTCTCGCTGCGCCCTGGAGAAGCGCAGCCACGTCCATGCGGTCGCGAGCACGAAGGCGAAGGCGGCTCCGATCGCCGCCCGGGCGGCGCTCTGGCCCGATGCCAGCAGGAACAGGAAGCCGATTCCGGCCAGACCCGCGTAGAAGAGCGCACTGGTACGGAACGGGCGCTTCGGCGGTCCGGGGTCGCCCGCCAGGATCGAGTCTCGCCGCCTGCCGTTCTCGCTCATGCCAGCGGCCCGATCTCGGCCTCGACCGCCTCGACCAGCGAGCCGTCGCGGATCGCGTCGGCGACCGTCTCGATGTCGCGGCTGAGAGGCCGGTCGTCGTGGAGACGTGCGGAGAGCGAACGCACGAAGCGATGGGCGGCACGGACGCCGTCGCCTGGCACGAGCGGAGCCAGGAACTCGATCGCCTGCGCGCCGGCCAGCAGCTCGATCGCCACCGCCCGTTCGGCGTTCGCAAGGACCTGCCAGGCCTTGAGCCCGGCCGCGTTGCCCATCGAGACGTGATCCTCCTGACCCGCGCTCGTCGGGATCGAGTCGACGCTTGCAGGATGGGTCAGCGTCTTGGACTCGCTGACGAGCGAGGCGGCCACGTACTGCGGGATCATGAAGCCGGAGTTCAGGCCCCCTTCCTCGGTCAGGAAGGCCGGAAGACCGTCGGACAACGCCGGGTTGACCAGCCGCTCGAGCCGGCGCTCGGAGATGCTCGCGAGCTCCGACACCGCCATCGCGAGCGCGTCGAGCGCGAACGCGACCGGCTGGCCGTGAAAGTTCCCGTTCGAGACAAGCTCGCCGTCGTCGACGAGCACGAGCGGGTTGTCGGTGGCGGCATTGAGCTCGACGCCGACGGTTCCCTCGACGTAGGCGAGCAGGTCGCGGGCCGCCCCGTGCACCTGCGGCGCACAGCGCAGCGAGTAGGCGTCCTGCACCTTGTCGCACCAGCGGTGCGCGTCCATGATCGCCGAGCCCTCGACGAGGCGGAGAACGTTGGCGGCGGCCGCAGCCTGGCCCGCGAGTGGGCGGAGCGCTTGCACCGCCGGCCCGAACGCGACGCGAGAACCCTGCAGCGCTTCGAGCGAGAGCGCGCAGGCCGTGTCGGCCGCCCGGGCGAGCCGCCTGGAGCGGACGACGCCGAGCGCGCCGAAGGAGGCCATGAACTGCGTGCCGTTGATCAGCGACAGGCCCTCCTTCGACTCGAGCCGGATCGGCGCCAAGCCGGCGCGTTCGAGCGCAGCCGCACCCGACATGAGCTCGCCGTCGACCTCCGCCTCGCCCTCGCCGACGAGCGGGAGTGCCAGGTGCGCGAGCGGCGCGAGGTCCCCACTCGCCCCGACCGATCCACGGCTCGGAACGCGAGGCAGGATCCCGTGGTTGAGACACTCCACGAGTAGCTCCGCCGTCTCCACGCGTGCTCCCGAGTAGCCCTTCGCGAGCGTGTTCGCACGCAGGAGCAGCGCCGCCCGGACAAGCTCGGGCGGGTAGGGCTCCCCCACTCCGCACGCGTGGCTCCGCAGCAGTCGCAGCTGCAGCTCGGCCGTGAGCTCCTCGGGGATCTCACTCGTCACGAAACGACCGAAGCCGGTGTTCACGCCGTAGGTGTGATGGCCGTCGTTGTGTGCGACGTCCTCGACGAGCACGCGGGCGGCACGCATGCGCTCACGGGCCGACTCGGCGATCGCCGCGGGCTCGCCGTTCACGGCCACCTCCCAGACGTCCTCGACCGTCAGCGTGTCGCCCGTGAGGCCAATCGCCGTCCGTTGCGCCACGCGGTGAGTCTAGTCCCCGCCCGCGGGCAGACTGGCGCCGTGGCCGAGACCCTGCCGCTGCGAGACGACCCGCGCCAGGACGAGGCGGCGGAGGCCGCCGGTACCTGGGCCCTGCTCGGCCGCCCGGAGTTCCGCCGGCTCTTCGCGGCCCTCGTGACGAGCAGGCTCGGCGACGCCTTCAACTACATCGCGTTGATGTGGGTCGCCCTCGAGGCGGGCGGGCCACTCGCCGTGATCGCCGTTCGGCTCGCCGACAGCGTGCCGGCGCTCGTCTTCGGGTTCCACGGCGGCCTCGTAGCCGACCGGCTCCCCCGCGTCCGGACGATGATCGGCGCCGACCTTGCGCGCGCGGCGGTCCTGCTGCCGCTCGCCGTGCTCGGCCTGGCCGGGGAGATCCCGCTCGTCGTCCTGATTGTCGCGGCGTTCGCGCTCGCCACGGCCGCGAGCTACTTCGAGCCCGCCGCGGGCGCGTTGCTCCCGGCGCTCGTCGGACGCGCCCGAGTGCAGCAGGCCAACGGCCTCGTGCAGTCGAGCGCCGCCGCGGTCCAGGTCGTGGGCTGGGCCGTCGCCGCCGCGCTGCTCGCGCTGCTGCCGCTCGCCGCCTTCTTCGCGCTCGACGCGGTGTCCTTTCTCCTCTCCGCGCTGCTGCTGCTCGGAATCCATGCGCGCTCGCGAGCCGCACTGCCTGCGGACGACGTCGGACGCGCCCGCGAGGGGCTTGCCGCCCTCCGCCCCCGGCCCCTGCTGGCCGCCGGCGTTCTGGCGTTAGGCGTCGCGATCACGATCTCGTCGGGAACCTGGATCGCCGGAGTGCCCGAGCTCGTCCGCAGCGACCTCGGCCGCGGCGCGGGTGCGTTCTCCCTGGTCGCTGCCGCCTACGCCTGCGGGGTGATCGCGATCGGCGCCGTGCTGGCCCGCCGCCCGGTGCGACGCAAGGCTCGCGGCAGCCTCCTGGCCTGGGTGCTCTACCTGCCGGCTTACGGCTGCTTCGCGGTCGCCGACGGCGTCGGGCTCGCGCTGCTCGGCGGCTTCCTCGCCGGAAGCGGGCAGAGCGCGGCGCTCGTGCTCCTCACCTCGGCCGCGCAGGAGGAGGTGCCGGACCGCGTCCTCGGGCGGGTGATGGGCCTGATCTCGCTGGTCCACCGAGGCGCGCACGCCACCGGGCTGCTCTTCGTCGCTCCGTTCTTCGTGGTCGCGCAGCCCTCCACGGTCTTCGCGGTCACGGCGATCGCGATCCCGCTCACGGCTCTCGCCGCAGGAGCCGCAGCTCGAGCACTCGCGAGGCGTCGAAGCCCGCGATCCTGAGCTGCGCGCCCGCGGCCGCGGCGGCCGCTCCGGCCGGCATCAGGCCGACCAGCTCAGCGCCTTCCACGCTCGCGCCGCGGGCCTGCGCCTCCACCTCGATCCGCGCCACGATCTCGTGCAGCGCGGCGGCCTCCCAGTCCTCCACGTTCATGCTCACCTGCACTCGGCCCGCACGCGGGAGGTCGAGGCCGAGCGCCCGCACGCCCGGAAAGCCGCCGTCGCGCTCGCGAACGACCGCCGCGATCGCCCGGGCGACCTCGAGGTCGGCGCCGGCCAGGTCGACGTTGAACGCGATCAGCGGGCGCCGTGCCCCGACGATCGCGCCGCCCGCCCGCTCGTCCAGCTCCGCCGGGCCGAAGTCCGGTGTCAGCTCGCGCGCGCCGAGTCGCCGTGCCAGCTCCTCGGTTCCCCCGCGGCGGAAGAACGCAGGGCTCCGGTCCGGCGCGAGCTCGCCGTAGAGGAACACCGGCAGGCCTAGCTCGGCGCCGATGCGCTCGGCAACACGGCCGGCCGCAGCCCGTGCCCGGTCGAGGTCACGCGGCTCGATCGGCACCACCGGGACGACGTCTGCGGCGCCGATCCGCGGGTGGGCGCCCTGGTGCGTGCGGAGGTCGATGCGCTCGCGCGCCTCGGCGACCGCGGCGAGCAGCGCGTCGACGATCGCCTCGTCGTCGCCGACGAGCGTGAAGACGCAGCGGTTGTGGTCCGCGTCGGCGTGCACATCCAGCACCTCGGCATGGCGGTCGAGAGCCGAGCCGATCGCCTCGATCGTGGCCCGGTCACGCCCCTCGGAGAAGTTCGGCACCGCCTCCAGGGGCATGGGCATGGCCGTACTCTAGGAGCCGTGAAGGCGTACTACGACGCGCGCGCCCCGGAGTACGACGACTGGTTCCACGGGATCGGCCGCTATGCGGACCGCGACCGGCCCGAGTGGGACCAGGACCTTGCCGCTGTGATCGCGACGATCGCCGGACTGCCGCCGGCGCGGACGCTCGACGTCGCGTGCGGGACGGCGTTTCTCTCCCGCCACCTGCGCGGAGAGCTGACGTTCCTCGACCAGAGCGAGCGCATGCTCGAAATCGCCGGCGAGCGCGTCCCGCACGCGGAGCTCGTGCACTCGGACGCGATCCCCCTACCGTTCGCGGACAGGGCGTTCGAGCGGCTCTTCACCGGCCACTTCTACGGCCACCTCGAGGAGCCCGAGCGCGCTGCGTTCCTCGCCGAGGCTCGCCGGGTCGCGGACGAGATCGTCGTTGTGGACTCGTCCCTGGCGCACTCGCCGGTGGAGGTCGAGTGGCAGCAACGGGTGCTGAACGACGGGTCCGAATGGGAGGTCTACAAGCGCTTCTTCAGCGGCCCCGGACTCGCCGAGGAGCTCGGCGGCGGCGAGGTGTTGCACGACGGTCGCTGGTTCGTGGTCGTGCGCGCGCCCGCGTGACTCGGCGCCGCAGCTCCTACCGGTCCTTCGCCTCGCTCCAGCGCGACCTCCGCGTGTGCCGCGCGTGCGTGGAGGCGGGCTACCCGCTGCACTCCTGGCCGGTGATCGCCCCTTACTCCGGCCAGCGGGCCTACATGTTCGGGCAGGCGCCGGGGCCCGTCGAGGGCGCCGAGCGCCGGCCGTGGCGCGGCCGGGCGGGACGCACGCTCCGCCGCTGGCTCCAACTCGACGAGGAGGCCTTCTACCGCACGTTCTACTGCGCGTCGGTGACCCGCTGCTACCCGGGCAAGGCGCCTTCGGGGCGCGGCGACCGTACGCCGACCGCCGCCGAGCAGGCGCTCTGCGCCTTCTGGCGCGAGTGGGAGCTCCGGCTCGTGCACCCCGCTCTGATCGTCACCGTCGGCGGCCTCGCGGCACGCCGGCTGCTGGGACTGACGAGCGTGACCGACTTCGTCGGCAAGAGCTACATGCTCGACGAGGCGATCGCGATCCCGCTCCCACATCCCTCGGGAGCGAGCGGATGGCTCAACGATCCCCGGAACCGCGCGCGGCTCGGGAAGGCGCTCACGCACGTGCGTCAGGGAGGTCGCGCGGCTCGGCGAGACGGAACAGCCGGACTAGACTCGACGTTCTTGCAAGAAGTGCAGCAAACACCGCCTTATCGCGTCACCTTCATGCGGCTGCTCGGCTTTCTCAAGCCGTACCGCTGGTCGCTCGCGATCTCGATCGTGCTCGCCGTGGCGTCGCAGGCCACGTCGATCGGCCTCGTGCTCGTGACGGGCAGCGTGATCGACGAAGCGATCGTGCCGGGCGACGAGTCGAAGCTGTGGACGTTCGTCTGGATCGTCGTCGCGCTCGGAGCCGTCAAGGCGCTACTGATGGTCGGGCGCCGCTTCATCTCGGGCTGGCAGGCGCTCGGCGTCGAGTTCGACATGCGGAACGCCCTCTACGCCCACCTCGTGCGGATGTCGTTCGGCTTCTACGACCGCCACCAGACCGGCCAGCTGATGTCACGCGCGACGGTGGATTTGCAGGCCGTCCGCTTCTTCCTCGGCTACGGCCTGATCTTCTTCTTCCAGCACATCCTGACGATCGTCGGCGTCACCGCCGTGATGTTCTGGCTGCAGTGGGAGCTGGCGCTCGTCGTCGCTGGCCGTGACGCCGCTGATCGTGGCGCTCGCGTACCGCTACAGCCACGTCTCGCACCCGATCCTCCGCGACGTGCAGCAGAAGATGGCCGACGTGGCGACGGTCGCCGAAGAGAACATCGTCGGCGTCCACGTCGTCAAGGCGTTCGCGCAGGAGGAGGCCGAGCACGGCAAGTTCGCGCGCGGCGTCCGAAGCCGTCTTCGACAGGAGCGTCGAGGCGAACCGGCAGCGTGCGATCTACGTGCCGCTGCTGGCGTTCGTGCCGCTGATCGCGCAGGCGGCCGTGCTGCTCGTCGGCGGCTGGATGGTCGATCCAGAACAGCCTGTCCGTCGGCGACTTCTTCCGCTTCAACATCTTCGTGACCATGCTGATCATGCCCCTGCGCATGCTCGGCATGTGGATCGGGCAGGCGCAGCGCGCGACCGCCTCGGGCGAGCGGATCTTCCAGGTGCTGGACGAGCCGGAGGAGGTCGGCGACCGCCCGGGTGCGGCCGAGCTGCCGCCCGGGCCCGGTCGCGTCCATTTCGAGCACGTCTCATTCGGCTACCACCGGTCGCGGCCCGTCCTCGAGGGGATCGACCTCGAGATCGAACCCGGGCGCACGATCGCGCTGATCGGCCACACGGGCTCGGGGAAGACCACGCTCGCTTCGCTCGTGCCGCGCTTCTACGACGTTGACGCGCGGGCGCGTGACACTCGACGGACACGACGTCCGCGACCTCACCCTCGCGTCGCTGCGCGGGCAGGTCGGCGTGGTCGCCCAGGACCCGTTCCTGTTCTCGGCCACGGTGCGCGAGAACATCGCCTTCGGCGCGCCGGGCGCCGAGGACGAGGACGTGGAGCGCGCCGCCCGCCTCGCGCAGGCGCACGCGTTCATCGCCGAGCTTCGGGACGGGTACGACACGGTGATCGGCGAGCGCGGGATCACGCTCTCGGGCGGCCAGCGGCAGCGGATCGCGATCGCGCGCGCGTTGATCGTCGACCCGCGCGTGCTTGATCCTCGACGACGCGACAGCGTCGGTGGACGCGACCACCGAGGCGCTGATCCGCGGCGGGCTGCGCGAGGCGATGGAGGGACGGACGACGCTGATCATCGCCCACCGCCTCTCGACGATCGCGCTCGCGGACGAGCTCGTCGTGCTGGCCGACGGCGGGATCGCCGCGCGCGGAACCCACGACGAGCTGCTCGCGTCGAGTGCGGTCTACAGGGAGATCTACGAGCACGGGCTGCTCGAGCGTGAGTTCGCGGAGCGGGTGGAGGCGCGGGCGTGACGGCCGGCGGACGGGCTCGCGACCGGCACACATTCGGCACGAAGCCGGCACGGTTTCGTGCGGATTTCCCGATTAGCTTGTCGGTGGGCGGGAGTGGTGGGCACCCGGTACCCGCCCGTGAACAGAGAGAGGAGGGCTGCGGGCTATGAGGGTCTGGCAGCCCGGTGGCCACCTCACACGAGCTCGCGACGTCACCGTCGACGACTGGTCCTGGCGGCGGACGGTTCGGCGGATGAGCACGCTCGCGCGGCTGACGGCGCCTTACAAGGGGCGCACGGCGCTGGCTCTCGCGTCGCTCCTCGCCGCAACCGTGGTCGGGCTCGCGCCGCCGTACCTCGCCAAGCTGGCCCTCGACAACGGAATCGCGTCTCAGGACTTCTCGACGCTGGTCTGGATCGTCGCGATCTTCGCCGTCGCGGGCGTCGCGAGCCTGTTCGCGAGCTCCGCGCAGACGTACTTCACCGGTTGGACGGGCGAGCGCATCCTCGCCGACCTGCGCAACGGGCTCTTCCGGCACCTGCAGCGCCTTTCACTCGGCTACTACGAGCGCAACCGCGCGGGCGTGATCATCAGCCGGCTGACGAACGACGTCGACGCGCTCGACCAGCTGGTGACGGACGGCGTCACGACCCTCGTGCAGAGCACGCTGATCCTCGTCGGGTCGGCCGTGATCCTCTTCCTGCTCGACTGGAAGCTCGCGCTGGCGACCCTCGCGGTCGTGCCGCTGATGCTGGCCGCGACGGCCGCCTTCCGGATCTACTCGTCGCGCGCGTACCGCGCCGTCCGCGAGCGGCTCGGCCACGTGACCGCCACGCTCGCAGAGGACATCGCCGGGATGCGCGTCGTGCAGGCGTACACGCGCGAGGGCGCCAACGAGGAGCGCTTCCGCGAGGTCAACACCCACTACCGCGCCGCCAACCAGCAGACCGTGGTCACGAACGGCCTCTACTTTCCGTTCGTCGACTTCCTCTCGACCGCCGCGACCGCCGTGGTGCTGGGCTACGGCGGCTACCTCTACTTCGAGGGCTCGATCACGGAGGGGACGCTGCTGGCATTCCTGCTCTACCTGTCGAACTTCTTCGACCCGGTCCAGCAGCTCTCCCAGCTCTACAACACGTTCCTGGCCGCGGTCGCAGCGCTCGACAAGATCATGGACGTGATGGACGAGGAGCCCGAGGTCCGCGACCGGGAAGGCGCGATCGACCTCCCGCAGCTCAGGGGCGACGTCGGCTTCGAGCATGTTCGCTTCGGCTACGGCTCCGGGCCCGAGGTGCTGCACGGCCTCGAGCTCGACGTTCCCGCCGGGACCACGGTCGCGCTGGTCGGGCACACCGGAGCCGGCAAGTCGACGATCGCGAAGCTGCTGGCGCGCTTCTACGAGCCGCGGTCCGGCCGGATCACGATCGACGGTCACGACCTGCGCGACGTGACGCAGGAGTCGCTCCGCCGCCAGCTCGGAATCGTGCCGCAGGAGGGCTTCCTGTTCGCGGGCACGGTGCACGACAACATCGCGTTCGGCCGGCCGGACGCGTCCAGGGAGGACGTGGTCGTAGCGGCGAAGACGGTCGGTGCGCACGCGTTCATCGAGCAGCTCGAGGACGACTACGACACACAGCTAGGCGAGCGTGGAACCCGCCTCTCGCTGGGCCAGCGCCAGCTGGTCGCCTTCGCCCGGGCGCTCCTCGCCGACCCGGGAATCCTCATCCTCGACGAGGCGACGTCGTCGGTCGACATCGGTACCGAGCGACAGATCGAGCGGGCGCTGCGACGCCTGCTCAAGGCGCGGACGGCCTTCATCATCGCGCACCGGCTCTCGACGATTCGCGACGCCGACCTGATCGTCGTGCTGGAACACGGGCGCGTGATCGAGCAGGGCACGCACGCCGAGCTGATGGCACGCCGCGGCCTCTACACGGCGCTCTACGGGGACTGGGCGGCAGAGGTCGCCTGACGACCTCGTCCCGCCGAGTCCGATGTCTTCGGCCTAGCTCTCGGTGGACGGCGGCGCGGCCGGAGGCGTGGGATCGGCCGGAGGTGCAGCGGGTGGCGCGGCCGGGGCGGCGGGTACCGCTGCCGTCTCAGTCTCCGTCTCCTGCATGCGCATCCAGGCGCCGGCGGCGACCAGCGCGGCGAGCACGATCCCGACGTAGCTCGGCCAGGCGGAGTAGTCGTCGATCAGGTTCTTCAGGAGCGCGAAGACGAAGACGATGCCGGCCAGGACCGCCGTCACGGTCGCCTCGGGCAGGCTGACGTTGAGGTCCACGTTCGCGATCTGGAGCCCGACCCACACCAGCAGGGCGATCAGCGCCAGGCCCATGACCACGCCCCAGAAACCGTGCCAGGCGTTCTGGGAGGCAGAGGCGACCTCGACCCCGCTGACCTCGACGCTGACCTTCTGCCAGGCGAGGAAGGTGTCGATGAGCAGTAGTAGACCGGCGGCGGCGATCAGCTTCGTGCCGGTGGAGAGCGCCTTCAGGTCAACGGGCATCTGGTGTTCCTCTCGGGTCGCTGGAGCGGAAGTCGGGACAGCTTGGCGCATCCGGCGGACGGAGGGGCAAGCAAATCCCAAGCGGTGTTGTACTCTCGGCGCTTCGTGCAAGCCGGCTCGGTCATCCGCGAGGCGTGGGACCTGTACAAGGCGCACTGGCAGCACCTGCTGCCGATCGCCCTCGTGGTCTACGTCGCGCTCGGCCTGATCTCGCTGCTACTCGCCGTCGCGCTGGGCGTGTTCGGCGCGCTCCTCGGCGCGTTCATCGGGATCATCGGCGTCTTCTGGCTCCAGGGTGCGCTGGTCGAGGCGGTCGCCGACATCCGGGACGGCCGCGCCGACATGACGATGGGCCAGACCTTCTCGCGGGCGCAGGAGCACATCGGCCGCCTCGCGGTGGCGGGCATCCTGGCCGGCATCGCGATCACGATCGGGCTCGTCGCACTGATCGTCCCCGGTCTCTACCTGATGACGATCTGGAGCGTGCTGATCCCCGTGATCGTGCTCGAGCGGCGCTCGGTCATGGAGGCGTTCGGGCGCAGCCGCGAGCTCGTCAGCGGCAACGGCTGGAACGTGTTCTACGTGATCCTGATCACGTTCCTGATCCTGATCGGAGCGGGGCTCGTGCTCGGGCTCGCCTTGATCTGGCTCGAGGGCGCCTTCGGCCAGTTCCTGCGCAACGTGATCAGCAACACGCTGACGATCCCCTTCGTCGCCCTCGCCTGGACGATCATGTACTTCCGCCTGCTCCAGCTGAAGGAGCCGGCGGCCGCCGCGGCGCCGGCCGAGCCGGCCGTCGAGCCGCCTCCGCCGCCCGCCTAGCCGGCGCACTACAGTCCAGGCATGGCGCTCGACCGCGAGACCGAGGAGCGGATCGACCAGCCGATCCCCGAGGAGGCGGAGCGCGAGACCCGCCTGACGCCCGCTGAGGCGGTCGAGAAGATGCGCATCAACGTCCCTTCCCGGGCGAACCGCAAGCTGCGAACGCTCGTCGAGCGCGTCAACGAGGACAAGCAGCTCAAGGGCTGGTGGCACGTCGCGAACGTGAACGCCGTACTGCGCTTGGAGATCAACGACCACTCCTGGGTGCACATCCAGATCGTCACGAACATCGCGCTCAAGCTCCTGCGGCAGCTGACGAAGCACGGCGTCGAGACGGCGATGGTCACGGACTACGGGATGTCGAACGACGAGGCCGAGGTCGTCGTCGCGCTCGGCGCCCTGCTCCACTGCGTCGGGATGTCCGTTCACCGCGACGGCCACGAGGACTACAGCCTCTTCCTCGCCGAGCCGAAGGCCCGCGAGCTGCTCGACGGGCATCTACGAGGAGCCCGACGTCACCGTGATCACCTCCGAGGTGCTGCAGGCGATCACGAGCCACCGCGACTACGGCAAGCCGCTGACGCTCGAGGCCGGGATCATCCGCGTCGCCGACGCGCTCGACATGGCCAAGGGGCGCTCGCGGATCCCCTTCGAGCACGGCCGCGTCTCGATCCACTCGCTCTCGGCGGCCGCGATCGAGGAGGTGCTGATCAAGGACGGCGAGACGAGCCCGATCGGGATCGAGATCCTGATGAACAACTCGTCCGGGATCTACCAGGTGGACGGCCTGCTGAAGGCGAAGCTGCGGGGCTCCGGCCTAGAGCCGTACGTCGAGGTGATCGCGCACATCGACACCGAGGCGGAGAAGCGCCTGGTGCCGGTCTACCGGCTCGAGACCTGAGTCTTCCGCGTTTACCCAGGTGGGAACAAAAAAGCCCCGTTACCGGGGCTTTCGAGAGGCTGCGGGGCTAGGACTCGAACCTAGACTACCTGATCCAGAGTCAGGCGTCCTACCATTAGACGACCCCGCAACGAGCGGCCATTGTACCGCCGACTCGCGTGCAACGATGCCGTCCGTGCGGCGCCTCGCGCTCCTGATTGCGCTCGTTCTGGCCGGCTGCGGCGGCGGCGATGACGCGCCCTCGGGCGAACTCGACGCGGGCGAGTTCCTGCAGCGGATCACCGCGGAGCACCTGAGCGGCGAGTACAGCGACTCGTGGGAGGACCTCCACCCCGCCCACCAGCAGCTGATCAGCCAGATCCAGTTCGTCTACTGCGGGGAACGGGAGCCGGAGCTGCAGGAGGACACCACCGTCCGGATCCTGTCCGTCGAGCCGGTTCGCAAGGAGATTCCACGCGTCCCGCAACGCCAGGTGCAGGCGGTGCGGATCGAGATCCGGGACAAGGACGGCGTCGTCGACACCTACACCGCCCACGCCGTCCGCGTCGGCGACCGGTGGCGATGGGTGCTTTCAGAACCCGTTCTCGCGGCCGTCGAGTCCGGCAAGTGTCCCGACGGCTCGCCGCTGCCCTAGTACGAGTTTCGAACCGGGACGCCCTAGTCAGACGATCCGAACGCAGCCGGCGACGAGGAGGAGCCGGTCGAGGACGTCGTCGGCGTCCGATCCGAGTCGTAGCGTCCGCGAGCAATGGACGGCGACGTCCTCCGCCGTGGCGTGGCCGAGTTCGTGGGCACGTTCGCGCTGATCTTCGTCGGCGCCGGCTCGCTCATGACCGCCGCCGGCCCGGCCGATCAGTCGCCGCTTCTGGCGACGGCGCTCGCGAGCGGCCTGGTGATCGCCGTCTTCGCTTCCGCGGTCGGGCACATCTCCGGCGGGCACTTCAATCCGGCTGTGACCTTCGCGTTCCTCGTGACACGGCGTATCGCGCTATCGCTCGCGGTCGTCTACTGGGCGGTGCAGTTCGGCGGGGCCGTAGTCGCCGCGCTGTTCCTGCGCTGGATCTACCCGGCCGAGCTGCGCGACAGCCTGGAGCTGGGAGCCCCGTTTCTCGAGGGCGTGACCGGCGCGCAGGGCTTCGCGATCGAGGCGATCCTGACCTTCTTCCTGGTCTGGGTGATCTTCGCGTGCGCGGCCGACGAGCGCGGGACGTTCAAGTCGATCGCGGGCCTCGCGATCGGCTTCACGATCACGCTCGCCGTCCTGATGGGTGGGCCGCTCACCGGGGCTGCTCTGAACCCGGCGCGGGCGTTCGGCCCCGAGCTCGTGCAGAACTTCTGGGACGACGCGTGGATCTACTACACCGCCCCGGTCCTCGGCGGAGCGGTGGCCGCGCTGCTCTACGAGTACCTCTACCTGCGCCGCGCCGAGCTGGCGGAGCCGGCGCTACACTGACGCCTCCACACGGCGCATTCGTCTAGTGGCCTAGGACACCGCCCTCTCACGGCGGCGGCACGGGTTCGAATCCCGTATGCGCCTTCCGACAGCCTCGCGCCTTCGCGGGGCTTTCCTCTCTTGGCTTGGTTAGGTCGATGCGGCGGCGTCTACATCACGACGACTGCTGTCGCGCTGGAGACGGCGGTCACCAAGCCGAGCGTGTTCGTGGCGGTGACGGCGACGCGGATCGTCGAGCCGACGTCGCTCACGTTGACGGTGTAGACCTGAGCGGTCGCGAGGGGAATCGCAATGCAGTTCGCTGCGCTCGCATCGCAGCGTTGCCACTGGTAGGTGATCCTCGGAGTGGGGGCTCCCGTCCAGGTGCCGGGGCCGGCGGTCAGGGTTTGGCCGGGTTGCGCGATGCCGGAGATAGTGGGCGAACTGGTGTTAGCCGGGAGCAAAGGGCGAGACGCAGTCCACTTGACGACGCGCCCGCGACAGATGGCTCGATCAGCGAGAACGCCTGACGCTGCAGAGCCCGCAACGCGGCCCCGAAAAAACGACCCCGGCCCACTAGGAACGTTGATGCGTCCACCACGCACCCTCCACGGCCTGTCTACAAAGTCGGCGGTGACAGAGCCCGTCGCGCGTCCCGGACACCCATCGCGTGCGACAAACGTGAAGCCGATCTCCCGCAGGGCTTTCCTACTGGCCGTGAGCGTGAAGCAGACCGCTCCGCCTCCGGCGGTCTTGCCGGAGTAACGAATGCCCGACTTCTTGCAGAGCTTTGCGAGCGCGAGCGACGGGGACGACGGACTGGTCGCCGCACCAGGGACTGTGACGGCTGCGACCGCTAGCACCGCGAGTACGACTGTGACCTGCTTCATCCACTGACCTCGGACGGAGGCACAAGCGACTGCTCAACGCCCTTTTACCACGTTCCAACACCGGCTTCAACGTCGCTGGAACTCGCCCCGCGCCCGCTCGTCGGCCTTGAGCTGCTCGCGCGCTTCGTCGACGGTTCGGCGTCGGCCTCGGGCTCTCCGTCGACGTCGGTTGCGATGGAGCGCCACTGGCCGCGGCCACGCCATTCCTGTTCGTAAATCGCTGAGTAATGCCAAGGGGAATAGCGACGAGCCGAGCGCCGCGGCACTAGCATCTCGGGACCCGGCCCGACCTTGAACCTACGCCCGCGGCGCCAGCCGGCTAGTGGCCGAAACGGACACCGCCGGGCCGCTCGAGCTCGAGCGGGAGCTGCTCGCCGGCGGCGATGACGTCTACCTCGCCGATCGTCGCGACCTGGGAGGAGCGCGCCGGCAGGCTCGACCACGCCTGGGCACTGGCGATCCTCGCGCGGAGCCGCGGGCTGCTGCTCGCGGCCGAGCTCACACACCACCTCGCCGCGGGGATCGGGGACATCCGGCTAAGCGAGCGAGAGCTTGTGCGCCCGTCTCGAGGCGCACAGTATGGGGAGCGTGTCCGTCGCGACCCGGCACCTCGTCGGTCGAAAAGAAGAGCTCGAAACGATCGTTCGGCTTCTCGACGCGGCTGAGCCGCGTCCCGGCGCCGTCGTGCTGACGGGCGAGGCAGGCATCGGCAAGACGACCCTGTGGCTGGCCGGCATCGACGCCGCGGCCGCCGGCGGGTACCGGATCATGTCCTCTCGACCCTCGGAGGCCGAGACCAAGTTCTCGTTGGCGGTTTTGGCCGACCTCCTCGGCGATACCGCGACGATGTCCTTCCCGAGCTGCCGCCGATCCAGCGGCGGGCGCTCGAGGCCGCCTTGCTGCTCGGGGAGTCGGAGTTCCACGCCGACGACCGCGCCGTGGCTGCCGCCTTCCTGGAGGCGTTGCGACTGCTGGCCCGTGACAGTCCCCTCTGCCTCGCGGTCGACGATGTCCAGTGGCTGGACGCGGCGTCCCTCGCCGCGCTTCGCTACGCGCTGGCCCGGTTGCAGGACGAGCCGGTCGTCGCCCTTCTGGCGGTCCGCGGCGAAGTACCCGAGTGGCTTCGCCGCGCCTTCCCCGAGGAACGGCTACAGAGGGTCGAGGTCGCCGGGCTGAGCCTGGGCGCGACCCACGAGCTGCTGCGTGCCCGCCTCGACGCGAACTTCCCGCGCCCGACGTTGATCAGGCTTTGGGAGACCTCGCGCGGTAACCCCTTCTTCGCGCTCGAGCTCGCAAGCGCACTCGAGCGCAGAGGCGGCACGCTCGCACCCGGCGAGGAGCTCCCGATCCCCACCGACCTCGACGAGCTCTTGCGCGTTCGCATCGACGGCCTCGGCCCCGCGGCGCTCGAGGTCGCACACACTGTCGCGGCGTTCGCCGACCCGACCGTCGCCCTCGTGGAAAGAGCACTTGGCGCTCGCTGCGACGATGGGCTCGCCGGGGCGCTCGACGCGAGGATCCTCGAGCTCGACGGCGAGCAGCTTCGATTCACGCATCCGCTGCTCGGTTCTGCGGTCGCCGCACGCCAGACGCCCGCGCGCCGCCGGTCTCGCCATGCACGGCTGGTCGAGGTCGCCCCGTCCGCGGAGGAACGAGCGCGGCACCTCGCCCTCGCAACGGTCGGGCCCGACGGCGATGCCGCGGCGACCCTCGAGGAGCCGCCCGAGCAGCGCATGGCCGCGGGGCACCAACAGCGGCCGCCGAACTCGCTGAGCAAGCGTTGAGGCTGACGCCGCCCGCGAACGACGACGACGCACGTCGACGAATCCTCATCGCCGCCGACATGCACCGCGCTGCCGGAGACCCCGGTCGAGCGATCGCCTTGCTCGGGCGAGCGCGCGCGGCCGCTGCCCCGGGCGTCGAGCGGGCCGCGGTCCTTGTTCAGCTTGCCGACGCTCAAGCGGGTCCTCGAGAGGCGGAAGCTCTCTGCCGCGAGGCGCTCGCCGAGGCGGAAGGGAACGATGCGCTCGAGGCCACGGTTCACCTCAGGCTCGCCGCTTTGATCCGCTGGGACGGGCCGTCGAGCGCGGGATCACTCACGCCGAGCTGGCCGTCCGCGCCGCCTCGCGCACCGAGGACGTCCCACTCAGGTGTCGCGCGCTTGCGGTCCAGGCGGCCTGCTGTACTTCGCCGCCGGACATGGGATTCCGCGCGCCGAGATGGAGGAGGCGCTCGCACTCGAGCGGGCGCTTCCCGAGGGCCCTCTTCTGGACGGACCGACCGGGATCCTCTGCTACCAACTGGCGTGGTCGGCCGATGTCGGCGCGGCACGGAGGCTTCTCGGCGAGCTCGGTGATGTGCTCAAGGCGCGGAACGATCCCGTCGTCGATGCGTGGAGACTCTGGCATCTGGCCTTCATCGAATGGCGGGCAGGGAACTGGGAGGAGGCCGACCGTTACGCGGCCGGCACGTTGGACCTTATGTCGCAACTCGGCCGCCCGATGACAGCGGCCGACGAGCTTCCGGCTGTCATAGTCGCCGCTCACCGCGGGCAGATCTGCGAGGCACGCTCTCAGGCTCAAGGCGCGCTCGCCCGAGCTGAGGCTGAGGGGTTTCGAATCCTCCATGGTTGGGTGCTCGGCTTCATCGAGCTCTCGTTGGGCGACCCGACGGCGGCGCTCGGGCATCTTCGTCGATCGCACGAGCCTGGCGACTCGCTCATGCACGAGCCCGGAATGCGTCTGGAGCTGGGCGATCTGCTCGAAGCGCTGATCGCGACCGGGGAGCTCGACGAGGCCGCCGAGGTCATCGTGACCTGGGAGGAGCGCGCCCGCAGGCTCGACCGCGCCTGGGCGCTCGCGATCCTCGCGCGGAGCCGCGGGCTCCTGTTCGCGGCGCGCGGCGAGTTCGAGAACGCCTTCGCGAGCTTCGAGCTTGCTCTCGCCGAGCATGCTCGCAGCACTGATCCCTTCCACCACGCGCGCACGCTGCTCGCCCTCGGGCGAACACAACGGCGCGCCAAGAAGCGAAGCGCCGCCCGCACGACGCTCGAGGACGCGCTCGCACGCTTCGAACGGCTCGGCGCGCCGCTCTGGGCCGACCAGACGCGTGCGGAACTCGCCCGCATCGGCGGGCGCGCACCCTCCGGCGCCGAGCTGACCGAGGCGGAGTCCCGGATCGCCGCGCTCGTCGCCGAAGGCAGCACCAACCGCGAGGTCGCAGCCGCCCTCTTCCTGACCGTGCACTCCGTGGAGACGGCGCTGACGCGCGTCTACCGCAAGCTCGGCGTCCGCTCCCGCGCGGAACTCGCACACCTCCTCGCCGCAAAGACCTGAGGTTTCCAGCTTTCGCCGCGGCGCGTGCGCGGCGAGCCTCTTCCGTAGGGAAATCCGGGGTCGAGGAGGAAGCACTCATGAAGCTAAGAATCAGTCTCGCCGCGACGATCGCACTGGTCGCGGTGCTCGCGCTGGGGCCGACCGCGTCGTCGTCGGCGCCCGGCGAGAACGCCGTCCTGCACTGGAGCGGCGTCGCCGCGAATGCAATCGTCGTCGGACGGGCGCCCGCCAGCAGCGCTGTGCTCGGCGGCATGGTCAACGGTGCGACGTACGACGCCGTCGCCTCCATCGAGGGCGGTCTCGAACCGTTTGCAACGCGTGTGACGGCACCCCCCGGTGCGTCCGCGGATGCGGCCGTGGCGCAGGCGGCAAGGGACGTGCTCGTCGCCCGTGTGCCGGGACAGGCGGCAACCGTCCAGGCCGAATACGTCGCGTACATGGCGACGATTCCGGACGGGCCCGCGAAGGATGCGGGCAAGGCGGTCGGTGCGGCCTCGGCGGCCGGCATGCTCGCGATGCGGACTGGCGACCACTACGACGACGTCGTCCCCTACGTCCAGTCTCCGGTCGGGCCGGGCGTGTTCGAGCCGATCGCGCCGACGCCACCCGTCACCCCCGGGCTTGGACTCGTTCGGCCGTTCACGTACGACTCGCCGTCCGACTACCGGCCCGGTGGCCCGGTCAACATGAAGAGCAGGCGCTACGCCAAGGACGTCGCGGAGCTGGAGAAGTACGGCCGCATCGACAGCACTGCTCGAACGGCGCTGCAGACGGAGACCGTCCGCTTCCACACCGAGCAGACGTTCTTCCAGTTCAGCCGCACCCTTCGTGAGCTGGCGAACGATCGCGGCCTCGACCTGCGCGAATCTGCGCGGCTGCTCGGCTACGTGAACGTCGCGACGGCGGACACGATGATCGCGTGCTGGGAGGCGAAGTACCACTACTCCTTCTGGCGTCCGACTCACGCGATCCAGCGGGCCGATACCGACGGGAACAAGGCAACCTCGCCCGACCCGACCTGGCTGCCTCTGATCGTCGGCAACCACCCGGAGTACCCGTCCGGCCACTCCTGCTTCACCGGCGCCGTGACCGAGTCGCTGCGCAACTACTTCGGCACCAACCGCGTCAAGCTCGTCATCACCAGCCTCGCCCCCGGCGCCGGCCCGCCGCGGACGTACGAGACCCTCGACGAGCTCGTCAAGGACGTCGAGAACGCCCGTGTCTGGGGCGGGCTCCACTACCGCACGACGATGACGAAGAGCGCCAAGCACTTCCCGCGCATCGCTCGTGATGTCGGCAAGCAGTACTTCCTCGCCGACGCCGGCCACAAGCGCGGCAACCACTAGGACGATTCTGGGCGGAGGGTGAGCGTCAGCTCACCCTCCGCCTGGACGCTTCCTGTGCCTACCTACCTCGTCGAGGCGTACATGCCCCACTCACATGGGCGGGAGGCGCGGGCCGCCGGGCGCCGCGCGCGAACCGCAGCAGAGGAACTGTCGCGGGAAGGCGAGGCGATCCGCTACGTCCGCACGACGTTCCTGCCGGACGACGAGACGTGCTTCCATCTCTTCGAGGCGGCCTCGGTCGAGGTCGTCGAGAAGGCCAGCAGTCGCGCGGCGCTCGGCCGCGCACGCGTCGTTCCAGCGGTCGAGGAGGACGGCGAGCCCGGCATGCCCGACGGCCGCGAATGAGTTTCGATCGTGGCCGGTGCAGGCGGGCGGCGATGCTCGCCGCCGACCGTCTCGACTACGGCGCCTGACCCAACGGCGCGAGGAGTCGTCCGGCCGCGCACGAAGAATGCCCGCAGCCGCAACCCCGATGCCTTGGAGGTCTCCCGTGGAGAACCTGCGGAAATACGTCGCCGAGCTGCTCGGCACCTTCACCCTCGTCTTCGTCGGCTCGCTCTCGCTCCTCGCCGCCCTGGCGACCGACTCACCGCTCGTCCTCGTCGTGGCCTTCGGCTTCGGCCTCGCGCTCCTGGCCGGCCTGTACGCCTTCGGCGAGATCTCAGGCGGCCACTTCAACCCTGCCGTCTCGCTGGCGATGTTCCTCTCGGGGCGGCTCGAAGTGCCCACGATGATCGGCTACTGGATCTCGCAGTTCCTCGGCGCGATCCTGGCGTCGCTCGCGATCCTGGCCGCGTTCAGCCAGGACGACGTCGCCAGCACCGTCACGGCGGCAACCAACAGCTGGGACGCGTTCTGGCTCGAGCTGCTGCTGACGACGATCTTCGTCCTCGTCATCCTGCAGTCGTCGCGGAGCCAGCGCGTCTTCGGCACGGCGCTGATCGCGATCCCGCTGACGCTCGTCGCCGTCCACCTGGCCGCCATCCCGACCAGCGGCTCGTCCGTGAACCCGGTCCGGAGCCTCGGCCCCGCAATCGTCGGCAACGAGTGGGGCGACCTCTGGATCTACCTCACCGCGCCGCTGATCGGCGGGGCGATCGCGTCGTTCATCCACAACTTCCTCTACGGACCGTACGTCGTCGTCGACGTCGAGACGGTCGAGGTGGCGCCGGCCGAGGACGCCTAGGTGTCTGCTAGACGCGCCTCGAATCCGAGCTGGCTCTACATCTTCATCGTGCTGATCCTGGGCGCGACCCTGATCGCCGGTGTGGTCAGCTGGATCTGGCTGACCTTCGAGAACAAGCAGCTGCCCGACGGCCTCGCAACCGTGCTCGCGACCATCGCCGGCGGACTCGTCGGCGTGCTGACGATGGCCGACGGGCGCGCCGGACGCGGCGAGCGTGCGCCCGGCCGGACCGACGGCGACCTACGCGAGGATGCCTAGCGGTTCCGGTATGAACGCGAGCCGAAGAAGAAGAGCACCACCGCGACCGCGGCGAGGATGACGAGCAGCCAGAACGCGGCCTTGAGGAGCGAGCCGAGCCCGAAGATCAGGATCAGCAAGATCAGCAGGATCAGCCAGATCACTCGGGCATCCTAGGCGGTCAGCTCGAGCTCGCGGCGCACCACGCCCGCGCGCGGATGGCGCGCCTCCACGCCGAGCGTCCCGCCGGCCGGCGCCTCCACCACCCACTCCAGCTTGCAGCGGTCGCTCGTTCCCTGGTCGGTGCCCCACCAGAGGGCGCTCCGCATGTGCACGCGGCCTTCGAGCTGGCCGGCCTCGGTGCGCGCCTCGCCGGCGACCATGCGCGCGCCCTCGGGCAGCGTCAGCTCGGCCTCCAGCGGCCGCACGGTCTGCCGGTCGACCGCCCGCTGCGTGACGTTGGTCGGCAGCCAGCCGGTGTTCTCGACCACCAGCCGAACCAGGAAGCGCGCGTCCCCGAGGGGCTCCACGTCGAGCGAGCGGACCTCGAGGCACGGCGACACGAGCAGGTGCCAGAGCGCCCACTCGGTGTGCGGTGCGATCTCGTCCTCGAGAAAGCGGAAGGGCACGTTTCCCCAGCACGCCATCGTGTCCCACCCGCCGAGCTCGACCGGCCCGAGCTGCGGATGCTCGAACGGGTACCAGTCCACGTACGCGCTCTCCCCCACCTCGCGGTCAGCCCACTCCAGCAGCCTGAGGTCGTCCTCCGGGGAGTGGTCGCGGAGCCACTCGATGTAGTGGTAGTCCTCGATCCCGGCCCGCCGCTGCGGGCTCCAGAACTCGGTCGTCCACGAGAAGACGCCGACGTGGTCGTAGAGCCAGTCGTGCGCGGAGCCCTTGATCGCCTGGTTCGGCTCGTACTTGAAGTCGTGGAAGACGGACACGGCCGGATAGCCCGTCAGCTTCGTCGCCTCCTCGCCCAGCAGCTTGTAGGCGCGGAGGTCGTTCGGCGGGAAGTGCTCGTCCGCGTAGCCCGCATAGGGCCGCAGGTGGACGCCGCTGAAGGTGTGGTAGGCGACGTGGCCGGTGATGTTCGGCCGGTCGAAGACCGCCTGCACCATCGCGCGGATCTCCGGCTCCGAGGTCGGATACGGGCCCGCGCCGCGCTGCTCGACCTCGGTCGTCCACTCGAAGGGGAAGTTGCGATTGAGGTCGAGGCCCTCCAGGGGCGGTGCGACCTTGATCGTATGGCCGTCGAAGTTGCGGATCGTCCCCTCCCACAGGAGCCGGTAGAACTCGCCGCCGCCCGGTCCCTCGTCCGGGTCGCGGCGGATCATCAGCCGAGGTTCCTCGGGATGCGCCTTCCACGCGCCGTTGGCGTCCTTCAGCCGCATCATCAGGATCCGGCCGTCGCCGTCGAGGTCCTCCTCGTGCAGCCCGTCCTGGGGATCGGCCAGGGGATAGGGCCGCACGCTCGAGCGCACGAACCGCGGCCGGTCGGCCAGAGCGAGCTCGGCGCCGTCCGGGTTGAGCCGCGGCAGGACGTAGAACGTCCGTGTGTCGAGCGCGCGGGTGACTCGCTCGTCCGATCCGTAGCCGGTGAGCAGCCGATGGATCAGGTGCAGCGCCGCCGTGCAGCCCGTCACCTCGATCGCGTGGATGTTCGCCTCGACGAGGAAGGCCGGCTTCTCCAGGTCGGGCCCGGTCTCGGCGTTCGTGACCGTCACGAGCCAGATGTCGCGGCCCTCGTACGACTTCCCGATCGACTCCAGCCGCATCAGCCCGGGCAACTCGTCGGCCCACGCGCGCAGGAGCTCGGTCAGCTCGTCGTACCGGTACCACCGGTCGTACGCGACGGAGGCCGGCAAGGGGTCTAGGCGCCCAGCTCGGCCAGGAGCGGCCGCGTGTCGTGCGGGTCGAAGCCGAGCCGGGCCGCGATCTCCTCGCTCGACGGCCTAGTGCCCTCGGCGAACAGCCGGCGCAGCAGCGCCCCCGTCTCCTGGCGGCGCCACCAGTCCGGGCCGATCTCGCGGATCAGGTGGTCGCGGAGCTGCGCGGCCCGGATCCAGGCACGCAGGTAGTCGGCGGAGTAGAAGCCGGCGTCCATGTCGGCGAGGAACGCGTCAGGCCGGTAGCGCACGCCAGCCGCCGCGGTCAGCCGCTCCGAGTAGCCCTCGGAGGTACCGCCGTCCTCGGCGAAGCGGCCCCAGAAGTCGAGCTCGAACTGGAGCTTGGCCACGTAGCGGCGGAAGAGGAGCGCCTCGAGGAAGATCGTCGCCTCGGCGTTCTCGGCGGCCTGCTCGTCGGAGAGGTCGAAGTACTCGGCGTGCCACTCGGGCTCGCGCGAGATCGCCTCGAAGATGTACGAGTAGATCTCGGTCAGCGCGTGGTCGCGCGAGAGGCTGCGGAACGTGTAGGGCAGCGCCGGGTCGACGTTGCCGTAGTGGAGCGCGTGACCAGCCTCGTGCAGGAACGCCTGGTAGTCGTGGAGCCCGCCCTGCGCGCGCGTGATCAGGTGCACGACGCGCGGCGGGTCGGACGCGATCACGCAGGCGCGCGGCGACTTCTGCGGCCGGTCGTCCAGGTCGAGCTTGATGTTCGGCTCCGCATTCATGTCGAAGCCGAGCCGGTTCAGCGTGTCGAGGCAGACCTCGACGGCGCGCTCCTTGACGTACGTCGCCTCCAGGGGCGAGAGCCGGCGCAGGTAGCCGACGTGGTACGAGTCTGGAACCGCAGGGTGCTCGGGGCCGAGCAGCCGCTCGAACCAGCGCTCCTTGAGGCGCCCGTACACCTCGTCGGCCGCCCTGCTCGTCTCGCCGAGCACCTCGGCGAGCCGGCGCAGCGAGATCGCCTTCTCCTCGTCGTTGCGGGCCACCGGGTCCGGCTCCCCGGACAACTCGGAGTCGAGCTCCTCGCCGGCCCGGAGCAGATCGAGGCGCTCGTCGTTGAACCCGGCCGAGGCCTCGGCGTGGACATTTCCAAGCTCCTCGCGGTCCGCGTACTCGGTCAGCACGGCGAGGCGGGCCTGCGCGCTGCGCAGCGGCAGCTCCTCGCCCTTGAACGTCACCCGCGCGGCCAGGATCGCGTTCTCGAGCACGTCCTCGCGCTCGGCCAGCTCGGTCGTGATCAGCCCGCTCTCGCAGGTCTTGCGCAGCCGGTAGAGGCGCTCGAGCTCGTCGTCGGGGGCCTCGGCCTCGGCGCTGCGCAACGCGTCCAGTTGCGCGCGCGTGAACAGGTCCGCGTAGCGGGCGACGATCGCCGCCTGCTCGGAGACCTCCTTCTCGCCGACGCGGACCGCGCGGCCCTCCTCGGACCGCTCGAAGACATAGCGCTGGAGGCGGGACTCGTACTCCGCCGGTGTGCGGACAGCTGCGACGCTCATGGGCGGGGCAATTGTTACACGCGCGCCCGGGCCGACCTCTCCGCCAGGCGGCGGACGGTCCGGCCGAGCTCCTCGATCTCGAAGGGCTTCGAGATCACAGCGTCGGCCTTCTGCTCCTCGTCCGGAAAGCGCTCCTGCGGACTGCCCGTCAGCAGCGCCACCGCGACGTTCGGAGCGTCGCGGCGCAGCTCGCGGAGGAGGTCGACTCCGCGCTCGGTCCCGATGTGGAGGTCGAGCAGGACGACGTCGACCGACTCCTCGGCCAGCGTCGCGCGAGCCTCGTCCAGGTAGGCGGCCTCGAACACCCGATATCCCTCGAGCTCGAGATTGACCCGACATAGAAGACGAATCGCGGCGTCATCGTCCACGATGAGCACCGTCATGCCGCACCCCCCGGTCGCTTCCGGTCGAAGTGTAACCGTATCCCTTCTGACGTCTAGTGCGTTTCCCCCTTAGAAATGGGAAAAACAGCGGAGCCCCGGAACCCCGGGTCCGGAACGAGGCCGCACGTTCCCGCACAGCTGCCTAGACCGAGTGCCCGCTACCGCCTGCGCGCCTGGCAGACCTTCCAGCGCGCGCTCGACCCGCTCGCGCGGCCTAGGCCGCTTCGCCCGCCGCGCGCCTGATCCGCTCGAGCGAGGTCTCGCGGCCGAGCAGCTCCAGGCTCTCGAAGAGCCCGGGCGAGACCGTCGACCCCGTCACCGCCGCTCGGATCGGGTGGAACGCCTGCCTCGGCTTGAGCCCGAGCTCGTCGGCGGCCGCCCGGAGGGCGTGCTCGATCGGCTCCGCCTCGAAGGGCTCCACCTCCGCCAACGAGCGCGCTGCGGCGGCCAGAATGTCCCGGCCCTCGGCGTCGAAGCCGTCGACGCCCTCGACCGGCTCGAACAGGAAGCGGGCGAAGTCGGGAAAGCGGCTGAGCGTCTCGATCTTCTTCTGCACGAGAGGAGCGGCCTTGCGCACGAGTGCCTCGTCCCATCCGATCCCCTGCTCGTCGAGGTACGCGACGAGCCGCGATGCGAACTCGTCCGGCGGGAGTGCCCGCACGTACATGCCGTTCATCCAGTCCAGCTTCGCGTAGTCGAAGGTGGCGGGGCTCGCGCCCACGCGGTCGAGCGAGAACCGCTCGACGAGCTCGTCGCGGCTCATGATCGTCGTCTTGTCGTCGTAGCTCCAGCCGAGCAGGGCGAGGAAGTTGACGAGCGCCTCGGGCAGGTACCCCTTTGCCCGGAACTCCTCCACGGTAACGGCGCCGTGTCGCTTGGAGAGCTTGCGGTTGTCGGCGCCGTTCACGTTCGGGACGTGGGCGTACACCGGGAGATCGGCGCCCAGTGCGCGCAGGAGGTTGATCTGCTTGGGCGTGTTCGAGACGTGGTCGGGGCCGCGGATCACGTGCGTGATCCCGTCGAGCGCGTCCTCGATCGGCGAGGCGAAGTTGTAGGTAGGTCGGCCGTCCGAGCGGACGATCACGACGTCCTCGATCGTCTCGTTCGGCACCTCGACGCGGCCGAGCACGACGTCGTCCCACCCGGTCACGCCGTCGTCCGGCATGCGGAACCGGATCGCGCCATCGTCCTCGTAGGCGAGGCCGCGCTCGACGAGCTTCGCCGCCTCCTCCTGCGCCTGCTCCAGCCGGTCGAGCTGGAACGCGACCGCGCCGTCCCAGTCGAGGCCGAGCCAGCGGAGCGACTCCTGGATCTGCTCGGTCGCCTCGGCGACCTCGCGCGTCGTGTCCGTGTTCTCGATCCGGAGCCGGAACTCGCCGCCCTGGTTGCGCGCGAACAGCCAGTTGAAGAGCGCGGTACGGACGTTGCCGATGTGCAGGAACCCTGTAGGGCTCGGAGCCATGCGGACGCGGACGGGAGCCGACATCAGGCCACTATCGTAGGCGGATGCTGATCGGAGCCCACTGCTCGGGGGGCGTCAAGGGCGCCCTCGACCGGGCAGTCGAGATCGGCGCCGACTCGGTTCAGCTCTTCACGCAGAGCCCGCGCACCTGGAAGCCTCCCGCGCCCAACCCGGACGCGTACGCGGCTTTTCGCGAGCGCCGCCTGGAGCTGGGGATCGGGGCCGTCCTCTGCCACGCCCTCTACCTCTGCAACCTCGCGGCCCCGGACGACACGATCTACGAGAAGTCGGTGACGGCGCTCTCGGCGACCATGGACACGGCCTGCGCGATCGAGGCGGACGGCGTCGTCTTCCACGTGGGCTCCCACCTCGGCGCGGGACTCGAGGCCGGCGCCGATCGCGTCGAGGCGGCGATGAGGACGGTGCTCGAGCGCTGTTCCAACACGACCTGGCTCCTGATCGAGAACTCCGCCGGTGCCGGCGCCACGATCGGCCGCTCGATCGACGAGCTGGCCATGCTCTACGAACGGCTCGACGGCCACGAGCGGCTGGGCATCTGCCTGGACTCGTGCCACCTGTACGTGTCCGGATACGACGTGACCGATCGCGGCGCGCTCGACGCGGCCCTGGAGGAGCTCGACGCGAGGATCGGCCTCGACCGACTCCGCGCCCTGCACGTCAACGACGCGAAGTCACCGCTCGGCTCGAACAGCGACCGCCACGACAACGTCCTGGAAGGGCTGATGGGAGAGCAGCTCGGCGTCTTCGTCGGCCATCCCCGGCTGCAGGATTTGCCGGCCGTGCTCGAGGTTCCCGGAACCGACGGCAAGGGACCAGACGCGGAGCAGGTCACTCGCCTGAAGGAGCTGCATGGTCGCTGGGCAACCACGTAATGTCGTGTTTGTCAAGTCTTGCGGAGCCCGGTGAGCGGACTTCACAATCCCGATATGGAAGACCAGCGTGCGGCCTCGCCTCCGGCCGAGCTCCCGCTTCGGCCACAGGACGAGGTCGAATGCCGCCGCTGCGACGTCCACTGCGACAAGGTCGTCCACCCGGGCGCCTGCGTCGAACGCGATTGCCCCTTCCTCTACGCGTTCGAGGAGGTCGGCCACACCTACGTCGGCTGCATGCACAAGGTCTACGACGTCGAGATCGACCTCGACCTGCTGCTGGAGGCCGAGGCGAGCGGCGGCTTCGGCGCGGTGCGCGCGGCCCGGCGCCCGCTGCCGATGTGCGAGGTCGAGGTCGCCAGCTGCTACGAGTCGAAGCTCGACGACCTCGCGTGCGTGAACCCGGAGTTCTTCGAGCTGCCGCTCGGCAGGCCCAGCTTCCGCGTCTTCGCCCAGGTCAAAGCGAACGACTAAAGGGAGGACTTGGCGAAACGACGCTGAGCCGTCGAGCGACGTTCCACCAAGCCCTCCTACGCCGCGGCGCGTAGGCGGTCGACCACGTTCAGCACGTCCATCTGCGTGAAGGCTTCGTGGTCGGGCTCGATCCCGTCCGGGTTGTCATCCGCGCGGAACCAGAGCGCCTGCACGGTCGTCATCCCCAGCTCGGCCGGACCGCGCACGTCCTCGACGAGCCGGTCGCCGACGAAGAGCGCGTGCTCGGGCGTGACTCCGAGCTCCTCGAGGGCCGCTAGGTAGATGGCCGGGTGGGGCTTGCGCTTGCCGAGCTCCGAGGAGAAGACGACCGCGTCGAGATGATCCGCCAGCCCCTGACGCTCGAGGTCGGCTCGTAGAAGCCAGCCAGGGTCGGTCGCGTTCGAGACGAGCCCGGTGCGGAGGCCGCGGTGCCGCAGGGCTTCGAGCAGCGCGACGCTCGTGGCGGCGACCCGCATCGCCGGCTCCCACGCCTCGTGCTCGGCGGCGAGGTAGCGGTTGAGCTCGTCGTCGCCGGCCTCGATCCCGAAATGCCCGAGCAGCTCGCGGACGAGGCCGGGGTACTCGACCTCCTCGAGCGTGTCCGGTGCGTGGAGCAGCGGTAGGTAGCGCTCCCTGAAGCGTGCGGAGAGCAGGGCGAGCTCCTCCGGGTCGTCTCGCCCGAGCGCGCGTAGACCGGCGCGGTGCCCCTCCTCGACGAGCGCGTCGTCCCAGACGAAGTCCATCAGCGTCGAGCCCCAGTCGAAAAGGACTGCTTCCAACACGGGTCGTTAGGGTACTGGCGTGGCGCGCAGAGTCCTCTGGGGGTCGCTCTCGCTCGCCCCGATCACGATCCTCCTCCACTACTTCGCCGACCTCGGCGACACGGTCGACTTCGTGCTCGCGGCGGCATCGCTGATCCCGCTGGCCTGGCTGATCGGCGAGGCGACCGAGCATGCGGCGCACCACACCGGCCCGGGGATCGGCGGCTTCCTCAACGCCACCTTCGGGAACGCGCCCGAGCTGATCATCGCGCTGTTCGCCGTCTCCGAGGCAAAGTTCGAGGTCGTCCGCGGCTCGCTCTCGGGAAGCGTGATCGGGAACCTCCTCCTCGTGCTCGGTTTCTCGCTGTTCTTCGGCGGCCGCGGCAGGCTCGACCGGGAGTCCAGCCTCATGTCGTTCGCACTTGTCGCGTTTGCCGTCGTGCTGCTGCTGATCCCCTCCGTGCCGAGCTGGGAAGGCGATCCGGAGCGCGACCTGATCGTGAAGCTGTCGATCCCGGTCTCGATCGTGCTGCTGATCGTCTACGTGCTCGCGACCTGGTACTCGCTGCGGCGCCACCGGGCGATGCACGTCTCGGACGAGGCCGAGCAGATGGAGGGCTGGTCGCTGCCCATGTCCCTAGGCGTCCTGGCCGTGGCCACGGTCGTGACCGCCTTGATCGCGGAGATCCTCGTCGGCTCGATCGAGACCTTCGCCGAGAAGGCGCACGTCTCGGAGTTCTTCGTGGCCGCCGTGATCGTCGCGATCGTCGGAAACGCGGCCGAGCACGGCGGCGCGGTGGTCGTGGCCGCGCGCGGGAACATCAAGCTCGCCGCGGAGATCGCGCTCGCTTCGAGCGCACAGGTCGCGGTCTTCCTGATCCCGGCGGTCGCGCTGCTCGCGCTCCTGATCGATCCGCTGGCCCTAGCCTTCAGGCCAGTCGAGATCGCTGCGCTCGCCGGCTCGGTGGTCTTCACGGCCGCGCTGCTCTGGCGTGGGTATTCGAGCAGAGGCCGCGGCGTCGCGCTGATCGCCGCCTACGGCGTCGTGGCGCTCGCCTTCTTGCTCGCCGGCGACCGCTAATGCCGCTCCGCCGCCGCGGGCGACAGGTGCGGCAGGTCGAGCTGTCCGGAGTCCCGTGCTTGTGGGCCGACGCGGCGGGCCCGTTCACCGCGATGCCCGTTTTCCGCGTCGGCCGCGCCGACGAGGCGCTGGGAACCGCCGGTGTCACGCACCTCGCCGAGCACCTCGTGATGCCGACCGCGCGACCGCGCGACTACGACCGAAACGCCCATGTGGAGAACCTCTTCACGAGCTTCTGGGCCTCGGCGGGCGGGACAAGGTGCTGGGCTTTCATCGAGACCATGGGTCGTCTCGGAGGAGCTCGCCCGTCTGCCGACAGAGCTGCAGCCGGGAGAGTCCGTAACGCTCGCCGAGGCGAACCGGGGGTGGCGGCCCGGCCTGCTCGTGCTCACGGATCGCCGCCTGCTGTGGCTCTACGCGACCTCGGCCGAGCGAACGATCGCGCACGCGTACGAGGTCATCGACGGCGCCGAGGTGAAGCGCGGCGTGCTCGAGTGCGCGGTCGAGGTCGCCGTGGGCGGCGAGACGACCGCGTTCACGGACATCGTGCCGAAGGACCGCGCCGCCGAGATCGCGGAGCTGATCGCAGAGCGCGCTAGCCCGGCTTCGCCATCGGCTCCGGCCGACGGGTGAACGGGTAGGTCGCGAACTCCAGCCTGACCACGTCGCCCTGCTCGTCGCGGACGATCTGCAGCAGCTCGCCGCGTTCGAGGCCGTCGACCGCGCGGTAGCGGTCGTCGCTCTCGCGCACGAAGTGCGTCATGTCCTGGCCCGAGGTGGCGTCGCGGAGCAGCGCCTCGAGCCGGCTCTCGCGGTAGCGGAAGAGGTGCTCGATCCCCTCGGACCACCACATGCCGAGCACGCCCTCCAGCTCGTCCGGCACCGGCTCCCCGGGCCGCCAGACCTGCGGCTCGCCCGGGTAGGCCTCCGCGACGGCGTTGGCGAGATCGACGCCGAGCGCGGTGATCGCGACGCCCGAGCTCGAGTTCGTCACAACGGCCGCGCCCGTGCGCGTGGGCCGGTGGCAGGCGACGTTGGAGAGGTAGCCGAGGTGCGCGCCGCTGTGGCCCGAGAAGACGCGGTCGCCCTTTCGCATCAGCATCAGCGCGAGTCCGTGGCCGATCGTCCAGTGCTCGAGGTCGGTCATCGTCTGGAACGCGTGCATCTCCTCGACCGTGTCGCGCGCGAGCACCTCGTCGTCCGGATCGGTGAGGAAGGCCGCCCAGCGGCACAGGTCGGGCGCGGTGCTCCAGAGCTCGGCGGCGGAGGCGGCGGCGCGACCCTCGACGACCGGCTCTTTCAGCGCCTCGTCCGTCCACGGGTCGACGAAGTAGCCGGTGGCGACGGGCTCTGCGGGCTGCCAGGTCGTCCGGACCAGTCCGAGCGGGCGGAGGACGCGCTCGTCGACGTGGCGTTCGTACTCGGCCCCGGTCACGCGCGCGACGACCTCGCCGAGGAGCGAGAAGCCCAGGTTCGAGTAATGCCGGTAGGCGCCGGGCGCCAGCACCTGCTCGCTCTCCTCCAGGCCGTCGACCAGCTCCTCCCGGGACGGGAACGACAGCGTCTCCCAGATCCGCCCGGGCGGCTCGCGCTGGAGACCCGACGCGTGGCTGAGCAGGAAGCGGAGGGTCGGTGAGCGGACCGCGCCCGGGATGTGGCGGTCGAGCGGGTCGTCGAGCGAGAGCTTGCCCTCGTCGCGGAGCTGCATCACCGCGACGGCGGTGAAGGTCTTCGTGATCGACGCGATGCGGTACTGGTGGTCCGGCGTCGCGTCCTCGCCGCTCTCGACGTCGGCGACGCCCACCGCGTCGGCCCAGATCACTTCGCCGTCGCGCACGGCGGCCGCCGCCACGCTCGGCAGGCGCTTCTCCGCCTGCGCGACCCGGATCTGCCGCTCGAGGGCGGCGGTCAGCGACTCAGGCGCGGGCAAGGACGCCCAGTGACCGTGGAATCTGCTCGATTGCGCGCTCGATGTCCTCGTCGGAGACGTCGAGGTGCGTGACGGCGCGTAGCACCGTCGGATGGATCGTCCCGGACAGCCCGACGCCGTCCGCGTGCAGCCGTGCGAGCGCCTCCTGCTTCGTGAGGTCGAGCCGCCCGACGTCGATCTGCACGAAGTTCGTCTCCACCTGCTCGAGGTCGACCGGCATCCCGGCGTCCAGGAGCCCTTCCGCGAGTCGGCGGGCGCGTGCGTGGTCGTCGGCGAGCCGCTCCACGTGGTGGTCGAGCGCGTACACCCCCGCCGCCGCGACGATGCCCGCCTGGCGCATCGCACCGCCGAACAGGTGCTTGAGGCGCCGCGCCTCGCGCATCGCCTCGCGGCTGCCGCCGATCAGCGCGCCGAGGGGGCAACCCAGGCCTTTCGAGAGGCAGAGCGTGACGGTGTCGGCATGACCGGCGATCTCCGCCGCCGGGACGCCGAGCGCCGTCGAGGCGTTGAGCAGGCGCGCTCCGTCGAGGTGGAGCCTGAGGTCGAGCGCACGGCACTCGGCGGCGACAGCGGCCACCTCCGCCACCGGCCACACCCGCCCGCCCGAGCTGTTGTGGGTGTTCTCGATCGATACCACCCGCGTCCTCGGCGCGTGGCTGTCGTTCCGCGCGCGCACGCGCGCGCGAACTTCCTCCGGCCCGAAGCGGCCGTTCGTCGTCGCAATCGGGCGAGTCAGCAGGCCGGAGAAGACGGCCGGGCCGCCGAGCTCTGCGATCAGCACGTGCGAGTTCTCCTCGGCGAGCAGCTCGTCCCCGGGCCGGCTGTGCAGGTGGAGAGCGATCTCGTTCGCCATCGTCGCCGTAGGCAGGAAGACCGTTTCCTCCTGGCCGAGCAGCTCCGCACCGCGGGCCTCGAGCTCGTTCACGGTGGGGTCTTCGCGCTTCTGCTCGTCGCCGACCACGGCGTTCGCGATCGCCTGGCGCATCCCGGGCGTCGGCTGCGTGAGCGTGTCGGAGCGGAGCTCGATCACGCCAGGGAGTCTGCCAGCCGCAGGTGGCCGGCCTCACGGGCGATCCCGGCGGACGTCCGCCCGTCGTCGGTCGCGAGCGAGCGGTCGGCTCCATGCTCGAGCAGAAGGGCCGCGAGCTCGTCGTCGCCGTTCTGAGCGGCGGCGTGCAGGGCGACGAAGCCGCCGGCCTGGCGTGCGTTCGGATCGGCGCCGGCGCCGAGCAGCATCCGTGCAACCTCGAGCTGGCGGACGGCGGCCGCGCTGTGCAAGGGCTCGACCTTCATCGCGTTGCGCGCGCGGGACGACGCGTCGGCGCCCCGGGCGAGCAGGAGCGCCGCGGCCTCCGGCTGGTCGAAGAAGGCGGCGAGGTGGAGGCCCGTGAAGCCGTCGGGCGAGAACGCCTCCGCCAGCCCGGCGTCGCCGTCGAGGAGCCCTTTCAGCTGGTCGAGGCGGCCGAAGGCCGCGGCCTCGAAGACGTCGATCGGCTCGCGCTCGGCGAGCAGCCGCTCGCCGCGATCTCTGTCGCCCTCGTAGAGGGCCTGCAGCGCGGGAGAGACGCCGGTCACGCCGGCATTCTCGCCGCTGGTGCTACGGCTCCGCGGCGGCTTTGGAGCAGACCTGACCTAGACGCCCTTGGGCGCCTCCGCCGAGACGGGCGCCGCCGGCTCGCCTGCGAGGTCGGGATGCTCTTCGAACAGGAAGCGGACCACGGCCCGTTTCGCCGCCTTCACCTCGTCCACCCGCCGAACCGTGCGGTTCAACGGCGCCTCGTGCACCAGCTCCGGGCTCTCGGCTGCCTCGCGGGCGATCGCCGCCATCGCGTCCGCAAACTCGTCCAGCGTCTCCTTCGTCTCCGTCTCGGTCGGCTCGATCATCAGGGCTTCCGGCACGACGAGCGGGAAGTAGATCGTGGGCGGGTGGAACCCGTAGTCCATCAGCCGCTTCGCGACGTCCAGCGCCGTGACCCCGTGCTCGCGCTTGAGTCCGCGCGCGCTGAGGACGAACTCGTGCATGCAGAGGCGGTCGTACGGGAGCTCGTAGTGCTCCTTCAGCCGCGCGAGCAGGTAGTTCGCGTTCAACACCGCCAGCTCGGACATCTCCCGTAGCTCCGGGCCGTAGGCCCGGATGAAAGCGTACGAGCGGACGAACACACCGAAGGGGCCGAAGAACCCGCGGACCTTCCCGATCGACTTCGGCCGGTCGTAGTCGAGGCGGAAGTGCTCGCCGTCCGGTACCACCGCCGGGACGGGCAGGAACGGCTCGAGGATGTCGCGGACGACGATCGGCCCGCCTCCGGGCCCGCCTCCGCCGTGCGGCTGGGAGAACGTCTTGTGCAGGTTGATGTGGACGATGTCGAAGCCCATGTCGCCGGGGCGCGAGAGACCGCACACCGCGTTCAGGTTCGCCCCGTCGTAGTAGAGGAGCGCGCCGGCGTCGTCGAAGATCTCCGCGACCTGCTCGATGTTCTCGTCGAAGAGGCCGAGCGTGCTCGGATTGGTGAGCATCAGCCCGGCCGTCCGCTCGTTGACCTTGGCACGGAGGTCGTCGAGGTCGAGGTTGCCGCGGGCGTCCGTCTCGACCTTCTGCAGCTTGTAGCCGGCCATCGTCACGCTGGCCGGGTTCGTCCCGTGCGCGGTGTCAGCGGTGATGACGGTGTCGCGCTCCTCGCCGCGGTCGGCGAAGTAGGCGCGCATGAGCATCAAGCCGGTGAGCTCGCCCTGCGAGCCCGCCGCGGGCTGGAGCGAGCATGCGTGCAGCCCGGAGACCTCGCAGAGGATCTCCTGCAATCGCCACATCACCTCGAGCGCTCCCTGCGCGGACTCCGGGTCCTGCAGCGGGTGAAGATCCCGGAAGCCAGGGTGCGCGACCACGCGCTCGTTGACGCGTGGGTTGTACTTCATCGTGCAGGAGCCCAGCGGGTAGAAGCCCGTGTCGATCCCGAACGTCCGCGACGCGAGCTCGGCGAAGTGACGCACGAGCTCGGGCTCCGCGACCTCCGGGAGGCGCGGCGGCTCCTCCCGCCGGAGCTCCTCGGGGATCTCCGCCCGCGCCAGCGCGTCGTAGCTCGGCAGGGACGCGGCGCGGCGGCCGGCCTGCGACTTCTCGTAGATCAGCTTCACGCGGTCACCTCGGCAAGCACCTCGGCGAGCCGGTCGATCTCGGCCGGCGTGCGCTTCTCCGTCACGCACACGAGCAGCGCGTCCTCCATGCCAGGGTAGTCCCGTCTCAGCGGATAGCCAGGGTTGACGCCGTGCTCTCGCGCCGCCGCGACGACCTCGTCCGCGGGCCGTCCGACGCGCACGGCAAACTCCTTGAACGTTGTCCTATCCGGAAACACCAGCGGGAGCCCGAGTCGCTCCTTCGCGTATGCCCCCAGGCCGGTGCAGAGCTCCCCCAACTCGCGCAGCCCGTGCGGGCCGAGCCACGTCAGGTAGACGAGGCCGCCGATCGCCAGCAGCGTCTGGTTCGTGGTGATGTTCGAGGTCGCCTTCTCCCGGCGAATGTGCTGCTCGCGCGTCTGGAGGGTGAGAACGTACGCGCGCTCCCCCTCCAGGTCGGTCGTCTCGCCGATGATCCGCCCCGGCATGCGGCGGATGTAGTCCTGGCGGGCTGCCAAAAATCCATAGTGAGGGCCGCCGAACGCCTGGTGGTTTCCCGCCCCCTGGCCCTCGCCGATCGCGATGGCGCACCCGTACCTGCCCGGCGCTTCGAGCACGCCGAGCGACACCGGGTCGACGTGCGCGATCGGTAGCGCCTCCGCCTCGTTGGCCGCGGCGGCGAGGTCGGGTGCGGGCTCGAGGCAACCGAAGAAGTTCGGCTGCTGGAAGATCACACAGGCTGCGTCGCGAGCCGCCTGTCCGAGCTCGTCGGGGTCGGTCGTCCCGTCGCGGTGCGGGACCTCGACGACCTCGAGGCCGAAGCCGGGCGCGTAGGTCTTCACCACCTGGCGGACCTGCGGGTTGAGCGTCTCGCACAGCACGACCTTCGAACGCCCGGTCGCGTGCTTCGCGACGTAGCAGGCGTCCGCGGCCACGGTCGTGCCGTCGTAGCCCGACGCGTTCGAGACGTCCATCCCGGTCAGCTCGCAGATCGCCGTCTGGTACTCGAAGATCGCCTGCAGCACGCCCTGGCTGAGCTCCGGCTGGTACGGGGTGTACGCGGTCAGGAGTTGCCCCTGCGCGAGCACGGAGTCCACGACCGCCGGCACGTAGTGGTCGTAGATGCCTGCGCCGAGAAACGAGAGCTCCTCGCCCGCCGGGACGTTCTGCTCGGCGAGCTCGGTCAAGTGTGCGACCAGCTCCTGCTCCGAGAGGGGCGGCTCGAGGTCGAGCCGGCCGCGGAAGCGGACGCCTTCGGGAATCTCGTGGAAGAGCTCGTCGACCGAGTCGACGCCGATCTCCGCGAGCATCGCCTCGCGGTCGGCGTCGGTGAGCGAGAGGTAGCCCACTACTGCTCCGCGAGCACGGCCCGGTAGGCCTCGGCGTCGAGCAGGGTGTCGAGCTCGGAGGGGTCGCTCAGGCGGATGCGCAACAGCCAGCCCTCGACGTAGGGATCCTCGTTGACGGTCTCCGGCTCGTCGACCACCTTCTGGTTCACGGCCAGGATCTCGCCGGAGAGCGGTGCGATCACGTCGGACACGGCCTTGACCGACTCGACCTCACCGTAGGTCTGGTCCTTCGTCACCGTCGCGCCTTCCTCGGGCGCTTCGAAGTGGACGAGCTCGCCGAGCGCGTCCTGGGCGAACCAGGTGATCCCGAGCGTCGCCTCGCCGTCCTCCACGCGGGCCCAGTCGTGCTCGGGGTGGTAGCGAAGCTCCTCGGGATAGCTCTCGGCGGCTGCCATCGCTCTACTGCTCCTCTCGCTTGTAGATCGGCTTGGTCACGACGTGGGCGCGTCGGTGCGTCCCGCGCACGTCGATCGTGAGCTCCGAGCCGGGGCCGGCGAGACCGGCGGGTACATAGCCCATGCCGATGCCGACCTCGAGCATGGGCGAGTGCGTGCCAGAGGTGACCTCGCCGCCCTCGACGACGGTCATCCCGGGACGCGGAATCGCCTTCTCGTCCATCACGAACGGCACCAGCCGCCGCTCCGGCCCGCGCTCCTTCACGGCCCGTAGCTCCGCCGCGCCGGTGAACTCCTTGTCGAGCGCGCACGTCCAGCCGAGCCCCGCCGAGATCGCGTCCGTGTCCGGACCGATGTCGTTCCCGTGCAGCGCGAAGCAGGCCTCGAGACGGAGCGTGTCGCGGGCGCCGAGCCCGCACGGGACCGCTCCGCGTGCCACGACGCGGTCCCAGAGGTCGGGCGCGTCGTCGGCCATCGTCATCAGTTCGACGCCACGCTCGCCGGTGTAGCCGGTGTAGTTGACCATGCACTCGACCCCGTCGAGCTCGCCCTCCTGCCAGGTGAAGCCCGCCGCCTCGGGCAGTGCAAGGCGCTCGAGCGAGCGCGGGCCCTGGACGGCGAGGAGCGCGTACTCGTCGGACACGTCGCGCACGTCGGAGCCGCGAATCTCCCGCTCGCGCAACCAGTCGAAGTCCGCCTCGCGGTTCGAGGCGTTGACGACCAGCAGGTAGCGGTGCGGATCGAGCCGGTAGGCGATCAGGTCGTCGACGATGCCGCCGCGCTCGTTCGTGAGCAGGGTGTACTGCGCTCCGCCGGGCTGCACGCGGTCGAGGTCGTTGGAGAGGAGACCCTGGAGCAGCTCGTGGGCGCGCGGGCCCTCGACCTCGAGCTCGCCCATGTGCGACACGTCGAAGACCCCGCAGTCCGTGCGCACGGCGCGGTGCTCCGCGATCAGGCCCGCGTACTGGACCGGAAGCTCCCAGCCCGCGAAGGGAACCATCCGACCGCCGGCGGCGACGTGACGGTCGTACAGCGGCGTGCGGAGCAGCGTCTGCGGCACGGCGTTGATGCTAAAGAAGCCCGCCCGCGCGACGGGCGGTCATCGCGCCGCGCTAGTCGTCGCGGAGGAAGGACGGAACGTCGAGGACGTCCCTCGGGACGTCGAAGCTCTCGCCTGCGGTGGCGCGATCCGGGCGCTCGCGCTCCGGAGCCTGCTCGGTCGAGGGCCGCGCACGGCGTCGCCGCGGCGCGCCGAAGCCCGTCGCCACCACCGTCACCCTGACCTCGTCCTTGACGGTGTCGTCGATGACCGCGCCGAAGATGATGTTCGCGTTCTGGTCGGCGGCCGCGGTCACGACCTCTGCCGCCTCGTTGACCTCGAAGAGACCCATGTCCGAGCCGCCGGTGATGTTGAGCAGGATCCCGGTCGCGCCCTCGATCGACGCCTCGAGCAGGGGCGAGGAAACCGCGTTCCGCGCCGCCTCGGCTGCGCGGTTCTCGCCGGAGGCGATGCCGATGCCCATCAGGGCGGAGCCGGCGGCGTCGCGCATGATCGTGCGAACGTCGGCGAAGTCGACGTTGACGAGGCCCGGGACGGTGATCAGGTCGGTGATGCCCTGCACGCCCTGGCGCAGGATGTCGTCGGCGATCCGGAAGGCCTCCACGATCGACGTCTTCTTCTCGACCACCTGCAGAAGCCGGTCGTTCTCGATCACGATCAGCGTGTCGACCTGTTCGCCGAGGTTCTGGATCCCGAGCTGCGCCTGCTCGGCGCGCTTGCGGCCCTCGAACGAGAACGGCCGAGTAACGACGCCGACGGAGAGTGCGCCCAGCTCGCGGGCCACCTCGGCCACGATCGGCGCGGCGCCCGTGCCGGTGCCGCCGCCCTCGCCCGCGGTGACGAACACCATGTCCGCGCCCTTGAGCGCGTCCTTGATCTCGTCGCGGCTCTCCTTCGCGGCGCCCTCGCCCACGGCCGGGTCCGCACCGGCGCCCAGGCCCTTCGTTCCCTCCGAGCCGATCTGGAGCTTCACGTCGGCGTCCGCCATCAAGAGCGCCTGCGCGTCTGTGTTGACCGCGACGAACTCGCAGCCGGCGAGGCCGGCCTCGACCATCCGCGTGACGGCATTCGTGCCGCCGCCGCCGACGCCGACGACCTTGATCACCGCGAGGTAGTTACCTGAAGCTTCTCTCATGTCTCGACCTGCCTAGACCTCAAGCTGTACTGGAGCGTGCGAGCGTACGCGACCGTACGGCACGGCAGGGTACGCACGACGAACGCCGTTGTCAACGTGCTTTGTCGCACTAAGTCTCAACTCTCACTCACGACTTGAGACGAAGCGTACCCGACGACAGGGCGACCTGGAACCGTCAGGTCGAGGTACGCGGGCCAGCCGTCGACATTCGGCTCGAGCGCGAGCAGCACCTGCCGAGCTACCGCGAGCTTCAGCTCGAGGTGCTCCTCGTCGGCGAGCTCGACCTGGGTCCCGGCCGCGAGCTGGAGGGTCAGCTTCCCCTCCGCAGCCGTTGCGCTGCGGACCCGGGCGGGCAACGTTCCTTCGATCGAGGCCGCCGCCAGCGCGTGGACTGCGCGGACCGTCGGCGGGTCGACCAGCGTGTCGCCGGCGGCCGCGCTCACGGTCGCAGGCACCCAGATCCGCGGGAGCGACGACAGCCTCGGCCTCGGCAGCGGGCGGATGACCCGACCCCGCGCCGAGACGAGCCACGCCTCGGTGCCGCGGCGCAGGACCGCCACCGGCCGCTCGGCGACCACGGCGACGCGCAGGGTGTGGGGGAACGCGCGGTCGAAGCTCGCGCGCTGCACCGACGGAATCGCGGCGAGGCGGCTGGCGACGCTGTCGAGGTCGACGCGGAGCAGGCTCTCGCCCTCGAGAGGCCGCAGCGTGTCCCGCACTTGCGCGGTGACTGCGGGTGGAGCGCCGCGGATCTCGACGGTCTGGACGGCGAAGACGGCGCTCTGCCTCGCTGCGAGATAGGTGCCGGCGAGCGCGAGGACGACTCCGAATGCGAGCGCGAGCACACGCCAGCTGGGCAGGAGCCCGGCAAGGCGGGGACCGGCGCGGGCCACCCCGCGCGCGCGGAAGTCGGAGCACGACAGCGTCGGCGAACTTCGCCACCACGCTCATTTCGCCGCTCCGAGAGGCGCTCCTACGTCTCCAGGGCCGGCAGCTGGATGTCGCCCAGGAAGACGACCTCGTGCTCGAGGGCCACGCCGAACTGCGCGTGCGCGCGGCGGCGCGCCTCGGCCATCAGCGCCACCGCGTCGGCCGTCCGCGCACCCTCCGCGTTCTCGATGAAGTTGCCGTGTCTCGGAGAGATCTGAGCGCCTCCGATGCGATGGCCCTTGAGCCCGACCGCCTCGAGCATGCGCCCCGCACTCAGCTCGTGAGCCGGGTTCTTGAAGACGCTTCCGAACGTGCGCCGGTTCACCGGCTGGGCCGCCTTCCTGCGCGCGTTCAGCTCCCGGACGTCGGCCTTGATCTCCTCCGGCGGCCGCGCTGAGAGAGCGAACTCGACGGCGGCGACGACGTGCCCCGGCCGCAGGGCAGAGCGCCGGTACTCCAGCCCGAGCTCGTCGGGGCCGAGCCAGTCACTCCCGTCCGCGCTCGCCACGAGCGCCCGGCGCAGCACGCCCTTCCAGTCGCCCCCGTACGCGCCCGCGTTCATGCGCACGCCGCCTCCGGCCGTGCCCGGGATCGCGCACGCGAACTCGAAGCCGCCCAGGCCGGCGGCGCGTGCACGGTGCAAGCAGACGGCGTTCGCCGCTCCGCCCCCCGCAGCGAGGATCTCACCGGAGATCTCGACACCCGCGAGCTCGCCCTCGAGCCGGAGCACGAGCGCCTCGACGCCCTCGTCGGCGGCGAGCAGGTTGGAGCCGAGGCCGACGGTCGCCACGGGAACGCCGTCATCGGCCGCCCAACCGAGTAGCTCCTCGAGCTCGGCGAGCGACTGGGGACGGCCGAGCCAGCGCGCGGGGCCCCCGGTGCCGATCGTGGTCAGCCGCGCGAGCGGCACACGCTCCTCGAGGTTCACCGGAGCGCCTCCAGCACGAGCGGAGCGGCACGATCGACGTCGCCGGCGCCCATCGTGAGCACCAGGTCTCCCGGCCGAGCCCACCCGGCGAGGATGCGCGCCCCGTCCTCGAGCCGCGGGGCCCAGGCCACCTGCATGCCCGGGCGGCGCTCGGCCAGACGATCGAGGATCAGCTTCCCCGTGACGCCGTCGAGCGGCTCCTCGCGCGCCCGGTAGATCTCGGTCACGGCCACGGCGTCCGCATCGGCGAGCGCGGCGCCAAACTCGTGCGCGAGGTGACGCGTGCGCGTGTACAGGTGCGGCTGGAAGAGCACGAGCACGCGGCCGGGGCCGCGCTCGCGGGCAGCCGCGACGGCGGCGGCGATCTCCGCCGGATGGTGGGCATAGTCGTCGTAGACCGAGACGTCCGAGGTCGAGCCCACGAGCTGAAAGCGCCGGCCCGCCCCCTCGAACTCCATCAGCGCACCCTGCGCCTCGGCGGCGACGATCCCGACGCGCTCGAGAGCGGCGAGCGCGCAGGCGGCGTTGAGCCGGTTGTGCTCGCCGGGAACGCGCAGCGGGAAGTCGACCGGCTCGACCTCCTCGCCGCGGACGACCTCGGGCACGTGCTCCAGCCAGCGCTCGAACAGCTCCGCGACCTCGGTGCGCGACGCGAACTCCGAGTGGTGGTCGAGGTCGACGTTCAGCACGACCGCGATGCGCGGCCGCAGCGACTCGATCGTGCGGTCGGACTCGTCGCCTTCGACGACGAGCAGGCCCGCCCCGGTGCCGGCGTTGCCGCCGAGCTGTGGCACCTCACCGCCGATCAGGAACGCGGGATCGCGCCCGAGCCTCGAGAGGACGAAGGCGATCATCGACGTCGTCGTCGTCTTCCCGTGCGCGCCGGCGACCACGATCGACTCGCGCAACGAGACGAGCTCGGCGAGCAGCTCCGCGCGAGTCCGGCCGGCGACCCTGCCCGCAAAGGCCGTGGAGACGATCGCCTCGAAGCCGTCGGGCGCGTGCGGCTCCTCGGAGATCTCGACCGGGATTCCGGCAGCCCGCACGTGCACGAGGTACGGCGTCTCTACGCGGTCCCAGCCCGCCACCTCTGCCCCCCACGCGCGCGCGAGAACACTGTAGGCAGAGAGACCGGCGCCGCCGATGCCGGCGAACCAGAGCTTCCTACCGGCGAGCTGCGGCCAAGCGTCGATCAGCTCCTCCGCGATCTCGTCGGCCGCGTCCGGACGGGCCAGGCGCTGCATCGCGGTTCCCATCTGCGCCAGCCGGCGCTCGTCGCCGAGCAGCGAGCGCGCGAGCTCCGGGACGGTTCCGAGCGCGGTCTGCGCCACCACGACCGCACCCCCGCCCCACGCAAAGTAGTCCGCGTTCTTGCGCTGGTGGTTGCCGGTCGCGAACGGATACGGCACGAGCACTGCCGGCACTCCGGCCGCAGCGAGCTCCCAGACCGTGCCGCCCGCGCGCGAGACGGCGAGGTCGATCGCCCCGAGCACCGCTCCGAACTGCGGCTCCGATGCGATCAGGCGGTAGTCGTCGCGGCGAACGCGCGGGCCCAGCGCCTCGAAGTCGCGGTTGCCGCAGACGTGCAGCACCGGCGGCCCCGCCGCGCCGAAGGCCTCGAGCGCGAGCTCGTTGAGGGAGTGCGCGCCCGCAAGCGCGCCGAAGATCCCCAGCACAGACCCCTCCGCGGGCAGGTCGTACTTCGCCCGCGCAGGCTCCCGCTCCCAGGGCAGGGAGCTGGACGGAATCGGCCGGCCGGTCACCCGGTACTTCGGCGTCCGGCGGTCGGCCAGCTCGTACGCGAGGAACACCCGCGTCGCGAACGGCGCCGCCAGGCGGTTCGCAAGCCCGAGGTGGGCGTCGGCCTCGGTCATTCCGGTCGGGATGCGCCGCCTGCGCGCGGCGACGATCATCGGGGCGCCGACAAAGCCGCCGGCGCCGAGCACGACGTTCGGCCGGCGGCGGTCGAGGATCTGGCCGCACGCATGCGGCGCCCGGCCGGCCACCATCAGCGCCTTCAGCTGCGCAGTCCCCGGCCGCCTCGGCATGCCCCTGATCTCGAAGGTATCGAGCTCGTAGCCCGCCTCAGGAACGAGCTGCGCCTCGACGTGATCCGGCGACCCGGCGAACGTCACCGCCACTCCGCGCTCGACGAGCGCCTCGGCCACTGCCAGCGCGGGCAGGACGTGTCCTGCCGTCCCGCCGGCCGCGATCAGGCACCGAAGCTCGTCGTGCGCTGGCATCGTCCGTGGCGATGTTAAGGAGGACGCCCACCGAGGCGAGCAGCACGACCAGGCTCGAGCCGCCGTACGACACGAACGGAAGCGGGATCCCGGTCAACGGCGCCACCCCCATCACGGCGGCGAGGTTGATCAAGGCCTGGCCGCACACGAGCGTCGTCAGCGCCGCCGCGAGTCGTTTCCCGAAGGGGTCCTTGCAGCGGAGGGCGATGCGCATCCCCGTGTACGCGAACACCGCGAAGCCGGCGATCACGAGCGTCGTCCCGAGCAGGCCGAGCTCCTCGCCCACGATCGCGAAGATCATGTCCGTGTGCGCCTCGGGGAGGTAGAAGACCTTCGAGATCCCCTGCCCGAGCCCGTCGCCGAAGACGCCGCCCGAGCCGAGGCCGATCAGCGCCTGCACGCTCTGGAAGCCGGAGTTCTGCGGGTCGCTCCACGGGTCGACGAAGGCGAAGAGGCGGGCGCGGCGGTACGGCTCGAGCCAGATCGCCGCGACGCCGGCCACGGCGACGATCGCGCCCGCGGCCCCGAGCAGGCTCAGCGGAGTGCCCGAGACCAGCAGGACGCCGCCGAGCATGACCATGATCGTGATCGCCGTCCCGAGGTCGGGCTGGACCAGCACGAGACCGCAGAAGAGGAGCGCAAGCAGGCCGAGGGGCTTCGCCAGCTCGCCGAGCGTGCGCGGCGCAGGCCTGCGTGCGAGATAGGCCGAGGCCCAGATCGCCAGCGACAGCTTGGCCAGCTCCGAGGGCTGGAAGACCGCGGGGCCGAAGGTCAGCCAGCGCCGGGCGCCGTTGACCGCTTCGCCCATGACGAGCACGGTGAGCAGCAGGCCGAGGCTGACGACCACGAGCGTCGGCGCCAGCTGCTTCAGGGCCCGGTACGGCATGCGCGAGGCGACGACGAGCAGCACGAGGCCGGCGAGTGCGTACACGCCCTGCTTCTTCAGGTAGTAGCCGGGATCGCCGTCGCCGAGCGCCGCCGGCGCGGAGGTGGCGCTGTAGACCATCACGAGGCCGAAGGCGACGAGGCCGAGGGTGACGAGCGTGAGCAGGCGCGACTCGAGCTGGCCGTTCAAAGAGCTTCCTTCGTTGCGAGGCCTCGTCGCCGGGGCGCGATGGGCGGTGCGAGGCAAGGACGCAGGGAGCGTTCGTATGCGCAGCGATACGGGCGCGACTGAGGACGCCGCATCGCGCCGTCCAGCGCGGCCCGGCGGCACAGCGCTTCGCTGCGAAGGGAGCTCATAGCCCTTCCACCAACCCGCGGAAGTGGTCGCCGCGCTCCTCGAAGTTCGCGTACTGGTCGTAGCTCGCGCAGGCCGGGGAAAGCAGGACGATCTCACCGGGCTGCGCGAGGGCGGCGGCGCCCGCAACTGCGCGGTCGAGAGTCCTGGCCTGCTCGTACGCGACGCCTGCCTCGGACAGCGCTCCGGCGAGCTGTTCGCCCGCCTCGCCGACCAGGTGGACCGAGCGGACGTGTCCACGCCCGCGCACCGCGCGTGCGAGCGGGTCGAAGCTCTCTCCCTTCAACGAGCCGCCGAGGATCAGGTGGAGGGGCTCGCGGTAAGCGGCTAGGCCGCGCAGCGCGGCGGCGACGTTGGTCGCCTTGGAGTCGTTGACGAAGCGGACGCCGCCGAGGTCGCGGACGAGCTCCAGGCGGTGCGGGACGCCGGCGAACGAGGTCAGGGCGGCGGCGATCGTGTCGTCGTCGAGCCCGAGCACCCGCGCGACCGCGGTCGCCGCGGCTGCGTTCTCGCGGTTGTGCGCGCCGGGTATCCGCGGCTCTGCCGGCAAGGGATCGGCGGCGTCAAACTCCAGTCGCCGTCCCTGTCCGGGGACGGCGTCGAAGCCGTGGGGGACGACGGCCGAGTCGCTGGGCTCCTGGTTCTCGAAGACGCGGAGCTTGGCGTCGCGGTAGGCCTCGAGCGTCCCGTGCCGGTCGAGGTGGTCGGGCTCGAGGTTGAGCAGGACGGCCGCGCGGGGACGGAACTCGTGGATGTCCTCGAGCTGGAACGAGGACACCTCGCAGACGACACGTTCGCCGGCGGCGACGCGCCCGTCCAGCTCGCAGAGCGCGCGCCCCACGTTCCCCGCGACCGGCGCGCCGAGCATCACGCCCAGCAGCTCGCTCGTCGTGGTCTTGCCGTTGGTGCCGGTGACGGCCACGAGCTCGACGCCGGAGAGCAACCGGTAGCCGAGCTCCACCTCGCTCCAGACGGGCACGCCGCGACCCCGTGCGGACCGCACGGGCGCCGCCTCCCCGGGAACCCCCGGGCTCTTGATGACCAGCTCGACCGCATCCACCACGTCCTCGTCCTCGCTGCCCAGCCGAACTTCGACACCCGCCTCGGCAAGCCTGCTCACGTCGAGCTCGGCGCGGCGGTCGACGCCGACGACGCGCACTCCCCGACCGGGCCAGCGCGAGAGCCGCCGCCTGGCCCGAGCGGGCGAGTCCGACCACGAGCGCGGAGGCGGGCAGGTCAGGAGCTTCCTTCAGTGTGGGGCCTCGTTGTCGGGGTGCGATGGGTGGTGCGAGGCAAGGACGCAGGGAGCGTTCGTATGCGAAGCGATACGGGCGCGACTGAGGACGCCGCCTCGCGCCGCCCAGCGCGGCCCGACAACACAGAGCCTCATGCTGAAGGGAGCTCCATTCTCAGCCCCGGAAGGCGATGTAGTACTGGTAGTAGAGCGCGAAGGCGGAGCCGCAGAGGATCGCCGTGAGGATCCAGAAGCGCACCATGATCTTCGTCTCCGACCAGGCCTTCATCTCGAAGTGGTGGTGGATGGGCGTCATCAGGAAGACGCGGCGGCCCATGTACTTGAAGGTGAAGACCTGGATCATCACCGAGAGCGCCTCGATCAGGAAGATGCCGCCGATCAGCGGCAGCAGGGCCTCGGTCTTCGTCATCACGGCGAACCCCGCGAGCGCGCCGCCGATCGCCATCGAGCCGGTGTCCCCCATGAAGACCTCGGCCGGGAAGGCGTTGTACCAGAGGAACCCGATCGCGCCTCCGATCAGCGCCGCACCGAGGATGGCGAGGTCGAGGTCGGTTTCGCCGCGCTGGCGGATGAAGCCGATCACGGGAACTGCCGTGTAGGCGAGCAGCGCGATGATGCCGGTCCCTGCGGCGAGCCCGTCGATGCCGTCGGTCAGGTTCACGCTGTTCGCGGCGCCCGCGACGATGAAGAAGACGAGCACGTACCAACCCCACCAGAGGTCGATGTGGCCGACGGCCGGGATGTACACGTCCGTATTGAGGCCCTGCTCGCGCGCGGCCCAGGCGAGGAAGACGGTGATCGCCCCGAGCAGCAGCAGCTTCCAGCGGCCGGACAGGCCGAGCGAGCGACGGCGGGTGACCTTGGTGAAGTCGTCGATGAAGCCGATCGCGCCGCACGCGAGCGTGACCGCGAAGACCGTCCACGCGTTCAGCGTGTACTCGCTCAGGGCGATGAACGGCAGCGCCGCCGCGATCACGATCAGGACGCCGCCCATCGTCGGCGTGCCCTGCTTCCGCCGGTGCCCCTCGGGCCCCTCCTCGCGAATGTGCTGGCCGAGCTCGTTGCGGCGCAGGAAGTCGATGAACTTCGGGCCGACGATGATCGACAGGACCATCGCGATGAGGCCCGCGGCGATGACCTTTTCCAGTGCTTCGCGTGCCCGCTCGGGGGTCGATGAGAAGCGAGGCAAGGACGCAGGGAGCGCTACTGGCGCGGCGGCGCGCGGTCAGCGCCTCAGCGGCGCGAGGCCGCTCGAGGCCGACGCTGCGCGACGCTTTCAGGAGCACGACGTCTCCCGGCGCGACGAGCTCGTCGAGGGCCGCCGACGCGGCGTCCACCGAGGCGGCGTGCCGCTCCACGGGAACCCCTGCGCCGAGGTAGCCGCGGGCGAGCTCGCCGACCGCGAGGAGCACGTCGGCGTTCCGCGCCGCGGCGCGGCCCACCTGCTCGTGAAAGCGCGGGAGCGCCCTCGCCCAGCTCGGCCATGTCTCCGAGCACGGCGACCCGGCGGCGGCCGTTCGCGCGCGCAGTCAGGTGCTCGAGAGCGGCCTCCATCGACACCGGGTTGGCGTTGTACGCGTCGTTGATGAGCAGACCTTCGCCGGGAAGCGCCGTTTCCTCCCCGCGCCAGCGCGAAAGCGCGATCCGGTCGGCGCCCTCCTGTGCCTGATCGAGCGGCAGCCCGAGCGCCTCGTAGGCGAGCAGCGCGGCGGCGGCGTTCCCGGCCTGGTGGCGCGCGGTGAAGTTGAAGCGGAGCTCGAGCGTGCGGCCGCCGAGGTCGAATGTGACCTCCGCGTGCTCGTCGCCGGCCGCGAAGGCCGTGACCGAGGCGTCACCTCCCGGTCCGAAGCGCCGGATCTCGACGTCGTCGCGGTCCAGGAAGGCCTCGAGCTCGGGAGCGGGCGTGGGCGCGACGGCCACTCCTCCAGGCGGGAGCGCCTCGACGATCTCGGCCTTCGCCTGCGCGACCCGCTCGACGGTGCCGAGCAGCTCGAGGTGCACCGGTCCGACAGCCGTCACGATCCCCACGTCCGGACGCGCGACCTCGCAGAGCTCCGTGATCTGCCCGAGCCCGCGCATGCCCATCTCGGCGACGACGAGCTCGGTGTCGGGCTCGATCCGGGCGAGCGTCAGCGGCAGGCCGATCTCGTTGTTGTGCCCGCCCTCCGCCGCCACCGTCCGCGCGTGCGGGCGGCAGAGCGCGGCCAGGATGTCCTTCGTGGAGGTCTTGCCGGTCGAGCCGGTGATCCCGACGACCCGGGCGTCGCTGCGGGAACGAATGGCCTTGCCGATCGCGGCCAGGGCCGCAAAGGCGTCGTCCGGATAGAGCACCGCCGATGCTCCACGTGCGAGGGCGTGGCGGGCGAAGTCTGCGCCGCTGCCGACCACTACGAAGGCGTCGCCCTCCTCGACGAGGCGGGAGTCGACCTGGACGCCGGTGGCCTCGTCGGTCCAGCCGGCGCGCGTGAGGCGGCCGAGCGGCTCGAGCTCGTCCAGCGGGAGCGGGATCACGCCTTCGCCGCCAGAGAGCGGAGAGCCTCGCGTGCCACCTCGCGATCGTCGAAAGGCAGCACGGTCCCGCCGATCTCCTGGCCCTGCTCGTGGCCCTTCCCGGCGATCACGACGACGTCTCCCGGCCCTGCGGCTTCGAGCGCGCGCTCGATCGCCGCCCTGCGGTCCGGCTCCACCTCCAGCCGGTCGGGCGCCCCGGCCACGACCTCGTCGATGATGGCGTCTGGATCCTCGCTGCGCGGGTTGTCGGAGGTGACGAGCGCCAGGTCGGCGAGGTCCGCGGCGATCCGGCCCATCAGCGGACGCTTTGCCCGGTCCCTGTCTCCCCCGCAGCCGAAGACGCACAGCACCCGGCCCGTCGCCAGCTCCTGCGCGGTTCGGAGCACGTGCTCGAGGGCGCCCGGCTTGTGCGAGTAGTCGACGACGACCGTGAACGGCTGGCCCTCGTCGACGGTCTCGAAGCGTCCGGGAACGCCCTCCACCCCTGCGATTCCGGCCGCGATCGCGTCGTCCGGCACGTCGAGCAGGAGCCCGACGGCGACGGCGGCGAGCACGTTCTCGACGTTGAAGCGCCCGCGCAGTCGCGTCTCGAGGTCGATGCCGCCGGCCGTGAAACGCCCGCCCTCGAGACCGTCGGGCCGGATCTCGGCGTCGTCGGCGAAGCCGTACGTGAGTACCGGCGCGCGCCCGAGAGCGCGGAGCTCCTCGGCCAGCTCGCGCCCGTGCGGATCGCCAACGTTGACCGCGGCCGGCGGCGGGTCGGCGCCCACGAACAGCCGGCGCTTGGCGGCGTAGTAGCGCTCCATCGTGCCGTGGAAGTCCAGGTGCTCCTCGGTCAGGTTCGTGAACGCCAGCGCGGCGAAGCGCACACCGGCCAGGCGGCCGAGCTCGGAGCCGTGGGAGGTCGCCTCGAGCGCCACGCTCCGGTCGCCGGCCTCCAGCATCGCGCGGAAGGCGCGCTGGAGGTCGATCGCTTCGGGCGTCGTCCGCACGGCCGGCTTGCGCTCGCCGCCGATGCGGCTCTCGACCGTGCCCATCAGTCCCGGCCTGCGCCCGGCGGCCTCGAGCACCGCGTAGAGGAGGTACGTGGTCGTCGTCTTGCCGGTCGTCCCCGTCACGCCGGCGACCTCGAGCTCGCGGGTCGGATGGCCGAAGAAGGCGGCCGCCGCAGCTGGCATCGCGGCACGCGTGTCCTCGAGGACGACCTGCGGGACCTCGAGCGGCAGCCGCCGCTCGACCGCGAGCGCGACGGCCCCGTGCTCCAGCGCGGCCGGCGCGAAGTCGTGCCCGTCCGCGCGCGAGCCCGGGACGCAGAAGAAGAGCGATCCGGGCCGGACGCCCCCGGCTGCGTACGCGAGGTCGGCGATCTCGACCGAGTCGTCGCCGACGACCTCGGTGGGCGACAGCGCCGCACTGAGCTCGCGCAGCCTCATCGACCGGCGAGGTTAGCGAGGGGTGAGGTCGTCCGGCGGGATCTCGAGGTACTGGAGCGCGTACCGGGCGATCTCCTGGAACGCGGGCGCGGCCACGACGCCGCCCCAGATCGCCCCGCGGGGCTCGTCGACCGAGACCAGGACGACGAGGCGAGGCGCGTTCGCCGGCACGACGCCGACGAAGGACGCCACGTAGCGCGTGTCCGAGTAGCCGCCTCTTTCGGGCTTGGAGGCGGTGCCGGTCTTGCCCGCGACGCTATAGCCCTCGAGCCGGGCGAGCGCGCCGGTGCCGCCGGTTTCGTTGACGACGTCCTGCATCATCGCCATCACCTGCGAGGCGACCGGCTTCGAGACGATGCGGCGGCGCTTCGGAGCGGCGGCCGCTCTGGGCCCGACCCGCTTCACGAGGTGCGGACGCACCCACACGCCGCCGTTCGCCACGGCGCCGTAGGCCGCGGCCATCTGCACCGGCGTGACTGCGATCCCCTGCCCGATCGGGACGTTGCCGATCGTCGAGCCCGACCACTTCTCGACCGGCAGCACGATCCCGCGCGTCTCGCCCGGGAAGTCCACGCCGGTCTTGCGGCCGAAGCCGAAGCGCTCGATCCAGCGGGCGAGCCGGTTCGGGCCCAGCATCTGCGCGACCGTGACCGTGCCGACGTTCGACGACCGCGAGAGGATCTGGGCGACCGTCATCCGCTCGGTGGCCCGCTCGTGCGAGTCGTGGATCCTGCGGTCGGCGACCTCGATCTCGTACGGGAGCGTGAAGGCGGTCGACGGAGCGACCACCCCGGTCGTGAGCGCCGCCGCGATCGTCACCACCTTGAAGGTCGAGCCCGGCTCGTAGGTGTCCGTGACCGCGCGGTTGCGCTGCACGTCGCGCGGCACGAGCCCGTACTTGTTCGCGTCGAAGCTGGGGACCGTCGCCATCGCGAGGATCTCGCCGTTCCGCGGGTCGAGCACGATCGCGGAGCCGGCCTGCGCGCCCCAGTTCGTCACCGTCCGCTGCAGAACGCTCTCGGCGTAGGACTGGATCGTGTGGTCGAGCGTGACCACGACGTCGTCGCCGTCGCGCGCGGGCTTGGACTCGACGACGTCGATCGAGCGGCCGCTCGGGTCGCGGACGAAGCGCTCGCGGCCGGGGAGGCCGGAGAGCTGCCGGTCGAACGCGAGCTCGAGGCCCGCGAGGCCGCGGTTGTCGGTGCCCGCGTAGCCGAGCACCTGCGCGGCGATGCGTCCCTGGGGATAGGCGCGCCGCTCCTCGGAGGTGAAGAACAGTCCCGTGATGCCGCGCTCCTTCAGCTTCCGCGCGCGCTCGGGATCGGCCTTGCGCGCGAGGTAGACGAACCCCCGCGAGCGGTCGGCGAGCTTCGGGTAGAGCTCCTCAGGGTCGAGGCCGAGATCCTTGCCCGCGGCGAGCGCGGCGGCGCGCGGATCGGCGACCTGGCGTGGGTTGGCGAAGACGGTGATGGCCTCGCGCCCGATCGCGAGCTGGAGCCCGGTGCGGTCGATGATCGCGCCGCGGCCGGCAGGCAGCGTCACCGTCGAGTCGTGCTGCTCCGTCGCGAGCCGCGAGAGCGTCCCAGCCTGGACCGCCTGGAGCCAGACTGCCCGCCCGAGCATGGCCGCGAACGCGACGGCGAAGACGACGAGCAGGAAGCGGATCCGTCGGTTGGAGAGCCGCGGTGGGGTCACCGGCCTGCGGGCTCGAGCGTGATGTACGTGGTCTGGTCCGGCTCGGCGGGAACGAGGCCGAGACGGTCGCGCGCGAGGGTCTGGATCCGGCCGGACGCCTCGACCGACGCCAGGCGCGAGGCGAGCTCGTTGTTCTGGGCGCGGAGCTCCTGCTTCTCGCGCGCGAGGCCGTCGAGCTCGACGTTGAGGCGCAGCACCGCCACGTTCATGGCGACCACGCCGGCCAGGAGCGCCGTCACGAACACGATCCAGACGACGCCGCCCGCGACGCCCTTGGAGCGGACGGGCTGACGCTTCGGCGCAGCGCGGGGCTTCGGGCGGGCCTGCCTGGGCCGGACGGCGGTCTTGGCTGCGGCGGTCGCGGCCACTAGGTCCTCACGGCGACCCGCAGGCGGGCGGAGGCCGAGCGCGGATTGGCGGCTGTCTCGCGGCTGTTCGCGCGGATCGGCCGACGGTTGAGCGCCCGCAACTCCGGCTCGTGACCGCACACGCAGACCGGGAAGTCGGGCGGGCAGATGCAACCGCGCTCGTGCTCGCGCATGAAGCGCTTGACGAGCCGGTCCTCGAGCGAGTGGAAGCTGATCACGGCGAGACGTCCGCCGGGCCGCAGCATCTCGAAGGCCGCGGGAAGCGCGTGCTCGAGCTCGCCGAGCTCGTCGTTGACGGCGATACGGAGCGCCTGGAAGACACGCTTGGCCGGATGCCCGTCGCCGAAGCGCGCGGGCGCTGGGATCGCCGCCCGGATGATCTCCACGAGCTCGCCGGTCCGCTCGATCGGCCGGCGGCGGCGCTCACGCCCGATCGCCCGGGCGATCTGGCGGGCGTAGCGCTCCTCGCCGTAGCGCTTGAAGATCTGGGTCAGGTCGCGCTCGGACGATTCGTTGACGAGCTCTCGCGCGGAGACCTCGTCACGCGGATTCATGCGCATGTCGAGCGGTGCGTCGACGGCATATGAGAAGCCGCGTTCGGGCCGGTCGAGCTGCATCGACGACACGCCGAGGTCGAGGAGGATCGCATCTGCGCCGATGCCGTTGCCGGCCAGCTGGCCGAGAACGTCTGACGCCTCGCCGCGGTGCAGGCGGGCGGGGACGCCGGCCGTGCGCTTGAAGCGATCGAAGTACGCCTGCACGGTGGGGTCGCGGTCGATCGCGATGAACTTGCCGCTGCCCTGCAGATCGGCGGCCAGCAGCGACGCATGCCCGCCGGCGCCGAACGTGGCGTCCACGACGGTCTCACCCGGCTGGACGGCGAGGAGCTCGCGCACCTCGGCGGCGAGGACGGGGACGTGGTCAGTCGAGTTGGGTTGCAAGACGTTCGGCAACATGCTCTGCGCTCCCTTCGACCTCTGTCAGCTGCTTGCGCCACGTGTCGCGGTCCCAGATCTCCGCCCGGTCGCCGACGCCTGCGACGACGACCTCGCGGTCGAGCCCGGCGTGCTGGAGGAGGGCGGTCGAAAGCGTCACGCGGCCCTGCTTGTCCGGCTTGTCCTCGGAGGCGCCTGCGTAGTAGTAGCGGTGCATCTGCCTGGCTTCCTTGCTGAACGGGTTGAGCGGGTCGAGCCACGAGGCCACGAGCCGCTCCCACTGCTCGCGCGGGTAGGCGGAGAGACATCCCTCCAGCCCGCGGGTGACCACCACTCCTCCGGCGAAGGTCTCGCGAAACCTGGCCGGAAGAGTGAGCCGGTTCTTGTCATCGATCGTGTGCTCGTACTCGCCGAGAAGCATCGCAATCCGGTCGTAGGTTCTTCCCCACTTTCCCCCACTGTAGACCACGGACACCCCACTCCGCAACCCCAGTGGGCCCGACCCCTACAGCGGGATCAGCTCAACGACTACGACGCCGGCGTGGCCTACCTGTCGCCTATCGGCTGGCGGACCCGAACATCACCGATGCGGAACGGGCACGAGTGCGCCGACTGGCAGAGCGGGAAGCCCCGCCCGAGGGCGGGGCTTCCTGAGGAGGTGAGGCTGCAAGCCTTTGCCTAGCAGATGAAGACGATCTCGTTGCTGTGCCCCGACGCGTTGCCGGAGGTGTCGACCGCCTGGAGCGTGAACCTGTTTTCGCCCGTGGTGTGGCAGTACACGAGCTCGTCGCCGTACCCGATCGCGAGGTGCTCCGGCACGCCGTTCACGTAGACGTCGTACAGGATCTGGGACTGCGGATCGGTGTCGTCCGTCGACTGATCCCATTCGAGCCAGATCTCCGGCGAGGAGGTCTGCGGCGACAGGCGCAGGTTCGTCGGCGCTGTCGGCGGCGTCGCCTCGGTGGGCGCCGGTGTCGTCACGGTCACGACGTCGCTCCGGTTCGTGTTCCCGAAGTGGTCGCGCACCGTGACCTGGAGGTTGTAGGTCGTGGACGGTGTGCGGTCGAGGACGAGTGCCGACTGGTAGCCGATCTGGTCCGCGCCGTAGTCGACGCCGTTCACGAGGAGCGTGTACCAGACCTGGCTCGTGTCGTCGACCGACCTCGTCCAGGCGACGGCGACCCGCACCGGCCAGACGCCGGTGAGCGAGAGCTCGGGCGCGGTCGGCGCCGTTGTGTCCGGCGGCGTCGAGTAGGTGACGGTGTTGCTGGGCGCCGATCGCTTCCCACTCGATTCGATCGCGACCACGGAGTAGTTGAACGTCGAGCCCGGCCACAACCTCGAGAACGTGAACGTCGTCGTCGGCGGGTCGACCCTGATGCAGCCGAGGCCATCGCGCTGGATGCAATACCACCAGTTGGTCGAGCCGCTCTTGGCCGCGGTCCACGTGAGCGTGATGCTGTACGGCCCGTTCACGGTCAGCTGGAGATTCGTCGGCGCCGAGGGGCCACCCGGGGGGCGAGCGGCGGCGGTGGTGGCGCCGGCTTCCTCGCGGCGGCGCCCCCGATGAGGACGAACGCGAGCACGAAGACGGTCGAGGCAAGGACGATGCGGCGGACAGGCATGGTTCCCCTCCCAAGCGTGGTGGCATTCCCCGGCGTTCCTCTTCTCCGCTAGCTACGCACCGCCTCGCCGGATGGATTGGCCCTTGACTCGAGCTTCGGCTGGGGCCGCCGCGACGGCATGGCGGGGCAGCGAACTTCTCTCAGCTTGCGGCCGGGCGTCTACTCGTCGCGCTCCCGGCGCTCGAGCCGCTCGTACTTGACCGCCTCCCAGTCGACCTGCTCGTCCTCGTCGACCGGTCCCTCTGTCTGACGCGATCGAAGCCTGACAGTTGCGATCACCGCCGCGATCAGCAGAGCGATCACGAAAATGTCGATCAGGATCCCGGTGATGAGCCCGGCCACTCGCACGGCCAGAACGAGCGCCCACACGATCCACAGGACAAGGGCGATCTTGCCCTTGCTCATCAGCTCTGGTTCGGCTGCGCTCAGCGGACTCAACCCCCTCTACGACATCGTCGTCGAGCAACCGGCATCGTGCCCGAGCGCTCCAGGGCCACGGCCTGCAATCCGCAGCGACGAGCAAAGGTTCAGGTCGACCCATGAGCGAGTGATCGGAACGACAACCAGCGGAGGTCTCGACGGCCCGCACGAAACCGACGCCGCACTGTCTCCGGTACTTCCTGTGATTACGATGGCGGCGGCGACCGAGGGAGACCGGTTCCATGCGCCAGACACGCGGCGAGAGCGGCCTCGCGCTCGAGACGAAGCTGCTCGCGCCCGCGACGAGACCGGGTTGGGTCGACCGGCCCGCGCTCGCCTACGAGCTCGAACGCGGCGCCGGCGCGCGGTTGACGCTGGTCTCGGCGCCGGTCGGAGCGGGCAAGTCGACGCTGCTGGCGCAGTGGGCGGCCACGTCGTACGGCCGCGACTTCGCCTGGTTGACGCTCGATCGGGGCGACAACTCGCCGACGCTGTTCTGGACCTACGTCGTCTCCGCACTCAGGACGGTTCGGCCCGGCTTCGGCGAGCAGGTGTTACGGCTCCTTCGCGCGCCCGGCGTCGTCGTCGACGACGATGTCCTGCCCCTGCTCGCCGACGCAGCTGACGAGCTCGACTCTGTCACGCTTGTCCTCGACGACTTCCAGACGATCACGGACGACGGCGTCCACGAAGGCCTGCTCTACCTGATCGAGCGGCTTCCTCCGGGCGCTCGGGTCGTGATCGCGACGCAGGTGGATCCCCCACTCCCGCTCGAGCAGCTCCGGGCGGAGGGCGGCCTCTGCGAGATCCGCGACCTCGGACTCACGGCCGACCAGACAGCCGCGCTCCTGCGAACCGTGCTCAGGGTCGAGCTCGAGCGGGACGACGTGCGCGGTGTCCACGAGTGGACCGAGGGCTGGGTCGCCGGTGTTCAGCTGGCGGCGCTCTCGGCCGGCGGCCACGCCGATCCGCTGGCCGTCTTGAACGCTCTTCCGGCCAACGCGCAGAACGTCGTCGACTACGTCTGGGACAGGGTGCTCGCCGGCCAACGTCCGGAGGTACGGCGGTTCCTCGCCGAGACCTCGATCCTCGACCGCTTCTCCGCGCCCCTCTGCGCTGCGGTCAGCGAGCGCGACGACGCCGAGCAGCTGCTGGCGGAGTTGGAGCGGTCGAACGCCTTTCTCGTCACTCTGGACGCAAGCACTCGGTGGTACCGCTACCACCAGGTCTTTCGCGATGTGCTCGCCCGCGAGCTCTCAGCGCTGTCTCGAGCTGACGTGGCCAGTCTGCATCGACGGGCGAGCGAGTGGTACGCGTCGGCGGGATTCACCGTCGAGGCGATCGACCACGCAGTCGTCGCCGACGACGTCGAATATGCGACCGATCTCCTCGTCCGGAACTGGCTCTCCCTCTACAGCGAAGGGCGCGGATTCAGGATCCTCGACTGGCTCGACCGTCTGCCGCCCGAGGTCCTGGCCTCGGACACGAGTCTCTGTCTCCTGGCCGCGAACATGGCCCGGTCGCTCGGCCGACGCGACGAAGTCGAACGCTGGCTCGCGGTGGCCGAGGCCGAAGGCCCCCTCGAGGCCCAGCTCCCGGGCCTCACAGACACGACGGCCGCAGCCGTCGCGATCAACCGAAGCATGCTCGCGCTCGGGGCCGGCGATGCCGCCGCCGCGCTCGCCGAGGTTCGCCGGGCAGAGGCCTCCGAGACCGATCCGGATGGTCTTGGACGAGTCGTCGCCTCGTTCTTCGTCGGGGTGGTTCTGTTCTTCGCGGACGACGAGTCGGCCGAGGTTCACCTGGACGGCTTTCTGTCGGATCCGCGCACCGGCGACCAGCACGCTCGGGCCTACGCGGCACTCGCGTTTCTCGCCTACATCGCGCTCGACCGTCGCGACGTCGGCAAGGCGCTTCGGCTCGCGGACGAGGCCCTCGAGCGCGCTCATGCGCACGGTCTCGATGAATATCCGACGACCTCGCTCGCGCGCGGAGCGCTGGGAGATGCCCTGCTCGCGAGCGGCGACCTCGAGGGCGCCGAGGAACATCTCGAACAGGCTGTGACGCTGGCTCGACGCGGCGGGGAGGGCTGCGACATCGCGCTCGCCCAGGTCGCTCTCGCGCGCCTGCGCGTCCGGCAGCGCAACTACGACGCGGCCCGCGACGCCCTAGCTGCGGCGCGCTCGGCGCTCGACGTGGCCGGCCTGCCGCGGATCACGCGGCTCGATCGTGAGCTTTCCCGGCTGTTGCTCCGCGCGGCTCCTGCCGCCACCGACACAACGGCGGCGGCAGAAGCGTCGACCGAGCCCAAGCTCAACTAGGCGCCGTCACCGGCCGACGCGGGGTCAGCGTCGGCTGCGCGTGGCTGCCGTGATTGCCAGCGCGGAGCCTGCGGCGAAGAGGGCGCCGGCAAAGAGCAGTCCGATGCCGATCCAGAGGATCGAGTCCAGCTCGGCGCCGATGCTCAGCTCGGAGGAGACCCCGCGCGACGCGTCCTCGTTCATCACGACCACCCGCCAGTCCCCGTCGTCCGGGTCCCATTCGAGCGTCCGCTCGCCGGCACCCTCCGTCGACGCGACCCAGAACGTCTCGTCGCCCGGCGGGCCGGTTGGCGCGCCGCCCGACTGGCGCGAGTACTCCGGGTCGCCGTCGTTGTCGAGGTCGTCGACCTCGTCGCGCTCGACGCCTCCGACGTACTGCGTGACGTCGTCGGCCGGCCCGATCCCGACGAATACCGGGCGGTCGCTCTCGCTGCGGATCCGGACCGTGCCGAGGAACGTGTCGAGCGCCCACTCGGCGCCGTCGCCGTCGAGGTCGGCCTGCTCGGACACGATCGCGTACGTCGACGTCGAGAAGTCCTCCGTCGGGGACATGAGGAACCCGTCGTCGTCTCGTTGCGTCTGGTCGACGGCGACGAGCGCGCAGCCGCCGACGAGGAGCCCGAGCGCGAGCAGGCCCGCGATGGTGCCGACGACCACGAGCGCGATTCGTCCACCGGTCCAGCCTCTGCGGGCAGGAGGCTCGGCCGGCGCAGCCGGCTCGCCGGCGACGGGTACGGGCGCCTCCGCGACCGCGAAGGTCGGCTCCGCGAGCCCCTCCGCCTCGGTTGCTCCCTGGTCGAGCCGGAACGGCGGGTACTCGTCGCGCATGAGCAGCACGTAGGCGGCGACGCGCGCGACCCACCGGTCGAGTCCGACGACGAAGTCGAAGATCCCGCCCGGGTACCGCGTGGTGAAGAGGAGCGCCACACCGGCGAAGAGCACGAGGATGCCGATCAGCCCGGTTTCGAAGCCGATGCCCCAGAACCAGTCGTCGACCTGGGCAGCCGCGTAGCTGCCGCCGCCCAGGAAGATCCCCGTGACGAGGTACTGCGGTATCGCGAGGAGCCACCACTTCACCAGCACGAGGCCGCGAGAGAGCCGCTCCGGGTAGGCGATCTCCAGGCGCGCCGGGTAGTCGGGCACGTCGTCGAGCGTGAACGGCGGATACCGATCGGTGCCCAGCGCGCCGTAGGAGTAGAACATGACCCGCCACGTCCAGCGGAGAACGCCGACGTTGAAGCCGAAGATGCCCTGCGGGTAGCGGCCGGTGAAAAGGATCGCGAAGAACGCGACGATCGTCAGCACGATCAGCGTCAGCCAGAGGAACGCAAGCACGATGTAGTGCGGGATCGCCAGCAGCCACTTCACGAGCCAGAGCCAGCGGCTCAGGCCGGTGTCCAGCTGTCCCTCGATGCGGACTGGATACGGCTGCGGTCCGTCCACGCGCTGGCGCGAGCCTAGGGGATCAGGCAGCCCGATGCGATGCGTGCTCGTACGGTGGTGGGCCGGGAGCGGACGCGATCGCGTCCGCTATGGGCCGTAGGTCTCGGGCGCTAGAGGAGCCAGATGAGCAGCAGGATGATGATGATCAGTGTGATGACGCCGCCGCCTATGTACATGGGTGTCTCCTTTCCGGGGGATCGGGGTTCGAACTGAGTTACCGAACCTCGGCCGCACGAAACCCCGGAACCGGCCGATGCCCTGCTCGAACCGTCGCCGACTAGACCTCCAGCGCGGAAAGCAGGACGAGGACGACCGTCGTCACGGCGAGCAGCCCGTGCACTGCCACGACCGGGACCGGGAAGTGCTGCTCGGCGGGCTCTGCGGGCTCGGCCACCGCTCCTGCAGCGGCGCCCAGCTGGCGACGGCGCCACCAGATCGCGAACATCGTCCAGCCCAGGACCGCGACGACGAGGAGGAGCACGAACGCGATCCACGCGAGCGTGTCGTTGTCGTTGAAGACGTACACGATCCAGAGCACGAGGCCGAGCGCGGCCAACCCGAAGTGGCTGAGGATCAGCGCCGGCCGGATCCGCCCGCCCTCGCGCTGCTGCATGCCGCCGCGGCTGAACCAGATCGCCAGCAGGACGAAGCCTCCCGCGGCCGTGATCAGCCAGCTGATGAGTGCGGCCCATTCCATCTCGACGCCTCCTTTGTGGGCCTAGCGAAGCGGCGGATCTTAGGCGAGCGAGGTTCACGAGGCGGAGGTAAGGGAACCACCGTGACGGGCACTAACCAAGCGGCAGGAGGATTCGCATGAAGATCGGCTATCTCCTCAAGGGCCTACCCGGCCACCCGCTGCACCCGCCGCTGACGGACGCGACGATCGGCGCCTACACGGTCGCGACCGCATTCGGACTCCTCAGCGTGCTCGGCGTCTCGGAGCACAACACGGCCACCGCATGGTGGCTCGCGCTCATCGTCGGTCTCGTCGTCACCGTTCCGACGGCGCTGACGGGGTTGATCGACTGGCTCTCGATCACCTGGGGCAGCCCGGTCTGGCGCACGGCGACGGTGCACATGTTCGCGATGCTCACCGCGACGGTCTTCTTCCTGCTCGCCGCGATCTTCGGGCACGGCGGCTACGTCGACGGCGAGGTCACGACCGGCTCGCTGCTGCTGACGCTCGTCGGCTTCGGCACGCTCACGCTCGGCGGCTGGCTGGGCGGCACGATCGTGTTCGTCCACGGGATGCGCGTCCTCAACCTCATCGAGGAGCCCGCGGCACGCGCGGCCGCGCCGGTGCCCACCCCCGAGAAGGAGGCGGCGGCCGCGGACTGAGGAGATAAGCCGGTCGCCTGGCCTCTCGACCGCCGCTCGGAAGCCGGCCCGCCTGCTCAGGAGTGGGCCGAGGACGACCTGCTGACGATGGTGGTCGACGAGAAGGGTCAGCGGAACGCGTGCTCGAGCCGGCCTTCGGTCGCCGTGAGTCGCACACCCGAGAGGATCTGCACGGTCATGCGAGTCGCACCTTGACGCCCAGGACCTCCTCGAGCTCCACCCACGCGCGGTCTGCAGTCATCACAGGCAGGTCGAGTCGACGCCCGAGCGCAAGGCAGATGCGATCGCCGAGGCCGAGTCCGTGTTCCTTCGTGGCGAGACGCATCTCGGCGATTGTGATCGCGTCCTGAGCTGTCACGGGTTCTACCTCGAGGAGGCCGCCAAGGATTCCCTTCTCTTCTAGATCGCGGGCGACTTCGCTGGGATCGCCGCCCCGTTCGGCGACCTTCGACAGAGCCTCGGCGAGGTTGCCGGAACTAATCGCGCCCGAGCTCGCGAGCATCTGCTCCACCTCGGCCGCACCCTCCTCGTCGAGCAAGAGGGCAAGTAGGCCCGATGCGTCGAGCACGAAGGTGCTCAACGCCCGGTGACGTGCCTATCAGCTCTGGCCTCCCGCTCGGCCTCTTCGCGGCGATCCTCGATCAGTTCCCTCGTAACGTCGACGCCGGGTGCGAGGTCGCGGAGCAGGCCACGCGCAGATCGTGCAACTTCCGCAGCTGTGCGCACCTCGAACATCTCGCCGTTCTCGTCGAGGTCCAGCGCGAGCAGGTCTCCTCGCTTCACGCCCATTGACCGGCGGACTTCCGCAGGGATGACAAGCCGGCCTCGCTCACCCAGGTGGACCGTGAAACGTCTGTGGGCCATGTAAAGAGTGTGCCACATCAAGCGATGCTCCCGCAACAGGGCCGAAGTAGGCGACCGATGCCAACGGCCTTGTCGTTTTCCGCGTGAGCTAGTTGAACCGCCTGGGCCAGCTAGCCGGAGAGAGGCCGAGAGCCCGGCCACGGATGTGGCAATGCAAGACCTGACCCCGGTCTAGCTCAGAACCTCGCCGAAGCTGTCAGGCCGAGCCAGTCGACTGATCGACAGGTGCGTGACCGTTTTCGGCGTTCCCGCCGCTGCTTCGGCCGTCGGTCACCCTCGCCGGGAGTTCCGGGGCGGGGACGGCAGGCCAGACTCCCGCGAGCGCGACGGGATGGGCCCTCCACGCACGCTCGATCAGTGCTTCGGCGGGGTGGGGATGGTGGGTGCGGTGCGAGCGGTGCATGGGCGAGACCTCCTGGTGCCTCGGGGTTTGCGTATAGGAAGCGAACCAGGAGCCGCTGACCATTCACGGACACCTCGCTGACATACACAGGACGAGCCGGCTGTCAGCGCACGGACGCGCCGAGCGCGCCGAGGAGTCAGCGCGAGGGGGCTCGGCGCCCGCGGCGGCTCTGCCGGAGCGCGACCGCTTCCTCGGCAGCGGTGGCAATGCAAGACCTGACCCCAGACCACCCGGTCTAGGGCCGCGCATGCCTGGGCCTGGTGGCTGTGGCATTTCGCTCACAATGGGCCTGCAGATGATGCTTCCCCTCACCGGCGGTTGCAATTGCGGCGCAGTCCGGTACGAGGTCACCGAGCCGCTCGTCCGCGCGAGCTACTGCCACTGCAAGCGCTGTCAGCGGCGGAGCGGGACGGCCGCCTCCGCACAGGCGCACCCGGCGCCGGGTGCCTTCCGGATCGTCGCGGGAGAGGACGCGGTGCGAATGTGGAAGCCGCCCGACGGCGGCGAGAAATGGTTCTGCGGCCGCTGCGGGTCCGCGATCTACGGCTCCAACCCGAGCCACCCCGAGTCGGTCGGCATCCGGCTGGGGACGTTCGACGACGACCCTGGCGTTCGTCCGACGGTGCGGCAGTTCGTCGCGTACGCCGCCCCCTGGGAGCCGATCCCCGAGGACGGTCTGCCCCGATTCGCCGAGAGCCGCCACGCCCCCGGCGCACGCCCTCTCTAGACTCGCGCGACCCGAGCCTAGGAGGCTGAGATGGGAGTGCCAGGCCCTGTTCGCCCGGAGTGGCCGAACTAGGCGACCGATGCCAACGGCCTTGTCCCTTTCCGCGTGAGCTAGTTGAAGGGGCTACGCCCTACGCAAGAGCCCGGTTAGGCGGCGGATGTGGCAATGAAAGGCCTGACCCCGGTCCCGGCGATGCGCCGCGCGCACGTCGACAAGGAGGACGGCCGGCTGCCGACGACCGAGCAGGCATCGACGCTGCGCGCCGCCGCAACGCGCATCGGCGCCGTCATCGGCTGCTAGACGCGAAGAGGCTGCGGAGCGGGCGGGAAACCCGCCCCTCCGCAGCCCGCGCGATTAGGGTGCGACGCAGCTGGTGAATCCGGTTTGAGCGGCGAGTAGGGTCGTCCCGCCGACGCCGAAAGTCCCTGTCGTGCTCGTGTTGAGGGAGTTCACGAGGTTCTCCACCGTCGGGGTTCCCGTTGGCGATGGCGACAGCCCTTCGATGCCGAAGGTGTTGACCGTCGGGTCGGGGCCCTGCTTGCGCAGGGCGATCCCCGGCGAGGTGGTGCCGGTACCGGTGTTCGTGCTACCGGCCGTCGTGTTGCCGCTGATCTCCAGGCAGAGCGTCGTATCGCCCTGCGCCGAACCGGAGCTCGCCTGGATCCCAGACCGCGCGGCATTGGCGATCGGCGCCGCCACGGTGTTGTTCAGCACGCGCGCATTCATCGTGCTGCCCGAGTCGCGCACGATCGCGAAGATGCCTTGCCCGTCGGTGCCCATGACGTTGTTGCTCTGGATCAGTGTGCTGTGAGTGCCGGCCCCAAGGTCATTCGGGTCGTCGGTGCCGACGGCGATCCCTGCGCAGCCGACGGCGCTGTTCGCGTTGATGAAGTTGTTGTTGACGGTCGAGGTCATCGTGACCGGGCCGTCGACCTGCATCTCGATCGCGATGCAGTCGATGTTGCGCAGCCGGTTCGCGGCCGTCCCGTTGTTGGAGACGTTGAAGTTGCCCTGACCGCCGTTCCCAGAGACGCCACCGGTGAAGAACCGGTCAGGCTGGTTGCCGATGCCGGCGTTGCCGCCGTTCATGGAGTTGCCGGTGATCGCGATCACGTTCGTCGCGCTGCCGGCAGTGCCCGCGCTGCCCGTCGGACCGCCGGCGTTCGGGTTGCCGGCCCGCACCTGCACGCCGACGCCGGCGCGGAAGTCGGTGATCGTGTTGTTGGCGATCGTCGCCTTCGTGAGGTTGGCCGCCGACGCCGCCAGGCCGCTGCCGATAAGCGTGATCGCGGAACCCGGCGTGGCGACGTCGCCGGTGTCCGAGAGCGCGTTGTTGGAGATGTTCGCGTCGCTGATCGTGCCGGCCCAGTTCTCGATGTCGACGCCCTCGGCCTCCGTCTGGCTGATCACGTTGTTGGTGATCGTGACCACCCCGGTCAGGTTCGGCGTCGAGGTGAGGCTGTCGTCGAAGGTGATGCTGTTCTCGTCCGACGCGTTGCCGGCGCCGGTGATCGTTCCGTCGGTGAAGCTGAAACCCGTCACCTGAGTGCCGTTGACGCCGCTGTCGCCCGTGTTCAGCAGCCGCATGTTCCGGAACGACGGGCTGGTCGTGTTGGTCAGTGAGATACCGGAGCCGGTCGTGTTCTGGATCGTGCCGCCCGAGAAGTCGCCGCCCTGCGTCGTCGAGCCCGTGCCGGTCACGGTCAGGCCCGTCGAGCCAGTGCTGTTGAGCACGATCCCGCTCGCTGGCCCGCTTGCGGCCGTTCCGGCGGAGATGCTGCGGAAGGTGAGGCCGCTCGCGCCGATCGTGGTGTTGGCGACGTTGAGCGCCGTGCCCGTCGTGGTGGTGAGCGTGTTCGCCGAGCCGGTGACGTTGAACGTGCCGCCGCCGGTGGCGCTGAAGGCGCCGCTCGCGCCGGTGCTTGCCGTAACGCCGCCGGTGAAGTTGATCGTCGCGCCCGTGTTCGAGCTCAGGTTGATCCCGCCGCCGTTATCGGTGATCGCACCGCTGAACGCCGCAGTTCCGCCGGTGCGGTTGGTGACTTCGACCGAGCGACCGCTGCCGGTAGTCGCGATCGTGCCGCCGTAGCTGAAGCTGCCGGTGCCGGCGTTGATGTCGACGCCGCGCGTGGTGGCGCCGACGATCGAGCCGCTGGTTGCGGAGAACGTGCTGCCTCCCATCGCGTCGAGCAGGATCCCGTTCGCGGCGCCGTTGGTGGAGATGCTCGAGAACGAGTAGCTGCCGACGGCGTTGTTCAGGTTCACGGCCGTGCCCGTCGTCGTGGTTACGGACGTCTGCGAGACGTCGATGCCGCTGAGGCCGCCCGAGCCCGACAGCGCGGTTGCCGTGCTGGTCGAGAGCGCGAGCCCGCGCAGCAGCGCCGAGCTCGCCAGGGTGACGGTGCCCTGAACGGTGGCGGTGCCGGTCGCGATCGCCGGCCGCGCGATCGTGCCCGTCGGCGGCGTGATCCCGAACAGCAGGTCGAAGCTCGCGGGCCCGGTAGTGCCCTGCCCGACCAGCTTCTCGCTCGCGTTGAGCGTGATCCCGTTCGCGTACGTGCCCGAGTAGAGGAAGATCGAGTGGCTCGCCGCGTCGACCGTGTCGACCTTCGCGATCGTCTGGAACGGCGCCGCCAGCGTCCCCTTGCCGGTCGTGTCGTTGCCGCCCGTAGCCTGGACGAACCAGATCACCGCGCCGGAGATGTTCAGCGTGATCGTCTGCGGATCGCTGGTCGCGCCGGGGCCGGGGTTGCCGCTGTCGGTGATCGTGTAGTTGATCGTCAGCGAGCCGGTGGCGCCGCCCGGCGGGTCGACGTCGACGGTGCCGTTCGCGGCGTTGACGTTGCTGATCGTGCAGCCCGCGCAGGTGCCGCTGCCGACGGTGACGCCCGCGAGCGTGAACGACGGGGTGTAGCCGGCGTCGCCGGAGTCAGGGTCAGTGGCGCCGTCGAGGAGACCGGTGAGGTTGCGCTGCATGTTCGTCTGCACGGTGAAGCTCTTCGCCGTGGCGACCGGCTTGTCGTTCACCGCGCTGACCGTGATGCCCACGGTGTCGGTGTCCGACTTCGCGCCGCCGGTGCCGGTGTTGCCCTGGTCGTTGGTCACGATCGTGAGCGTCTCGGTGCCGCGCGTGGAGTTCCAGTTCGACGTGCCCCTGTACGCGAGCCCGTTCAGCGCCGCGTTCACCTGCGTGAGGGTGCCGGTGATCTGCGCGCTCGCCGTCCCCGAGCCGGTGATCGTGGCACCGGAGCCGCTGGCCGGCGTGATCGTCCCGTTCAGCGCGGAGACGGTCGTCTGGACGTTGCCGGTGCCCGCGTCGACGTCGGTGACGCTGAGCCCGGTGAAGCTCAGGTTGGTGTCCTCGTTCACCGTCTGCGCGCTCGGGACCGTGTTGACCGGCGCCTCGTTCACGTTGATGACCGTGATCGTGAACGCCTTCTCGAAGGTCAGCGAGCCGCTGTCGGTGCTGCGGACGCGGATCGAGTAGCTCGACTTCGCCTCGAAGTTGAAGACCGCGTTCGTCTGCAGCGTCGAGCCGGCGATCGTGAACGAGCGCGTTGTCCGTGGAGCCGGTCCCGGCGACGAGGCTGTACGTGAAGCGTGTCGCCCGCGTCGGGATCGACGGACGAGAGCGTGCCGACCGTGGTTCCCGAGGCCTCGTTCTCGGCCACGCTCGAGCTGCTGAGCGCGATGTCGGTCGGCGCCTCGTTGACGTTGGTGACCGTGATCGTGAAGACCTTCTCGAAGGTCAGCAGGCCGTTGTCGGTCGCGCGGACGCGGATCGAGTAGCTCGACTTCGCCTCGAAGTTGAAGACGGCGCTCGGTTCGCAAGCTGGTGCCGACGATCGCGAAGGAGCCGTTGTCGGTCGAGCCCGTGCCTGCTACGAGCGTGAAGGTGTGCGTGTCCGCAGGCTCGGGGTCGGTGGCCGAGAGCGTGCCGACCGTCGTTCCCGAAGCCTGGTTCTCCGCGACGGTCGAGCTCGAGAGCGCGATGTCGGTCGGCTGCTCGTTGACGTTGCTGACCGAGATCGTGAAGACCTTCTCGAACGTCAGCAGGCCGTTGTCGGTCGCGCGCACGCGGATCGAGTAGCTGTTCTTCGCCTCGAAGTTGAAGACGGCGCTCGTGCGCAGGCTGTTGCCGACGATCGCGAACGAGCCGTTGTCGGTCGAGCCCGTGCCGGCCGACGAGGCTGAAGCTGTGCGTGTCGGCCGCGTCGGGGTCGGTGGCCGAAAGCGTGCCGACCGTCGTCCCGGACGCCTGGTTCTCCGCGACGCTGCTGTTCGACAGCGCAATGTCGGTCGGGTCCTCGTTGACGTTGCTGACCGTGATGGTGAACGCCTTCTCGAAGCGTCAGCGCGCCGCTGTCGGTGCTGCGGACGCGGATCGAGTAGCTCGACTTCGCCTCGAAGTCGAAGACCGCGCTCGTCTGCAGGCTCGTCCCGACGATCGTGAAGGAGCCGTTGTCGGTCGAGCCCGTCCCGGCGACCAGCGTGTAGGTGTGCGTGTCGCCCGCGTCCGGGTCGGTCGTCGAAAGCGTGCCGACCGTGGTTCCCGAAGCCTGGTTCTCGGCGACCGTGCTGCTCGAGAGCGCGATGTCGGTCGGCTCCTCGTTGGCGTTCGTGACGGTGATCGTGAACACCTTCTCGAAGGTCAGCAGGCCGTTGTCGGTCGCGCGGACGCGGATCGAGTAGCTCGACTTCGCCTCGAAGTCGAAGGCCGCGGCCGTCTGCAGACTCGAGCCGACGATCGTGAACGAGCCGTTGTCGGTCGAGCCCGTCCCGGCGACCAGGCTGAAGCTGTGCGTGTCGCCGGCTTCCGGGTCGATCGCCGACAGCGTGCCGACCGTCGTTCCGGAGGCCTGATTCTCGGCCACGCTGGCGCTGCTGAGCGCGATGTCGGTCGGCGCCTCGTTGACGTTGCTGACCGAGATCGTGAACTCCTTCTCGAACGTGAGCAGGCCGTTGTCGGTCGCGCGGACGCGGATCGAGTAGCTGTTCTTCGCCTCGAAATTGAAGACCGCGCTCGTCTGCAGGCTGGAGCCGACGATGGCGAAGGAGCCGTTGTCCGAGTCGCCCGTGCCGCCGACGAGGCTGAAGCTGTGCGTGTCCGCCGCGTCCGGGTCGGTGGCCGAGAGCGTGCCGACCGTCGTCCCCGAAGCCTGGTTCTCGGCGACGGTCGAGCTCGAGAGCGCGATGTCGGTCGGCGCCTCGTTGACGTTGCTGACCGAGATCGTGAACTCCTTCTCGAACGTCAAGCGCGCCGGCGTCGGTGCTGCGGACGCGGATCGAGTAGCTGGACTTCGCCTCGAAGTCGAACACGGCGTTCGTCTGCAGGCTCGTCCCGGTGATCGCGAACGAGCCGTTGTCCGTGTCGCCCGTGCCTGCGACGAGCTCGTAGGAATGCGTGTCGCCCGCGTCGGGATCGACCGACGAGAGCGTGCCGACGGTCGTGCCGGCGGCCTGGTTCTCGGCGACCGTCGAGCTCGAGAGCGCGATGTCGGTCGGGTCCTCGTTGACGTTGGTGACGGAGACCGTGAACTCCTTCTCGGTCGCCAACGCCCCGGCGTCGGTGCTGCGCACGCGGATCGAGTAGCTGGACTTCGCCTCGAAGTCGAAGACCGCGTTCGTCTGCACGCTCGTCCCGGTGATCGTGAACGAGCCGTTGTCGGTGTCGCCGCTGCCCGCGACGAGCTCGTAGGAGTGCGTGTCGCCCGCGTCGGGGTCGACCGACGAGAGCGTCCCGACCGTCGTACCGGCGGCCTCGTTCTCGGGCACGCTCGCGCTCGAGAGCGCGATGTCGGTCGGCGCCTCGTTGACGCCGGTCGTCGTGATCGTGAACTCCTTCTCGAAGGAGCGCGTCGTGCTGTCCGTCGTGCGCACGCGGATGGAGTAGGACGACCTGGCGTCGGCGTCGAGCGGCGCGTCCGTCTCCAGCGTGTTGCCGACGATCTGGAACGAGCCGTTGTCGGCCGAGCCCGTCCCGGCTACGAGCGAGTAGGTGAACGTGTCGCCCGCGTCGGGATCGGTCGTGGTCAGCGTGCCCACCGCCGTACCTGCCGGCTCGTTCTCCGGCACGCTCGAATTCGACAGCGACACGTCCGTCGGCGCCGAGCCCGAGGGGGGCGGCGGTGCGGGCGGGGCCGGCGGGGCCGGCGGCGGGGCGGGGCCGGCGGGGCCGGTGGGGCCGGCGGCGCGGGAGGAGGAACCGGCGACGGAGGCGTCCCCGGAGCAGGCTCTACCGGGCGGGTGAGGTTCTCGCAGCCCGCCCCGACCTGGTCGGGGCTGTCCGCGAACGCCCGGTCGCTGCCGGTTCCGCAGTAGACCTCGTCGGAGAAGGCAGCGGAGTCGCGCGCGTCGAGGGTGTCCGGCCCGGCGCCGCCCATGAGGCGGTCGTCGCCGGCGCCGGCGCGCACGCGGTCTGCGCCCCGTAGCCGTGGAGCCAGTTCTCTCGCGCGTTTCCCTGCAGCGAGTCGTTGCCGGAGCCGCCGCGCAGGTTCTCGACGTCGGCGCGGATGTTGTCGCCTTCGCCCTTGCTGCCGTCGGCAGCGCCGCCGATCGACAACGTCAAAGCTTCGTCGGAGTTCAGGTAATCGGCCAGGTCGGAGCCAGGCCCGCCTCGGAACACGTCGGCGCCCACGCCGCCGCGCAGGTTGTCGTTGCCGCCGCCACCGTCGAGGACGTCGTCGCCGCCGTCTGCGACGAGGCGATCGTTGTCACCCCCGCCGAAAAGCCGGTCGTCATCGGTGCCGCCGAGCAGGCGGTCGTCGCCCGGGCCGCCCCGCAGGACGTCGTCGCCGCCGAGCCCGCACAGCACATCGTCGCCCGACGTGCCGACGAGCACGTCGGCAGCCGGCGTACCGGTGATCGTGCAATCGCTCCCGGCCGGCGCTGCGCGCCAGGGCGCAGCCGACAGCTGTCCCGCGAGCAGCACGGCGCAGAGCAGCACTCCAAGGCCAAGAGTCGAGCGTCGCGCTTGCTTGCGCGCTGTCATGTCGTCCCCCCGTGACAGGTCCAGCCGATTGCCGTGTGGGCACGAATCCTGGCCGCATACGGATCACAGGAGCGCACCCGCCCGTCTTCAGTCTCCTGCAACGGAGTTGCGTTTACAAGAGTCGCGTGCATGTGGAGTGCCTCCCCCGATCGCGTTTCTGCGTTGCCCAAGTGGATCAACGGCCGCTGACATTCCGCTGACATCTCGCTGACGCCAGCTCCGCGCCGCCGCGACTTGACGCTCATCGACGAGGCCCTACCGCCCTACCGGCTCGGCATCGCGCCCTCGAGATCGACTCTGTGTACGCGGCCTACGACGAATTGTCGCTGGACACACCCATCACCCGCATGAGAAAACCGGCGCGGAGGTGCCCACGCTCACACCAGGCGTGATCGCAGTCCTGGTAGCCCGTCGAACGCCTGCGCGTCGGCGCTCACGACAGTGCGATCGCTCGCGACTGCCGTCGCAGCGATGATCAGATCGTGAGCTCCGCGCAGCTCGCCTGCCCGCCGCGTGTGTAGGCGAGCAAGGACGCGTGCGCACGCGCTACGGCGAGGCCGTAGACCTCGACCGGGACGCTTCGGAGGATCCTTTCACGAACTCTCGGCGCCCCTCGCGACGATCCTTCGACGCGAGCTCCACCCCTACGAGGAGCTCCGCTGCGGTGATCGCCGCGATCGCAACGTCGTCCTCGTCGGCGACGACGGCATCGAGTGTGCTGCCCACGCGCTCGCCCGCGACGAGCACACTCGTGTCGAGAATCAGACGTTCCAGTCGCGCTCCTGCGGAGCGAGCGATTCACGGAGTGCACGAAGTTCGGACGCCCATGCGCTGTCGGCGCCGTCCTCCCGGAGAATCGCCTTCACCTCACGTCCATCCGCGCCCGAGGTCGGGCCGATGGACGCGACGGCGCGTCCTCGCCGCACGACCACGAACGTCTCCCTGGCGCTCGACCGCGTCCAGGAAGCTCAACAGACGTCGAGCCGCCTCTGTAGCACTCATGCGTCGCACGAAAATCAGATTATCAGACTTTGCGTGTCCGACGCGACGGGGCTCACGTACGCGTCTGACTACCTCCGCCTCGGGCCTTTGCTGACTTTCACGGCGACGGCCAAATTGACGGGCAGCCGACTACCGGCCGCCTTCGACTGGGCGACGACCCGGCCCCGCTTGACCTTGCTGTTGAAGACGGCCTTGATCGCGCCCAGGCGGCACTGCTTGGCCCGCAGGGCGGCCCGCGCCTGCCTGACCGTCTTGCCTTTCACGTTCGGCACCACGCAGCTCGCCTGGGCCGGCCGGCTCGCCGCCGGCGGCGGAGGCGGTGGCGCCGGGGGAGGTGGCCCCGGCGCCGGAGCTGGGGGAGGCGGCGGCACCGGTGCCGGAGGCGCCGGCGAAGCTGGGGGTGGAGCCGGCGGCGGTGAAGGCGGGGGTCCCGGCGGGGCGGAGGCGCGAGGCGGCGGAGGCGGCGGCGGAGGCGGTAGCGGCGGCGGCGGCGACTCGATCGTCCAGGCGGCGACCGCCGGCGTCGGGTCGGTGTTGCCCGCCGCGTCCGTCGCGCGGACGCGGACCTGATGCTCGCCGAGCCCGAGGCCCGTGTACTCCTTCGGCGAGGTGCACGGGCTCCAGAGCGCGAAGTCGAGCTCGCACTCGAACGTGCTCGCCTCGTTCGCCGAGAACTCGAAGTTCGCATCGGTCGGCGGTCGTCGTGGCGGGCGGGCCCGAGTCGATCGTCGTCTCGGGCGGCTCGGTGTCCGGTGGCGGAGGCGGAGGAGGAGGCGGGGGCGGGGCGGCGGAGGTGGCGGCGGCGGGGGTGGCGGCGGTGGCCCGTCGAGCGTCCACTTCGCGTTCAGGCGGCCGCCGGTGATCGAATCGCCGAACGCAGCCTTGGTCTCGACGCCGTCGAGGATGGCTGCCTTGACGGCTGCGACGTCGGCGGGCGTCCGCGTCCACTTCGCCGGGAAGCGGGCGAAGTAGAGCGCGGCGACACCGGTGACGTGCGGCGCCGCCATCGAGGTGCCGCTGAGCCAGGCGTAGGTCTCGCCGTTCGGCTCGAGGCAGCGGAACGCGACGTCGTCGACATACACGCCGTCGGCGACGCCCGTGGCGTCGCTGACGAAGACGAAGCGGAAGAGCAGGGCGCTCTTGCCGTCGAACGCCGACAGATCGTCAAACAGCGAAATGAAGCCACCGGTGTTGCCGCTCAAGCCGCCCAAGGTCGTAGTCGGGGAGCCGCTCGGGGCCGCCTGCACCAGGAGGCCGTCATTCGGCGCGACGGCGTCGAGGCTTAGCTGGTAGTCGAGACGGCAGCCGCGGCGGCCGGTCAGGCTGAGCGAGCCGTTGCGCTGGAAGGTGTTGCTCGGTATTGTTCGCGTAGTTGCCGGCCGGCGAGTCTGAGGCGCTGCCGTTCGAGGCGCTCGGACGCTCGGTCTGCGCCCCCAGGTGTTGGGGCTGCCCCCGGCCGTCCACCCGGTGATGGACGGGTCGAAGGTCGCGATCGGGGCGACTAGGGATCGGGTCGGGTAGCTGCTGCGAATTTCACTGCCCGGGGCGAAGAGGTGGACGGACTCGGGTCCCATGGTTTCGAGAAGCCCGACTTCGTATCGAGGGGATTTGCTCGAGCCGACGCACACGATGTTGACGAGCGCCCGAAGGGCGAGTCGGTGCCCGTCGAACTCGCACGGGAACGTCGTTGTCCGCGCCGTCGAGGTCGCTGCGCCTCGTTGCCCGCAGCGACGACATGGAGTACCCCCGTTGCATGCGCCGCGAACGCATCTTACAGCAGCTGGCTCGCGCACGAGCCACCCCAGCTGTAGTTGACGACGTGTGCGCCGTTCGCGCACGCGTAGGCAACAGCCTCCGCGAGTCCGCCGTTCGTTGCCGTCGCCCTACGCGTCCAGCCCGCGGACCGGCATGATCGCGACGTCCCAGTTGACGCCCGGTGACACCGATGCCGTTGTTGCCGACCGCGCCGATGGTGCCCGGCGACGTGGGTGCCGTGGCCGTGAAGTCGAGCGGCGTCGGCGTCGTTCTCGACGAAGTCCCAGCCGCGGAAGTCGTCGACGTAGCCGTTGCCGTCGTCGTCGATACCGTTGCCGGCGATCTCGTCGGTGTTGATCCAGATGTTGGCGGCGAGGTCGGGATGGTCGTAGGCGATGCCGGTGTCGATCGACGCCGACGACGACGTCCGGGCTGCCGGTGGTCGAGGTCCCAGGCCTCGGGCGCGTCGATGTCGGCGTCGGCCGTGGTTCCGGCAGCTGGCCGGTGTTGTTCAGGCCCCACAGATTCCCGAAGCTCGGTGTCATTCGGGGTGGACGTGCGCGATAGATGTAGTTCGGCTCGGCGTAGAGGACATCCGAGCGCGCGCTCAGCTCGGCGACGGCCTCGGGGACCGTCTCGCCCTGCTTCAGCTCGGCGACGTAGGCGTTCCTCACCTCCAGCGGCTCGAACGAGACCGCGTCGACGCCGACCGCAGTGATCTGAGAGCTCGGTCACGCTCGGGCGGCTGGCGAACTTGACGATCGCCTCGCCCCGGACGAATGCGCCGTCGCCTCTCACGCCGGGGTAACCGGCCAAAGGACGAAGCGAGGCCGAGGCGTCGTTAGACGCCGCAGGCGCCTGCCACGACCAGGAGCAACGTGATGAGCAGGCGCCTGACGGCTCGGCCGGGCCGGCGGCACCGGTGCCGAGCTGGGGAGCGCGGCACCGGTGCCGCGTAGGGCGCCGGCGGGGGCAAGGGGGCGAGGCGGGCGGACTCATCTCTCGGAGTGGATCAAGAGGCGCTGACCTTTCACTGACATCTCGCTGACGCCGCTCAGCGCCGGTCGCCCTGGCGCGGGCTGAAGTCGAGGAGCCGGTCGTTGCCTGGAGCGGCCGTGAAGCGGTCGGCGCCGCGGCCGCCGCGCAGGACGTCGTCGCCTGCGCCGCCGAAGAGCCGGTCGGCTCCCCAGCCGCCGCGGAGGACGTCGTTGCCGTCCCCGCCGCGGATCAGGTCGTTGCCGGCGCCACCGAGCAGCACGTCGTCGCCTGCACCGCCCTCGATGCGATCGGAGCCCGAGCCGCCGCAAATGAGGTCGTTCCCGCCGCGGCCGCGCAGGACGTCCTTGCCACCCCGCCCGAAGAGCAGGTCGGCGCCGTCGGAGCCGCTGATCGTCTCACGGCGGTTCGTGCCGACGGCGATCGTGATCGAGGTCGACGCAGACAGGGAGCCGTCCGAGACCGCGACCGTGAGCGCCGCCCTGGTCCGGCGACTGAGCCGGGTGAGGGTGAGCGTCCGGTCGGCGCCTTCCCCCGCCGCGGCGACGCGGATCCCGGCGGCCGACGGGGACAACACGAGCGAACGGGCGGCGTCGTCGACGTCGGCCAGGTGGACGCCCAGCGTCCCGCTCGCGCCGCCGCACTCGAGCGCGCGGACGACTGCGATCGTCGGGGCGTCGTTCACGGCGGCGATACGAATCGTCACGGTCGCGGGATCGGCGGTCACGCCGTCCGCGGAGGCCGTGTAGGTGAAGGTGTCGACGCCGTTGAAGTCCGCCGGCGGGACGTACCTGAACGAGCCGTCGCCGGCCGAGGTGACCGTTCCGCCACGGGCCGAGGTCGGCGCGGTCGCCGCGATCGTCACCGGCGTCCCGGACGGGATCGCGTCGTTGCCGGTGGCAGGGATCACGGCGGGCGTGTCTTCGATGGCCGAGGCGTCGTCATCGCGCGTGAGCACCGACGAGACCAGCCACGAGAACGCGGCGGGCGGGGCCTCGACGTTGCCGACCCGATCCGAGGCCTGGACCTCGAAGGTGTGGCGACCCGGGAGCAGCCCTGCGAGCTCGACCGGGCTCGCGCACGGCGCGAACGCGGCGTCGTCGAGGCGGCATTCGATCCCCGCGACCGAGGAGCCGCCGCTGTCGGCTGCGTCGAAGACGAAGGTCGCGCGCCTGGCGAGAGTCGTCGGATCGGGGTGGCCGGTGATCGTCGTCTTCGGCGCCGTCAGGTCGACCGTCCACACGGCGCTCGCGGGCGATGCGTCGACGTTTCCTGCCTCGTCGACAGCGCGCACCTCGAAGGTGTGCTCGCCGGCGGCCAGGCCGGAGAACGACTCGCTGCTGCTCCCGCAAGGCACGAACGCAGCGTCGTCGAGCCGGCACTCGTAGCCGGCGACGGCCGTGCCGCCGAGCGCGTCTCCGCTGTACCCGAGGCTCGCCGACGTGGAAGAGGTGACCGCATCGGGCCCCGAGGCCACGCTCGTCTCGGGCGCGACCGTGTCCACGGTCCAAATGAAGCTCGCCGGTGTCGGGTCGACGTTGCCGGCGCCGTCGAAGGCGCGCACGTGGAAGCTGTGCTCGCCGTCGATCAGGGAGCTGTAGTTCCCCGGGCTCGTGCAGGCCGTGAAACCGCCGCCGTCGAGCTCACACTCGAACCCCGCGACACCGGGAACGCCACCGTCGGTGCCGCTGAAGTGGAAGCTCGCAGCCGACGAGCTGGTCGGATTCGACGGTCCGTCGTCGATCGTGGTGTCGGGAGGCGTGCTGTCCACGTCATCGTTCTGGACCGTGCCCTGGCCCTGCCCGTCGGTGACGTTTGCCCCGGCGACGTTGGTGACGTTGACGAAGAACGTTTCGTTGGGCTCGATCACCGTGTCGCCGTTGGCCGCGACGGTGAAGGTGTACGTCGAGCTGCCTGCCGGGATCGTCTGACCGGTCAGCGATCGCGCGACGTAGTCGTTGTCTTCGCCTGCCGGATTGTCGTCTTGCGCAGTGCCGTCGGCCGTCGCGATATCGAACGTCGCGCCGCCCGGGCCGGCGGGAACTGACAGGCTGACAGTGAACGTGAACGAGGTCGAACCAGAGTTGCCCTCGTTCCCAGAGACGTCGCTGATGGTCAGGTTCGGCAGTGATACGGATCCGTGAGGCGTGACGGAAAAATCGTCGATGGACAGCGCCGTGATTTGCGCCCGTGTGGTTCGGATCGGACCAGCGCAGCATCACCTCGGTTCCATTGGGAATGCTCAACCCGGTGATGGTGTGGACGAGGGCCGCGCGATTGGCGGCCGAGTTGCCGTCCAAAGCGGTCGCCGTGCCACCGGTGGTCGGGCTCGTAAAGTCGAGGACCGGGACAGCTACTCCGGTCGCTTGGAACTCGGCGAGCGAGCCGGTGACAGTCGGGCTCCCCACGAGATACGAGCTCGCGACCGTCTGTGCCGCTGACCGGCGTTGCGCCACTGCTCGCCGGTGTAGGAGACGTCCAACGAGGTGATGGTGGCGCCGGTGTTGTTCTGTAGCCGCACGCCCCAGAACATGTTGCCGATCGCCGCATTGCCCGAGCCCAGTGAGCCAAGGGCACGATCCGTCGCTGTGCCCGTGCCGTAGCTGTACAGATTTCCGGCGTTGCTGCTGCCGTTGTTCGCCACAATGGTGGTGCCGGTTCCTGTGCGCGCATGGAACCACCCCGGAATCGTCGAGTTATTGGTCCAGGTCGCCGACCCGCTCGCGGGCAGCGTGTCGAAGCTCTGCGTGTACGGAACACCCAAGGTCGTGACGCTGACCTGCGCCCCTACGGATTGCGTCAGCAAAGACCCGAGCATCACAACCACGATGAGCGCTGCCAGGAGGTGTCTCATCACGCGGCCTCGCCGAAGATGTCGGGCCGAGGCAGCCGACTGATGGACGTAGGCGTCGAGCGCCTCGGCCCGCGAGTCGGTGGTGATCTCGGCGAGCGTCTCGCCGACGGCGATGCTCCACACCACGACGTAGTGCTGGGTGGCGCCGCCGAGGACAGGTGCGTGACCTTCGGCGCGTGCCGATGCGCCGGCCGTCGCCCGTCACCCTCGCCGGAGTTCCGGGGGGGGACGGCGGGCCAGACTCCCGCGAGCGCGACCGGACGTGACCCTCCACGCACGCTCGATCGGCGCTTCGGCGGGTCGAAGGACGATGGTTGCGAGTGCGAGCGGTGCATGGGCGAGACCTCCTGGTACCTCGGGGTTTGCGTGCAGGGAGGGAACCAGGAGCCGCTGACCAACCGCTGACATCCCGCTGACGCCCGGCCCGCGAGAGCCCGCTACAGCTCGGCCGGCGCGCTCTGCCGAAGCGCGACCGCTTCCTCGGCGGAAAGCCCGCGGCCCTCACGGAAGAGGGCTGCGAAGCTCTCGTCGCCGAGCGCGCCACGGGCCGAGATCAGCCTCGGTTCCTGCATGGCGGTGACCCCTTCCCACGGCGGCGCGCCGATGCGCTCGTGGACCGCGTCGGAGGCGCCGGCCAGAAGCGCCGCTTCCTCCCAGCGCCCGCCGGCGGCAGCCTGCGTCGAGAGCCCGGCCAGGGCCTCGCCGACGTTGAACTGGTCGTCGACCTGACGTGCGAGCCGCAGGCAGTCCAGGAACCCGTGCGCGGCCTCCTCGTCGCGTCCCCGCGCCAGCATGAGCCAGGCGTGGTCGATCAGCGGCTCGACGAGCCGCCGGTCGTCGCCGTGACGCCGGCGCAGCTCGAGCGCCTCGTCCAGTCGCCGCTCCGAGGTGTCCAGGCGCCCGTGGACCAGGTCGTACCAGCTTTGCTCGGCGAGCGCCGACGCGACGCCGTAGGGATCGCCCGCCTCGCGGTAGAGCGCCAGCGCCTCCCCGGCCATCGGACCGGCACGGTCCCATTCCTCGGCGCGCTCGCACGCCCCTGCCTGCGTCAGCAGCGCATCGGCCATGAGGAGCGGGTCGCCGATCCGGCGCGCGGCGGCCACGGCCTCCTCGCAGATACGGGCAGCTTCCGGGTCGGCGACGAGGACTGCACAGCGCCCCAGAGCAGAGAGGGAGGCGGTTTCGACAGCCGCGTCGCGGGCATCGCGCGCGGCCTGGACCGCGGCCTCGAGCCGGGCCCGGGCGTACGGGAAGCGGCCCTGGGAGAGCGCAAGCTCTCCGTCCCAGTAGAGGGCGCTGGCGCGTCGTGCCGTGGACACCGGCGTCTCCGCGCCCAGGGCCTGTGCGAGCCACCCTCTGACTTCTTGTGCGTGCGCGTCCCAGGGCAGCACGCGCGAGAACGCGATCGCCAGGCGAAGCGCCTCGTCGACCTCGCCGGCGCGCAGGAGCCGCTCGAAGGCGAGACGGATGTTGCCGCGCTCCTGCGCGAGCCGGTCGAGCCATTCGCGGCGATCCGTTCGCGCCGCCTGCTCGGCCGCGTGCTCGCAGTAGGCCAGGAAGTAGTGCGCATGCCGCTTGGCTAGAGCTTCGAGATCCTCGCGCTCTGCGGCCCGCTCGGCCACGAACTCGCGGACCGTGTCCAGCATCCGAAAGCGTGGCTCCGCGTACCTGCCCGAGTGGGTTCGCAGCAGCGACGAGCTGTCCACGAGCGACGCCACGACTGCCTCGACGCTCCCCGTATGGTCGCCGTTGAAGACCGCCTCGGCGCCCTCGAGCGAGGCGCCGCCCTCGAAGAGCGTCAGCCGGCCGAGCAGCATCCGCTCGGGTTGCTCGAGCGCCTCCCAGGACCACTCGAGCGTCGCGCGCAGCGAACGCTGGCGGGCCGGTAGGTCGCGGGGCCCGCCGGTGAGCAGGTCCAGCCGGTGCTCGAGGCGCTCGAGCAGGGCGCGCGGCGCCAGGATTCGAGCGCGATCGGCCGCGAGCTCGATCGCCAGCGGCAAGTAGTCGAGGCGCGCGCAGATCGCATCGACGACCGCCCGTTCGTCCTGGAGCTCCCAGCCCGTCCGCGCGGCGCTCACGCGCGCGACGAACAACGAAGCCGCGTCGGGCGGGGTCAGCGGCTGCACCCGGTAGACGTGCTCGGCGGTAAGCCGGAGCGGAGCCCGGCTCGTGGCCAGGACGGTCAGGTTCGCAGCCCCGGTCAGGAGCTCACCGACCTGCTCGGCGTCCGGCAGGAAGCGGTCGAACCCGTCGAGGACGAGAAGCGCCGGCGCGCCGCGCGTGGTGCGGGCGAGCTGCTCGCCGAGCTCGGCCGGAGTCGTGGCGACCACTCCGAGCGCCGTGGCCGCCTCGGGCACCAGCAGGGCGACGTCCTCGACGCCGTCGAGATTGACGTGAACCGCGCCGCCGGGGAAGCGCTCGGCGACCGACCGCGCCGCCTCCATCGCCAGCCGCGTCTTGCCGACGCCGCCCGGGCCGACGAGCGTGAGCAGCCGCACGCCGGGACGGGCGAGCAGCTCGCCGATCTCTCCGACCTCGCCGGCGCGCCCGATCGTCTCGTTCGCGGGCGCCGGCAGTCGCGGCGGAAGCACGGCGCCGGGCCGCTCGACCATCAGGTCGGGATCCTGCGCCAGGATCATGCGCTCGAGCGTGCGGAGGTCAGGCCCCGGCTCGATACCCAGCTGGTCCACCATCAGCTCGCGGCCCTCGCGCATCGCCTCGAGCGCTTCCGCCTGGCGGCCGGTGCGGTAGAGCGCGACCATCAGCTGCGCGCGCAGGCGCTCGCGGAGCGGGTACTCCGCGACCAGGGCCCGCAGCTCGCCGATGAGATCCGCGCTCGCCCCTGCGGCCAGCTCGGCGGCCAACCGCTCCTCGATCGTCTCCACGCGCAGCTCCTCGAGTCGCGCGATCTCGCGCTGGGCGAAGTCGTCGAAGCGATGCTCGGCGAGCGCGTCTCCGCGCCACATCGCCAACGCCTCCCGGAGCTCGGCGGCGGCGCGCTCGGCCTCGTCGCGCGCGAGCGCGGCCCGCGCGCGTTGCAGGAGCTCCTCGAAACGCCGGGAGTCGAGCGCCAGCGGGTCGACCTCGAGGGCGTAGCCGGACCCGCGGTGGTGGAGCGGCGCGCCCTCCCCCAGCCGCTGACGCAGGCGCGAGATGTGCTTCTGCAGCGCCTGCACGGCGCCGGCAGGCTGCGCGTCTCCCCAGAGGGCCTCGAGCAGCTCGTCGACCGAGACCGCCTCGGGAGCGCGCAGCGCCAGCGCCACGAACAGCGTGCGCTGCTTGACACCCTCGAACAGCACGCGTTCACCCGAGACATCCACCTCGAGTGGGCCCAGCAGCCTTACATCGATGTCCCAGCTCACGGGCTCTCCCCCGCTACCAACGGCCCGCTCATGGTAGCCCCGCCGTCCAGCGGCCCAGGCAGGCGCTTCGAGGGGACGCATGGCGCCCCCTCGAAGCCGTCTCGCTCACGACCGCGAGCGCCTAGTCCCGCTCCGAGCGGCCGACGAGAACGTCCCCGCCGAAGTCCGCGGGGCCGCCGAGCTGGCCGCCGTGGAGGCGGTCGATGCCGGAGCCGCCGTCGAGGGTGTCGTTCCCTGTGCCGCCCTCGATCGTGTCGTCGCCGAAACCGCCGAGGATGACGTCCGCCTGGTCGTCGCCGAACACGATGTCCATGCCGTCGGCAGCCCGGATCACGTCGTCGCCGCCTGCGCCGCAGATGATGTCGTCGCCCTCGAAGCCGAGGATCGTGTCGTTGCCGGCGTTGGCCTGGATGATGTCGGCCTGCGAAGTGCCCTCGATCACCTCGCCGCTGTCGTCTCCGATGATCGTGGCCGGCACTCGCGTTGCAGTCCAGCAGAAGCTGCGACGGCCCAATCTGGGCAGCTGCCCCTGCGATGACCGCGGCCGCGGCCGCCGTCGCGAGGATGCCTGTGATGAGCTTCTTCGACATGGCTCGTTCCCTTCTCGTGGTGTGGTTTGACCCGCCACCGACGCTAGGAGGGGAACCCGGCGTCCTCTAGCTGGAACTCCCTAGACGTGGCCGCCAAAGCCCTAGTCCGAGTACAACCACCGGGATGAGCGACGTCCTCGACCGCCGCGCCCTGAATCGCGCGACCCTGGAGCGGCAGCTCCTGCTTCGTCGCTCGGAGCTGCCTGTGCTCGACGCCGTGAAGCACCTCGTCGGTCTGCAGGCGCAGGAGCCGCTCAACCCGTACACCGCGCTCTGGTCACGGCTCGACGGCTTCCGGCCCGAGGCGCTCGCCCGGCTGCTCGAGGAGCGTCAGGTCGTCCGCCTGGCGGTCATGCGCTCCACCGTTCACCTCGTCACCGCCGACGACTGCCTGGTACTGCGCCCGCTGATGCAGCCGGTGCTCGACGCGGAGCTCGCGCGCTACCGCGACCTGCGAGGCGTCGACGTCGAGGCCGTCCTCGACTTCGCACGCGAGCTCGTGGCGGAGCGGCCGCGGTCCGGCCGCGAGTTGCGGGTTGCCCTGGCGGAGCGTTTTCCCGGGCACGACGCGGCCGACCTCGCCTACGCCGCTCGCAACCTCCTGGCGTTCGTGCAGGTGCCGCCGCGCGGCGTCTGGGGCCGGACGTCGCAGGTCGTGTCGACCACCGCGGAGGCCTGGCTCGGCCGCCCGCTCGCGCGCAACCCGTCCTTGGACGAGGTCGTGCTGCGCTACTTCGGCGCGTTCGGCCCGGCCACGGTCGCCGACGTCGCGGCGTGGTCGCGCCTAACCGGGCTCCGCGAGGTCGTGGAGCGGCTCCGCCCGAGGCTTCGCACCTTCCGCGACGAGCGCGGCCGCGAGCTGTTCGACCTTCCGGACGCGCCGCGGCCCGATCCGGAGACGCCTGCGCCGGTTCGCTTCCTGCCCGAGTACGACAACGTGCTCCTCTCGCACGCGGACCGTTCGCGGTTCATCTCGGGGGAGCGCCGCACGTTCTCGGGGCGCGTGCACGGGACCGTGCTGCACGACGGCTTCGTCTTCGGGGTGTGGCAACACGAGCCGGCGGGGTCGCTGCTCGTCAGCTACCCGGAGCGCGCCCCGAAGCGGACACAGGCCGCCGTCGCTGCCGAGGGCCGGCGGTTCCTGCGCCTCGTCGCTGCCGACGCGCAGGCGCACGACGTCCGTCTCGTCCGGATCGACTAAGAAGGCGAGTCGGCCACGGGTAGGAGCAGGTCGATCTCGTCGCGCTGACGGTAGGACTCGATACTCGGCCGCGTCTCGTCCGGATCGGCCGCCTTGCACCAGTGACGCGAACGTGGGCGCGATCCGCTCGTACACCTCGGGAGGTTCGCCTCGAAGCCGCGCTCGCAGATACCGGCCGCCGGGTAGGAAGCCCTGCTCCAACCCGAGCTGAGCTGGGTCGTCGCCTTCCCTCACCTGGACGCACACGCGGTACTCCTTTGCCGACTCGTAGAACGCCCCGAAGAACTTGCGGCCGCGGAGGCCGACCAGCGCTTCCAGCTTCTCCCATCCGCCGCGGATCTCATCGACGTCATCGGGCGTGCGCAGGAACATCACGGGAGTCTCCATGCGCTCGACCAGCGTTGCCGCCACGTCGCCAGGAATCGGCTCACCCATCAGGCTGGGCACCGTAGCGAGGTGAACGTCCGGCTCAAGTGTTGCCATGAGCGCCGCGCCGGGTCATGGCCTCCGCGCCCTGGGCGGAGGCGAAAACGAGCGCCTGGTCGAGCTCGTCGCCGCGGGCGAGCGCGTAGGTCAGCCCGGCGGCGAACGAGTCGCCGGCCCCGTAGGTGTCGGCCAGCGCGCCGGGGAGCGAGCCCGCCGCGAACCGGCCCGAGTCGTGCGCCGCCTCCCAGGTGCCGCCTGCTTCGCCCTCCGTCGCGACGACGAGCCGCGGCGGAGGGTCGAGGTCGCCGTGCGCATAGGTCTCATTCGTGTCGTCGGCGCTGCGCACGAGGACGTCGAGCTCGACCGCGGCCTCCTGCAAGGTCGGCAGCTCGCGCGCGGTCGCGACGAGCACGCGGGCGGCACGGGCGCGGCGAAGCGCGTCGGCGTCTCCGCCCGTGAAGTAGACGCCGTCGTAACCGACCAGCTCGCCCCATGGAAGCGGGTCGCCGGCGCGCGGGACGAGCTTGTGCGAGAGCAGCGTGATCGTCCGCTCGCCGTAGTAGTCGACGTACGTGAACGCGCGCCGCTGCGGCTCGTCCCGGAAGGCCGCCTCGACGCGCACGCCGAGCTCGCCCAGCTCGCGCGCCGACCTGCGTCCGAGCTCGTCCTCGCCGAGCGCCGTCAGGAAGAGCGACTCACCGGCGAGCCTCGCGAGCCGGACCGCGGCCACCCCACCTCCACCGGCGGGTTCGCCCCAGACCTCGCGGGCGGTCACGATCGAGCCCGCCTCCGGCACGCGCGGCACGCGCAGGAACTCGACCCACTCCACGTGACCGACGACGGCGACCTGCACGGGCCGCAGTCTCACACCCCGTCCGTGCTACGCGTTTAGACAGATGATGCAACCCATGCAGATGACGCAATCCATGCGCCTGCCGCCCTTCGAGCGCTTCTACGAGGAGAACAAAGATGCGATCTACGCCCACCTTCGCCGGATCGTCGGCCCGAATTCCTGCGACGACGCCTTCCAGGAGACGTTCCTCCGCGCCCTGCGCGGCTACCCGAAGCTCAGGCACGCCGATCACCTGCGCGCGTGGGCGTTCACCATCGCGACCCGAGTGGCGATCGACCTGGGCCGGCGAACGAAGCCCACGGTCGAGCTCGTCGACGAGCTGGGGGTCACCGATTCCAGGCCCGCCTACGCGGAGCTCGAGCACCTCGCCGACGAGCTCCCGGGAAAGGAGCGTGCTGCCGTGATCCTGCGCTACGGGTACGACCTCACCTACACCGACATCGCCACGGCCCTGGGCTCGAGCGAGGAGGCGGCGCGCCAGGCTGCGTCCTCCGGCGTCCGGCGCCTGCGGAGGAAGCTCCAGTGACCTCGGTGCCGAACACACTCGACCGCCGCTTCCGCGATGCGGCCGCAGCCGAGGGCCTGCTCGACGTCGGCTACGACTTCGTCGACTCGCCGCTCGGGTCGCTGCTCGTCGCGGCCACCCCGCGCGGGGTCTGCCGGATCTCGTACGACGCGGACGCCGAAGCCCACGCCGAGCGGTTCGCCCGCGCCTACGGGGCGCGCGTACTCCGCGCACCGCGCTCGGTCGACCCTGCCAGGCGCGAGCTGGACGAGTACTTCGAGGGCCGCCGGGACTCCTTCGACCTGGCTCTGGACCTGGGCGGCGCTGCCGAGTTCACACAGAGCGTCCTCCGCGAGCTGGCCCTGGTGCCCTTCGGCGAGGTCACGACGTACGGTCACCTCGCCGCGCGCGTCGGCCGACCGCGCGCGGCGCGTGCCGTGGGAACCGTGATGAACCGGAACCCGATTCCGATCGTGCTGCCCTGCCACCGCGTCGTCGGCTCCACCGGAAGCCTCGTGGGCTACGCCGGCGGACTGGAGCGGAAGCAGGCTCTCCTGAAGCTCGAGGGTGCCAGCCTTCTCTAGTTACTCGAGGCTGACCCGGACCGCTGGGCTGGCTACGCCAGCCTGAGGATCAGGAGCACGAGAACGATGATGAGCAGAATGCCGATGATGCCGCCTGGAACCAACCGAATCACCTCCTTGCCGGGGGGAGTCCTCCCTTGTTGTCCGCTGCAGGCGGCCGTGAAACCGGCTTAAAAAAACGCTTACTCGAGGAGGGCGAACCCTCCCTAGTAGTCCAGCCAGTCCTCGGGCTCGTGCCCGTCGTCGCCTCGGTCCAGGCGGCGGTTGCGCGCGATGCGGGCGGCCCAGAGGACGACGCCCACCTCGAGCAGGAGCAGGGGTTCGAAGAGGGCGACCGTGAGCCAGAGCGAGAAGATCACGCCGGCCACGCTCAGGTTGAACAGCCAGCGGTCCCGGGCTGAGAGCGCCTGGTAGTAGCGGCGGAAGCTGGCCAGCGTTTCGGTCACGTGTCCTCGGATCTCATTCGGCGTGACCGCTACGCCGTCAGTCCACCAATCGTCCACACAGGCGGATGCCGTGATCCCTTGGTCGAGGATAGGCTCGCCCCGTGGAGATCAGCATCAACCTCGCGAACGCCCGCCTGATCGGCCGCCGCTCGGATGCCGAGGTGCACGTCGAGCGGCTCGAGGTGGACGACGAATCGGCCTTCGAGGAGCTCGCCCAGGCGCTGCTCACGACGGTGCTCGAGCAGCACGACGACGCCGAGCGCGTGACGATCGAGGTGGATGAGCGCGACGAGCGCGCGGAGTCGCTGTACGCCCGCCTCGGCTTCCGGCCTCTCCGCCGCGTCCTGGGCGTCGACACGAACGTCCTGCGGGACGACCTCGAGCGCACGCCGCACGGCGAGTCGTTCGGCTCCGTCCACGTCCAGACCGACGACCTGCCCGCCGTCCAACGCGCGGTGGAGCGCTTCGTCCCGCTCCAGGCCGGAGGCTCCGGCGGCTCGGTGGTCGTTCCCCCACGGGGCGGCTGGATCTCCGTCTACGACGAGCTGACCGATCGCGAGCCGGCCTCGCTGCACCGGCTCGGGCGCGAGCTTTCGGACCGCCTCGGCGTAGTCGTCCTCGCCCTCGGCGTCGAAGGGGGAGCGGTCGTCCGCTACCGACTCCTCGACCGCGGCCGCCTGCTCGACGAGTACCTCTCCGTGCCCGAGTTCTACGGGCCGCTGCCTTCGGGCGAAGTGGTCGCGCTCGCCGCGAACCCGACCCTGGTCGAGCGCCTCACCGGCGGAGATCGGCGCGAGGTCAAGGCCGCCGCCGCACACGGGGTGCGGCCGGACGAGCTGCCCCCGCCCGCGGAGATCGCCGCTGCGCTCGCCGCGGCGATGCGGATCGAGGGAGCCGGGCACGGCTACCGCGAAGCGCTGGAGCTCCCGGGCGCGATCGCGATCGAGCGCTAGCGCCGGGCGACGACCACGCCCAGCAGGCAGAGCGCGCCGCCTGCCAGGGCCAGGGCCGGTGGGCTCTCCGACAGCAGCAGCCAACCGAGCAGCACGGAGATCGGCGGCACGAGGTAGGTCGTCGCGCCCATCCTCCCCGCGCCGGTGCGGGCAAGCGCGTAGGCCCAGGTCGTGAAGGCCAGCGCGGTCGGGAACGCGCCGAGGTAGACCATCCAGGCCACCGCCGAGGCGTCGGCCGTCCGGAGCTCGTCCAGGAGTTGCGGCGCGAACGGCAGGCAGGCGACGGCCCCGATCAGGCAGCTGAGCAGGATCGTCTGCAGCGCCGACAGGCGTCGCAGCACGGGCTTCTGGGCGACCACCGCGGTCGAGTACGCGACGGCGGCGGCGACGCACAGCACCACGCCGGCCGTCGTCGCGTCCGAGCTCGACGTCGCCAGGCCGATCACGACCACGCCCGCGAACGCAACTGCACACCCGAGCAGGAGCGTCCGCGGGAAGCCCTCGCCGAGGAACAGGCCGGCGAGGACGGCGATCAGGATCGGCCCGACGTTGACCAGCATCGCCGCGGTGCCTGCGTCGACACGGCGCTCGGCGGCGTTCAGGGCAATGCTGTAGGCGCCGAACCAGAGCAGGCCGCAGACGAGGAGCCCCGGCCACACCGCGCGCAGATCCTCACTGCGCGGGAGCCGCTCCCGGCGGGCGAGCGCCACGAGCCCCAGCACCGCAACGCCGACCAGCAGCCGGCCGAGCGTCAGCGGCCCCGGCGAGAGCGTCCTGCCCGCCGAGCGGATGCCGACGAATGCCGATGCCCAGAGCACCACCGTGACGAGCGCCGCGGCGAGCGCGGCCGTCTCCTCGCGCCGGGATCCGACCGACTCTGTCGCCGCGTACGACACCCGTGACCGGTACAACGTCGGAGCCGCGAATTCTGTGAGCCCCTCGAGTCGGATCCGTGCTCCACTCGCCCTGCTCGTCGTCGTGGGCGGGCTGGCCGGCTGCGCGGGAGGCGGCGACGAACCCGAGAGCGCGACTGCGCACGCGGACGGCGAGCCCACGACGACGCAGCTTTCGAGCGTCGGCTGCGACGTCGCTGCACAGTGCTTTCCGCAGCTCGCACAGGCGACTCTCGACCGCTGCCCGGCCCGCCGGCTGAGCCCGCACGGGCAGGAAGCGCGGCGGCGTCTGGAGCGGGTGCTCGCCCGCATTACCGGCGTCGACCTCCACAACGAGCAGGCGTACGAGGCGACGGATGCCGTCCTGGCGGCGCTCGCCGAGCTCGAGCAGGCCTGCGTGCCGCGGGGCTAGCGGCCGGGCGGCACGTTCAGCTCTCGAGCAGGCAGTAGCCCACTCCCCACACGTTGCGGACGTAGCGCGCGCCGGCCGGGGCGGCGAGCTTCCTTCTGAGGCGGCTCGCATGGGAGTCCAACGTCCGCGTGCGCCCCAGCGAGCGGAACCCCCACACGTCCCGCAGCAGCTCGTCCTTCTTGAACACGCGCGCGGGGTCGCTCGCGAGCTTGACGAGCAGGTCGTACTCCTTGCCCGACAAGACCACCCGCTCGCCGCCGACCGTGACTCGCCGCGTCGCCGTGTCGACCTCGATCCCGTCGGCCACGAGCCGGCCGTGCGTGCCGCCGTTCGTCCGGCGCAGCACCGCGTGGATCCGCGCGAGCAGCTCCTCGTAGTGGAACGGCCGCCCGAGGTAGTCGTCGCAGCCGCGCGCAAACGCGCGGACGCGGTCGACGGCGTCTGCCTGGGGCTGACCCAGGACGATCACCGGCACGTCCCGGTTCCACGAACGGCCGGGCTCGCCTTCGCGCAGCCGGCGGCAGAGCTCCGCGCCCGAGCCGTCGGGGAGCTCGTCGCCGAGCAGCGCGAGGTCGGGATGCCGCTCCTCGGCGAGTGCCAGCGCCTCCCGGGCGGCCTCGGCCTCGACCACGGCGAAGCCGTCCTCCGCGAGATGCCGGCTGAGGAAGCCGCGCGTGGCGTGCTCGGGCTCGGCGATCAGGAGGGCGTTCGTCACGCCGGCGACGCTAGCCACAGCTCGCTGCTGGCGCTAGACGTCCTTTCGCACAAGTCTGCAACAAGAAATCGACAGCCGCCGACGGCGGACGCGGCCGGATCGGTGGGGTTCAGGGAGCGGGCCCGGAAGCCGATCTTGAGAAGAGCCGCCGTGAACGCACTCGACGCAGTCAGCCCTGAGCTCGTCCTGGTCAGCCCTCAACTGGGCCGGCCCGACGCTGCCGCCGCCGGGCTGGCCGACAGCATCCTCGCCGGGCAGGCGCTGAGCGAGCACGATCTCGCGCGCCTGCTGGCCGCGCAGATGGGCCTGCCGTTCGTCGACCTCGAGCACTCCACGATCGACCCGCTCGCAGCGGCACTGTTGAGCGAGGACGACGCGCGCATGTACTCGGCGCTGCCGATCGCGCTCCTCGAGGGCCGAGCGTTGGTGGCGGTCGCGCGGCCGACAAACGAGCCCGCCATCCGGCGGGTCGCCGAGAAGCTGGGCCGCGAGGTCGACATCGCGGTGGCAGCCCGCGGAGACCTCCTGCGCGCGATCGAGCGCGCCAACGGTCACGAGGTGGAGCCGCTGCCGGCCCCTCCCGAGCCGGAGCCGACACTCGAGCCGGAGCCCACTCGAGCCGGAGCCCGCACCCGAGCCGGAGCCGGTCCTGCCGCCCGCTGCGGTCGCCGCCCGAGCCCGTCCTAGGCGCCGCCTCCGTCGCCGGTTGCTCGTGGCGGCCGCCCTGGTGCTGGCGGCACCGATGACCGCGCTCGCAGGCAACGTCACCGCGCAGGCGCTCGACGACGGCCCGCAGACCTACGTCGTCAGGGCGACGCCGACCGCCCGTCCGCTACCAGGCCCCGAGGAGTGGGCCTGGCCGGGCGGCGAGGCGGGCGGCGAGCTGCCTCTCTCCCCCGCGTTCGTCGTGCGCCTGGAGCGGGCCGCACGCAAAGCGCACGTCGAGCCGAGCCTCGTCCGCGCAGCCATTCGTGCCAAGCGCGGCGGCGGCAGCCCGAACCTGACCCGGATCGCGAAGCGGCTGCGCGGCAAGGACCAGTGGCTCGCACTGGTCGCGCTCGAGGGCCGGACCGGCTACGCCGACCGCGCGCTCGCGCTCACCCGCTACTACCGCGCGTCAGGCAACGGACCGTCCACCGGCGTGGAACTGACACCCGACGCCGGCCGCCAGCTGCGGTCCGGCCTGGTCGATCCCCGGCTCGTGGCGCTCGCGGGCTACCTGGGCCAGGCGCTCGGCGGCGTGCGCGTGACCAGCGTGGCCGAGCCGCGGCTCGAGCTGGCCGCCCCGCTCGCCGAAGCCCACGCGCAAGGCCGCGCGATTGCGATCGACGTCGACGGCGAGGACGCGAAAGGCACCCGCCTGGCCCGCGCGATCCGCGCGCTGCTCGCGTTGCCCCGGGAGCTCCAGCCCACGACGCTGGTCTCGACGCTCCGCCTCGGCCGCCCGGCCGAGCTGCACCTGGCGTTCTAGATCCGCCCGGAGCGGAACACGCCGAGGAAGAGCCAGAACCCGAGCATGCCCGAGAGGACGAAGCCGATCACGGCGAGGAAGTTGATGCCGAAGATCTCGGGCCCGGCGGTCACGAAGGCGCCGAGGATGCTCGACCCGAGCAGCCCGCCGGCGACGATCATCGCGAGGATCAGGCGGTTGAAGACGAGGTCGATCCGCTGCATGAACTCGTCGAGCCCCTTGTGCACGAACCCCACCTCGAGCTGGCCGTCCCGGAACTCCTCGAGGATGTCGTGCACCTGGAACGGGAGCTCGCGGCCGATCGTCGCCAGGTCGATCGCATCACGGGTCGCGCGCTGCGCCAGCCGGCGCGGCGTGAAGCGTCCGATCATCAGGCTCCGCGCGTACGGCTTCGCCACCTCGAAGACGTTGAACTCCGGGTACAGCTCGATGCCGACCGAGCCGAGCGTCGCGATCGCCCGGTCGACGAGCAGGAAACGAGTCGGGAGCTTCAGCTGGATCCGGTAGATCAGCGAGAAGCCCTCGCGGATCACCTGGAGCGGGTCGATGTCCGACAGCCTCGCGCCGTAGTAGCGGTAGAAGAGCTCGCGGAGCTCGGCGACGAACTGCTCCTCGCGCTCGCGCGGGTAGCGCACGCCGAGGTCGGCCAGCCTCTTGGGCAGCACCTCGACGTTCTCGTTCGCCGCGTCGATGAAGAGGCGGGTCGCCTTGCTGATGTCCGAGTCGGTCAGCTTGCCGGCGAGCCCGAAGTCGACGAGGCCGATCTGGTCGGGCCCGTCGAGCACGAGGATGTTGGCCGGATGCGGGTCGCCGTGGAAGAACCCGTGCTTGAAGATCATCGTCATCCAGGCCTCGGTCATCAGGTACGCGAGCCGGCGCCGCTCCTCCATCGTCAGGTTGAGCTCGTCGACGTCGGCGACCTGCGTGCCCTCGAGGTACTCGAGCGTCAGCACCCGGTTGCGTGTGTACGTCCAGTACACGCGTGGGACACGCACGTGCGGGTGGCCGGCGAAGTTGCGGCGGAAGAGCTCGGCGTTGCGGGCCTCGAGCCGGTAGTCGAGCTCCTGGCGGATCGCCCGCGCGAACTCCTCGACCAGCTCGTGGGAGTCGATGAAGTCCAGCGCGCGGACGCGGTCCTTGGCGATCCCGGCCGCCTGGTGCAGCAGCGAGAGGTCGGCCTCTATCTGTCGCGGCGCACCGGGCCGCTGCACCTTGACCGCGACCCGGTGGCCGTTCGGCAGCAGCGCGCGGTGCACCTGCCCGATCGAGGCCGCCGCCATCGGCGTCTCCTCGAACTCGACGAAGAGCCGTTCGATCGGCTGGTCGAGCTCGTCCTCGATCGTCTGCCGCGCGGCCTCGAATGGGAACGGGCGCACGTCGTCCTGGAGGCCCCGGAGCTCGGCGATGATGTCCGGCGGCAGCACGTCGGGCCTCATCGAGAGCAGCTGGCCGAACTTGACGAACGTCGGGCCGAGCTCCTCGAGCATCTCGCGCAGGCGCCGCCCTCGCTCGGACGCCGGCGCGTCCTCGGCGATCCCGTCCCGGCCGGGCAGCAGGTGGCCGAGCCGGTTCAGGCGGAACACGTAGCCGAAGCCGTGCCGAGCTGCGATCTGGGCGATCTCGGACAGGCGGCCGAGGTTGCGCGGAGGCGCCTGGGCCATCCGATCAGTGTGACAGGAGGCTAGGAGGCCTTGGCGGGATAGGCCTCCCTAGGGGCGGCCGTCGGCGCGCGGGCCTTCGCCCTCGAGCAGCCGCAGCCGGTGCTCGAGCTGAGCGACACGGAGCTCCAGCTCGAGGAAGTCGTCCCGGGTCACGAGCCCGAGCTCGTGGAAGACGCCGCCGGCGGCCTGGCCCAGACGCTCGCTCGCCCGAACGACGTCGCCGCGCCAGCGGTGTGCGAGCTGGTCGACCAGCGACCGGGCCTCGTCGAGGCTGATGTTGCCCGCGGACGCGACCTCCGCGGCGATGCGGTCGACGACGTCGCGGACCGAGCTAGCGGGCTCGGCCATGCGGCCTTGCGCGACGGCGCTGGCGACGGGCCTCGCGCTTCGCGGCGGCGCTCGGCGGAGCCGCAGTTGCAGGCGGGGCGGATGCGGCGCCGGCGGGCACCGGCTCCTGCGCCTCTTCTTCCTCCTCCTCCTCCTCCACGTTTGCGGCCTCGATGACCTCCTGCGTCGTCCGCCCGTCGTGCTCGGCACGGAGGAGCTCCTCCTCGCCCGTGCCCTTGCGGCCCTTGTACTGCGGGTCGCGCTCGAGCAGGACGGCCAGGAAGGGCGCAGCGATGAAGATGGTCGAGAAGGCGCTGATCCCGATCCCGATCAGGATCGCGAACGCGAAGTCCTGCAGCGTCTCGCCGCCGAAGAGGTACAGCGCGGTCACCGGCAGCAGCACGATGATCGTGGTCGCGACCGACCGGCGCACCGTCTCCCAAAGCGAGACGTTGATGATCTCCTTGACCGTCGAGCGGCGCATCAACGGCAGGTTCTCGCGCACGCGGTCGAAGATGATGATCGTGTCGTAGATCGAGTAACCGATGATGGTCAGGAACGCCGCGACCGTCGACGCCGTCACCTCCCGGCCGCTGAACGAGTAGATCCCGATCGCGATCAGGCCGTCGTTCACGATCGTGCGCAGGATCGGCACGGCGAACCGCCACTGGAAGCGCGCGGCGATGTAGATCGTGATCAGCAGGAACGAGACGAGCATCGCCAGAATGGCGCCGCGCAGGATCTCCCGGCTGAAGCTCGCCGAGACGTTGCGCACAGCCGAGCTGGCGTCGAACTCGGTCTCCATCGAGGTGACGACCTCGCGCTGCTGGGCCGCGCTCAGCGGCTCCGACTTGATCTGGAACTCGGTGAACTCCCCGTCGACCTCGTTGCCGCGGCCCTGGATGACGGCGTCGCCCAGGTCGAACTTACCGGCCTCGGAGCGCACGTCCTCAATCGCCACCGGCTCCTCGGTCACGAACGTCATCTGCGTGCCGCCGCGGAAGTCGATCCCGAGGTTCAGGCCCTTGAAGATCAGCGACCCGATTGAGAGCGTGATCAGGACGCCGGCGATCGTGAACCAGATCCGCCGCTTGCCCACTGCGTCGAACATCTGCCAGCGCGCGATCTTCTGCGCGCTCGCGCCCATGAACTTCGGGTTGTCGAACCACTTGAAGCCGGCGAGCAAGCCGAGCAAGGCGCGCGTGGCGAAGACGGCTGTGACGATCGATAGGCCGGTGCCGAGCAGCAGCATGAACGCGAAGCCGCGCACGCCTCCTGTCGCGACGGCGAACAGGATCAAGGCGGTGATCGCAGTGACGACGTTCGCGTCCACGATCGTGGCGAAGCCCTTGCGATAGCCGGTCGCAACGGCGGCTCGGATCGACTTGCGTTCCGCCGCCTCTTCCTTGATGCGTTCGAAGATGACGATGTTCGCGTCGGCCGCGACGCCGATGGCCAGGATCATGCCCGCGAACCCCGGCAGGGTCAGCGTGACGTCGAAGAGCAGGATCACCGCGTACAGCAGCATCGCGTAGATCGCCAGCCCGAAGACCGCGACGACACCGAGGAAGCGGTAGACGACGAGCAGGAAGAGCGCGACGATGAGCAGGCCCGCGATCGACGCCCGCAGCGCTTCGTTCAGCGAGTCCTTGCCGAGCGTCGCGGAGACCTGGGTGCGGTCGACCTGGATGAACTCGATCGGCAGCGCGCCGGTCTGCAGCACGAGCGCGAGGTCCTTCGCCTCGCCCACGTCGCCGATGCCCGTGATCGAGGCGCCGTTGTCGCCCGGGATCCCGTCAGGGTTGTCGTCCGGGTCGACGACCGGGGCGGACTTGATCCGACCGTCGAGGACGATCGCGAAGCTGTCGAGCACCTTGCCGCGGCCCTGCGAGGAGCGGAAGCGGCTGCTCTCGACGATGTCGCGCGTGACCTCGTGGAACTTGTCCGCGCCCTTGTCCGTGAAGTCCATCAGCACGATGGCCTCGCCCGTGCTCGGGTCGAAGTCCTGGCGCGTCCCGTCCAGCTTCAGGTCCTCGCCGGTCATCTCCGGGACCGGGTCTTCCTTGTCCCGAGGCTGGTAGCGGAGGAGGTAGTAGTACTCGCGGTCGGGGTTCTCGCCCACGCCCGGGCAGTACCGCTCGGCCGTGCCGCAGGTGAGGATGGTCGTGTTGTTCGGCACGCCCATCCACTTCCAGCCCTTCGGCAGCTGCTCGTTCGCGCCGAGCTGGCCCTTGACCCGGTCGAGCGCGAGGATCTCGTCCTTCGTCTCGCGCGGGCCGGCGACGCGCTTCTTGTCCTCGTCGAACAGGTACCACTCGCGCGCGTCGTCGTCGCTCTTGATCTGCGACTGCTGGCCGGCAAGCAGGTTGAAGATGCTCGTCCCGGGGACGGCGTCGCCCTGAGCGCTGCGCGAGGGGCCGATCAGGTTGTCCTCGAACTTGTACAGCTCGAGCTGCGCGGTCTTGCCGATGATCTCGGCCGCGCGCTCGGGGTCGTCGACGCCCGGCAGCTGGATCGCGATCTGGTCCTCGCCCTGCTTGCGGACCTCGGTCTCGGAGACGCCGAGCTTGTCGATCCGCTCGCGGATGACCGAGACCGAACGGTCGAGGTCCTGGTCGGTCAGCTCACGGCCCGGCGGAGTCTTAGCCTCCAGCACGATCTCCAGCCCGCCCTGGAGGTCGAGTCCGAGCTTGGGCTTCTGGTAGAGCGGCGAGCCAGGGATCGCCAGTAGGGCCACGCCGACGAGTGCGACGAGGATTCCTAGGACGAAGAAGAGGTTTGAGCGCCTGGTAGACACGCGTAGAGAGCGGAAGGTTAGCTGTCCTCAGAGGCGATCGGGTGACCCTTTTGGGTCGTTTCGCCCTCCGAATCGACCAGGCCCGTGATCGCCCCGCGAGCGACGCGAACGGTCACGTCCGGAGCGATCTGGACCGTGAGCACGTCGTCGTCGATGTCCATGATGCGGCCGTAGAGCCCACCCGCGGTGACGATCTCGTCGTCCACCGACAGCTTCGAGACCATGTGGCCGTGCTCGCTCGCCCGGCGCCGCTGCGGCCGGATCACGAGCAGCCACATCAGGCCGATCATCGCGGCGATGAAGATCAGCGGCTCCACGCGGCCTCCGTCTCGGGCTCCGCGGGCTCCTGTGCGAGTCGAGCGAGCACGTCTGCCTTGAACGATGCCAGCCGGCCGGCCTCGATCGCGGCCCTTGCGTCGGCGGTGAGGCGGAGCAGGTAGCGCAGGTTGTGCAGTGAGAGCAGCCTCAGGCCGAGCAGCTCCTTCTCCTTGATCAGGTGGCGGATGTAGGCACGGCTGAAGCGGGAGCAGGCAGGGCAGTCGCAGTCCTCGTCGAGCGGTCTCGCGTCGCGGAGGAAGCGCGCGTTCCTGAGGTTGAGCCGGCCGTCGGCGGTGACGGCGGTGCCGGTGCGGCCGAGGCGCGTGGGCAGGACGCAGTCGAACATGTCCACCCCGCTCTCGATCACCTCCAGAATCCCCTCCGGGTCGCCGATGCCCATGAAGTAGCGCGGCTTGCCCGCCGGCAGGAGGGGCGCGGCCCAGGCGGTCGTCTCGAACATCGTGCGGCGGTCCTCGCCCACGCTCAGACCGCCGAGCGCGTTGCCGTCGAAGTCGAGCGCTGCGATCTCCTCGATCGAGCGGCGGCGGAGCTCCGGGTCGCTGCCGCCCTGCGCGATGCCGAACACGAGCTGGCCCTCGGCTCTGGGTGCCCGTCGCTGGCGCTCGGCCCAGACGGTCGTGAGGCGCGTCGCCTCGGCGAGCTCGGCACGCGGGGCGTCGGCGGGCGGGCACACGTCGAGGCACATGGCGACGTCGGAGCCGAGCCTGGCCTGGATCTCCGCCGCGAGCTCGGGCGTGAGGCGGGCCGGGTCGCCGTCGTAGACGTTCCGGAACGCGACCCCGTCGTCATCGAGGCCCAGCAGCGTGTGGCGCAGCGAGAAGACCTGGAAGCCGCCCGAGTCCGTGAGGATCGGCCCGTCCCAGCCCATGAAGGCGTGCAGCCCGCCGAGCTCGGCGATCACGTCCTCGCCCGGCTTGAAGTGCAGGTGGTAGGTGTTGCCGAGCACGATCGAGGCGCCGAGCGCGCCGAGCTCGTCCGGGTCGACCCCCTTGACCGTCCCCTTCGTCCCGACGGGCATGAACGCCGGCGTGGGCACGTCCCCGTGCGCGGTGCGCAGCACGCCGGCGCGAGCCGCGCCGTCGGTCGCGACGACGTCGAACGCGCTCACGTGTGCCGACTCCGCAACGTTCCGCACACACCTGCCCCGAATCGCCATGTCCAGGGGTCTGGCCCCCGGACATGGCCGTTTGGGCCATGGCGAGTGTGCCGAGTCTGTGACGAAGTCTCCACGGCCATGACGCTAGAGGACGAGCATCGCATCGCCGAACGAGTAGAAGCGGTAGCGCTCGGCGATCGCCGTGCGGTAGAGCTCGCGGGTCACGTCTGTTCCGGCGAAGGCCATGACGAGCGCGAGCAGCGTGGACCGGGGCAGGTGGAAGTTGGTCAGCAGCGCGTCGACGCGGCGGAACTCGAAGCCCGGCGTCACGAACAGCTCCGTCCGCCCGGCGAGCGGCGCCCCGCGCGCGAGCGACTCGAGCACTCGCACCGTCGTCGTCCCCACAGCCAGTACCCGTTCGGCGGCGGCGATCCGCTCCCAGGCGTCCGGCCGCACGACGTAGCGCTCGCCGTGGAGCCGGTGCTCCGCGAGCTCCTCGACGGCCACCGGGCGAAACGTGTCGAGGCCGACGTGGAGCGTGACGTACTCGACGTCGAAGCGGCCGAGCAACTCGGGCGTGAAGTGCAAGCCTGCGGTCGGCGCTGCGGCCGACCCCGCCTCGTCCGCGTACACGGTCTGGTAGCGCGTGGCGTCGGCGAGCGGCTCGGTGATGTAGGGCGGCAGCGGCGCCTCACCGGCGGGCTCGCCCTCGAGCCGCAGCCGCCACCGACCGTCCCCGAGGTGCTCGAGCAGCTCGACCGGCCCGTAACGACGGCCGGCACGCAGGCGCCTCGTCGGGCGGGCGAGGCCTTCCCAGACGCCGTCCTCCCCCACCCGCTCGAGCAGGAGCACCTCGCCGCGCGGCCGCTCGATCGGGATGCGCGCAGGAACGACACGAGTGTCGTTTGCCACCACCAGCCCGCGCCCCGACCACTCCTCGGGGAGATCCGAAAAGCGGCGATGCCGCACCTCGCCCGACGACCGGTCGTAGACCAGGAGGCGCGAGTCGTCGCGCCGCTCGGGCGGGCTTTGCGCGATCAGCTCGGGAGGCAGCTCGTACTCGAGCTCTGAGACCTTCATTCCGTCCGGCGGTCACGGTACCTTTCCCGCATGGACGAGGCTGCGATCCAGCGTGCGAAGGAGCGTCTGGCCGCGGCCGCGGAGGGACGTGTCGATCCCAGCGACGTCCAGGCCACGCTCGAGCGGGCGCGCGAACAGATCGAGGCGCTCGCCGACCTCGCAGCGCAGATCGAGACCTCCCTGCCCGGGCAGGTCAGCGAGGCGGTGCGCAAAGGGCTCGCCGAGGAGGCGGTCCCGGTCGGCCGCCACATCGCCGAGGTCCGTGGGCTCGCCGGCCAGACGATCCGCCGGCTCGAGCGGATGGAGGGCGACCTCCTCGCCGAGCGTCACGCCCGCCTGGACGACCTGGCGCTCCTGGTCGACCTGATCACGTCCGGCTGGAAGGGCGTCGACGAGCGCCTCGCCCGGCTCGAGGATCGCCTCGAGGAGAGCAAGGGCGCGATCGTCTACCGCATCGAAGAGCGCCGCACCTCCTAGAAGCGAGTTCTCTAGAACCAGGCGAGGATCGCTGTCGCCGTCAGCGCCCAGAGCGCGACGGCGACGAGGATCGGCCGGTCGCTCAGCAGGATCTGCTCGGGCTCCTCGCCCAGGTCGTCGCGGTGGACGAGCAGCAGGTAGCGGAAGAGCCCGAAGACGACGAACGGAATCGTCAGCATCATCGCCTGGGACTGCACCGAGCCGAACGTGTAGAGCGAGTACGCCACGATGGTGGACGCCGCCACGACCGACACGAGCTGGTCGACCAGCCCGAGCGAGTAGCCGGTCAGCACCTCTCGCCCGGGCGCCTCCTCCCGCCCAGCGAGCACGAGCTCGCCCCGCCGCTTCGCGAGCGCGAGGAAGAGCGCGAGCAGGGCCGTGCACAGAAGGAGCCACGGCGAGATGCGCACGTCGACGGCCTCGGCGCCGGCCGCCGCGCGCAGGACGAAGAGGCCGGCGATCGCCATCACGTCCAGCAGGACGAGGTTCCGCAGCGCCAGCGTGTACGCGGCCTGCAGCGCGAGGAAGGCCGCGAGCAGAAGCGCGGAGACGGGCCCGAGCGCCAGGGCGAGCGCCAGGGCGAACACGGCCAGCCCGCCCGCGAGCACGAGCGCGGCCCGCCGCGAAAGCTCGCCGCGGGCTATCGGTCGCTCGCGCTTCAGGGGGTGGAGCCGGTCGCTGGCGGCGTCCCGGACGTCGTTGGCGAGGTAGGCGGCGCTCGAGGCCGCGCAGTAGGCGACGAACGCCGTCACGGCCTCGACCCAGCGCACGAGGTCGCCGAGCTCGGCGGCGAAGAGGATCCCGGCGAAGAGCAGCAGGTTCTTCGACCATTGCCGAGGGCGCAGGGCGACGAGAGCGGCGCGGGCCGGGCTCCTGCGGACGGGCAGAGCCACGACCTCCGCGCGCTCGCGCCGCTCCTTGTGCTGCGGGAGCGACGACATGAGGGCGCCGATGCTAGTGCCTCTTCAGGTGATGCTGCCCCGCGTCTGGGTCGCGAGCACCAAGCCTGGCGCCGCGTGATCGCGGGCCACAGGCAGGCGTGATCGCCTGAGGAGGCACCTAACCGGGGCGCGCGGGGAGAACGAGCTCGAAGCGGCTCCCGCGGCCGACGATGCTGTCGACCTCGATGCGGCCGCCGAGCGCGTTGGCGAGCTCGTTCGCGATCGCCAGGCCCAGACCGGTGCCGCCGCCGTCCCGCGACCAGAACGGCCGGAAGATCCGCTCCGCTTCCTCGGGGCCGATCCCCGGGCCGGAGTCGGCGACCGCGACAGAGACGTCGCCGTTCGCCGCTTCCAGCTCCAGCTCGATCCGGCCGCCGTCGGGCGTCCAGCGGAAGGCGTTGGCGAGCAGGTTGGAGATGATCTGCAGCACCCGGTCGCCGTCCGTGTAGATGACGGCGCCGCCGTTCGCGAGCTGGCGGTAGTCGATCCCGCGCCGCCGCGCCTCCTCGCCGAACGCGGCGTAGGCGCGCTCGAGCACCCGACCCATGTCCACCTCTTCCTCGCGGACCGTGAACCGCCGCGCGTCGAGCTTGGCGAGGTCGAGGACGTCGCCGACGAGGCGTTCGAGCCGGCCCGCCTCGGCCGCGATCACGTCGAGCGACTCCTGCCGGGACTCGGGATCGTCGGCGAGGCCCTCGCGCAGCGCGCCCACGTGCCCGCGGATCGCCGTGAGCGGCGTCCGCAGCTCGTGCGAGACCCGCATCAGGAAGTTGCGTTCCAGCTCGTTCGCCTCACGCAGGCGCTCGGCCATCTGCCCGAAGCGGTCGGCCATGTGCTGGATCTCCCCGCGCCCGCCGCTCGGGATCTCGACGTCGTAGCGGCCTTCGGCAACCTGGTCGGCGGCCTTCGAGAGCGTCAGCAGCGGCTGCGTCAGCCGGCGGGAGAGATACGCGAACAGCGCTCCCGCAACGAGGACCCCTCCGAGGAACGCGAGCGCGAGCCGCTCGATGAGGGTGTTCAGCCGATCGCTGAGCTCGGCGCGCGGCTTGGACACCACCAGCAAGCCGAAGGGCGGGCCCCGCCCCTCGAGCCGGAGCGGGTGCGCGACCGCCAGGTACGACCGACTGGCCCCGGGCGGGGTGAACTCGAACGTCACCGGCTGGTCGCTGCGCGCGTCGACGGGGCACGGGTTGAGGCGTGTCAGCCCGAAGCCCTCGGCGCTCGCGAACGGATCGATGCCGCAGTAGAAGAGCCGGTCGCCCGTCGCACGCTCGAGCCGAGGACGCCTGGGCGAACGGCGGCCGCCGGTCCTCGTCGCTCGCCTCCACCGCCTGCGAGGCGTAGAGGTCGGTGAGGCCGGCCGCCTCGCGGCGCAGCTCGGCGAAGAAGCGGTCCTCCGTGTAGTCCTGGAAGAGCTGGTACGCCGTGACGGTCGAGATCAGGCCGGTGATGACGATCCCTGCGAGAAACAGGGCCGGCAGCCGGAAGCGAAGCGAATGGAACAGTGCAGTGCCCTCCTCAGGAGGCTTTGGCGCGACACCGCTGAGCCGTCGAGCCGCGCTGCTCGCCCCGAGGCGGCGTCCTCAGTCGCGCTCGTATCGCACTGGATACGAACGCTCCCTGCGTCCTTGCCTCGGAACGAGCATCACACCTCGACGACGAGCACTGTCGCACCAAAACCTCCTAGCCGGAGGCGCTGACGGACTCCTTGGCGGGGGAGACCTTGTAGCCGACGCCCCACACCGTCACGATCGGAGACGCCTCGCCGAGCTTGCGGCGGAGCTGGCGGACGTGCACGTCGACCGTCCGGGTGTCGCCGGCGAACGTGTAGCCCCAGACCCGCTCGAGCAGCTGGTCGCGCGTGAGCACGATCCCGCGGTGGTCGAGCAGCTCCCAGAGCAGGTCGAATTCCTTGGGCGCCAGCTGGATCTCCGTCTCGCCGACCTTCACCTCGCGGCGGCCCGAGTTGATCACGAGCTCGCCGTGACGCAGCTCGGCGCTCTCCGCGTCGCGGCGCTCGGTCGTGGCGCGGCGCAGGATCGACTTGATCCGGGCGACGAGCTCGCGCGGGTTGAACGGCTTCGTCATGTAGTCGTCCGCTCCGACCTCGAGCCCGATGATCTTGTCGATGTCCTCGTCGCGCGCCGTGAGCATCAGGATCGGCACATCGGACCGCTTGCGCAGGCGCCGGCAGACATCGATCCCGTCCATGTCCGGGAGCATCAGGTCGAGGACGATCAGCGACGGGCTCTGCTCGGCCTTGTCGAGCGCCTCGGTCCCCGTCGCGGCGACCTCCACGTCGTACCCCGCCTTCTTCAGATACAGCGAAACGAACGACGCGATCGAGGACTCGTCCTCGACGATCAGCACCGATTGTGTCTTCTGAGCCGGCACGGTCCCTTTCAGGATGCCAGACGCTGCCGCTAGCCCGACTGCGGCGGAGGCGGAGGAGGCGGCGGAGCGGCCAGGTTCATCCAGGTCTGGTCGTCCGGTAGCGACTCCTCCTCGGCCCCGTTGAGCGAGTAGAAGCCGTCGTAGAAGACCCCGCGGTCGACCGAGCCGTTGCCGTCCAGCATGACGCGGCCGCGGCCGACGAGGCTGAAGTGCAGGCCCTTCCCGTTGAAGACGACGCGGTACTTCCCGCCGATCAGCCGGAAGCGCACGTTCTTGCCCGTGTAGGTGCGGACGTTGCCGTTCCTGCCCCACTTGACCGTCCTGTAGCCGCGCACGACCGGATCGGCGCCATCGAAGGTCAGCTCCTCGATCGTGAGCGAGCCGTTGCCGTAGCGCCCGATCAGGGAGCCCTTCACGTTGAGCTGCACCTTGCCGCGGCCGTCGCGCACGGCGAGGCTCCCGTCGACGGGGGCGCCGCGCACCGCGGACGCCGCGAGCGGGAAGGCAGCGCAAAGGAACAGGAGTGGGACCAGCAAAAGTCGCATTCGCCACTGAAGTGTCCTTGATGGCCGTTTAGCGGGCTTGAGTTAAACGTAAAGAATCGGTTAGGGCCGTAAGGTCCCCCCGATGAGCGAGATCTCCGACTTCGGCCTGATTCTGCTCGTCGTCGCCGGGGGTTTCTCGCTCGCGCTCTTCTCGATCCAGCTCACCTCCCGGCTGCCCGTGCCCGCGCCGGCGCTCTTCCTGCTGGGCGCGGCCGTCCTCTCGGACATCTTCCCGGAGCTGAGAGAGCACCTGCCGATCCGGACGGTCGAGCGGATCGCGGTCGTGGCCCTCGTGGTGATCCTCATGAACGGCGGCATGCACATCGGCCTGCGTCGCTTCAGGGCTGCCTCGACGACGATCATCCTGCTCGGCACGGTCGGCACGTTCGCGACTGCGGGCGTGATGGCGGTGGCCGCCAAGCTGCTGCTCGGCGTCGACTGGACGACCGCTGGGATCATCGGCGCGGCGCTGGCCCCCACCGACCCCGCCGTCACGTTCTCCGTGCTCGGCCGGCGCGAGGTCGTGGGGCGCACCGGGACGATCCTCGAGGGCGAGTCGGGCATGAACGACCCGGTCGGGATCGCCCTCCTGATCGGGATGGTCGAGCTCGCGACCCACGCCGACGCGACGGCCTGGGTCGTCGTCGAGGAGTTCGTGGTCGAGATGGGCGTCGGACTCGCCTTCGGCGTGGCCGGCGGGGCGCTGCTGCTCCCGATCATCCGCAAGGGCTCGCTGCCGAGTGAGGGGCTCTATCCGCTACGCACGCTCGCCGCCGCCGGAGTCATCTACGGCCTCACGTCGATCGCCGACGGTTCCGGCTTCCTCGCCGTCTTCGTCGCGGGCGTCGTGATCGGCGACGCTCGCGCGCCGTTCAAGGCCGAGATCGAGCGCTTCCACGGGGTGCTCGCGAGCCTGGCGGAGATCGCCGTCTTCGTGGCCCTCGGGCTCACGCTCGACGTGACGGAGCTGGTCACGAGCGCCACGCTGTGGGAGGGGCTCGTGCTCGCCGTGATTCTGGCCCTCGTCGCGCGGCCGCTCGGGATCGCACCGCTGCTGGCCCGCACCACCTTGCGGCGCGGGGAGAAGCTCTTCCTCATGTGGGGCGGCCTCAAGGGGGCCGTGCCGATCCTGCTGGGCGCGCTCGCGCTGCTCGCGGAGGTGGACGAGGCCCGCCGCATCTACGAGCTGATCTTCGTGGTGGTCGCCTTCTCGGTGCTCGTGCAGGGCTCGACCGTTCCCAGGGCCGCCCGCCGGCTCGGGGTGCGCATGCGCATGCGCGAGCCCGAGCCGTGGCGGCTCACGATCGACCTGCCGAAGGAACCCGGCAACCTGCATCGGGTCCGGGTCCGCGAAGGCTCGTACGCGGCCGGGCGGACGATCAAGGAGCTTCCGGTCGGCGAGTACGGCTGGATCGTCACGATCGTCCGCGACGGCGAGGTCATCCGGCCCGGCGGCTCGACCGTGCTGCAGCCACGCGACGAGGTCGTCGTCTCCTCTCAGCTCGACGACGTCCGCGGTGTGCGGCGCCTGTTCGACTCGCCGAGCGCGCCGGCGTCGTGATCGCCCTCGTCCCTCTCGTCGCTGCAGCTCGGCTCAGCCGGCCGTGAGCGAGCGCAGGAGCTCGTCCTCGGCGGCGTACTCCAGCTCGTCGGCGTACAGCCGTGCCGCGCCCGGGAGGACCTCGCGCCAGTCCCGCCCCTCCGTGGCCGACACGAGCCATTCGACCGTCTCGCCGACGGCCTTGGCATACGTCGTCACCGGCCGGTAGCCCACCTCGAACTCGGCCTCGTTCATGTCGAGCACGAACGGACGTGCCAGACCCCACGGGTTCGCCCCGGCACCGTCCACCGGCGGCCCCGGCAGTAGTACCTCCGACCACTCGTGCTTCAGCGCGGCGGCGATGTGGCGGCCGATCTCCGCCACGGTCGGAGCGTCGGGATCGCCTGCGTTGACGAGACGTCGTCCCGGCCGCTCGGCCGCGAGGCGGATCAGCTCTCCGAGGTTGTGGACGGACGTCGGCTGGAACCTGCTCTCGCCGCGGTGGGCCAGAACGACCGCCCGCCGGCCGTCCAGGATGCGCTTGACGAAGTACCACTCTCGCGAGTTCAGGTCGCCGGGCCCGTAGATCGCTCCCGGCACGCACCAGGGTGGACGGGATCTCGTCCTGCCCGAGGAGCGCGCGCTCGATCGCCACCTTGCGGGTGGAGTAGGTGTCGTCGCCGGCCGGCACCGTGGGTTCCCGCTCGGTCAGCGGGACGCGGAAGCTCGGCTCCTCGCCCGCGCGCGCCTCGTCGAGCGAGCGGCCGGCCTGGTCGGCGTAGACCGACGCGCTGGAGATCACGACGAGCGACCGCGTCAGCCCGCCCAGCGCGAGCAGCTGCTCGGCATGCGCCCGCTCGAACGCGACGAAGTCCACGAGGACGTCCACGCCCTCGCCGAGGGCGCTGCGGAGCGCGGCGTCGTCTGCGCGGTCGAACGCCACGTGGCGCGCGCCGTCTGTGGACCTCCACCGGTCGCTCGCCACGGCTGGCGAGGGTCACGTCCCAGCCGGTCTCGAGCAGTCGTCGAGCCACCACGCGGCCGGTCTTGCCGGTACCTCCGAGCAGAAACGCCTTTCGCGCCACAGGTTCCGCTTAGTCGTACGTGTAGAAGCCGCGCTTCGACTTGCGGCCGAGCAGGCCCGCCTGCGCCATGCGGAGGAGCCGGGGCGGCGCCGCCATCCGCGGCTCGCGGAGCGCGTCGTACAGGGCCCCGGAGGCGTGAACGTGGACGTCGATCCCGACCAGGTCGAGCAGCTCGCACGGCCCCATCGGCCAGCCCGTGCCCTTCTTCATCCCCGTGTCGAGGTCCTCGGGCGTCACGCGGGCCTCGTCGAGCACGCGCACGCAGTCGTTCAGCAGCGGGATCAGGACGCGGTTGACGACGAAGCCAGGCGTGTCGTTGCAGCGGATCGGAGTCTTGCCGAGGCGCTCGGCGAAGGCGTAGGCGGCCTCGTACGGCTCGTCGTCGGTGAGCTCGGTCCGGATCACCTCGACGAGCGGCAGGAGCGGCGCCGGGTTGAAGAAGTGCAGGCCGACCACGCGCTCGCGTCGCTCGGCCGCGGCCGCGATCTCCGTGACCGAGAGCGCCGAGGTGTTCGTGGCCAGGATCGCGTCGGGCGCCGTGATGCGGTCGAGCTCGGCGAACAGCTCCTGCTTGGGCTCGAGCTCCTCGACGATCGCCTCGACCACCAGGTCGCAGCCGGCGAGGTCGGCGACCTCGGTCGTGAGCGAGAGGCGTCCCACGGCGGCGTCGCGGTCGCCCTCCTCCAATTGCCCCTTCTCCACCTTGCGGGTGAGGAAGTGCGCGATCCGGTCGCGGGCGCGCTCCCCGAGGTCGGCCGAGACCTCCCGCCCGATCGTCTCGAAACCCGCCTCGACGGCCAGCTGCGCGATTCCGGCGCCCATGGTGCCGAGCCCGACGACGCCGACCTTTGCAATCTCCTTCGCCACGGCCGCGCGATGCTACTCGGGACGGCGCGCGAGCAGCCACTGGAACCGCGCCTCGCCCTCCGGCTCCTGCGAGACCTCGATCTCGTCGACGAGCACCTCGAGGCCCGCGTCCTCGACGAGGCTCCGGTTCTCCGCAGGTGGAAGGCCGCCGAAGAACATCTCGACTCCGAGCCACTCGCCCGTCCAGCCTGGGTTGTCGGTTGTATCCGAACGTGGCGAGGTAGGTAGCCGCCCGGGCGGAGCCAGCGGGCGACCTTGCCGGCGAGCGGGCGGAGCTCCTCCGGCGGGAGGTGGTTGAGGACGTAGGCGGCGACGACGGCATCGAACGACTCGGGCGTCGAGCTCGAGCTCGGTGAAGTCGGCCTGGATCAGGGTCGCGCCCGGGAGGCGTCCGCGTGCGCGGCGGAGCTGCTCGGCCGAGAGGTCGACGCCCGTAAGCCGTCCGCGCTCCGCGAGCAGTCGGCTCGAACGCACGCCCGCGCCGACGCCCAGCTCGAGCACGTCCGGTCGCGGCGGCAACAGGTCGAGCAGCCCTCCGATCCGTTCGAGCCGCGTCGAGCCGGTGATCTGCTTCTGCCACGCGGCGAAGCGGTCTGCCATCGCGTCGTAGCCCTGCTCAATCGTGCGCTTGACGTCGTCCCGCACGGCTACTGCGCGGCTCCGGCGATCGCGGCGCGGGCGAGCTCGAACTGCGCGTCCGTGAGGCGGATGTAACTGTGACGCCCGAGGCTGCGCGGGAACACGCCGGCCGCCTCCACGGGCGGCGCCGCACGGAGGTCGGAGAGCGCGAGCGTGGCCCGGAGGCCGAACCGCCAGCCCCAGCGCGTGCGACCGGGAACGTTCTCGGGCTCCGAGACGACGTCCGCGAGCGCGAACACGACCTGCCAGCCGGCGGCGTAGAGCACGGCGCGGTCGCCGAGCTGAACCGAAGGCCTGCGCGTGGAGGAGTGCGCACGAATCTCGTCGGGGAGCACCGCGGGCTCGAGCCGTCGCTCCCCGCGCCCACGAACGAGGAGCCAGGCCTGACCCAGGGTGTCCATTTGTCCCATCGTACGAACCGTGTTCGGCCCACTTGACAGTGGGGTCCGAGGGGAGGAATGTTGACAGCGGAGTCTTAGCCGAGGAGCCGAAGATGAGTCGTCAGTTGCGACGACGTGATGGTCGGCCCGAAGCGCGACCGAGCAGGATTCGGCCGCTGCCGGTGCTGCTGGCTTCCGCGGCGATGCTCGTTGTTCTGCCGCAGGCGGCGAGCGGCAAGCTGGAGCCCAAGACGATCTCGCCCGCGGACGTCGCCGCCTCCTCGCCGAGCGTCGCGTCCGACGGCGCCGGGAACGTGGTCGCCGTCTGGCGGGAGCTCGCCGACGACAAGGCGTCGATCAGGGCCGCGTCGCGCTCGCCTGGCGGAGAGTGGAGCTCCTCGGCGCGGATCTCGGTCGCCGCTGCCGCCACGGAGGCACCCGAGCTGGCGATGGACCGGCTCGGCAACGCGGTCGCCGTCTGGCACCGCTCGAACGGACGCGACAGCGTCGTCCAGGCGGCTGTCCGGCCGGCCGGCGGCGCCTGGAGCGTTCCTCAGGACCTGTCCTCGCCGGGAGAGCTCGCCTTCAACGCGGACGTCGCGGTCGCGGCCGGCCGGGCGATCGTCGTCTGGGCGTCAATGCGCGACCTCCGCTCGGTGGTTCGCTCCTCCACCCGAACGATCTCGGGCCCGTGGTCTCAACCGGAGACGGCCTCCGACCCGATCAGCAACGCGTACGCGCCTCAGGTGGCCATGGACGACCAGGGAAACGCCGTCGCGTCCTGGCAATGGTGGGACGGGGCGTACCGCGTCGTCCAGGCGGCGCTGCGACCAGCCGCCGGGCCCTGGGGGATGCCCGAGACCCTCTCGGGCACCGGCCGAGACGCGTCTCGGCCGAGGCTGGCGATGGACGCCGCGGGCGCCGCGCTCGTCGGCTGGCTTCGCTTCGACGGGTCCTGGACTCCTGGGCAGGTCGCCTACAGACCGGCCGGCGGACAATGGGAGCCGGCGCACAGCATGTCGCAGCGGAGCGGCAGGACACACGTGCTCCAGCTCGCGCTGAACCGTCGCGGCGACGCGCTCGTGGTCTGGGTCCAGGGCGGCCAGCCGTGGAGCTCCTACCGGCCGGCAAGGACCACGCGCTGGGGAGCCCGGACGACGCTTCTCTCCGACGACTTCTACCACGACTTCTGGCATTCGGCGGAGCTGGAGGTCGCGCTCGACGAGGAGGGCGACGCGACCGTCGTGCAGCAGGAGTCCTTCTTCTACAAGCAGCCGGGCCGTCCGTGGGAGGAAGGGTGGCTCTGGGAGGACTCGGACGCGTCGAGGCACGTGCGGACGACGGTGACGACCGAGAAGCCGCGCGACGCGACGGCGGTTGCCATCCAACTGGGCAAGGACGACGAGCGGATCGATGCCGTCTCGTACGACGCCGACACGGCCCAGGAACAGGCCAAGGAGGCGGAAGAGGAGTCCGACGAGGGCGAGGGCGAGGACGGGGACGAAGAGTTCGAGCTGCTCCGGGGCACCCCGGGCGCGGACATCCTCATCGGCACGCCCGGGAACGATCTCATCTACGGCCTCGGCGGCGCCGACAGGATCGACGGCCGGGGTGGCCGCGACGTGATCTACGGCGGAAACGGCCCCGACCGGATCGCCGGCGGCGCCGGAAACGACGTGCTCATCGGCGGCTGGGACCGGGACGTCCTGCGCGGGAACGCGGGGAACGACAGGCTCCGAGGGCGGGACGGGATCGCCGACGCGATGTTCGGTGGACGAGGGATGGATCACGTCCGCTTCGATCGCTGGCTCGACCGCAACTACTCGGTCGAGCTGGTCGAGAGCGGGCGCTGAGCGGGTTAGAGGCGCTCGACGACGCCGGCGATCGCCTGGCCGAGCCGAGCGAGCACCGCTGGCCGCGGCAGTAGAGCACGCCGGTCGCGCCGAAGGCCGGGGTCGAGGAGTGAGCGCGCAGGTCGTCGGCCCGAACGTCGGACGCCAACCGCCGCTCCCCACGCCCGCGAACGAGCAGCCATGCGGCCCTTTCAGCCATGCGGCTAGAAACCCAACGGAGCAAGGTCGCGGACCTGGATCATCAACGCCGTCAGTCCGGTCTCGCTGCCCTTCGAATGGATCTCGCCGCGATGGATGAAGGCGGCCTGCCCTTGCGCGAGGTGGAGACGCTCGCCGTCACCACCGGCCACCCAGCCGTCCCCCGAGACGGCGAAGAACAGCTGGCCGAAGCCGGCTTCGTGGGCGCCGATCTCGCCGCCGGGCTCGAAATACAGCACGTACGCATGTGCCTCGCCCGCGCCGTCTGCGACCGCGATCGACGAGGTGAGCTTCACGTCGTACGGTCGCCAGCCGATCCGCTCGGCGAGGCCCGCATCGAAACGGAGGATCTTCATCGGCGGATTCTGGCCGAGAGCGCGACGGAGGCGCTACAGCCGCTCGACGATGCCGGCGATCGCCTGGCCGAAGCCGATGCACATGCACGCGATCCCGTAGCGCTCGCCGCGCCGCTCGAGCTCGCTGACCAGCGTCGCGGTCATCCGCGCGCCGGTCGCGCCGAGCGGGTGGCCGAGCGAGATGCCGCCGCCGTTGGGATTGATGTCAGCGAACCGCTCCTCGAGCCCCGCGTCCCGGGCGAACTGCAGCACGACGCACGCGAAGGCCTCGTTGACCTCGATCACGCCCATGTCGTCCCACCCCAGGCCCGCCCGCGCGAGCGCCTTCGCGCAGGCCTCGGGATTGCCGTGCAGCATCCGGTGCGGATCGACCCCGGCCAGTCCGAAGGAGACGAAGCGGGCGCGAGGCTCGAGCCCGAGCCGTTCACAGGCGGCCTCGCTCGCGATCAGCACGGCTGCCGCGCCGTCGCAGATCTGGCTCGAGTTGCCCGCGGTCACGACGCCGTCCGGGACGAACGCCGGCTGCAGCGCCGCCATCGCCTCGAGCGACGTGTCGCGGCGCGGCGTCTCGTCGACGCCGACCAGCGTCCCGACGTGCGGGTTCGTGACCTCGACGGGAATCACCTCCCGCTCGAAGCGGCCCTCGTCGATCGCGGCGACCGCGCGCCGGTGCGACTCGAGCGAGTACGCGTCGAGCTCCTCCCGCTTCAGGCCCCACTCCGCCGCGATCACCTCGGCCGAGATCCCCTGCGGCACGATCTTCCACTGCTCCATCAGGTGCTCGGAGAGATCGCCGCCGTTCGACCCCATCGGAACCCGGGACATCATCTCCACGCCGGCCGACACGACCACGTCGAGCTGGCCCGACCAGACCGCGGCGGCGGCATTGAAGTTCGTCTGCATCGACGAGCCGCACTGCCGGTCGACGGTCGTCCCGCAGACGGTGTCGGGCCAGTCGGCCTCGAGCACCGTCATGCGCCCGACGTTCCAGCCCTGCTCGCCGATCTGCGTGACGCAGCCCATCTGCACGTCCTCGACCTCGCCGGGCTCGATCCCGACGCGCGCTACGAGGCCGTTCAGCACCTGAGCGCAGAGGACGTCGCCGCGAAGCTTCGAGAGCGCGCCGTTCCTACGCCCGATCGGGCTGCGAACCGCGTCGACGATCAGTGCCTGCGACGCCACCGACGGAACGTTACAGCGGCTCGACCGGGTCGCCCACGCGCACGCGCCCGGGCTGCTCGACGGCCGCGTAGACGCCGAAGTCGATCGCCTCGCCGTCTCGCACGCCGCGGTAGCCCTTGATCAGCCGAAGCGTGTCCAGGTCCCGCTTGCCCGAATCGGGGTCGCGCGTGGTCACAGCGCAGCGGGGCACCGGCCCGCCGACCCGCAGGACCGCTTCGCCGACCCGAAGCCGGCGCCCGTCCCACGTGTCCTCCTCGTGCTCGTCGCAGCCGTCGAGGTCGAACAGCATGCGGAACCGCCGCGGATCGACGGACCCGCCCGCCTCCTGTTCGAGACGGGTCGACCGAGGCGAGCGAGACGAGCGTCACCGGATCCTCGCGGATGCGGCCGTACTTCTCCGTCCGCACGATCCGCACGTCGTAGCCGGCCAGCGCGGAGAGGCGCTCGTTCCACTCGCCCTCGACCACCCGGCCCGGCTCGCGCTGGCCGCCGTGGAAGTCCCACTCGCGGACGCGCCCGTCCCGGTCGCGCTGCCCTCGACCACCTCGCCGTCGGGAAAGGTGACCCGAAGCACCTCGGCCTCGGCGTCGTACTCACCCCGCACCACAGCCGGCCAGGACACGCTCGAGCTGCGCAGGCGCTTGTCTTCGGCATCCACGAGGGCGAAGCGGCGATCCTCGACGACACCGGCCGCGGTCAGCTCGACGCCGTCCGGATGCAGGAGCGCGAAGCCCTTGACGGGCGTGACCGAGATCCGCGCGACGCGCGGGCGTATGCACGAACATAGACTTGCACGATGGCCGCGACGGCAACCGAGCGGAAGCTGCTGGTCGGCGGCGAGTGGGTCGAGACGGGCGGCTGGATCGACGTGCGGTCGCCCTACTCGGGCGAGGTCGTCGGCCGGGTCGCGAAGGCCGGATCCGGCGAGACGCGGCAGGCGATCGACGCCGCCGAGCGCGCGCTGGAGGAGCCGCTGCCGGCCCACAGGCGGGCCGAGATCCTGGTCAAGGTCGCCGGCTACCTGGGCCGCCGCCACGACGAGGTGGCGCGCACGATCTCGGAGGAGGCCGGCAAGCCGATGAAGGCCGCCCGCGTCGAGGCCCAGCGCGCGATGTCCACGTACACGTTCGCGGCCGTCGAGGCGCGCAAGCTCGCCGGCGAGATGGTGCCGATGGACGCCTCCCAGGCCGGAGTGGGCAAGCTCGCGTTCACGCTCCGCCGGCCGGTCGGCGTCGTCGGCGCGATCAGCCCGTTCAACTTCCCGCTCAACCTCGTCGCGCACAAGATCGCGCCCGCGCTCGCAGCGGGTTGCGCCGTCGTGCTCAAGCCGGCTACCCAGACACCGCTGTCCGCGCTCTTGCTCGCGGAGCTGGAGGACGAAGCAGGCCTACCGCCGGGCTGGCTCAACGTCGTCGTCGGGCCGAGCGCCGAGATCGGCGACGTCCTGGTCGGCGACGAGCGCGTCAAGCTGATCTCGTTCACCGGCTCGGTCCCGGTCGGCTGGGGGATCCGCGAGCGGGCGCCGAAGAAGCGGGTCACGCTCGAGCTCGGCAACGCGACCCCGGTGATCGTCGAGGCCGACGCCGACGTCGACCGAGCGGCCGAGAAGCTGGCCGCCAACGCGTTCTCGTTCGCCGGCCAGAGCTGCATCTCCGTGCAGCGGATCTACGTGGCGCGCGAGGCGTACGACTCGTTCCTGCAGAGCCTTCCTGCCGCGGGTCGAGGCGCTGAGGCTCGGCGATCCCGCCGACGAGGAGACCGACGTCGGCCCCGTGATCGACGCGGACGCGCGCGAGCGGATCCTCGAGTGGATCGCCGAGGCACGCGACGGCGGCGCGACGATCCTCACGGGAGGCGAGCTCGAGGGCGAGCTGATCCGGCCGACCGTGATCGCCGACGCGGCAGCCGACCTGAAGGTGTCGTGCGACGAGGTCTTCGGCCCGGTCTGCACCGTCAACGCCTACGACGACCTCGACGAGGCGATCGAACTCGCGAACGGCACGCCGTTCGGCCTGCAGGCCGGGATCTTCACGAGTCGGCCTCGACAGCGCCCTGCACGCGGCCGAGACAGCTCGAGTTCGGCGGGGTCACGGTCAACGAGGCGCCGACCTTCCGCGCGGACCAGATGCCCTACGGCGGCGTCAAGGATTCCGGCAACACGCGCGAGGGCCCCGCGTACACGATCCGCGAGCTGACCGAGGAGCGGCTCGTGGTGATCGACCGCGCGTAGCTACACTCGCGGCGCCGATGGCACGCCTGCTCGGACGCCTCCTGGGTGCGCGCGAGGGCGACGGCGCCGTCACCTCCGAGGCCCGCCCACACCCCGGCGCCCTCCGCCGCGAGCGGCGAGCGCTCGTGCGCGCACGCGAGGAGCGGGTCCGCGACCTGGGCGGCCTCATGCTCGAGATGTACCGGCGTGACCGGTTCCGCGAGGACCTGCTCCAGGAGCGCTGCCTCGAGGTGATCGCGATCGATACCCGGCTCGCCGAGGTCGACGCCCTGCTCGAAACCGCCGCCCAGCTGCGCAGCCCGCGGACCGCTCCCCGCTGCCTCTGCGGTGCGCCGATCCAGTGGGGTTCGCACTTCTGCGCCAACTGCGGCCGGCCGACCGGCGCCACTCCGGTCGTGAGCTGCTCGGGCTGCGGCGCCCCGGTGCCGGCGGATGCCCGTTTCTGCGCCGGCTGCGGCCACCCCGTCGAATCCGACTCCGCCCCGGCCGAGGGCTGAGCCGTGCCCGACTGCCCGACCTGCGGAGCCGCCACGGAGCCCGGACAGGAGTATTGCCTCGACTGCGGCGCCCGCGTGCCGGCCGGGCGCAGCCTCCTCGGCAGCGTCGGCCGCGCCTGGCGCCGACGCCTGCGCTGGTACCCGGGCGACTGGCTGCCGATCGTGCTCGCGCTGCTCGTGATCGCCGCGCTGGCGACGGCGGCCGCGGTCTACGCGGCGCAGGACGAGGAGGAGGCCGCAGGCGTCCGCACCGTGGTCGCGACGTCGCCGCCGGACGTGACCGCAACCGACACCGCGCCGACGGAGACGGCGCCGGTCGCAAGCGTCCCCACCCAGGCGACGCCGACCGATACGCAACCCGCCGACGGTCCCGGGCCTGGAAACCCGGTCGAGTGGCCGGCCGACCAGGACGGCTTCACGGTCGTGCTGGCGTCGATGCCGGTCTCGGGCGGACGCGACCTCGCGCTCCGCAACGCCCGCAGCGCCATCCGCTCGGGCCTGAAGGAGGTCGGGGTGATCGACTCCGAGGCCTTCGCCAGCCTTCACCCCGGCTACTACGTCGTCTTCGCCGGCGTCTACCCCACCTTGCAGGAAGCGCAGAACGCCGTCCCGGACGCGCGCGACGCAGGGTTCGCGAACGCGTACGCCCGCGAGATCACCGGCTAGTGGGCCGAGCCGGGCTCTGCCCGGCGGAAGCCACCGCCGGCCAGGGCGGCGCTAGGCGGCGACCTTCGAGCGCTCGAGGTGCTGATGGCTCGGGCAGTAGTCGCGCTCGGGAAGCGGCGTGCGCTGGCACGGCTTCCCCTTGCGGGTGGTCGCCCGGCAGCGCGGGACGCCTCCGTCGAAGGCCCCGGCCTCGATCTGCTCCTCGATGAACTGAACCGCAGCCGAGACTCCCTCGCTCACAGCCCAGGCGACCTGAGCCTGCGCAGTGATCGGGAAGTGGCGACGGATGTCCTGGAAGAGGGCGCGGTCCGGCTTGGCGAAGTACTGCGGGTCCCTCGCGAGCCGCTCCATCGTGCTTTCGCATGCGGCAAGCACTTCGCGGCGGCCTTCCAGCCTGGTCTCGTGATCCGCGTACGGATCGACGAGATCCTTAATCGACCGGTAAATAGCTCGCGAGTACTGATACATGCTGTTCTGAATCTCGACGGTCTTCTCGTCCATTCGCAGTATCTAGTGTGAGTAGTTAAGAGCCCGCAAATTGTCGTTAAACGGCAATTAATCGCCGCAGGGGGGAGGCGGCGCGACGGCCTAGTCTAGCGACCCGGGTTCGTTGTTACAAACTCCGCGCCCGAGTTGCCCGTATGGATAACTGACACTCTCAATCGGACGAGTCTGTTCCCGTTTCGCGGCCGCTCTACACATCCGGGACCGCGGGTCGCGCCGCCCCGACGGGATCGGACAGAATAGAACGCGGATGTCGCACGACACCGACAAGCTGATCCGTCAGCTCTCGCTCGTGGCCTTCCTGATGGCCGAGCGGCGGCCCCTGACCGCACGCGATGTCAAGCAGAACGTCGAGGGGTACTCGGAGATGTCGGACGAGGCTTTCGCACGGCGCTTCTACGCCGACCGCGCCGAGCTGATCGGCCTCGGTGTCCCGCTCGACTCCCAGCGCGACGAGTTCACCGGGGAGGAGCTGTACACGCTGCGCTCCGAGCGCTACTTCCTGCCCGAGCTCGAGCTGACCGACGACGACCTCGCCGCCCTGCAGACGAGCCTCTACCTGCTCGAGGGCCAGTTCGCGTACGCAGAGCCGCTCCGTCTCGCGCTGCAGAACCTCGCGCTCGGGCGGCCGGGCTTCGACCCGCCGCCCACCCACACCGCGGAACGAGTCGACGTGCGAGACCCCGACTACTCGCCCGAGATGCCGGGACGCCTCGCGAAGC